>NZ_JRLV01000001.1 GCF_000769915.1 Flavobacterium beibuense F44-8
GTTCGAATCCCTCATCGCCCACAAGAAAAAGAAAAACCTTCAGTGAAAACTGAAGGTTTTTTTGTTTTAAGCTAATTCTTTTAACTTTACATAAATAGCAAAATACACTATAGTGCAAAAAGGAATAGCTAAAATAATTAATCAGCGTTACCCAATATCCGAATCAAGGAGAGAAATATTTCTGTCGTCGTTTTTTATTGCGGTTATGGGTTATCTTTTTCTTATAGTTTTTCAGCCTTTTGGAGCTCATACTTTTACCAATAACTACAAGTACCTTTTACTGGCTCCTTATCCTATTATTGCATTTGTGGTATATAGTGGGGCTAATCTCTTTTTTCTTAAAAAATCATACAACTGGAATCTGAATAAAGAACTGGTCAAGCTGCTTTTTGTACTCCTTATTTGTTCTGGTTTCAATTATGTTTATAATATTTACTTTATTAACCATGTTTCATTTAGTATCAGTCATTTGTTGTTTATGTGTTTGTACACTTTTGCAATAGCTGTACCCATAAGTATGGTTTATGTACTTGCTCGCTACCTGTATTTAACTCAATCGTGGAATACATTTGAGGAAGTTGTTGAAAAAGTTGAGCAAACAGGAGAATTGCTAAACATAATACCTGATTCCGGTCAGGAGGGACTGACTCTTACAGAAGATGATTTTTTGTATGCCGAATCAGATGGGAATTATGTAACGGTTCATTGCCTTGAAGAAGGAGTCGTAACAAATCGGCTATTAAGACTTTCGCTAAAAAACCTTGAAACCCAAATTCAAAATAATACTGTTATTAGGTGCCATAGGTCATTCATAGTTAATACAGGTAAGGTTATAAAGGTAAAAGGAAATGCTCAGGGTTATAAATTGTTTATTGATGGGATAACTGATTTTGTTCCTGTCTCCAGAAATTATATTCCTAAAGTAAAAGTGCTGGTAAAAGTGCTTTGATATTCGTCACATTTTCTTGACAAACATAACATTTTCTGTGGGTTACAAAGGATTTTATTGATTTTTGCTACAATGCTAAAATCAAAGAACATGCGAACAAACCACCAAAAAAATCAAAATCTTTCTGTTGCAGGATATATCTTCAAACAAAGAAACCTGTTAATTATCCTGGCTGTAATTTTTAATACTGCTAATTCCCGCGCACAACTAAAAACGGATAATTTGTCCGGTAAATGGCATCTTGAAATGGAACATAATGATTTAGGACTTTCCCAAATTATTATGGAATTTAATGTAACTGGTGAAAATAATTTTGAAGGACATACCCGTAAAGATGCATTAAAGGATATTCTGGGCGGAGCAAAATCGATGCTTGCAAAATCATTTAATGACGGACTAAAAGGAGGGAGTATATTACGAATTGAAAACGGAACCTATTCTTCGGTTTCTGACTCTTTAAAGTTTACCGGAGTGCTTACTTCTCTGGTAGGTAATTATAATATTAAGGGATACGTTTTTCAGGGAAAACTTTCGGCGACACTAAATGATATGAATAATAACTACAAAGGTTCTATAAAAGGAGAAAGAAATACCCATTTGTTGCCTTTGAGAGATTATCATGCACTTTATAAGGAAACAGCTAGCCTAACCTACAATAAAATATTTAATAGGGATATAATGCAGACTAAGGAATGGAAAAGGTTTGACAGGAAAATGAATGATGTTTCTGCAAAGGTTCAGGATGATCTCGAAATGGTATTTGCCTTTTTCTATTATGCAGGTAAATTACCTATATCCCACTATATGCTTATGAGACCTTTTGGGGATGATGAGACTGAACAGAGTCATGATACTGAGGTTGCAACAGGAGTATCTGAAAATTATAAGCAGAGGGTATTTCTGGAAGAAAAAGGCGCTGGTGTAGGCTATCTCAAAATCACCTCTTTTGATGGTAGTGCTGCCGAAATGGATAGTGTTTTTAAAGTTATAGCTAAAAACAATTATAAGAATCTTATAGTGGATTTGCGTAACAACCCGGGGGGTAGTGTAGATGCGGGTATGTCGTTTGCTACACACGTGGCAGATAATACTTTTTACGGCGGGGTATTTCTTACTCAGAAATATTTTAATAACCATGATGAATTGCCTACGGTTGCAGAATATGAATCATTTCCGCACTTTACCGAATCCAATTATGATATGCTTATGCATGGTATTCATACTACCGAAGGATTGTGTTTAAAAGTTGTTCCGAAGGAACCGGTTTACGACGGAAAGCTTTACATATTAATCAATGGTAGAACAGGAAGCACATGTGAACCTTTGGTGTATGGTTTTAAACAAAAGAAACGTGCGGTAATTATAGGCAAGCCTACAGCTGGTGCAATGTTAGCGGCAGAGATGTTTGAATTGTCTGACGGATTCAGGATGTTTTTGCCAACAGCTGATTATTATTCTTTTGACGGACAAAGATTAGATAAAATAGGCGTTAAACCCGATGTTGAGGTGGAAGGTGACGCATTAGAATATGTTATGAGGCTTATAGCCGAATAAAATAAAAGCCCTGAAGTGAGGGCTTTTATTAAAAATAATTTTTACTCAAATCTTCCAGTAAACCTATTTGTTCAGGTTTCCAGCCAAGTATATTTTGGGTTTTTTCGCTGGAGGCATAAGCATCCATGCCAGCAAAATGTGTGAACCAGGTAAAGTGGGCTTCTGCTTCTGCTTCAGTTAGGCTTTTTAAAGGGAATGCGGTGTTTTCGCTAATAACACGGGCAATTTCCTTAAAAGGTACACCTTCTTCCGCTATAGGGTGAAAAACGACTTGTTCCGGTTGTTTCTCTACAATCAGTCGATATAAGCTGGCTGCATCTTCTCGGTGTACTCCTGGCCATCTGTTAAGTCCGTCACCTATGTAGCCCGACTGTCCGTTTTCCTTATCCATCCCTATAACAATAGGGATAAAACCATGATCATCCTTACCATGTACAATAGGCAGGCGTACTATATAAGCATTAACGCCTTTTGATCTTGCTTCGAGTGCAGCTTCTTCCGATGCTGCCCTTGGTACTGATGCCGAACTGGTAGGGGTATCATCTTCGGTAATAGCTTTTTCACTACGTAGTATACCAACGCCCGATGTTATTACCAGTGGCTTTTGGGTTCCTATAAGGGCATCGGTAAAAATTTCAATGACTTTCCTGTCATCTTCACAGCTCTCCTTGTATCTGGAAAAATCGTGATTAAAGGCCGTGTGGATTACAGCATCGCACGAAGTGGCTCCTTTACGGATAATTTCCGGGTCATTGATATCACCCATTAGTATCTGGGCTCCTGAATCTTTTAGTTTTTCTGCCGAAGCCTGAGATCGTACCAGTCCAAGTACCTCTATGCCTGCGGCTATTAAATCGTTTACTACTGCTGAGCCTACAAAACCTGAGGCTCCTGTTACAAATACACGCATGATAATAAGTTTTTGTTTGTAACAAAGCACGTTAAAAACAAACCGAAAAACGTGGTCATTTGACCATAATCAGCATTAGCGCTGTAGCTGGTTGTGGCGTATTCTTGTTAGTGTTTTAATAGATATGCCAAGGTATGAGGCTATCATTCGTAAAGGTAGTCTTGTTAGTAGTTTTGGGAAACGCTGAATAAAATCGTCGTATTTCTCTTCGGGTGTAGCGCTAAGTGTGGTTAGCATACGTTGCCTGCTGTAGTATATGTTTCGGGATATAATTTGCTGCGATAATTTGTTGAGTTCAGGGACTTCACTTAGTAGATTATTAAAGTCGTCTTTGTGCCATAGCAATACTTCGGTAGGTTCAACGGCTCCCATGTTTGTTTCGGCAGGTATTTCTTTATCATAGCTTTCTACGTCAAGAGTCCAACTATGTTCCGGGGCAAACTGCAATATGTGCTCATTACCATTTGCGTCAATACTATAGGTGCGTAATAGTCCTTTAGCGATAAATACTTTTTGTTTGCATACGTTTCCTGACTGTAACAGTAGTTCATTACGACGTAATGTTTTGCCGACTGCTTTACTACTTATATGATGTATATCATCTGGAGTAAGGTTGGTGTTTTCTTTTAGGTATTTCTCAAATTCGGGATGCATAGTATAAAGATAAGGAATATCTTGTTTTGTTTGTTATATCAAAAAGCCCCGTTTGTGCGGGGCTTTTCTAACTGCGTTTTTGATTGATGTTTATACTTTTACCGGAGTAGGTGTAGGCATTTCTGTTTTGGGGTTTATTAAAATATCTACTCTCAGTATAAGCAGTATTGATAGTAGTGTTATTATACTAATCACATATCCTAATACATCATAGTTTAGAAGTGGACTCGTTTTGGTTTGCTGATGTACTATATACCCGGCGCACACGGCAGCTATACCACCTGCAATTTGCTGTAATGATGAGGTTATTGCCATATAAGCACCACGATCCTTTGTTTCGGGTACTGCGGTATTCAATGTAGTTGCAGGCACCATTCGGCTCATTATGCCCATAAACAGTATCATGTTTATTACTATAATTTGCCATACCGGGATAGGGGGCAGGTTAGTATATATTAATATCATCACTATTGATATAAGTGAACCTATGGTGAATAATTTTAGTTTACTCATTCTGTCACTTAGTTTACCAACCACTGGCATGATGAATAATACTGCAAGACCTGTGAAAAAGAATATTATAGGTAGTTCCTCGTGCCTTACTTTGATATTGTTAACCAGGTATGCAGTGCCAAAAGGTTGTAGCATAAAACCTCCTACCGATAGTATGGCAATTGCCATAAAGCCTGTTTGGTATCGTTTATTATTTAATGTATGTAGTAAATGAACAAATGGGTTCTTATCTGATTTTATCTCAAGATGTTTATTTACGGGTTCAAGTTTTATAATGATAAGTGCTGTATTGCGATTGCCAGTACTACAATCATTAGGAATGATGAATGCCATCCCCAATTATTGGCAAAATAAAGTCCCAGTGGTATTCCCAGTATCTGGCTTGTGGCAAATGCCATTTGAATAAAGCCCATTACACGACCACGTTGCTCTAATATAAATAAGTCGGTTACTATGGCCAGTGATACCGACCCGATAACACCGCCAAAGAGACCTGTAACAATACGTGCGGCAACAAGTGTTAAGTAACTGTTAGCCATGGCGCAGCAAAAAGTTCCTAATATGAATCCTGTGTAAAAGAAAATAAGAAGTTTTTTACGGTCAAATTTGTCGGCAAAGCCAGCTGCAAGTAGTCCTGATATTCCTGCACTGAAAGCGTATGCTGATACGGCAAAGCCAAAGTTTGCAGTTGTCATATCCAGGTTTTTCATTAGGATGTCCCCTAATGGTGAGATGACCATGAAATCGAGTATGACAGTAAACTGCGTTAGTCCTAGCATGGCTATAACCAGTTTTTGATGTGATGAGAATTTTGCAATTCCTTTTTTGACGTCCATTTTTTTGATTGATGATTTATATTGATGATTTGTTTATAGTTCACTGCAGTAGTGTCCGGATTCTGTAACCAGTTGTATAATTTGCTGTGGTACTATATTAGTGGTTACTATTCTTAAAATGTTATCCTTATCTTCTGTATCGATGGACCATTCATTGATTAAAGGGTGTGTATTAAGTTTTTTTGCTACCTCACAGTTACTGCATAGTTCAGTTATGTCGGTTTTAAATACTAATATCTGAGGGTTTGTTTGTTTCATTTTATCAGGGTTTTAGACCTTTTATCATTAGGTCAAAAGTTTGTTTCATTACATCTTCGGTTAGGGTGAAGGGTCTGCCTCCTATGCTTTTCCCTTCCCTGTGGAAACCAAGTAGTGTATACAATGGTCCGTAAGCAATACTCCAAAAAACATCAAGGCATATAGGGTTAAGCTCTTTATTCGCTATTGCATGCTCAAAAAACGCTGTCATATATTCTTTAAAAGCTGTCAATTCCCCTGTTTTAAGTATTTCATCAGCATAGGGAGAATGTTTCATAATCTCAAAGCAGGATACCTCCATGGGGTTCTCTAAAGCAAAAGCTGATCTGTTTCTCCATTGTATCCACATACCTTCCTCAAAAGGCATGTTTGGATTGAAATCATTAATAACCATGCTGAAGAATTTTTCTGCAATTGTGGTTCCTACTTTTTTTATAAGATCATCTTTGTCTTTATAATATATATAGAGGGTTGCTACAGATATATTACATGCCTTAGCCAGTCTATTCATGCTGAAGGTATTGAATCCTTCCTTCACAATTTGTTCTATGGCTTTTTCGTAAACCAGTTTTTCTTTATCTGTATCCCTTGTTCTCATGTGGTAGTGTTTTGAGAGAACAAAGGTATATAAATAAATGAATATTCATTTATTTATGGCTAAAAAAGTTTTAAATAAAAAAACGCCTTCAAAATGAAAGCGTTATGTTTTATATGATATCAAGGGTTCTTTCGAGAGCCATCCCTCGTGAGCCCTTAATTAATATGGTTTTTTCCATTGGTTTGACTTTTTCCATATATGATTTAAAGTCATCAAAACTTTCATAGAAGTTTAAATGGTCATTGCTAATTTTATTAGCAAAGAAATCTTTTCCTATAAAATGGGTTGTTATGCTAGGGGTGTGAGATAGTTTCTCTACCAGTTTTTTGTGTTCTTCAAGGCTTTCTTCTCCCAGCTCAAACATATCTCCCAGTATTGCTATTTTAGATTTGCCTTCAAGTTGTATAAGGTTGTTTAATGCTGCCTCCATACTGCTTGGGTTTGCATTATAGGCATCCATTATAATATGGTTTCCGTTTTTTTCTATAAGTTGAGACCTGTTATTGTTAGGAGTGTAATTTTCAATTGCTTCCTTTATTTTTTGGTCACTTATTTTAAAGTTTGTTCCAATAGTTATAGCGGCATTTATATTGTTAGCATTATAAATTCCTATAAGATTAGAGTGTATTTCCAGTCCGTTATATTTAATGGTAACCATTGGGTTGGCTTCAATTTGGTCTATGCGTATGTCACAGTTGTACTCATCAACTGCAAAAGTAATGCGTGACATGTCTTCTGTTCTTTTATTCTGAATAGGGTCGTCCAGATTTACAAAAGCAGTTTTTGTATGGGTTTTAAGATAAGTGTATAATTCGCTTTTACCTTCTATTACGCCCTGTACGCCGCCAAAACCTTCCAGGTGTGCCTTGCCGAAATTGGTTATATAGCCAAAGTTAGGTTCGGCTATTTCGCAGAGTTGTTCTATCTCTTTTTTGTGATTGGCGCCCATTTCTACAATACCTATTTCGGTATCTTTTGTGAATGAAAGTAGGGTAAGGGGTACGCCTATATGGTTGTTGAGGTTGCCTATGGTGGCTGTAGTATTGTACTTTTTGGAAAGTACAGCATTTATAAGCTCTTTAGTTGTGGTTTTTCCATTACTACCGGTTAATGCAATAATGGGCAGGCCCAAGTAATGCCTGTGGTATTTTGCCAGTTGTTGTAGGGCGGTAAGCCCGTTTTCTACAAGCAGTATTTTATCGTTTGTTTTGTATTCCGGATTATCAACTACGGCGTATGCAGCTCCTTTTTTTAAGGCTTCTTCAGCAAAAGTATTGGCGTCAAATCTTTCGCCTTTTAGGGCAATGAAAAGAGATCCTGATTCTATTTTTCGGGTGTCTGTAGTAACAGTTCCGCATGATAGGAAGTACTTGTGTAGTTCTTCGGTAGTTGTCATATGTATATAAAAAAATAAAGCCCTAAGATAGGGCTTTATTTTTTTATATATAAAGATTTTAGTCTTTGATTAACCGCGGTGTCTAGCAGATTTTTTAGTAGACTTAGGACCAACTTTAGACATTGCACATCTGAATCCGATGAAGTCTGTAGCCATATCCTGTGGGTAGTATCTTCTTTGAGCAGGGTCTAACCAGTAAGCTCTGTCTCTCCATGAACCACCTTTGTAAACTCTTACGTTATCGTTAATAAGTGTAGTTCTCTTGTTAGATTTATCCCATGACCTTACCATGTTACCTAAACTGTCAGTTTCAACTGTGTGTTGAGGTGAGTCGTACATTTGACCTGTAGTGTTAACACCTTCTTCAGAAGAACCTCCGTAGTCATAGAAACGGGTAGACTGTCTGTCACCATCTCTAAAGTTACGGTTATCACTTCTAGTGTAGTTTTGTCTTAGGTATACATCTTCTTCCGTAATTGGAGTTCTCGCGATTTGACCAGGAAGGTTTCTGTACTGAATTCTACCGTTACTTAAAGTATCATATTCGATAGTTTCAGAAGTTACAATCTCAGCTCTACCGTCTTCACCAATTTGGTTTTTCATGTAAACGTTACCCCTGTAGTAGTTAAAGTCACTAGCTTCATCGTCTATTATAGGACGGTAAACGTCAGCAACCCACTCGGCTACGTTACCAGCCATGTCATAAAGACCAAAGTCGTTTGGTGGATAAGTTTTTACAGGAGCAGTAATATCTGCATTATCATCAGACCATCCTGCAATTCCTCCGTAGTCACCTTTACCTTGTTTGAAGTTAGCTAACTGATCACCTCTTTTTTGTCTTTTACCAGAACGTGTGTATTGACCTTTCCATGGGTATTTTTTACTACCACGGTAAATGTTGTACTCACGGTTACCTACAAGAGCTACAGCAGCATATTCCCACTCAGCCTCTGTTGGTAGTCTGTATTCAGGTGAAATTAATCCTGAAGTTCTTTGAGCATAAACGTTTGTAGCTTCGTCGTCACCTGCTAATTTGTTGTTACGACCTCTAAGAACAACTTCTTCGTTACCTCCGTAAGCTTTTGTAGGGCTTTCAAGGTAAGTTTCTGTATCAAAGTTGTTTTCGGCTGTTACATCAAGAATTTTGGCATCTCTTTTAAGGTAGCCTTCTTTCTCTAATATAGATTCATTTACACGGTTTGTTCTCCAGTCACAAAACTCAACTGCCTGAATCCAGTTAACTCCTACTACCGGATAATTTGCATAAGCAGGGTGTCTCAGGTAGTTATTGGTCATTGTTTCGTTGTAACCAAGAGCGCTTCTCCATACTAATGTATCAGGAAGTGCGCCTACATAAATGTTTCTGTAATTCTCTTCTGTTGGAGGGTATACTCTTTTTAACCAGTCAAGGTATTCCATGTACATAACATTGGTAACCTCGGTTTCATCCATGTAGAAAGATTGAACGTGCTGTTGGTTTGGAGTGTTATTCCAATCGTGCATTACGTCATCCTGAACTCTACCCATGGTAAAAGTTCCACCTTCTACTTCTACAAGTCCCGGAGCTGGCTCCTGTTGTTTGTAGTTAGAGTTGTGCTGGAAACCGCCCTTCTTGTCATTGATTTTCCATCCGGTTGCAGAGGAAGTGTTACCACTGCCTTTTTTGCTACAACTGGTGTAACCAACTGCTACCGTAACTGCTAATAGCAGTTTAAAAGCTGTAATCTTGTTAATTTTCATACTTTCTGCAGGTAATTAATTTCGTGGCGCAATATAATAATTAACCATTAAACCGCAACACGTTTTTAAAATTTTTAATAAAATTCCAAAATTATGTTAATAGTGTTTTTAAATAACGCACTATTTGAAGTAATATTGCAATCGTTTGACAGAAAAAAAAGTTTTTCTGTATCGTAATATATTTTTACTATTTGCGTTGTCACAATTGATGAAAAAGAATTTACTCCTTATTATATTACTATTTTCTTTACTTTCCTTTGGTCAGCAAAATACTGTTAGTATTAACTGGAAAGACGGGGAAAAGTATACGGTTACCGACAGGGTAGTTGTATCAATTCCGCAGTTTGACTATGTTAATATGGATTACAGGTATTTGACTAAGGAGTTGTTTTTTAGACTTAATATTCCAGTTAGTGGTTATGTTGATGCTTCTTCATTGCAAATTACTAATGTAATATATGAGGGTGTTGCTTTAGAAAAACTGGGTATTCTTGATTTGCAAAAAATACCTACATCATTAAAGCCTAATATTATATCGTCTCATGCCCGTAATGACTGGTATGCTAATTTGTACTTGTCTCCTATTATAAAGGATGGTTCAGGGTATAAAAGAGTAAAATCTTTTTCTTACTCTTTTGCTACAGCAGCGCGTAGGTTTAATCCTAAAGATACTCAGGTTGTAACTAATTCGGTTTTGGCTTCCGGGGAGTGGCACAGGTTTTATGTGGAGCGATCTGGAGTTTACAGGATATCCAAAAGTTTTTTACAGCAGCTTGGTGTTAATGTGAATGTTGATCCAAGGCGAATTAAAATATATGGTAACGGCGGGCGCATGCTTCCGTTAAAAAACAATATTCCTTATCCTGATGATCTTGCTGAAAATGCTATTGCTTTTATAGGGGAGGAAGATGGTAACTTTGGCGATTCTGATTATATACTTTTCTATGCTGAAGGTGTTGATAACTGGAATGTCGAGAGTCAGACTCATTCCAACCTGTTTGCAAACAGGTCGTATTACTATGTTACTTCACAGGGTGGGGAGGGTAAGCGTATAACTACTCAAGTTCAGCCAACAGATCCTGTTACTGCAACTGTTACTTCTTTTGACGATTATTATTATCACGAAGAAGATTTAGTTAATATAGGTAGAATAGGAAGGAAATGGCACGGCGAACAATTTAATGTAAATAATAGTCAGGATTTTGAATTTTCTGTTCCTGATATTGATTTGAGTACGCCGGTTTCGGTAACGGTTAATGCAGCAGCCTATTCAGTGGTGCCAACTTCTATGACGGTTATGGCTAATGCTCAAAGTTTGGGAACGATTTCTTTTGTCGCTGTTCAGGAGCATGATTCGGCTGAAGACGGTACCGGTGGAAATAATGGTTACACGGCTACATTCACACCGGCGGGTGGTACAATAACTGTTAATCTTTCATATAGTAACGGAGGGGTGCCGGGGTCTAATGCCTGGTTGGATTATATTATTTTAAAAGCGAAACGTTTTTTAAAAGGTAACGGTTCTCAGTTTAGGTTTAGGTATAATGCGGCTTCGGGTAATACCGGGGTTTTAGAGTATCAAATGTCTAACGCTTCCGGAATAAGTGAGGTTTGGGATATTACCGATATATATAATGTAAAGAAATATGTGAATGAAGGAGGACAAAGTCAGTTTTCATTCAAGGCAGAGTCGGGAGAGGTAAGGCAGTATGTTACTGTGGTGTCTTCAAACTTTTATACTCCGTTAAGGGAGAGTCAGGCCAGGGTGGCTAATCAAAATATAAAAGGTACTGTGTTTAATAATAGTCAGGGGCAGTTTGAAGATATCGATTATCTTATCGTTACTCCGGCATCATTGAATTCTGAAGCTGAAAGGTTGGCTAATATCCATAGGTTGCGAAATGGTCTTAATGTAAAGGTTGTTAATCTTGAAAATATTTATCAGGAATTCTCTTCCGGTAAGCAGGATGTGGCTGCGATAAGAAACCTGGTGAAATATATTTATTATAACGCATCAAGTGATGCTAATAAAATAAAATATGTTTGTTTATTTGGGGATGCGTCGTTTGATTTTAAAAACCGTATTCCTAATAATACTAATATAGTGCCTACGCTCCACGGTTATGATCCTTCTGGCTCAATACCTAATTATAATTCTACTAATACATTTGTTTCAGATGACTTTTTTGCTCTAATGGATCCGGAGGAAGGAGCTGTGCTTTTTAATGACCCTGTAGGTGCTGATATTGCTGTAGGGCGTATGGCGGTGAGTAGTATGTCTCAGGCAAGGGAAATGGTAGATAAGGTAGAGCAGTATCTTAATGAGGAGTCTTATGGTAGGTGGAGAAATGAGTATGTTCTTTTATCAGACGATTTAGATGATGGTGGAGATAACTTTGTTCCTATAATGGAGGGGGCTTATACAGATATTATAGAGCAAAAGCCTTTTATCAATGTAAGGAAAATATATACCGATGCCTATGTTCAGGAGTCTTCATCAGGAGGTTTTAGGTATCCGCAGGCTAAGGAGCAAATAATAAGGGCGGTTAATAATGGTGCTCTTGTAGTTAATTATTTGGGGCATGGTGGTGAAGACGGTATGGCTGCTGAAAGGATTTTTGAAAAATCAGATGCACAAAATTTAAACAATCAATACAAGTACCCTTTGTTTGTTACTGTTACCTGTGAGCTTACACGTTTTGATAATCCTTACAGGCCTACATGTGGTGAGTATTTGTACTGGAACAGTGCGGGTGGGGCTATAGGTCTTATTACTACAACCCGTTCTATATTTGTAAGTGTGGCTTTTAATTTTAATGGATTGCTGCCTGAAAAATTATTTGCATTTGATGGGGGTGATTATCCTTCTATGGCTGAGGCTATGAGGCGAACAAAAGTTCAGTTGGGTAATAAAAATTTAAGGGTTATCTCTTTTATAGGTGACCCGGCTCTTATGTTGGCAATTCCTAAGCCTAAAGTTGTGTTAACAGCTGTGAATGATGTTCCGGTTGATCAGTCGGTAGAAGTTTTAGAGGCACTTTCTTTTGTGAAAATGACAGGGCGTGTGACCGACGAGGCGGGTAATTCAATGAATACTTATAACGGAGAGCTTGGAGTTACGGTATTTGATAAGGAGATATTAAGGCAAACACTGGCTAATGATGAGCCTACTAATGAGAGTTTAAAATACGATTTCAATACTCTTGGTGAAGCAATCTTTAGAGGTAATGCTTCGGTAACGGGAGGTCAGTTTGAATTTAATTTTGTTGTTCCTCGTGATATACGTATACCTGTTGGTAATGGTAGGGTGAGTTTTTATTCTAAAAGGGGTAATGTGCTGGAAGATCAAACCGGGTATGATAATTCTATACAGGTAGGAGGTATAAATGAAACTGCGGAGGAAGATATTACAGGTCCTACTGTTAGGTTGTATATGAATGATGAGTCATTTATATCTGGCGGGATTACTAACGATTCGCCAATATTTCTTGCTTTTCTGGAAGATGAGCACGGTATAAACACAGCGAGTGGTATTGGTCATGATATAATAGCTATACTGGACGGGGATGAAACAAATCCGTTTATATTAAATGATTATTATGAAACGAATGTTGATAGTTATACTAATGGTAGCTTAAGATATCCGTTTAGTGGTTTAGAGCCCGGACTTCATACTTTAACTTTTAAAGCCTGGGATGTGTACAATAATCCGGTTACGGCAGAGTTACAGTTTGTGGTGGTGGGCGACGAAGAGTTACGATTGGAAAAGGTGCTTAATTATCCTAATCCATTTGTGAGTTATACAGAGTTTTGGTTTACCCATAACAGGCCATATGAGCCGCTTGATGTTCAGGTTCAGATTTTTACCGTTAGCGGAAAGGTGGTTAAAACCATTAACCAGTCGGTTACTACCGAAGGTTTCCTTTGCAGGGATATAAAATGGGATGGACGCGATGATTTTGGTGATCGTATTGGTAAGGGAGTTTATGTTTATAAGCTCACTGTGCGCTCGGCTTCAACAAATAAGAAAGCCGAAAAGTATGAGAAACTTGTATTGCTATAAGAAAATACTATATTTGTTACCTTAAAATTTTCAAAATAAAAAATGAAGAAAATAGTTTTATTTGCTCTTGCTCTTTTAGGAGTGCAAATGGCAAAGGCTCAAACACAAACAGAGAGAGTAATTACTACAGGTGTTCCTTTTTTACTGATAGCTGCAGATGCCAGAGCAGCGGGTATGGCAGACCAGGGGGTTGCTACTTCTGCAGATGTTTATTCGCAGCAGTGGAACCCGGCAAAATATGCTTTTGCGCTTAAAGAGTATGGAGGGTCTGCGAGTTATACTCCTTACCTTACTGATATTGCAAACGATATTTCATTAGCTCAGCTAACATTTTATAACAGATTTAACGATAGGAGTGCTTTTGGTGCCAGTCTTCGTTATTTTGGTTTAGGAGATATTGAGCTTAGGCAAAATCCTGATGATGTGCCTGTGGTAAGAAGTCCTAACGAACTTGCTTTAGATTTATCCTATTCGCTAAAACTTAGTGAGCGTTTCTCTATGGCGGTTGCAGGTCGTTTTATCAGTTCTAATTTAAGGATTCCTGAAACAGCAGGAGGTGGAGATGCCAGTGCAGCAACAACATTTGCTTTTGATGTAGCGGGTTACTACCAGTCTGAAGAGATTCCTTATTCTGATTTTGACGGTAGATGGAGAGCTGGTTTTAACTTCCAGAATATGGGGCCTAAAATCAATTATAATAATGATGATAGCGAAGAGAATGCAAACTTCCTTCCGGCTAACTTAAGATTAGGTGGTGGATTTGACTTTATTTTCGACGAGTATAATAAAATTGGAGTAAATGTAGAGTTGACCAAGCTTTTGGTTCCTACACCTCCGGCTGTTGTTGAGCCGATAGACTCTAACGGTGACGGAGAAATTACTCAGGATGAGCAAGCGACAGCTAATGCTCAGTATGCTTCAGATCTTCAGGATTACAGAAACACAGGATGGGTTTCAGGTATATTTAAGTCGTTTGGAGATGCACCCGATGGTTTTAGTGAAGAACTTAAAGAAGTTACTTATTCTATAGGTGCTGAATATAGCTACCAGGATGCCTTTATGTTTAGAGTAGGTTATTTTAACGAAAGCGAAATGAAAGGTGCACGTAAGTTTTTATCACTTGGTGCAGGTTTCAGGTATAATGTAGTTAAAGTAGATGTTTCTTATTTATTCTCTGCTTCGCAGGTGAGAAACCCGCTTGAAAATACACTTCGTTTCTCACTGTCATTTAATTTTGGAGACGACTACGACGAATATTAGTAGTTAAACATAACAGTAAATAAAAAAGGGATTTATTGCAAATCCCTTTTTTATTTTGTAGTGCAAAAAAAAGCCTAAAATACTTTGATTTATTTTTTTAGTTATTAACGGGATGTGTTATTTTTGCAATTCGCAAATTTGTGTGAGGAAACTTTTTGCGTCACAATCAAATTTTTTAAAGAACACATTTAGCAACATCTATTAGGAAATGAAAGAAATTACAAAAGAAGTTTATCTGAAATGGTATGAAGACATGCAGTTTTGGAGAAAGTTTGAAGACAAACTTGCTGCTTTATACATTCAGCAGAAAGTTAGAGGTTTCCTTCACTTATATAATGGCCAGGAGGCAGTACTTGCCGGAGCCCTTCATGCAATGGACCTTTCAAAGGATAAAATGATTACTGCTTACCGTAACCACGTTCAGCCAATAGGTATGGGTGTAGACCCAAGAAGAGTAATGGCAGAGCTTTTAGGTAAAGGTACGGGTACATCAAAAGGTCTTGGAGGATCTATGCACATCTTCTCTAAGGAGCATGGGTTTTATGGAGGTCATGGTATTGTAGGAGCTCAAATTCCTGTTGGAGCAGGTATCGCTTTTGCCGATAAATATTTTGAAACAGGCGGTGTAACACTTACCTACTTTGGTGATGGTGCTGCACGTCAGGGGTCACTTCACGAAGCTTTCAACATGGCAATGCTATGGAAACTTCCTGTAGTCTTTATTGTAGAGAACAACGGTTATGCAATGGGTACTTCTGTAGAGAGGACTGCTAACCATACAGATATCTGGAAACTTGGTCTTGGCTATGAAATGCCATGTTGGCCGGTAGACGGAATGAATCCTGTGAAAGTGGCTGAGGCTATGCACGAAGCTATGGAGAGAGCAAGAAGAGGAGAAGGGCCAACTTTCCTTGAAATGAAAACGTATCGTTACAGAGGTCACTCAATGAGTGATGCTCAACACTACAGAACTAAAGAAGAGGTAGAAGAGTACAAAAAAATTGACCCTATCACTCAGGTTCTTGATATTATCAAAGAAAACAACTACGCTACAGAAGAAGAGATTGAAACTATCGACCAGAGAGTGAAAGATCTTGTTGCTGAGTGCGAGAAATTTGCAGAAGATTCTCCGTACCCGGATCTAAGCGTTATGTATGACGTTGTTTACGAACAGGAAAACTATCCTTTTTTACCACATAAATTACAATAAAAATGGCAGAAATTATTACAATGCCACGATTAAGTGATACCATGACCGAAGGGGTTGTGGCTACGTGGCTAAAAAAAGTTGGAGATAAAGTAGAAGAAGGAGATATACTGGCAGAGATCGAAACAGATAAAGCGACTATGGAATTTGAGTCGTTTCATGCCGGTACATTACTTCATATAGGAATACAGGAAGGGGAGTCGGCTCCGGTTGATTCACTTCTTGCAATCATCGGTAAAGAAGGCGAAGATATTTCAGGCCTTCTAAGCGGTGGAAGTGCTCCTGCTGCGCCAGCTGCAGAGGAGAAAAAAGAAGAAGCTGCACCAAAAGCGGAAGAGAAAAAAGCTCCTGCTACAGAATTACCTAAAGATGTTAAGGTGGTTACTATGCCTCGTCTTAGTGATACCATGACCGAAGGTACTGTTGCTACATGGCTTAAAAAAGTGGGTGATAAAGTAGAGGAAGGAGATATTCTTGCTGAAATTGAAACCGATAAAGCTACAATGGAGTTTGAATCTTTCAATGAAGGTACACTTTTATATGTTGGAATTCAGGAAGGCCAGTCTGCTCCGGTAGACAGCGTTCTTGCTATAATAGGTCCTGCAGGTACTGATGTTAGCGGTATTGCCGATAACTTTCAGGCAGGTGGTACCACTGAAGCAAAAGAAGAAGAAGAAAAACCAGCTGAGTCTAAAACAGAAACTGCTGAAGCTCCTAAAGCTGAGGCTGCTGCTGTAAGTAATGATGGTGGTAGAATTTTTGCTTCTCCGTTGGCCCGTAAAATTGCTGAAGAAAAAGGTATTAACCTTGGTCAGGTAAAAGGTACAGGTGAAAACGGAAGAATTGTTAAGAAAGACGTTGAGAACTTTACTCCTGCTGCTGCGCAGTCTGCACCGGCTACTCAGGCTGCTGCTACTCAAACAGCTGCTGCACCTGCTGCAAAACCATTTGTTCCTGCAGGTGAGGTAAGCAGAGAGGAAGTTAAAAATAACCAGATGCGTAAAACTATTGCGCGTCGTCTTGCAGAGTCTAAATTCACTGCACCGGAATACAGCTTAACTGTTGAGCTTGATATGGATAATGCTATCGCAAGCCGTGCTCTGATTAATGCTGTGCCGGATACTAAAGTGTCGTTTAACGATATGGTAATTAAAGCAAGTGCAATGGCACTTCGCAAGCATCCACAGGTAAATACACAGTGGAAAGATGATGTTACTGTATACAACAAACATATTAGTATTGGTGTTGCTGTAGCTGTAGAAGACGGACTTGTGGTTCCTGTACTTCCGTTTACTGACTTAATGAGTCTTTCTCAAATAGGTAGTAACGTGAAAGATCTTGCGGGTAAAGCAAGAAATAAAAAACTTACTCCGGCAGAGATGGATGGTAGTACGTTTACCGTTTCTAACTTAGGTATGTTTGGTATACAGGAGTTTACTTCTATCATCAACCAGCCTAACTCGGCAATCCTTTCTGTAGGTGCTATTGTACAGAAACCGGTTGTTAAAGACGGTCAAATTGTAGTAGGTAATACTATGACAGTAACGCTTACTTGTGATCATCGTACTATTGATGGTGCTACAGGTGCTCAATTCCTGCAAACACTTAAACAATATATTGAGAACCCTGTAACTATGCTTGCATAAACTAAGGGGTGTTGTATTATATAAAATCCGTTCTGGTTATCAGGGCGGATTTTTTTTGGCAACATAGTCAGCTATAAATCCCTTTAGGTATAGCAATTGTTTTTTAGTATTTTAGCAAAACAAAACAAAAGATAATGAAAAAAGTCGTTTTTTTAAGCGTATCGTTAATCGCGCTGCTAACATCGTGTGCTGTTAAAAAAAGCAATCCTGAAGATTATAAGGTTAATGAGGAAAGTGTAATAAATACACTTAAATTTTTAACATCAGATGAGCTTGAGGGGCGTGACAGCGGTAGTGAAGGGCTTGAAAAAGCTGCATTGTATCTTGAAGATGTTTTTGCTAAAAACAGTATTAAACCTTACTTTGCTACATACAGGGATACATTGTCTAATTTTCCTAAGCCGGCTTACAATATAGTAGGGTATCTTGAAGGGAATGACGCTAAGCTTAAAAATGAAGTTGTGGTAATTGGTGCTCATTATGATCATGTGGGTATAGGGATGGCAGTAGCCGGAGATAGTATTTATAATGGTGCCGATGATAACGCATCGGGAACTACTGCGGTAACTGAACTGGTAAACTACTATGCTAAAGAGAAAACCAATAAACGCAGTATTTTATTTTGTTTTTTCTCGGCAGAGGAGAAAGGCTTATTAGGCTCTAAACATCTTTCGGCAAAATTAAAGCAGGCTAACATGGATGTTTATCTTATGCTTAATTATGAGATGATAGGCGTACCAATGCCTGCCGGTAAAGATATGGTTGCCTTTATGACAGGGTATGGAAAATCTAATCTGGCTAATAAAATAAACGAGTACACAGGTAAAACTTTTATAGGGTATTATGATTTTGCAATAAAGTATCAGCTTTTCAGGGCTTCAGATAACTATCCCTTCTATTCTGAATTTAATATTCCTGCACACACGTTCAGTACTACTGATATGGAAAGCTTCCATTATTACCATCAGCCTGGTGATGAATTTGATGAAATGGATACGGCTCACATGACTGATTTTATTCAGCAGATGATTCCTGTTACAGAGAAACTGATTAATGCAGATACCAGAGAAATTGTTTTAAAGGACTAAATGAAAAATATAATAATAACAGGAACGAGTAGGGGGATAGGCTATGAGCTGGCATTGCAATTTGCAAATGCGGGTCATAAGGTATTGGCAATTTCCAGAAAAGTTCCGCAGGCATTTATAGAAAATCAGAATATTTCCTGTCTTGCAGTTGATATTTCTGAAGAAGATAATCTGCAAAAAGTGCATGATTTTATAGCCAATACTTGGCATAGTGTAGATGTTTTAATACACAATGCCGGTGCACTTATCAATAAGCCGTTTGGGCAAATTACGGCTCAGGAGTTTGAATATGTTTATAAAGTAAATGTGTTTGGAGTAGCTGTCTTAAACAGGGTAGTGCTTCCTTTTATGCAAAAAGGCGCTCATGTGGTTACTATAAGTAGTATTGGCGGAGTGAAAGGTACTGTTAAGTTTGCAGGACTTGCTGCTTACAGTTCGAGCAAAGGTGCTGTAATAACTTTATCAGAGCTTTTGGCAGAGGAGTATAAAGAGCAGGGAATAGCTTTTAATGTGCTTGCTCTTGGCGCAGTAAATACCGAAATGCTTCAGGAAGCATTCCCGGGGTATGAGGCGCCGCTTTCGGCTGACGAGATGGCTAACTATATTTATGATTTTGCCTTAACAGGTAATAAATACTATAACGGGAAAGTGCTTGAGGTTTCTTCAAGCACACCATAATGAAAGAATTTTTAAGTGAAGCATGTAATTGAGCCTTATTTGCCTGAGCACGCCGTAGACAGCGTTTTTGAGCTGATTAGGGAATATGGTGTTCATCTTAAAATAGTAAACGATAGGGTTACACGTCACGGTGACTATCGCAGGGATACAAACGGTCATCATCAAATCACAGTTAACGGGAGCCTTAATAAATACAGGTTCTTAATGACACTGATACACGAAATAGCCCATTTAGTGGCATTTGAAAAATACGGACGAAATATCAAACCTCACGGGGTGGAATGGAAGTCTACTTTTCAAAAACTGATGGTTCCTTTTATACGCCCCGAGATTTTTCCGTCTCAGTTGCTGCCCTTACTGGCAAGGCATTTCAGGAATCCAAAAGCCAGTAGCGATACTGATGCTACACTGTCAATTGCCCTTAAGCAATTTGATGAAGTATCAGATAAAAATTATATTTTTGAAATTCCGTATGGCAGTCACTTCCGTATCTACAACGGTAAGATATTCCGTAAAGGTGCGCAAAGGGTTAAACGGTATGAGTGTCTGGAGGTTAGCACCGGTAAGATTTATTTATTTAATCCGAATGCCGAGGTTGAACTCCTGCCACATTAATTGTTAAATAGAGATTAAAGCATTTTGAAATTGACTATTAAATTAAAAACTTTACACTAATACAAAAAACGATTACCATATAATGAACGAAAATTATTATGCTGTTTTAATGGCTGGAGGAGTAGGTTCTCGTTTTTGGCCGGTAAGTACGGTTCAGTTCCCTAAACAGTTTCATGACATGTTGGGTACTGGTGAAACACTTATTCAAAAAACTTTTTCAAGGCTATCTAAATTAATCCCTAAAGAAAACATACTTGTTTTAACAAACGATATATATAACGATTTGGTACTGGAGCAGCTTCCTGATTTGTCTCCGGAGCAAATGGTGCTGGAACCGGCTATGAGAAACACGGCACCGTGTATTTTATATGCTACTTTAAAGATTAAGAAACTTAATCCTAATGCTGTTATGGTAGTAGCACCAAGCGATCACTGGATTGAAGATGAAGACGCTTTTCTGGATAATGTTCAAAAGGCTTTTGACTGCGCTTTAAAACAGGAAGTTTTAATGACGCTGGGCATACAACCAACTTTCCCTAATACAGGTTACGGTTATATTGAGTACAATAAACAGGATACCAATTTGATTAAAAAGGTATCTCAGTTTAGGGAGAAGCCTGATTATAAAACTGCAAAAGAATTTTTAAACAGCGGTAACTTTTTATGGAATGCGGGTATTTTTATATGGACGGTAGAGTCGGTATTAAATGCTTTTGTAAAATTTCAGCCTAAAATGTACGAGCTGTTTGATGCCGGTTACGAACATTATAATAACCCTGAAGAAAAAGAGTTTATTGAGGGAAACTATGTTAAGGCTGATAATATATCTATTGACTATGCCTTAATGGAGAATGCAGAAAATGTATATGTTCTTCCTGCTTCGTTTGACTGGAATGACCTTGGTACCTGGGGATCACTGCATGAAAAACTGGGTAAGGATGAAAATAACAATGCTGTTGTTAATGCCAGGGTTTTTCTTGAAAATGCTACAAATAATATTATTCGTACTGATTCTGACAAAACTGTAGTTATTGACGGACTGGATAATTATATTGTGGTAGATCGTGATGATATATTACTTATTTATCCAAAGGAAAAAGAGCAGGAAATAAAGAAGATTACTGCTATTGTTACCAAAAATCAATAAATTTTGAGTCAGGCTATTTTGTTAAATTTAACGTTTAATTAAGAAATTAAATGCTAATGTTCTATATTTATTCTTGAAAACCAACAAAATAGCTTGAAAAAGATTTGTCAGTTCATACCTGTTTTCTGTAAACAGGCGGTGTTATGTAATAATTTATCTTGTATTTAGTGCATAAATCTGCTTTTACGAATTACAGATTATCTTTTTTATAAAGGTTCAGTGAACTGATTAGATCTATTACCCTTTCCTTTTTTTATTTTATTTATTGCGGGTTTAACCAATGTTGTTTTTTAACAATTAATAGCGATAAAGGTTACAACTATTTGTATGGTGAACAGCATCTTATACAATAAGAGCTTACACTGCTTTTAAATATTTATTGTAGTATAAACACTACGTGAACGCTTAATGGTATGTGCTTGCTTGGAACAACCAACAAAACCGCTATATAATGAACATAAGCCTTACTGTAAAGCGATTACTTTTTATGTTTTCGCTCCTATTGTTTAGTATGGCAACTTTTGCACAGTTACCTGATTTTACTTTAACGGTTACCCCAACTGCTCAAACCTGTTTGGGTAATGGTGTTTTGGGATTTTCGGTATCAGGGGTAAACCCGTCGGCAAATATAGATTATACCATATACCTTTTACCCGATACTGCAACTCCCGTAGGGATTACTACTTCCTCCACATACAATAATCTTCAGGCCGGCGATTATATGGTTGTCGCTACGCAATCCTTATCGGGGCAATCAAATACACAAACACAAAACGTTACTATTGATGATGAAACTGTTGAACTTACTTATCTTTTTGAATTAGCTGATGCAATATGTGGTAACGATGGTCGTATTACGGTAAATGTAACTTCGGGTACGGCGGTATCTTATGAAATTTTTGCGGGTCCGGTAACAAGGCCGTTACAGGTATCTAACGTGTTTAATAATTTACCCGCAGGTTTATATCAGGTAAGAGTACATGATATTTGTGGTGATGCAGTTGTCGTATCGGTACAGTTAGTGCAACTACCTCCGGGATTGATTATAGGTGAACAAACAAATTTTAGTCCGGATCCTTTACCGGATTGTAATACTATAACAATTTCACATGTGTTTGGTCCTCCTGCAGGCTATGCTTTAGCATCTCCCATTTCATTTACCTATACGTTGTATCCTCCCGGCGGAGGTACTCCTGTTATAGTGACTCCTGAAATTGAGGGTTCTTCTGAAGTAAATATTCCATTTTATAACGGGCAGGAGTATAGTTATGATATAACTGCAGTTGATGCCTGTGGAAATGTATATACTCTTAACGATATTGTTATAACACCGGCCTTTACAGGTATTGGGATACAGGAGGTATTTGGTTGTGACGGGTTTACTTTTGGTTTTCAGTTTGCAAATTACATGGAGCCTTTCAGTATTGAGTTTCTTTCGGCGCCCGATGGGTTTATTCCTTCAGATTTTAGTACGCTTCATCCCAATTTTAATACCGTAGAAGATATTGAATATGGTTCTGAGTCCAATCCTGTGCCTGTAGGGGAGTATAGTGTAGCGGTAACCGATGGTTGCGGACATGTGGCTATTATAGATTTTGAGCTGGAAATCCCGGAGCTGGACGTGTCTGTAGTGACTCAAAGTGTAGGGTGTGAAGGTGTTTCTATAGAACTTGAGGTGCCTACAAGATTAATTACAGAAGCAACGCTTCTAAGCGCTCCTGTAGGGTACCCGGAAACTCTGCCGGAGGACCTTGAAACTTATATAACGGACGAAGGAAAGGTATTAATGACCGATGTACAGTTTGGGGTGTATGTTTTTGAAGTGACTGATTCTTGTGGTTTTACGTATACAAAAGAAGTTTTGGCGAGTCCTTCTTCATTTAATGTTAGTGTAGAACAAAGACCTGGTTGTGATGAAGGCTATGGCTCTGTAAAAGTAGAGGGAGTGGGTACTGATTTAACAATGGTAGTTATTGAGTCGGCTCCTTCAGCATTTACTCAGGCTACTCCTTATGATGTTACTTTTAATTTAAGCTCAAACGGTAATTTTTATATGAATTCCTTACCCGAAGGAGAGTATGTATTTACGTTTATGAATACCTGTGAAGGTACTATAAGTGTGGATATAACAGTTGAAGGGTATCATAAAACAGTAAATAGTTATACATTAACCGAGAACTGTGGTTCTTTTGAGCTTAATATTCAAAACGCAAGCAATGGTGTGACAACACAGCAGTTTTGGTTACAAAAATATTATCCTCAAACCGGAGACTGGGGGCATCCTCAAACCGGAGAGCTATATGATGAAGGTGTCCCTCCGGTAGCAGATAACTCTTTAGTGTTGATTAACAATGCAAATAATATAAATCTTGCTTTTAGCGGGCAGTTCAGGATAGTAAAATCATTCTATACCTACAGTAATGGTATTTCAACAAACTTTAAGTGTTTTGAGGTTTTACATGAATTCTATTTTATGGGAGGGCCTAAAATTTTAGATATATACAGCTTTCCTTGTGACGATGGTCTTGCCGAAGTAGCAGTAATGGCTGAAGGAATACCTCCTTTGGCGTATAGTATTATCCAGAAAGACGGAGAACCTTTTACTGTTGATAATGGGGAGTCTAATGTTTTTTCAGAACTGGAAGCCGCAGTATATACTATGAGGGTAACCGATGAATGTGGGAATTTTAGAACCGCACAAATTGATATTAACGAAGCCGATCCAATTGAAATTGAGGCTTCAGGTTTGTGTGACGGTCAAAATGGGCTACTTTCGGTGCCACCTTTTTCTTTCCTTAATTATGAATGGTATAACGGAGACGATCCCGATACTATTTTAAGTACTTCAAGTACTCTTGAGTTTACCCCGTTCAATGAGAGTAATGATACCGGAACTTATTATGTGAGGATTTCTACCTCTAATCCGGTTTCGTGTATGAATCAAACTCTTGAATATGTTGTGGTGCCTTCTTCCGGGTTAAATGCAGGCGATGATAGTGCTGTTTTGTATTGTAATGACGGACAGGCTGTAAATCTTGAAGCGTATTTAAGTAACCCGCATGATGAAGACGGGATATGGATTGATATGAACGGTACCGGAGCCTTAGCAGATGGTACTCTTGATATAGCTGGCTTACCGGAGGGTGTTTATGAATTTAAATACATGGTAACCGGTATGTGTAATGCAGCAGATGAGGCAGTGATAACTTTTGAACTAAGGGATATTCCCGAAGCTCCTCAGGTTGCACCTTTAGATGGAGTGTGTGAAGGAGAAATGATTCAGCTCACAGCTACCGATGTGCCAAATGCAGTTTACGAGTGGACAGGGCCTAACGGGTTTACGGCTTCGGTACAAAACCCTGCTATTGAGAGCGTAAGTATTGCCGCAGCAGGTATTTATGAAGTAAGAGCTGTAGTTAACGGTTGTGCTTCAAACTTAGCTACAGTAAATGTGAATGTGAGGCCATTGCCTCAGTTTGAATTACAGGGCGATGCCACATTGTGTGAAGGTCAGGAAGGACTCCTAAGTGTTATTGCTGCAAATTTTGATGAAGCTATAGCAAGTTATCAATGGTATTATGATGATGCTTTGCTAAACGGAGTAACAGCTGCCGATATTGCAATATATGAAACCGGAGTGTACAGGGTTGAAGTGAGTAATGAAGGCTGTGTAACCGAAGAGTCATTTAATGTAACCGAGAATAATGACGCTTTTGAAGTAATACTGGATAATGGCTGTATTGATTTTGAATATGGTGTTTGGGTAACAAATGCAGATGAGCTTGACGGTTATTTGTTTAACTGGACAGGTCCCGAAGGATATAATGCTGCAGGTACACAAATAATAATATCAGAAATGCCGGCAGGTATTTATACAGTAGAAGTTACAAACCCTGACGGTTGCAGTGTAACGGCATCTGTAAATATTGAAAACACCTATTGCAGGATACCAAAAGGGATATCGCCTGGGGACGATGATTTTAATAATGAATTTGATTTGTCTAATTTGGGAGTGCAAAACCTGAAAATATTTAACCGATACGGGCTTAAAGTGTATGATAGAGATGGTTATCTCAATGAGTGGCACGGACAGTCTGACAAAGGAGAACTCCCTACAGGTACCTACTATTATGTAGCAACGCTTTCGGCAGGGAAACAGGTAACCGGTTGGGTTTACCTTCAAAGAAGAACAAACTAAACTACTATAAATTATGTATAGAAATTTTATTCACTCAAAACGATGGTTATTTATACTGTCGTTGCTGTTGTCCTGCACAGCAGCATTTGCACAGTTGCCTTCCTTTACTGTTTCGGCAACAGCGACACCTCAAACCTGTTTGGGTAACGGATCGTTATCGCTTTCAGTTTCCGGAACCGATCCTTCGGCTACGATTGATTATACCGTGTACTTATTGCCCGATACGGTTAATCCGGTGGCTACTACTACCTCATCTACAGTAAACAGTCTTGATGATGGTAACTACCTTGTTGTTGCTACTCAGTCATTAGGAGGAAATTCAAATACAGCATCAACAAATGTTACTATTGACGATGAAATAGTAGAACTTAACTATTCTATAGTAGGAACTAAGGTGCGTTGCGGAAATGACGGAGCATTAACTATAAATGTTACTGCGGGTAGCGGACCTTTTAGTTATGAAATTATGTCGGGTCCGGTTACGTTTCCTGAGCAGGCCTCAAATGTTTTTAGTAACCTGCCGGTAGGTACTTACCAGATTAGGGTGCATGATGCCTGTGGCGATGCAAATGTGGTGACCTATCAGCTTACAGCATTACAGCCGGGTATTTATATAGACGATCCAAATATTGTTTATGAGCAACTTCCGTCCTGTAATACAGTAAATATTATATTGCCATATATTAACTCAAGTGCAAATACTCAAATATTTTTCCCTGTTGTATTTCAATTTACTGTTTATCCCCCGGGGGGAGGAACACCAACTATTGTAAGCCAAACGGTAACAACCGGAAATGTATCATCTTTTAACGAACTTCTGGCTACAATACCGTTTTATAATGGAGAGGAATATAGTTATGATATACAGGCTACAGATGCATGTGGTAATGTTTTTACACTTGATGATGTTGTGGTTGATGCAGCTTTTGATTTTACTCTTATTGAAAAGAATTTTGGATGTGAGGAATTTGTGTTGAATATTACGCCTTCTTTATATGGAGCTCCTTATACAGTAACGTTCCTTTCTGCTCCTGCAGGTTTTGTACCATCTTCTTTTAACGCATCACACCCTACATTTAGTACGCCTATGGCAGCATATGGTACACAGGCTAATCCGTTACCTATGGGGACATACAGTATTCAACTAACCGATGCCTGTGGAAACTCTGTAACTAAAGATATTGAACTTACTAATGAAGGTCAGCCTACTTATATAACCAGTACTGATCCTACCACCTGTTTAGGACAGATAGGTGTTACTTTTAATGGTAGGGTTTTAGTGGGGGCAGAAGTAACCGATGCTCCGGATGATTATCCTAATGCACTTCCCGATGATGTTTCGTCATTAATAGACCCTGAGACAGGATTGTTTTTGGATGATATTCCAATAGGTACTTATACAATTGTAATAACCGATGCCTGTGGGGAAGAGTATACTCTTGTTATTGAAATTGTTCCATTTGGTGATGGCTTTGGTTTAAGCTTCTATCAATATGCAGGATGTGCCCTTGGAGAAGGTTCGGTTAGGGCTGGGGTAACAGATAATACTATTACAAGTATCATAATTACTGCTGCTCCTGCTACATTTACAGAAACACTGCCTTATGATGTGTCTTTTAATATAGCCGACGGATTTTTATACATGAATTCATTACCTGCCGGTAACTATACCTTTACTGCTATAGATAATTGTGGTGTGGAGCATACAGATTCGGTGTTAATTGAAGGTTATGAAGAGGAACTTTCTGATTTTGAGGTTATACCTTATTGCGGGTCTTTTGATTTGACTTTTACGTATACTTCAAATAGTAACTATGCAGTTTCTTACTGGTTACAAAAATATGATGAGACTACTGATAGTTGGGGACATCCGTTAACAGGTAACTCGTATCCTGAAGGAACTCAGCCTAATATAAATAATTCAAAATTACTGGATAATGGAGAGTTAAACGTAAATCTGCCTTATATAGGACATTTTAGAGTTATAAGGGTTTTCTTTGTGTATTCTAATGGTATGACTTCTACAACGCGTTGTGTTTCTACAATACATGAGTTTGACTTTGATGCACAGCCTAAAATTGTTGATGTATACAGCCTGCCGTGCGGAAATGATGGCATGTATGTGGCTGTAGAAGCCGAAGGTATAGCACCACTTCAATACAGTATTACACAGCCCTCTGTAATTGATAACGGTACTGATAATGTTTTTGCAAACCTTACTCCCGGAACTTATAACTTTAGGGTTACTGATGCCTGTGGTAATTTTAGGAATGTACAGATGGATATAAGTGATTTGGAGCAGGTGGAAATTGTTGGAGCAGGCCTTTGTGATGGTGCTGAAGGGCAGCTATATGTATCGCAGTTTTCGTTCTTTGATTATGAATGGTGGAAAGAGGGAGCTCCGGGTACTATTTTAAGTACTGCTAATTCATTGGATTTTGCTCCGTTTAACTCTGATACCGATGCCGGTACTTATTATGTGAAAATGACCTCAACTGGAGGAATAGAGTGTGAGCAGGTGCTGGAATATGTTGTTGAGCCAGCCTCGGCTGCTAATGCGGGAGATGATGATACTATAACATATTGTAATGATGAACAGCCTGTAAACCTAAACGACTTTTTAAGTAACCCGCACGATGAAGGCGGTACATGGACCGATGTGAACGGTAGTGGTGCACTTTCGGGCAATATGCTGACAACAGCAGGACTCACTGCAGGGACATATCAGTTTAGGTATCGTGTAACCGATATGTGCGATAATATGGATGAGGCAATTATTATTGTTGAATTAAGAAACATTCCTGATGCTCCGGAAGCCGATCCTGTAGCTGCTGTGTGTGAAGGGGAGAATGTTCAGCTATCTGCCGCAACAGTCGCCAATGCAACTTATGAATGGATAGGTCCTGATAACTTTACTTCTACAGACCAAAATCCGGTGCTTACAGGTGCAGGACTGGCGGCTAATGGTATTTACCAGGTACGGGTATTGATTGACGGATGTGCTTCATCTTTTGCTGCGGTTGATGTGGAGATAAAAGCATCGCCTGATTTTGTTATTGATGGTGATACTTCGCTTTGTGAAGGTCAGTCAGGACTACTTAATGTAGTGCCCTCAAATTTTGATGAGAATGCAGTGACTTACCAGTGGTATTATGAATCTGATTTACTTGATGGTGTGGATGCTGCCACTATTGAAGTATTTGAAGTAGGTCAATACCATGTTGAAGTTAATAATGACGGTTGTATTACCGAAGAGGTAATTCAGGTTAACAGGAACACTAATGCTTTTGATGTGGTGCTGAATAACGGTTGTAATGATTTTGAATATGTAATTACTGTAGCTAACCAGGATGAACTGGAAGGAGCCAGCTATAGTTGGTCAGGTCCTGAAGGATTTAGTGCTGCCGGACCGGAAGTAGTAATATCTGAAATGCCAGCGGGCACATATACTGTTGAGGTTACTAATACAGAAGGGTGCATGGCTATAGCTTCGGTAGATGTTGAAAATACTTATTGCAGAATTCCTAAGGGGGTTTCTCCGGGTAATGATGGTAAGAATGATACTTTTGATCTTACTAATCTTGAAGTGCAGGAGCTACTTATATTTAACCGATACGGACTTAAAGTATATGAGAAAGAAGGCTACCTAAACGAATGGCATGGTCAGTCTGATAAAGGAGATTTGCCTACAGGTACTTATTATTATGTGGCTACCTTATCTGCAGGGAAACAGGTAACCGGATGGGTTTACCTTAACAGGCAGGAAAATTAATCAGTTATTAATACAACATAAAAAAAGCTTAGCAATTGCTAAGCTTTTTTTATTTATTCATCTTTAATGTTAAGATCTTGTTTTCTTTCTTCGTCATCTTCTTCAAGTAAACTTTCGCGTACTTTTTTAAACAGTTCAGATGAGTAAACAAACTCCACTATTGATTTATTTCTTGTTTCAAGTATTTGTTCATTAGTACCTTCCCATTCCTTGATGCCGTTTTTAAGGAAAACAATTTTCTCGCCAATTTGCAGTACCGAGTTCATATCATGAGTATTGATAACCGTAGTCATGTCATATTCCCGGGTAATTTCCTGTATGAGTTCATCAATAAGTATAGAGGTTTCCGGGTCAAGTCCTGAGTTAGGTTCATCGCAAAACAGGTATTTAGGGTTGTTTACTATTGCCCTCGCGATTGCTACCCTTTTTTGCATACCACCTGATATTTCGTTAGGGAATTTATAATTGGCATCAACAAGGTTTACCCTTTCAAGTACTTCGTTAACCCTGTCTTTAATTTCTCTTCCTCTTTTATTGGTAAACATTTTTAGCGGGAAAGCCACATTGTCTTCCACATTCATGGAGTCAAAAAGGGCGCTTCCCTGAAATACCATTCCTATCTCGGTTCTCAGACTTCTTTTTTCGTCTCTAGTAAGTTCAGAGTATATTCTTCCGTCAAAAGAGATTGATCCCTTTTCAGGTGTATGTATACCTAACAGGGTTTTTAGCATAACGGTTTTACCCGATCCGCTTCGCCCTATGATAAGGTTGGTTTTTCCGGTTTCAAATGTTGTAGAAATACCTTTAAGCACTTTGGTATCCCCAAATGATTTTTCTATGTCTTTAATCTCTATCATTAGCTTAAAAGTAATTGTGTTATAATGTAGTTTACAGTAATTATAACCACACTGGTCCATACAAATGATGTGGTACTTGCCTTACCTACTTCAAGTGCTCCACCCTTCATGTAAAAACCATGGAAGGAAGGTATTGTAGCCAGCAGCATCCCGAAAACAAATGTTTTAAGGAAGGCATAAAAAACATGGAAGGGTATAAAATCAGTCTGTATACCTTCAAGAAACTGATCGCTTCCTACAAAACCACCATATACTCCCGCAAGCCATCCGCCCATTATACCTAAAAACATTGATATAGCAATCACAAAAGGATATAGAGTGAAGGCTACAATTTTAGGGAATATAAGGTAGTTAATGGCATTTACTCCCATTACCTCAAGGGCATCAATTTGTTCGGTTACCCTCATGGTACCAATACTCGATGTGATGTACGAACCTGCACGACCTGCCATAATAATAGAAATAAAGGTAGGGGCGAACTCTAATATTACCGACTGTCTTGTTGCAAAGGCAATAAGTGATTTAGGGATTAAAGGGTTAGTAAGGTTAAGGGCAGTTTGTATGGCAACAACCCCGCCTATAAAGAACGATATGAATGCTACGATACCCATTGATCCTATAATAAGGTCATCTATCTCTTTGAGAATTAGAGACTTCATTACCGACCATTTTGTAGGTTTATTAAAAACCTCCTTAATCATAAGGAAGTATTTGCCTATCTGGTTTAATGCTTTAATCATTTAGTTTAAAAATAAAGGCTAAAGTACCGAATTGTAGCCAGTTTTTAGTATTACTTAATAGTTTTTTAATATGTGCAATTAGTTAAAATAGCTTCTGTTTTATTTTTTTCCAGCGATACTGTCTTATAAATTTTGCCTGTTCTTTAGTTACAAGCATGGGCTTGTTTTCCTTCTTGGCTTTAAAGTATCCGTTTATATAATCAATAAACAAACCGGGCTTGCCTTTTTTCATAGCTAGTTTTAGAGAAGCTATTGCTGTAATAATGAATCCGTAGCCCAGAGTATAAAAAGCAGCTCCCTGTTTGTAGCGTGCCGTTTTATCATAATTAGCTCCGGTAGGTTTAAGGTGTTTTACTTTTAAACGTTCCAGGGTAATAACTTCCCAACCGTAAAATTTGGCAAGGAGTTCATCGGCAGTGTCCCAACCCATAGCAGTTCTTAACCTGTCCATTTGCAGGAACAGTTCTTTACGGTAGGCTTTAAAAGCGCCACGAATGTGGTCTTTATCAGTAAGGCTTTCCAGTACCCATTCACCGTTTTTCTCTATATAAGCAAATCCGCCTGCCATACCTGCTTTTGGGTTGTTTTTAAAAACTTCCAATATTGACTCAAAATAATCAGGAGGTAAAATCAGGTCGGCATCCAGTTTTACGATAATATCATATTCCTCATCAATGGTTTCATAACCGGTATTAAAAGCCTGTATAACCTTGCTTCCCGGTAGATGAATAGCATCAGAAGCTTTGTTTACCAATGATAGCCACGAGTACTTATCAGTAAACTCCTGTACTATTTCGGCAGTCCTGTCGGTAGAGTTATCGTTTACCACTACTGCTTTTGCCGGTAATACGGTTTGTGCTGCCAGTGACTGCAGTGTTGCAGCCATGAAAGCTTCCTCGTTATAAGCCGGAATAATAGTGTAATATCTCATGGTTACAGAAGTTGGTGCAAATATCTTTAAAAACTTTCAGTTTATAAATTATTAGCAGCCCTAACTGTAATTATAAGGCAGAAACTTTGCGAAGATTATTTAGCCCTTTCGGCATATACGATGTAGTAGCGCGGAACAAAGTGTCTTAATAACGGACGGATGCCCAGTTTTTTTGTAGGATTGGTCCATTTTTTACGATCTTTAATTACCCATCCTGTCTTTTCAAGAAGCCAGTCAAGCTGCCAGTCTTCAAACTCATGGTAGTGCCTGTCCCACATATCGGTTTTACTTCTGTATGCAGGGCTAAACCATAGTCGTAACGGAACCGATATAATGATTTTATCGCTTTTTACCTTCTGTAAAACGGTGTACGGATTTAGTAAGTGCTCAAAAATCTCAAAAGCGGCAAATACATCATACTCCGTTTCTGTAATGGCACTCTGGTTGTTATCTATATCTTCTCCGCCGGTATTTATTACGGTATAACCTACCTCTTTCATGATTTTAGAAAAAGGATTTTCAATCCCAAGGTCAAGCAGGGTGTTTGTTGTTGGGATGTGCTTTTTTAAAAAAGCCAGTGTAAGGTTATAGCGCTTGTGCGGAAAAGTCTTTTCGTACATTTTTTATCGAATTGAGTTTCAAAAATATAAAAAAAGTATATCTGTAGTCTCATAAATGAAAAGTATATTTGTTGTTACTTACATACTTTTACATTTAACTATTGGGGAATAAGGTTATACATAAACAGGCATTTTTTTACACTGTAATTAATTACCTGGGAACTGCAATAGGCATTGTTTCGGCATTGTTTATCTATCCTTTGGATTATGGTTTTTCGGGGATTATTAAATTTATAGATTACCTTACCCAGCTTTTATACCCGGTTATGGTGCTTGGTGCTTCGCACGCACTTATTAAATTTTACCCTGCGCTTGATAACCAAAAGAGGAAACAACTGTTTAATTATAGTCTTGTTTCCATAAGTGTTGCATCACTTGTTGTGCTAGTACTTATTTTTATGTTTGATAAGTTAACAGGCTATAAGGACATAGTATTAGTTTATTTTTCTTTTCCTATTGCTATTTCGTTAGCTTTTATTGATTTGTTTAGAAAACAGGCTCAACAAATGCAGCGACTTGCCGTACCTACATTGTTTGAAAAAATAATGCCGAAGGTGGCATTACCTGTACTTTTTATACTGTTGCTTAATAATGTGCTTGGAGTAAATGAGTCGTTGTTTTTCTATGTACTTACCTATGTGTTTATATTTCTGTTTACGGGGTTTTACCTGTTCAGGTATTTTCAGCCGGGGTATAATTACAGGTTTAAAACACTGTTTGGGGAAATATCAAGGAAGGATTATTTTAGGTACAGTCTGTTTTCTTTTGCAGGAAGTTTCGGTTCGGTACTGGCCTTTAGGATAGACGGTATAGTGGTGTTCAACTTTATATCAGATGAGGCTAATGGTATATTTGGTAATGCGGTAACTATAGCTTCTGCAATGCAGGTGCCTGCTGTAGGCTTGTTTGCACTATATGCCCCGATTATATCCGACTATCTTAAATCAGAAAATTTTAAAGACCTTCATGTAAAATATAAGGAAACGGCAAGGCTGTTGTTTTTTATAGGAGCATTACTGTACAGCTCTATCTTTTTAGGGATAGACGACCTGTTTAGGTTACTGCCGTCTTACGATAAGCTTAGCCAAATGATACCTGTAATATGCATTTCGGGCTTTAGCGTGCTTATTAATATGGCAACCGGATTCAATACCGAAATCATTACTTATTCCAAATACTATAGGTTTAATATGATTGCCATATTGTGCCTTGTAGGGTTAAATGTGCCACTTAATCTTTTTGTGGTATATTATACTGACTGGGGTATAGAGGGTATAGCATGGGCTTCGTTCCTCTCGGTAGCTTTATTTAATGCCTTAAAAATGATTTTCATTTACAGGAAGTTCGGCCTGCTGCCTTTTGATAAGGATTTTGTTAAGATGGGACTGATATTCGGGCTTTCGCTTGCAATAATTTATATTTTGCCGGATGTTGGTAATAACCTAATTAACCTTGTTTACAAAACCGGACTATCGTTACTCATAAACATTATTGCAGTGTATAAACTGCGACTTGTATATCAGGTAAACGTATGGCTGGATAAAGCACTTTCGTTTACTAAAAAGAAATAACAGATAAATAATAAACTAAAAAAGGACAGCTTATCAGCTGTCCTTTTTTATGTTGTAGTATATAATTATACTTTGTATACAAAGGCGTTAACGTTCATACCAGCACCTACCGATGCAAACATTACAATATCACCTTTTTGAATTTCCTGATTTTCAAGCTGACCTTTAATTAGAAGATCATATAGGGTAGGGACTGTAGCAACGCTACTATTACCCAGTTTATGAATACTCATAGGCATTACACCTTCCGGCGGAGTTTTTTTGTGGAGTTTAAAGAAACGGTGGATAATAGCCTCATCCATTTTCTCGTTAGCCTGATGTATCAGTACTTTCTTAACATCCTCTATAGCAACACCACTTTTGTCAAGGCAGTCTTTCATAGCAAGCGGAACGTTAGTAAGTGCAAACTCATATATTTTACGTCCGTACATTTTAATGTAACGAACATCCGGGTCGTGTGTAACGTTGTATGAGTTTCCGAAGAAAAGGAAATACGCCTCATCATGAGTGAAAGATGCTGTTTCGTGTGCCAGTATACCGCCTTCGTCATCGGTAGCTTCAATAATACTTGCCCCAGCACCGTCAGAATAAATCATACTGTCACGGTCATGCGGGTCTACCACGCGTGATAAGGTTTCGGCACCAATAACAAGGCAACGCTTTGCCATACCTGCTTTGATATACGCCTGCGCCTGAATGACACCTTCTACCCATCCCGGACACCCGAATAAGATATCGTAAGCCACACATTTGGGGTTTTTAATTTTCAGGCTATGTTTAACGCGTGATGCCAAACTTGGTAGTATGTCTGTTTGAATTGCTCCGCTTTTTACATTACCAAAGTTATGTGCAAAAATGATATAGTCAATAGTTTCCGGGTCTATTTTGGCATCGTCTATAGCTCTTTGTGCAGCAAAATAGGCAATGTCTGAAGTAAGTAGGTCTTCATCCACATAGCGGCGTTCTTCAATACCGGTTATCTGTTTGAATTTTTCTGCTACTTCTTCGTTAGAATAGGGAAGGGGTTTTCCGCCTTCACCTAAAAACTCGTGCTGTGCAAACTCTAAGTTTGTTACAATCCTGGTAGGGATATAACTCCCTGATCCTGTTATTTTAATATTCATTGCTTGTTTGTTTAAAGCTAAGTTAACTATAAAAACGTTAGATTAACCCTAAAAGTACTATGCAAGCATATAAATTAAGGATATATAAAAATAAAGTCTTTAAAATAGTAAATTGATAATTTAAGTTGTATGAATTTTTATTTTCATAATTGTAGCGATACTTAATGCTCTTGTTTTTATTTTCTCGGCATTATTTCCTGAAAATAAATCATCTACCGATTGGTTAAAATGCCCCAGCCAAACGTCAAAATGTGTGTCTGTTAGCTTCTCTTTGCTGTTAAGGTCCAAATGTAATTGCATCACATTTTTTTTATAAGTGCCTGTATGAAGAACGCTTAATTCCCAAAAATCGGTTAGGTGAGGCAGGTGAGCCTCAAGGTCTATTTTAGCAACATCGGTAAATATATAGCTTATGGCAGGGTCGGTTAAAAGGCGGTTGTAAAACTCCCGCATCAATAGTGCTATATCCTCTCGTGTTTCAATGTCTTTCATTTTACTTTGGTATTTAATACAAAGTTAGCTACTATGGCATTGTGTTTTTATGATACAGGTCAGTATAAATAAAAAAGGCTGCCTAACGGCAGCCTTTTCAGGGAATATATTTCTTATTCTTCCATGTAAGCTTCGATTGGAGCACATGAACAAACCAGGTTACGGTCGCCATAAGCATCATCAACCCTTCTTACGCTTGGCCAGAATTTGTTTTCTGCTAAATACTCAAGTGGGTAAGCAGCTTTCTCTCTTGTGTATGGGAAATCCCATGAATCAGAAGTAAGCATTGCTAATGTGTGCGGAGAGTTTTTAAGTACGTTATTCTTATCGTCTGCAGAAGCTTCATCGATTTCCTTACGGATAGCGATCATAGCATCACAAAAACGATCTAACTCTTCAAGGTTTTCACTTTCTGTAGGTTCAACCATTAAAGTACCTGCTACAGGGAACGATACCGTAGGAGCGTGGAAACCGTAGTCCATTAAACGCTTAGCGATATCAGTTACCTCGATTCCGTTTTGTTTGAACGGACGGCACTCAATAATCATTTCGTGAGCAGCACGACCCATTTCACCTGTATAAAGTGTTTGGAAGTGACCTTTAAGTCTTTCTTTAATATAGTTAGCATTCAGGATAGCGTGGTGAGTAGAACTTGTAAGTCCTTCTGCACCTAGCATAGTGATGTAACCGTAAGAAATAAGACATACAAGAGCCGATCCCCATGGAGCTGCAGAAATTGCAGTGATAGCATTATTACCACCTGTAGCAATTACAGGGTTTGTAGGTAAGAATGGTACAAGGTGAGCAGCCACACATATTGGACCAACACCAGGACCACCACCACCGTGAGGGATAGCAAATGTTTTGTGCAGGTTAAGGTGGCAAACATCTGCACCAATTGTAGCAGGGTTAGTTAAACCCACCTGTGCGTTCATGTTAGCGCCGTCCATATAAACCTGTCCGCCGTTATCGTGAATAATTTGAGTAATCTCTTTAATAGATGCTTCGTATACACCGTGAGTAGACGGGTAAGTAACCATTAAGCAGGCAAGGTTATCCTTGTGAAGTTCTGCTTTTGCTTTTAGGTCTTCCACATCAATGTTTCCGTTTTCAGAAGTTTTGGTAACAACCACTTTCATACCTGCCATGTTAGCAGTAGCCGGGTTAGTACCGTGTGCCGATGCCGGGATAAGAGCAATGTTTCTGTGGTCTTCACCTCTTGACTGGTGGTAAGCACGGATAACCATTAGTCCGGCATATTCACCCTGAGCACCAGAGTTAGGCTGAAGTGTAGTGCCTGCAAAACCGGTAATAACATTAAGCTGCTCTTCCAGTTTTTTAAGCATCGTTTGGTAACCCTGAGCCTGCTCTAGCGGAGCAAACGGGTGGATGTTATTCCATCTTGGGTAGCTTAACGGGATCATCTCTGCGGCAGCATTAAGTTTCATGGTACATGAACCTAATGAAATCATAGAGTGGTTTAGCGAAAGGTCTTTACGCTCCAGTTTTTTAATGTAACGCATTAAAGCGGTTTCACTGTGGTATTTGTTAAACACCTCGTGAGATAAGAACTCGCTTGTTCTTATTAATGTAGACGGGATGTGTACAGTTTCTGCAAGGGCAGTAACAGCCTCGGCAGTTTTACCTGTAGCTTCAGCAAATACTGCAACAATATCATTAATATCTTTTAATGAAGTCGTTTCGTTAAATGCGATAGCAACAGTTTCACCATCTATATAGTAGAAGTTAATCTCTTTGTTTTCGGCAGCAGCCTTAACTTTAGCAGCATCAGCTTTAACTACGATAGTGTCAAAGAATGATGTGTTAGTTTGGTAAACACCAAGTTTGTTAAGAGCATCTGCAGTTGTAACAGCGCTGGCGTGTACTTTGTTTGCAATGTACTGTAGCCCTTTTGGACCATGATATACAGCATACATACCTGCCATAACCGCAAGAAGTACCTGTGCAGTACAAATGTTTGAAGTTGCTTTTTCACGCTTAATGTGCTGCTCCCTTGTTTGTAGGGCCATACGAAGCGCACGGTTTCCGTTTGCGTCTATGGTAACACCAATAATTCTTCCCGGCATACTTCTTTTGTACTCTTCTTTAGTAGCAAAGTAAGCAGCGTGAGGGCCACCATATCCCATTGGGATACCAAAACGTTGCGTAGTACCTACAACAACATCGGCTCCAAGCTCACCCGGAGAAGTTAATTTAACTAAGCTTAATATGTCGGCAGCAACAGCTGTCTTGATTTCTTTTTCTTTAGCCTTAGCGATAAATCCGGCATAGTCGTAAACCTGACCGTATTTGCCAGGGTATTGCAGGATAGCACCAAAGAACTCTTCAGAGAAGTCAAACTCCTCGTGGTTACCAATTACAAGCTCAACACCAATTGGGGTAGAACGTGTTTGAAGTACCGAAAGGGTTTGTGGTAATATCTCTTCGGAAACGAAGAATTTGTTTACGTTGTTTTTCTTCTGGTCGCGGGTACGAACATCAAATAAAAGTGCCATAGCTTCGGCAGCTGCGGTACCTTCATCAAGAAGAGAAGCATTTGCGATTTCCATACCTGTAAGTTCGATTACGGTAGTTTGGAAATTCAGTAAAGCCTCTAAACGTCCCTGAGCAATCTCTGCCTGGTACGGAGTATAGGCAGTATACCATCCCGGATTTTCAAAAATGTTCCTTTGGACAGCTGCAGGTACAATAGCAGGGTGGTAACCCAAACCAATGTATGACCTGAATATTTTATTTTTTGCTCCTAACTGATGTATGTGGTTTAGATACTCATATTCCGTCATGGCAGGATCCAGGTTTAGCGGAGCCTTTAAACGTATATCATCCGGTAAAGTTTCATAGATTAATTGGTCTATGGATTCGACACCAATGGTCTTAAACATGTGCTGCAGATCATTCTCCCTCGGGCCAATGTGTCTTAAAGCAAAAGCATCTGTTCTCATATGATATTGTTGCGTGTTTTTTAGAGGACACAAAATTAGTTAATTATATCCAAATTTTAATGTCTTTTTTATCGTGATTTTTAAGAATTTTTTAACCTAAACTAAAACCTGTTGAGAGATTGATTATTTTTGTAAGTATGAAAGTATTAAAACGGATATTTGACCTGTATTTACACGGTAGTATGCATGTGGCAATGTCGGTGCTGGCACTGGTGTTAATGACGAACCATATGTTTAACCTTCCGTTCAATTTTCATATGGCGGGTTTTGCCTATTGCGGTACTATGTTTAGCTACAACTTTATGAAGTATGAAAGCTGGTACAGATTTAAGAGGCCCATTAGCACAAACCTGAAAATCATTACGGCATTAAGCGCTGTGGCTTTTGTGGCTGCGGGTGTTTTTTTCATGATGCTGAAACGTCAAACCCAAATCACCGGGATTATCTTTTTTGGGTTAACGGCTTTGTATACGGTTCCTGTATTTCCTAAGCGTCCTAACCTGCGTAACCTCAGCGGTATTAAAGTATATATAGTTGCCCTTTGCTGGGCAGGTGTTACCACACTGATGCCTATTGTTGAGGTAGGTAATGAAATTGTAACCGATCTTATCCTTAAATTCTGTCAGCGATTCCTTTTGGTACTTATCCTTATCCTGATATTTGAGATTATCGATTTAAGTGAGGATGACCCAATGTTGCGTACCATACCGCAAATAATAGGGGTAAAGATGACCAAGCTCCTTAATCTGATACTACTATTGCCTTTCTATTTTTTAGAGTTTTTTAAAAGTACTATAGATAATATGCAGCTTATAGTAAATGTAGTACTAGTGGTAGCGACAGCCTTGTTTACTATATATGCCACTCCAAACCGTAGTAAATACTATACCTTATTTTGGGTAGAGAGTATCCCTATTTTTTGGTTTGGACTAGTGGTGTTGGCTAGTTATTTATAAATTTCGTAAAGCGGTACTCAATTCAGGGTAGGTAAATGTAAAACCGTTTTCCTGTAGTCGCTTAGGGATTACATTTCTGCTTTTTAGAATCAGTTCGGTTTCAGTGCCTATAATTTGTGCTCCTATTTCAAGCATTGTTTTGCTAACAGGAATCGCAAAAGGAGCTTTAACCTGTTTTACAATTGTTTTCATAAAGTCGTTATTACGAATAGGAGTAGGGCTTACTATGTTTATAACGCCTTCCGTTTTAGTATTGATTACAAATTCAACAGCACGGGCAAAATCATGCTCATGAATCCAGCTTACATACTGCCTGCCATTACCCTGTTTACCGCCCATCCCTATTTTTGCTAATTTCCTTAGCATAGGGTAGGCGCCTCCGTTTTTACCCAAAACGATAGAAGTGCGCAATGCTGTTTTAAGTGTTTGCTGAGTTTCGGTCTTAAAAAATACCTTCTCCCATGCACGTGCCACTTTCATTGAAAAGTCAAAGCCCTTATCGCCGTTTACCTCATCCATCTGTTTATGGTAAGAGCCTTTGTAAATAGTAGCTGTAGATGAGTTAAGCCAGTGTTTGGGTGGGTTTTTACATTGTAAAACTGCCTTGTTGAGTATTGCAGTGCTGTTGAGACGTGATGCCATAATCTCGTTTTTGTTTCGCTCGTTATACCTACAGTTTACCGATTTACCTGCCAGGTTAATAAGTACGTCGCTGTTTTCCAGTTCGGTTTCCCAATTACCAAAAGTTCGGGCATTCCAGTGTACATATTTTATATTACCTGTGGTTCGTGATTTACCACGGGTAAGGATAATAATCTCATCAACTTTGTTTTTAAAGTACTCGCTAAGAATGCTGCCGAGAAAGCCTGTCCCGGCAGCGATAATCATCTTTTTCATAACATTTTATAATTAAGGTAAGGTGTGGTTTATTCTTCTTTTGGATTTATAAATTTGTTTATCCTGTAGGTTACATATACAAAGTAGGCGGCGACCATCATTGGGATAATAAATACTGTGATGATTGTCAGGTCATCAGATATATAGTCGTTCCATCCTAAAAAAGCTATAATCAATGCTGTAATAGCAAATAACCAATAGTAAAGAATTAGGTTTTGTAAATTTTTTGCTAACTTTTTAAAATATAAGAATGTAATAGATGTTGCTATTAACAGTTGTAATGGTCCCAATACTATTTGAGCATACATTCCCATGAATATAGTGGTATATAAAAGTAGAGTTGCAAAAAAACAAAAGCGGTTAATTATGTGAAAAAATCTCATAGTTTACTGTTTATATGTTACATACTCTTCCGGTTGGTTTCCTTTAGCTTTTCTTTTTCCTCTAAAAAAGAAGTACAGATTTAAAAATAACATGATGCCTAAGTAAATAGAGAAACCACCTATTTTATAACTTAGGGTTTCTACCAAATCCTGATAAGAATTGTCATCAAGACTTATTTTTAAAATCATTAATGCAAAACCCAGGTTTAAAAGGTAAAATCCGGTTTCAAAAAGTTTGTTAGTGGCATTGGCTATTTCCTCACGACCTTTAAATATGTCAAGCATAAAAATCTTACTGTTTTTAAACAGAGTTCGAGATACTGTAAATGTTAGTGCTATAGCAACTGGAAGGTAAATGGCGTAACCGATTAATATTTTTGTAGTTTCCATGATAATTAAATTTAGTCGTTAATAATTTTTTGAACGTATTTGGTTAATATGAATATGTTTAGATAATGTAGTATGCAAAGTATGCTGATTATTATGGCCGACTTAACCGCTATGGTTTCTATAAGGCGTTTAAAAGTGTTTACGGTTTCCCAGTTTAGTAATGTCATTGCCGCATAGCCTATGTTTACCAGATAGTAGCCTAGTAGTAGTATCTTATTGATACGCAGACATAATTCCTTATCGCCATGCAGTAATTCCAATACATAGATGTTTCCGTTTTTATAGCAAATTTTCCCTACCACCACAATGATGTAAATAATTATGAGCAGGAAGATGACGTATGTAAGTATATTAAAATTCATCTTGTATTGTTTGTTTGAAACTTTCAGAAAAAAATGAAACTTTTGATTAAAAAAAAATGATGTTATTTCATCATCTTCATTAGTAGCTTGGTAAGCCAGTTGTCTTTATATTCAGTGGCTTTTTCAATTATATTGTCGGTTTTTAAAACAAACTCATAGAGCTTGTCGGTTTGTTCGGCAAAATACTTTCCTTCAGTCGTTTTGGTGTCTACATCGGCAGATACTTCTTTTAAAACTTTAAGTGCCGGTTTAATTTCACGTTTACTGCGCTCTTTGGCAATTTTGATGGCAAGCTCATCAAGGTCTTTCTCTGCTGTAAAAAACTCCCTGCGTTCTCCGTGCTTAAATTCTTTGTATACAATTCCCCAGTCAATAAGGGCACGAATGTTCATACTGGCATTACCACGTGAAATTTGCAGTTCCTCCATAATGTCTTCCATAGAAAGCGGTTCGTTACTTACCATAAGCAGGGCGTGTATTTGGGCCATTGTTTTGTTTATGCCCCATTGTGAGCCTAATGCTCCCCAAGTTTGTACGAATTTATTTTTTGCTTCTGTGAATTCCATGAACCAAAGGTATAAACTTATTTTTAAACTTTCAAAAATATATGAAAGTTTATTTTCTTTTAATGGTTATATTTACATAAAAGCTTGCTATGAAATGTGTTATGTTGTTGTTAGTTGCCCTGTTGGCATTGGGGTGCAAGGAAGAAAAGCATCCTAAAATTGAAATTTATTTATTAAAGCACAGATTAGCCTTTGTTGATGCTGTACCTTTTAAAGAAACTTCCAGATATAAGGAGATTGAATATGACAGGGCTAAGGATATTTTTAAAGATGCCCAGTTTGATACAATAAGGGAGGAGGTAGTCTTTGCAGGGCAGTTTGAGGCTGATTCGGTCGATTTACAGTCAGAACCTTTTATTGATGATAGTGATATTAAAGCCTTTGATTTAAAGGCTAATAAGCTTGTGTTGAGTAAAAAGGTTATAAAGCGGATTTGCAGTTTATATCCTGACAGAAATTTTGGAAAGCAGTTTGTTATAACTGTTGATAAGGAACCCATGCTTACAGGTTATTTTTGGAACACGCAATCGGCTGTTAACTGTAGGTGGTATTATATAGAATGTTTGGATAATGAGGCGTTTCCGGATAACGGTTTTGATGCAGATATTGTTACCTTATATAGTGGTGTGAATAGTGAAAAGGTAGAGCAGTATGGTTTTACACGACATAAAGAGCTTATCGCTGCCTTTGAGCAAACTCACAGGTTAGTAGAATAAAAAAACGCTGCTAATATTATTAGCAGCGTTTTTTTATTTGTAAAGATTAAGATAATAACCCGGCTCTTTTTAATAAAGCTTCCGGTTTAGGCTCCTGCCCGCGGAAACGTTTATAAAGCAGCATAGGGTGTTCTGTGCCGCCTTTAGATAATATGTTGTTCTTAAATTTATCGGCGGTTTCTTTGTCAAAAATGCCTTTCTCTTTAAAGTATTCAAAAGCATCAGCATCCAGTACCTCAGCCCATTTATAGCTGTAGTAACCGGAAGAGTATCCGCCCTGAAAAATATGAGAGAATGCAGTACTCATAGCATTTTCCTGTACATCAGGGTAAAGCTGGGTAGGTGAGAACTGTTCGATTTCAAAACTCTTAACATCACCTATAGCAGCCGGATCCTGTGCATGCCAACCCATATCAAGCAGACCGAAGCTTAACTGGCGCAGTGTTGCCATACCTTCCTGGAAAGCGGCACTGTCCTTAATTTTTTCAATGTACTCCATAGGGATAACTTCCCCTGTTTTATAATGGTGAGCAAAAAGTTCTAATGCTTCCGGTTCGTAGCACCAGTTTTCCATTATCTGGCTTGGTAACTCAACGAAATCCCAGTATACGCTGGTCCCCGAAAGATTAGGGTAAGTAGTGTTTGCCAGCATACCGTGAAGCGCATGTCCAAACTCATGGAATAATGTGGTTACTTCATTAAATGTAAGTAGCGATGGTTTGGTTCCTGTAGGTTTTGTGAAATTACATACTATAGAAACATGCGGTCTTTCGTTAACCCCATTTTTAATGTATTGTGATTTGAACGATGTCATCCATGCTCCGTTACGTTTCCCTTTTCTAGGGAAAAAGTCGGCGTAAAAAACAGCTACAAGATCACCGTTTGTATCTTTTACCTCATAAGTCCTTACATCCTTATGGTACTTATCTATATCATGAACTTCGGTAAACGAAATACCGTATAATTTCCCTGCAATGGTAAAGGCTCCGTTAAGCACTTTGTCCAGTTCAAAATAGGGTTTCAGCTTTTCATCATCCAGGTTGAATAATTTCTGTTTCAGCTTTTCTGCATAGTAAGCACCATCCCATTTTTCAAGATGATCCAGTCCGTCCAGTTCTTTAGCGAAAGCTGTAAGCTCTGCAAATTCTTTTTGTGCAGCCGGTTTGGCTTTTACTAATAAATCATTTAGGAAAGTGCGTACTTTTTCAGGGCTTTCGGCCATGCGTTCTTCCAGTACGAAGTCGGCGTGCGATTTATAACCTAAAAGATTAGCGCGCTCGTGGCGTAGTTTAACTATCTGTAATACGGTTTCCTGATTGTCGAACTCATTATTCTGGAAGCCTTTTGCCCCAAATGCCAGTGCCATTTTTTTACGTAGTTCCCTATTGTCGGCATAAGTCATAAACGGCATATAACTTGGGAAATCCAGTGTGAAAACCCACCCGTCTTTTTCAAGGCTTTTGGCTACTTCATGTGCCGCCTCTATAGCTCCTTCAGGAAGTCCTGAAAGATCATTCTCATTTGTAATATGCAGTTGGAAAGCATTAGTTTCTGCCAATACATTCTCGCCGAACTTAAGGCTTAGCTGTGAAAGCTCTTTATCAATTTCACGAAGTCTTGATTTTTTATCTTCCGGCAGGTTGGCACCGTTGCGGGCAAAGCTTTTATATTTCTTTTCCAGTAGTGTGCTTTGCTCCGGTGTTAGTGTAAGGCTGTCTCTTTTATCATATACAGCTTTAACCCTTTCAAACAAATCCTTATTTAAACGGATGTCATTACTAAACTCCGAAAGCATAGGCGAAACTTCCATGGCAATTTTCTGGATGTCGTCATTGGTTTCTGCCGAATGCAGGTTGAAAAAGATGCCCGATGTTCTGTCCAGCATGTCTCCGCTATAGGAAAGGGCTTCGATAGTATTTTCAAAAGTAACTTCTTCGGGGTTAGAGATAATTTTGTCAATCTCTTTTTTTGCAGCTGCAATCCCTTCGTTAAAAGCAGGAAGAAAATCTTCTGTTTTTATGGAGTTAAAGGGAGCTGTATCGTGTTTTGTATTAAATTTTTGGGTAAGTGAATTCATAGTCCTGTTTAAGATTTTTTAATCATAACCGTGTTGAAACGGTCAACAACTATACCAAAGGTATGCTTTTTACCCGATGCGTAAAAGCCATAAAAAAAGCTGCCCAATTGGCAGCTTTTAATTATTTCTGTAAACCTTCGGCAGCTTTGAGTACAGCTTCCTTCAGTTTTAATTTGTAAGCGATAATCTTATCTAAAACAGCTTTGTCGTGGCTTCCTAAAATTTGTGCTGCAAGTATACCTGCGTTTTTAGCACCGTTAAGGGCTACTGTCGCAACCGGAACTCCACCCGGCATTTGCAGTATAGAAAGTACACTGTCCCAACCGTCAATAGAGTTACTTGATTTTACAGGTACACCAATTACAGGAAGCGGAGACATAGAGGCTACCATTCCCGGTAAGTGTGCTGCACCGCCGGCACCTGCAATAATTACAGATATACCGTTGTGGTGTGCATTAGAACTGAAATCTACCAGTTTTTCGGGGGTGCGGTGTGCCGAAACAATATCTACGTGTGTTTCTATACCAAACTCCTTTAAAATGTCTATGGCGTCCTGCATTACCGGCATGTCTGATATGCTGCCCATTACTACTGCTACTTTCATGTTTTATATTGTTTAGGCCTTACTGGCTTATTACTTTAATTGTGTTCTTAACTTCTTCGGCAATTTTTCTGGCAACGGCAATGTCTTCATTTACAATGGTAACGTGTCCCATTTTCCTGAAAGGTCTTGTTTGCTTTTTACCGTAAATGTGTGGTGTAACACCATCTTTATCTAAAATGGTCTCAATGTTTTGGTACAGTACGTTACCCGAGTGTCCTTCGGCTCCTACAAGGTTAACCATAATCCCGGCAACTTTACTGTCGGTATTACCTAAAGGTAGGTTTAATATAGCACGCAAGTGTTGTTCAAACTGAGAAGTGTAGCTTGCTTCGATAGAGTAGTGCCCGCTGTTGTGTGGTCTTGGTGCTACCTCGTTTACAAGGATCTGGTCATCTTCCGTTTGGAACATTTCCACTGCAAGTAGCCCAACATGGTTAAACGATTCAGATACCTTTAAGGCTACTGCTCTTGCTTTTTCTGCTACAGCATCATCAATACGTGCAGGACAAATAACATATTCTACCTGATTGGCTTCCGGATGGAATTCCATTTCAACCACAGGGTATGTTTTTATCTGTCCGTCAGGGTTGCGGGAAACTATAACTGCCAGCTCGTTTTTAAACGGAATCATAGTCTCGGCAATACACTGTACATTGGCAACGCCTTCAAAGCTTTCCATGGTACGGATTACTTTTACGCCGTTTCCGTCATAACCACCTTCGGTACTTTTCCATACAAACGGAAGTGTTATTTCGTTATTTTCTACCGCTGTTTTAAGGTCGGTAAGGCTTTCAAATCTTTTATAATCTGCAGTTGGTATCCCGTTGGCAGTATAAAAGTCTTTTTGTGTGCCTTTATTCTGTATCTGTTTTAGAGTTTTTGGAGAAGGGTAAACCTTAATGCCTTCGCTTTCCAGTTTTTCCAGCGCGGCCACGTTTACATGCTCAATCTCAAAAGTAAGCACGTCTACCTGTTTTCCAAAGTTGTATACGGTGTCAAAATCCATAAGGTCGCCCTTAAAGAATTTGTTGCTTCCTATTTTGCACGGAGCCTCATCACTTGGATCAAGTACATACGTTTGTATGTCAAACTTCCTTGTGTCGTTAAGCATCATTTTACCCAGCTGGCCTCCGCCTAAAATCCCTAATTTAAAATCAGAAGAAAAATAATTCATTTATCGTGTTTCTTTTTTGCTGTGCAAAGATACTTAAAGCGTTAAAATTATTAGTCACCAAAAAACACTTTTATATAAGGAGGGTTTTATGATAAGGGTTTTCGGGTGTTTTTTTGGTTAATTTTAGCAAATAGTCCTCAGTATCATCAAAATAATATTCGTAATTTAGAATTTGCTTTCCCAGAAAAATTTTGATTTATGAGACTGAAAATTGACAGAAAACCTGAAAAAGTACTTCCGGATACAAGACGCGTAATAGCACGCTTTTTTTTTAACGGCGAAGAGCGAGCAGTAGCACTTATTAAAAGAATATTGGCTTTAGAGAAGGATGAGGTATTTGCTATTATTTCACCTTTACTTCAGGATTTTTCCAAAAGGCACAGGAGCATTACCCAAAAACTGATGCGTCACTGCGAACGCGTAAGGCATTATATAGAACTGGCAGGAGCTAATTTCAACGAGCTTGACGAAGACTGTAAACTGCTTATAGGTTCTTATTTTACTCATGAATATTCTATTGAGTCGGCGGCATTTTTTAATCCGTCTATCGTACCCGACCCCGATCAGACTAATCTTGAAGAAGGTCAGCTTCGTGTTATTATCAGTTTTAGGGCTGTGGGTGAGGGGCATGTTTCATCGGTGGTTTTCAGGAGGGCGATTATAGATACAGATGGTTCTATCACCGTGATACGAGCAGGGAAATATATTGATGAGGCCGAAAAGATACATAACCTTGTGTACCATAAAAGACAGTTTTTAAGAAAGGCGATAGAGGCTGATATTAGTGAGTTTTTTATACAGGTAGTTGCCGATAAGCTGGAAGACCGTTTTGATTACAATCAGTTAAAGGGACTGGTATATGAAGCCCGGGATAAAACCAGCGACCCAAAAGAGATTGCACAGTATAAAATGATATTGGCGCTTAGTGACAGTTACAGGCGTATAACCTTCTCTAAGGATACTGATATTAGCGACAGGGTTATTTTCCCTATTTCTGATTTTGAAAGTAAAGGGATTGAGGATGCCCGTTTTGTAAAGTTTACCGATGATAACGGACGTACCATTTACTATGCTACCTATACGGCTTATGACGGAGTACATATTATGCCGAAACTTTTAAAAACGACCGATTTTTATGAGTTCAGGACAAGTCCGCTGCATGGTAGTGGGGCACGTAATAAAAACCTAGCCCTGTTCCCCAGAAAAATAAACGGCAAGTATGTTATGCTGGCCCGTATTGATGGTTGGAATAACTACCTGATGTATTCTGATAACATAAACGAATGGGAAGAACCTGTTAAAATACAGGGGCCCGAATATTCGTGGGAATTTGTACAGATGGGGAATTGCGGTTCACCTATTGAAACCGAATGCGGATGGCTGGTTATTACCCATGCGGTAGGGCCTATGCGTCGTTATACTATTGGGGCTTCATTACTGGATATAGATGATCCGTCAAAAGAGATAGGTAGACTGAAAGATCCCCTTATTATGCCTAATCCCGATGAAAGGGAAGGCTATGTGCCAAACGTGGTGTATTCCTGCGGATCGATAATACATAACGGCGAACTTATTATCCCGTACGGACATTCTGATCACAGTTCGGGATTCGCATCGGTAAACCTTAAAACATTACTGGACAGGTTAAAAAGCGGAGGTTAAATAATTGTGTAATCTGCAATCGCATAATCTGCTGTCGTATATTTGCATAGAATTACGCATTTCAACTTTTTATGGAAAATAATAGTACCGGTAATGAATCCGGTTTCTTTAAGAAAAATCCAGTACTTAAAATAAAAGAATTTCGTTCGTTTTTATGTATTCGCTTTGGGCTCATTTTTGCCCTGAATATGCAAATTACCATTATCTTTTATTGGATATATCATCTTACCTCAAATAAACTTGCCCTTGGAGGGGTAGGGTTATCAGAGGTTATACCCGCAATTACATTTTCTTTTTTTGCAGGACATTTTGTTGACCTTAACGAAAAAAGGAAAATGGTGCTGTTGTGTATTTCAGCTTATATATTATTAGGGTTAAGCCTGTTTATGCTAACCACCCCCTATGCATTGGAAAGACTAGGTATTCAATACACCTTGTATAGTGTATATGCACTTGTTTTTTGTGGCGGTGCTATCCGTTCTTTTATGGGGCCATCGGTGTTTTCGCTTTTCGGACTTGTGGTGCCACGTAAAAACTATGCCAATGCAATAAGCTGGAGTAGTATGGCATGGCAAACCGGTTCGGTATTAGGGCCTTTGGCAGCAGGTGTACTTATTGCCTTTAACGGTATTACTATGGGTATGGGGGCAGTAGTATTTATAGAGTTGTTACTGCTTATCCCAATGCTGAGTATTGGGGTTAAACCAATACTTAAAAAAGAGCGTGAACCTATATTGCAAAGCCTTACACAGGGGATACGTTTTGTGGTAAAAACACCTGAGCTTTTAGGAGCACAGTTGCTGGATATGTTTTCGGTTTTATTTGGTGGTGCTGTAGCGCTGTTACCGGTTTACCAAAAGGAAATACTAATGGTAGATGAGGTAGGTTATGGTATACTGCGGGCAGCTCCCGGCATTGGAGCATTAATCACACTGGGTATACTGGCTTTTTTACCTTTGCGTACCAATCCGGGTAAAAAACTGTTTGTTGCTGTGGGCGGATTTGCCATTTCGATAATCATTTTCGGTATCTCAAAAAACTTTTACCTTTCTTTTTTTATGCTAATGTTTTCGGGTATGTTTGATGCGGTAAGTGTGGTAATACGCAGTACGATATTACAACTTGTAACCCCCGATCATATGAGGGGAAGGGTGGCATCGGTAAATACTATGTTTGTTAGTTCTTCTAATGAGTTAGGGGATTTTGAAAGTGGTGTTATGGCACACTGGCTGGGTACGGTTAGGGCTGTAGTTGTAGGCGGATGCCTCACATTGGGTGTTGTAGCTGTTACCTTTTTCTCAGCGCCACAACTGCGGAGGTTTGGTTTCCATGAGGAAGAAAAATAATTATGATGTGTTGAAACCCTTGAGTTTAAATTAATGAGTATTTTAGAGATATGATTTTTAATAATTTCACTGATGGCTATTTGTAAATTATGTAAGGTAGATAAGCAATTAATTAAAAAGTCTCATATCTTCCCGAATTTTCTGTATACTGATTTTTATGATGAGCAAAATCGCTTAAGGAAATTTGATATTAATGAGATGAAAAAAAGAAATCCTAGGATTTCTAAACCTCCTACAGGAATATATGAAGGACAGATTTTATGTAATAAATGTGATAATAATATTATAGGGGCTTTAGAAACTTATATGTCTCTATTGGTTAACTCAAAAAAAGGCACTAAAGTTAAAGGGAAGAGAATTGATAGTGGTCTAAGCGTTTTTGAAATTAGAAATATAGATTCTAAAAAACTTAAATTGTTTTTATTGTCAATTTTGTTTAGGGCTTCTATAAGTTCACTTTCAGAGTTTAATGATGTTAAATTGGGACCTTATGAAGAGAAAATAAGACTTGCCATTTTAAATAATAATATAGAGGAGCTTGATATTCAGATTTCAATTTTAAAATTTGCCAGAAACTCTAATTTTACAAGATTCATTGCTCAGCCAATTAGAAGTAAAATTGGTCATGCTACAGTTTACTCAATAATTATTAATGGTTATTTAATTATTTTCTTTATGAAAGAAAACGATATGTCAAAACAGCTTATTGATTTTAAGGTAAGGGACTCTGATAAATTAGAAGTTTTACAAGTTCCTAAAGCACAAGTTGAAAAGTTTATAATATCGTTGATGAGCCAATGAATTTAATTGTGCTTTTTCCTAAGAATGAGGAGTATTGTTGTTTAGATGTTTATCTCTTTTTAGCTTTTTCTATCTGCTTCAAAATATCTTTGGCTGCTGCTTTATAGGCTGCTGTATGTAACGGGAATCCCTGTGGGAGTATATGCTCCAGTTCGGGGTATATCCAGTCTTCCTTTTTTCCTATAAGGAAAAGGGTACGCATGGCATAGGCTTTATTGGCTACTTTGCCTACAGGGTTAATAAGCCAGTCAAAACAAGATTCGGTTATCTGGCTTATGTGTTTTCCGTTTAGGAAACCCGACTCGCTTTTTTGGTGCTCCTGTATAGCAAACAAACATATTTTTGATATGGATCGTATGGCACTGTCACTTGTAAAGTTTGACAGGTTATTGCAAAATACATCGAGGTATTCCTTTAGCCACTCAATTTTGTTTTCAAAAACCAGTTCGCTTATCCAACAGGCTTTGTGATGGTTTTTGTCTGATGTATTAAGGGCTGTTGCCATGAGTTCTGGTAACAGGTTACTGTTATTAAACACCATATTGCTTAGTTCATGCCTTATGGGACGATGCGCAGTGCTTTTTTCTATTTTAAGATAAAAATCAGTGTTCAAAATATCCAACTTAGTGGCGGGAAATTACAAAAAATAAGCCTTCATAAAAAACTAAAGGCAAAACATTACGTTTTGCCTTTAGCGCACAAAATTAGGAGATATGGCTTATTTCCTAATGAACATATGGGCTGTTTGGCTGTTTCCTCCCGTAAGTTTTAAAATGTAGGTTCCGTTAGAAAGTGAGCTAACATCAATGCTGTTGCTGTTAGGGAACGCACCTTTTAAAAGTGTTTTTCCGGTAACATCTATAATCCAGTAATCAGTTACTGTATTGTTATCCGGAAGCGTTATGTTAAGAATGTTTGATGTAGGGTTTGGATAAAGTGTAACCTGACTGTTAACAACAGGGTCATTAATGCCAAGAGAACAATCAGGGTTCATAGTAACTACTACAGGATTTTCAGATGTGTTTGAAACTGAGTTAGAACAATATTCAGGCCCTGCTTCAACATAGTAACTTCCCGGTTCGGTAATTACATAGATAACATCGTTAGCACCTTCAATCGCCTCCCCGTCTTTGTACCATTGTATACTACTGTCGTAAGGACTGTTTAGTTCGCATGTAATTGTTGATTCGTCACAAATCATCCAAGTGAAATTTTCATCATTTGGAACCACATCATCACTAAAGGTCATGCTAAAAGAAATACCTGCCCAGTTGTAGCTGTCAATCTGTATAGTGTTAGATTCATAAGTTTCTCCATCAAGAGCTACTACAACTTTAAATAACGCCTGGTCGTAAGTATACCAATCGTAAGTGAAAGATGCTTCAGTAGCACCATCTATAGCAACAAATTCATCATCAGTAAACCAATATTTGTAATACCACTGGTAGGTGTCATACTCCATGTCGTTAGTAACTGTAGCAGTACCATCTGTGTATGGGCAAAGCATAGTGTCGCCTGCAATAATTGGAGTTGGGTCAGCTGTAGTACATTCAGGATTATCCATTACTACTATAGGTAACGAAGTACTTGTGCTGTTAGGGCAAAATTCGGGAGCTGCAACAACATAGTATGTTCCTGCTTCTGTTATCGTATAATTTATGTCTGTAGCGCCTTCAATTGCTACATCATTTTTATACCATTGTACAACAGTGTATGGAGATTGTACAGCACTTGTTATAGTACTCTCATCACAAATATAGTAAGCCTGATTATCCGGGTTAAAAGTTACATCGTCACTGGTTTGTGTAGAAACAAGAAGTCCCGCCCAGTTGTAACTGTCAATTTGTATGGTGTTAGACTCATAAGTCTCTCCATCAAGGGTTACTACAACTTTGAATAATGACTGATCGTAAGTATACCAGTCGTAAGTAAATGATGCTTCGTTAGCGCCATCTATAGCAACAAACTCATCGTCAGTAAACCAAAATTTGTAATACCACTGGTAGGTGTCATACTCCATGTCGCTAGTAACTGTAGCTGTGCCATCTGTGTAAGGGCAAAGCATAGTGTCGCCTGCAATAACCGGAGTTGGGTCGACCGTAGTACATTCAGGATTATCCATTACTACTATAGGTAACGAAGTACTTGTGCTGCTAGGGCAAAATTCGGGAGCGGCAACTACGTGGTAAGTTCCAGCTTCAGTAATCGTGTAGCTCATATCGGTAGCGCCTTCAATGGCTACATCATTTTTATACCATTGTGCAACAGTATATGGTGATTGAGTAGAGCTTGTAATGGTGCTTTCGTCACAAATATAATAAGCCTGATTGTCTGGATTAAACGTTACATCGTCACTGGTTTGTGTAGAAACAATAAGCCCGGTCCATGCGTAACTGTCAATTTGTATAGTGTTAGATTCATAAGTCTGTCCGTCAAGAGTTACTACAACTTTAAATAATGACTGATCGTAAGTATACCAATCATAAGTAAATGATGCCTGTGTAGCACCATCTATAGCTACAAAATCGTCGTTAAGAAACCAGTATTTGTAATACCACTGGTAGGTATCATATTCGGTATCGTTTGTAATTGTAGCTGTGCCGTTAGTGTATGGGCAAAGCATGGTATCACCTTCAATAGAGGGTGCCTGTGCAACCGATAGAAGCGGTATAAAGCACAGGAAAAATAGTAATAGCTTTTTCATAGATACATAGTTTTTAGTTTGAAGAGTAAAATTACTTTTCAGTACTTATGTAGCTGGTGTTAAAGCCCGGACAAAGTGTGACATTTTTATTTATTAGTGTGACGTTTGAAGTTTATTGTTTTGATAATCAGTTTTTTCTTAATTTTATATAATTTTGGTGCACCAAAAACCAGTTAAAATTTAAAGATGCTCAGATTACTAATGTTATTATGTGCTACGGGGGCTTTTGCTCAGGAGGTACACAAAAATCAGCAGTTTTATGTAGGAGGCTGTTATGGCTTCGGTAATGAATTTGGTAACAGCAACTATTCTTTTAGTAACAGCTATGTACAAATTCAGTTTTATTACTCTTTTAATCCTTCAAAAAAATGGGAGTACCTTGTGGCTTTCCAGCCTGAAATCAATTTTGCCAAACACCAGCTGCTTAATCCTTATTTTGTAACACCCGATGAACCGGATTATGAACAGAAACGAAGAGAGTTTACACAGTTGAAAGACTTAAATCAGTATGCTTTTAATGTGGCTTTTTTTGCGAAGTATAATTTTTCCAAAAGTATTTCGGCTTATGCAATGTTAAATGTAGGACCAACAATTAGTACTAAGGAGACCGAGAGGCTTACTCGTGGGTTTACATTTAATGATGTGCTGGGAGTAGGGGTAGCTTATAATACGGGAAGTGTAATATTTGATGTAAGGCCTAATGTAAGGCATGTGTCAAATGCAGGGCTTAACGAATCAAACGCAGGGTTTAATACTTTAAATATATCATTTGGGTTTATTGTCCCAATGGGATAAGGCGGAATTCAATTCCGCCTTATTTTTTCAGCGTTCTTACTTTTTAATGAACAGTTTGGAAATGTAGTTTCCGTTACCTGCAATTTTTATGATGTAAGTTCCGGGAGTAAGCTCTGTTGTACTAATGTTATTGTTTTGTGATAGTGTACCGTTAAGTAATGTTTTTCCGGTAAGGTCGGTAATGGTATATTCTTCCAGTCCGGAATCTTCAGGTAAATTTACGTTTAGGTAGTTTGTACTTGGGTTTGGGTAAACTTTAATTTCATTAATGTCAATTTTTGAAGTGGTGCTTTTAAGCTCTATTCCCGGGTTACGGCCACACTTTGTTAAGGTTACATTAATCCCAATGCCGGGTGCTTCTATGTGGTCAGGGCACATAGTTGGTGCTGCCTGCACACTATAGGTCCCTGCCTGTGTAATAGCATATGATGAACTGTTAGCTCCAAGGATAGGCTGTCCGTTTCTATACCACTGAATATTCTCGGTAAAAGGCGGGCTGTTTATTTTTAATACAAAACTACTGCCGGCACATAAGTAATAAGTACCCTTACTACCATCATAGTAAACGTCTTTTGATGGTTCGTAAGTTAAATACATAGGAGTCCATACATGAGTAGCAATAAAAAGAGTATTTGATTCATAACGTACTCCGTTTACTTTTGTCTCCAGTTTAATTTCAGATAAATCATAATAATACCAGTCGTAAGTAAAAGATGCCTGTGTTGCACCGGGGATAATTTCAAAAGTGTCACTATAGTATCCTTTTTTATACCATTGATAAGCGTCATAAACGGTAGAATTTGCCACCTGTGCAGTACCATCGGTGTTGGGGCATAACATAGTGTCACCTTCAATAATGAGTTCCTGTCCTGATGCTAATCCGCATATCAGAAACAGTGAAAAAAGTAATAGTTTTTTCATAATGAATAATTGGTATTTAATTGGTTTAGCTTTTAAGATAGTAAAGCAATATGGGGCAGCAGGTCATTTTAAGATTTTTTTCACTAAAAAACTACGGGTTAATTAAATCTTAATTTTTTGATATTCAGTATATAGATTAAAAAAGGGTTTTAGTTATTGATTCCTTGAGCTGAATCAGAAAACATTTATACATTTTATTACAAAATAATACGGTATATAAATGAGGCAAATTCCTAATTAGTATATTTGCAAATTATATCAAACCTGTTAGTAAGCGTGATACAGCTTCATGATAAACAATTTGTACCCTTTATATCTGCTGCCGAAATTGATAAAACAATAGCCGGAATGGCGCAGCAAATAGAGGCTGATACCAATAATGAGGTTCCTGTTTTTGTAGGGGTGCTTAACGGCGCCTTTATGTTTTTAAGTGATCTTATGAAGCATTACAAAAAACCTTGTGAGGTTAGTTTTGTAAAACTGGCATCTTATGAGGGTACACAGTCTACAAATACGGTTAAGCAACTTGTGGGGCTGGATAAAAATGTGGAAGGGCGCACGGTTATTATAGTGGAAGATATAGTAGATACAGGCAATACAGTAGTAGAGCTTGTAAAAATGTTTGAAGGCAGGGGAGTAAAGCAATTAAAAATTGCCAGCCTGTTTTTTAAACCCGAAGCCTATAAAAAAGATATAAAGCTGAATTATACAGGCTTTTCAATACCTAATAAGTTTATTGTAGGCTATGGTCTTGATTATGACGGACTGGGGAGAAACATACCGGAAATTTATCAACTTAAATAAATATACTAATAACATACAATGGTTAATATCGTACTATTTGGAAAACCGGGTGCAGGTAAAGGTACTCAGGCAGAATTTTTAAAAGAAAAATACAACCTAACTCATATCTCTACAGGAGACGTTTTCCGTTACAACCTTAAAAACGGAACTGAGCTTGGAAAACAGGCGCAGGTTTTTATTGATAAAGGTGAACTTGTTCCGGATGCATTAACAATCAAAATGCTTCAGGATGAGGTAGAGAAGAACCCTGATACTAAAGGTTTTCTTTTTGACGGTTTCCCAAGAACAGTTGCACAGGCTGATGCCTTAGATGAGTTTCTTAAAACTAAAGGATGGGAAGTAACTGCTACAGTTGCACTTGAGGCAGATGATGAAATACTTGTACAACGTTTACTTGAGCGTGGTAAAACCAGCGGAAGAGCAGACGATCAGGACGAGAATCTTATAAGAAACCGTTACCAGGAGTACAACGAAAAAACGGCTCCGCTTATTGAGTACTACAAAGGTCAGGGTAAATTCTTTGCCGTAAACGGTATAGGTGAAATCTCTGAGGTTACTCAAAGGCTAAGCCTTATAATAGACAAGCTGTAACTAAAAGCCTAGCGATTGGAAATAGCCATAATATTATTTTTAATACTGCTTAACGGTGTTTTTTCCATGTCGGAAATTGCACTTATATCAGCACGTAAAAACCGACTGGAAACAGCGGCAAAAAAAGGTAACTCTAGTGCACAAACTGCATTGGATCTTGCCAATTCGCCTAATAAGTTCCTTTCAACGGTACAAATTGGTATTACCCTTATTGGTATTCTTACCGGTATATACAGTGGTGATAAAGTTACCGATGATGTAGAAGCGTTTATTGTTAAGTTTGAAGCTCTTGCTCCTTATGCCGATAGTATAGCTGTTGGGGTAGTGGTAGTGATACTAACATTTTTTTCGCTTATACTGGGGGAACTTTTACCTAAAAGGATAGGTCTTACATACCCGGAAAGTATAGCAAGAATGGTAGCCCTGCCTATGAAGTTTATCTCCATAATCACGGCTCCGTTTATATGGTTGCTTACTTCTTCGACCGACTTTTTAATGAAAGTATTTAACATTCGCCCTACGGCAGATGGTAAAGTAACTGAGGAAGAGATTAAGGCAATTATTAAAGAAGGAACCGAAGGTGGTGAGGTACAGGAAATAGAACAGGATATCATGGAACGTGTGTTTCATATAGGGGACAGGAAAGTAAACTCCCTTATGACGCACAGAAAATCGGTAGCTTACTTGTCTACTCAGTCTGACAAGGAAAGTATAAAAGGTATAATGCTGGAAGAGTTACATTCTGTATATCCGGTATGTGAAGATAATCTGGACGATGTGGTTGGTGTGGTATTGCTAAAGGATATTTTTGCCAATTACGAAAACCCGCAGTTTAACCTTCAGGAAATAACCAAAGAGCCGGTATATTTAATAGAACATACATCGGCTTATAAGGCACTTGAGATATTTAAGAAAACAAAAGTACACTATGCTTTGGTTACCGATGAGTATGGAGTATTCCAGGGGATAATAACCCTAAACGATATTTTGGAAGCGCTTGTGGGTGATGCATCCGACTTTTACCATGACGAGTTCCAGTTGGTTGAAAATAGTGACGGAACCTGGACGGTTGACGGACATTATCCGCTGCATGACTTCCTTACTTATTTTGATCTTGATGAACTTACTACCGATTATGAGGTAACAACCGTAAGCGGACTTATAATGACTGAGCTTTCGTATATCCCTAAACAGGGTGAGAAACTGGCTTGGAACCACTTTGAGCTGGAAGTGCTTAAAATGGATGGTGTTAAGATTGATAAGGTAAAAGTAAGGTCTATTAGTAAAGAAGAATAGTCTGCGTAAATTTGCAGACAAACAAACAATAATTGGTGATGGATTGGGTACAGCCCAGCGCCTGAAACCTGAAACATAAAGAAATGACAGAAGGGAATTTTGTAGATTACGTAAAAATATATGTTGCCTCAGGTAAAGGAGGTAAAGGGTCTACTCACCTGCACAGGGAAAAGTTTATTGAAAAAGGCGGACCCGATGGTGGAGATGGTGGTCGTGGCGGTCACGTTTACCTTGTAGGTAATAAAGGGCTGTGGACACTTTTTCACTTAAAGTTTGCAAGACATATTAAAGCCGGGCACGGAGGAGATGGTGGTAGCGCCAGAAGTACCGGTGCCGATGGTGATGATAAGTTTATTGAAGTGCCTCTGGGTACGGTTATTCGTGATAAGGAAACTAATGAGATTTTGTTTGAAATAACCGAACACGGAGAGAAAAAAATAATAGCAAAAGGAGGTAAGGGAGGTTTAGGTAACTGGCACTTCCGTAGTTCTACAAACCAAACGCCGCGTTATTCACAACCCGGGTTACCGGGGGAGGAGCTTGATGTTATCCTTGAGCTTAAAGTACTGGCCGATGTAGGTTTGGTAGGTTTCCCTAATGCAGGTAAGTCTACATTATTATCGGTGCTTACATCTGCTAAACCAAAAATTGCCGATTATCCTTTTACCACATTAAAACCTAATTTAGGTATTGTGGCTTACAGGGATTATCAGTCGTTTGTAATTGCCGATATTCCGGGGATTATAGAAGGTGCTGCCGAAGGTAAAGGTCTTGGACATTATTTTTTAAGGCATATTGAACGTAACTCTACGTTGCTTTTCTTGGTTCCGGCTGATACCGAAGATATTAAGAAGGAGTACGATATACTTGTAGATGAGCTTAGAAGGTATAATCCTGAGATGCTGGATAAAGACAGGCTGGTAGCTATATCAAAATGCGATATGCTGGATGATGAGCTAAAAGCAGAACTTAAAGAACAGCTTGACGAAGAATTTAAAGATATACCTTATATGTTTATCTCATCGGTTGCCCAACAGGGACTGGTCGAATTAAAAGATAAACTATGGCAAATGCTTAATGCATAAAGAAAGGTTTAATCCTTAACGATACATGAAAAATCCTGAGTACAATGTTCAGGATTTTTTGTTTTTAAAGGTTAATGTTTTCTAAAAAAAAGTAGTGTTGAGGTTTTAAGGTAGTGACAGCCATGTATATTTGGTTAATCACTAAACTAAAATGTTTGTTAATTAATGGAGGTGTTAAAAAAAATCATATCGTTTGTTTTAGATATTTTTTTTATAGGGCTGCCTGTTTTTATTATTTTTTGGTTCGCATTTGATTTTATAATCTTTAACAGATGTTTTCTTGGTAAAGAGGGGTTAAATGTTTTGTATTACGTGTTGCCCATCATAACAGGCTTGCTGTTGAGTGTAATTGTTGCAGTTTGGGTAAAAAAAATGAATAAGTATACACAAATGGTTTTTATACTGCTGTCAGCTTGTTATCAGTTTGTATCGTTGTGGTTCACTATAACTGTGTTTTGTGACAAAAATCAAAACCTTAATTTAGATCTTAAAATTTTTGTGTGGATATCCATAGTAATTTCTTTGGTTACAATGTTGGTCAGAAATTTTAAAAGACTTTCATTTAGAGATATTTCACTTATTAACATAGTTTTTTTTATTTGGATGATAGATTTTCTTTTTTTTGAGATAATAGCAGATTTTCTGTTATCACTGCTTTCTAAGGAAATGGTTAGAGGTTTATGTTAAGGCAAACACAAAGATGCAATTAAGCATCTTTTTTTATTTTTAAGCAGTAAAGAATCATGCGGTTTTTACGCCATGTTTATTTTACGAAATTCTCAAAAAAGAGGTATATTCGCAGCGCTAAAGCAATAAAGTTGATAATAACCGTGTAACAAAATATACAATACGGCTACTTATTGGCTAAACTTTTTAATCTTATAAAAATCAGATGAAAAAACTTATTTTGTTCCTTACCATGTCACTCATGGTAATGCCTGTAAGGGCAGACGAAGGTATGTGGTTTTTGATGTTCATTGAACGCTTAAACCACAGGGATATGCAAAAAATGGGCTTGCAGTTAACGGCTGAAGAAATTTACAGCATTAACAATCACAGCCTTAAAGACGCTATTGTACAGTTTGATGGCGGATGTACTGCAGAGGTTATCTCTAAAGAAGGTTTGGTTTTAACAAACCACCACTGCGGTTATGAAGCTATTGCCGAGCTTTCAACTCCTGAGGCAAACTACCTGAGAGATGGTTACTGGGCACCAACAAGAGGTGATGAGCTTAAGCCAAAAAGCCTTTCTGTTCGTTTCTTTGTAAGAATGGACGATGTTTCAAAAAGAATCCTTTCTAAAGTTAACGACAGTATGACTGAAGAAGAGAGACAAAAAGCGATTCAGCAGGAAAGTGCTCTAATTGAAAAAGAAAACAGCGAAGGCGGAAAATATGTTGTTTCTGTTCGTTCTTTCTTTGAAGGTAATGAGTACTACTACTTTGTTTACCAGGACTATAACGACGTTCGTCTTGTAGGTACTCCACCGGAGAGCATTGGTAAATTTGGTGGTGATACAGATAACTGGGAGTGGCCACGTCATACAGGTGATTTCTCTATGTTCCGTATTTATGCTGATGCAAACGGTAACCCGGCAGAATATTCTCCAAACAACGTGCCTTTAACTCCTAAGCATTATTTACCTGTAAGCCTTAATGGTGTTCAGGAAGATGATTTTGCTATGATATTAGGTTACCCTGGTCGTACTAACCGTTGGATGCCGGCTGCCGGTATTGAGCAAAATGTAAAATATGCTTATCCTGCATGGGTAGAGTCGTCTAAACTGGGTATGGACAGAATGAAGGTTTACATGGATCAAAGCGATGCAGTTCGTCTTGACTATGCTTCAAAATATGCTCAGGTAGCTAACTACTGGAAAAACCGTCAGGGTATGATTGATGCCCTTACAAAACATAAAACAGCCGAAACTAAAGCTAAAGGAGAGGCTAAGTTCAATAAATGGGCTAACAAAAAAGCAAATAAAGATAATTATGGTGATGTTATCGCTAACATAAACGCATACTATGCTAAGACAAACGAAAAAGCACGTCAGGACAATTACCTTATCGGACTTTTAAGAACAAGTACTTTTGCTGTATTGCCATACAGAGTAGGTGGTGCACTTATGCAGTATGCATCGGCAGGTGAAGCTCAAAGAGCTCAGGTACTGCCAAGAATAGAAGAGTTTGTTGCAGAAGAGTATAAAACATTATACATGCCTCTTGAAAAAGATGTGCTTGCTGCTCAGCTTCATTTATATGCTACAAAATCTACAGGATATGATATTGCTCCGCTTGTAGCTCAGTTAGGTAAAGAAAACAACTTTGATTATACTGCTTATGTAAACAATGCATTTGAGAACAGTATATTCAAATCTAAAGAAAGCGTTGAGGAGTTCCTTAAAAATCCAAATGCTGAGGCACTTCAAAATGATCCTCTATTCTTACTTTCTAACGATATCCTAACTCAGTACAGAGCTGTGCCGGATGATATTACTGCTCTTCAGGACAGTTATTCTAAATCTTTCCGTTTAATGGTACAGGGTATGAGAGAGGCTAACCCGAAAGTAAAATACTATCCGGATGCTAACAGTACATTACGTTTAACTTATGGTAAAGTAAGAACTCTTCCTAAAGACAGTCGTAATGATGCTGCTAAAAATTACTACACTACAATGAAAGGCGAAGTGGCTAAATACAAGCCAAACGATCCTGAATTTGACCTGCCTAAAAAACTTATTGAAATGTATGAGGCTAAAGACTTTGGTCGTTATGCTGATAAAGCAGGTTATATGCCGGTAAACTTCCTTACTGATAACGATATTACAGGTGGTAACTCTGGTTCTCCTGTATTAAACGGTAAAGGCGAGCTTATTGGTCTTGCTTTTGATGGTAACATTGAGGCAATGGCTGGTGACGTAATATTTGATAAAGAACTTCAAAGAACTATTAACGTAGATATTCGTTATGTACTTTGGGTAATCGACAAGTTCTCTGGAGCTAAGCACATTGTAGACGAAATGACTATTGTAGAATAATTTAATTATTATTTGTTCAAATAAAAAACGCCTCCCATATGGGAGGCGTTTTTGTTTGCCCTTATTTGGATTAAGGTTAAGGTGTGGTTTTTATTGTTATACCTTTTGTATGTCCCGAAAACTCTGGGGCATACATGCTTTGTATGGTTGATATACCATTAGAGAATGTTCCGGCATTATTTACTCTTACATCATATTCCAGTACATAAGTTCCTTTGTTCAGCCTGTCAAAAAAGAAGTTTGTAGCGGCATCTCTGGTTGTCATATAGTACCTTGTGTTTGCTGTATACTTATTGCCCGAAAAAACATCCATAGGTTCAAAACCCGAAGCTCTCATGTCTTTAAGATGAACATATTCCATGTCTTCGGTTATGTTCAATACAATTCTTACAGTAACAAGGTCGCCAATTTTTAAAGGTGAGTTAGTTGTAATTTTATTTAAGGATGCTTCACTTCCGTTTTTAATTTTCAGGTAAAGTTCTTTAGTGATATTCATTAATCCTTTTTGAGCATCCTGTATTTTATCAAGATCTTCAAAGTACTGCCAGAATAACCCTCCGTATCCCGGTACTTTACTTTTGTTTTCTATACTGAATTCTGATAGCTCTTTAGAAACTTCAGAGTTGTCCCACTCCAGTTTTACATATCCGGTTTCAGCTTCTTTTTTTGTTTCAGCCAGTTTGTTGTTCAATGAAATGTTGTCTCCACATTTTATGGTAGTGTTTTCTTTAACCGATAACCAGTCAGTTCCCTGTATTAATAAGGCATAAACGGCTTCGGTAGTAGCTTTGGTGGTTGACCAGTGTTTGTTTTGTTTATTTTTTATAAGCCATACCTTCATTGCATCTGCCGACTCCACATCATTATCAATTTCAATTATTGCCTCAATTAAAAGCGCCTGCGTCTCAATAGGTGATTTATACCAGTACCACCCAGCCTTGTTTTCTATCCAGTACATACCCCATTCGGTATTATTGGAAGAAGTTTCCCTAAGGCTTTCGGTTATTTTTTTTGCGGTGATGGTGTCGCCAAACCTGTTGAGTGTTAAGGCAGCCATTCCCTTTTCATATAGAGGGTAGTCAAGCCAGTTGGTTTTAATAATGTTTAAATATTTGTCTATCCTTGCTTTAAGGCTGTCTTTTACAGGGTATTGTTCTGTATAAAAGCTTCTTGTGTATAAATAATGGAGTGATGAATAGGGGGTGGTTAAAACTAATTTTTTATTGTTTTTTGTTCTCTCATTATCGGTTCTAATAAAATGGTCATCAATGTGCTCAACTCCTCTTTTGGTAATACCTTTAATGGAAAGGTTTGTAGTGTCGGTTATTTTTAATTTTAACAAATGACCCAGTCCGGCAAGTATATGTCGGGTAATATACTCGTCAGTTCTGCCTCCAGAAAACCATGGGAAAGCACCGTTTTCCTGTCGGTCTTCCAGTATTGCAAGGTTGGCTTTTATACCATTTTCCATTTTATCAAATTCAAAAAGGAGAGCCATTCTGTTTTTCTTTTCCTGTTCGGTTTGAGCATCCAGTAGCCATGGAGTTTCTGCCAGTATAATTGATTTAAGCTCTTCGTTCTGTTCAAGCTTAGATGGTTTTCCTTCTTTTTTCCAAGTATCAAAAACTTCTTTAATTTTAGGGTTACTTTTTAATACCGAAGCCGCAATTGCATTAGCATAGATCCTTGAAAAAAGCTGTTCAGAACATTCGTGTTCAAACTCCATAAGGTATGGTAATGACTGTAATGCTATCCATGCCGGATTTGAAGTGTATTCAAAAACCACTTTATGATTTTTAAGTGTGGACGACGTGTTGTTTTTTAAATGCTTTAATGTATACTGTTTTGTTTCATTCGGTTTAACCCATATAGGTATACTTTCGGTTACAAGTGTCCTGTTAGTTAGAACGGGAAGTAAACTTTCTACACCATCAGTATAATCGTCGGCTTTGGCAATCATTTTATACTGTATGCCTTCAATGCCGCGGGGCACAGTAATTGTCCAGTTTACAACAGTATTATCTTTGCCTGTAACTGTAAAAGGTTTGGTATTGTTACTGTTTGAGGCAATACTGTCTATTGGTTGCATGTTCATAGCATTGTATAGTATAAGCATGGCATTTCCTGTTTTAGGTACAGTAGTCATGTTTCTTACCTTAGCACTAATTACGATAGTATCGGTTTCCCTCAGAAAGCGAGGCATATTTGGCACGATCATCAAATCCTTTTGAGTAATTGCCAAATGTTCCAAATAGCCCGAATCCATTTGCCTGCTATGGGCAAACAGGCGAAGTCTCCACTCGGTTAATGCTTCAGGGGAAGTGAAGCTAAAGGTAAGGTCACCATTTTTATTTGTTGTTAAATGAGGATAAAAGAAAGCTGTTTCATTTAGGTTTTTTCGGGTTTCTACCTTTTTCAGTTCTTCTTTTTGCTTTTCAATACCGTCATAAGTTGAAATAACTATTACCCCATTAGCGCCACGGTTTCCGTAAATTGAAGTTGCAGCGGCATCTTTTAATACTTGCACATTAGCTATTTGGTTTTGATTAATACTTCTAAAACTATCTTCATCAATAGGTACACCATCTATTATAAATAGAGGCGCGATATTACCGTCTATAGTGCCTGCACCTCTAAGTGTTATAGTACTGTCACCTCCCGATAGGGAATCGGTAACTATTGATACCCCGGTAACCTGTCCCTGTAAGGTTCTTAGTGCAGATGCATTTGCCCTGTCTGCAATTGCTTCGGCAGTTATGCCTGCAACTGCCATTGCCGAATTTTGTGTAGTTGTACTTCTGTAAACATCTTTTACTATTTCACGAAGAAACATTTCTTCTTTTAGAAGAATATTATATATGTACTGGCTCCCTACAGCAACTTCCTGCCTTTCATATCCTACAAAGCTAAATTGGAGAACAGATCCTAAAGCTGCTTCAATTGTAAACTCTCCGTCTAAATTAGTTTGTGTGGCTATTTGGGTTCCTTTTACATGTACATTTGCTGTTGGTAAAGGCCCCGCCTCATCACTAACAATTCCTGTTATTTTTATTGTCTTTTCATTTAAATTTTTGTTTCCGTTGGTTTTAGCAGCATCTTTATAAATAAACCAACTGTGATTAATGTTAAATCCGTAACTGTTTATTTTATCGGGAGATGTTGAAAAAGGTACTTCGGTGTATGTGTAAGTATCAAAACCACGTGAGCTGGACTTGCCTCCTGTAGTGGTTTGTAAATAAGGTGTACTGTAGTATTTGTAATTGTTTTCTTTTAAATAAGGCCAGTCTGTCCATGAATCATAAGTGAATTGATCAAGTGAAGTGTCATACATAGATGCCAGTACTTCAAATTTCTCTTTTTCAGTTCCTTTTATACTAAACGACCATGTTTCGTTATTTCCCGGTGTTAGGTTGCTACGAAGGGTAGAAGACGTTATTTTAAGATATGAATTACTTGTTTTCCTGAAATTATATTCTTCTTTTTCAGTGAAAAAATCATTTTGCCATACGTAATAAAACTTTATTTGAACATTTTCAGTCTTAGGAGATAACGGTACTTTAATATTAGTTTTGTTATTTTGTAAGTGAGTTATTTTATCATAACTGCGATTACCGTTTTCATATGCTTCTACAGCTACATAAAGATTTTCAAGTTTAGATGCCAGTTCCAGTTCTACATATCCGTCGGTCATGTAATTTGTGTTAAGCTCTTTATATCTGAATATGTATTCACTAGGCTGTTTTTCTTTATTTTCAAAAGTGAAAGTTCTTTTCTCTTCAATAATGTGGTTTGTTGTATCGGTAGCCGAGATAACAATTTCATATTTCCCAGTATCCCATTCTTTAAGGTTTGGGCTAAGCCTGAAGGAACCATCTTTTAGTTGTACTTTTTGAGATAATATTACTCTTTCCCTCTCCGGAGACTGGGACTCTTCTCTGCTTTTATATGGGATATAAGGGAAATTCTTTTCAAATTCTTCCTGGCTTATACTCTGTATCTCCGGCTCATACCATGGTCTTTTCTTTTTTATTGATTGTTTGTTACAAGATAATTTATAGATTGTTATTTCGGCAACAGCAGGTATAGGATAATCATTAAGGTTATTCGATTTAACTAAAATTCCGTCTTTATGTTCTTCTGTAAGATCATAAGGTATATAATAGTTTAATTCCAAATCATGATAACCGGTTTTTATCTGGAGTTCTTTTTCCTGTGTTTCACCATTAATATCTGTTACTTCAATGTTTATTTCATAGCTAAATACGGGTAGTTTGTTTTCGTCCGACCCTTCTATAGCTTCGGGAGTAAAGGGTATTGAAAATTTTCCGTTTTTATCTGTTGTGGTTTCCCCCTTTATAGGGGTAAAAGAACCACTTATTCCTGATTCTGAGTAGTGTCTAGGTCTGTCTATTACATATTTTACTCTTGCTTCAGTTAAATTTGCTCCGCTTAATGCTGTAGCTTTTCCGGTTACAATTGCCGGTTTATTTATAATAATAGCTTCTTTAATTGTGTCAAACTCAATTTCAAAGGTTGGTCTTTTATATTCTTCAACCTGAACCCTTTTTGAGAAATAATCAAAGTTTACGTTTTCATTATCCCAAAAAGGATGTTCACCTTTTCTTTTATTATATGCCTCATCTAGTTCATAATCTTCGTCTTCATCAATTTCTATTTCAAACTCTCCGGTCATTGCGTTTTTTGGAATTTGAAATTCTCCTGAAAATGATCCGAATTCGTTTGTTTTAAGGCGTAAAATTTTTAGTTCGTTATTTTCATCATCATATATGTATACACTAACATAAATGTTTGGGACTGCGCTGTAAATAGAATTAACCTCTTGGTTTATTATGCCTTTAAAATATATGGTTTGCCCGGGTCTGTATATGGCCCTGTCGGTAAATACTTTACCAGAGACATTTATTTCCTGCTTCTCTTTCTTTTTGTTTTTTTTCGGATAGTAGTAATGAACCGAAGTAGTACTGTTTAGGGTGTCTTTCTTGTTGTATATGAGTGGAGTTTCGTATTTTTTACTACTTTTTTGATTATGCTTATGTTTTGGATTTTGTACAATTGCCAGTCCCTCATTGTTAGTAACATATTTTTTTTCGGCATATATAATTTTTACATTTTTAACTGGCTCGCCACTTTCCCTGTTAAGAATTCTGTAGTAAGTATAATCTTCTTCATTTTGTTCTACAGAGGTAAGATCTGTCACTATAATTTTTGCTGGTTCAGAATAGTTTTCATTGGTTTTTGTAGGAGAAATGTCCATTAGGTAATAGCCTGCCTGTAAGGGAGGTAATATGATTTCTGTATTATATTCAAAATATGGAGCCCTTTTAGGTATGTCATATTTTAGTATGGTAGGGGTAATTTCTTTTGTAGTGTCTATTTTAAAACCGGCATTTACTTTGTAAAGTTTTACATATAGAGAGTCAAAATTTCTAAAGTTTACTTTAGCTAAAAAAGGCTTATTAGGTATAATGTATTTTTCTGTTTCAATGCTGCAATATTTATCGCTAATAGAGTTTTTAAGCAATGCCGCATCATCTGCAACATGGTTTATTCTGTAATTGGTTATTATTTCGTCGCAAATTTCAATAGCCTTTCCACGGTATTCAGGGTGGTAATCTTTTTTTGCTATAGTAAGGTATAGCCGTGCCATTTTAAGTTTTGCTTCAAATGTAAAAGGAGATTGTTTCCAGTTATTGCAGGCTTCTGTAAGTGTGTTAAGGTATACCTCTTCCTGATTTTCAGGTTTGTTATAAGTGTAGTTTTTATTAAAAAAAGTAAGTCTTCTTAAAATGGCTCGTTGTAGGTTTAAAGTGTCTCTTTTATCGTGATAAAATTTTTCAATATCCTGAAATAAACCAAAAGCTTTGCTGTTTTTTGGGTAATCTGAGAAATCTGCATTTCGAAAAGTTTCACTCTTTTCAAATACTAAGTTTGTTTTTCTGGAGTATAAATCAATATTTAACTGGTTTATATATTGCTCAAAAAGAAAATCGTATAACGAACGGCTGGTTTTTGTTAGTATGGGGTTAAGATGTACAATGGCATCATAGTCACTTAAAGGTATTTTATACAGCGCCTCTCTGTTTTCAATACTTTTTATATAGGCTTTTTCTATTTCTTCACTATAGTTTGTACTGCTCCATTCCATTATGTTTTCGGGTGTAGCATTTTCAACATAAGTAGTGCTGTTTATTTCATATTTAAAGCGCTGGTAATAATCGTTTAATGCACTGGCATATAGGTATTCGATTAAAGCCTTACCTGGTATACTCGCTTTTTTCTTTTCCTGTTTTAAAAGTTTGAAAATCTTCATTTGAGCATTTTCTTCTAGTTTTTGGATATATCTGGCTTTGAAAAAGAAGGCTTTTATTATTTGCGGTTCGTTGTGTTCTTTTCGGGCAAGTTCAAGAATTTTGTCTGTTTCAGCATCGGCCGATTTTATTTTTCCGTCAAGTTCGTAGTTAATTACTTTTTCCCATTTATAATTATAATGCTGTGCATGTATGGTAAAACTTATTAATAATGTGAGTAGGAGTAAGGCTTTTTTCATGGTTGGGAGGTTTTTATAGCCAATCTACCGCATTTTTGTTTAATGCGGTTGGCTGTTGTTGTGCTATGATTTTATTACTTTTGGTATTTAATACTATGGAGTATTATTTTCCCTTTAAGGTTGGGAAGCTTATGTAAAAAAATAATCTAAAATTAAATGCGTACACATTTTATAGCAATAGGAGGGAGCGCCATGCATAACCTTGCACTGGCACTTCACGAAAAAGGATATGTGGTTACCGGTAGCGATGATGCCATTTTTGAACCATCGCGTACAAGGCTTGAAAACAAAGGGCTTTTGCCTCAGCAAATGGGATGGTTCCCTGAAAAACTTACAGCCGATATTGATGCCGTAATTTTAGGGATGCATGCAAAAGCGGATAATCCTGAGTTGTTAAAAGCACAGGAACTGGGACTTAAAATATATTCGTATCCTGAGTTTTTATATGAGCAGTCAAAAAATAAAACCCGTGTTGTTATAGGTGGTTCTCATGGAAAAACTACCATAACCAGTATGATTCTTCATGTAATGAACTACCATGATATAGAGGTAGATTATATGGTAGGGGCTCAACTGGAAGGTTTTGATACAATGGTGCATTTAACCGAAGAAAACGATTTTATAGTACTGGAAGGTGATGAATACCTTTCGTCACCTATAGACAGGAGACCCAAGTTTCACCTGTACCAGCCTAATATTGCACTTATAAGCGGAATTGCCTGGGATCATATTAATGTGTTTCCAACCTATGAGAACTATGTAGAGCAGTTTGAAATTTTTATTGAAAAAATTACAAACGGTGGTATACTGGTTTATAATGAAAACGACCCGGAAGTTAAGCGTGTAGCCGAAGCTGCTTCAAACCCAATACGTAAACTGCCATACCATACTCCGGATTATTCGGTAGAAGATGGTGTGACATATCTTGAAACTCCCGAAGGTGCTATGCCTATTGAGGTGTTTGGAGAGCACAACCTAAACAATCTTGCCGGCGCTAAGTGGATATGCCAGAATATGGGAGTAGATGAAGCCGATTTTTATGAGGCTATAGCTACTTTTAAAGGGGCAAGTAAACGACTGGAGAAAATAGCCGAGAACGGTAAAAATGTTGCTTATAAAGATTTTGCCCATTCGCCAAGTAAAGTAGCTGCCACTACAAAAGCAGTTAAAGATCAATACCCTGACAGGAAACTTATTGCCTGCCTTGAGCTGCATACTTACAGCAGTCTTAATGCCGAGTTTTTAAAAGAGTATGAAGGTGCTTTAGATAAGGCCGATGTGGCTGTAGTGTTCTACTCGCCTGAAGCGGTAAAAATAAAACAGCTTGAAGCGGTTACCTATGAGCAGATAGCGAAAGCTTTTAACAGGGAAGACCTGATTATTTATACTAATCCAGAGGCTTTTAAGGAGTATTTATTCCACTTAAAATATGATACCGAAGGCGTAGCATTGCTACTTATGAGTAGCGGTAACTATGGCGGACTTAATTTTGACGATGTGAAAACATTACTATAAAAAAAGAGGGACTTAAAGTCCCTCTTTTTTGTACCGGTAGTGCCCGCTTACAGAATAGTCAAAGAGGCAGTCTTCTAAAACTTGTCCGCTGCCTATATTGTGTACAATCATATAATTGCCTGATTTTCCTTTTTTGTTTACTACGATCCCAATGTGAGGTACTTTACCGTTTAACATCCAGGTAACAAGGTCGCCCGGTTTGTAATCACTTCCCTTTTTTGTTACTGTTAGTTTTTCTCCTTTACGGGTAAAAAAAGTTTGTAGGTTAGGTACTCTGCGATGATCAATATTAGTGTCGGTAGATTTTAAACCCCATGACTTAGGGTATTTCGAGAAGTTTGCCTTCATGTCCTCGTGTACTTCCTTTTGCAAATCAATGCCTAATTTGCGGTAAGCGCGTATTACCACATCAGTACATACACCGGTGTGTGCAGGGACATCGCCGTTAGGATATTTGATTTTTACATAAGAAGGGTCATATCTTACATGATCTTCAGTAAGAGTAATTGCAGCATCCGAAAGGCGTTCGTAGAAGTCTTTTTCTACATCTGCCTTAAAAATGGAACCGATAAGGAATAATAGTAAAAGTTGCTTCATTAATAAGGTGTTTAGTAGGTTAACGTAATATTTTTATAAAATAGTATGCGGTTTTTAATTAAATTCGCAAACCTTACTTTAATAAAATGGAAGAAACCACAGGAAGCTTTTCAATAAAATATTGGGCAGAAGACGACAAACCACGTGAAAAACTAATACTTAAAGGCAAAACAGCTCTTAGTGATGCCGAACTCATAGCTATACTTATCGGGTCGGGCAGCCGCAATGAAAGTGCTGTTGAGCTAAGTAAACGTATCTTAAAAAGTGTCGATAATAATCTTAACGCACTCGGTAAACTCTCAGTAAAACAATTAATGACCTTTAAGGGGATTGGAGAAGCAAAAGCGGTCACCATTGCTGCCGCTGCCGAGCTAGGACGAAGGAGAAGGGAGGAAGATACTGTAGACCTGAAAAAGATAACTTCAAGTAAAGCGGTTTACGAAATCATGCAGCCACTTATAGGGGAATTGCCACATGAGGAGTTTTGGATCCTGTACCTTAATAATTCCAATAAGGTAATTTATAAATCCCAGCTTAGTAAAGGTGGTATAACCGGTACTATTGTAGACGTGCGTTTGGCATTTAAACTGGCATTAGAGCATAATGCTACAGGGATGATATTGGTACACAATCATCCTTCGGGAGCATTACAGGCCAGTGAACCCGACAGGCAGATAACTAAACAAATGCAGCAGGCAGGGCAAAGCCTTAGTGTAAATATCCTGGATCATGTTATAGTAACCGAGAAAGCCTATCTCAGTTTTGCTGATGAAGGTTTTTTATAATAATGCGGAGAAATCCATTAAATGTTAGGTTAATGCCGTTTTATTATCGCCCTATTTTCGCTAACTTGCAGGGCGTCTAAATAAAGAATGATGATTACTACAAAAGATATTCACTTTTCCTATGGTAAAGGCACCTCTTTTCAGTTTCCCAATATAGTAGCCTCAAAGGGAGACAGTTTGTTAATAACAGGAGGGTCGGGAAAAGGTAAAACTACATTGCTGCATATTCTTGGAGGCTTACTAAAGCCGGAATCAGGAGATGTGCTTATAGATGAAACAAGTCTGTCGTCTCTTTCAGACAGGAAACTGGACCATTTTCGCGGTAAAAATATAGGGCTGGTATTACAGCAGGCGTACTTTGTGGCGTCACTAAGTGTACTGGAAAATGTGGTGCTGGCATCATGGCTGGCAACAGGTCATCAGGCGACCGAAAAGGCAAAACAGCTTTTGGAACAGTTAGATCTTAAAGATCACTTGCATAAACTGCCATCACAGTTAAGTATAGGTCAGCAACAAAGGGTGTCAATAGCCCGTGCGCTAATCAATGAGCCTAAGTTACTCCTTGCAGACGAGCCTACTTCAAGTCTGGATGACGAAAACGCCTATAAGGTAGCTGATATGCTTTCGGGGCTGGCAAAACAATTTGGAACTGCTTTGGTAATAGTTACTCACGACCAGAGGTTAAAAGACCGTTTCCCTAATCAAATCACTTTATCATGATTACTAAAATTGCCTGGAAAAATATATGGTTCAAACCGCTTAATACTATACTAAGTATAATATTATTAACGGCGAGTGTGGCTATAATTACCCTGCTTATATTACTGCAGGATCAGTTTGAAAAAAAATTCAACGATAATATAGACGGTATTGATATGGTACTTGGTGCTCAGGGTAGCCCGTTGCAGCTTATACTGTCATCGGTTTATCAGGTAGATGCACCTACCGGTAATATTGATTATGCCGAAGCTAAACAATGGATGAATCACCGCTTTGTGGAAACAGCTATACCATTAGCCTTTGGTGATAATTACCATGGCTTCAGGATCGTGGGAACAACTCCCGAATATCTTACAAAGTATGGAGCAGAGTTAAGCGAAGGGAAAGTATTTGAGCATAACTTTGATGTGGTTGTAGGTAGTGCTGTGGCACAAAAAATGGATATTAAGGTTGGTGATAAGTTCTTTGGTTCTCACGGAGATTCAGAAGAGGGTGAAGTACATGATGATCACGCCTATGTAGTAACCGGTATTGCTTCACACACAGGTAAGGTAGTAGATAATTTAATACTATGTAATATACCTAGTGTTTGGGCTATGCACGATCATGAGCACGAACACAATCATGATGAAGAAGGAACTGCAGAGGCACATAATCATGACGACCACGATCATGACCATCATGACCACGAAGCAACCGAAGAGATGCATGATCATGAGGAACATGCTGTGGCAGAAGAGGCCCATCACCACGACGATGACCATGATCACGACCATCACGCTGAAGAAGCTCACGATCACGATCATGTAGATGTTCCGGTAAGCGAAGAAGGAAAAGAGATTACGGCTGTACTTCTTAAGTTTAAAAGTAAAATGGCTATTGTTACCTGGCCAAGGCTAATACCTCAAAATACAAAAATGCAGGGAGCACTTCCGGCTATAGAGATAAACAGGTTGTTTACACTATTTGGTATCGGGTTAGATGCTTTGCAGTATCTGGCTTACGGCATTATGCTTATATCGGGTATCAGTATCTTTATTGCTTTGTTCAATACGCTTAAAGAGAGAAAGTATGAGTTTGCTTTATTACGTGTTAACGGGGCAAGCAGGCTTCAGTTATTAATGCTGGTGCTTATAGAAAGTCTTTTACTTTGTGTTACCGGATATATTTTTGGAACGATTGTTGGACGATTGGCATTAAGCCTTATTTCGGGTTCGTCTGAAAGCGAATTTAAAATTTCGTTTAATCCCTTAGAGTTTGTGTGGGAAAAAGAAGGATATTTATTCCTGCTCACTATCTTTGTAGGGGTTTTAGCAGCGGTTATACCTGCGGTTAAGGCTTATGGTTTAAATATTTCTAAAACACTGGCAAATGCGTAAAAATTATTTAGTAGTAGCAGTTATTATGTTCTCGGGGTTAATGTTGATGTCTATGCGTACACCATCTGTAAACGCTTCGGGTTTTATAAAGCAATCAACGGTTAAAGACAATATAGAGGTTTTTGCAGATACACTATCGTGGAAACTTTTGGGTGAAATAAAATATGTAAAAAAGGCGAGTGATGATTATCCTGAGGGGGTAATGTTTCCGGTAGTGAATTCAACACTAAAAGCAAAAAGCAAAAAGACTATAGTGATGAGTGGTTTTATTATACCTATAGACAACAAAACGTATGCGCTTAGTAAAAACGTTTTTGCTTCTTGTTTCTTTTGTGGTCAGGCGGGACCTGAAACCATTATGGGGATCAAATTCAAGGATCCAAATATGAGACTGAAAACCGACCAGTATGTAACATTACAGGGAACTTTCAGGTACAATGACAGTGATGTGGACGACTGGATTTATCATATTGAAAATGCCGTTATAGTAAAACAATAATCAGTTTATGAAACTTCCTGAAAAGAAAGCTGTTTTTTTTGATCTTGACCATACCTTGTGGGATTTCGAGAAAAACTCAGCCCTTACTTTTGAAGCCATATTGCAAAAGCATGAGGTAGGAGTAAATATTCCTGAGTTTATAAAATTATATATTCCCATTAATCTTAAATACTGGAAAATGTTTCGTGATGGTCATATCGGTCAGCAGGAACTAAGGTATAAAAGACTAAAGGAAACTTTTGATGCTGTGGAGTACAGTATTGATGATGAACTTATCAATACACTGTGGGAAGATTATATAGAACTGCTGCCTACCTTTAATCATTTACACGATGGTGCGGTAGAAATACTGGAGTATTTAAGTCCTAAATATAGCCTTCATATAATAACCAATGGGGTACAGGAGGTAGGTAAACTTAAAAATTCTGAAATTCATCATTATTTTGAAACAGTAACAAATTCTGAACATGCAGGGTATAAAAAACCCGATGCCAGGATTTTTGAATATGCTTTAAAAGCAGCTAATATAGAAAAGCCTCACGGTGTTATGGTAGGTGATTGTATTGAGGCCGATGTACAGGGCGCTTTAAATTGCGGACTGGACGCTATTTATTTTAATGAAAACAAACTGGCGGTAAAAGAAGGGATATCCCAAATCAATCACCTGCTGGAGTTAAAAAACTTTCTCTAATTATGAAAAAACTTATCCTTCTTGCTTTATTAATTTTTGCTTCATCGATTAAAGCACAAAGCACAGATGTTAGTGATTATAAATATGTTGTTATTCCTCAAATCTTTGACTTCCTTACAAAGAAAGATGAGTACAACCTTAATACTATCACTAAAATGATGTTTGAGAAAAAAGGGTTTGAAGTTTATTTTGCCGGTGAGGAACTTCCTTTTGAAGCGAAAATGGACCGTTGTAAGGTATTGTATGCAGATTTGATTGCAAATTCTAAGTTTCTATCTACAGGTATTACCATTGTAATAAAAAACTGTGTGGATCAGGAAGTATTCAAATCAGACGAAGGTATAAGTAAAGAAAAAGAATTAAGAAAAGCATATTATGCCGCTTTAAGAGAAGCTTCTCAGTCATTTAATGCTTTGTATTATCAATATAAAGGAGAAAATGCAACACCTCTTGTTGCCAGTTCTAAAGAAGACGGTACTTCGGTTAAAAAAAGAGATAATCAATTGTACGCTAAACCTACTTCATACGGTTATGAGCTGCTTGATAAGACCGAAAAAACCGTGCTGAAAATGTATAAAACTTCTCAGCCCGATTCTTATAGTGCTAAGATGGAGGATGTAACAGGAGTTGTATTCAAAAAAGATGAAAAATGGATTTTTGAATATTACTTAAATGATGAGCCTGTAACCCAAGAGCTTAATATTAAGTTTTAATATTAATAATTATACTTGTCTCTCCACCTGTTTTTAAGAAAATCACGGGTGGCATTTTCACGACTGTTATTTCCGGGTTCATAAAAGGCAGTGCCTTTTATATCATCGGGTAAAAACTCCTGATCAACAAAGTTGTTGTTGTAATCGTGTGCGTACTTATACTCTTCACCATAGCCCAGTTCCTTCATTAATTTGGTAGGAGCATTGCGCAAGTGGAACGGTACAGGTAAATCACCTGTTTGTTTTACTACCTGCTGTGCTTTGCCAATAGCCATATATGAGGCATTACTTTTTGGCGAAGTAGCAAGGTAAACAGCACACTGGCTTAATATAATTCTTGATTCCGGATATCCAATAGTCGAAACGGCCTGAAAAGTGTTATTAGCCATAATAAGGGCAGTAGGGTTGGCATTGCCAATATCTTCAGATGCCGAGATAAGCATTCGTCGGGCAATAAATTTTAAATCCTCTCCGCCTTCAATCATTCTGGCTAACCAGTAAACAGCACCATTAGGATCACTCCCTCTAATCGACTTAATGAAAGCCGAGACAATATCATAATGCTGTTCTCCGGTTTTGTCATACATCACTGTGTTTTTTTGAGCAAGATGCATAACCCTATCATTGGTTATTATAATGTCATCTCCTTCAGATGCATTAATAACTAACTCAAATGTGTTTAGGAGTTTTCTTCCGTCACCGCCCGAAAGGCGTAGTAAAGCTTCGGTTTCCCTAAGGTCTATTTTTTTCTGTTTCAGTATTTCGTCGGCTTCCATAGCTCGGTGCAATAAAGCCTCTAAATCTTCTTTAGAAAAAGCATTAAGTACATATACCTGACATCTTGACAATAATGCGGGTATAACCTCAAAACTCGGGTTTTCGGTAGTTGCACCTATCAATGTTACCCATCCTTTTTCTACAGCAGCTAACAGTGAATCCTGCTGCGATTTACTAAAACGATGAATCTCATCAATAAAAAGGATAGGGTTTTTAGAAGTGAAAAGTCCGCCGCTTTGTTTGGCTTTTTCAATAACATCACGCACTTCCTTGACGCCCGAATTAATAGCACTCAGTACATAAAACGGTCTTTTAGACTCTTCGGCCATAATTTGTGCCAGCGTAGTTTTACCCGTTCCCGGAGGACCCCATAATATTAATGATGGGATTACTCCGCGTGCAATTTGATGGGTTAACGATCCGTTTGGACCAACTAAATGCTGCTGACTTATATACTCAGATAATTGTGTAGGGCGTATGCGTTCTGCTAAAGGTGCTTCCATGGTGTAAAATTACTGATTTATGACAAAATTGCACTAAGACAAAATTGGTTAAATTATTGTGTGTTTACAAAAAGCTTAACACACTATTTATGACCGATAACCAATTTAAATTTTCACCTTCTGTACTGGCATGGCCGCTTTACTTTGTATTACTGCTATGGATAGTGTTTTGGGCTGACGGAAAGTTTCACCTTCATTTAACCGAATTTGGTATTTATCCACGTACACTAAAGGGCTTGAGAGGGATAGTGTTTAGTCCGTTTCTGCACGGTAGTCTTGAACACTTATATAATAACTCTATTCCGTTACTGGTGCTTATTGCCGGGTTAAGGTATTTTTACCGTAAGCAGGCACTGCAGGTTCTTGTATATGGAGTGTTGCTGTCTGGCTTTATTACTTGGTTAATAGGGAGGGAGTCCTATCATATTGGTGCAAGCGGACTTATATATGTACTGGTAAGCTTTATGTTTTTTAAAGGAATGCAAAGTGGCTATTACAGGCTGGTAGCTCTTTCACTTTTAATTGTGATGTTTTACGGAGGTATGATTTGGTATGTGTTTCCTGATATTGAAGAAGGGATATCATGGGAAGGGCATTTAGGCGGACTTATTACCGGTATACTTTTCTCAAGAATTTATTCTACGCCACAATATAAAAAACAAATTACTTACGATTGGCAAAGGCCTGATTTTGATCCAAGCCAAGATCCCTTCATGAAACGCTTTGATGAGAATGGTAATTTTGTAAATCCTCCTAAACCTGAACCGGAAGAAGAATTTACTGATGCACATGGCGAGCCCGTTACACAAAGTAATCTTACTACGGCATCACATACACACAATGTGCCGGTGTTTCGTATAGTTTATAATTATATCCCTAAACCAGCTGAAGAGAAGGGGGAAGGAGATATAGAAGAAGAAAAGGCAGACTAAAGTCGCTGCCTTACTGCTTCATATAAAAAGGCGCCACAGGCAACCGATACATTTAACGATGAAATAGTTCCAAACATAGGTAGTTTGGCTTTTTCGTCTACTATTTTTAAAACAGAAGGGTTAATTCCTCTGTCTTCAGATCCCATTATAATTGCAACAGGTTCGTTAAAAGCTACATCATAAATTGTGCTTTCGGTTTTCTCGGTAGCAGCTATAGTTTTAATGCCCGAGCCCTGTAAGTGAAAAATAGCATCCTTAATATGCTCAACCTTACATATAGGTACATTAAAAACAGCTCCCGCTGATGTTTTAACCGTATCACCATTCACTGGTGCCGATCCCTGTTTCTGGATAATAATGCCGTCAACTCCGGTACATTCGGCAGTTCGGATAATGGCTCCAAAGTTACGGGCATCAGATAATTGATCCAGTATAAGGAAAAGAGGAGTTTTACCACTTTCTAAAACAATTTCAACAAGCGTTTCTAAATTATGGAAGCTTACAGGTGCAATAGTAGCCACAGCTCCCTGATGATTGTTGTGTGTAAGCCTGTTTAGTTTTTCTACCGGAACATAGCTAAAATTAACGCTGTTTTTCTTGATGGTTTTCATCAGTTCACGCATCAGGTCTCCCTGAGCGTCTTTTTGAATAAAAACCTTATCAACTTCCTTACCGGCATTTATGGCTTCCATAATGGCCCTTATCCCAAAAATCTGATGTTCTTTTTCCATGCTGCAAAGGTATAAAAAAACCACCCTTAACAGGGTGGTTTTAAGAGACGAAGTTTCTCTTTTAATACTCATCTTCCAAAAAGCCGGTTCTTTTGTGTCCTGCGAAGATGATTATTGTACCCGGATCATAACTAAACTCCCCTTTAAAGTAAATACTGTCTGTTACCACTCCAGATTCTGAGTGTGCAGCATTTTTAAGTACTTTACCATCGGTTACATTAAAAGTACTTCCTGGGTCCACTAAATTTTCTTCATCAGTGGTGGTAAAAGTAAGGTTGCTTAAATTTACAGCTACAGTACCTTTTATATAGTAACCATTTTGGTTATCATCTATGTACATTCTACCGTCTCCGGCATTAGTGTCATATGTTTTATGAAGTATGTGTTGAGCCAATACTGAGCCCGATGCTTCATCTATAATGTCTATCCACCACTCGCCGTTCATGGCTACAGATGGTGTGGTTTCCATGCCATAGTCATCATACCCGTCTACATCACATGAAGTGATAGAGAAGGCAAAAATCCCTACAAGCAATAATAATCTTTTAATATTTTTCATGGATTACCTTTTTTAAAATTGAACTTGTGTAAGTGTACTTTCAAACGTATATGTTGTGCCCGAAACGTTCCAAACAGTTGTTAGTACAAGTGTTTTTGTATCTGGATCAACAGTTAGAGCAGTTATTTCAGAACTACCTCCAAAATATCTGTTTGTTTGTGTACCTGGGAAACTAAAGTCGTTAGACGGGATATCGTTTGCAACAATAACTCCTCCCGGTGTTTCTGAAAAATCAATAGCTCTACCAAATAAATACCAACCTCCAAAAGAATCTGATATTTGGTAACTACCATCAGCATTTTTCCATATTAACATGTACTCAATGTCAGTATAGTCTTCAGGATTAGTAGATGGCTGAGATCCGTTTCTGAAAACCGTACAGGTGTAAAGTCCTTCAATGCTTGTTACAAGGTCTCCCGTATTAGCTACAATAACCTGTCTTGTTGCAGAGTCGCTAAAACCATCTACGTTTGTTGCAGAGTATTCCTGAGTGTATATGTCAGAAATACTGGTGTCAAGCGTTGTAGATGTATTGTTTCTGTACCGGCCTACAAATCGGATATCTACAGGTACTTCTACTCCGTCAATTGTTGCAACAGCACCCGGATCAGTATATGATTCGTCAACGTTTAAAAGAACTTCACCTCCATTAACCTCAATTATAGGGTAAAAGGTTGTTTTAGATTCGACTGGGTCTTCATATCCGCACGATGCTAACATAGCAAGGGATAAAAGTAAACCGGTCTTTAATGTTTTATATATAATTTTCATGACTTCAGTTTTTTAATTATTCAGTTTTCTGATCCCACCAAACATTATCTGTTAAGCTGTTATGCTGAGTTATGTTCGGGTTTCTGTTTACTTCATCGTCCGGATAGAATAATATACTTGGTATTTGTACATTAGGTAAAGTTGATATAGCCGACGGTATTCTGTTACCCATGCTATAATCTTGTGTTCCCTCAGGTACTACTTCAGGGAATTTAGTTCTTGTAGCTTCAATATAAGCTTCTATGTTGTTTACATAAGGAAGTGAAGCCCATTTTTGAATCATTACTTGTCTTAATAGTGTTTCTGTGTCACCGGTTGCGTTATACTCATAAGCACCTCCTGCTCCTGTAAGAGCTGTAGCTGCAGCTGTAGCATCAGCAACAGAGAATACTGGCTCAAGGTTTTCATCAGCATCTGTTAAATCATTATCCTTTTCAAAGTAGTTTGCATAAGTAAGGAATGATTGTAGTACACCATTGTCATATTTTGCCTGAGCTCCGGCTCCTGCAGCATAGCGTATTAAAGCTTCTGCCTGAAGGAAGTTGCTTTCTGCCATAGACATTAGGAAGACAGGAGTTTTAGGCCAAATATTTGGTCTTCCGTAAGAAGCTGCTGTGTTGTTAAAATCGTTACCGGTTCCCTGAGAGATAGAGGGGAAGTTTAATGGATTAGTTCCCGACGGTCTGTAAACAGCCTGAATTCTTATGTCACCATTTGCTTCATAAAAATCACGTAGTGTATTACTTGCCACATTGTTTACATCACCAAGTCTGTCAATCTGAACTTCGTAGAAAGGATTTCTCTGGTTTTGAGAATCTCCGAAGTTTGTAAAGGCAGCATCAGCCGTGATGAAGTTATCTTCAGCGATTAACGCATTAACGGCAGTTGCATTAGCCATTGATGTGTAAGCCATTCTAATATACATTTTTAGTTTTAATGTATTTGCAAACTGTACCCATCTTGCTACATTACCTCCGTATATCTGATCCTGAGATCCAACACCTCCGTTAACTGGATTTGCCTCATATGCAGCTACTGCAGCATCTATTTCGGCCATTAAACCAGTATAAACATCTTCACCCGAAGTTACAGCAGGTGTAATGTTGTTAATACCCTGTAGAGCTTCTGTATAAGGAACTCCGTCAAATAAGTCTACAAGTAGCTGAAATGTATATGCTTTTAAACAGGTAGCGATAACTACAGTTCCTGTATCACCATCCTGCTCAGCTTCGTTAATAACGAATTCAAGATCGTTAAGGCATCCTGCATACAATTCAGTCCAAAGCCTGTCGGCATATGATGTTGTTAAGTTGTATTGATCAAAAACTTCATATTGGCTGGCACTAGGGGATTGTGTGTGGTACTGAGCCCAAAAACCTCCTAAGTTTGTTAATTCACCACCCAGAACAGTTACAAGGGAAGCCTCGGCAGAAGCAAGGGCCAGCCCTTTTGTTATTTGCGTAGGTGAGTTTGGATCAGTATTTATATCCAAATCATCTTCACAGGATGTAAAGACTATCGCAAATGATAGTAAGAATATTTTAAATATATTTTTCATGATAATTTTTTTTAAAAGTTTGCTTTAATGCTGAAACCGATACTTCTTGTTGAAGGGTTCGCGCTAAATTCACCAAACTGACTAGCTAAGTCTGTACCAAATGTTGAAGCTTCAGGGTCAATGTACTGATTGCTTCTAGGTGTCCATAAGAATAGGTTACGACCAATGGCAGATACCTGTAATCTTTGAATAAATCCGTCACCTAATAATTCAGATGGTAAATCGTAGCTTAAAACAACCTCTCTTAATTTAATGAACGACTTGTCTATTACTGTTGCTCTTGCAAGCGCATCAGCTCTGTAATAATCATCCATGTGCTCTACATCAACTGCAGTTGTGTTAGGAGAGTAAGAAACGCTACCGTCATCAGCTACATTTTTAACAACAGATCCAGGAACGATAAATGGCTGACGATCGTTGTATGTTGTTGTTATAGAGTTACCTGTAAATCGTGTGATATCTGCAGTACGGGAGTACATTAAACCTCCCTGACGAATATCAAATGTAAAATCTAGTGTAACGCCTTTCCATCTAAAGGTATTTCCAATACCCATAGTGTAGTCATATTGAGTGTCACCATAAACTTCTTTCACAGATGATGCAATTGGAACACCATTAGCATCAACTACTATGTTTCCGTCAGGATCTGTTTCCGGAACACTACCCATAATAAGAGCAATAGGTTCTCCCGGTCTTGCTATGAGTGATGTTGTACTTAAACCACCTAGGTCTACCTGTTGGATACGTGGGTCAAGCTCCTCTAGTATTGCATTGTTTGTTGCAAAGTTTACCGAAGTACTCCACTCAAAACCATCAGTTTTACTTCTTATAAGGTTTAAAGTAAGTAAAGCTTCAAAACCTTTGTTAGATATAGTACCAATGTTTGCAGTTTGGTTTGTATAACCACTACTTGGTGCTAACGGAAGGTTTAATATCTGGTCTTCTACTTTTGCATCATAGTATGTTGCATCAATCGAGATTAAGTTATCAAAGAATGAAGCTTCAATACCTACTTCAAACTCTTTTCTTCTTTCCGGTCTTAAGTCTGGGTTTGCCAGTCTGTTACCTACTTCATAACCTGTAATTCCGTTTACAGGGTAGTTGTAGTTTCTAAAGCCTTGGTTGTCAATACTACCTAAAGTATATACTGATAGTACCTGGTATGGGGTTGTATCAACCCCTGTTTCACCATAACCAACTCTTAACTTACCGTAATTAACTACATTTTTAATTTCCGGGAAAGTGTTAGTAAATAACCAGCTCATGTTAGCACCTCCGTAAAATACAGATCTTTGATCTTTTGGAAGTGTAGAGTACCAGTCATTTCTTAAGTTAGCTGTGAAGTATAACTGATCGTTAAATGAAACTGTTGTTGAGTTATATAGACCATATAGTTTTCTTGAGTTTCTGGTAGATGTAATAGTTGGTACATCAGCACTATTAGCAAACGAATAGAATCCCGGTATATCCTGAGTAGGTACACTTGCCGCAAGTGAACTACCTTCTCTTGTGTTAGCATTGAAACCAAAAGTTGAAGCTAAACCTACTTTTTCACTTAAGTCAAAATTTAGGTTATAAAGTATATCGTGGTTTAACTGCTTAATAGTATTGTGAGCTTCTGCATAAGTACCCGGTTGCTCTGTAGATGTGCCATCGTTAGGGCTTCCTGGATCTGCATCAACTTCAGCAGTCCATATTCTTAGTTTATCACTGTATTGGTCTAAACCAAAACGATAAGATACACTAGACCATTTGTTTATTTCATAAGAAAGTTCGATAGAACCATATACTCTTTCTTTGTTATAGTCACTACCGTTTTCGTTAAGAGTAAAATATGGGTTGGTTACACCATAAGGGGTGTAGTAGTTAGATACATTGTGGAATGGGTTGTTGTAATCTGCAAATTCTGTGATTGGAATATCAGTAGGAATCTGCATAAGGTTATTGAATGTATTAACCCCTTGTCCTGTAGATACAGCACTACCGCCTGTATTAACATAGTTTAAATTACCACTTAAAGTGAAGTTTTTGATTTTTGAACTACCTGATAAACCTATAGTATTTCTTTCAAAAGAATCAGAATCTGTAGGATATATACCGTCCTGTTGCAGGTTAGAGTAAGAAAGTCTTACGCTGCTGTCTCCGCTACCACCTGAAACAGATGTTGTTGTAAATGTTGAAGTTCCAATGTCAAAAAAGTTTTCAAGCTGGTCTTCCTGGAATACATAAGGTTTGATAAGTTGAGAGTTGTTCACAACATTACCCCATGTACGTACAGTTCCGTCAAAGCGAGGACCCCATGAACCGTTTTCACCTAAATAGTGAACACCATCCCATCCCTGTCCGAAAGTAGACTGGTATTTAGGGGTTCTTAAAATTGAAGTGAAGAAAGTTGTTGTAGAGAAGTCTACAGCCAGTTTTCCGGCTTTACCTTTTTTAGTTGTAATCATGATAACACCATTTGCAGCACGCGAACCATAAAGTGCTGTTGCAGATGCACCTTTAAGTATTGTCATACTTTCAATGTCATCAGGGTTAATGTCTGATGATCCACGACCAAAGTCATAACCTCCGTTTAGGTCGTCTGAAAAGTTTGTGTTATCATTAATTGGAACACCGTCCACAACATAAAGTGGCTGGTTACTACCACCAAGTGTACTAATACCCCTGATGATAACCCCTGATGAGGCACCCGGGTCTGTAGATGCATTGGAAATTACAACACCGGCAACTTTACCTTTAATGGCGTTAGCAATGTCTCCCTGTGCACCTTTCTCGATCTCTTCAGATCTAATGGTTGATGTGGCGGCACCAATCGATGCCTTTTCACGTTTAATACCTACCGCTGTAATTACTACGGCATCCAGCTCGGTAGTGTCGTCTGCTAAAGTTACATTTACTGTGGTTGATGAAGCAGGAATTTCCTGTGCTTTCATCCCAATGTAACTAAAAACCAGAACCTGATCAGGACTGACTTTGATTTCATACTTACCATCGATGTCCGTTTGAACTCCGTTTGTTGTTCCCTTAATTAAAACGTTAACACCCGGAAGCGGAAAACCTGTCTGGTCTACGACAGTACCAGAAACTGTCCTCTCCTGCGCAAATGAGATTTGCATTATCAACGCAAAGAAGAGCGTCAATAATCCCTTTAGTTTTGTCTTCATTGAAATAGATTTGAGTTAGTTAACCAAATTTCTTATGTTGAAACTATTATTCCAAATTTTTTGGGATATATTTTAAAATTTTAAGAGATTTTTAAGAATTTTTGTAGGAAAAAATAAGCTAAATTGTAGTGATTGTGTGTTGATTTAAAGTTAATATTGTTAAAAGTGTTATAAAAAGTTAAATTTTTAGATTTTTTTAACAAAACGTTCTTCGCATTTCTTTAACCCTAATTTAAAGATGATGTAATTTAAAAACCATAGCAACATCCTACTTTTGATGCGGACAAAAAAGTAATAGTAGATTAAGTAGTTTTAGTTTAGTTTGAAGGAGCTATCTGTGGAGACAGGTAGCTTTTTTGTTTTTGTAGTTTTTAGGTTTATGAGGTGCAGTTTTGTTAACCCATACTTAAACTTATTGTAATCGCTATCGTGATTAGTAAGGATAATTTTGCGCATCATTCATCATAAAACTTTAAATCATAAACAATGAACAGAATTTACTTAATGATTTTTTTCTGTGCTTTGAGTTTAGGTAGTTACGCGCAAACGTTAAATCCTTATTTACAGGCACCAACCACAAACTCAATTTATGTTAACTGGAAAACAGAATCAAATCCGGAATCAATAGTTGAGTACGGAACAGCAGAAAGTAACCTGACTAATACGGTTAACGGGACGAATCAAATTTTTAATGATACGGGGTATCAGGATAACTATTATTATCATACTGTTAAGATTGAAGGACTTTCTTCAAACACAAAATACTACTATAGGGTTAAAACCGGAGAAGCGGTTTCTGAGGTTTACTCTTTTAAAACGCTTCCTATGCCTGGAGAGGCTGCTACAGAAGACGGACATCTTCGTTTCCTTGTATTGGGAGATAATCAAATGAGAAACGTTCCCCGTTTTGACTCATTAGTATCGGCAGCAAAAAGAAAGATAGCTGATAAATGGGGTGTAGATGCTGATCCGGCAGATAATATTGCACTTACCGTTATGGTAGGAGATCAGGTAGATGTCGGTACGCTGGATCATTACGAAAATGTACACTTTAAAAAGAATAAGGCATTATCGGGCTATCTGCCTATACAAACACTTGTAGGTAATCATGAAACTTATGGTACACTGGGTATGCAGGCGTATTATGATCATTATATACTGGATGAGATGTCTTACCAGGGAATTACTTCAGGTACCGAAAATTATTATGCTAACCAGGTAGGTAATACTCTTTTTATAGCTTTAGATACAGAGCATACCGGTTTACAGCAGCTTAACTGGGTTACTCAGGTTCTTGAGGCGGCAAATGATGACGATACAGTAGACTGGATTATATCTCTTGGTCACAGGCCTTATCAGGCAGAACAGTATGTGGGTGATATATCTACCTGGGTACGTAATACTGTTATGCCGGTTTTGGTAACATCGCCAAAACACATTTTACATATAGGTGCCCACCATCACCTGTATCACAGAGGGCAGTTAAAAAATACACCAACCTATCAAATCATATCAGGTGGTGTGGCCTGGGATCAATATTGGGGTATGGCTGTTGAAGAGGATTTTGAAGATGTGCAGAAAACAATATCAAACTGGATTTATCAGATAATTGATATCGATGTGAACAACGGTACTTTTGATGTGGAAGCTTACTCTATAGGTAGTGTGTATACATGGAAAGATAATGAGCTTATGGATGAGTTTCACCGTTACTTAGGTTTAGAGTCTCCGGATACACCAACAATTGAAAACGATTTTAACGGTGGAGATGTTGAACTTCCGCTTGTAATTGAAAGTAGTGAGTATGCTACGGCTTCAGATGAACCTTTAAACTCTACACAATTCTTAATAGGTAAAACACCTGAGTTTGATATTATAGAGAAAGATGTTTACAGGGATTTCGAAAATCTTTTCGGTCCTGTAGGTACGCAGGTAGATACAACTGCTAATATAAATGAAGGGGTAGATATTACTAAGCTTACTATAGCTGAAAACGAAATTCCAAACGGACAGTATTTTGTTAAACTACGTCACAGGGATAGTAACCTTAACTGGAGTGAGTGGAGTGAGGTTAAGTCATTTAATGTTATAAATAGTGAGTTTGCTAATACACTTATTCAAACCGATACTATTGCTTATGCGCCTAATACTCCGGTTACAGTTTCATATTCAGATGCGCCGGGTAACAATACTGATTGGATTGGGGTGTATAAACTAGAGCAGGAGCCGGGTAGTGGTAGTCCGTCGGAAGACTGGGCTTACCTTAACGGACAAAATAGTGGTAATGTGATTTTTGATGGGTTTGCTGATTACGGAAGGTATTATGCTGCTATTTTTGAAAATGACAGTTATACTGAAGTGGCCGACAGACAGGTGTTTTATGTTGGACCGTTTGTAGAGTTGAGTACAGATGCGGAAGTATACGGTTCTGGTGATGCGGTAACTCTTTCTTTTGAAAACGGACCACAGTTGCAAAATGACTGGATAGGTGTTTATAAAGTGGGGCACATACCGGGAGATGTAAACTCTACACAATGGCAATATGTAACTTCGGCTGATGGTAGTTTTACTTTTGAAGGGTTAGCTGACGGGTATTATTATGCAGAGTATTATTTACAGGATGGTTATTACAGTATAGGTAATAAAGTGTTTTTCCAGGTAGGTGAGCAAATCACTCAGCTTATGATTAACAAAACGGTTTATAACTTAAATGAGAATATTATTGCGACCTGGACCGATGCGCCTGGTATAATAAAAGACTGGTTGGGTATTTACCATGAAGGTGATGATCCAAATGTTGATGAGCTTGTAAGTTATACTTATTTTGATGGGCAGCCGGAAGGTACTAAGGTTATTCCTGATGAGAATATGCCTGCCGAGCCGGGAGATTACTTTATAGTAATGTTTACTAACGATTCATACAATGAAGTGTCTAACAGGATCTCTTTTGAAGTTGAGGACGATAGTATGGGTGTGCCTGAATACAGTAGTGAAACGGGAGTAATGGTTTATCCTAATCCGGTTAAGAAAGGTGAAAAAACCTATATCAAATCAAAATACCCAATTGATAAAATTGATATGTTTGATATGACAGGTAATCTGTTCTATTCGTCTAAAAATATAAACGATTATAATTATTCGTTAATCAACCAGAGTTTACCAAGCGGTGTGTATGTTTTAAAAATACATTCTAATAAGGTGTATACTGTTAAGGTGATAGTAGACTAATTACTTTTATATGTGTAAACAAAAAGCCGCTTAATTAAGCGGCTTTTTCTGTTTTAAAAAGTAGTTCTAAAGCTTAGATGTACAATAGAGTTGGATAGCTTTATGGTTTGATCTTTTGTGCTTCCGTTAGCATATATAATATTAAAGAGTCCGGTTTTGGTTAGTAGCCCGAAACCAAAACCTAACCCCAGAAGGTTGTCTTTTATGTTTGATGTTTCATCCTGAATGTATCCGTAATCGGTAATGGAATGGATGTACATGTTTGGGGCGAGTACATAGCGGTATTCTGCCATCAGGGCGGTATAAAGGTTTGCCTGTAGGCTATTCTCATTAAACCCTCTAAAGGAGTTAATTCCTCCAAAACGATACAGTTCACTCACTATATAATTATCGCTTTCTAAATAAAACGTCTGATTCTTGAGGTTGATTATATTCCTGTCGTTTAGGTATAGGTTGTGTGATGCTTCCAATTGAATAAAATACTGGTCACTGCTTCCGGTTTTGGAGTCACGTTGCCCCAGTCCGCCTTTTAGTTCAAGGCTTGTTTTTTCAGGGAATAAAAAATCGTTGGTGTTGTAATTAGCATACTCATAAGTGGTGGTCCAAAAATGATTGGAGTAGTCGCTAAGGGTGCTGCTGTTGAAATTTTGAATATCTACCGATTCGGTTTGCTGGTAACCTAAAAACAGTTTTGAGTTATAGCTAAAGTAATAGCCAAGGTTAAGGTCGGTTACCGTGTTTTGGAAAGTGCTGTCCTGCTTAAATATTTTAAGGCTGGCTTTTATTCCAAGCGGACTCTTAAATATATAGGGTAGCTCCAGTGCTGCGTTAAAGGTGGTTTGTTTTTGTCCGTCGCTTTTCCAGTACAGGTTAAACTTCTCGCCGGAGTTTAATACGTTATTAAGCAGGATGTCTACATATCCGTTAAAAATAATGTTATCGCTATCGTCGTTGGTAAAACCTATAAAACCGTCAAAAGTATTTGGTTTTCCTTTTTCAAGGTATACATATATATTAGTGCTGTCTTCTTTAAAAAGGATTTCAGGGTAACGGGGTTGGGTTACAAAGCGCAATGAATTGAAGTCTTTGTAAATGCGTTCCAGGTTACTTTGGTTAAAAGTTTTTCCTTTATACTGTCGCAGTATATTTCGTCTTATCCCTTCGGGGAAATTTTTGTATCCTTCTATAGTCAGTCCGTTTATGGTTCTCTTCTTTTCTGTTTTTAGCAGTAGGGAAGCATAAAGGGAGTTGTTTGCTTTATTGTAGTCTGATAATTGTACCGAGCTTATGGAGTAGCCTTTCTGTTCCAGTAGTTTGGTGTTAGATGTCATAAAGCTTTCGGCTTCTTCCAGTGGTATTGTGATGGTGTCTTGAGTAATGTTGAGAAGCTCTTTCTCTTCTCCCGATATTTTTCCGGTGTATATATATAAGGACTTGGTTTTGATGCCGGTACTAAAACTGTATACAAAAGTGGTATCGTTTGTTTTTATATAATCCTGAATGTGTGCTTCAAGGTATCCTTTCCTTTGTAAGGTGGTGGTTAGTTTTTTTGCTTCGTCACTTACAGATTTTGCATTGGGGTGTGATTTGTTGTAACCAACAGAATCGATAATTTTCGTTTCGGTATCGGTTTTGCCTTCGGCTTTCAAATAGTAATTTTGGGCGTTTGCCCAAAAAGAAAAAAACAAAAGGGTGTATATGGATAAAAGGTATTTCAATTTTTGAGTCTTGATACGGTAAAAGTAACGCAAAAAAAGTGCAAAAAATATATTGGGGCAATTTTGAATACAATTCGTTTGAAAATTAATGGATTAAGATTTGTTTTGTAATTTTTAATTTATACATTTGCATCCCCGAAAAAAGCGGGTTTTTAAAACATAAGAAATTTTTAATATTAATTATGCCAACAATTCAGCAATTAGTAAGAACAGGGAGAGCCCAGATAACTAAGAAGAGTAAATCGGCTGCTTTAGATTCTTGTCCTCAAAGAAGAGGGGTTTGTACACGTGTTTACACTACTACACCTAAGAAACCGAATTCTGCAATGCGTAAAGTTGCAAGGGTTCGTTTAACAAACGGTAACGAGGTGAATGCTTACATCCCAGGTGAGGGTCACAATCTACAGGAGCACTCGATAGTATTAGTTAGGGGTGGAAGGGTTAAAGATTTACCAGGAGTTAGATACCACATTGTACGTGGTGCTTTGGATACTGCCGGTGTTAACGGTAGGCTTCAAAGAAGGTCTAAGTATGGTGCAAAACGCCCTAAAGACAAAAAGTAATTTTAAAAAACTTTTAAAGTAAAGACATGAGAAAAAGACAGGCCAAAAAAAGACCTCTTTTACCAGATCCAAAGTTTAATGATCAGTTAGTAACACGTTTTGTAAACAACTTAATGTGGGACGGTAAAAAATCAACTGCTTTTAAAGTATTCTATGATGCTATCGAAATCGTAGATCAAAAGAAACAGGACGAAGAGAAATCAGCATTAGAAACTTGGAAAGATGCTATTAACAATGTAATGCCACACGTTGAGGTGAGAAGCCGAAGAGTAGGTGGTGCTACTTTCCAGATCCCAATGCAGATCAGACCAGATAGGAAAATCTCTATGGCTATGAAATGGCTGATCCTTTATGCAAGAAAAAGAAATGAGAAATCTATGGCTCAAAGGCTAGCTTCAGAAATCTTAGCAGCTGCTAAGGAAGAAGGTGCTGCTGTTAAAAAGAGAATGGATACTCATAAGATGGCAGAGGCTAACAAAGCATTCTCTCACTTCAGATTTTAATTCATAAAGAAACATTATAAAAAATGGCAAGAGATTTAAAATATACAAGAAATATAGGTATTGCTGCTCACATTGATGCCGGTAAAACGACAACAACTGAGCGTATCCTTTTTTACACGGGTAAATCACACAAAATTGGTGAGGTGCACGATGGAGCTGCTACCATGGACTGGATGGCGCAGGAGCAGGAGAGAGGTATTACTATTACTTCTGCTGCTACGACTTGTACATGGAACTTCCCTACAGAGCAGGGTAAGCCACTTCCGGAGTCTAATCCATACCACTTTAACATTATCGATACTCCGGGTCACGTTGACTTTACAGTAGAGGTAAACCGTTCATTAAGGGTTCTTGACGGACTTGTGTTCCTTTTTAGTGCAGTAGATGGTGTTGAGCCACAATCTGAAACTAACTGGAGACTTGCAGATAATTACAGAGTTCCTCGTATGGGATTCGTAAACAAAATGGACCGTCAGGGTTCTAACTTCCTTGCAGTTTGTCAGCAGGTTAAAGATATGCTTAAGTCTAACGCTGTGCCAATCGTTTTACCGATTGGTGATGAGGCAGACTTTAAAGGTGTTGTAGATCTTATCAAAAATCAGGCTATCGTATGGCATGATGATACACAAGGTGCAACATTTGATATCGTTCCAATTCCTGAGGATATGAAAGAAGAAGTTCATCAGTACAGATCTCAACTAATCGAAGAGGTTGCTGCTTATGATGAGAATCTTCTTGAGAAATACATGGAAGACGAAAACTCAATTACAGAAGAAGAAGTAAATGAGGCATTAAGAAAAGCTACTATTGATATGGCTATTATCCCAATGCTTTGTGGTTCTTCATTCAAAAATAAAGGAGTTCAGTTCATGCTGGATTCTGTTTGTAAATTCCTTCCTTCTCCACTTGATAAAGAGGCGATTGACGGAACTAACCCTGATACAGAGGAGCCTATTTCTCGTAAGCCATCTGTAAGCGAGCCGTTCTCTGCGTTAGCATTTAAAATTGCTACTGACCCTTATGTTGGTCGTTTAGCATTCTTTAGAGCTTACTCAGGTCGTCTTGATGCAGGTTCTTATGTGTTTAACACTCGTTCAGGTAATAAAGAGCGTATTTCCCGTATCTACCAGATGCACGCTAATAAGCAAAATGCTATCGACTTCATCGAGGCTGGTGATATTGGTGCTGCTGTAGGTTTTAAAGATATTAAAACCGGAGATACCCTTTGTGATGAGAAACACCCAATCGTACTTGAGAGTATGAACTTCCCTGATCCGGTAATCGGTATCGCTATTGAGCCTAAAACTAAGGCTGACGTAGATAAAATGGGTATGGCTTTAGCAAAACTTGCTGAAGAAGATCCAACGTTTACAGTGAGAACTGATCACGCTTCAGGACAAACTATCATCTCTGGTATGGGTGAGCTTCACTTAGATATCCTTGTAGACCGTCTTAAGAGAGAGTTTAAAGTAGAGGTTAATCAAGGTGAGCCACAAGTTGAGTACAAAGAGGCTATTACACGTTCTGCTAACCACAGAGAGGTTTATAAGAAACAGTCTGGTGGTCGTGGTAAGTTTGCTGATATCGTGTTCAAACTAGAGCCGGCAGACGAGAACGTAGTTGGTCTTCAGTTTGTTAACGAGGTGAAAGGTGGTAACGTTCCTAAAGAATTTATCCCTGCTGTTGAGAAAGGTTTCAAAGAAGCTATGAAACAAGGTCCTCTTGCAGGTTATGAAATGGATAGTATGAAAGTTACTCTTACTGATGGTTCATTCCACCCTGTGGATTCGGATGCATTATCATTCGAATTAGCAGCTAAAATGGGTTACAAAGAGGCTGCTAAAGCTGCCGGAGCTGTAATTCTTGAGCCAATCATGAAGCTTGAAGTACTTACTCCTGAAGAGAACATGGGTGATATCGTAGGTGACCTTAACCGTCGTCGTGGTCAAATTAACAACATGGACGACAGGGCAGGTTCTAAAGTAGTTAAAGCTAGCGTACCTCTATCAGAAATGTTTGGTTATGTAACTACTCTAAGAACGCTTTCATCAGGTCGTGCAACTTCTACAATGGAGTTCTCTAACTATGCTGAAACACCTTCTAACATCGCAGAGGAAGTAATTAAAAAAGCTAAAGGAAACGCTTAATTAAAAAGAAAATGAGTCAGAAAATCAGAATAAAATTAAAATCATACGATCACAGCCTTGTAGACAAGTCTGCAGAGAAGATCGTTAAAACTGTAAAGAGTACAGGTGCAGTTGTTACTGGTCCTATTCCGTTACCAACTCACAAAAAAATATTCACTGTGCTACGTTCTCCACACGTAAACAAAAAATCAAGAGAGCAGTTTGAGCTAAGCTCTTACAAAAGACTTCTTGATATTTACAGTTCTTCTTCTAAAACTATTGATGCTCTTATGAAATTAGAGCTTCCTAGTGGTGTTGAAGTAGAGATCAAAGTGTGATAAAATAAACTAAGAAAGCAAGTGTCAGGCTTTTGGATTATCCTTTAGCCTGATACTTATTCTTATATAAGAGAAAAAATTTAAATACGTAATTATAATTAATTTTTAATATGTCTGGGTTAATTGGTAGAAAAATCGGCATGACCAGTATTTTCGATGAAAACGGAAAAAACATTCCGTGTACAGTAATCGAAGCTGGACCATGCGTTGTTACCCAAGTCAGAACCAATGAGGTTGACGGGTATAAAGCGTTACAACTTGGTTTCGATGACAAGTCAGAAAAGCACACAACAAAAGCGGCTCAAGGTCACTTTAAGAAAGCTGGAACTGATGCGAAGAAAAGAGTCGTTGAATTCAAGTATTTTGAAGAAGAGCATAACTTAGGTGATGTTCTAACTGTAGATTTGTTTAATGAAGGTGAGTTTGTAGATGTACAGGGTGTATCTAAAGGTAAAGGTTTCCAGGGTGTTGTTAAGCGTCACGGTTTTGGTGGTGTTGGACAAGCTACTCACGGTCAGCACAACCGTCTTAGAGCGCCAGGTTCTGTAGGTGCGTCATCTTACCCTTCAAGAGTATTCAAAGGAATGCGCATGGCAGGTAGAACAGGAGGAGAAAATGTAACAGTTCAAAACCTTAGAGTTTTAAAAGTAGTAGCTGATAAAAATCTACTAGTTGTTAAAGGATGTGTTCCTGGACACAAAAACTCTTACGTAATCATTCAAAAGTAATGGAAGTAAAAGTATTAGATATCAACGGAAAAGAAACAGGCAGAACGGTTACTCTTTCTGATTCTGTATTCGCAATTGAGCCTAATAATCACGCGGTATACCTTGATGTAAAGCAGTACCTTGCTAACCAAAGACAAGGAACTCACAAAGCTAAAGAAAGAGCTGAAGTTACAGGAAGTACCCGTAAGATTAAAAAGCAAAAAGGAACCGGTACTGCACGTGCAGGAAGTGTTAAGAGTCCAGTGTTCAAAGGAGGAGGTACAATTTTCGGCCCAAGACCAAGAAGTTACTCTTTCAAACTGAACAAAAACCTTAAACGTTTAGCGAGAAAATCTGCTCTAACAATCAAAGCAAACGAGTCAAATTTAACAGTAGTTGAAGACTTCACATTCGAAACTCCAAATACTAAAAATTTCATTAACGTTTTGAAAGCTTTAGGGTTAGAGAATAAAAAATCTCTATTTGTGTTGGGTGATACAAATAAAAATGTATATTTGTCGTCACGCAATTTAAAGGCGTCTAATGTTGTAACTACCTCAGAATTAAACACTTACGCGATTTTAAACGCGAATAATTTAGTTCTTTTAGAAGGTTCGTTAGAAGGAATTCAGGAAAATTTAAGTAAATAATAGGGCAATGAGTATCATAATAAAACCTATCATTACCGAAAAAATAACCAAAGACGGTGAACTTTTCAACCGTTTTGGTTTTGTTGTTAATAAAAAAGCAAACAAAATCCAGATTAAAAATGCAGTTGAAGCTGCATATGGAGTTACTGTTGTTAATGTTAACACAATGAATTACAGGGCTGATAGAACAGTTAAATACACTAAGAGTGGTTTAATTAGCGGAAAGACAGCAGCTTATAAAAAAGCAGTTGTTCAAGTACAGGAAGGTGAAACAATAGATTTTTATAATAATATCTAATAGAAAATGTCAGTTAGAAAATTAAAACCTATTACCCCGGGTCAGCGTTTTAGAGTTGTAAATAGCTTTGACACTATTACAACTGATAAGCCGGAGCGTTCATTACTCGCACCGAAAAAAAACTCAGGAGGTAGAAATAGTCAAGGAAAAATGACCATGCGTTACACAGGCGGTGGTCACAAACAGAAGTATCGTGTTATCGATTTTAAAAGAGCTAAAGCCGGAATCCCTGCTACAGTTAAAACAATCGAATACGATCCAAACCGTTCAGCTTTTATTTCACTATTAGCTTATGCTGATGGTGCTAAAACATACATCATAGCTCAAAATGGTTTACAAGTAGGTCAAACCGTGGTTTCAGGAGAGAATGCTGCTCCTGAAATCGGTAATGCTTTACCTTTAAGCAAAATTCCTCTTGGAACTGTTATATCTTGTATCGAGCTACGTCCTGGTCAGGGGGCAGTTATTGCTCGTAGTGCCGGTACTTTTGCTCAGTTAATGGCTAGAGATGGTAAATATGCTACAATCAAAATGCCTTCAGGTGAAACAAGGTTAATCCTTTTAACTTGTTCGGCTACAATTGGAGCTGTTTCTAACTCTGATCACCAATTAGTTGTATCTGGTAAAGCAGGTAGATCTAGATGGTTAGGTAGAAGACCGAGAACTAGACCAGTAGCGATGAACCCGGTTGATCACCCAATGGGTGGTGGTGAAGGACGTTCTTCAGGAGGTCACCCACGTTCAAGAAAAGGTTTACCAGCTAAAGGTTACAGAACTCGTTCTAAAGTTAACCCGAGTAATAAGTATATCGTAGAACGTAGAAAGAAATAATTAAGTAAGATATGGCACGTTCATTAAAGAAAGGACCTTTCGTTCACTATAAATTAGAAAAGAAAGTTCAGGAAAATATCGAAAAAGGTAACAAAGGAGTTGTTAAGACTTGGTCTAGAGCTTCTATGATTACTCCGGATTTTGTTGGGCAGACTATAGCAGTACACAACGGACGTCAATTCGTTCCGGTTTATGTAACAGAGAATATGGTAGGTCATAAATTAGGAGAATTTTCACCAACAAGATCGTTTAGAGGTCACGCTGGTGCAAAAAATAAAGGTAAAAAATAATAAGAAGCTATGGGAGTTCGTAAAAGAGAAAGAGCAGAGCAGACAAAAGAAGCTAAGAAGCAAGTTGCATTTGCTAAGTTAAATAACTGCCCTACTTCACCTAGAAAAATGCGCATAGTGGCAGATCTAGTAAGAGGTCAGAAAGTAGAGCTTGCTCTTAATATATTAAAATTCAATAGTAAAGAAGCTTCTCGTAAACTTGAGAAATTATTGCTTTCTGCAATAAACAACTGGCAGCAAAAAAATGCTGACGCAAGTTTAGAGGATGCAGGACTATTTGTAAAAGAGATCAGAGTTGACGGCGGTATGATGCTTAAAAGGCTAAGACCGGCTCCTCAGGGTCGTGCTCACAGAATAAGAAAACGTTCTAACCACGTTACAATCGTGTTAGGAGCTAATAATAACACACAAAGCAATTAATAAGCAGTATGGGACAAAAGACAAATCCAATAGGAAATCGCCTTGGTATCATCAGGGGTTGGGATTCTAACTGGTATGGTGGAAATGACTACGGTGACAAACTTGCCGAAGATCATAAAATCAGAAAGTATATCCATGCCCGTTTAGCTAAAGCAAGTGTGTCTAAAGTAATCATCGAGAGAACTTTAAAGCTTGTAACCGTTACTATCACTACTGCCCGTCCAGGTATCATTATCGGTAAAGGTGGTCAGGAGGTAGACAGGCTAAAAGAAGAGCTTAAGAAAATTACTGACAAAGAGGTTCAAATCAACATCTTTGAAATTAAAAGACCTGAACTTGATGCTCACCTTGTAGGTTCTAGCATTGCACGTCAGATTGAAGGCCGTATCTCTTACAGAAGGGCTATCAAAATGGCAATAGCGGCTGCTATGCGTATGAATGCAGAAGGTATCAAAGTTATGATATCTGGTCGTCTAAACGGTGCTGAGATGGCACGTTCAGAAATGTTCAAAGAAGGAAGAATTCCTCTATCAACTTTCAGAGCTGACATTGATTATGCATTAACTGAAGCTCATACTACTTATGGTAGAATGGGTATCAAAGTGTGGATCATGAAAGGCGAGGTTTACGGTAAGAGAGACCTTTCTCCGTTAGTAGGTATGGATAAAAAACAATCCAAATCTTCAGGGTCAGGAAAACCACAGGGTAAATCTGGTCAACGCAAAAGAAAGTAATTATTTAAACTAAAGAAAAATGTTACAGCCTAAAAGAACTAAATACCGTAAGGTACAGAAAGGTAAGATGAAAGGCGTGTCTCAAAGAGGTCACGAACTTTCTAACGGAATGTTTGGTATAAAATCTTTAGATTCATCTTTTATTACTTCTCGTCAAATAGAGGCTGCTCGTATCGCTGCAACCCGTTATATGAAAAGAGAAGGTCAGTTGTGGATTAAAATTTTCCCGGATAAGCCTATCACAAAGAAACCTCTAGAGGTACGTATGGGTAAAGGTAAAGGTGCAGTTGAATACTGGGCTGCTGTTGTTAAACCGGGAAGAATAATGTTTGAAGTTGGCGGTGTGCCTTTATCAGTAGCAAAAGAGGCTTTACGTCTTGCTGCTCAAAAGCTACCAGTAAAAACTAAGTTTATAGTTGCCAGAGATTTCGAAGTGTAATCTAAATTTATTATGAAACAATCTGAAATTAAAGATCTATCTGCAGCTGAGTTACAGGAAAAACTTGGTGAATTACAAAAAACATATACCGATCTAAAATCAGCTCACGCTGTTTCTCCAATTGAGAATCCGTTGCAAATTAGAACCGTAAGAAGGTCTATTGCACGTGTGGCAACTGAGCTAAGCAAAAGAGAGTTACAATAATTGTATTCTGCTGAAAGATGGAAAAAAGAAACTTAAGAAAAGAGAGAATAGGTGTTGTTACTAGTAACAAAATGGAAAAATCCATAGTAGTTGCTGAAACTAAAAAAGTAAAACACCCATTATATGGTAAGTTCGTGTTAAAAACTAAAAAATACGTTGCGCACGACGAAACAAACGATTGTAACATTGGAGATACTGTAAGGATCATGGAAACACGTCCTTTAAGTAAATCTAAATGTTGGAGATTAGTTGAAATCATTGAAAGAGCGAAGTAATTATGGTACAACAGGAATCTAGACTAAAAGTAGCAGATAACACGGGAGCAAAAGAAGTTTTGACTATCCGTGTATTAGGGGGAACGAAAAGACGTTATGCCTCTGTTGGAGATAAAATTGTAGTTTCAGTAAAAGATGCTACTCCTAACGGTAACGTTAAAAAAGGAGCTGTATCGACTGCAGTTGTTGTACGTACCAAAAAAGAAGTGAGAAGAGCCGACGGTTCATACATCAGATTTGATGATAACGCATGTGTATTATTAAATGCTGCTGGTGAAATGAGAGGAACTCGTGTTTTTGGTCCTGTAGCAAGAGAACTTCGTGAAAAACAATTCATGAAAATTGTATCATTGGCACCTGAAGTGCTTTAATTGTTTTTAAAGATGATAAAGCTAAAAATAAAATCAGGAGATGCTGTAAGGGTTATTGCCGGAGACCACAAAGGTTCTGAAGGTACAGTTCTTAAAGTACTTCGTGACAAAAACAAAGCGATCGTAGAAGGCGTGAACATGGTGTCTAAGCACACTAAGCCAAGCGCTCAAAACCCTCAGGGTGGTATCGTGAAGAAAGAAGCTCCTATCCACATTTCTAACCTTGCACTTGTTGATCCTAAAACTAAGGAAACTACAAGAGTTGGTGTAAGAACTGAAGGAGATAAGAAAGTGAGATTTTCAAAAAAATCTAATCAAGTATTATAGTGATGGCTTATATACCAAGATTAAAAGAAGAATATAAGAGTAGAGTTATTTCTGCTCTTACAGAAGAGTTCGGTTATAAAAACGTTATGATGGTTCCAAAACTTGAAAAAATCGTTTTAAGCCGTGGAGTTGGTGCAGCTGTGTCTGATAAGAAATTAATCGACTATGCTGTAGAAGAGTTAACAAAAATCACTGGTCAAAAAGCAGTGGCTACTATTTCTAAAAAGGACGTTGCGACTTTCAAATTAAGAAAAGGTATGCCAATTGGTGCTAAAGTTACTTTACGTGGTGAAAGAATGTATGAGTTTTTAGACAGACTTATCACAGCTTCTCTTCCACGTGTTAGAGACTTTGGTGGTATCAAAGCTACAGGTTTTGACGGTAGAGGTAACTATAACCTGGGTGTAACTGAGCAAATCATTTTCCCTGAAATTGATATTGATAAAGTTAACAAAATCGCAGGTTTAGATATTACATTTGTAACTTCTGCACAAACTGATAAAGAAGCGAAGTCATTATTAACTGAATTAGGTTTACCTTTTAAAAAGAACTAAGTCATGGCTAAAGAATCAATGAAAGCCCGCGAGGTGAAAAGACAAGCGTTAGTAGACAAGTATGCTGAAAAGAGAAAAGCTTTATTAGAAGCCGGAGACTACGAAGCACTACAAAAACTTCCTAAAAATGCTTCTCCTGTACGTTTACACAACCGTTGTAAATTAACAGGTAGACCAAGAGGGTATATGCGTCAGTTTGGTATTTCACGTGTAACTTTCCGTGAAATGGCTAATCAGGGGTTAATACCGGGTGTTAAAAAAGCCAGCTGGTAATAAAAGAATTATAAATTGGTTTCAGGTTCGGCCTTTTTAAGGCCGAAAACCGTTACCGCAAATTAATATATATGTATACAGATCCTATCGCAGATTATCTAACAAGAGTTAGAAATGCAGTAAGAGCTAACCACAAAGTGGTTGAAATTCCTGCTTCTAACCTTAAAAAAGAGATCACTAAGATTTTATTCGATCAGGGATATATCTTAAGTTACAAATTTGATGATAACAAAGTACAAGGTACCATCAAAATCGCTCTTAAGTACGACAAAGAAACTAAAGAGCCTGTAATTAAGGATATCCAGAGAATTAGTAAACCAGGTTTACGTAAATATGCAGGTGCTACCGAATTACCTAGAATATTAAACGGTCTAGGTATAGCTATCGTTTCTACATCAAAAGGATTGATGACCGGAAAACAAGCTAAACAACACAATGTTGGTGGTGAAGTAATCTGTTACGTATACTAATAATAAAGACTTATACAATGTCAAGAATAGGTAAAAATCCAATTGCAATACCGTCTGGAGTAACAGTTGATGTTAAAGATGGCGTTATTACAGTAAAAGGAAAAAAAGGAGAACTTACTCAGGATTTTACAGATGTTACTGTAAAAGTTGAGGAAGGACAGGTAATTGTTGAAAGATCTTCTGACAACAAGAACGACAGATCTAAGCATGGTTTATACAGAGCCCTGATTAATAATATGATTATTGGTGTATCTGAAGGCTTTACTAAGTCGCTAGAGTTGGTAGGTGTAGGTTACAGAGCTTCTAACCAGGGTAATAAACTTGATATCGCTCTAGGTTTTTCACACAACATCGTTTTAGACGTTGTTTCTGAAGTAACAGTAGAGACTGTATCTGAGAAAGGTAAAAACCCAATCATTAAGTTATCTTCTCATGACAAACAACTTTTAGGTCAGGTTGCAGCAAAAATCAGATCTTTCCGTAAGCCAGAACCTTACAAAGGAAAAGGAGTTAAGTTTGTAGGTGAAGAACTAAGAAGAAAAGCAGGTAAATCAGCTTAAAAATTAAGACTATGTCATTAACAAAATCTGAAAGAAGACAACGAATTAAGTTCAGAATCAGAAAGATTGTAAGCGGAACTGCTGCTCAACCAAGACTTTCTGTTTTTAGAAGCAATAAAGAAATCTATGCTCAAATCATAGATGATGTGAACGGTGTTACTCTAGTTTCTGCATCTTCAAGAGAGAATGAAATAACTAAAGGTACTAACATTGAGACTGCTGCAGCTGTAGGTAAACTTGTTGCAGAGAGAGCTTTAAAAGCTGGTATTGAAACCATCACTTTTGACAGAGGTGGGTACCTTTACCACGGACGTGTTAAATCATTAGCTGAAGGCGCTAGAGAGGCCGGACTAAAATTCTAAGAAAATTATGTATCATAATTATAAAAACGTAGAACTAGTAAAACCAGGCGGACTTGAATTAAAGGATCGTTTGGTAAGTGTTAATCGTGTTACTAAAGTTACAAAAGGTGGTAGAGCTTTCGGTTTTTCTGCTATTGTAGTTGTAGGAGACGAGAACGGAGTAGTAGGCCACGGTCTTGGAAAATCTAAAGACGTATCTGAAGCTATCGCTAAGGCAGTAGAAGATGCTAAAAAGAATCTTGTTAGAATCCCTCTATCAAGCCAAACTGTACCTCACGAACAAAAAGGTAAATTTGGTGGTGCACGTGTACTACTAATGCCTGCTTCACACGGTACCGGAGTAATTGCCGGTGGTGCTGTGCGTTCGGTTCTTGAATCTGTAGGTATTCACGATGTATTATCAAAATCTCAAGGTTCATCTAATCCTCACAACGTGGTAAAAGCAACTTTTGATGCTTTATTACAAATGAGAAGCGCAGCTACTGTAGCTAAGCAAAGAGGTGTATCTTTAGAAAAAGTATTTAAAGGTTAATTCAAGGAAATCATGGCGAAAATATTAGTAAAACAAGTACGAAGCAAAATCAACTGTCCTCTTAACCAAAAGAGAACACTTGAGGCTTTAGGTCTTAGAAAAATGGGACAAGTTGTTGAACACGATGCAACTTCTGCTATCCTTGGAATGGTAAACAAAGTTAAACACTTAGTTTCTGTAGAAGAGACTAAATAACAATAACACACTGTTATGGATTTAAGTAACTTACAACCGGCTGAAGGTTCAGTTCACAATAAGAACAAAAGAGTAGGTAGAGGAGAAGGTTCAGGAAAAGGTGGTACTGCTGCACGTGGTCACAAAGGAGCTAAATCTCGTTCTGGTTATTCTAAGAAGATAGGTTTTGAAGGTGGTCAAATGCCATTACAGCGTCGTGTTCCTAAGTTTGGTTTTAAAAACATCAACCGTAAGGAATATGCTGGCGTAAACCTAGATACGCTTCAGGCTCTTGTAGATAACGGAATCGTTACAGATACTGTAGATTTTACAGTACTTGTAGAGAGCCGCTTAGCTACAAAAAATGAACAGGTAAAGATTTTAGGAAGAGGAGAGCTTAAAGCAAAACTAAAAGTAACTGCTCACAAATTTACGGCTACCGCAAAAGCTGCTATCGAAGCTGCTGGAGGTGAAGCTGTAACTTTATAATCTTTTATAGTCACATGAAAAAATTTATAGAAGCGTTTGTCAATGTTTGGAAAATAGAAGAACTAAAAAACAGAATTTTAGTTACTCTAGGATTATTACTTGTTTACCGTTTTGGTGCTCACGTAACATTACCGGGTATTGATGCTACAAAATTAAATGGCTTAACTAATCAGGCCCAGAATGGTATTGGATGGCTTATTGATGTATTTACAGGTGGTGCGTTCTCGCAGGCGTCTGTATTTGCTTTAGGTATCATGCCTTATATCTCTGCGTCTATCGTTGTCCAGTTAATGGGAATCGCAGTTCCTTACCTTCAAAAGTTACAAAAAGAAGGTGAGAGCGGCAGAAAGAGAATCAATCAGATTACCCGTTGGCTAACAATATTAATCACTTTAGTTCAAGGTCCTGGTTACATCTATAACCTGTACAGAACTTTGCCTAGAGAAGCTTTTTTGATAAGTTCAGACTCTGTTCCTTTCATTTTCTCTTCTGTGGTTATCTTAACTACAGGTACAATTTTTGCAATGTGGCTAGGTGAAAAAATTACCGACAAAGGTATTGGTAACGGAATTTCACTGTTAATTCTTGTTGGTATTATCGCAAGAATGCCTCAGGCTTTTGTTCAGGAGTTCACATCTCGTGTATCTGAGAACAACGGAGGTCCAATGCTTTTGGTTTTTGAGGTAGTAGTATGGTTGTTAATTATTATAGCTTCTGTTCTGCTTGTTATGGCAGTAAGAAAAATACCTGTGCAGTATGCTCGACGTACTGCCACAGGAGATTTCGAACAGGATATTGCAGGTGGTAACAGGCAATGGATTCCTTTAAAGCTTAACGCTGCGGGAGTTATGCCGATTATCTTTGCTCAGGCTATCATGTTTATACCGGCAGCACTAGCAGGTCTTTCTGAGGCTGACGCTGCTAAAACAATTACTGCTCAATTCCAAAATGTGTTCGGTTTAGCGTATAATATAGTTTTTGCACTATTAATTATAATTTTTACGTACTTTTACACCGCGATTACAGTACCTACTAATAAAATGGCGGATGACCTTAAGAGGAGTGGAGGATTTATACCAGGTGTTAGACCGGGTGTTGAAACTTCAGATTACCTAGACAAAATCATGTCTTTAATCACATTCCCGGGTTCATTATTCCTTGCAATTATTGCCGTGTTCCCGGCAATTGTAGTGAGCTTAATGAATATCCAGTCACAGTGGGCTTTGTTCTATGGCGGAACATCGCTGTTAATCATGGTTGGGGTTGCAATAGATACTATCCAGCAAATCAACTCATATCTGTTAAACAGACATTATGACGGTTTGATGAAAAGTGGTAAGAATAGAAAAGCGGTAGCTTAATAATTTTTATGGCAAAACAAGCAGCAATAGAACAAGACGGATCAATTATAGAGGCATTGTCAAATGCCATGTTCCGTGTAGAATTAGAAAACGGGCATGTTGTAATTGCTCACATTTCCGGTAAAATGCGTATGCACTACATTAAGTTGTTACCTGGTGATAAGGTAAAGCTGGAAATGAGCCCTTATGATTTGTCTAAAGCAAGAATTACTTATAGATACTAAAGCTATTAAAATGAAAGTAAGAGCATCAGTAAAGAAAAGAAGTGCCGAGTGCATCATTGTGCGTAGAAAAGGCAGATTATACGTGATTAATAAAAAGAATCCTAGATTTAAACAAAGACAAGGATAATTATGGCAAGAATTGCAGGGGTAGATATACCTAAAAACAAAAGAGGAGTTATTGCTTTAACTTATATCTTTGGTATTGGTAGAAGCAGAGCTAAAGAGATTCTGGAAAAAGCTCAGGTAAGCGAAGATAAAAAAGTACAGGATTGGAATGATGACGAGATCGGTAGCATTCGTGAGGCCGTTTCTTACTTCAAAATTGAAGGTGAACTTCGTTCTGAAATCCAACTTAACATTAAGCGTTTAATGGACATCGGATGCTACAGAGGTATCCGTCACAGAGTTGGTCTTCCATTAAGAGGTCAGCGTACCAAGAATAACTCTAGAACAAGAAAAGGTAAGAGAAAAACTGTTGCTAACAAGAAAAAAGCAACTAAATAATAAGTAGTAGTATGGCTAAAGCGAATACAAAAAAACGTAAAGTTGTTGTTGAGTCAACAGGCGAAGCTCATATTAGTGCAACTTTTAACAACATCATCATCTCTTTAACTAACAAGAAAGGTGAAGTTATTTCATGGTCATCTGCAGGTAAGATGGGCTTCAGAGGTTCTAAAAAGAACACTCCATATGCAGCTCAAATGGCAGCAGAAGATTGCTCAAAAGTTGCTCTTGAGGCAGGTCTTAAAAAAGTAAAAGTTTACGTTAAAGGTCCTGGAAACGGTAGAGAGTCTGCTATCAGATCACTACACAATGGTGGTATTGAGGTTACAGAAATTATCGACGTAACTCCACTACCTCACAATGGATGCCGTCCTCCTAAGAGAAGAAGAGTTTAATTTATTATAACTAGAGTATAACCAAACAGGAATACGGATTATCGGAGGAGGAGACCTGAATTCATAATCCCCTGTTTAATTATTTTTTAAAATGGCAAGATATACTGGTCCTAAAACTAAAATCGCCCGTAAATTTGGTGAGGCGATCTTCGGAGATGACAAGTCTTTCGAAAAAAGAAATTACCCTCCAGGGCAACATGGTTTAGCTAAAAAGAGAGGTAAAAAATCTGAATATGCAATCCAGTTAATGGAAAAGCAAAAAGCTAAGTACACTTACGGTGTTCTTGAAAAGCAATTCAGAAACCTATATGAAAAGGCAGCTGCTACTAAAGGAGTAACAGGTGAAGTGCTTTTACAACTTTGTGAAGCTAGATTAGATAACGTAGTATTCAGAATGGGTATTGCTCCTTCTAGAAGAGCTGCAAGACAAATCGTTTCACACAGACACGTTACTGTAAACGGTGAAGTTGTTAACATTCCTTCTTACCACCTTAAGCCAGGAGATAAAGTTGCTGTTCGTGAGAAATCAAAATCTCTAGAGGCTATCGATCGTTCTTTATCAAACTCTGCTCATGTTTACGAGTGGATTACTTGGAACAACGATACTAAAGAAGGTACTTTTGTTTCAGTACCTGCAAGGATACAAATTCCTGAAAACATCAAAGAACAACTAATCGTTGAGTTGTATAACAAATAAAAATTGACATCAGTCGAAATATGGCAATATTTAATTTTCAAAAGCCCGATAAAGTTATCATGATCGATTCTACCGATTTCCAAGGTAAATTTGAATTCAGACCTTTGGAACCGGGATATGGATTGACTGTTGGTAACGCATTAAGAAGAGTTTTGCTTTCTTCTCTTGAAGGTTACGCAATTACTTCTGTTCGTATCGAAGGAGTTGACCATGAGTTCTCTACAATAGCTGGTGTTGTTGAAGATGTTACTGAGATAATCCTTAACTTAAAACAAGTTCGTTTTAAGCGTCAGATTGACGACATCGATAACGAATCTGTTACTGTATCAGTAACAGGTAAAGATCAGCTAACAGCTGGTGATTTCCAGAAATTTATTTCAGGATTCCAGGTGTTAAACCCTGAGCTTGTTATCTGTAACATGGACAGCAAAATAAACATCAACCTTGAACTTACTATCGAGAAAGGTAGAGGTTATGTGCCTGCAGAAGAGAACAAGAAGCAAAACGCAGCTATAGGAACTATTTTTACAGACTCTATCTTTACTCCGGTAAAGAATGTTAAGTATACAATAGAGAACTTCCGTGTTGAGCAAAAAACCGACTACGAAAAACTGGTTTTTGAAATTATCACCGATGGTTCAATTCATCCTAAAGATGCTCTTACAGAAGCAGCTAAAACGTTAATACACCACTTTATGCTGTTCTCTGATGAAAGAATTACACTTGAGGCCGATGAAATAGCTCAAACAGAATCTTATGATGAAGAATCTCTTCACATGAGACAACTGCTTAAAACTAAGCTGGTTGATATGGATCTTTCTGTAAGGGCATTAAATTGTTTGAAAGCGGCTGAAGTTGATACATTAGGAGACTTAGTATCGTTTAATAAAAATGACTTAATGAAGTTCCGTAACTTTGGTAAAAAATCTTTGACCGAGCTTGATGAGCTTGTTGCTTCTAAGAATTTACACTTCGGGATGGATTTAACGAAATATAAATTAGATAAAGAATAATCTGGGCCGTAAAGGTTTTAATTACAGACAGCAATGAGACACGGAAAAAAAGTAAATCATTTAAGCAGGCAAGCTGGCCATAGAAAGTCTATGCTAGCTAACATGGCTTGCTCCCTTATAGAGCACAAGCGTATCAATACGACTGTTGCTAAGGCGAAAGCCCTTAAGCAGTTTGTTGAGCCTCTTGTAACAAAGTCTAAAGAAGATACAACTCACAACAGACGTATCGTTTTCTCTTACCTGAGAAACAAATATGCAGTTACTGAGCTTTTCAGAGAAGTTTCTGCTAAAGTTGGTGATCGTCCGGGTGGATATACTCGTATCATTAAACTTGGTAACCGTCTTGGTGATAACGCTGATATGGCAATGATCGAGTTTGTAGACTTTAACGAACTGTACAACGCTGCTAAGAAAGAAGCTAAGAAAACTACTCGTAGAGGTAGAACTAAAAAAGCTGCTACTACTGCTGAAGCTCCTGCGGCTGAAGCTCCTGCTGTTGATACAGAAGAAAACAAAGAAGCTACTGAATAATCATGGTAAAACTGATTTTTCAATAATATTAAAAAGGATAAACTTTATAGTTTGTCCTTTTTTTTTGACCTGATCAACCCGGTTTTTTAAAGCAATTGATTAGGAAATTTTAGAAAGATAATTTTTTGAAGTAACTTTGCACGCAATACAGCAACAAACATTTATAAATGAAATATTCAAATCGTAACAAAGCCATACTTTTATTAGCAGATGGTACTGTTTTTTATGGTAAATCTATAGGGATTGAAGGAACAGTTTTTGGTGAGGTATGTTTTAATACCGGTATGACCGGTTACCAGGAAATTTTTACAGACCCTTCTTATTTTGGTCAAATTATGGTGGCGTCTAACGCTCACATTGGTAACTACGGTACTAATGAAGAGGATGTAGAGGCTGATCGTGTAATGATTTCGGGTCTGGTTTGTAAAAACTTTAGCTTTAACCATTCGAGAGTTAATTCTACAGAAGGACTTAAAGAGTATTTTGAAAAGAATAACCTTGTAACTATATCTGATGTAGATACAAGAGCACTTGTGAGCTATATACGTGATAACGGTGCTATGAATGCCGCTATCTCTACAGACGGTACTTCTTTAGAGGAACTTAAAGAACAACTTGCAGCTGTACCAAACATGGACGGACTAGAGCTTTCTTCTAAAGTGTCTACTAAAGAGCCTTACTTTGTGGGTAACCCTGAGGCTAAATATAAAGTATCTGCACTTGACCTTGGTATTAAGAAAAACATTCTTAGAAACCTTGTTAAGAGAGACTGTTATGTAAAAGTGTTTCCATACAACTCTACATACGAAGATTTAAAATCGTTTAATCCTGACGGGTACTTCCTGTCAAACGGTCCTGGTGACCCGGCTCCGCTAACAGGTGCTCAGGAAGTAGCTAAAAATATTCTTGAAGAGAACCAACCGGTGTTTGGTATCTGTTTAGGGCATCAGGTTTTAGCTTTGGCAAACGGTATTGCTACTTATAAAATGTTTAACGGTCACAGGGGTATTAACCACCCAGTAAGAAACATTCTTACAGGTAAAGGTGAAATCACTTCTCAAAACCACGGTTTTGCTGTAGTGAGAGAAGATCTTGAAAAGAATCCTGAGTTTGAACTTACACACGAGCATATTAACGATGGCACTGTGGCAGGTATGAGAATGAAAAACAAAAACTGTTTCTCTGTACAATACCACCCAGAAGCAAGCCCTGGTCCGCACGATGCATCTTATCTGTTCGATCAGTTTATTGAGAATATAGAAAAAGCTAAAAATTAAATTTTAAACGCTTTTTTCTAACAAATAATGAATTTGGGCTAATATTTATTAGCCCAAATTCTGTTTATAGAGGTTTTGTAAATGAAATTTACGTTAAGATGCAGAAACTAAAACGATTGCGTTTATAAGTTTTTAAAAATAAGGCCTTTTCATTTTTCAAAATGTTTAAATTTGTTTGGTTAACTAAGAAAATAACAAACTAAAAACTATATAATGAGTATTATTATTAAAGTACACGCTAGGCAAATACTGGATTCTCGAGGAAATCCTACAGTAGAAGTTGATGTAATTACAGAAAATGGTATTCTTGGTAGGGCAGCTGTTCCTTCAGGAGCTTCTACAGGAGAGCACGAGGCAGTAGAGTTGCGTGATGGCGGTAAGTCTTATATGGGTAAAGGCGTGCTTAAAGCCGTTGAGAATGTAAATACAAAACTTGCAGGTGAGATAGTTGGGATGTCTGTTTTTGAACAAAACTCTATAGACAAATCCATGATTGAGCTTGATGGTACTGCTAATAAATCAAACTTAGGAGCTAACGCTATTCTTGGTGTGTCTCTTGCGGTGGCAAAAGCTGCAGCAAACGAACTGGGTATGCCGTTATACAGATATGTGGGAGGTGTTTCTGCTAATACACTTCCTGTTCCAATGATGAACATCATTAACGGAGGTTCACATTCAGATGCTCCTATTGCTTTCCAGGAGTTTATGATTATGCCTGTAAAAGCAAACAACTTTACTCATGCAATGCAAATAGGTACAGAGGTTTTCCATAACCTTAAAAAAGTACTTCATGACAGAGGTTTAAGTACTGCTGTTGGTGATGAGGGTGGTTTTGCTCCAAATCTTGCAGGTGGTACTGAGGATGCTCTTGATACAATTAAGAAAGCTGTAGAGAATGCAGGTTACAAGTTTGGTGACGAAGTAATGATTGCTCTTGACTGTGCAGCATCTGAGTTCTATGTAAACGGTAAATATGACTATAGTAAATTTGAAGGTGCCGAAGGTAAAGTGAGAACTTCTCAGGAGCAGGCAGATTACCTTGCAGAACTTGCAGGTAAATACCCTATCATCTCAATTGAAGATGGTATGTATGAGGATGACTGGGAGGGTTGGAAATACCTTACAGAGAAAATAGGTGATAAAGTTCAGCTTGTTGGTGACGATTTATATGTTACAAACGTAGAGCGTTTATCAAGAGGTATTGAGCAGGGTATTGCTAACTCAATCCTTATTAAAGTAAACCAAATTGGTACACTTACAGAAACTATCGCAGCTGTGAATATGGCTCACAATGCAGGGTATACATCTGTAATGTCTCACCGTTCGGGAGAAACTGAAGATAATACTATCGCTGATTTAGCTGTTGCGCTTAACTGCGGACAGATTAAAACAGGTTCTGCCTCACGTAGTGACCGTATGGCGAAGTATAACCAGCTTCTTAGAATTGAAGAAGAACTTGCCGAAGTGGCTTACTTCCCTAAAGAAAGAGCTTTTAAAGTTAAAAGATAATACAATAAGCTTACTTAAGCTTTGCTTGTGCAAAAGCGCCTTCGTATTTACGGAGGCGCTTTTTTTATTCGATTAATACAAATTCTAAATCAAAAGCTTCAAATACTCATCTGCTGTCAATAAATCAAATTGAAATCATAAATTTGTTAATGACAATTAATGTGTTGCATATGAAGTTTTTAAAAACCCTTGCCGTAATAGCCTTATTTCTGTTTAACTGTACTGCTTTTTCCCAAAACAGGGTGCTGGATAGTCTGTTAAATCAGTTAGATAAAGCTTCTACAGACAAAAAGAAGGCAGAACTGCTTAATGCAGTGTCGTCAGAATATGTAGAAAACAATCCGGAATTGATGATGCAGTATGCTCAAAAGGCATTAAAGCTTTCTAAGCAGAAAAACTTCAGGAAAGATGAAGGGGAGGCCTGGTTTAACTTAGGTAATGCAAATATTATGCTGAGCAGGTATACCGAAGCTTTGAAGAGCTTTACCAATGCTCAGGATATTTTTGAACAACTCTTGCCTGAATCAGCAGATAAAAAAGATGAAATAAAGGCAAATTTGGCTAAAACCTACGGGAGTATAGGTATAGTTTGTTCAGAACAAAATAATTATGCAGGTTCGCTCGAATATTATTTTAAAGCGCTTAAACTTTATAAGGAAGCAAAGCAACAGGAAATAGTATTAAGGTTGTATAACAATATAGGTATTGTTTATAAAGCCCAAAAGGAATATGATAAAGCTTTGGAATACTTTAATAAAGCACTTGCCATACAAAAAGAAATTAGCGATAGTACTAGTGCAATAACCATTACTAATATCGGTAATATTTATCTTCTTGAAAACAAACCTGAAGAAGCATTGGCTTCTTTCCAGGAGGCTTTAACGATATTTAATGATCACGAAAACAAAAGAGGTCTGGGAGAGCTATACAATGCTATGGGGCAGTATTATGAGAAGACGGGTATGTATGTAAGGGCTGAGGAAAATTATTATAAAGGACTGAATGTTTTTGAGGATGTAAGCGAGAAATATGGCGCGTCTGCATCGCTGGCCTATCTTGGTGATCTTTATGCGAAACAGGGTAATGATGCTAAGGCGCTGGAGTATTTAGGGAAATCATCTGTCTATGCAGAAGAAATAGGGGTGCTTGAGCAGATAAAATCGTCTGAAAAGAGTATAAGCGAACTGTATGAGAAAAAAGGTGATTATAAGCAGGCTCTGATTCACTATAAGAAATTTGAAAAGGCTAAGGATAGTATTAATAATGCCGAGAATATTAAAAACATGGTTCGAGAAGAAATGAACTATGAAATGGAACGCAAGGCCGAAATGCAAAAGGCTGAGGCCGATAAAAAGCAGGCGATTTATAATGAGGAAGTAAAACGCCATAACCAACAGATGTTCTTTGTGGTGCTGTTTATCCTGTTACTTTTCGGAATAGTCTTTTTAGTGTCTAACAGGCGTCAGCTAAAAAAAACACTTACACTTCAAAAGGAACTGGCAGAGTATGAGCAAAAGGCACTCCATTTGCAAATGAATCCGCATTTTGTATTTAACTGTTTAGGTTCTATATCCAGTTTCATTGTGCAAAACGGTACTGATTCAGCGATAAAGTATCTATCCAAGTTCTCTAAATTAATGCGCCTTACACTGGAGTACTCTAAAGAATCACTGATTCCGATTGATAATGAGATTGAAGGGTTACGTAATTATCTCGAACTGGAGCAGCTTAGGTTTAACAACCTCTTTGAGTTTACTATAACAAAAGATCCCGATATTGAAGATGATATGGCTATTCCGCCATTATTGTTGCAGCCGTTTGTGGAAAATGCTATTTTGCATGGTCTGGTTCCTAAAAAGGAAAAGGGTGTTATAAAGGTTGATTTTGCTTTAGATGGAGAAAAGCTCATTTGTACGGTTACCGATAACGGTATTGGCTTTACCAAATCGAAAGAAATGAAAGTCAATTCGGTTACAGTACATAAGTCAATGGCTTTGGAGATAACCCGTAAAAGGCTGGAAGTAATTCAGGCATTTACCTCAAAAACCTCAAAGGTTGAAATTCAGGATATGATGACAAGCGAAGGACAATCAGGAGGGACAAGGATAGTTTTAAATTTACCAATACAGTACGCAACTAACTAATATGATAACAGCTTTACTAATAGATGACGACAGTAATTTAAGAAACGGTATGAAAGGACTATTGTCCCTTTATGCTCCGGATATAGAAATAGTAGGTGAGGCCGATAGTGTGAAAACAGGTATTAGTGCCATTGAATACCATCAGCCCAATGTGGTGTTTCTGGATATTTTACTGGGTGACGGAACCGGTTTTGATATACTGGAACAGGTAATGCAGCGAAAAGGTAGGTTGTCCTGTCATGTGGTGTTTATTACGGCACACGAACAGTATGCAGTAAAGGCATTCCGTTTTAGTGCTCTGGATTATTTGCTTAAACCGGTAGATCCCGAAGATTTAAATAATGTGGTCGATAAGATAAAAAAGACACTGTCGGCATCTGATAATTATGCGCATATTGACCTGTTGCTGGAGAATATAAGCAAGAAGGTGGATAAGTTTAAAAGGATAGCGCTTTCTACTTCCGACGGAATTCATCTTTTTGAGGTAAAGGATATCATTCGTTGTGAATCGCAGGATAATTATACTAAGTTTTATATAAAAGACAGTAAGCCTATACTGATAGCTAAAACGCTTAAGGAGTATGAAGATTTATTGTCTGAACACGGTTTTGAACGTATACATCAGTCGCATTTAATAAACCTGGCTTATTTAAAATCATATATCAAGAAAGACGGAGGTTATGCTGTTATGGCTGATAATAGCCATTTGCCAATCAGTCAGCGTAAAAAAGAACGCCTGCAGGAGCTATTAAAGTCAATGTAGAGACGAATTCTAACTGGGAGTTAGCAAATTCTAAACGACCGGTGTGCTGAGAAACAGAATAAAATATATTTGAAAAACCGATTAACCACACACATAAACTAACATGAAAAAGAAACTACTTTACTTATTACTCTTGTTTTCGGGTATTGCCAGTGCCCAGATAGTGAATATACCCGATGCTAATTTTAAGAATAAACTACTATCGGCAAATACAACTAATAATATAGCTAAGGATGAGAATGGTGTTGCAATTAAAATAGACCAGAATAATGATTATGAAATCCAGGAAAGTGAAGCGCTTCTGGTTTGGGAATTAAGCTTGTTTAGTGCAGGAATGGCAGATGCTACGGGTTTGGAATATTTCACTAATTTGAGAAGTTTAGAGTGTGCCAATAATAGCGATCTTGTTTATTTAGACTTGTCGAGTTTAATTAATTTAGAAGATTTTAATTGTGATGGAGGGACCGGTCTAGGGTTTTTAAGTTTTTCAGGTTTGTTCAATCTTCAAACAGTATATATTTCAGATACCAATCTTGAGACTATTGATCTTACAGGTGTAACAGGAGTGCAGGAATTTGAGTTAGAAGGTGTTCCTGTAACAAGTTTAGATTTTTCTGACATGATAAATCTATATAGCTTGGCTCTTTCAGGTACAGAATTGGTTAATCTTGATTTAGGTGACGCGCCGTTGGTGACATATATTAATTTATCATATAATGATGTGTTAGAAACAATTAGTATAAAGAATGGAGCTATTATTCCCAGTCCGTCAAATATTCACATAAATAACAATAACCCACAGCTTAATTTTATTTGTATTGATGAAGATGAATTATCACAAATTGAATTGGTTGACGGTATAGAGAATATTGTTGTGAGTACGTACTGCACTTTTACGCCCGGAGGTGATTATAATACTATAACCGGTACAGCTGTTTTTGATGCTGATAGTGATGGTTGTGGTCCGGAAGATTTTCCTTACCCTTTTGTGAAATTGAGTATTAATGATGGTGTTGAAGGTGGTTATACTTTTACAGGTGTAAACGGGGAGTATAGTTTTTATACTCAGGATGGTAATTTTACAGTGGTTCCTGAGTTTGAGGATAACTGGTTTACGGTAACTCCTGCTTATGTAAACTTTCCTGTTGTAGATAATTCGGTTTCAGTTCAAAACTTTTGTATAGAGCCAAATGGGGTTCACAACGATGTAGAGGTGGTTATGGTTCCTATAACTCCGGCAAGACCGGGATTTGATGCTATTTATAAAATAGTGTATAAAAACAAAGGTAATCAGGTTGTATCGGGTACTGTGGGGTGTGAATGGGATTATGAAACACTTACACCACTTGTTTTAAATCCGATGGCCGATGATATAGCTCCGGGGGTTTATGGATGGAATTATACAAACCTGCAGCCTTTTGAGAACAGGGAGATATTAATGACCTTACATGTAAACAGTCCGACAGATACACCTGCTGTTAATATTGATGATGTATTGCCATTTACAGCAAATATAGACGGAGGTACAGATGAAAACCCTAATAATAACCAATATATATTTAATCAAACTGTTGTAGGCTCCTTTGATCCTAATAATATCATTTGTATTGAAGGAGAAACATTACCTTCAAACGCAATAGGTGACTATTTGCATTATGTGGTTAATTTTGAGAATACAGGTACAGCTCCCGCATCTTTTGTGGTTGTGAAACATGTTATAAATGAAGCTGATTTTGATATTAATTCAATTCAGATTTTAAACAGCTCGCATCAGGTAGAAGCCAGGATTCAGGATAATGTTATTGAATTTATATTTGATAATATAAACCTTAATGCTGCCGATCATGGTAATATACTGTTCAAACTAAAATCGAAACAGGATTTACAGGAAGGCGATAATGTAATGAATGAAGCCGGTATTTATTTTGATTATAATCTTCCGGTAGCGACTAATCAGGCGGTAACTGAGTTTGAGGATATAATGGGACTGGACGACTTTATAAAAGATAATTCAATTAAGGTGTATCCTAATCCGGCAAAAGATGTGTTGAGTGTTAAGGGAGATGTAAATCTGCGCTCTGTGAGTCTGTATGATATTCAGGGAAGGTTGTTACAGACAGTAATGCCAAACGACGTTCAGGTTACTATAGATATCGCAATGAGAGCCAAAGGTATTTACTTCCTTAAAGTAACTTCTGATAAAGGGGTTAAGGTTGAAAAAGTGATAAAAGAATAAACGATAAAAGTAAACTTCATGTTGAGAGGTCGGTGTTTTTTAAATGCCGGCCTTTTATTTCTTGTTTCTGATAAAAGCGAACTTTCAGATAATTAATGGTTTAGTGTTATTTGGATAATTAAAAAATAGATTTTTAACACTAAAAACGGTATTAATATTGCATATTTTTCAATATTGTTAGCTTCAAACTAATAACTTTTGTTTTTTATCTGCAGATTTAACGATTTTAATAAGTAATTTACTTCCTAAATAAATTGTAATTTATTAAATTCGCAGGAATATAATTTTACAAACAAAAATAAACTCAAATAACATCATGTCAAATATCGCTATATTGGAAATTGATGGCAAAAAATATGAGTTTCCGGTAATCGTGGGAACTGAAAATGAAGTAGCTATCGATATTAATAAACTTAGGGGCGAAACCGGCGCCATAACTATAGATCCGGGGTATAAAAACTCAGGTTCATGTACAAGTAATATCACTTTTTTAGATGGTGAACAGGGAATATTACGTTACAGAGGTTACTCAATTGAGGATCTTGCCGAAAAGTCTAATTTTTTGGAAGTAGCCTACCTTTTAATTTTCGGAGAACTTCCTACTGCTGCTCAGATAGAGAAATTTGAGAATGACATAAGAAAATACACGCTTGTTAATGAGGAAATGAAAAACATCATTGATGGTTTCCCAAGAACAGCTCACCCAATGGGAGTGTTAGCATCTTTAACAAGTGCGCTTACTGCATTTAACCCTAAATCAGTTAATGTAGATAACGAAAAAGAAATGTATGAGGCAGTATGTAAAACTATGGCTAAGTTCCTGGTTATTGCTACATGGACATACAGAAAAAATATGGGTTATCCGTTAAACTACTACGATAACACTAAAGGGTATGTAGAGAACTTTATGCGTTTAATGTTTGAGCTTCCTACAGGTCCTTATAAAATGAATCCTGTTGTGGTTAATGCGCTTGATAAGCTATTTATCCTTCACGCTGATCACGAACAAAACTGCTCTACATCTACAGTAAGAATGGTAGGTTCGTCACACGCAGGTTTATTTGCTTCAATTTCTTCGGGTGTATCTGCACTTTGGGGACCACTTCACGGTGGTGCTAACCAGGCAGTACTTGAAATGCTTGAGGCTATCCAGAAAGACGGTGGAGATGTTGAGAAATTCCTTGCTAAGGCAAAAGATAAAAACGATCCATTCCGTTTAATGGGCTTCGGTCACAGAGTTTATAAAAACTTTGACCCAAGAGCAAGAATCATCAAAAAAGCTGCAGATGAAGTTCTTGCAGATCTTGGTGTAGATGATCCGGTACTTGATATCGCTAAGAAATTAGAAAAAGCAGCTCTTGAAGATGAGTACTTCAAATCAAGAAACCTATATCCTAACGTAGATTTCTATTCAGGAATCATTTACAGGGCTATGGGTATACCTACAGAAATGTTTACAGTTCTTTTCGCAATCGGTCGTTTACCGGGTTGGATTGCTCAATGGAAAGAAATGAGAGTAAACAAAGAGCCTATCGGTCGTCCAAGACAGGTTTATACCGGAAGTCCGCTTAGAGATTTTACTGATATTAATAACAGGTAATCAATCCTGTATGATATATAAAAGTCCTGCATTGCAGGACTTTTTTGTTGGTATATTGTCAATTTGTAGTAAAATTAGATATGCTCTGTTGAAAAATTGATAATATTTAAACTAACATCGTGGTAAATGTTTATAATTAAGGGGCATTTTCTATATTTGCCAAAAAGCCAGAAACCATGTTGAATCTGAACATTAAAAACGAAACATCACGATTAAGGGCTGTAATATTAGGGACAGCTGTAAGTAACGGACCTACACCACAGGTACACGAAGCTTACGATCCTAAATCACTGGAGCATATACTTGCCGGTACTTATCCGGTAGAAGAGGATATGGTCAATGAAATGGAAGCCTTTAATGAAGTGTTTAAAAAGTATGACGTTAAGGTTTATAGACCTGAAATTATAGAGAACTACAACCAAATATTTAGTCGTGATATTGGGTTTGTTATTGAAGATGTATTTATAAAAGCCAATATACTACCTGATAGGGAGAGAGAGCTGGAAGCTATACAGTATGTGATAGACCAGATAGACCCTGCTAAAGTAGTGCGTCCTCCGGAAGAGGTTCATATTGAAGGGGGAGATGTTATGCCCTGGAACGATCATATATTTATAGGTACCTACAAGGGTAGCGATTATAAAGATTATATTACTGCCCGTACCAATATGCAGGGGGTAAATTACATAAAAGAGCTTTTCCCTAATAAAATAGTTAAGGAGTTTGATTTGGTTAAGTCTAAAATCGAACCAAGAGATAATGCACTTCACCTTGATTGTTGTTTCCAGCCTATTGGTACAGATAAAGGTATTATATACAAAAGCGGTTTCCGTGAAGAGGCAGATTATATGTATCTTGTTAACCTGTTTGGAAGAGAAAACCTTTTCCATATAGAAAGAGAGGAAATGTATAATATGAATTCTAACGTGTTTTCAATAGCTCCTGATGTTGTTGTGATTGAAAAGAACTTTACAAGACTAAAAAAATGGCTTCTTGAAAAAGGCTTTACAGTGGAAGAAGTTCCTTATGCCGAAATCGCAAAACAGGAAGGATTATTAAGATGTTCAACATTACCGCTTATAAGGGATTAATAATATCCGTAAATTTACACTATGAGACAGATTACTGATACTATATTGATGATACGTCCGGTTGCTTTCAGGATGAATGAGCAAACCGCGGTAAATAACTATTACCAAAAGGTGATGGATAACCTTTTGCCGGATACGGTAAACGCTAAAGCACAGCAGGAGTTTGATGCTTTTGTAGATAAGCTTAGAGCTGTTGGGGTAAATGTTGTTGTTGTGGATGATACAGTGAACCCTGATACTCCCGATTCGATATTTCCTAACAACTGGGTATCATTCCATGAAAATGGGGATGTGGCGCTTTATCCAATGTTTGCTGAAAACAGACGTTTAGAAAGAAGAGAAGATATACTTGATCTTTTGGAAGAGAAAGGTTTTCCTATTGAGAATATAGTAGATTATACATCGGCAGAGGAAGATGATATTTTCCTTGAAGGTACAGGAAGTATAGTGCTTGACAGGCAAAACCAAAAAGCTTACTGTGCGCTGTCTCCAAGGGCGGAAGAAGAGCTGTTTATTGAGTTTTGTGAAGACTTTGAGTATACTCCGGTTATATTTGAGGCATTCCAAACAGTAAACGGTGAGCGTAAACACATTTATCATACTAATGTTATGATGTGTGTAGCCGAAACTTTTGCAGTTATTTGTGCTGACTGTATTGATGACAAGAAAGAGCGTAAAATGGTGCTGGATAACCTTAAGTCAGACGGGAAAGAAGTTATTCTTTTAACAGAGCAGCAACTAAACCATTTTGCAGGAAATATGTTACAGGTTAGAGGCAATAATAATAAGAGTTATCTCGTTATGAGTGCTTCGGCTCATCAGGTTTTAACAAAAGACCAGATTGCAAAAATTGAAAAACATACAGAGATTTTAAGTTCAAGCTTAGATACTATTGAGGCCTGTGGTGGCGGAAGTGCCCGTTGTATGATGGCCGAGGTGTTTTTAACTAAAGAATAAATATGCTGTCTAAAAAAACAAAATACGGATTAAAGGCTCTTATCTACATTGCGAAGCATTCGGGTACAGAGCCTGTCCTTATTTCCGAAATTTCGGATAACGAGCGTATACCTAAAAAATTTCTTGAGGCTATATTGCTTGATTTGAAAAAACACGGAATATTAGGGTCCAAAAAAGGAAAGGGTGGAGGATACTATCTTCTAAAAGACCCCAACGAAATTACAGCTGCTACACTTATCAGGGTATTAGACGGACCTCTTGCTATGTTACCTTGTGTTAGCCTTAATTACTACGAAAAATGTGATGATTGTCCTGATGAAGCAAAATGTAACCTGAATAAATTTATGGCTCAGGTAAGGGACAATACCCTAAGTTTACTGCAGCAAAAGTCCTTATATGACTTAGCGAAATTATAACAATAAAAAAATTTTTGTTATTAGTCTAGTATTTCTATAGACTAATAGTATATTTGTCCTGAAATTAAAGATATTACAATATGTTGTTTGATTTGATAAGGGCTAAAAAAATCTTTCCGCTAAAGGAGGGGCCAAGGGTTTCGGCTATAAAGGCTATTACCTGGCGTATAGTAGGAACAATCGATACTATGATTATTTCCTATATACTGACTGGAGATATTACAATTGCATTTTCAATAGGAAGTGTAGAGGTAATGTCTAAAATGTTCCTTTACTTTTTACACGAAAGAGCTTGGGTCAAATTAACCAGAAAGAATGATGAAAATGGAGAAGTTAAAGTATCTGAATAAAGAGTTACAGGGTAAAACTATACAGGATGCCCTGGCATTTGTTTTGGAGAATTTTGAAGGTAAAAAAGTCTTCTCTACATCATTTGGTATAGAAGACCAGCTGCTAACGCATTATGTTGCCCCACATTTTGAGAAGCTTTCGGTATTTACATTAGATACCGGCAGGCAGTTTAATGAAACGTATGAAGTGTTTCATAAAACCCAGAAAAAATATCCTGATTTGCATATTGAAACTTTTTTCCCTGAGGAGAAAGATATAATGCAATATGTAGCTGCTAACGGTATAAACGGGTTTTACGACAGTATAGAGAAAAGAAAGTCGTGTTGTTACATGCGTAAAGTAAAGCCGTTGCAAAGGGCTATTAAGGGAGCCGGCTTATGGATAACAGGATTACGAGCCGAACAGTCTCAAAACAGAGAGAGTATGGAGTTTTTAGAATGGGACGAGGCTAACCAGTTGGTAAAATACAATCCGTTATTGCATTATTCCCTTAAACAGGTAGAAGAGGAAATAAACGAATATAAAGTTCCTGTGAACAGTTTGTACAAAAAAGGTTTTTTAAGCATTGGTTGTGCACCATGTACCAGAGCCCTGGCTGAAGGCGAAGATTTCAGAGCCGGACGCTGGTGGTGGGAAAACGGAAAAAAAGAGTGCGGACTACATATTCATCAGGATAAAAATTATTAATCATGACATATATACAATCACATCTTAAGACATTAGAAGATGAAAGTATTTACATAATAAGGGAGGTGGTATCTCAGTTTCAAAAACCGGTACTGCTTTTCTCAGGAGGTAAAGACTCCATAACACTTGCACGGTTGGCTCAAAAAGCTTTTTATCCGGCAAAAATACCATTCCCGTTCCTGCATATTGATACAGGGCATAACTTCCCGGAAACTATTGAGTTTAGGGATAAGTTAGTAAAGGAGCTGGGAGTAGAACTTATTGTACGCTATGTACAAGATAGTATAGACCAGAAAAAGGTTCAGGAAGAAACCGGTAAGTATGCCAGTCGTAATTCCCTACAAACGGTAACGTTACTGGATGCTATTGAGGAGTTTGGTTTTGATGCCTGTATGGGTGGTGCAAGGCGTGATGAGGAGAAGTCACGCGCTAAAGAACGTATCTTCTCTGTGAGAGATGATTTTGGTCAGTGGGATTCAAAAAAGCAACGTCCGGAACTGTTTAATATCCTTAATGGTAAAATTCATTTTGGAGAAAATGTAAGGGCATTTCCTATAAGCAACTGGACAGAGGAAGATGTATGGAATTATATCGCTCAGGAAGGTGTTGGCCTGCCAAGTATATATTTTGCCCATAAGCGTAAACTGGTTAAAAGAGACGGGGCTTTCCTTGCGCATTCTGACTATCTTAATCTGGTAGATACCGATGAGATTGTTGAAACAACAGTACGTTTCAGAACAGTAGGAGATATGACCTGTACGGCAGCATTTGTATCTGAAGCCAATACGATACCGGATATTATGTTTGAAAATAAATCTTCCAAATCATCAGAACGTGGTGCAAGAATAGACGATAAACGATCTGAGGCAGCATTAGAACAAAGAAAGAAAGGAGGGTATTTTTAATTATGGATTTACTTAGAATTAATACTGCCGGAAGTGTAGACGATGGCAAGAGTACGCTTATTGGACGTTTTTTGAACGACAGTAATGCACTTACTATAGAACAGGAAGAATTAATAGAAAGAAAAACCAGAGAGAAAGGTCTTGAGGATCTTGACTTTTCGGTTATTACAGATGGCCTTATTGCAGAAAGAGAGCAGGGTATCACTATTGATGTAGCCCATATTTACTTCTCTTCACAGAAGCGAAAGTTTATCATAGCCGATAGCCCGGGGCATGTAGAGTATACCCGTAACATGGTTACCGGGGCGTCAAACTCTGAGGTTTCAATTATACTTATTGATTCAAGGAAAGGACTACTGGAACAAACCTACAGGCATTACTTTATTAGTAATCTGTTGCGCTTAAAAACAGTAGTGCTATGTATCAATAAAATGGATTTGGTAGATTATAGTGAAGATGTTTACCTTACTATTGCTGCCGAGATCAATAAAATGACATCGAGGTTTGGCTACAAGCCTGATATTCATATACTGCCTATAAGTTCACTTAAGGGAGATAATGTTGTACATCATTCTGATAATATGCCCTGGTATAGCGGGCACACCCTATCGGAAGTGCTGCATAACATTAAACCGGGTGAGGCCGAAGTGGCCGATTTTAGGTTTGATGTACAGCAGGTACTACATGTGCAGAATAAAGAGTTTACAGACTACAGGGCTTATGCCGGTAGGGTAGTTAGCGGAAGTGTATCGGTAGGAGATGAGGTTACTATATTACCGTCCGGTATAAAAAGCGAAGTAGTAGAACTTCGTAGGTTTACTAATACCCAACAGGAGGCGAAAACAGGTGAGTCAATTCAGTTAAGGCTTAAGGATGATGTGGATGTAAGTCGCGGGATGATACTGGTTAAAAATGAAGAAGATTGTTTATTGTCAAAAGAAATAAGTGCAAAACTGGTTTGGCTTGATGAGAAGCAGTCGGTACCGGGTGGTAGATATTTACTGCAGGCAGGTACTAGGGTAGTGCAATGTAAACTTCAACAGATTGAAGCGGTTATCCCGCCGGAAAATCCTGAAGAATTACACGATGCGACAAACCTCAAACTTAATGATATTGCTAAAGTGGCTATAAAAACAGCTGCTCCGGCTTTTCTTGATGCTTTTGAAAATAACAGGCTTAATGGTGCCTTTATTTTAATAGATCCGCAAACTAACAACACCGTTGGAGTTGGTTTTTCGGATTAAGAGTCTTTATAAATAAGTAGCCCCGCAATTGCGGGGCTTTTTTTATTTTAGTGATATTGTACTCAGTATATTTACTACCGAACTGCTTATGTATTGTATACCTATGGCGATTACTATAAAACCTATTATTCTTGATATAGCTACAATACCCGATGCTCCCAGTATTCTGGAAAGGTAATGAGCACTTCGCATCACTAAAAATATAACTACGGCAACTGCTGCTATAGCTACACAGGTAATAACCTTTTGTGATATTTCTGGAGAATCCTGATACAGTGCTATAAGTAGTGACATAGATCCAGGACCGGCAAGCATAGGAATTGCTAATGGGGTAAGGGCGATGTCATTTCTTTTTTGAGCATCGTTTGCTACTTTTTTATTTACACCTCTTGTTTTACTGAACTTTCCTGTTAACAGTGCAAACCCCGAATTCACAATGATAAGTCCTCCTGCAATACGAAGGGCATCTATACTAATTCCAAAAAAGGCAAGAATATACTGCCCTATAAAGAAGGAGATAATAAGTATGATAAAAACGTTAATGGCTGTCCAGAAAGAAATACGCGAACGCTCGACTATTGAGTCATCCTGAGTTAGTCCAACAAAAATAGGTACTGCTCCAAGCGGGTTGATTACTGAAAAGAGTGCGGCAAAAATGTAAATGAATAATTCCATGAAAGGTTGTTTGTTTTATTTCAGGGTAAATTTAATAAGAAAATATGGGCTTTGCGAAGCCATGTATTTATTATAGCATTAATAATTTCGTTATTTTTAATGCCAAAACCACGCTATGAGAACAAAAATATTACCATTTATTATACTGCTTTTAATGCAGATTCCGGTTATGGCCCAGAGTGTTTCGGGTTATGTCTATGATGCTGCCGGAGATTTTCCGCTTGAAGGAGCTTTCGTTTATCTTGATGGTACTACCTACTCAGCCAGTACTGATTCTGAAGGTGCTTTTACCATAAATGTAGGTCAGCAGTTATCTGCAGCTTTAGTAGTAAAGTATATAGGATACCAGACTGCAATAATACAGAATCCGTTTTCTTACGAAACTAAAATAAAGGTGACTTTAAAAGAAGATACCATTAAAATGGATGAACTCGTAATTAGTGGTGAAACGGTTTTTAGCAGAAAGGAAATGCTTGCCGTTTTCAGGGACCAGTTTTTAGGGAAAACCAAAGCGGGGAATTCCTGTAAAATACTTAATGAGGATGATATAAGGCTTTATTATGAGGTTGCTACAAATACGCTAAGAGCAGAATCGGATAAGCCCATTCGTATTCAGAATAAAAGATTAAAGTATAATGTGGAGTTTGATTTGGTAGATTTTCAGGTGCATTACACAAAGAAGACACTTTCACCGTTTTCAATGCAAACCAGTTATTATGCCGGGACAAGTTTTTTTAAGGATGTGTCTGAAAAGGAGAATATCAAGAAAAAAAGAGATGAGGTTTATAGGGGCTCATTACTGCATTTTATGCGTACCATAGCAAGTAACAGATGGACTGAAGAACATTATGGTTTGTTTGTGGAAAGTATGCCTGTTAATCCTGCTGATTATTTTAAGGTAACCGATACTCTTGATTATAAAAAAGTAACCTGTTTAAAAACTACAGTAAAAATACTGGAAAGGCATGTAAGTGTAAGGATGACAGGAATGAGTAGCAGTGAAGCGGAAAAAGCTTTACAAGCTCCCAAAGAAAGAAAAATACGGTTTGCTGTTTTGCAGGATCAGGTAAACCAGTCGTTTTTTGAATTGAATGCAGATCATTTTTATATAGGTGAAAACGGACTGTTCTGGCCAATATCCAGTATTATTTTTGGAGGGTATTTCGGTGAACTGAAAGTGGGTGACATGCTACCGGCAGATTATACTTACACTGCTGATTAATGCGGTATGTTATCGTTTGGCTAAAACCATATGAATAAAGGTATTCTTTGCGTACTTTTGGTATAAAAGTTATTGTTATGAAAACAGAAAAGAAAACACTTGTTATGGGAGCTTCCGTTAATCCCGACAGGTATGCTTACAGGGCGGTAAAAATGCTGCAACAGCATGGTCATCCTGTAGTAGCTATAGGAAAAAAGGAAGATAATCTTGACGGGTTACATATAGAAAAAGAACTCGTGGATTTTGACGGGGTAGATACCGTTACACTATATCTTAACCCGATGAATCAGCAAAAATACTATGACTATATTATTGGGTTAAAACCTAAAAGAGTGGTGTTTAACCCCGGTACAGAAAACCCCGAATTTTATGCACTGCTTAAAGAGAATAATATTGAGGTAGAGGTTGCCTGCACTCTTGTTATGCTGTCGCTGGGGAACTACTAGGTTCAGCTTTTTTACTTATGCATAGTAATAGTATAAATGTAATTAGCCCGTTTATAATTATCAGTTCGTTGTCAAACACATAGTTGCCAAACAGCAATTTTGAATTCATACTAAGCAGTAAGGTTATAAATGGCGAGGCGATGCATACTAGAGGTGTAAGTTTATCTTTTAATGTAAGCTTCTTCATGATAAGGCCAAAGGCATACAGGCCAAGTAACGGACCATAAGTATAAGAAGCAATCCTGAATATCATACTTACTACAGAGGCATCATTAATAGCATTAAATACTATAATAACCAAAAACATAAGGAAGGAGAATGAGATATGTACCCAGTGTCTTGTTCGTACTATATTAGGCTTGTTAGCATTTTCTGTTTTATCCATGCCCAGAAAGTCGACGCAAAAAGAGGTGGTAAGTGCTGTTAAAGCCGAATCGGTAGTGGCAAATGTGGCTGCCGTAAGCCCAAGCAGGAAAATTACTGAAGGAACCAGTGACAGATGATGGAAAGCAATTTCAGGAAAAAGCAAATCGGTTCTTGGTATGCCGTTAACAGTAGGTACACTTAATCCGTTTTTATTGGCATAAATATATAGCAGAGCTCCAACTCCAAGGAAGAAAAGGTTAATCACAACAAAAATACCTGTAAAGGTAAACATGTTTTTTTGGGCTTCACCAATGTTCTTGCAGCTCAGGTTTTTCTGCATAAGATCCTGATCGAGTCCAACCATGGCTATGGTAACAAATATTCCGCCTAAAATCTGTTTGATAAAATGGTAACGGCTGGTAATGAAATCTTCAAAAAAGAATATTTTGGAATAATTACTTTGCTTAACGGTTTCAAAAGCTTCTGGTAGGCTAAGCTCTAAACTGTCGCATATAAAATATATGGTAAAGAATACCGATGAAACTATAAAAAAGGTCTGTAGCGTATCGGTAATAATAATGGTTTTCAATCCGCCTTTATAAGTGTAAGCAAAAATTAATAGTAGGGATATTAATACTGTTGCCCAAAACGGAACCCCAAAGGCGTCAAACACATAACGTTGCAATACAATAACTACTAAGTATAACCTAAACGCCGAGCCGATCGTTCGACTTATCAGAAAAATCATTGCTGCCGTTTTATAGCTATACTGGCCCAGTCGCTTTTCTATGTAACCATAAATAGATGTAAGATTTAGCCTGTAATAGAGGGGGAGTAATACTTTTGCAATAAGTATAAATCCTATTGCATTACCCAGTACAAACTGAAAGTATTTAAACTGTTCTCCGTTTGGTGAGCCTACCTCTCCGGGAACTGATATGAAGGTAACTCCCGAAAGGGCAGTGCCTATCATACCAAATGCAACCAGATACCATTTTGAGTTTTTATTGGCTTTAAAAAAGGCATCGTTACCGCTGTCTTTATTACTTACCAGCCTTGATATGGCTATTAATACTCCAAAGTATACTATTATTATGGATAAGATGGTTATTGGTTGCATAGAATTAGTTTATATACAAAACAAATAAAAAATATTACAATATACTCACAATTTACAGGTTTTGTACATTTGCATTTATGGAAATGTCTTCAAAATTATTGGAAAGGGCAGTGGCTGAAATTTCTCAGTTACCGGGTATAGGAAAACGTACAGCCTTAAGGCTGGCATTACATTTATTAAAACAACCGAAGGAACAGACAGAACACTTAACGGATGCTATATTAAAAATGCGTGATGATATTCAGTTTTGCAGGGAATGCCATAACATATCTGATGTGGAGGTATGCGAGATTTGCAGTAACCTTTCCAGAGATAAATCGATAGTTTGTGTTGTAGAGGACATAAGGGATGTAATGGCTATAGAGAATACCGGACTCTTTAAGGGTATATACCATGTTTTGGGAGGGAAGATATCTCCGATAGATGGTGTAGGGCCTAGCCAGCTCAATATACCCACACTGGTAGAAAAGGTGAAAAACGGTACGGCAAAAGAACTTATTTTTGCTCTTAGCTCTACTATGGAAGGGGATACTACTAACTTTTATATCTATAAACAGATAAAAGATTGTGATGTGGTGCTTTCGGCTATAGCCAGAGGTATATCTGTAGGTGATGAACTGGAGTTTGCCGATGAGGTTACTTTAGGGAGAAGTATTATCCACAGGGTGCCTTTTGAAAATAGTCTAAAAAATCACTAAGCCTATTTTTTCTTTTTCTTATTACCGGATGACTGACTAGGGAAACCACGTGAAGAGAATTTGCGGGTTTCTACACGTTTTTCTTTAATGTTCAGGTTAAATTTAACCTCTGCAATAGTGTCTGGTATTGCTTGGATATTCCTGTTGTTGTGTTCTATATCAACATATTCTGACACATCTGATTTCTCAATGGTAATGGTGTAGTATCCTTTAGGGACGTATAGCACAAAGTTACCTGCGTCGTCAGTTCTTGACTGGAATATATTTCCGGTATCATCTACAGCGATAATAGACAATCCGCCAAGTTTTTTGGTTATCTCATAACTTCTTTCCGTTTGGGTGTAGGATACAGAGCCTTTAATAGTTGAGGTTTTAGTAAGTCCAATGGATAGCTGAGTATCCTGGATAATATTTACAGTACGGCTGTAGGCATGCCATTCGTTTGAGTTTACAGGGCGTATTTCATAATCTCCCGGTGGTAGTGACCTGTATTTTATTATACCCTGATTGTTTGTTCTAAAGGCCTTTCCGCTAATTATGATAAGCTGGTTAGCTGCCGGACTATTTTCTGTTCCTTTACCGTCGTTTTCATAATATACATATATCTCAAGATCACTTTTAGAGCTGTCTATTCTAATTGGTCTGAACTGTTTAGTTAACCCCACCTGAAATGAATTTAAAGAATATGGGTTGTTTGAAATATCACTGTAATATCCGTTAACAAACAAGCTAAAGTCCGGAGATATTTTATAATCGGCTCTTCCGCTAAACTGAGTAATACGATTGTTAATGGTATTTGATGCAAATGTAGCACCGGTATATAAAATCAGTTTGTTGTCAAAAAACTTTAATACAGCACTTGGATTAACCATTATATTGTAAAAAGTTTTATTGGGATTTGTTTGGTAATTAGCAATTGCTTCGCCCAGATTAAAACTGTTATACTGATAGGTAGTAAGCAGATTTAAGAATTTCCACGAATATATTAGGTTTGCCTTTATATGGAATTGTGAAGGCTGATTTTCGATGTTGGTTTTAAAGCTACCGCCATCAACAATAAGGTTTACTGTTGATATATGATTACTATAGTTAAGACCTATATTCATACGGTAAGCATCCATGCTACGGGTTTGTGAACCACCTATATAAAGGGGCTCGTCACGCTTTTCGGAATATATGTTAGGTGATACAGATAATGTAATGTTAGAAAACCTTCTGGACGCACCTATATTGTAACGTGCCGTAGTAAATAAAGTTGAGTATAAAACCTGTTCGGTTAATGATTTTGGTTTAACCGACATATAATTGTAAACGGCCCACAGGTTGTATTTTTCCCTCGTCCAGTTTACACGTTCGTTAAAGTTTAAAACTCCTCTTTTAACTCCTGCGTAATAGCCATTACTTACAAAGTTAGTACTGCTGTAATAAAGGTTGCCCTGTTTACCTACGGCAACTATTTCTCCGGCAGCTCCGGCTTTGTTTGTGTTTGCAGCTTCATAGTTAGCATTGCTTAGGCCACCACCTGCCCTAAGAGAGAAGTTTTGTTTTTTTAGAACACTGAATTTTGAAGTTGCCAAAAGGCTGTTTATACCGGTAAACTTATCGTGGTCGTATATAAGGTTGCTTTCAAAACCTTTTTCTAACCATCCTCCGTTGTGAAAATAAGATGCCCAGGCAGAAGTTCCTCCGGAAGGATTGGAATAGTCGGCCAGATTGTACGACTTATCTATCCCCCCAACTTCAATCTTACTATCCTTAGATGTAGTATAGTACGCCTGGGCACCCCGCCCCACTAAGTTAATATCTGCAAATTTAGATACGTTACCTGCCTGTATGCCAAAATTATTATTTTTATATCCCAGCCATGTATTTCTTAAAAAGAGCTGGTTGGAATTAGTCCATAAATTGGCATCTATGTTTGTGTATATTTTACTGTCGTTTAGCTGAGCTTCTGCATTTGCATACAAATAATAAGCACTTGCATTACTGCTGTTTTCCAAATGACTTACAGTTATCTGATTCGTTTGGTTAAACGTTTGTGCATAGTCAGGGTTAAACTGTGTAGTATAGCGTCTGTCCTGTTTAATAGAGCTGGCACGTATGTTTGCTATACCAATAATATCACCGCTTTGATATAATGAGGTGATAGTCAGGTTAAAATCTTCCTGAGCCAGTATTTGTTTGGTCACCTGTTTTTTCAGGTATACCAAAGTATCTGTAAAGGCACTGATTTTTATACTTGTGGTTTCCATCATATCCTTAGCTATAAAGTTAGGATATCGGGTAACTATATCTATTTTCTGTTCGGTATTACCATCATTTGAAATACGTATAGGTATTGTTAATGTATCACCTACGTTTTCATAAATAAGGTTCGTTTCTAATAGAAACATTTTTACCAGTTTTCTTTCGGTTATTATAGCAGGAAGGATTACTGATTTTGTATTGTTCTTATTTGTTGTAAAAACAGCTTCTATAGAAGGTTTGTTTCCGGCCTTTGCTGTTCTTGATATAATTGCCTTTACAGGGATAAAAACCGAATCGTTTGGATTTAGGTTTACTGTTTTTGGTTTGCGTTGTACCAGGTAGAGGTCTTCGTGGTTACTGTGAACGTCAAACTCTCCTGTTAAGTTATTGTTTGTGTTATTTTTAATTTTTACAAAAGCATCTATTACGCCTGTGTTTTTTGAGTCGGGGTTTTGTCGGGCAAATTCAATAGAAAATTCACTTTCCTGAGCGTGAGATAGCTTCCCAACTGTCAAAAAAGCAATAACTGTAATATATTTAAAAATGCCCTGCATTATAACCCTTAGTTTGGTACAATTACAAAGTACACGTATGTTGTGTAAGTTCCCGGTGTTGCCGAAAGATCAAGTGCGTTTGGAGGTATAAAGAATCTTAAATTGAACTCGATACTTTGTACGTATTGTGACCTTATGGCTATTACCTGATCACTAGCCGAAAGGCTTATGGGTGAGTATATGGTTAATCCGGGAATATTTTCGTTTGTACTCAGTTCTACATTCAATATAGATACCGGTATGGTAGACGAGGTTGTGGCCGATGTCATCTCGTTAGCCGATGCCTTTACATTAAGCTGATAATTAGTTGGAGAGGTTACTTTTAGACCTTTAATAACCTGTTGTGAAACTCCGTTTGTGTAACTCTCGGCAGTATTATATTGTAGATTGAAAATGTTAGCTCCGTTTTGTAAGCTAACATTCTGCTGACCGTTGTTTCCCTGATAATTTAGTTGTAAACGTGCACTACTGTTTGTTGATTCTGTTCTTGTGGCAATAAGCTCTTCGGTTCCGTTGTTTTTTATTTTGTATAGTTTGTATTCGTATGCAGAATAGTAAGTTCCGTTAGGGTTTACAAGTAGATGATTTCCTCCTTGTATAACAAGGTTAAATCTAAACACCCTATTTACGGTTCCGGTTAACGGAACATTGCTGTGTATTAGCGTTATTTCGTTAAAGGTACTTAACTGAAAAGCTTGTGAGGAAACATTTATAAGAGAACTGTTTGACGAGTTATTGTTTTGTTGTTGGTTAAATTGAAGTGAACTATATTGTGCTCCAATAGTGTAAGAGTCGTGAGTGTAATCCTGAATTAATCTTACCGTTAATTTCCATTCGTTTACATTATTTGGCCCACTATATTTCTGGATGTTAACGGTAGACTGGTTTATTTCCGTTTTTCCGTTTACCATTTCGTTATAAGTGGTCATTTGTGGTTGTCCGCCTGCCCATGAGTTAAGCGTGATTTGTGCCTTACCCTGAAGGAAAGTTAACAATAATAATATAAGGGTTGTTTTTGCAGTTTTCATTACAGGCTAAATTCGAGTTCTGCTATTTTTATGACATCTTTTTCTCCATAAGTCAAAATTGCCGATACAGTATAATCGCCTTTAGGCAAGTCTTCCGGCAATATTTGCTTTAATGATCGTATGTTACCCGGTAGAGTATAGAATTCAGATTCTTTTAATACTGTTTTTTTACCGGTACTGTTATTGAATAGTTCCCATTTAACTGTACCGTCGGCCCATATTTTACTTTGGTTTTCAACCTTAAGCTCAAGGATTTTATTTTCCTGCTCATCGGCATAGCTTAAAAAATCCACAAAGTCTATAAGTGCTTCACTCTCTTTATTAAATGTATGGTATATTTTTACGCCCATCCTAACGGTAACCTGTATTGAAGCTCCGTTTTTGTCAGTTGTTTTTCCAGGATTAAGTTGGGTGAAAAATATCATTGAATTGTGTACAGGGATGCTTTCATCGGCATCCTGAGGTACTTTTAAGATAATTTCAATTTCTTTAGTTTCTCCCGGTTTGATAATAAAATAAGATGAAGGTAATATTTGAATCCAGTTTGAACATGAAGTTGAAATGGTATTAGCATCCAGTATTTGGTTTTTGCCATCTTCTTCATAACTCCAGTCGCTAAAAGAAGCGCCTATTTCCAGTTCCTTATTAGTAGGGTTGGTGATTTTTACAAATTGTGAGCCAGAAGCACCTTTTCCAAACTTGTAGTATAACCTGCCGGGTGTTAGTGATATTCCGGCTTGAGCAAAAACTGTATTTGCTGAAAGGAATAACATAATAGCTAAAAAGAATTTTTTCATGATTCAAGTTATTTATAACAGTAAAGTTATTGAAATTACTGAGGTACCACAGTATAAATTACATTAGTGGTGTATGTGCCCGGTTCTTTGTTTAAATAGTTACTGGTTTGTGAGGCAGGAATCGAATAAGTAACATGAAAACCTCGTGCGCTCTCACCTTCTCCGGAAGACACTATATTTGTGTTGGAGGTAGATAATGGCACAGGGCTATTTATTTGTAAACTAGCTGGTGCTGCGCTGCCTGATCCTGTTAGATCGTCACCCAGAGAAGTTGCTATCATTATGGTGTTAACCGGTAATGTAGTCATGTTTCCGTTTAACGAAAAATATTCCGTGGTAGCTCTCACATTTATCTCGTAACCATTGTTTGAGGTTACTTTAATGTGATTGGTTTGCTGACCCGATGAACTTCCGTTAATGTAATGGGCAGACAGGCCCATGTCTATGTTTACAGAGGGCTGTGTTACTTCTATACTAATTACCTGGCCGATTAAGACATTAACCTGCGTTTCGGCTGAACCGATTTGGGAGAAAGCAAAAAAGGGGCAAGATAGGAACAGAAGCAAATATAAGATTTGCGGTATTTGTTTCAATGGGGGGATTTTTCTTTGCCTTTATTGCATGCAAAATAAGTATACTGCATGTACAGAAAAGCACCAACTGTAACTTATATACAGTTGGGGCTGACTTCTAAAAACTTTCAGTATTTATTATAGCGCGTATAGCGAATAAGTCACTGTAGTAGTATATGTTCCAGCAGAGTGGTTAAGGTACTCTGAAGCGCTGTCTGAAGGAATTGAATACTCAATGTTGTAACCTCTTAGTGATTCACCAGTGTCACAAGATATAATTGTGTTTTCTGTTGAAGTACTTAAAGACTGAGCAGTAAGTGTTGGCGAAACAGAACTTTCTGAACCTGCACCAAGGTAAGAACCTAGTGTTGGAGTAACAGTAATAGTGTTGACAGGGATAGTTTCTGAACCTGAAGTAAGGTCTGAAGAAGCAATTACTTTAACTTCATACTCTCCTGTGGCACTAATTTGAACGTGATCAGCTTTTTGACCTGATGTGTTACCAGATTGGAAGTGTTCAGGGGTATTCATGTCGATGTCTACTGATGCATCAGCAACAGTAATTTCAAATGAACTTGCTAAGTTTACGTTAAGTGTTGTTTCAGCTGTGTCTTCTTGTGCGAATAGTGAGTTTGCAGATAATGCGATGATTGCAACAGATGCAACCTTGAAAAAATTAGTCATCAGTTTGTATTAATTATAGTGGGACAATTCTTAAATACCTAGGGGGGCTAAGTAATAAGGTTTACTTTTGTAAATTTTAACAGTGCAAATGTATGGAGTATGAAAGAGGTATGAGTAGTCAAAAAAATACTTTTTGCTATCATTTTAAGTTAAGTATAACATTATGCTATTATAATGTTATATATGTATGCTTTTAAGGCATTAGTATGGTATAGGTGATTAATGTAGAATACGTTCCTGTAGGTTTGTTTAAGTATTCTTCTCCTCCCGATACGTGATATTCAATATTGAATGACCTTTTAATGTCTCCGCTATTTGACAGTACAAGCGTATTGTCTGTAAGTGATAAAGTAGTAGGTGACAGGTTTATATTGCCTTGTGAATCACCTCCTATATTTCCTTGTGTTGGCGTAACTGTGACAGTCCCAATGTCAATAGTTGCTCCTTCACTGGTAAGGTTTGAAGCGGCAGAAACTCTTATTTCATAATTACTGCTGCTCATTATTTCAATATGGTCAGACTCGTTGGTAGATTTACCGTTGATATAGTCTGACGAGTTATTCAATGATATGGATACATTACTTTGGTTCTCATTTACTTTTATGCTTTGAATATCGTTTAAGTGAATATTCAGATTTGTGCTCGAGTTGCTTTGAGAGTATACTGTGTATGATACACAGTTAAAAACAACGATTAAAAGTAAAATCAACTTATTCATATATCCGCCCCTCTAAAATCAATACATTCCAAATATAGTAGATTAATGTATTGGTTGAGTTATGAGTGTATAAAGAAACGTTGAAATGAAAATAAATTCGACGAAATGCATAAATGTTACGGTAAGAGGTTGTTTTTTTGAGTTGAATACTCTCTATATTCCTTTGGTGACATGTTTACGGCTTTAGAGAAAAATCGTATAAAATTACTTGGTTCTTCAAAGTTTAATTCAAAAGCAATTTCTTTAATATTCATTGGACTATGTAGTAGTAATCTTTTGGCTTCCAGTATGGTTTGCTCGGTTATAAGTTTTTTTGGAGATTGTCCGTAAATGTTTTTACAGGCATCTGTAAGTTTTTTTACAGATGTGTTTAGCTGTTCGGTATAAAACCTTAATTGTTTCTGTTTTTTAAAGTTTTCTTTTATGAGTTGTCTGTAATTATGTACCAGTTCGTTCTCCGGATTTGTAATTTGATTAAAGCTTTCGGGAGTATGGGAGTGTGCTTTTTCGTGGCAATACAGTAGTAATCTCTCAATACTGTTGTGTGCAATCATGTATTCGATTTCATTATATGGTTGCGAGCATTGTTCTGAAAGGTTTTTATAATGTTGTTCAATGCTTATTTGAGTGGCATTGTCGAGTTTGAATTTGTATAGTTTTTTCGAGTTATCAAAAAAGTAACAGCTGTTAATAAAGTTGATGTCTGTTTCATGTCGGCAATAAAAGCTTTCCTCAAAACGAAGTACTAATACTTCAAAGGTGGAAGGGTTTTCTATTTTAAAAACCTGGTTGATACCTATAAAAGCACATTCCCCTTTTTTTATTTTTATTTTATTTATGTCTATTTGTAAAAAAACTTCTCCAGATCTCACATAGAACATGGTGTAGAAATCTCCGCGACACGAATGGTTTAATATTTCGGATTGTTGTGGGGTAACATAAAAGGCATAATAACCAAACGGATGGATGTTTTTGTCTATGTGTAGTTGTTTAATCATTTTTTGAATATGTCGTGTTTTTCCAAAAATATAAAAAACATGTTCTTGGACAACTATGTGTTTGCTTTTTCGTTGTGAGTGTGTTTTTATTCTGTAATGTGTTATTATATTGTTAAACAGCTGAACAGTTTATTTTGATGATAAAAAATGATATACTTTGCGCTAGTTATTTTGTAGATAAATAATAGTGCTGTTAAAATAGTATTTTAGGGGAAAAACCCTGTAGTTTAATTTAAATGTGGTTTAAGAATATAATCTGACTATATTTGCATGAATTTTTTAACAAAAAAACCAACCAAATCAATACATGATGGAAAATACAGCAAAAGTTTTAATTACTGGTGGAGCAGGTTTTATTGGTTCTAACTTATGTGATTATTTTTTAGCTAAAAATTACAAAGTAGTTTGCTTAGATAACTTTTCTACTGGTCACAGGAAAAATATAAATCATCTTTTAGAAAATCCTGACTTTACTTTAATAGAGGGGGATATAAGGGATTTTGCTGATTGTCAAAAAGCGGTTAAAGGTGTTAGTTATGTTTTACATGAGGCTGCTTTAGGTTCTGTGCCACGTTCAATAAACGATCCTATAACCAGCAATGATGTTAATGTTAGTGGTTTTTTGAATATGCTTACAGCTTCGCGAGATGAAGGTGTAAAAAGATTTGTTTATGCTGCGAGTTCTTCTACTTATGGAGATTCTGAGTCATTGCCTAAAGTTGAGCATAAAATTGGGAAGCCTCTTTCTCCGTATGCGATTACAAAGTATGTAAATGAACTCTATGCTGATATTTTTAGTAAAACATATGGCATAGAAGTAATTGGTTTGAGGTATTTTAATGTTTTTGGCAGACGCCAGGATCCTAATGGTGCTTATGCGGCAGTCATACCAAAGTTTGTAATGCAGTTTATGAAGCATGAAAGTCCTGTTATTAATGGAGACGGTAATTATTCCAGAGATTTTACATACATAGATAATGTTATTCAAATGAATGAACTTGCTATGTTGACAAAAAAACCTGAGGCTATTAATACTGTTTACAATACAGCTTTTGGTGATAGGACAACTCTTAATGATTTAATAGGTTATCTTAAGGATTTACTGGCAGAATACGACTCAGAAATAGCTAACGTTGAAGTTGTTCACGGTCCTAATAGGGCAGGAGATATTCCTCACTCGCTTGCAAGTATAGATAAGGCTTCGGGTTTACTGGGTTACGATCCTAAGTATTCCCTTCAGGCAGGTCTTAAGGAAGCTGTGAAGTGGTATTGGGATAATTTAAAATAATGTATTTCTTTTTTATATAAAAACAGGTTTATGAAAATAGCAATAATAGGGTTAGGTTATGTAGGATTACCATTAGCAAGGTTGTTTGCTACAAAATATTCTGTAGTAGGGTTTGATATTAACCAGTCCCGTGTTAATGAACTTAACTCTGGTAAAGATAGTACGCTTGAAGTAGAAGATGCTTTATTGCAATCTGTACTGAAAAAAAATGCATCTGAAGATATAGGGTTGTTTTGTACAACTAACTTAGAAGATGCAAAGGATTGTAATTGTTATGTAATTACAGTTCCGACTCCAGTAGACAGGAATAACAGACCTGATTTGGCTCCTTTATACAAAGCTAGTGAAACAGTTGGTAAAGTATTGTCAAAAGGAGACATTGTGATTTATGAATCAACAGTGTACCCTGGTGTTACTGAAGATGAATGTGTTCCTGTGCTTGAAAAAATAAGCGGTTTAAAATTTAATGAAGATTTTTATGCCGGTTATTCTCCAGAAAGGATTAATCCGGGAGATAAAGAGCATACAGTAGAAAAAATATTAAAAGTTACTGCCGGTTCAACTCCTGAAATAGGTAAGAAGGTAGATGATTTGTATAAATCGGTTATTGCTGCAGGGACTCACTTAGCTCCAACAATTAAAGTTGCAGAAGCTGCAAAAGTTATAGAGAATTCTCAAAGGGATATTAATATTGCTTTTGTAAATGAGTTAGCTAAAATTTTTAACTGCCTGAATATTGATACTCATGATGTATTAGAGGCTGCGGGTACAAAGTGGAATTTTCTTCCTTTTAAACCGGGACTAGTAGGTGGTCACTGTATAGGTGTTGATCCATATTATTTGGCACAAAAAGCTCAGGAGGTAGGTTATCACCCTGAAATTATATTAGCTGGTAGAAGGCTTAATGACAGTATGGGTGAATATGTAGCTTCTCAGGTAGTTAAGCTTATGATTAAGAAAGGGATAGTGGTAAATGGTGCTAAGGTGCTTATGCTGGGTGTTACTTTTAAAGAAAACTGTCCGGATGTTAGGAATACTAAAATTGTTGATGTTATAAGTGCTTTGAAAGAATATAGCATTGAAGTTGATATTTATGATCCGTGGGCTAGTCCTGAAGAGGTGAAGCATGAATACAGGCTTAATGTTACTAATATTCAACCGGAAGAAAAGTATAATGCGATAATTTTAGGTGTAGCACATAATGAGTTTAAGAACTTAAATTATGAAGTACTTAAAGCGGGCAATGGAGTTGTTTATGACGTAAAAGGAGTGCTTGGGGAATTAGCAGATAGTAAATTATAAAGATGGTAATTAGAAATATATGTTGTATCGGAGCAGGTTATGTAGGAGGTCCTACAATGGCTGTTATTGCTTATAAGTGTTCTGATATAAAGGTTACTGTTGTAGATGTTGATGAGACCAGAATCAAGGCATGGAATGATGAAGATATTTCTAATATACCTATATATGAGCCAGGACTGGAAGATATAGTAGCTGAAGCAAGAGGAAGGAATTTGTTTTTTTCTACTGATGTTGAAAAAGCTATTGATGAGGCTGAGATGATTTTTATTTCGGTTAATACGCCTACAAAAACTTATGGTTTAGGTAAAGGTAAGGCGGCTGATTTAAAGTATATTGAGCTTTGTGCCAGGCAAATCGCTTCTGTAGCTAAAACGGATAAAATTGTTGTAGAAAAGTCTACGCTACCTGTTAGGACAGCTGAAGCAATTAAGAGTATTTTGGATAATACCGGAAACGGAGTTAAATTCCAGATTTTATCAAATCCGGAATTTTTAGCTGAGGGTACTGCTGTTCAGGATTTATTGAATCCGGATCGAGTACTGATTGGTGGTGAAGCTGACGAAGATGGTTATGTTGCTATAAGTGCATTAGTTGATGTGTATGCAAATTGGGTTAACAGAGAAAAGATTTTAACTACAAATGTTTGGTCTTCAGAACTGTCAAAACTTACGGCTAATGCTTTTTTAGCACAAAGAGTCTCTTCAATAAATGCTATGTCAGAATTATGTGAGCAAACAGGGGCAGATGTTAATGAGGTAGCTAAAGCGATAGGTATGGATAGCCGTATAGGTTCTAAGTTTTTAAAAGCATCTGTAGGGTTTGGAGGGTCATGTTTTCAAAAGGATATCTTAAACTTGGTCTATATAGCAAAGAGTTATGGGCTTAATGAAGTGGCAGATTACTGGGAGCAGGTAATTAAGATGAATGACCACCAAAAAAGACGATTTGCTTCTAATATTGTTAAAACTCTTTATAATACCGTTTCAGGAAAAAAAATAGTTTTTCTAGGTTGGGCATTTAAAAAAGATACTAATGATACCCGAGAGTCGGCAGCAATTTATGTTGCTGATGATTTGTTAAATGAAGAGGCAAATATCGCTGTTTACGATCCTAAAGTTAGTGAGCAGAAAGTTTTAGCTGATCTTAATTATTTAGGAACAAGAAGTAGTGAGGTTAATGAGGAAAGGGTTATCGTGTCTGAAGATCCTTATGAGGCTTGTAAAGATGCTTATGCTGTTGCTGTTTTAACAGAATGGGATGAGTTTAAAACTTATGACTGGCGAAGAATATACGATAATATGAAAAAACCGGCTTTTGTTTTTGATGGTAGGAATATTCTTGATGGTGAAGAGTTGAGAAGAATTGGTTTTGTGTTTAAGAGTGTGGGGGTGTAAAAAAAGTTTTATGTTGAATAGTATTAAAATAAAGGACTTAAAGAAAATATTTGAAAATTTTATATCTCTTTCTTTATTGCAGGTTGCTAATTTATTTTTGCCTCTAATAACGCTGCCTTATCTTTTAAAAACATTAGGTGCAGAAAAGTATGGTATTATTGTTTTAGCGGCATCTTTAGTCGCATATTTTCAATCCGTTATAGACTATAGTTTCAAGGTTACAGCAACACGGGATGTTGCTATATTTAAAAATAGTTCATTAAAAGTTAATATTATTTATAGTAAAGTTTTTTTTGTAAAATTAATTTTCCTGTTCCTTTCATTGTTCGTTTTTTTTTTAATTGTTATTGTATATACTAATTTTTACTTAGAGAGATTTGTTTTTTTTCTTTCCGCTATAAGTATGGTTGGTTATAGTTTTTTTCCGGAATGGTTTTTTCTGGGTTTTGAAAAAATGAAGTATATATCAATAATTAATATAATAGTTAAACTATTCTTTACAGTATCGGTTTTTGTTTTTATAAGGGTTGAAAGTGATTATTGGTTACTACCTATGATGCAAAGCGCAAGCGTTGTTGTTTCTGGGATAATAGCGCAAATTCTTGTTTTTAAAAAATTTAAAGTTCGTATTTATTTATTAAAACATAAAACTATACAAAGTGTTATAAAGTCTAATTTTCCTATTTTCATTAATCAGTTTTTACCCACTATGTATAATAATTCAAGTACATTTTTACTTGGATTATTTGCCCCTTTAAGTCTAGTAGGTATTTATGATGCAATAAAAAAAATTATTGATATTCTTATAGTTATTGTGAATGTTGTGTCAAGAGTTTTTTTTCCTTATTTAAATAGAGAAAAATCTTTCTTTATAATTTATAAAAAAGGAGTTTTGTTTTTATGTATAGTTTTGATAGTGTTATTAAATTTGTTTAGTGATGAAGTGTTGAATTTTTTTAACATAAACTATGAATATTCGGTGCTAATTTTCTTTATTTTAAGTATAGGAGTTTTAGGTTATGTTTGTTATGATATTTTTGGTTTGAATTATTTTATTGTTAGAAGAAAAGATAGATTGGTTATGAAAAATACAATTATAACTTCTTTGATAGGGTTTGTTCTTTCTTTTCCTCTGATTTATTTTTTTGGGATTATTGGCTCTTCAGTTAATTTAACTTTTTCAAGATTATTGATGGGGGGACGATTGTTGTATATATATATCAAAGATGAAAAAAATTAAACATATATTTAAGTTTTTAAAAAACACACTAATTACTAATTATATTTATTTGTCTAAAGATATTGTTTTAGGGAGAAAAGTTTTTTTCAAACAAATGCCTTATATCTTAAAACATAAAAATGCTATTATTGAAATAGGTGACAATACAATTATTAATTCATCTAACTATGGGTATCATATTAATATGTTTTCACGTTGTAAGTTGTATGCTGATAGAGAAAATGCTCTAATTAAAATAGGAGAAAACTGTAGAATTCATGGGACATGTATTCATGCATACAATAAGATAGAGATAGGGAGAAATTGTTTAATTGCTGCTAATACTCAGATTATTGATGGGAATGGGCATAATTTATGTATGGATGAGCCTGAGAAACGTTTAATATCATCAGATATCGGTAAAGAGATAATTATAGGTAAGAATGTTTGGATTGGGGCTAATACGATAATTTTAGGAGGTTCTGTCGTCGGAGAAGGAAGCATAATTATGGCTGGCAGTGTGGTTAAAGGAATTGTTAAACCAAAATGTATATATGGTGGTAATCCAGCCAAATTAATTAAAAAATATGACTAATGAAAGTAGGGGTACATTATACTAAGGGAGGATTCACAGAGAGGTGGGTTGATTACTGTATTAATAATCAGTTAGAATATGTGTTTGTAGATTGTTATGAGACTAATATAATAAATGTCATAAAACAACAAAATATTACTCATCTAATGTGGCATTTAAATCATGAATCTCATAAGGATATTGAATATGGTCTCATGATTATGAATGCTATTGATTTATTAGGCGTAAAAACATTTCCTAATTACCAGTCTAGATGGCACTTTGATAATAAAGTAGTTCAAAAGTATTTGCTTGAAAGTATAAGTGCTCCAATTACAAAGAGTTATGTCTTTTATAATAAACAAAAAGCATTAGGTTTTTTAGAAAAAGCTGATTTTCCAATAGTTTCAAAATTAAAAAGAGGAGCTGGTTCTTCAAATGTGAAATTGATTCACAATTATCATGAAGGAGAGAAATATGTTAATAAACTTTTTGGAGAGGGGGTTTTTGCAACAAGCAAAGCATTTGAAAACTTAAATCAAAAGATAAGGGTTGCTAAAAAAATTAAAAATCCGTTAGAATTATCTAAAAAGTTTTTTAGGTATATTAAAAAAAATAAACAAGAGAGACAAAGCTCAGCGTTAGAAAAAGGGTATGTCTATTTTCAAGATTTCTTAAACAATAACGATTATGATACTAGAATTATTGTTGTTGGTGATAAGGCTTTTGGTATTAGAAGATTTAATCGTAAGGGAGATTTTAGAGCTTCAGGTAGTGGTATTTTAGATTATAGTGTTGGTAATATTGATGTCAATTTTGTTAAAATAGCTTTTGAAGTGTCAAGAAAGCTCAATACTGATTGTTTAGGTTTTGATTTTGTTTATAATGAGGGACAACCTAATATAATTGAAGTTTGCTTTGGGTTTAGCGTTGATGCTTATAATGATTGTGAAGGTTACTGGGATGAAAATCTAAACTTTATAAAAGGTAAATTTAATCCGCAGTATTTTATGATTGAAGATTTTGTTAAAAATGAATAATTTTTTTTTCTTTTTATGTTTGTTGTTTACAACATTTCAGTCAATTTATTTTTATTCTATAAATCTTGCGCCTTTTCCCTTGGTTGCCTTTTTTATACTTTTTTTTATTACAAGAGAGAGGTTTACTTTATTTGAATTAAAAATTATATTAACATTCTTGTGCTTAATATCTATTTCAATAGTTATAGGAATTCTTAATGAGCCTTATGTTTGGGGTTATAGGTTTTATTTTCCAAGAGTTGTTGGCTGGCTTTTGTTTCCATTTAGTGTTATTTTATTTAGAAAAGCTTTTTATTCTTTTAGAGTTGAAGAAATAAATAAATGTCTTAGTTGTGTGCTTATTGTGCATTTACTGCTCTTTTATATTCAGTATTTTTCTTTTAATTTTTTCAATTATAAGATTGATTATTTGGTTAGTATTACAGGAGAGGTTCAAAGAAACGGCGCGGCTAAATTAAAAGAGTATTCTACCCAAATGATAAGAACTTCTGGTTTGTTTTCTGAACCAGGCTCTTATTGTGTTTATATTTACATATTAGTAGTTATGAAATTTATTTTAAGAAGAAAGATAACTCTTTTAATGTTGATAGGTCTTGTTTCAATGATGTTATCTTATTCCATGACAGGAGTCCTGATGGTTGTCTTGTTTTTGGTATTACATCTTGATTTAAAAAGAATTTCATTTGCCAAGCTAGTTAATTATACTCTGTTGTTGGTTGTTGTGGCAGTTGTTTTATATTTACAGGCAAAAATTTTCTTAGGTCCTATATTAGATAGATTTAATAATTTAAGTGAAGATAGTTCAGCGTCAGCAAGATTTGAAGGGGGGATTGATAATTTTGTCTTTGAAGGACATCTTTTTTCAGGATTAGGTATTGGTGTTCTGTCAAACAATATTGAAGCAGTTTCGGTTATTCTTTCTGGTTTATTTGATTTTGGCATTGTGTTGTTGTCAATTTTTTTGTTTTTACATTTTGTTTATATATATAAATTGGGTAAAATTAGAAATATAGTTTTTCTTTTTGCTGTTTTATTATCGAATATATCTTTTAATCAAATAGTCTATACAATGTTTTTTGGTTTTTTATTGGTGAACTTCTGCGATAATATAACTAATAGGTGTTAAAATAATTTTTATAGATGAAAAATATTCTTATAGTATTACCCAATTCTAAGTTGGGAGGGGCAGAGCAAATTTTAAAAATGATTGCTGAATATCATAAAAATGATGCTGTTTGTGTATTTTTTTTATCTAAAAAAGCTTCTTCTAGTTGGGATTATATTAATGTGAATTTATATTATTCTTCTTTCAATAATAAATTAGGTGCTATCTTTTCACTTATATTTTTCTTATTAAGAAAGACCAAGTATTGGGATAGAATATATACTTCTCATGTTAGTATAACTGGACTCCTTGGTTTGTTTATTCGTTTACGTTTTTTTAAAAAGAAAAAATTTATAGCAAGAGAGTCAACTACAGTTTTTAGTAGGTTTAAGGGAGGGAAGCTTTTATTATATAAATTAATGTATTTTATAGGTTATTCAAAGGTTGATTTGTTAATATGTCAAACCAATGATATGAAAAATCAATTTGTTAAAGCTATGCCTAAATTAAATATGAAATTTAAAGTTGTGGTATTAGCTAATCCGATAAGTTTGGTTGAAGCTTCTGTAAAATCAGGTTTTATTTGTGAAGATGAGAATTATATTGTTTCAGCGGGTAGATTAATACCCGAAAAAGGATATGATATACTTATAAAATCATTTTCTAAACTTAAGAAAAATAAAGAATATGTTGGCTTAAAGTTAATTATTCTTGGGGAAGGAATTGAAAGAGACAGTTTGTTAGCCATAGTAAATTCTTTGAAGTTAGCAGATTCGGTGGTTTTTAAGGGGTTTGTTGATAATGTATATCCGTATTTTAAAAAAGCAAAACTTTGCGTGGTTTCATCTAGGATGGAAGGGTTTCCTAATGTGCTTTTGCAAATGATGTCTCAAAATAATAAGGTTGTTTCCACTTCTTGTGCAGGGGGTATTGAAGAAATTAAAGGCCTTTTTGTCTGTAAAGCTAATAATGTTAATGCTCTGTATGAATCGATGGATGAATGTTTAAGGAGAGATACAAGTTATTGCAGAATATTATTTGAAGAAGCTTTAAAGGAGAGAAGTGTAAGTAAGTTTACAGACGAAATAGAAACTTTTCTTCTCTAAAGAAATAATTATTGATCGCTGTAAAATTATAGACGTTTTTTTAATAGAATTATTTCAAGTTTATGAAAAAACTTTTGATGGTAGTTAATGTTGATTGGTTTTTTATTTCACATCGTTTATGTATAGCTCAGGAAACTATAAAACGAGGATGGGAGATAATTGTAGCCTGTGAAGATACAGGTCGTAGAAATGAAATAGAAATAGATGGTATTAGATTTATAGATTTCAAATTTTCACGTTCCGGCACAAATCCTTTAGATGAATTAAAAACACTAAAGCAGTTTTATAGTTTGTATAAAACCATTAAGCCTGATGTTGTACACCATATTACTTTAAAACCAGTTATATATGGGTCTATAGTGGCGAAATTGCTTAAAATTAACGGTGTTGTAAATGCTGTAAGTGGATTGGGTTACAATTTTACAGGAGGTAGACAAGGTGTAACTCAGAAAATAATGGTTAAATTAATGCGCTATGGTTTTAGTCGTGATAGATTAACTGTTATTTTTCAGAATGGTGATGATCAAAGGACGTTAGAGCAACTAAAAATTCTGTCAACTAAAAATAATATTATTAGGATAAAGGGTTCAGGTGTAGATTTGGTGAAATTTTCACACAGCCCTCTAACCTCTTTTGATCGTATAAGGATTTTATTTCCTAGCAGAATGCTTTGGGATAAGGGGGTTCGAGAATTAAGAGATGCTACAGATTTGTTGAAAGTAAAATACAAGAATAAAATTCAATTTGTGCTTTCAGGTTTAGCTGATAATGGTAATAAGGCTGGAGTTTCGGCGAGTTATTTAAATGACTGGCAAGATGGAGATTATGTTGTTTGGATTGGGTATCAAAAAAATATGGTAAAAGTTTACCAAGATTCACATGTAGTGATTCTGCCTTCTTACAGGGAGGGAATGCCTAAAACATTAATAGAGGCTTGTGCTATTGGAAGAGCTATAATCACAACTGATGCAATAGGGTGTAGAGAATGTGTAGATGAAGGTGTAAATGGATTTAAGGTAACTGTCGCTAATGCTAATGAATTGGCGAATGCTATTGAGGATGTGGTTAATAATACAGAAGCTATAATTGATATGGGGAGAGAGTCTCGCTTAAAGGCAGAAAGAGAGTTTGATGTTAACTCTGTTATTGATAGGCATATAGAGATTTATTCTGGTTTTTAATTTAAAAATACATGAAGCTAATTATAACAGGTGCGTCTGGATTTGTAGGTCAAAACTTTTTAGGATATTTGAAAGGAAAGGAAGTAGATGTTCAGGAGTTGTCATTGAGAGATATATCATGGGAAAATAAAATAGATTTAAAAGCCAATGCTATAGTTCATTTAGCTGGTAAAGCTCATGATACCCGTAAAAATGTTGATGTTAACGAGTACTTTGAAATAAATCTTGATTTAACAATAAAATTGTTTGACGAATTTTTAAAGTCAGATATAAAAGATTTTTTCTTTTTTAGTTCTGTGAAAGCTGTTGCGGACTGTGTTGATAGTGTTTTGTTAGAGAGTACTTTACCTAATCCTCAAACACCATATGGGATTTCTAAATTGAAAGCAGAGCAATATCTGTTAAGTCAAAAATTACCATCTGATAAAAGGCTGTTTATTGTTCGTCCATGTATGATACATGGTCCTCAAAATAAAGGCAATTTAAACTTGCTATATAAGATTGTTGAGAAAGGTGTTCCTTGGTTTTTGGCGGCTTTTAAAAATGAACGATCATTTTTAAGTGTTGATAATCTTAATTTTTTGCTGTATGAAATGATGATCGATAAAAATTTAGTTTCTGGAGTCTATAATTTTTCAGATGACCAAAGTCTTTCTACTAATCAATTGATTGAGATTATTTCTGATACTTTAGGGAAGAGGTCTAAGTTATGGAATATACCTATGTGGATTGTTAAAAATGTTGTAAAATTTGGTGATTTAATTCCTTTTATTCCTTTAAATTCAGAGCGATTAAAAAAAATAACAGGAAGCTATGTTGTTTCTAATGAAAAAATAAAACAGTCATTAGGAATAAAACAGTTACCTTTAACGGCAGAAAGAGGTTTAGTAATGACAATTAAAAGTTTTAAAAATAATAAATGATACGATTTTTTGATTTTATATTTTCATTGTTTGGAGTTTTACTCCTATGGCCAGTAGGCGTGTTGCTTTATTTGATAGGTTTGTTTGATACTGGTCGCCCTATTTTTGTGCAGAAACGTGTCGGTAAAAATAAGAAACCATTTAATTTGTATAAGTTCAGGACAATGCATGTTAGTACAAAATCGGTAGCTTCCCATTTAACAAGTGCTGCTTCCATTACAAAATTCGGAGGTTTCTTACGGAAATCTAAATTAGACGAATTACCTCAATTGATAAATGTTCTATTGGGAGATATGAGTCTTGTGGGACCTCGTCCTAATTTGTTTAACCAGATCGAGTTGATAGAAGAGAGAGATAAGAGGAAAGTATATGATTATTTGCCAGGTATAACAGGCTTGGCACAGATAAATGAGATTGATATGTCAACACCTGAAAAATTAGCGATTAAGGATGCTGAAATGTTACAAAACTTATCCCTGTCAAGTTATTTTAAGTATGTGCTTGCTACTGTAGGAGGTAAAGGACAAGGAGATCGTGTGAGGTAAATATTTATTTTTTAGAAGCGGTTATATTAAAGAAAGATAAAAAGAAAATACTTTATTTAATGTTTTCTTTTTAAGTTAGTTATAGTTTATAAATGTTTTTAGAGTGAGTGAGAATAAAAATTATGGTTGGTCTGATTATAGATTCTGGACGTCATTACATAATTTAGGTTATTTGCCACGTTGGATAATACTGTTACTGGATTTAGTAGTAGTTTCTTCTACGGGTATTGTTTCCTATGTGTTAATACATAGGACTGGTGTGTCTATAAAGTCAGATTTATACTTTTTAAGTATACTTATCTATCTATCTATAACATTACTGTCTTTTCGTGCTTTTCGTACATATGCAGGTATTATTAGACACTCTTCTTATATAGATGCGGTTAAAATATTTTTTGCCCAGTTTACTACGGCTTTTTTGCTTTTAGCTTTTAACAGTTTGTATGAAACTATTACCGGAAATCTTATTTATCTTAATGTCGCTATTTTAATCAATGCCGTATTCTCCTTCAGTTGTCTGTTTTTATATAGGGTATTAGTAAAACAGGTTTTTGAAAATTACTTTAATAGTAGTAATGGTAAAAAACTGGTAAGAGCTATTATATATGGTTCGGATGCTAATGCTATTGCTGTTGCTAATGCGCTGAAGTCTGAAATTCCCGGGCGATTCAAATTAGTTGGTTTTATAGATAAGTCAAGTCATAATAAATCAAAAATGATTTTAGGCTTGCCCATCTTGCAGCATAAAAAGAAAATATCTGTGGTGATGAGAGTGTTCAATGCTGAAGCATTGGTTATTGCAGATAAGAGCCTTCTGAAAGAGGAAAAGCTTGCTATTGTAGATGAATGTTTGGAATTTAATTATAAAGTTTATACAGTTCCTTTGATATCTGACTGGGAAGATCAAAAAGAAATTTCCAGAAAAATTAAAAATTTCCAAATACAGGATTTGCTTGAACGAAAACCTATAGTTCTTGATAATTATTCAATTTCTTCTCAAATTAAAAATAAAACCATACTTGTAACTGGTGCAGCAGGTTCTATTGGGAGTGAAATTGTAAGACAGGTTTTGCAGTTTAATCCTAAAAATGTTGTAATGGTTGATCAGGCAGAGACACCTTTACATCAACTGGGACTTGAGGTAAGTAGAATGGATTCTCAAGCTAATATTGTTTCTATTATTAGTGATATAAGAAATAGGGGGGCTATGGAAGAGGTTTTTAGGAAATACAAGCCTCAGGTTGTTTATCATGCAGCAGCATACAAACATGTTCCTTTGATGGAGGAAAATCCTTCTCAGGCTATTTTTGTTAATGTTTTAGGGACTAAAAATATTGCCGATTTAGCTTATGATTATAAGGTAGATAATTTTGTAATGGTTTCCACTGATAAGGCTGTTAATCCAAGTAATGTTATGGGAGCCAGTAAACGTATTGCCGAAAAATATGTTCAGGCTCTACACAATAAAATGATGGTGGAAAACGGACATTGCTCTACAAAATTTATTACTACTCGCTTTGGAAATGTTTTAGGGTCTAACGGTTCTGTGGTTCCATTATTTACCAAACAAATTGAAGCCGGAGGGCCAATTACTTTAACTCATCCAGATATCATCCGATACTTTATGACTATACCTGAAGCCTGTCAATTAGTTTTGGAGGCAGGGGCTATGGGTAAAGGAGGCGAAATTTATATATTTGATATGGGTAAACCTGTTAAGATTATAGATCTTGCAAAAAAAATGATTCGTTTAGCAGGTTTTATTCCTGATAAGGATATTGAAATCAAAATAATTGGATTAAGGCCAGGGGAGAAGTTGTATGAAGAACTATTGAACGATACTTCAAAAACATTACCTACGCATCATGAAAAAATTATGGTTGCTCAGGAGGTTTTTGATGATTTTATATGTTTAGGGCATCAGGTGGATGATTTGATAGTGACAGCTTCAAGTTACTTAGTTGAAGAGGTTGTTTTTAAAATGAAACAAATTGTTCCTGAGTTTATTAGTATGAATTCTGAATTTGCTACTCTTGATAAAAAGGGTTAAAATACCCTTTTAACTAATTATTCGTTTTTTTGCATGCAAAAAAAATTATCTTTGCGCTAGATTAACCAATATTTTCTTCTTAGAAAAATATATCCATACCATAAAAATGATAAGAAAGATATTACTTTTTTTTATTGCAGCACTTTTATTTACCTCATGTGTCCCTAGGAAGAAACTAGTGTACTATCAAAATTTGCCATCGTTTGAAGATGCTCAGCAAAATTTTGAAACCCGAATAAAAGCAGACGACTTATTGATGATAGTTGTTTCAGCTCCTGATGGTGCGGCGAAGGATTTTAATTTGCCAATAACTGGGGTGACCGGAACAACTACTTTTAGTGGTAGTATTGATGTAGCATCTTCTCAGCAAAGAATTCAGGCTTATACAGTAAATAAAAATGGGGAAGTTCAGTTGCCTGTTTTGGGGAATGTGAAAATAAGCGGACTCACAAAAGAAGAGGCTCTTGAGATGCTAAATGAAAAGTTATCTGCTTATCTTAAAGAATTTACAATTAATTTGAGGATTGTTAATTTTAAAGTAACCGTTGCCGGAGAAGTTACTAGGCCTGGTGTTGTTTCTGTACAGACAGAAAGGCTTACCCTGCCTGAGGCTATTGCAATGGCTGGAGATATGAGTATTTATGGTAAAAGGGATAATGTATTGGTAATACGTGAAATTGATGGTGTTAAGACTTATAATTATATAGATATGACTAAAGCTGATTTTATTAATTCACCTTTTTATTATCTTACTCAAAATGATTATGTGTATGTAGAACCGAATAAAACTAGGATAAACTCATCTGGTGTTGGTCCTAATGTAAGTGTGCTTATATCTGCAACTTCAATATTAATTTCACTTATTGCTCTATTAACTAGATAAAAATGCAAAACAATAATATTCCTGTTTTAACAGAAAACGAAAATGAAGTCGGTTTTGATATAAGAGCTCAGTTAGATAAATATCTGGTACATTGGAAATGGTTTACAGTGAGTGTAGTTGCTTGCTTGTTTTTGGCTTTTATATACTTAAGGTACTCAACTCCTGAATATAGTATTTCTGCTACAATTCTTATTAAAGATGAGAAAAAAGGAGGGTCAGCTAATGAGTTATCTGCCCTTAGTGAGCTTGGTTTTATGTCGGGCAACAGTAATGTTGATAATGAAATAGAGGTTTTAAAAGCCCGTACACTGATTCAAAATACGGTTAAGAATTTGAAGTTTAATGTAAGTTATTTTAATAAGGGGAACTTAAAAACTTCTGAAGCTTACATGAACTCGTTTGTGAGGGTTAACTTTTATAATACAACACCCGATTTTCTTGAATCAGATACCATTTTTTCAGTTAAACCTATTTCAGATTTAAAGTATGAATTATTAGATTCTGAAGGTGAAAAAGCAGGGGTATATTCTTATGGAGAATCATTGCCAACTAAGTTTGGAAATATGGTTGTGACTATAAATACTGATAGTCTTCCGACAAATGCTAAAAATGAAGGAAAAGAGGTTTTAGTACAGATAAAACCTTTAAGAAAAGTCACAGATGCATATAGGGGTAAATTACAGGTTAATACAGTTAATAAAATGACGAGTGTTGTTTCGTTATCCATAACTGATAAGGTTCCTGAGAAAGGAAAGGACTTCCTTGATACTTTAATAAGTATTTATAATAATGATGCTATAAAAGATAAGAACCTCGTAGCTGCTAATACTGAAAAATTTATTAACAAAAGGTTAGAGTCTTTAACTAAGGAGCTTGACACTGTTGAAAGAGATGCTGAAGGCTATAAAAGGGGAGAAAGACTAACAGACATTTTTTCTGATGTAAAACTATCTTTGACTTCGGCTGATGATTATAATAAAAGTGTTAATGCTAAAGCTGGAGAAATTGATGTTGTAAATTATATGATTGAGTTTTTAGATAGTGCTGATAATGATAGTACTATGCCAACCAATCTTATGCCAGAAGGAGATGCAGCTTCAATGATTAAGGAGTATAATGAGCTTGTTCTTCAAAAACAAAGACAGTCTGAGAGTATGACGGATGAGCATCCTCAGATGGTTGCTATAAATACTCAAATAGAAGGATTTAGAGAGAGTGTCAAGCAAAGTCTGGGGAACTTATTGTCTTCTCTTAAAATTGCTAAAAAGAATCTTGAAAGGCAGGAAAATATAATGCAGGGTAGAGTGGGTGAGGCTCCTCGTCAGGAAAGACAATTTAGGGTTATTGAGAGACAAAAGGAAGTTAAGGAAGAGTTATATTTATTTTTATTAAAAAAGAGAGAAGAAAATGCTATTACCCTTGCAGTTACTTCTCCTAATGCAAAAATAATTGATTCTGCTTTTGCTAAGGAAAAGCCAGTTTCTCCAAAAAGTAATATTGTTTTATTGGCATCCTTAATATTAGGCTTGTTAATTCCGTTTTTAATAATATATTTAAGAGAACTTCTGGACACGAAGATACATAGTAATGCAGATTTTGAACATTTAACCGTTCCTTTTCTGGGAGATGTGCCTAGGTCTGAAACAAGTAGTGAACTTGTTAATCTTCATGGTCGATCGGGTACAGCTGAGGCTTTAAGGATCATTAGGACAAATATGGAGTTTATGCTTAATAAAGTTACTGAAGGTGTTGCTAAAACTATTTTTGTTACATCTACTATACCAAAAGAAGGTAAGACTTTTGTATCAGTTAACTTGGCTACTACTATAGCTATGACTGGTAAAAAAGTACTTCTTATAGGTATGGATATACGTAACCCTAAGTTAGATGAGTATGTGAATATACCTTCTAAGGGACTTACAAATTACTTGTCTTCACCTAATGGAGCAAATCTTAATGATTATATTGTTAAGTATGGAGACTTTGAAAACTTCTATATACTTCCTCCTGGTATAATACCTCCAAACCCGGCTGAATTACTTATGGGTAATCGTGTGAAAGAGATGTTTGAAAAACTTCAAAAGGAGTACGATTACATTATAGTTGATACAGCTCCTGTTAGTTTAGTGACCGATACTATAATAGTTGCTCATTTGGCACATTCATTCATTTATGTGTCAAGAGCGAATTATCTTGATAAGAGGATGCTTGTTATTCCGGAAAATATGTACAAAGAAGGTAAGCTGCCTAATATGGCTCTTGTTCTTAATGATACCGATAGGAAAACAGGTTATGGCTATGGTTATGGGTACGGTTACGGCTATGGTTATGGTTATGGTGCCGATATGGATGTATCTAAATCAAGCTGGAGAGACAAAATTTTTGGAAAGAAAAAGCTGTAAGCTTTCTTTTATAAAACAGAATATAAAAACAATGCCTTCTTTAAAACTTAAAGAAGGCATTGTTTTTTAAAGCATCTTTTAAAGCGTCGTGCTTTTTAAAAGGTATTTTGCTTTTAAAAGCTGTAGCATGTTTCATGTGGTGTGTGTCTGATCCTGTAAAGTCAATTAATTTTTCATTTAAAAGTCTTTCAGCTGTTTTTAAAACACCTTCTCCGTAATATCCAGTAACAGAAAGCAGGTTTAGCTGAAGCAGGCACCCGGCTTTTTTAAGTCTGTAGTATTCTTCAAATTTTGAATGATAAAACAGATAGCGTTCAGGATGTGCGAGTACAGGTTTGTAGCCTGCGACCTGTAGTTCAAATAGAATGTCGTAAAGGTTAATTGGCGGATTAATGTATGACATTTCAACCAAAACGTAATTATCCTTAAGTGTAAGGAGTGATTCTGATTTGAATAATTCAACAAAGGTGTCATCCATTAAATGCTCTGCTGCGGCTTTAAATGGTGATGTTATATTTTGTTCTCTTAAAAAAGAAAGGGTGCTTTCTTCTTTTTGTAATATTCCTTCTTTAGTGTTGTTCCATACTCCCGGTAGTATATGTGGTGTAGCTGTAAATTGTGAGAACCCGTATTCTTTTAGAGTATTGATGAGTAAAAGGGTATCATTTTCATCTTTGGCGCCATCGTCAATTCCGGGTAATAAATGCGAGTGTATGTCTATATAGCCATCAGGGATTAAATCTGCCAGGGCTACCTTTGGTTTATTGAAAAAAAGCAAGGTATTAGGTTTAAAATTAGTGTCGTAAAATTAATATAAAACACTAATTCTAAACAGTACAGTTTGTTAAAATGTGCTAATTAGTAGTGGGGATTGCTTTCATTTTTCTGATTAAGGCTACTGAGTTGACTAATAAGAGTGGTAACATAAGCCAAATATGTACTTTAGTTATTGTTAGTGCCAAATAAACTGCTAAAAGGATAAATGATATGTATATAAGCCTTTTTAAGAGTGTTTTTTTGTTTTTAGTAATGAAGATGGCTATAATTATAAAAAGTGGATTAAATAGTAGTATATTGTAGTTTAATAATAGCTCGTTATGGCTGGAATATAAACTCACAAAGCAAAATAGTAATCCCATAAGACCTGCGAATACCAAATAAGTGTTGTAGCCTGCTTTTTTAATAGTAAGGATAAGTAATAAAAAGATTAAAAGTAAATAACTGTAAAAACTGTTTATAAAAGAAAAGCCTTTTGTTTGTTCTGTTTTTTCGATAATAGTTTTTGTTGATTTTGCTAAAGGTTGTCCGTTTTTAGTTTTGGTATTGCTAATACCTTCCATGAGTTCTTTAGGTAGAAAAAGCTTTTCAGATATTTTGTCTGTTTTATATCCAAATAAAAGGTTTATTCCCAGGTTTTCGTAAAAATGATTGTCCTGAAGATAAGAGTAGATAATCTCTCTGTATGTTTTTCCGCTGTCTGAATTTTCCAATGAAATAGTAACCTGTTTGTTAACTATGTCTGCCACCATAGTCGTACAGTTACGGTTTATGAATTTGTAGGTGTAATATTTTTTATCTGAAAAAAGTGTGCCGTTAAGTTCGTCGGCAATTTGTTGTTTTTGGTATTTTGTAAGGTTTAATGTCTGTTCATATACATCACGACCGTAATACTGGTATTCGTAAATAAAATCACGGTAAGAAGCTACTGAAACAAAATACTGTAAGTCTCCTTTTACGAATTTTGGGTAAAAGTTAGGCGTGTCAAAATCGAATGTCCCGAAGTTGTATACTGTATTTATGTTTTTTGCAGGATCAAATATCCTGATAGCTGTATGTCCGAATACTGAATATAGTTCGTTTCCCGGTCCACAAGTAAGTACACTTATTTCTGCTTTGTCTGATAAAGGGATTTGTGCAAAGGTTTTGAAGGTTGATAAGCTAATAAAAAGTAGGATTAATAAAGCTCTAAAACTTTGCATGGTGTGATTTGTTTATCTGAATATCCCTAAATCTACTTTGAGGGAAAAAATGTTTGAATATAATGCTGCACTCTGGTCGCCAATGTCGGTCAATGCATAATCAACTTCTATGCCTTTGTACTTAAATCCGAGTCCTATGTTAGGCTGAAAACTTAATTTACCGCTACCGTCAATTTCCCTTATGTTTTGAAAATTACCAACACCACCTCTTAAATAAACGATGTCGATATAACCAAATTCAAAACCAAAGGCCGGATCAAAACTGATTGACTCAGTAGATACCAAGTCATTAGTTTGGGCAAACTGCATATTTAAATTGGCCGATGCTAATATACTATAATCGTAGCGTATTATGAATTTTTTTGAGAAACCAAGTTGAGCTTTTGGTAATGTAATCTCATTAGTTTCCGGTAATTCCTGATTTTCACCCGGTATAGCATCACTAATAGTTTGGAATTCCTCTTCATCAATATTCCAAACGTTGTATGTGGTGGTTATGTCTCTAAGCATTAAGCCGAATTTCCAGTTGTCTTTAGTTTGGTATTGTATACCTATATCAAAACCAAATCCCCATGAGTTGGCGAAATCACCTATTACCCTTCTTATAACTTTTGCATTAATACCATACTGAAAGCCGTCTAACGGTAGCGAGCGGGCATATGATATGGTAACGCCATAATCAGCGGCAGAAAATAGGCTTATCCTGTTGTAGTCTATATTACCTTCGCTGTCTATTAGTTGTGTGGTATTCATAATATCATCCACACCAAATCTAATTACCGATATTCCAAAGGCGCTCCTTTCGTCAATAGGCATGGCAAAAGCGGCATAGTCGTATTGTGCTATATTGGCAAAATAACTGGCGTGCATAAGTGCCAGTTGTTTGTCTTTTACCTGTAGTAATCCGGCAGGATTCCAGTAGCCCGAGTTAACGTCTCCGGTATGGGCTGTAACAGCATTACTCATTCCCAGTGCAGCGGCATCTACCCCAATGTTCATGAATTCATTAGAGTACTTCCTGACTGACTGCGCATGAGCTAAAAAGGAAAAAAGCAGTATGGGAAATATAAATTTCTTTTTCAACGCTGTTAAATTTGTGCAAATATGAAATAAAAATCTCAATTACTAAACTCTATTTCTATTAACTTATTGTGTTAACTTTGCAGTAAAATTAAATGCTATGTCTGTTAAGAAACACATTCCGAACTTTATTACGTTACTAAATCTTGCTTCTGGTTTAATAGCTCTTGTGTATGCATTCAATACCAATTTACAAATGGCATTCTTTTGGGTTTGTATGGGTATCTTTTTTGATTTTTGGGATGGTTTCTTTGCAAGGGTACTAAAAGTTCAGGGTAAGCTTGGGCTTCAGTTAGATTCTCTGGCCGATATGGTTACCAGTGGTGTAGTGCCCGGAGTAGCGATGTATCAGTTATTGGCAAACATTGCTGATTTAACTGATGACTATAACCTATCTATAGATAATGGCTATTTAGGCTTACTACCTTATGTTGGTTTTATTATAACCCTGGCTTCCTGCTACAGGCTGGCAAAGTTTAATATTGACGAACGTCAAGCCGATTCGTTTATTGGTTTGCCTACACCTGCAAACGCATTGTTTATAATGAGCTTACCTGTAATATTGAACCACACCGGAGGTGAGGGTATGGTGTTTAATCTTTTAAGTAATCCGTTTATTCTGGTGGGTATAAGTTTGCTGAGTGCTTACCTGTTGAATGCAGAGATTCCTTTGTTTTCGCTTAAAGTGAAATACTTTAACTGGAAAAATAATAAAATACAATTCATATTTCTAATAGTATCGGTATTGTTATTGTCTTTCTTCCAGTACTTTGCTATTCCGGTAATTATATTGTTTTATGTAATACTTTCTGTAATAAACAATATGACTGCTAAACAGGCTAATGGATAACAGGCAATACAAAAAAAACTATAATAAGGCTTCCAAAAAAGCAAAGGCTGTTTACAGGGAAGATAACCGAAAGGTTACACCCGGTAAAATACTTAAGTATTCTTTTTTGGTTTTACTATTGTCTTTTGTTGTGGCAATAGGCTATCAGTACAGGCATGGTTTTTTATACTATTTGGGTTTTAAGACCAATAAGCGTATTGAAAAACTAACTAAAGAGGAACGCAAAATTGCCGACCTCAGAATTTATGAAATAGTATCGCGCCACAAGGATAAAGTTTTTGGTTTTGATGTATCTGAATATCAGGGTGATATTGATTGGGGTAAGGTGAAAGAAGGGAACGAGGATTTTGCCATGAAATTCGTATTCGTTAGGGCTACTGCCGGTAAGAATAAAACTGATAAACAGTTTAAGGATAACTGGAAGCAATCTGGTAAAAAAGGATTTATTCGCGGGGCATATCACTACTACAGGCCAAATGAAAACTCTATAAAACAGGCCGATAATTTTATAAAAACAGTTTCCCTGAAAAAAGGTGACCTTCCGCCAGTACTTGATATTGAAAAGATACCAAGTAAACAAAGTATGGATAGCCTTAAAACCGGACTTAAGCGCTGGTTGGATAGGGTAGAAACTCATTATGGCGTAAAACCGATTATTTACAGCGGGGAGAGTTTTTATACCGATTTTTTAAAAAAAGAATTTGAAGGCTATACTTTATGGATTGCCAACTATAGTTTTTTTGAAGAAGAAATAAGAAAGGAATGGCATTTTTGGCAGTTTACAGATAAAGCCACTATTGAAGGGATTGATGGTAATGTTGATGTAAATATTTACAACGGAGATATTACAGCATTACATACAATGAAACTACAGTAGTTATTTTTTATTATATTGATTAATAGTTTTCTATATATTTGGTTTTACCAACAAACCACAAAAAAATGAAAACTACACTTATTTGCCTGCTAACACTCTTGGTTAGCTTAACGGGTTTTTCTCAGGATTCCAAATTAACAGTAGCAATTTTAGGTGATCAAACGATTGCCGAAGTAAATATTGATACCGATGAGTTTATGACAGGTGTTAAAGCATTAATGGATAAGGTTGAAGAGGAAGGGAATGCCTTGCCGGAATCTTACCGACTTGCTGTAATGGTTACATTGCATAAAGATGCTGATGCCGATTTTGAAGTCTATTCTAAGCCTATGCTTGATGCTGATAAAGTTAATGCTATACTTAAAAAGTTAAGAGCAGTAAAAATGGGAAGGGCTAAGTTTATTGACTTTCCTGTGGCGATAGGTTTTAATGTAGGTAAGAATTTTGAAGAAATAGAAATTGCATCACCTTATGATAAAATAGTAAAGGCGTATGAGGAAGCCGATTTAGCTCAAAAAGTTTTACTTAATAAACAATGGGCTGCTGAACATTTACCGGTTTTAATTGCTTTTGAAAGTAGTGTTGAAGATAAGTTTAAGGGAGTAAAAGATTTTGGGATTGAGTTGTCAAAACTGGATTTCTCTAAAAAACAAAATATAAAAAGCCTTACCGATAATAATCATAATTACTGGAGAGCTACAATGGAGATGAGTTCGGGGAATCTGATAATACCTGTAACTAAAATCCTTATGCTAATGAGTCAGGGAGAATTTGATTATGCCTATAAGTTTGCTGAGATTTTGCCTATGTTTTCAGAAAATACTGCTACAGCGACAGTTTATCTTCGGGAAATAAACCAGAGGCTTGGTATTTTTGATGATCAGTTGCAGCAGGAAATAGGGAAGGGTATTGTTCTTCATGATAAAGGTAATTATGATGATGCTATTGCGGTTTATAAGGCTATTTTAAGTCAGTACCCTAATTCTGCCTGGACAATGTATGAGGTTTACTTTTCGGGTAATGCAAAAGGTGTTAAAGAGGGGAAAGTGAAGTTGGAAGACAGGGCAGAATGGGATAAGGCTAAAATTGCTATTTATGCTGCTAATCCTTTGTATAATATGGATATAAGGGCTAATACAGGTAAAGAGGCTTATCTGTTGTATAGGAGATTTGAGATGTCAACCCTTTTTAAAAATAAGGATGAACGTTTAAAGGATGTTTTTGAATATGCCGATATCGCTATGGATTTAGGGGTGTATGATTTTGCTGCTCAGCTTTTTTGGTTAACAGCTAATTATGATAAAGATGCTTCAGAGAAATCTTTATTGAGGTGCATGTATTGTTTAGAGAAGTTAGGAATCAAGAATTTAAAAGATAACTTTAATTACGATTTTGATGAAGCTTTCAGAACTATAGAGAATGATAAAGAAAATGAGATGAAAAACAGTCAGGCTTATCAGAAAATGAAAAAATAACATTTTCATTAGCAGGGAAGGCTAATGTTAGTTTTTTATAATTGACTACAACCAAATTTATTTATACTATGAAATCAAAACTCTTTTTTTATTAACAGCAGCTATTCTTGTAGGTTGTTCGTCTTCAAAATCATCGGGCTCCAAAATGCAGGTTGCTGATGATTATGGTTATTCTGAAAAAAATCCAATCAAGGTAGGAGGTGTTATGGATGGACCGGAAATGGACCGTGATTATCTCAACAGGCTAACAGGGCCTAATGGTGAAGCTGTAAAGTATACTCGAAGAGGTAGTTGCTGTCATTTTAAATCAAAAAATGCGATGATGGGGATGGGGCTTTTGGATATTTATGAAGTGGAAATAAAAGGAGATACTGTAAAAAAAGTGCTTTATCTTAATATGTATGATAAAGTTAAGCTTTTTGCTCCTAAGGGATTTTTAATGAAATAATAAATAAAAAAACGGCTTTTAAGGCCGTTTTTTATTTACTTATATTAAAAGTTTTCTTCGTCAGGGACTGTAGACGGAGTTGTTTGTTGCTGGAAGTCCAGTTTTTTCTTTCTTAATTCAAAGTTTTGTCCCAAATATACTTTACGTACCATTTCGTCGCTGGCAAGATCTTCGGGTACACCTGCCTTAAGGATGTCTCCCTGGAACATTAGGTAAGTCTTATCGGTAATGGCAAGAGTTTCCTGTACGTTATGGTCGGTAATAAGAATACCTATATTTTTATTTTTTAACTGCGCTACAATACGCTGAATGTCTTCAACCGCTACCGGGTCAACACCGGCAAAAGGCTCATCAAGAAGGATGAACTTAGGGTCGGTTGCCAGTGCACGGGCAATTTCTGTACGGCGTCGCTCACCACCCGATAAAAGGTCGCCTCGGTTAGTACGTATATGTTGTAGTGAGAATTCGTCTATAAGGGCTTCCATTTTAGCTTCCTGTTCTTGTTTAGACAGGTTTGTAAGCTGTAATACACTCAATATATTGTCTTCAATACTAAGCTTTCTGAAAACCGAAGCCTCCTGAGCAAGATAACCAATACCATTTTGAGCACGTTTGTACATAGGGTAATCGGTAATATCCATATTGTCCAGGTATATTTTTCCGCTGTTAGGCTTTACAAGTCCAACAATCATATAGAAAGATGTGGTTTTTCCGGCACCGTTAGGTCCCAGTAGTCCTACTATCTCTCCTTGGTTTACCTCAACCGAAATACCTTTTACAACGCTTCGGCCTTTATATGTTTTGACTAGGTTGTCAGCTCTTAAGATCATGTCTTAAATTTCTTTTTTTTAATATTATTCGCCCTGTCCCTTTTCTTCAAGCGCTTCCCAAAACTCGTAAGCTCTTCTAAGGTGGGGAACCACTATTGTGCCGCCTACCAGGGTTGCAATGCTAAGGGCCTCCATAACCTCTTCTTTGTTTAGTCCTTCTTTGTAGCAGGTCTCTAAATGGTATTTTACACAGTCGTCGCAACGTAATACTGCAGATGCCACAAGCCCCAGCAATTCTTTTGTTTTAACATCAAGAGCGCCTTCCATGTAGGCATTTGTGTCAAGGTTAAAGATACGTTTTATTATTTTATTGTTATCTGCCAGAAGCTTGTCATTCATTTTCTGGCGGTAGTCGTTAAATTCCTGTACTATATCGCTCATCTCTAATTAGCTTTTGTTATCTCACTTTTCTTTCCAATTCTTACAGCAATAAATATACTCAGTTCATATAGTATTGCCAGTGGTACTGTAACTATAACCTGACTTACAACATCAGGCGGAGTAACTACAGCAGCGACAATAAGCATAATCACGTAGGCATATTTTCTGTAATTCCTCAAAAACTCAGCAGAAACCAAGCCGGTTTTTGACAGGAAGTATATAATTATAGGTAACTCAAAAATCAGACCACATGAAATAACAGTGGTTTTTATAAGGCTGATGTAAGAGTCAATGTCAATCATATTTTCGATAATGTTGCTAATGCTGTAATTACCTAAAAAGTTGATAGAAAGAGGCACGATAATAAAATAACCAAAAAGAACTCCAAGGAAAAACAGTAATGAGGCAGAAAATAAAAATGCCATAGCATATTTACGCTCTCTGTCATAAAGTGCCGGACGTATAAATTTCCAGAATTCCCATAAAATTACAGGGAAGGCTAAAATAAAACCGGCTGTTATCGAGGTCCAGATGTCAGTTGAGAACTGACCGTCCATACGTCTACTCTGGATTTTGAAAGGCAGTTCGGTGATACAAAAACTTTTGTCTAAGTCGTATTTGTTTGCCAGGTCGCAAAAAAACTGGTAAGTAAGAAAATCTCCGCTTGCCGGAGCAAATATGATATTGTCAAAAATGAATTTACTGAAGATAAAAGCTATAACTCCGCAAATTAATATTGCTAATGTACTTCTAATCAATAACCATCTTAATTCTTCAAGATGGTCAAGGAAAGACATTTCTCCTGTGGTTGTTTTTTTAGCGTCTTTGGCCATTTATTTATACTATTCCTTCTTTTAAAATATCATGTAAGTGCAGTATACCTTTATACTCTCCGTTTTCCTCTACCACCAGCTGGGTGATAGCAAAATTTTCCATAGTGTTAAGGGCATCTGCTGCCATTTCGGTTGGTTTTATTGTTTTTGGGTTGTGCGTCATTATATCTTTAGCTACAACTCCGGCAATGTTATCCCTGTCGTTAAGCATTCTTCTTATATCACCATCGGTAATAATACCTACAACTTTTTCACCTTCTAATACGGCTGTAACACCAAGTCTTTTTGCCGATATCTCAAAAATAGCCTGTTTAATACTACTGTCTGGCAATACTGCAGGTTTGTGAGTGTCGTCCAGCATGTCGCCTACGCGCAATAACAGTTTTTTGCCCAGTGCGCCACCAGGGTGGTATTTGGCAAAATCGTCACTTTTAAAGTTGTTAAGCTCCATAAGACATACGGCAAGCGCATCGCCCAAAACGAGCTGTGCTGTAGTGCTGTTTGTTGGTGCCAGGTTGTTAGGACAGGCTTCACTTTCTACATACGCATGAAGTACATAATCGGATTCTTTTCCTAAAAAAGAATCTTTATTTGCAGTCATGCCAATAAGTATGTTGCCGTCGCGTTTTAATAACGGAGCGAGCACTTTGATTTCAGGACTGTTGCCACTTTTAGAAATACAAATAACAACATCTCCCGGTTGTACCATTCCTAAATCACCATGAATAGCCTCGGCTGCATGAAGGAAAAGAGATGGGGTTCCGGTAGAGTTAAGCGTTGCGACAATTTTGCTGGCTATAATGGCACTTTTGCCAATTCCGGTAACAACCAGTCTGCCTTTACTCTGGTGGATTATACCGGTAGCCTTTGCAAAGTCCTCATCAAGGTAGTTTACAAGGTTAGCAATGCTCTCGCTTTCAGTAAGTATGGTTTTTCTGGCTGAATCCAGTATTGCCTGTGTATTTATCAAGATTGTGAAATGTTTAAAAAGTTGCGCGTATTAAAGATTTTTGTATCTTTATGTTCTGCAAATTTATGTAAATTACTATTAATAAATAATGAAATCGACCGAAATTGACTTACACAAAGAGTTAAAAAAATATTTTGGTTTTAACAAATTTAAAGGTCTCCAGGAAGGTGTTGTAAAAAGTATCATAACGGGACAAAATACATTTGTTATAATGCCAACAGGTGGCGGAAAATCACTGTGTTATCAGTTGCCTGCTTTGGTGCTCGATGGAACAGCGATTGTAGTTTCCCCATTAATCGCGCTGATGAAAAACCAGGTGGATGCCATAAGAAGTCTTTCGTCAGAACAGGGGATAGCACACGTTTTAAATTCTTCCCTTACAAAAACAGAAGTGAACCAGGTAAAAAGTGATATCACTAACGGTATTACCAAACTTTTGTATGTAGCGCCCGAATCGCTTACTAAGGAAGAATATGTTACTTTTTTAAGAGGTGTTAAGCTGTCTTTTGTAGCGATAGATGAAGCACACTGTATATCAGAATGGGGGCATGACTTCAGGCCTGAATACCGTAATTTAAGGAGTATTATAAAGCAGTTGGGCGATGTACCTGTTATAGGGCTTACCGCAACGGCTACACCTAAGGTGCAGGAAGATATACTGAAAAACCTTGACATGTCTGACGCTAATGTGTTTAAGGCATCATTCAACAGACCAAACCTTTATTATGAGGTAAGGCCAAAGGCTAAAACAGTTGAGTCTGATATTATTCGGTTTATCAGGCAGCACAAAGGCAAATCGGGAGTTATTTACTGTTTGAGCCGTAAAAAGGTGGAGGAAATAGCACAGGTATTGCAGGTAAACGGTATTAGTGCCGTGCCTTACCATGCCGGACTGGATGCTAAAACACGTGCCAAGCATCAGGATATGTTCCTTATGGAAGATGTAGATGTGGTAGTGGCAACCATTGCATTTGGTATGGGTATCGATAAGCCGGACGTTCGTTTTGTAATTCACCATGATATACCAAAGTCGCTTGAAAGCTATTATCAGGAAACGGGTAGAGCCGGTCGTGACGGAGGTGAAGGGCATTGTTTGGCTTACTATTCGTATAAGGATATAGAGAAGCTGGAGAAATTCATGTCGGGCAAACCCGTGGCAGAGCAGGAAATAGGTTTTGCACTGTTGCAGGAAGTAGTTGCTTATGCCGAGACTTCAATGTCAAGACGAAAATTCCTTCTTCATTATTTTGGTGAGGAGTTTGACGAAGTGAATGGCGAAGGTGCCGATATGGATGATAATATTCGTAATCCTAAAAAGAAATCAGAGGCTAAAGATCAGGTGGTAATTTTACTGGAAACGGTTAAGAATACCAAGCAGATGTATAAGTCTAAAGAAATAATATTTACACTTACCGGTAAGGTTAATGCGCTTATAAAGGCTCATAAAACCGATTCTCAGGCTTTCTTTGGGAAAGGTAAGGAGTATGATGATAAGCACTGGATGGCGCTTATTAGGCAGGTATTGGTAGAAGATTATCTGTCTAAAGATATTGAGACATATGGAGTGCTTAAGCTTACGCCAAAAGGTGAAGCGTTTATTGCGAATCCTGTGTCATTTATGATGACAGAAGATCATGACTACGGTGACGATAGTGATGATGCGACAGTAACAGCAGCAAAATCCGGTGGAGGTACTACTGATGAGGCTTTGGTAAATATGCTTAAAGACCTTCGTAAAAAGGTAGCCAAAAAACTGGGAGTTCCGCCGTTTGTGGTGTTCCAGGACCCTTCGCTGGAAGATATGGCTTTAAAGTATCCTGTTAGTGTTGCCGAGCTGAGTAATGTACACGGTGTAGGTGAAGGTAAGGCTAAAAAGTACGGTAAAGAATTTGCCGACCTTATTGCCCGCTATGTTGAGGATAATGATATTGTAAGGCCGGATGATCTTGTGGTAAAATCTACAGGGGCTAACTCTGCACTTAAGTTGTATATTATCCAGAATGTGGACAGGAAACTTCCGTTGAGTGATATTGCCAGTGCGAAAGGTTTGGATATGGATGCCCTGCTTAAAGAAATGGAGCAGATAGTGTATTCGGGTACCAAGCTTAATATAAAATATTGGATTGATGAAATACTGGACGAGGATCAGCAGGAAGAAATTCATGAATATTACATGGAATCAGAATCTGACAATATTAAGGATGCACTTAAAGAGTTTGACGGTGATTATGATACCGAAGAGCTAAGGCTTATGCGTATTAAGTTTATAAGTGAAGTTGCTAATTAAATTAGCAATATATAAAATGATAAAAACAAAAGCCCTGAGATTTCTCGGGGCTTTTTTATGATATTTAGTTTTCAGTTTAATCACTGATTACTCTTCATAGAGTTCGCCACGATGAGGTTTGAGTGCATCGCGCACCTGTATCATGTGTTCATCGGTAACTACCATATAAGCTATGGCATGCATATCGCTTATTGCTTTAAAACCTGTAATGTTTAAAGGTAGTTTTTCTATGGCTATATATTCTTTTAAATGAATTTCATGGTGTTCTGCGGTTTTAGCTCCTGCAGGCCCTTTAAAATCCCATATCAGTTTTATTTTTCTCATGTGTAATTGTTGCAGTTAGGGAGGGTAAAGTTACAAAGTAGGTTTTATTCTCTGGGTAAAGTTTTTATATTTATAACCTTATATCAATAATTAGCATGAAACACTATATACTTACTGCTTTATTTATTACTTCGGTTTCCTTTGCACAGGAGCTAACTTTAGAAAGAGCCAACGGCCTTGCCGGACTACCGTTAAAATGTATGCAACAGGAGTTTCCTAATAAAATGGGACAGCTTATTGCCGATGCTTCCGAGTTGGGTACGCCCCAACAACTGCACCCTGCCTTTTATGGTTGTTTTGACTGGCATTCTTCGGTACACGGGCACTGGAGCTTAGTGTATCTGCTTAGTAAGTTTCCTGATATTGACAGGAAAGAAGAGATTATAAGTAAGCTACAGGTAAATTTGAGTAAAGCTAATATTGAGCAGGAAGTAGCCTATATGAGTAAGGGGCATGAAAAAGCCTTTGAGCGTACCTATGGCTGGGCATGGCTTTTAAAGCTTCAGTTGGAGTTGGAAAGATCTCCGGTTGCTGAGGTGAAAAAACTGGCTGCTAATGTAAAGCCTCTGGCCGATTTGATAACTGAAAGATATATAGAATTCCTGCCAAAGCTTAACTATCCGGTTAGGGTAGGTACACATACAAACACTGCCTTTGGGATGTCGCTGGCATGGGATTATGCCGTGTATTCAGGTAATGCAGAACTGCAACGTGTTATTAAGGAAAATGCCTTACGTCTGTTTAAAAATGATACCGATTGCCCTTTTGACTGGGAACCAAGCGGCACTGATTTTCTTTCGCCATGTATGGAGGAAATGGCAATAATGCAACGCGTAATGCCTGAAAAAGACTTTTTAAAATGGCTTAAAGGTTTTGCAAAGCAATTGTTTGATAAAAACTACAACTGGGAACCGGGTGAGGTGTCCGACAGGAATGACGGTCACCTTGTGCATCTTGACGGACTTAACTTTAGCCGTGCCTGGAATATGTATAGGCTGGCAAGTCAGTACCCAAAACAGTTTGGTCATTTAATTCCGTTAGCCAATCATCATTTTAATTATTCGTTACCGGCTATTGTAGATGGTAATTATGAAGGTGAACACTGGTTAGCTTCATTTGCGCTTCATGCTTTTGAAGAGAAGGCTTATTTATCTCTTAAAATGTAATATTGCTTTCGCATTGTTCCCTTAAAATCTTTAGGAGTTAAATTAATAGTTTTTTTGAGTTCTCTTTTCTGCTTATTTGATAGAGTGTCCCAGATGTTTTTTGATTTAAGATTGGTTATAATCCAATCGTTATCCGGGGGTATTAGTTTTTTGTTTTTTATTTTAAAGATTTCTGTTCCTTTATATCTTGATTTAGGGTTTTTTATAGTATCAAAAACAAGAATTAAAGTGTCTTGTTTGATACTCCAGGTTCCTACAGAGTTGTCATTCATCATGTCTCCTCTGAAATTTTTAATAAATGTACTGTCTTCTTTTAATTCGATAGACTGGCTAAACATTCCATATGAAGGGAAATTAGTTGAGTATCTTCCTGTATAGAATTTTTTTGAGCATGAAGTTATCATAATCAATGTGAAAAAAAAGATTAACGATAGATTTAACTTTTTTCGCATGTGAAGTGTTTATTATGGATATAAAATTAAACACCTAAAGTAATAAATTAAATAATTATTTTTGCGACATGCCAAGAGAACTCCAGATACAGGTGGCCCCAGAGGTTGCCGCACAGCAGCATTTGCTTACAGAGCATGTTGCTAAGCTTATGCAGGTTAGTCCTGATGAGATTAATCATGTCGCTATTGTAAAGCGCTCTATTGATGCGCGCCAAAAGGCTGTTAAAATAAATCTTAAGCTTGCTGTATACTGGAAGGAAACGTATACCGAAACCACTATTCCTTTGCCTGACTATAAAGATGTTTCTAATAGTAAGGAAGTGATTATAGTAGGGGCAGGGCCTGCCGGGTTATTTGCAGCGCTGCAACTTATTGAACTTGGTATTAAGCCTATTGTTATAGAAAGGGGTAAGGATGTACAGGAGCGCAGGCGTGATCTTAAAGCTATTAACCGAGAACATATTGTGGACGAAGATTCCAACTATTGCTTTGGTGAGGGTGGTGCCGGAACCTATTCTGACGGGAAGCTGTATACCCGTTCTAAAAAACGTGGTGATGTAGACCGTATCCTGAAACTTTTTGTGGCTTTTGGTGCTGCCGATAATATAATGGTAGAGGCGCATCCGCATATTGGTACCAACAAACTGCCTAAGATAATCAAATCCATGCGTGAAAAGATTATTGAGTTTGGCGGCGAGGTGCTTTTTGATACCCGTGTAACTGATATACTGGTGAAAAATAACGAAATTGAAGGTGTGGTTACTCAGAATAATGAAGTAATCAATGCCAAAAAAATAATACTGGCAACCGGACATTCTGCAAGGGATGTGTTTGAATTGCTGGACCGTAAAAAAATCTTCATAGAAGCAAAGCCTTTCGCGCTTGGAGTAAGGGCAGAGCACCCGCAAACCTTAATAGACAGCATACAGTATAGTTGCGATTTTAGGGGAGATTACCTGCCGCCAGCACCTTACAGTATAGTAAAACAGGTAAACGGCAGGGGGATGTATTCCTTTTGTATGTGTCCGGGAGGTGTAATTGCACCTTGTGCTACCAGTCCGGGAGAGGTTGTTACAAACGGATGGTCGCCTTCTAAAAGGGATCAGGCTACGGCTAATTCGGGTATTGTGGTAGAGTTAAAACTGGAAGATTTTAAACCTTTTGCCAAGTTTGGAGCGCTTGCAGGGATGGAATTCCAAAAGAGCATTGAACAAAAAGCATGGCATTTGGCAGGTGAAACCCAAAAGGTACCAGCACAACGCATGATTGATTTTACGCAAAGCAAAGTATCTGCCGATATTCCTAAAACATCTTATGTGCCGGGAACAACTTCGGTTGAACTGGGACAGGTATTTCCGGGATTCATTACTCAGGTAATGAGACAGGGGTTTGTGGATTTTGGTAAATCCATGAGAGGGTACTTAACTAATGATGCTATACTTCATGCTCCCGAATCAAGAACCTCATCACCGGTGCGTATACCACGTGATCCATATACGCTGGAACACTTACAGATAAAAGGACTTTACCCGTGTGGTGAAGGTGCGGGTTATGCAGGAGGTATTATCTCTGCCGCTATAGACGGGGAGAAATGTGCCATTAAATGTGCGGAAGAGCTTAAATAAATAATCTAGATATTGCAAAAAAAAGCAGCTTTAATAGGCTGCTTTTTTTATGTGTGATAAAAACTATTTTTTGTGCTTTATTGTATTTATTACCTTTTCTTCAAGTTCGTTTTTCTGTTCTTCATTGAGGTAGGAGTATACTAATGATAGAGCGAAATTGTTTTCTATTGTGACCAGGTAAGTTTGGTAAACAGGTACGCCTTCAACATCTATAGTAATGGTTGTTTGGTAAAAATCAATATTGTTTATTGTTCTTTTTTCAAACTCTTTGTCTAATTCTGTTACTGTTAAAGAACTTTTCTTGATTAGCATAACGGCATGATTAAGGTACTGCTCAGCTGTTATTTTTGTAGAGATATTTTTAACATTTTCTGCTATCAGCATAAAATTAGAGTTGTAATCTGTAAAATCATCTTTATCATCATACTTAAAAACAACCAGAAGGGAAGCTGTACTTATTTCAGTAGCTTTAATAAGGGCTTCGGTATTTTTGTCACCCGCGGCAACAATCTTTCTTCCTTCATTTGTTAGCTCCTTTATTTCTTCCTTGTTTTGCGGATGCCAGTCTTTAGGGACATTCATTTCAAGATTGAAAAAGGTGTTGATGTATTTTTCATTTCTTATTCGTCCGTAATCAAAGCCTTCTTCTTCATCAATTGGTTTTACAGAAGAATTGTTGCATGCTGCAAGTAATACAAAACTGATAAGTAACAGTACTTTTAAGGTTGGTTTCATAAATTTGGTTTTAAGTGGGTAAAATTAATAAATTACACTAATTAGCTACAGTTGTGTACGGTGAAAGTTTGTTTGTTATATTAGCGAAAAAATAATCTATGAAAAAAATATCAGCCTTACTCCTGGTATTGTTGCCTCTTATTGCTTTTTCGCAAAATAACTTTAAAGTAATCGATTCTGTTTTATCTGTTTACGATCAGGGTGTTGTGCCTGGTGTTTCTGTTAGTATTGCAAAAAACGGCAAAGTTCTCTATAGCAGAAATGTTGGTTATGCAGATATTGAAGCCAATAAAAAAATAGACGACAAAACGCTGTTTTGTATGGCATCTGTATCAAAACAGTTTACCGCTGCCTGTATTGTTATGCTGGAACAGCAGGGCAAGCTGAGCCTTGAGGATAAATTATCAAAATATTTTCCTGATTTTCCTGAGTATGCTAATACTATTAGCATTGTTCATCTTTTAAATCATACCAGTGGTATAAAAGACTACTTAGCATTATCTATGTTGAGAGGACATGATAATAAAGATTATACAAATGAAATGGTAGAAGATATGCTTAGAGTGCAGGAGCTTGACTTCGAACCGGGAAGTACTTTTTCTTATTCCAATTCAGGATATTGGTTTTTGGTAAGGATTATAGAAAAAGTATCAGGTAAATCAATTATTGATTTTGCTCAGGAGAATATTTTTCGACCTTTAAAAATGAAAAATACTCAATATACTTACGATCCGTACTCAGTAAAACATATGTCAAGAGGCTATGTGGAAACAGATGAAGGCTATGAAGTTGAACCGCAAAAAGAATATCTAATAGCAGGAGCGGGCGTTGTTTCTTCGGCGCAGGATATGCAAAAGTGGCTGTTTGAAATGCATACTCAAAAAAAATTTGGTACTGCCTTTTGGAATCGTATGCTTAATGAAGAGTTTTATGATTTGGGTAATAATAATTTTTCTACAAAAGGATTATTTACAGGAGATTACTATGGGGTAAAGCGTATTCAGCATGGGGGTGATGTTGATGGTTTTCATACTGTGGTAGAGTGTTTCCCGGAGCAGGGAGTAACTGTTGCAATATTTACTAATAATGATAATGTAAGTGTTTATGAGTTTAATAAACCTGCATTGAGCAGCTTGTTAAATTTGAAATATAAAAAAGAGGTTAAAAAAGAGGTTGTCCAAGCAGAAGAGCCACCGATTTTTGACCCCGTTAGTGAAACTGATTTAAAACAATATGAAGGAGATTATGGTTCTGACTTGGGATTGTTCTTTAATGTTAGTGTTAAAGACGGTGTTCTCTATGTTATACAGAAATGGGACGGAGGTGGTTATCCTGTTGTGCAGACAGGAACTAATAAATTTAAGATAGACGGAGACCCGATCTTTTTTGAGTTTATTGATATAAATAACGGAACGGCAAATTTATTAAAGGTGAACCAGGAAGACGGGGAGTATGTTTTTGAGAGAGACTATCAGTTGCCTGATTTTGATGATTATTTAGGGGAATATTACTCAAAAGTACTCAATGTAAACTATGAATTCTATATAGAAGACGGCTTGTTGGTGTTCAGGCCACAGGGAGTCGATGAGGTACATGTTGCCACTATAAAAGAAAAAGATAAAGCAACTAGCCCTTGGGGAGGCTTGTCTTTTGTAAGAGATAGTGAAGGTTTTATTACAGGCTTTTTGCTGTCACATGAAAGGGCCAGAAATATTGAATTTGTAAAAGTACCGGTTACGGAATAGGGATTTCCTCTTCATGTAGCTTATGTCCACCTTTATCATAGTAAATACAGGTCATGGCTACCATGTCTATTACCCATTTGTCTACACCATCCTGAGCGGCGTGTTGGCAAAAAGCCTTATAATCGGTTTCGCCTGCCTGATGGGCATTGAGGTGATGGATAAAATCAATGGGATTACCTGAGTCTGTAACTTCAAGGTTATCGTATTTTGGGTTAGACTGTACTCTGTAATTGTCACAGCCCCAGTATACGGTATGACCGTCTCTTACATAGGTGTTGTAGCGAATAACGCCCAGCTTTATTAGGTCCTGAATGTATTGGGGGAAATCGGCACCACTTTTAACATTAGAGTGCGCTTCTTCAATTTGGTCAATTGTAAACATACTCTTTAAATTTTAATATAAAGGTACGTAAAAGATTGATGTGTAATTATATAACCTTAAATATTAACAAAATAAGCCAAATTGCCAACAGGCTGCTTTTCCGCTAATATTTTCTTATTTTTGAAAGCTATTAAAATATCATGACAGAAGAAAAAGTAATACTTGTAAACGAAAAAGACGAGCAAATAGGGCTTATGCCAAAAATGGAGGCACATGAAAAAGCGTTGCTGCATCGTGCTTTTTCGGTTTTTATACTGAACTCCAAAAATGAGATTATGCTGCAGCAAAGAGCAGCCGATAAATATCATTCACCATTGCTGTGGACAAACACTACCTGTAGCCATCAGCGTGAAGGGGAGACTAATATCCAGGCAGGTAACCGCAGGCTTATGGAAGAAATGGGATTCCAAACAGAACTAAAAGAACTGTTCTCCTTTATATATAAGGCTCCTTTTGATAACGGTCTTACCGAGCATGAACTGGATCATGTTATGATAGGATATTATAACGGCGAACCTAATATTAATACCGAAGAGGCTGAAAGCTGGAAGTGGATGAGCATTGATGCCGTGAGGGATGATATGAAAAATCATCCGGAGCATTACACAGTTTGGTTCAGAATCATATTTGACGAGTTTTACCATTATCTGGAAGATCATAAATTACCTAACTAATGAGAGTAACTGTTAGCAGAAAAGCACATTTTAATGCCGCGCACCGCCTGTACCGCAAAGACTGGAGCGACGAGCAAAATGATGCTGTTTTCGGGAAATGTAACAATCCTAATTTTCACGGGCACAACTATGAGCTTATAGTGAGTGTTACGGGAGATATTGATCCTAAAACCGGATATGTTATAGATATGAAGGTGCTTAAGGATATTATTAATGATGAGGTAGAGCAGCCTTTTGATCATAAAAACCTAAATGTTGACGTACCTGAGTTTAGGGATTTAAATCCTACTGCCGAAAATATAGTGGTAGTAATTTGGAATAAAATAAGAAAGCGTATTGATGCTGCCATGGATATTGAAGTGGTACTATATGAAACGCCAAGAAACTTTGTTACTTACCGCGGTAACTAAAGCAACTATATTAATAATAAGATACTCAAATGGAATTATATCCGCTAATTTTTGAACCGATTTTAAAAGACAGGATTTGGGGAGGCACTAAGCTGCAGTCTGATCTTGGGAAAAATATACCAACACAAACTACAGGGGAGAGCTGGGAACTTTCGGCTGTGCCCGGAGATGTAAGTGTAGTTAGTGAGGGTGTATATGAAAACAAACCGTTGAGTGAATTGTTAGAGCAGTTTCCGCAGGAAATACTGGGGCAAAAAGTACATGAGCAGTTTGGGACTCAGTTTCCGTTATTGTTTAAGTTTCTTGATGCAAGAGATGATTTGTCAATACAGGTACATCCTAATGATGAACTGGCTAAGCAACGCCATAATTCTTTCGGGAAAACCGAAATGTGGTATGTTATGCAGGCCGATGAGGGTGCCAGGATTATTGTAGGTTTTAAGCAAAAGTCTAGTCCGGAGGAATATGTTGAACACTTAAATAACAAAAATCTTATTGAGATACTTAATGAGGTTAAGGTAAAAAAAGGAGATGTGTTTTTTCTTGAAACAGGAACTATACATGCCATAGGTGCCGGAATTGTTATAGCTGAGATACAGCAAACATCAGATATAACCTATCGTATATACGATTGGGACAGGGTAGATGTGCAGGGGAAATCAAGAGAGTTGCACGTAGAGCAGGCGCTTGATGCTATGAACTACGATACTACCGATACCCAAAAGCACTATACTAAAACAGAAAACAGTACTAATGTAATGGTAAACTGCCCTTATTTTACAACCAGTTATTTTCCGTTAAAAGGAGAGGCTAATGTAAATAAAAACGGTAGCAGCTTTACAGTATATATATGTACAGAGGGTGAATATACCTTTGAAGATAACGGAAAATCATATTCATTTAAAAAAGGAGATACGATACTGGTGCCTGCAGCCTTAAAGGATTTCTCGCTAAAGGGAGAAGCTACTTTGTTAGAAATATGTATTTCTTAACAGAGAAGGAGAAAATTAGTTGTAATTTTGCGAAGAATTTAAAATCAAAATAAAGATGGCAAGTGTAAGAACTTTAAAAAAAGACATTAATTACGTTTTAGGAGATATTATCGAGGCAGTTTACATTTGGGAGATGACAACTCAGGGAAAACCAACTCAGGAGTCAGAAGCTATTATAGATGAGGCAATTACTGTTTTTGATAATTTAATTACAAAAATTAACGCTAAAAACGTTGAAAATAAAAAAGATCATTTCAGAAAAATAAATAAAGAACTGGAAGAATCTGCTGGTCAGCTTGTTGCAAAAATCAATGCGCTGTAAGGAAAAATTTCAATAAAAAAGTGCAAATTTTTTTTTGGAAAATTCAAAACCAGTCTTATATTTGCACCCGTATTGAGATGCCGGTGTAGCTCAGCTGGCTAGAGCAGCTGATTTGTAATCAGCAGGTCGTGGGTTCGAGTCCCTCCATCGGCTCAATAAAAAAACCGCTTCAGAAATGAAGCGGTTTTTGTTTTTTGTAGCCTTTCCGTATTCATGTGATATTTCTGTATTATCTTCTTCATAGTATTTTTTATTTCAGGATTGTGAAAAAGCGGTTTTAGAACGAGGATTCGATAAAATGAATTAAGATGTGTTGCTAACGATAAAAAGTGTTTTAAAACGCTTCTTTTTGCGTAATAGCTGTAAAAAAAACAGCAAGGCACATACCTTGCTGTTTTCATATTTTAAAGAAAGAGTTTTATTGTACTGTATCCTCTTTTTTTCTGTTATCAATAAACTCGGTAAGCATTTTTCCGTAATGCGATTTTGCAATTTCAGGAGACATGCTTTTTTGTATAGTGTCCAAAAGTTTGATGTTAGCATCATACACCTCAGAAAGTGCTATATAAGGGCCTATTGGCTTATCTGCGTTATTAAGAGCGAAGTTTATAGTTGCTAAGTATCTTGTTTTAGTTATTTTTTCACTCGCTTTCTCAATGCTGTCAAGTTGCTGAGTGTTTCCTGTTTTTGTGGCCTCAAGGTTTCTCTCCATAAGGTCAAGGTTCATATTAGTATAGCGCTTTTTAATTTCCAAAAAGCTTTCATATAGTTTTTGGTTCTCTGAACCTGTAATTTTAGCACGGCTGTAAAAACCTTCAATGTCTGAATTAATTGTTATATCACCCGGCTCAGCAAAAAACGGAAGCTGATTGTCTACAGAATTGGTTTGTCCCCTGTCTAAAATAAGGTATAGCATTTCGGGTTCTTCTATATTTAAATCACTATTAAATGAAGAGTTGCCGTTAATGATAATACTATCCAGAGTCACAAGGTTAGTGTCTACTATTCTTTTTACGTAAAGCTTACCCTGTTTAAAACCTTTTATATTTCCTGATATATGCAGGTTGGTTCCGGCTTTATGTTCTTCTTTACAGGCAAAAAGTGCAGTTGCTGCAAACAGGGCTAAAATAGTTTTTTTCATAAATCAATACTGCGGTTAAATTTTTCGCAAAGTAATAAAATTTTACCGCTTTATGTAAATAAAAAAAGCAGCCTTAAGGCTGCTTTTTATGTATAAGTTTTTTTGGTTAATCGTCTAATAACATTTTTACCAGTTTGATATTCCCTGTATGAACCAGTTCTACAAAAAATGAGCTTATACCATACCCAGGGACTTCTGTTCCGGTTGTACATACTCTTGATGTTTGCTTTTTAGAAACCGGCTTAACAGGTGTAGCCTCTTCAGTTTTTACAGCAGATGCTGTAGTAGCTGTTTTTGCAACCTTAGCATTTTTAGTTTCCTGTTCTGTTTTGGAAAGTACAGTATTGTTTTCTGTAGGGTTTGGAGTGGTTTTGTTGTCATTACCATTATTGCCATTGTTTGCAAGAGCGGTAAAACTCAGTCCCATAAAAAATATAATAAATAAAGCTTTCATGTTCAGTAAGGTTTTAATTGTTTAAAGGTGTGCAGCTTTTTTAAGAGTCTAAATATAGTAATTTTTTGTATACCAAAGCATTAACTGTTGTTTTTTAAGCTTTTTTGAATTGGTTTTTTTATTTAATAATAGTTGTTTTTTTATACAGTTTTAAAATTAGTAGCAGAAAACATAATAATGTTACAGTTAATTGTTACTTTTTTTAAAATTATTTTACCTGTTGTTTTATCCACCCTGAAACTTCACTTAAAACTGCCGGAGACATAGTTTGCTCTATGTTACCATATTCTTGCGGTAGTCCTGTTGTACATTCCTGAAAAAGGTGATTAAGTCCGTCCAGTTTTTTAATAGTTACTTTTTTGTTTATAGCAGTAGCCAGTTTAATTCCGTTAAGGTTTTCATCCGGGGTTACCTGTACATCTTTAGATCCGTTAAGAGCCAGTATTGGGCATTTTGTATTTTTTAGCGCCTGTTCAGGGTTGTATTTTAAAAAGTAAACAAACCACGGACTTAATATGCCCTGTGCTTCAGATGCAGCATATCTGTCAATTTGTTCCTCTGTCGCACCCTGAGCGGCAAGGTCGGGACCCATATCTGCTTTAAATAATGCAGTTACTTTCTCTCTTCTGATTTTTGGGTCATTCTCGTTAATAACCACATCATATATCTTTTTGTTTTGAGCCTTACTCGATGCCAAAACCTCATCTGTAAGTCCGGATAGTTTTCCTAATGTGTAAGTTTGAAGTGTCATTAGTTCAGTAATTTTAATACCGGGCCCTGCCAGAAGCACTACAAAAGCAACATCCTTGTTCTTTTCGGCAACCATAGGGGCAATCATACCACCCTCGCTGTGTCCCAGTAAACCGATTTTCTTTTTATTTATTTCCGGTCTTGTTTTCAGGTAATTAAAAGCAGCTTCTACATCGGTAGCAAAGTCAGCACTGGTAGCTTTTTGAAAATCTCCTCCAGATTTGCCAACCCCTCTGTCATCAAAACGAAGTACAGCTATACCGTTTTTGGTAAGGTGGTCTGCTAAAAGTAAAAAGGGTTTATGATCGGCTATTTCTTCGTTTCTGTTACTTGGGCCACTCCCGCTAATTAGTATTACTGCAGGGTAGTTACCCGTTTTTTCAGGAAGGGTTAGTGTGCCTGCCAGTGTAATACCATCTTTTTCATTTTTAAAGGTAATATCTTCACTTTGGTAAGGGAATGGAGCTTTCGGTTCCTGCGGACGGTTTACACCTAAACCCTTAGATAAGTTTAACGGAAGGCTGGAGCCTGCCTGGCTAAAAGTTCCGTTAATGTTCCCGTCTTTAAAATCTCCTTTATATTGAACTCCGGCTGCAGGTACAGAGAAAGCCAATGAATTGTTACTGAAAGTTATATTGCTTAAAGGGATACCTTTAGCTCCCTGATCCGGGCTGTCCATGGTGCCGTTATATTCTCCGGCTTCATTTTGCGAAATGTTTACAACCATTCTAAGTTGTACTCCCTGAAATTCAAGCTTACCGTTCCAGGTGCCTGTAATATCCTGAGCTATGGCAAATGTTGTTGCCATTAAAATTATAAGTGTAAAGAGTTTTTTCATAATCAGTTAGTTTAATGCTGTGATAAAAAGTATTGAAAGTACCTCTGCCAGTATAATGGCGATGGTAAATAATACTTTATGTGTTATGGTTTTTAAATTGGTTGCTGTTTTAAAGCCGTTATATAGTAATGCTATTGTCCATATAAGGGTTATAATTCCTAATAAGGCTACTATAGATATGGTTATAATTTCGGTAGCGGTGAAAGATATAGGTGCTGGATCCAGCGGATTGATTTTAGCTGTTTTGACTGCAAATTCTTCCAGCGTATCTGCTGCAAAGTGTGTAAAGGGCATAATGCAATATATGCTTCGTGCTACCAGTACGGTATTTAAAATATCTATAGGTCTTACTCTTTTATTAATGAAAAACCCAATAGCGTACAATGTTGCAAAAAGGGAAGCGATATTGATGATATTATCTGTAATAGCCTGCTTTATTGTAATGTTTTTAACCAGATGCATATCTATCGCTCCGTCAAACCGGGCATTGAATATATAGCTTAAGTAAGTTGAAAGTACTGCGGCGGCCATTCCAAAAATAAATAACCGGGTTTCGCTGTATTTTTCAAAAGGATTAAATAATATTTTCTTCATGGTATTAATGCTGTTGTTGTAATTGTTTGATTTTCTCAATAAGATCATCCAGCCTGTTTCTAACGGTAGGGTAGCTTATGCCCATTTGAGAAGCCATTTGCTTTAGGCTGCCACTGGTAAGGAAAAACTGAAGTATGAAACTCTGTTCGTCCTGCGAAAGCTGTAAGTATACCGGAAGCGGGAAGTTACCATTCACGCTGGTGTTGCACTCCGGGCAGCTAAGCTGCGATACGTTTAGTGATGATTCGCAACTGGGGCATATAACAGGAAGTTTTGCCATAACATTAAGTTGTTTTAAATAAATTGTATTGCAATATTAATAAAATTAAAGTTATATTTAAAAAAATTAAAAATAAAATTTACTTTGGTTTAAATTAAGGCATAAAAAAACTCCCTGTTTAAAAGGGAGTTTAATAAAATTAAAATTTGTTTTTAAAATAATATTTTGAGTCTAAATCGTCGTCCTCCAAGGCGCTAAAGTTTTGCGACTTTGGTTTTGGTTTCTTTCCGGCTACCTTTTTCTTCCACAATTCAAAATTGTCGGCGGGCAGTCTCTTTTTCATAATTTCAGTTACTTCCTTCTCGGATAAACCAAATTCTTTTTTAATTTCTTCAAACGGCTTTCTTTCTTCCTGAGCCAAAGAAACTATTCTGTCTATAGCTTCCTTTTCAAGTTCCGTACGGTTACTCTTTTTCATCAGATGAAAACATTAATATCAAAAAATAAGTTTTAAAGTTTAATCAATATTACTAAAAAAAATAATTGATTTTAAGTTTGTAGGTAATTTTTGTGTTTTTTTAAAACTAATTAACAGTAAGGGGGTTAGCGTTGTATTATTTAAAAAAAATATTACATAATGGTTAAGTTTTTTTAAAGGTATGCAATGTCGCTTCCTGTTTTTAGATATAGCAGTAGGCCCAATACAACAGTGCAACCTGTAGCGGAAGTCTAATAAACCTTATTTGCTTAGATAAACCTAATGATGCATTGTCGTTTATGTACATATAAACGTTTGCCGGAAAAACAGCAATAAGTAAAGCCATGATTCCAAGTGCGGCATAACCAGATGTTTTAGGAATACATAATAATATACCCAAAACAACCTCGGCTACTCCTGCAATAACGTTGAGTGTTTTTGGAGAAGGGAACAGCGGCGGGATAATTTTAGTATACATTTTAGGAACCCTGAAATGATTGAGTCCGGCAAAAATGTACAGTGCTGCCATAAGGTATAAATGCCAGGGTAAGCTCATAAGTTTTCTTTTTATATAAAGATACTTAATTTGAGTTTATTTATCCCTTCGGTATTTTATATTCATAATTATTACGGCAAGTATAATAAGTACAATTCCTACCCACTGTATGAGGGTTACCTTTTCCTGTAGAAGGATAAAAGCCATGGTTACCGATACCGGAAGTTCCAGTGACGATACTATACTGCCCAGCCCTATACCTGTAAGGGGAAAACCTTTGTTTAAAAGTAGCGGAGGTATAATAGTCCCAAAGATGGCAAGAACTAGTCCCCATTTTATAAAGATGTCAAAATTGTAAGTTCCGGGCCATGTTATTGTGGTAAAAGTAAGTACTATAACTGCGCCTCCATACAGCATATACAGGCTGCGCTTTGATGGCGGAAGGTGCACCACTATACGGTTTGCGGTAAACATATTTGCGGTAAATGCCGCGGCGGCTAAAAGTCCCAATACTATACCGCGCCAGTCGGGAACCTCAGTTGTATTAAGTAAGTTGGTTGCCATTATGGTTCCGGCAAGTACTATAATAACAGCTATTACCTTTCGAAATGAGGGTAAGGTTTTGGTAAGGAGAGCTTCCAGTACAACCCCCATCCATACGGTTTGCATAAGGAGTACTATACCTATGGAAACCGGAATGTATACAACAGCTAAGTAGTAAAATACACTGGTAAAGCCCATAGAGGTTCCGGCGATTATAAGGTGAAGTTTATTTTTATTGGTAGCCTTTACAGCCGGAGTGTTTTTATTTCTCTTTTGGTAAAAGTTAATAATGAGCATTCCTATGATTCCCAAAATCATTTGTGAAGAAGTAACCTCGGCAGTAGTGTATCCCTGTTTGTAGGATAGTTTAACCATGGTGGCGAGCATGCCATAGCTGGTAGCGCCAAGACCCACCAAAAAAACGCCTTTTAATATATTTTTTCCCATTTTTCCAGATAACGATGCAAAGTTAATACTTAAGATTTATCATATAGTTAAAACAATGTTTATGCGTAGTATAATAAATCAACTAAAAATATAGTTATAGGTAATAACTTACATCTTAACTATATGACTGCCAAATTATACCTGTTGTTTTTTCTCTCTGTTTTTAGCTGTTCGGGGAATAAAAAAGAAGAAGCTAAGGAAGCTGAAAAAGATTATACTGCTACACATACCGAAGCTCTTAATTTTTGTAAAGAAAAAGGCTTTTGTGAAGATTATTACTTTTTGGTAGATATGAGTATACATTCGGGCAAGAACCGTTTTTTTGTTTACAGTTTTAAGGATACCATTGTGACCGATAAAAATATTGTAACCCATGGTAGCTGTGATAAGTTTGAAGAGAATCCGTACAAATACCAAACAGCCAAATTCAGTAATACGCCCGATAGTCATTGTTCTTCAAAAGGGAAGTATAGAATAGGTAATCGTGATTACAGTTCGTGGGGTATAAATGTAAAATACTGGCTACACGGACTTGAAGAAACCAATAATAATGCAGTCGACAGGGTAGTGGTACTACACTCCTGGGATGCGGTATCTAACAGGGAAATCTATCCGCAATACAGTCCGCTTAGTTGGGGGTGCCCTGCGGTGTCCGATAAGTTTATGAAAAAACTGGACGAGAAACTGAAACAGACAGCCAAGCCGGTTTTACTCTGGATTATAGAATAGAGTGTGTTTGTTAATCTGTTTATTTGTTTATGGGTAATTAAACCCACAAACTAACTGTGTTTCTTCGCCTCTTCAATCAAATCGCTTAGGTGAACCCTTAATGCTTTTACCGATATGCTTATTTCCCAAAACGATACGGCAAGTGAAGCCAGTAATAACAGCAGACTTAACCCGAAAATATAAGTGCCCCACAAGTTACTGCCTATAAAAAGCAGTGTCATGGCAAAAACCGAAAAGAAAAGGCTCAATACACCATACATCTGCATTTGGCGGATAAGCGTAAGCCGTTTGTTGAGGTTTTTAATTTCCAGCAGTATGCTTTTGGTTTCGTTTTCTTCATAGTTTTTTTTAAGTCCGCGTACAATGGTGGCTATGGTCAAAAACCTGTTGGTGTAAGCAAGTAGTATAAGTGAGGTGGCAGAAAATAATAGCGCCGGAGTTTCCAATGGAAGATTCATAACAAAACACTGATTGAATAGTGATATAAAGATAAGGCTTTTAAAATTTTATTAACATCATTTTTCGTAATTATGTCTTACAATACAATTGCGCCTTATTTCGTTATTTAAGTTTAAATCCAACCGCCATGTTGTACCACGATATTTATACACTTTTAAAACAGTCTTTTTCCCAAAAACAAGATAACTCATTTGTACCCGAACTTGATATTACCATGTCGCATTATTCGTTTACATCGGCAGATGCCAAACAAATGTTGCCGGGTAGTGATTCCCTGTTTTGCAGTAAGCACGATCATGCTTTTGATGACGTGGAACCGGGCGGTACAGGCGAAAATACCATAGTGGATGTAACCGACCATGAGATAAACGAAAACAACAGTTTTAAATATACCATAGTGCGTAAGGCGGGGCAGGAAAGGGCTAACGGTGCCATAATACTGCTACACGGACTTAACGAAAAAACATGGGACAAGTACCTGCCATGGGCTTATAAGCTTACGCAGGATACGGGTAAGGCGGTAATACTATTTCCTATTGCTTTCCATATGGACAGGGCTCCTGAGGTATGGAGTGACAGGAAGCTGATGTTTGCCGTTGCCGAAGAGCGTGAGAAACGTTCGCGTGATAATACGCAATGCTCGTATGTAAATGCGGCAATCAGTTCGCGTATGGATGCTAACCCTCAGCGTTTGTTTTGGAGCGGTATGCAAACCTATTCAGACATTATCCGTTTGGCAGATGATATAAAAGCTAATAAGGTGTCCGAGATAAGCAGTGATGCTTCGATTGACCTGTTTGGATATTCTATAGGCTCTTTCCTGGCACTGATAATGATGATGGGTAATCCTAAGAATATATTTGACAACTCCCGACTATTTTGTTTTTGCGGAGGGATGACCATAGACCGTATGTTCCCCGTTTCCCGTTACATTATGGATGCCCATGCGGCAGTAACCATGCAAAAGTCGTTTGCCCAGTTTTTAAGTTCTAACTTCGCTACCGATGGCAGGCTGGGGCATTATCAGGATACCGAACTGCACCCCGAAGAAAGCTGGTTTAAAACCATGGTACGTTACAACCATTTCCAGAAAGAACGTGAAAAAAGGTTTGGCGAACTTGCCACACGCATAAAAGCCGTAGTATTGGAAAAGGATGAGGTAGCACCACCCGCCGAAGCTTTAAATACCCTACAGGGCGGTTACAGGAATATAAAGGTTGATGTAGATATACAGGATTTTAACCACCCGTATACCCATATGGTGCCTTTCCCGTTAACGCAAAAGTTTAAGGAAGAGATTAATGCCTCTTTTGAGGATACCATGAAAAAGGCTGCTGCTTTTTTGGGGTGAGATTAAATAAAAAAACCTGCAACTTTCGCTGCAGGTCTATTATCTCAAGTCTATTTTCTAATAGTCTTATTTAATAAGGTCAAAACTACGTTTTACAAACGCGGTTAAGTCTTCACCCTTAAGCAGATTTTGCGATAGTTTAGCTAGGTCAAGCGCCTGCTTCACTAATGCTTCCTGGTGTGCTTTATCTCCACTGTTTAAAATGTTTGAGGTAAGTTCGTGGTTAGTGTTTACTACAAGGTTGTACATTTCCGGCATGTTACCCATACCAAACATACCACCGCCGCCGCTTTGGCTCATTTCTTTCATACGGCGCATAAACTCAGGCTGTGTAATCCTGAATGGAGCAGCACTACTATCCATTGCCTCAAGTTGTACACTGTAAGTTGTTTTTGGTACAATCTCTTCCAGTACGGTTTTTAGTTTTTCTTTTTCCTCGTCGCTTAGTTTAGAGATCTGTTCGTCATCTTTTTTGATAAGCTTATCAATATGATCAGCATCCACACGGGTAAAGGTCACATTCTCGTTGTCGGCCTCTAACTTCTGGATTAAGTGCGATACGATAGGTGAGTCAAGTAGTAGTACCTGGTAACCTTTCTCTTTAGCATCGGCAATGTAACTGTGCTGAGCATCTTTATCACTAGCGTATAGAATTACCAGTTTGCCGTCTTTATCGGTTTGGTTCTCCTTAAGATTTTCTTTCAGTTCTTCAAGAGTATAGTATTTATCATCTACTGTTGGGTATAATGCAAATGCACCTGCTTTTTCATAGAATTTAGGCTCGCTAAGCATACCGTATTCCAGTACAATTTTAATATCGTTCCATTTTTTCTCGAAGTCCTCACGGTTTTCGGTAAACAATGATTTAAGTTTATCGGCTACCTTACGGGTAATGTAGTTAGATATCTTTTTAACCGCACCGTCTGCCTGTAGGTAAGAACGTGATACGTTTAGCGGAATATCCGGAGAGTCAATCACACCTTTAAGCATGGTAAGGAATTCCGGTACAATACCTTCTACGTTATCGGTAACAAATACCTGGTTTTGGTATAACTGTATTTTGTCTTTTTGTACCTGTAGGTCGGCAGAAAGTTTAGGGAAATACAAAATACCTGTCAGGTTAAAGGGATAATCTACATTAAGGTGGATGTTAAACAACGGCTCCTCAAACTGCATAGGGTAAAGCTCATGGTAAAAGGCTTTGTAATCCTCATCGTTAAGTTCGCTAGGTTGTTTAGTCCACGCCGGGTTAGGGTTGTTTATAATGTTATCAACCTCAATTTCTTCGGCTTTGTAATCTTCAGGAGCATCTTCCGGTTTTGGAAGTGTTTCTGTACGGGTACCAAATTTAATAGGCACCGGCATAAATTTGTTGTACTTTTTAAGCAGTTCGCTTATACGGCGCTCTTCAAGGAATTCGGTAGAATCCTCAGCGATGTGAAGGATAATTTCAGTACCTCTTTCAGTTTTGTCACTTGGTTCAAGAGTAAACTCCGGGCTACCGTCACACGTCCAGTGTACAGCCGGCTCATCTTTAAATGATTTAGTGATAATCTCTACTTTATCGGCCACCATGAAGGCAGAGTAGAAACCTAAACCGAAGTGGCCAATAATACCCGAGTCTTTTGCAGTGTCCTTATATTTTTCAAGGAACTCCTCTGCACCCGAGAAAGCTACCTGGTTAATGTATTTTTCAACTTCTTCACCTGTCATACCAATTCCCTGGTCAATGATGTGAAGTTTTTTACCCTCTTTGTCCAGTTTTACCTCAATAACAGGGTTGCCATATTCTACTTTGGCTTCACCTATGCTTGTAAGGTGTTTTAGTTTAAGGGTAGCATCGGTTGCGTTTGATACCAGCTCACGTAAAAAAATCTCGTGATCGCTGTATAAAAATTTCTTGATTAGGGGAAATATGTTTTCTACCGAAACATTAATTTTTCCTGTTGCCATAGTATTGTTTGATTTTATTTTGCAAATATTGATGTGAGTACTTACTCAAATAAAATACCAAGACGGGTTTGGTGACAAATTGACATTTTAGGGCATGGTTTGTCAGTAATACAGCCGTTTTTATATGTTAAAAAAACAGGGTTTTAAGAAAAAATTAATTCTAGCCCTTGTTGCGAACCGGATTCCCTACAATCCCCCTGACAGCTAATGATTTACCGGAGTGCTAAAAACAAGTGTGTTAAATTAACCGATAATTCCTGTTAAAAAACGCATACCTCTATTGTTTGATAACCTAAAAACTGATTAACTTTATTCATTGAAAAGTGAGTATATAACCTAAAACTTAAAATAGCAGTTATGAAAAAAGTATTGTTTTTATGCATGTGTGTTATTGCCCTTGCCTCGTGTTCTTCACTGGATCAAAAATCGCAGGTAGGAATTAAGGGGAACTGGACAATATCACAGGTGTCTTATCCGGGATCTGATTATATAAAAGTGACTTCTTTTGATGTTGCCGACTCACAATGTTTTGTGGGAAGCTCATGGAAGTTTGTTAGTAATAATAACACTGGGGAAATGAGCCTTGCTAAGGCAGGATGCCCTTCATTTACAAGTCCTATTGTATGGAGTGTAACTAAAGAAGGTGCTTTTACCCTTAAAATAACCGAAGGAGAAAAAGCAAAAAGAGTTTCTCAGGGATACTATTTACAGGTAAGAAACCAAACGGAAAGTTCATTCCAGCTGGTTGATAAAGTAAACGTAGGTGGTAAAACTGTAGATGTGGTGTACCAGTTTAACAGAATGTAATAAATCAATAAAACAAAAAAACAGCATTTATGAAAACGACGAAAATTTATTTAATGGCTTTTGCCTTTATTTTCAGTATAGGTTTTACCTCGTGTGAGGCTACAAAGAATATGAATAATACCCAGAAAGGTGCCGGTATTGGTGCCGCAGGTGGTGCTATTATTGGCGGTATCATTGGTAATAATGTAGGTAAGGGTAATACTGCCCTTGGTGCTATTATTGGTGGTGTTGTAGGTGGTGCAGCCGGTGGTGTAATTGGTAACCAAATGGATAAGCAGGCTCGTGATATCGACGAGGCTTTACCTGGTGCCGATGTTGAAAGGGTAGGTGAGGGTATTAAAATTACACTGGGTGAGAACTCGGTTAACTTTGATTTAAACAAGTCATCTCTAACTTCTACAGCAAAAGGTAACCTTGATAAACTGGTACCTGTATTTAACGAGTATCCTGATACAGATATCCAGATATTCGGTTATACAGATAGTAGCGGTAGTGACGAGTATAACTTAAAACTGTCTGAGCAAAGAGCTGCTTCGGTAAAAACATACCTTGTAGGTAAAGGTATTAGCGGTGAGCGTATTAATACTGTAGGTCGTGGTGAGGCAGATCCAATTGCATCAAACGATACTAAAGAGGGTATGAGCAAAAACAGACGTGTGGAATTTGCCATTACTGCAAACGAAAAAATGGTTGAAGATGCTAAGCAACAGGCTCAGTAATTTCTAACTGAACTATACAAATAAAAAGCAGCCATCAGGCTGCTTTTTTATTTTATCTCCAGTCGGCATCGCCTTTGTTTTTACCTAAGTAAAAGGTAAGTCCGGCAGAAAGGTTTAAAAGTTTTCCTACCGATGGCGGATCGGTTTCTTTTGAATATCGTTCACCGTTAAAGTCATAATCCTGACTAAAGTTCATTATATAGGTAGCGTCTAAATGAAAGGCAACCCAGTCGGTAATTCTTACCTGAGGCGTAATTCCCAGCATAATAAGTCCTACATTATCTTTTGCAGGATATCTCATCGATTTGATGTTGGCATAACCCAACCCTGCATGTGCCAGTAAATTGAAACGGGTGTCGCTATGGTTTTTAAGATTTAATGTTCTTGCCAGATTATTAACTGCCTGTACCGAAAAACGGGTATAATCTGAGCCGTAATTAGGAACATTATCTTTCCTGAATTTGTCTGATCCAAAGTCAAATTTAATTCCCCAGCTTTCGTCAATCATATATCTGAAGGCAAATTCATAATGGGAATAATCAGAAAAACGAGCCACAGGAATACTGGCTCCATAACCTGCTTCCAATGAATACTGATCTGACTTGTTTTGAGAAAAAGCGCAAAAAGAGAGCGCCAACATACAAAGTGTGATGGTCTTTTTCATAGTGTATTTTAATGAGTTATGGTGTGGTGGGGATAAAGAAAGAAAAAATATTTTGAAGAATTTAAAATTTTAAAAACCGTTTAACAATTTTTCACGTATATATATTTAAACAAGTTGGTTTTTATCAAATATGCATTTGGTAAAATAATTATAAAGTGATGATTCACGAATGAGTTTGTTTATTTATTGGTTAGGTTGATAAGGGTGCTTTCTCCTCGTTTGAGATTGTGCCCTTATTATTTTTTATAAGCCTGTTAGTTTGCCTTAAATCACTTACTTTTGCAGGGTTAAAATTTATAATTTTCAATGCTTGCTGTAAAGAATATTTCCTTTGGTTATACTGAGAAAACCATACTGCACAACCTGAGTTTTACTGTAAAAACCGGGCAAAATATAGCTGTTATAGGCGAAAGCGGATGCGGTAAAAGTACCCTGCTTAAACTTATATACGGTTTATATGATATTGAGGAAGGAGAAATTACCTATAAGGGAGAGCCTGTACTTGGGCCTAAGTTCAATCTAATACCGGGTATGTCTTACATGAAATATCTTGCGCAGGATTTTGATCTGATGCCTTATATTACAGCGGCTGAAAATGTTGGAGCTTTCCTTTCTAATTTTTATCCGGAAGAAAAGCAGAGGCGTATTATGGAGCTGCTTGATATTGTTGAGATGAGGGAGTTTGCCGATGTTAAGGCGCAGTTCCTTAGCGGAGGACAGCAACAGCGTATAGCATTGGCTAAAGTGCTGGCACTTGAACCTGAAGTTTTGTTGCTGGATGAACCTTTTAGTCATATTGATAACTTCAGGAAAAACGCACTACGCAGAAATCTTTTTGCTTACCTAAAACAAAAAGGTGTTACCTGTATAGTAGCTACGCATGACAGTACCGATGCTCTTTCTTTTGCCGATGAAACCATTGTAATAAAAGGCGGTAGGATGCTTTCTAAAGCCAAATCAAAAGATATTTATTACAATCCGGCAGATAAATATACTGCTTCACTTTTTGGAGAGGTAAACGAAATAAAACTTGAGCTTTTAACGCTGACACAAAACCCTGAAGAAACGGTGTTAATCTATCCGCACCAGTTAAAGGTGGTGGAAGAAGGACCGCTTAAAGTAGTGGTAAAGCAATGTTACTTTAAAGGGAATCGTTATTTGATAAAGTCGGCTTTAAACAGGCAGGTAGTGTTTTTTGAGCATTATAAGGAGTTGCCTGTAAATAGTGAGGTCGATTTAGCAGTAGACAGAAATGCTTTTAGTTAATGCCTGCTATATGCTGTAAAGCAACAGGTTAAATGTCTTGCTATTAATTAAAAAATAAGTTAATTTACACTTCCTTTTTAAGGAATGTTTATTTTTGCGCCTGCATTTTTAATAAAACAATCAGTTTATGTATAATTCAAAGATTTCAGGGTTAGGCTATTATGTTCCGGAGAACGTGGTTACTAATGACGACCTTTCCAAAATAATGGATACTAATGATGAGTGGATTCAGGAACGTACAGGTATAAAAGAAAGAAGGCATGTAGTAAAAGGCGGTGGTGATACTACCACAACTATGGGGGTAAAAGCTGCTAAAGTTGCTATAGAGCGTGCCGGTATAGATAAAGAAGATATCGATTTTATAATATTTGCAACCCTTAGTCCTGATTATTATTTTCCAGGGCCAGGTGTACTTGTACAAAGGGATCTTGGTTTGAAAAGAACCGTGGGTGCTCTTGATGTAAGAAACCAATGTTCGGGTTTTATATATGCACTTTCGGTAGCCGATCAGTTCATAAAAACAGGTATGTATAAAAATATACTTATTATAGGTTCTGAACTACACTCTACAGGTCTGGATATGACTACCAGAGGACGTGGTGTTTCGGTTATTTTTGGTGACGGAGCAGGTGCTGCGGTACTAACAAGAGAAGAAGATAATACTAAAGGTGTCCTTTCTACACACCTTCATTCGGAAGGGCAGCATGCTGAAGAGTTAGCACTTATAGCTCCGGGTATGGGTAAGAGATGGGTTACTGATATTTTAGCTGAAAATAACCCTGATGATGAGAGTTACTACCCGTACATGAACGGGCAGTTTGTATTTAAAAATGCTGTAGTACGTTTCAGTGAAGTAATCAACGAAGGTTTGAATGCTAATAATCTGCAGGTTTCAGATATTGATATGCTTATACCTCACCAGGCTAACCTTAGGATTTCTCAGTTCATTCAGCAGAAATTCGGTTTAAGTAACGATCAGGTATATAACAATATCATGAAGTATGGTAATACCACTGCGGCTTCTGTGCCTATCGCATTAACCGAAGCGTGGGAAAAAGGTAAGATTAAAGAAGGTGATACGGTTGTACTAGCAGCTTTTGGTAGTGGATTTACCTGGGGTAGTGCTATCATAAAATGGTAAAATGAAAGTTCGCAGGATGATTCTTTTAGGAATGTTATCTGTCCCTGTTGTTTTGGGAGTGTATTATTTCCTTCCCGAAAAAACACTGTCTAAAGGCAGTGTGGTAGACAGGTTAGTGGTGTACAAATCAAAAAGGAAAATGCTTGCGTACAATGGTGATACTCTTTTAAAAACCTATGCCATTTCGTTAGGGAAAAATCCGTTAGGGCATAAACAGTTTGAAGGGGACAATAAAACTCCCGAGGGTGTTTACAGTATTAACGAACGGAATCCTAACAGTGCCTATCATAAAAATCTTGGAGTTTCGTATCCGAATAAGGTCGACAGGGAGTTTGCTGCAAAACAGGGTAAATCTCCGGGCGGACTTATTAAGATACACGGACTGAGAAACGACAGGGGGTATATAGGTAAGTTTCATCGCTGGAAAGACTGGACAGCCGGTTGTATTGCGGTAACCAATGAAGAGATAGATGAGCTTTACACAGCGGTAAAAGAAAATGCAGTAATAGAAATACTGCCTTAAAATAAAAATCCCGGAACATTGTTCCGGGATTTTCTTTTAACTAACTACTAATCTCAAATGATTGAAAAAAACTAAATTTCACTCTATTTGTTTACTTTATATGTTGTTTAAAACATGCCTCCGCTGCTTTGTTTTGTGTTGTTGTCACGGTACTTGCGTTGCATAGCTCTGTTTTTACCACCACCAAACCTGTAGTTCAGGTTGAAATAAACCGTTTGACTTTCCCAACGGAACTGTCCTCCCTGCGGGAACGGGTTTTGGCTGTCAAAGGCATAACGCATGGTTTTAAACATGTCGTTAAAGCGTAGGCTTAATGACATTTTATCATCAAGAAGGCTGTAACGAACGCCTGAGTCTATCTTATACATTTCCTTACTGTTGTTTTGTACTCCGTTTACAGGGCCTCTGTAAAAACCAAACAGGATAAAGCTTAATCTCTGGTTAACTCTCATGTTTGCGTTCAACCTTGCGTTAAAAGCATTTGCGTCTATCGATTTGATTACAAAATCATACTCTCCGTCAGGTTGCAGTATACTTACAGCACCTTTTTGCGAAATACTCGAAAAATCGATTGCCGGTTGTATGTCTATCCACTTTGCGATTCTGTAATTTGCCGAAAGTTCAAAACCATAAGAGTTGTTTTTGTCATAGTTGTCAAAACTCATTATCTGGTCGTTTTGATTCTCTGTGGTTTCATCAGGATATAAAACCCTGCTAATCTCGTCGTTTATCAGTCGGTAAAATACACCCCCTGTGATTGAAGACCCTTTACCAAACATTTTGGTATAGTTAAGTTCAACCGAATTGGTAAACTGAGGCTCAAGCTCCGGGTTACCTAATGAAGTGATTAATGGTGTAGAAAACTCCCTTATAGGTTTTGTTTGTTCTAAACTTGGCCTGTCTACACGACGGCTATAACTTAACTGAAACATATTCTTTTGGTCAAGGCTATAGGTTAGGTAAGCCGAAGGATAAACGGTAATATAGTCGTCATCAAAATTTACATTACCGGTTACAGACCTTGCTTTTACCTTATAGCTCTCAAAACGTGCTCCTACCTGATACCCGAACTTTTCAAATTTTTGTCCGAATGTTGCATAAGCAGAATAAATATCGGCATCATATGAATAATCAGAAACCGGATCGATGATTAATGGGTTGGTTGTTTGGTAATCGTTGTCTGAGCGGATTAATCTTGCCTCGGCACCCAGTTCCAGTTTTGATTTGTCACTAAGCGGATTTACATAATCAAGGTTTAAAGTCGCATTTTGACGTGTATCTTCAACCCTGTCCACATAGTTACTTGGAGTGGTTCCTGCAACAATATTATAAACACCTGCCTGAGCACTTTTGGTATCGTTTAGGTTTCCTTCAAAATCAAGAGTATGGCCTTCTTTATCAAATTTATGTTTGTAAGCAAGGTTGTAAGTGTTGTTGTGGTTTCCGCTAACAAAATCAGAAATTTGTGAAGTGTCGTCTTCTGTATCATTGAGGTAATCAATACCAATATCTATTCTTGAATCGGCATCAAAACTATTCAGGTTTACGTACGCAGAAATAGTGTTATTGTCATTGATGTAAAAATCAAGTCCGAATTTACCAAAGTAGTTCTCGTTATCATTATAGATGTCTAAATCCTGGAATGAGTTAAGGTCTGGACTATTTCTGTAAACTTCTCCCCAATTATAGCGTTTACCCAGGTTATTACCCATATTGGTAAAGAAATTCACTTTGCCTGAACGGTAATTCATATCAAGCGAATTGTTGTATTTAGGTACCTTACCAAAGGTGATACCAGAGTTGAAGTTTCCGTTAAACCCGTCGTTAGTGTTTTTGTGCAGGATGATGTTGATGATACCCGACATACCTTCCGGATTATATTTTGCACTAGGGTTGGTTATAAGTTCTATTTTCTTGATAGAGGTAGAAGGGATTTGTTTTAATAACTGTGCCGGACTAATATTAGTAGGTCTTCCGTCTACAAGTATTCTTACATTTTGGTTGCCACGAAGGGAAATGTTACCGTCCTGATCTACATTTACACTAGGTATATTGTTCATAATCTCACCGGCAGTTCCTCCCGCGGTAGTAAGGTCACGACCTACGGTGATAACCTTGCGGTCCAGTTTCTGTTCAATGGTAGATACTTCCTTAACAATCTCCACTTCCTGTAACTGGGTAGCTTCTTCAGTAAGAGTGATGGTACCCATGTCAAACGTTTTTACAGCCTCGCCAAGAGTAATGTCCCTTTTAAAGGTTTTGTATCCCATAAACTGGGCTTCAACAGAGTATTTAGCTAGCGGAAGGTTTTTGATATTGAACTTACCGTTGTCGTCTGTAATGATTCCGGTAACTACTTTGTCACCGTCTTTTACAACTATGCTAACATATGGAAGAGGTTCTTTAGAGTTTTTATCATTAACCTCGCCCGTTATACTGCCCGGGTTTTGAGCATACATAGAGAATAGGCTCCCAAACAGGAGCGCAAAAAGCAATTTGAATTTCATTTGTTCGAAAATTGATTGATGATTGATGATGTCTTCGTGTAGTTTTTAAAACATATACACTACACAAAATCCTCCAAAACGTTTTTAAATCTATTTATCCGCTTTGTTACACATAAGACAATAGAGTGCAGGAAATGTTACATATTTTAACATGTTTTTTTTCTTCTTTTTTTAAAAGTGCTCATTTATAGGGGGATAGTTTTTGTTTTAATTATTTGCAGGGTTGTGTGGTAGGTTTGTTTTAGGGGTATAGTGAGGTTATAATTTAAAATATGATTGCGGTAATTATTTTAAGGGTTTTCCTTTTAGCCTGTCAGGCAAATATTTTATCTTTGCAGGCTTAAAAACATTATAAAAATGGCATTGTCACAAATACTTACTTCCCATATCGAAAAAGCGATAAATGAATTGTTTGGTGTAACCCTTGAAAAGGTTGAACTACAGGCAACACGCAGGGAGTTTGAAGGCGATATTACCATAGTTATTTTCCCGCTGCTAAAGCTTGTAAAAAGCAATCCGGTAGAGCTGGGGAATAAAATAGGCCAGTACCTTACAGATAACTCAGAGATTGTTGACCGATACAATGTAGTGTCGGGCTTCCTTAATATTGTTATTGCAGACGCCTATTATGTAAACTTTTTTAATGATATAAAAGAAGATGAGAATTACGGACTGTTATCTCCGGAACCGGGAGACAAGGCTGTAATGGTAGAATATTCTTCCCCAAATACAAATAAACCACTTCACTTAGGTCACGTGCGTAATAACCTTTTGGGTTATTCGGTAGCCGAGATAATAAAAGCATCGGGTAAAAAAGTATATAAAACCCAAATCATTAACGACAGGGGTATACATATTTGTAAATCGATGCTGGCATGGCAAAAATTCGGTAACGGGCAAACTCCCGAAAGTACAGGCTTAAAAGGGGATAAGCTTGTAGGTAATTTTTATGTGGAGTTTGATAAGGCATACAAAGAAGAGGTAAATAAGCTGGTAGCACAGGGTTCAACCGAAGAAGAGGCTAAAAAGAATGCTCCGCTGATGCTTGAAGCACAGGAAATGCTTCGTAAATGGGAAGCAGGAGATAACGAAGTTGTTACGCTTTGGAAAAAAATGAATCAGTGGGTTTACGACGGTTTTGCAACTACATATAAAAACCTTGGTGTTAACTTTGATAGCTACTACTACGAGAGTAATACCTACCTGTTAGGTAAGGATGTAGTGGAAGACGGGTTGGCAAGAGGCGTATTCTTTAAAAAGGAAGACGGTTCTGTATGGATAGATCTTACAGATGAAGGACTTGATGAGAAACTGGTGCTTCGTTCTGACGGTACATCGGTATATATTACTCAGGATATAGGTACTGCTATTCAGCGTGTAAAAGATCATCCGGATGTAGGAGGTATGGTTTATACTGTGGGTAACGAGCAGGATTATCACTTTAAGGTACTTTTCTTAATCCTTAAAAAACTAGGATATGACTGGGCTGCAAATCTGTATCACCTGTCTTATGGTATGGTTGATCTTCCGTCCGGAAAAATGAAGAGCCGTGAAGGTACTGTTGTAGATGCTGATGATTTAATGGATGAAATGACAGCTACCGCAAAGCAGATATCTGAAGAGCTTGGTAAACTTGAAGGTTATAGCGAAGAAGAAAAAGCTGAACTATACAAAACAATAGGTATGGGAGCTTTAAAATATTACATATTAAAAGTAGATCCTAAAAAACGAATACTGTTTAACCCGGAGGAATCGGTAGATTTTGCAGGTAATACAGGTCCGTTTATACAATATACTTATGCAAGGATACAGTCGCTTATCCGTAAGGCTGATTTTGATTTTTCTGCGCCATTAAGCAGTGCTGATGTGGTGCTTCACGAAAAAGAAAAAACAGTACTTAAGTTAATTGCTCAGTATCCTGAAGTTATACAAAATGCTGCCGAAAGTCACAGTCCGGCATTAATAGCCAACTATATTTACGAGTTGGTAAGAGAGTATAATTCTTTCTACCAAACTGTAACCATATTGGGTTCTGAAGTAGAAAACGAAAAAATATTCAGGATACAGCTGTCTAAAAAAGTGGGTGAGACAATAAAATCTGCTTTTGCTCTGTTAGGTATAGGTGTACCTGAAAGAATGTAATAAACATCCAGTTTTGTGAGTCAGAAAAATAAGCCTTACTTTTTACAGTCGTTCGCTATTGTAGTATTGTCAATAGCGGCATTTGTTGGCTTTAAATCTTTTTTACCTGAAAAGATTTTTACAGAAACCGAAACCGTTAGCAAAAATGTAGTGGTAGATAGTTTACTACTGGATGCTATTGAGGTAGAAAAGGCCATAAAGGCGGAAGATACTGCTGCTATGGCAGAAGTGGATACACTGGAGGAATCAGAAATTGTTTTTGAGGAAAAACACGGTGTACAGTTTCCGCCCGAAACCTTTGAACAGTACAAAGGATATCAGCATCTTGTTGCCCTTTTCCAAAAATTATACGAACTGGAAGAAACCGGAAACGGTAATGTGAGGATTGCCTATTTTGGTGATTCCATGACCGATGGTGATATGATAGTGCAGGACTTCAGGTCTAACCTTCAGGAGAAATTTGGAGGTGAGGGAGTAGGTTTTGTAAATATCACATCAGAGTCGGCCGCTTCCCGTGGTTCGGTAGTGCATCAGTATTCTGGTAACTGGAAAACCCAATCCTACTTAAATGTAAAACGTCCTGACAGTCCGTTTGGTGTTAACGGATATGTATTCTTTACAAAACACGATACCATTAAACCTATATGGGTAAAATACAGGGCAGGAGGTTTAAGGCACATGAACAGGCTTAACAGCCCTACACTGTTTTATGGTAAGAGTAATAATACCGAAGCCAGTGTGGAATTTATAGCAGGTAAAGATACTCTTGTAAAAAAACTTAATCCTGTAAATAAGCTTAATACATTACTGGTCACTTCGGCTAATCCAAGGTCGCTTGAAGCCGACTTCATTAAGGCCGATTCTATTCCGTTTTACGGATTTAACTTTGATAACGGTAAAGGTGTGCATGTAGATAATTTCTCTAACAGGGGAAATTCAGGTTTGCCTATATCGTTGTTCAATACCGGTGTTATGAGAGCTTTTAATGATAAGCTTGGTTATGATCTTATAGTGTTACACTACGGTACTAATGTTTTAAATTACGGTTCGTACAATTATACATGGTATGAAAAGCGTATGGGGATTGTTGTAAATCACCTAAGGGAATGTTTTCCGGGTGTGGATATACTTGTCATTTCTACTGCCGATAAGGCTACCAAGTATGATATGGAAATGAAGACAGATTCGGCTGTTGTGCCTTTAACACTGGCACAAAAGCGTTATGCTGTACAAACCGAGTCAGGATTTGTAAATCTGTATACACTTATGGGAGGTGATGGATCTATGGTTAAATGGGTAGATGAGGAAATGCCTGCTATGGCTAATAAAGACTATACTCATTTTAATTACAGAGGGGCCAAAAAAGTAGCCGATCTTATTTATAAGCAACTTATAAATGGCTATGAGAAATACAAAACTTTAAAGAAACAGGCTGAACCAAAAGTGGAGGAAGAAACTCCGGTAAAGGAAAACGATTCTATAACCGTTTTAAAAGACAGTATTAATGGTTAAGAAGTTAGGTTTCATAGTATTTGCATTATTCTTTTTTGCTAATGCATTGGCTCAGGTTGATACTGATTCTACTGAGGTGAGTATGGATAGTATTGTTATAGATAGTACTGTGATACTTTCTGATAATATCATTACCAATTCATCAGTTTTAAATTCAGTTTTTGAAAAATTATTCCAAATAGAGACCGAAGGTAAAGGGCATGTAAATATTGTGCATATAGGTGATTCACATATTCAGGCCGATTTACTTACTGGAGCTATTCGTGAAAAACTACAGCAGGAGTTCGGGAATGCCGGTGTGGGTTTTTCTTTTCCTTATAATTTAGCTAAAACCAACGGAGGGTATAGTGTGAAGTTTTCGTCTAATGCTGCCTGGGAAAACAGAAGGAACGTTTACAGTCCGGACGGAACCGAGGTAGGGCTTAGTGGCATAGCGCTTACTACCAACGAAGATTTTGCTATGGCTATTGAGCCTCGTGATACTGCCAATGCCTTTAATACTATAAAAATTATTACGCCGTATAATTTACCAATGTTTGATGTGGCTACAAGCTCAAAAACTATTATACTGGAGTCAACCGAACCAAAGGTGATAACCCATAAAATTAAAAGTGGTGATGCACTTTCTTTAATAGCACAAAAGTATGGTACAACCGTTTCGCAGATTAAAAAAGCAAACGGGTTACGCAATAATAATATACGAGCCGGGAAGACTTTAAAAATACCAACAGGGGAAAAGATAAAGAAAGAGATAGAAAGATCGGAGTTTATTCCTCTTGCTTTGAACCAGGATAGTACCTGCTGTTATTATTACAGTGAGGAAGCCCTGTCAAAAATATACCTGCTGGCTAATAAAAATCAAAAACAATACAACCTTAACGGTGTTGTGTTAGAAAAAGATAATGCCGGAGTTTTGTATCATGCTATAGGCGTAAACGGTGCAAAAAGTTCTGATTACAATAAGTATCCTATGTTTTTTGATCAATTAAGGGCGCTTGAACCCGATTTGATTGTGATTTCATTAGGGACTAACGAGTCTTTTGATAAAATGTCTGCTTCAGATTATATGGTGCAGATGAATGGTTTTATAGACAGTGTAAGGGCGGCAAACCCTTATGTTTGTATTTTGGTTACTACTCCGCCACCTTCACTGTTTAAAAGAAAATACCCTAATACCTTTGTAGCCGATTATGCAAAAAGCCTTTGTGTGGAAGAAACTGAAAAAGGTTATGCTACCTGGGATTTGTTTACGGTAATGGGAGGGTTGTTTAGTGTAAACGACAATGCTAAAAAAGGACTGATGTCTTCAGACAGGGTGCATTATTCAAGAGACGGATATAAACAACAGGGTATACAGTTTACCGAAGCATTTTTAAACGCATATAATAATTTTAAAACAAACAGGGAATAATGCAGTTTACAGATTTTGTGCCGCAAATTTCATCTTGGCAGGACGTGTTGGCGTGGTTCGCATATAATCCAAAAGAACCTTTGCTGTTTAATTCGGCCCGTTTCCTTAAGCTGTTTGTTGTGTTTTACGGGATTTATCTTTTGTTGCGAAATACTTTTCGCCTAAGGATATTTTACGTAATCGCCTTCTCATTGTATTTCTATCAGCAGTCCAGTGGCTTTTACTTTTTGCTGCTGTTGTTTACTACATCGCTCGATTATACAGTGAGTTATTTTTTATACCGGGAAACCGATACATTCAGGCGAAAACTGTATGTGTGGTTCAGTGTGGTGGTGAACCTTAGTTTTTTAGCCTATTTTAAATATACCAATTTCCTTATTGGGAGTTATAATGATCTTTTTGGGGGTAGTTTTGATTTTCAGGATATTATACTTCCGGTGGGTATATCGTTCTATACCTTCCAGTCCATTAGTTATACTATAGAGATTTACAGGAAAGAGATTACTCCGGCAAAAAGCTTCCCGGATTATGTTTTCTTTGTGTCGTTTTTCCCGCAACTGGTAGCAGGGCCTATTGTTAGGGCTAAAGATTTTATACCAAAAATTTACGAAAAGCTTCATATATCAAGGGAAGAAGTTAACTACGGGTTGTTTCTTATTATTGGCGGACTTATAAAAAAGGCAGTAATATCAGACTATATTTCCATCAACTTTGTAGATCGTGTTTTTGATGCGCCAAACAGTTATACGGCTTTTGAAAATCTTATGGCGACCTATGGCTATACATTACAGATATACTGTGACTTTTCGGGGTATTCTGATATGGCAATAGGTATAGCTCTATTGCTCGGTTTTGAACTTCCGCCTAACTTCCGTACACCATACAAGTCGTCGTCTATTACTGAGTTTTGGAGAAGATGGCATATCTCGCTTTCTACCTGGTTAAAAGACTTTTTATACATATCTGTAGGAGGGAACAGAAAAGGGACTTTTGCAGGCTTCTTGTTTCCGTCGTTGTTCTTTTTCGGTTTAATACTTTGGGGTGTAACTTACGGACCTGATAGTAACCTGCCGTTTATATTAAGCCTTGGTGCCACCCTGTTATTTATACTTACGTTTGTACTTTCCAAAAACAAGGAAAAAACCATGTATACCAATTCCAACCTTATGACTACAATGCTTTTGGGCGGATTATGGCACGGTGCAAGCCTTCGTTTTATTATTTGGGGAGCATTACACGGTATGGCACTTTCGGTACACAAGATATTTTTGGAGTTTTTCCCTTCAAAAAAGAATAGTAAAACTACTGTTGGGTCGGCAATATGGAAAGTATTCTCGGTTATTCTTACCTTTCATTTTGTTGCCTTTTGCTGGATATTCTTCAGGGCAAAAGATTTTACTACAGCACTAGATGTAATTAATAATATAGGAAAAGTAACTTTTGAGCCCGAAAAATGGCAAACTATTGCGCTAGGGTATAAAAACGTATTCCTTTTAATGTTAATAGGTTATGTTTGGCATTTCCTTCCCGAAGGCTTTACTCAATTTATGAAACAAGCTTTTAATAAAACCCCGTTAGTGCTTAAGGCTGTTATTTTAGGACTGGCTTACTGGTTAGTATATGCAACAGCTTCTGCAGGACCACAACCTTTTATTTATTTCCAGTTTTAATACTTTTTCATAAAGTAGTTAGATAAGTTAGGTTTTTTTGCAAAAAAATTATTAAATTTCGCATCTTAACACATGCTTAACTATTAACTATGAGAAAAAAACTACTTTTTGCTTCTTTTTTGTGTTTCTCTTTATTTAGCAGCCCTACGCTAAGAGCACAGGAAGAGCCGTATACTTTACAGGTTTTTGAGGGAGCCGTATTTTATGGGATGTATGAAGCTACTGTAAGTGAGCCGGTTCCTGACGGAGCTATACGTAACAGTAATTCATCTTACGGGAAAATGCTAACTGAAGACCAATTAGCTTCGTTTGGTAATACGCTAACAATGACAGTTACCTTAAATCCGTTATGTGATAACTATGACAGGATTGGTAACGTAAACCTTGCTTTTGTTCCAAAAGGACAAACCACTTATGTGTATAATGAGGTTGACAGGATAGAGCTTGGACGTTTTATTACTCCTTTTATGGATATGAATGCTACGCTTCAGGAAGTGCCATATGAGTTTGATTTAGATAATATTACACAAATATTTCATGATGAGAGTATAACTTCTGTGTATGACCTATGGGTTGAACTTGAGGTTTACGGTTATCAGGGAGGTCCTGGTCAGGGAGGTGCTGCGGTAGAGATAGATGGTTGTTCTGACAGGAATGATGTTTATCAGGGTAACTTAGAGTTTACTTCTACAAACAATCCTCTTGTAATTAACGGAGATGATAATTTTTTTCTGCCGTTATCATACAAATATGAGCTTAAAAACTATACTCTTGACGGTACAGATGTGCTGGGAGAGACAGTTAGAACAATAAACTTTACTCTTGAAGAGGCTTTACCTAATGCTAAGTTTTACCTTATTACTTCAAACCACGGATCTAACTCAGGTGGTGAGGAGTATATCAGAAGACAACATTATGTTTATTTAGATGATGCAGAGGTTGCGACTTACAAACCTGGAGGAGTTTCTTGTGTTCCTTTCTTTAATTATAATACTCAGCCTAGCTGTATATATTATGACTGTTCACAAAATCCTTCACCGCCAAGACCGGATAATAATGCTGCTTGGTCTTGGAATAACTGGTGTCCGGGTGATAAAATTCCGATTAGGGTAATTGAGCTTGGAGATCTTGCTGCAGGTGAGCATTCATTTAGAATTGAAGTGCCGGATGCAGTGTTTAACGATGGTCAGGGGTATTTTCCAATGTCTGTATATTTACAAGGGTTTTCTCAAACTTTAGGGACTGAAGACTTCAGCACAACAGCATTTAGTCTTTTCCCTAACCCTGTTGTAGATATAGCTGAAGTTCAAACTGTAGACGGAAGTAGTATAAGCAATGTAACAGTTGTGAATACTCTTGGTCAGATAGTTTATTCTGGTACAAGTGAGAAAATGAATCTTTCTCAGCTTCAAAGTGGTGTATATATCGTTAACGTTAGGTTTGATGATAACAGAACCGCTACTCAAAAATTAATAAAGAGCTAATTCATTTAGATTGATAGTTTAAATAATTTTAAATCCGCCGTAAGGCGGATTTTTTTTATACCTAGAATTTTAACCTAACCATTGCATTAGGTGTTCTTTCAACCGAATAGGTGTTTACTACTTCAATAAGATCGGTTTCATCGTTTATACGGTAGTAACGGTTTATTGTATTCTTTTTGTTTAGCACGTTTAATATGGAGATTCCCATTTGCAGGGTAGCCATGTTTTTAAGTTTTAAAGAATAAAGGGCAGAGAAATTAACCTGAAAGAAGTTCTCTATGTTGTCATCATTTGGTGAGGCGTAGCTTATTTCAGGATACCCGGGAGTGTTGTATACCGGATCATTACTTAGAGGTGTTGTTTCGGGTCTTCCGGTAAACCATTTGCCTCCTAAGGCAAACTTAAGGCTTTTCCACTCATAAGTGGCGGCACAGTTAACCGTATGTCTTAGTTCAAGATTGTTTGGGAAGCCGGACGGATTAAAATCCTTAAAGTCGTACTTGTTATTGTTCCAGGTATAGCTAAACCATGCATAAAAACCGTGGAACTGTTTTTGTACCAGGAACTCTGTTCCAAACACTCTGTAATCTCCTGTTAGGTTAAGAAGCTCAAGCTGGTTTTGAAAGCCCTGTTCGGCGGTTGTGATACCCGATACCTTTTTGTAAAAATTTTCGAGAGAGACCTGCCATCCTCCGGATTTATAATAAACACCTGCCGATATTTGTCGACCTTTTTGTATAGGGATATCATTTCCGTTTGCCATTATCCACCTCCTTTTCTCAATGCCTAAAAAGTCTTGCTGTACCTCGGCAATCTGAGAAGTGGCCTGACTTTTAAATTCTCCCAGAGCTTCCAGTTTCCACTTGTTATTAATAGTGTAGTTAAATTGCAATCTTGGCTCTAAAAGAAAAGTAGACAGGCTGGAAAAATAGTTGCCCCTAAGCCCGAATTTTGCATAAAACCTACTGTTTTCGGGATTGTATTCTGCTTCGCCTATAAGTGCATGGCTTCTTAATACATCTTTTGTGGTTTGGAAATAATCAGGAGAGTTTATCCTGTTAGTGTTTTTTATTCCCAGTTCGCTGTATTGGTAGCCTGTATGTAATGTTAAGTATGGTTGTAGGTTAGTACTGTTGCTTAAACGGAATCCGGCGTCTACTATGTTGTTTTCCTGCTCTACAACCTGATTGTTTAGTAGAGCTTCGTTGTTTCCGTTTACGTGGTAGTAAGAGCCATATAATGTAATTTCACCGTAGTTTTTTTCGTTCCATTGTGATTTCCATGTAGCAGATCCGCCCAATGTAAGTTGTGATAAATTACTGTTTTTTACCAGTACGCGGGTAGAAGTAATTGTTCCCTGAGTAAAATCAAGTTTATTGTTTATACCTATAAAATCAATAAACAGATCACTTTTATCACTGGTTTTGAGATGGTACTGTCCGGTAAAATCATAGAAGTAGAACTCCTTGTCACTTTTATAGTTAACATCATTACTGTTACTAAGTTCGGTAACTACTGTGTTTTGAAAAATCCTTTTTGAATATTTGCTGTAGGCGGGTAGGTCTATGGCATCGGTAAAAGATCGTCTGGCAGATAGTTCCAGCCCTGATTTTTCTGATAGTTTTACAACCGAATAGAAATCGGCATTGATCATATTGGTTCCTATACCAAAGCTGCTGTCATCTATATTTTCAGATCTTGAGGATATATCAACAGCACTAGATACACTTTCGCCATAAAAGGCTGAAGTTCCGTTTTTGTATATTTTTATCTGGTGAGGCAAGTTAGGGTTGAAGCCTGATATAAGCCCGAAAAAGTGCCCGGTTTGAAAAAGCCGTATTCCGTTCCATAAAAATAGATTTTGATCGTGGGTGCCGCCTCTTACATTGATATTGGAAACGGTTTCGTCAATACTGCTTATGCCGGGTAATTGTTGCATGGTTTGCAGTACATCGGGCTCTATAAGTCCGGGTAGTATACCAAACTTTTTAGGTTTAATAACAAAGCTGCCATCATCCTTTTTAGAAATACCGGTTGTAAGATATCGTTCGGCAACAATCTCTTCAAGGGTAGTGGTGAAAATAAGTTTCAGGATAATAGTACGGCAATCGTCTTTAAAGCTGTTTACCGTTAATGTAATGGGTTCGTAAGCGGGATGGCTTATCTCTATAAGGTCGTTTTTGTTTCTAACGATTTTAAAGTAACCGTCCTTATCGGTTTCTACCTGTTCGTTGTTTTGGGAAGTGTATTTTATTAGCGCTCCTTCAATAGGGACGGTAAATTCATCCACTATATATCCACAAATATATTCCTCGCTAACGGGTTTGTAAACGCTTATGTATTTGCCCGATTGTTTAAAGCTAAGTCCGGTTTGTGTCCTGATATACGATAGCTTTTCTCCGATAAGTAAGGTTTGTTGCGGGGGTATTATTTTAAACGGACTAATATCGCTATTAAGGTAGCTGAATTTTACATTGTGCTGTTCTTCAATTTGTGCCAGTATGATTTTTAAAGGCAAAACCTTACCTGCATCCTGGGCATAGGTAGCCCGGATGAAAAAAAAAAATAGTACAGAAAATAAAAACAGTCCTTTTTTTAATATCATTCGGCCGATAAAATAACGGTGCCCTTGCCTGTTTTTTCAGCTTTTAAATGATACTTATCTGTAAAAAAGGCTAACGTAGTGTCAAGTTCGTTCATAGGCAGGGTACCTGTAAATACATTTTCAGGAGATAGGGAAACATTTTTATCCAGTTCTATTTTTACTGCATAATGCCTTTCTATTTCTTTAATAATATTTTCAGGCTTCTCGCTTACAAAAGTCACTTCGTTATTCATCCAGCCCGGTTGTGCAGCTTGTGTTTCCGGTATAGTTATTTCTTCTCCATTCTCAAAGGTAACACTTTCACCCGGAGTTAAAAATACTTCCTGTGATTTATAAGTAACTTTAACCTTACCCTCAAAACAGGTAACATCAAATCGGTTGTCTCTGGCTTTTACGTTAAATTGAGTACCTACTACGGTAACTTTTCCAAGCGGAGTATTTACATCAAATGTTTTTCCTTTTGCTACCTTAAAGTAAGCTTCACCTGTAAGGTCTACGCTTCTTTTTTTGTTCCAGTTCCATGATTTGAATTCGGCTTCCGAGCCTGAGTTCAAAACAACGGCCGATTTGTCCGGTAGCAGGAATTCGGTTTTTTCACCAGCCTGCGCTATTTGTGTAGTAGTATTGTTTGTATAGAAAACAAAAGTTAGGCACAATGCAATAATCAATACGGCAGCTATGCGCACCAGCCATGGCTGGTGTAACTTAACCACTTTAGTTTGCGGTGCCTGTCTTTTTTCTGTTATAGCATTATATAGCCTGTCGGTATCCGTTTCCGGAGCCTGCAGTTGAGCAGAATATTCTGCGATTTTCCTGTAAGTGTCAAACTCAGGTAAAGATTCAAATTCCTTTAGCTCCTTTTCATCCATCTCTCCTGCAAGCCACTTCGCTAATTTTATATCCTCTTTCATTATTATGTTTGTTGCTTTGATTTGTAAACAGTTAATTAAATAAATACCCTACCTGAAATTTTCAATTTCTTTTCTCAGTTGTAGTAAAGCGCCATGAATTCTTTTTTCTACGGCTTTTACACTTATGTCTAAAATCTCGGCAATCTCATAGTATTTTTTGCCGTCAATACGATGCATAAGGAAAGCAGTGCGTTGCGCTTCAGATAAACCGGCTATGGCCTTTTGCAGTTTTACCTTAAACTGATCTTCTTCCATAATAAACTCCGGGCTTTCTGAGGAAGAAGTAGGACCGTTGTGTTTTTTAGCATACTCCAATACAACCTTTTGGTGGGCTATATGGTTTAGGGAAGTGTTGTTTGCAACGGTGTAAATAAATGACTTGGCTTTTTCGGGAGGGACATTGGCGCAGTTTTCCCATAGCTTAATAAAAGCTTCCTGGGTAACATCTTCGGCACGTTCCTCATCGCCAAACTTATAATAAAGATAGTTTTTGAGCGTTTTTACGTGTGTTTTGAAGAAATTGGAAAAAAGCAATTCTTCGCAAATATTCGATATGGAGTTGTTTTTCATTTTCGGAGTGCAATATCAATGTGAAATTATAAAAAATAATGCAAACAGGTAGGGGTTTTTCCTTTTAAACTGTTTAATTATTGTCCGAAAACGGTAAAAGTGTATATGAAGTTCGTCAAAGCAAAAATAGATATTTTTTTTATTCTTATAACATTATTGCTGTTTTCCTGTCAAAGTGAAGAAAATATTGTTTTGCAGGATACTTCGGGCAATCTTATTTCGGAGTCAGAGTTGGTTGTCAAAATGATGAAAATTGCTCAAAACCCTGTGTCTGCCGATAATATTATAGATAGTACCGATTGTTTTTCGGTTAAACTGCCGGTTGTGGTTACTGCAAACGGTGAGGAAATCACTATTGCAAACGAAACGGATTTTACCCTTGTTGAAGATGTTTTTAATCAGTCTCAACAGGATGTTGATGAGGTGCAGGTGCAGCTTCCTGTTACAGTTGTTTATGCTGATTATACCGATGAGGTTATAAATACTCACCAGGAATGGTTGCAGGCAGCTACTTGTAATGAAAACGGAAGTGATTTAACCTGTATTGCCTTTGAATACCCTTTATCTGTAAATACCTATGATACGGTAAATCAAATTGCAGATGTTGTGGTTGTGGATGATAATATGGAGCTGTATGGTTTTTTAAACAACCTTAGTGATAGTGTATTGGCGGCAATTGCATATCCGGTTGTGGTATTGTCTCCGGACGGAGATGAAATTAGTGCTACAGATAATGAGGGGTTGCTTAATGCTATTAATCAGTTTGCGAATTTGTGCGAATAAATCGGAAAAAAGAGTTAAATTGTTGTAGTTGAAAAAATAACAGTAACGAATACTAACTTAAACTACTACAATTATGAAAAAACATGTTTTAAAATTAATGTTGGCATGCACTTTGATAACTGTATTGCTGTCGTGCAGTTCTGATGATGATAACTCACCAGTTAATACAGATACATCACAAATAGTGAGTGCGGCACAAAGTGGTACCTGGAGTATTACATCTTTTGTAGATTCGGGTAATGATGAGACAAATCACTTTACGGGTTATGCTTTTACCTTTGGTAGTAACGGAGTGTTAACCGCAGTGAATGGTGATACCACAGTAACAGGTACGTGGTCTGTAACTACAGATGATAGTAATGATGATAATCCTAGTGGTGATGTTGATTTTAATATCGCTTTTGCGTCACCGGCAGATTTTGTGGATCTTACTGATGATTGGGATATTGTTACGGTAACATCGACCACTATAAGCCTGATTGATGTGAGTGGCGGAAACGGAGGTACAGATACCCTAATGTTCCAAAAGAATTAAAATAATATCCTTTACTGTTTTTACGTAGGGGAATAACAATAAATGAAAAAGAAAAACTAGCTATCTATTTCGATAAACGGAAGCTTCAAAGTTATTTGAATTGCTATGAAAACTAAAAAGAGCCAAAGTTTATCTATGCGAAAAACCAGTCTGAAAAGGCTGGTTTTTTTATTTTCTTGAAAAAAAAATGAAAACAGGGTAGGGTGGAAAACCTTATGACTGTTTTACTATCAACACCGATTAACAGATGCAATAATCGTAAAGTTTGTGTTTTTTTTTAATATTCAAGTTTTTTCCTCAAGAAAACCAGTCCTAAAGGCTGGTTTTTTTATTGCATAACGCTGTTAACTTCAAAATCAAATTCTTAAATTTGCACCTTATAAAATCTGAACAATAAATTATGTTTGATAATTTAAGTGATAAGTTAGACAAAGCCTTTCATATTCTTAAAGGGCACGGAAAGATTACCGAAGTAAACGTAGCTGATACCCTTAAAGAAGTTAGAAGGGCATTACTTGATGCCGACGTTAACTTTAAGATAGCTAAAGATTTTACCAATAAGGTAAAAGAAAAAGCTATTGGCGAGAATGTATTGACTACATTACAGCCGGGGCAGCTTATGGTAAAGCTCGTGAAAGACGAGCTAACCGAACTTATGGGTGGCGATGTTGCAGGGGTTAACCTTTCGGGTAATCCATCGGTAATATTAATGTCCGGTTTACAGGGTTCGGGTAAAACCACTTTTTCCGGTAAGCTTGCTAACTTTTTAAAGACTAAGAAAAACAAGAAACCTTTACTAGTTGCCTGTGATATTTACCGTCCGGCGGCGATTAACCAGCTTCACGTAGTTGGAGAGCAAATAGGTGTAGAGGTATACTCTGAAGAGGGTAATAAAAATCCTGTAGAGATTGCACAAAACGCTATTAAGCATGCTAAGGCAAACGGCTTTAATGTAGTGATTGTGGATACCGCAGGTCGTCTTGCTGTTGATGAGGAGATGATGAACGAGATTGCAAACGTTCATAAAGCCATAGAGCCAAACGAAACGCTTTTTGTGGTAGACTCCATGACAGGTCAGGATGCTGTTAATACTGCAAAAGCTTTTAACGACAGACTTAACTTTGATGGTGTTATACTTACCAAGTTAGATGGTGATACCCGTGGTGGTGCCGCTATATCTATCAAATCGGTAGTGAATAAACCAATCAAGTTTATCGGTACAGGTGAGAAGATGGAAGCTATTGATGTTTTCTATCCTTCACGTATGGCCGACCGTATTCTTGGTATGGGTGACGTTGTATCGTTAGTGGAAAGAGCACAGGAGCAGTATGATGAGGAAGAAGCAAGAAAGCTTCAGAAAAAAATTGCTAAAAACGAATTTGGTTTTGACGATTTCCTTTCTCAAATACAGCAGGTAAAGAAAATGGGTAACATGAAAGACCTTATCGGGATGATTCCGGGTGCAGGTAAAGCCCTTAAAGATGTTGAGATTGAAGATGATGCTTTTAAACATATAGAAGCTATTATACATTCCATGACTCCGGTTGAAAGAAGTAAACCGTCTGTTCTTGATGCAAAAAGAAAGAACAGGATTGCTAAAGGATCGGGTACGTCCATACAACAGGTTAACCAACTGCTAAAGCAGTTTGACCAAATGAGCAAAATGATGAAGATGATGCAGGGAGGTGCAGGCAAAAACATGATGCGAATGATGGGCGGTATGAAAGGCATGAGGCCATAAGAAACTGTAGAGGCGCGGGTAACCGCGTCTTTTTTAATAATAATTAACAGATATAACATGCAGTTATTAGACGGGAAAAAAATTTCTGAAGACATTAAGAATGAGATTGCCGCTGAGGTAAAAAAAATGAAGGACAATGGTGAAAAAGTACCTCACCTTGCAGCGGTTATTGTTGGTAATGACGGAGCAAGCCTTACTTATGTAGGTAGTAAGGTAAAGGCATGCGAGCGCATTGGGTTTGAGTCTACACTTATAAAATTGCCAAGTACTATTAGTGAAACCGAGCTTTTAAAGAAAATTGAAGAGCTTAACCAGGATGATAACATTGATGGTTTTATCGTTCAGCTTCCGTTACCGGAACAGATAGATGACCAGAAGGTGCTTATGGCTATCGACCCTAGTAAGGATGTTGATGGTTTCCACCCTGAGAACTTTGGTAAAATGGCTTTGGATATGACTACTTTTATCCCAGCTACTCCGTTTGGTATTCTTGAGCTTTTAGAGCGATACAATGTACAAACTGCAGGTAAGCATACAGTGGTTATAGGTCGTAGCCATATTGTAGGTAGACCTATGAGTATCCTTATGGGACGTAAAGGTTTCCCTGGTAACTCTACTGTAACACTTACACACAGCCATACTAAAAACATTAGCCAGATTACTACTCAGGCTGATATTATCATTACAGCTTTAGGTGTGCCTAACTATCTAAAAGCAGAAATGGTGAAAGATGATGCTGTTATTATTGACGTGGGTATTACACGTGTTCCTGATGAAACTGCTGAAAGAGGTTACAGAATTACAGGAGATGTTGATTTTGCTAATGTTAGTAAAAAAGCATCATACATTACTCCGGTACCGGGTGGTGTGGGGCCAATGACAATTGCCATGCTGCTTAAAAATACTTTACTTGCAAGAGAGCAAAGAGCAATGAGAGGGCAATAATCCCTTTACTTGTTTATAAAAAACAAAGGCTGCTAATTTTATTAGCAGCCTTTTTCATTAAAAAAAACTATCAATCTGAATTAATTTAATGATGTTACTTTTTAAGAACTTTAATTTGTTTCAGTTCATTGCCTGCATGTACAGTAAGGAAATAAGCCCCTGATGGTAAAGAACTCATGTTTACCTGAGTAGTTTCTGTCCCTGCTTTTTGCTGTAATACAAGCTGTCCTGTAAGGTTGTATATCTCGACATTGTCAATTATAGTAGAGTTGCTTAATGTTACAATGTCTTCGGTTGGGTTTGGTTGGTAGGTAAAACCTTTAAAGGTATTGTTGTTAAGTCCCAGTTCTGCTTCGGTAGTAAACTCTACCATTTCCCAGTCACTCCATATTGGTCCACATTGTGTTCTTACAAATGCGTAGTATGTAGTTTCCGGCTCAAGTTCTGAGAAGTCAGTTGTGAAGTTTTCTGCATACGTCCCTTCTGCAGGAGGAGTATCGTTATCACCTATTGCATATTGGTATACGCTTGGAGTGGTGTTGCCTTCTGTCGTAGCCTCCCATGCAAACGTAGCACTATTTTCGGTAATATCTGATACTGTCAGATTGGAAGGGGTACCGCAGGCATTTTCTTCTACGCTAAAATTATCAACATAAATACTGCCCTGAGCGCTTTCACTTTGTGCATGGAACCCAAAGTAATAAATACTGTCTTCCTCTACTGTTACATAGTTAGTAGTTTGTGTTGCCGGAGTAGCATCGGTAATGGTATGCTCACCTATCATACCTCCCTGTAAAGCTGTTGCAGGGTTTGGGCTGGTGCTTAATGTTACCATTAGGCTTTCGGTAGTAGTGCCACTATCGTTACCGTAAGTATATTGTATTTGATAGAAAGTGCCTGCGGTTAGTTCTATTCCCTGTGTAAAGTACCATGCATCTGCATTGGCATCTGTTGCTGTATATATTAGAGTGTTAGAGTCAAAACCACTACCTGGGTTGCTGGCTGTAGCCCACACACTGCCGCTGTTTGCGGCGATGGTAGTACAGTTAGGTAAGTCCGGGGTCGTAGCCGACTCAAAATCTTGCATGTATGGCACGGTAGCTGTTTCTGTGCACGGTGTGGTAAACACTAAAGGTGCCGACCATTCTCCCATTACTGGACCGCAAAAGTTCTTTATAAACACATAGTATGTTGTTCCAGCTTCCAGTTCGTCAAAAGTTACGCTTAAGTCGTTAACCATAACCATACCTTCGTCTGAAGGAATATCACTGGTGCTGAAATTATAAAAATATCCCATTGAGGTACCACCCTCAGCAGCTTCCCATTCTACTGTAGCGGTTGTTGAAGTAATATCTGTAATACCTATGTTTTGTGGCATGCTGCAGGTCCATTCGTCAATGATTATATCATCTATATAAATGTTTCCCTGATCGGCATCACTATAGGCCTGTATACCGAAGTAATATACCCCACTGTTAGCACCTATGGTAAATGGTGAAGAGAAATACAACTGATCTTCGCCACTGCTTATATCTATGATTTCTGTAACTGTATTAGTCCATGTAGAAGGATCTGGCGAAGTGCCAAATCTCAGTCTTATATTTTCAGTGGTTTCAGTACTGTTGTTGCCATACCTAAAGCTTATTTTGTAAAAAGTATCAGCTTCCAGTTCTACAGGAGCCATTACAAAATAAGTATTAGCTGTTTCAGTATTACCACTATACATTAATGTGCCGCTTTCAAATCCGCTTCCCGGATTGCTAACAGATGTCCAGCCGCTTCCTGTATCAATAGTTACAGATGAGGTACATGTTGGAATTTCAGGCTCTGTAAGCGATTCAAAATCTTCTGTGTAAGGCAGTGATGTAGGTTCACACGGTGTAGTGAATTCAATAACTTCCCATTCACTGTTTATATCACCACATTCATTTTTTATAAAAGCATAGTATGTAGTGTTAGCTTGCAGTTCAGTAAGTTCCTTAAATAACTCTGTAACAGTTTCAGGTGAAGCTGGTGGAGTGTTTGTAGTAGAGTAGCCAAAATAGTATGCTGTAGAGGATACGTTTCCTCCTGTTGCTGCTTCCCATGATATTGTTGCACTATTATAAGTAAGAGCACTAGCTGTGGCATTTTCAGGAGTGCCACAAACAGTTTGCTGTAAGGAGAAATCATCTACATAAAGTTCACCCTGATTTGCTTCGCTTAAAGCGCGAAAACCTATATAATAGGTGCCGGTTTCTTCTACAGTAAAGAAATCCAGATCTTGTGTGTGTGGTATGGCATCATTTACGGTGGCAGCAAATAAAGGCATTGCATCTTCAGCAGTAGGTGTAGGTCCATAAGTTAGCATAATACTCTCAGTAGTCTCAGTACTATTATTACCATATTTAAACGATATTTTATAGTACGTTCCGGCTTCAAGTGCTATACCTTGTGTAAATAACCAACTGTTGGCTACAGCATTGCTTGGTATGTACTTTAGCGTGCCGTTTTCAAAACCAAATCCCGGATTTGTAGCGGTTCTCCAATGAGGAGTTACAGGAGCTACGCCTGTTGTACAATCAGGTAGTAAACTTGCTGTTGCAGTTTCAAAGTCCAGTGTGTATGGAGGCTGTGCAGCCGGACATGATGTGGTAGTAAAAGTCACACCGGTAGTCCAGTCGCTCCATACACCTGAACAAAATGACTTTACATAAGCAGTGTAAGTAGTGCCCGGTAATAGCGGATAATAGCTTGCTAAACTTGTTGTATCTGTATTGGCGCCCGATATTGGTTCAGCTGTACCTTCAACAAAACAGGTTTGATAAAATTGCACTTCGCTCCCTGTTGAAACAGCATCCCAACTAAGTAAGGCACTGTTAGATGTAATTTCTGTCACTGTTGCATTGGCAGGTACATTACATTGTGCGTTTGTAGTAAGTGCCCCAAGAAACAAAAAAGAAATCAGAAGAATAATTCTTTTCATAATAATTAATTTTTCTAAATAGTTAATAGTTGTAGTTTTTCTTACTCTTTGCTCTGCTTTTTGAGGGAAAAAGCGTGACAAATAGTTTAGCAACGTTAATGAAAAATTGAATTTTTTATAGTTAAAGCACTGGTATTGTGGTGGATAAAAAAGCGACAAATACAATGACAAAAAGCGACAGTTGTTTTTTAACTGTTTGGTTGTTAGTGTTTTATGTTTTTGTGTGGAAGATTTTGTTTTCTTTTTCCTACAACGTTTTCATTTTTTTATTTTTCTTTGGAGTATGATGAAAAATCAGTTTGGTTGACTGATTTTAATGTTTAATTAATGATTAATTAAACGGGAGGGTATAAAAAAACAAAAGGACTTACATACTGTAAGTCCTTTTGTAAAACAGGAATTGTAGATTTAAAAATCAGTAGCTTTAGTAGTTCCTTCCCATGCTTTTAATTCCTGTTCTAAGTTTTTAAGCTTGGTTTCCGCCATTTGGTATGCATCACTACCAAGGAAAAGATATAATGGCGGATTAGCAGTTTCAGAAACCTTGATAATTTGCTCAACACCTTTTACAGGATCTCCGGGTTGGTTACCGTTAATGGTGTTTTCATGTAGTGACTGTGAGTTTCTTGCCGAAGTATATGCTTCGATTGGGTTTTGTGTTGCCGCAAGTGAATCAGAGTTTAGGAAATTAGTCCTGAAATAACCCGGTAATACTAACGTTACGTTTATGTTGAAGTCTTTTACTTCTTCCGAAAGGGCTTCGGTGAACCCGTTTACGGCAAACTTGGTAGCGCAATAAATACCAAAACCGGGGAAGTTACCTATAAAACCGCCTACAGATGATATGTTGAAAATGTGCCCTGATTTCTGTTCACGTAAATAGGGAAGTGCTTTACGTATTACATTAAGGGTGCCAAATACATTCACTTCAAAGTTTTGACGTGCTTCCTTATCTGTAAGCTCCTCAACAGCGCCTACCAGTCCGTAGCCTGCATTATTAACAACGTTGTCCAGTTGTCCAAATTTTGCAACGGTAGCTTTTACTGCCTGTTCAACACTGTTCTCACTGGTAAGATCTACTTCTAACGGAAGTAAATTTTCATGTTCTCCGGCGGCAGCCAATAATTGGGCTTTACTTCTTGAAGTAGCAGCTACAAAATTTCCTTTCGCCAAAAGCTGTTTTACAAATTCCAATCCAAAACCTTTGCTGGCTCCGGTAATAAACCATACTTTTTTCTCTTTGTTTTCCATAATTGTTCGTTTTTTAATTATGGTACAAAGTTAATATCAGGATAGGGCTTAAGGCTTGCTCAGGTCAAACCAATAGTTGCAAAAATCAAACATTTCTGTATCGGGAAGGTGTTTGGGTGGTTTGCTTCTTGAAAAAGTTATTGAAATGCGAAGGCTCCTCGAAGCCAAGGCAGTTACTTATTTCGGCTATGTTCCAGTCTGTATGTCTTAAAAGTGCTTTAGCTTCAGCAAGTAAGCGTTCACTAATAAGAGTAGTGGTGGTTTTGCCTGTTGTTTGTTTGATGGCGCGGTTAAGATGATTAACGTGTACTGATAGGGTTTGGGCAAAATCATTAGCCGATCGCATACTGAAACGCTGTACAGGAGTTTCTATAGGAAATTGTCTCTCAAGTAGCTCATTGAATACAGAAGTAATACGGGAGTTGGCATTAGGGTGAGTGTACAGGTTTTCTGCCGGTTCGGTTTTAAGTGCAAGATGGATAATCTCATTAAGGTAGCCTCTAAGTAAATCATATTTAAAGGCATAATCAGAATTGATTTCATTCAGCATCTTTTCAAAAATAGCTGCAATAGCCTCTTCCTGAGTTTGGTTAAGAATGTAGGATGGTTTGCCTCCCAGAGTAAACATGGGTAACTCATTTAGGCTGCCCCTTATTTTTTCGGTGAAAAACGGAGCTGTAAATATACAGAAATAACCCGTAGGGTCTTCTGATAAGGATTCCCATGTGTATGGAACCTGAGGGTTAAAGAATACCAGAGATGTACCGTCTACCTCTAAGCTTTTATCGGCATAATGGTAGCGGTTTTTACCTTTTACAAAAGTAACCTTGTAGTAATCCCTGCGGGCGTATCTTACCTGTTTGCCGGGTTGCAGACAGTCTTCCAGCCTGAAAACATTAAAATGACCAATGCTGTCGTTAATGTTTTGTGGTACTTCTTTCCTTTTATCTTTATAAAACTGGGTAAGAGATTCTGATTCCATATTGAGGGTGATTGCGAAATTCAATCAAAGATACAAAATATTGTAATTCCCTTTGTCGTATGGATTACTTTCTCTTTCTGAAATCGCCTTTTCTGTTTCGGTTACCGTTTTCGTTTCTGCCCGTGCTTTTAGGTTTATTGGAAAACGGTCTTTTGTTTTCAGTTTTCGGTTTAGGTAAGCTGGCTTCTTCTGTTTTACTGGAATCAGATATAAGTTTGTTAAGTTCTTTTATCTCTGCTGGGGTAAGGTCGCGGTAACGGCCTACAGGCACGTCCAATGAAATGTTTATAATTCGTATACGTTTAAGCGCGGTAACCTCATATCCCAAAAACTCACACATACGACGAATTTGCCTGTTAAGTCCCTGTGTAAGTACAATCCTGAAAATGTATCTGCTAACCTGCTCCACTTTACACTTACGGGTTATGGTATCTAAAATTGGCACACCGTTACCCATTCGTTGTATAAAACGGTCGGTAATCGGTTTGTTTACCGTTACTATATATTCCTTTTCGTGGTTGTTACGGGCTCTTAGTATTTTGTTTACAATATCGCCGTCATCAGTCATAAAAATAAGGCCTTCACTGGCTTTGTCAAGACGTCCTATAGGGAATATACGGGTAGGGTAGTTTATGTAGTCTACAATGTTATTTCTAACATCGGGGTTAGTGGTGCATTCAATGCCTACAGGTTTATTGAAAGCCAGGTAAACGCTTTTTCCTCTTTTTTCGGTAATCAGTTTTCCGTCAATGCGTACTTCATCCTCAAGGCTTACTTTGGTTCCCATTTCCGGTACAACCCCGTTAATGGTTACACGGCCTTCTTCAATAAGTTTGTCGGCTTCCCTGCGGGAACAGTATCCGGTTTCCGAAATAAATTTGTTTAAACGCTTAAGCTCTTCCATTGTGCAAAGATACGCTTTTAGCTTTCAAAAAGGAAGGAGTATATTTTGTTGTAAAGGGCATCATCATGCATACTGTGCCCAAGTCCTTTTGTTGCTATAAATTCGGCATCCGGCCATGCTTCTGCTATTTTTTTACCCTCTTTAAACGATACTACTTCGTCTTTTTCATCATGGGCTATCAGTCCTTTTGCTTTTATTGTAGTGGCAAAAATACCGCCCGAAAACTCTTCGGTCTTTATTTTGAAGTGTTTAAAGAAGTGTTTTTTGAGTAACTGAATTACGTTTAGGTTCAGACTTAGTATACCGGCATAATTATTTAGCAGTGTGTTAAGGTCACTAGGTGCACCCAGTATCACCATTTTTTGGATAATCTCGTTAGGGTATTGTGACTGATAATGCACGGCAGTAGCTCCTCCCATGGAGTGGCCAATCATGTATTGCGGTTGGAATTCCTTCACTACGATATCTAAGAATTCAGAATAACGCGGAACGCTAAACTCATTTCCTGAAGATAAACCATGTGCAGGAGCATCTACAGCAATAATGGTACTGCCTGATTTTTTAAGGTAGGGCATAAGCAATTCCCATCGGGAAGCATTGCTTTCCCATCCGTGTACAAGGAGTACTTTAGTATCGTTACCTTTCCAGATGTAGGTTTGGAAAATAAAGTTGTTGTGAGTAATAATTTCAGCTTCGGCCTCTTTAAGTATATCGGGGAGATTGTCTTTCGATAATCTTCCGTCACGGGGCTCACTGAAAAATTTATATGCCAATTTACTTGCTTTCTGTGGAGCAATATAACTGAGTGTGTTTATGTAGAGTCCTATGGATTTAGACAGTATAAAGGTAATCAGTTTCTGCATGGCAGTTAAAAAAGCCCCGCTTTGGCGGGGCTTAAATATTATAATTTAGCGAACAATTGTTCCATTTTTTCTTTTTCTTCGTCAGCAAGCATACTGTCTACTAAAATTCTTCCGCTGTGCTCATCAGTAATGATTTTTTTGCGGGAAGCAATCTCCATTTGAGTTTGTGGAGGTATAGTAAAGAATGATCCGGCAGAAGCACCTCTTTCAATAGAAACAACTGCAAGTCCGTTTCTTACGCTTGTACGTATTCTTTTGTAAGCAGCAAGAAGTCTTTCTTCAATTTGCTCCTGATACTCAGCTGACTTTGCAATAAGGAAGTTTTCTTCTTTCTCAGTTTCAGCCATAATAGCACCAAGCTCTGATTTTTTATGGTCAAGGTGGCTTTGTTTAGCCTCAAGTCTTTCCTGAGACTGACCAATTACCTCTTTTTTATGCTCAATAGAAGCTTTCATCTCCTTGATGTGCTTTTCAGCAAGCTGGATTTCAAGCTCTTGGAATTCGATCTCTTTAGTAAGAGAGTTGAATTCGCGGTTATTGCGAACATTTTTTTGCTGCTCAGTATATTTCTTGATTGCAGTTTTGTGCTCGTCAATAGCGTTTTTCTTTTCTTTAATCTGATCCTCAATAGATTCCAGATCGCTTTTAAGTTTGTCAAGCCTTGTACTTAATCCTGCAACTTCATCTTCAAGGTCTTCCACTTCAAGAGGAAGTTCACCCCTTACATTTCTGATTTCGTCTATTCTTGAATCAATTAACTGTAAATCATAAAGTGCCCTTAACTTTTCTTCAACACTTAACTCCTTGGTATTCGCCATATTTATAAGTACTTAACTGGATTTGTATTTTCTTGCGATAAAATGATTGCAAAATTAGGGATTTTTTTCGTAAGATAATAAACCTATATAATTTTTTGTTTAATGGGGTAAGATAATAATTTATATTAGCATTTACAATATAGAGAGATGAATGTAAAAAATCAGATTGAAAAATCTAATAATGAGATTAGCGAAGGGCTTAAGTTAAAAGCTATAAACAGGTTGCGTAATCTTATTAATGCCTGTCCTGATAATATGGAGGCTAGGGAAGCACTTGCAGAGGTTTATTATAAAAGTGGCTTTTTTGATGCAGCAGGGCTATATTGGATACTCACCGAGACTGATAATATCAATATTAAGAAATGTGTGGCAGTTTATGAGAAATCAGTAAACTATTCACCAATCCAGATTTTAAGAGATATTAAATACAGGAGTGATAAATCAGGATTACCTGATTATGCTATACAAAAGCTTAACACTCTGGAAGCTGAAGCTTTAAAGAGGTCAAGATTGCATGAAAGTCTAAACTTTAAATCAAACAAACAAATATCTAATCCCCCTTTGTTTAAAGATAAGTTAGTGACGTTAATGTTGAGTTCTATTGTAGTAACAATGGGTATTGTTTTCTTTGTTGGGTTAGCAACTTCAGTTTCCTGGCTTTGGGGTGTTCTGTTTTAAATTAAAGGTAGTTAACAGGGTTAGTATTAGTTTCTGCTACTACTACATTGATGTTTATTCGCTGGCTTAAATATTCGGCAATATAATTTTTTGTGTAACGTTCGCTCTCAAAATGTCCTATGTCAGCCAGTAAAAGCCTGTTTTCTGCTTCATAAAACTGATGATATTTTAAATCGGCAGTTAAAAAAGCGTCTGCTCCTTTAGCAATAGCACTTTTTATGGCAAAACTCCCTGAGCCTCCCAATACAGCTACTTTTTTAATTGGTTTGTCTGTAAAAGCACTGTGCCTTATACCTCCGGCTTCCATTTTTTCTTTCACAAAAAGCAGGAAGTTCTTCTCATCCATAGGCTGTTCAAATTCGCCTATCATCCCTAAACCAATATTTTGATGTCTGTTTTCAAGGCTGTAAATCTCATAGGCTACTTCTTCATAAACATGGTTGTTAAAAAGGGCTTTCAGTATTTTAGATTCCAGATGTTTTTCAAAAGTTACCTCGACTTTAATCTCTTTATCTTCTACAAAATCACCAGGCAATCCTATAGCAGGATTACTGTCTTCATTTCCCTGATAGGAACCAAACCCCTGTGAGGTAAAGCTACAGTTTTCATAATTGCCTATGTTTCCGGCTCCGGCATCAAACAATGCATTACGGAGTTTTTCTACATTTTCAGGAATGGTGAAAGTGATAAGTTTACGGATGTAGTTTTCTTTTGGAATTAAAACAGAAGTGTTTTTTAATCCTAAAGCATCACAAAATATTTTGTTTACACCATGTTTATGGTTGTCTAAAGCGGTGTGTACAGCATAAATGGCAATATCATTTTTTATCGCTTTAATAATGCTACGCTCCACATAATTTTTTCCGGTAATTTTTTTGAGTCCCGAAAATAATATAGGGTGAAAACAAACTATAAGATTGCAGTTTTTTGCAATGGCTTCATCAACAACGTTTTCCAGGGCATCATGGCATACCAGTACTCCGGTGACTTCGTTATTGCTGTTACCGGTAAGCAGGCCTACATTGTCAAAATCTTCGGCATAGGCTAACGGAGCCATTTGCTCTAAAACGGCAAGTATATCTTTTATTTTCATGAAAATGGTATAGCGTAAGTCCAAATTTAAAAATTATTGTGTGTAAGACAATGCCGAAGTTGAATTAATAGGGTAAAAAATTTTACATTCGTAGTATGAAATTAATCAGGAAAATTTTACTTCCCTTCTCCTTACTGTATTGGCTTGTTATGGCTGTACGTAATTTTTTATACGATACAGGTTTTTTAAAGTCACAGCAGTTTAGTGTGCCTGTTATTGCTATTGGTAACCTGAGTACCGGAGGTACTGGTAAATCGCCTCAAACCGAATACTTAATACGGTTACTTAAAGATAATTACAGACTTGCCACCTTAAGCAGGGGTTATAAAAGAAAATCGGAAGGATATGTTTTGGCGGATATTAATGCGAATGCCGATATACTGGGAGATGAGCCATATCAGTTTTACAGTAAGTTTCCTGATATTAATGTGGCGGTAGATGCTAACAGGGTAAACGGTATTGATAACTTATTACAACTTAATCCGAGTCCTGAAGTAATTGTACTTGATGATGCTTACCAACACCGTAAGGTTAAAGCAGGTTTTTATATACTGCTTACTGCCTATGGTGATATTTATGCCGATGATTATTTATTACCTGCGGGGAACCTGCGTGAGGGTAGAAGCGGAGCCAAGAGAGCAGATGTGATTGTGGTGACCAAATGCCCTGCGGATATAACAGAAGCAGAGCAGGAAAAAATTAAGAAAAAATTACGACCGCAACCCGAGCAAAAGGTGTACTTTACTACAATAGAATATGATATTGTTGTTTATGGGGATGACAGTGAAATTTCTACAAAAGAAGTAAAGGAAAAAGATAAGGTACTGGTTGCCGGAATAGCTAAACCAAAACCGTTTTTCGATCAGTTAAAAAACAGTTCTGATGTATGTTTGACCTATCCTGATCATCATGATTTTTCAGCTAAGGATATTGATGATATACTTGCTGCCGCAAAAGACAGGATTGTGGTAACTACCGAAAAGGATTATGTAAGGCTTAAAGATAAAATGCCTGCCGGTAAACTGTTTTATCTGCCTATAAAAACTTCTTTTATTACTAACGGAGACGATTTTAATAAAACAGTTTTAAACTATGTGGGAAAAAGTTCAGCAAACGGTTAATTATCTTAAAGAAAAAAACAGTTATACTCCGTCATTCGGACTCATATTAGGTTCAGGGTTGGGAAACTTTCCCGATGATATCGATGTGGAATTTACTATCCCCTATAAGGATATCCCAAATTTTCCGCAAACTACTGTGGCTGGGCATCACGGCAATTTAATATTTGGAAAAATAGGAAACAAAAGCGTGGTTGCCATGCAGGGGCGCTTTCATTATTATGAGGGTTACAGTATGCAGGAGGTTACTTTTCCGGTTAGGGTAATGAAATTTTTAGGTGTGGAACACCTTATAGTCTCTAATGCTTCGGGAGGTGTTAATCCGTTTTACAGAGTAGGGGATATTGTCCTGATTTATGATCATATCAATTTTATGCCTCAGCACCCTTTGCGAGGTGCTAATGACGAGCGTTTCGGTCCGCGCTTTGTAAATATGAGCGAACCATACAGTCATGAAATGATCAATAAGGCGAAGGAAATTGCTGTTGAATTGCAGATTGATGTGAAGGACGGAATATACCTTGGGTTACAGGGGCCTACTTTTGAAACACATGCTGAATACCGAATGGTAAAAATACTGGGTGCTGATTGCGTAGGCATGTCTACCGTGCCTGAAGTTATTGTCGCCAAACACATGGGGATGGAATGCTTTGGTGTTTCGGTAATTACCGATATAAGTGATGAAAAAAGTGTGGCGACCGTAAGTCATAAAGAGGTGCTAGAGGCTGCAGCAAAAGCCGAGCCTAAAGTACGAATGCTTATAAAAGAGCTGATTGCCCGTTACTAGCTTATTTATTTAAATGAAGAATAAGGTCTATTATCCTTGATGAATAACCTATTTCGTTATCATACCATCCTACTACTTTTACCATTTTATCCAGTGCTGATGTAAGCTGTGAATCGAAAAGGCATGAATTCCTGTTGCCTAAAATATCTACCGATACTATAGGGTCTTCGGTGTAGGCAAGTATATCTTTCAGTTCGTTTTCTGATGCTTTTTTGAAGGCGCTGTTTATCTCTTCAATACTCACCTCACGTTTTACATAGCAGGTAATATCGGTTAGTGAACCGTCTGGTACCGGTACGCGTATACCACTACCGCCAATTTTGCCATCAAACTCAGGGAAAATTTTGGTAAGCGCCTTTGCGGCACCTGTGGTTGTAGGTACTATGGATTGTGCCGCACCGCGGGCACGTCTTAAATCTTTATGTGGCTGGTCGTGCAGGCTTTGATCTGTAGTGTAAGAGTGTACTGTTGTGATGTAAGCCTGATTAATTCCGCAAAGGTCATTAATCACCTTCATCATTGGTGCTGCATTGTTGGTAGTACAGCTGGCGTTAGAGACCACTTTTTCTGTACCTTCAAGTATGTGTTCGTTCACTCCCAGTACAACAGTTTTTATCCTGTCGTCTTCCGGTGGTGCCGAAAGTAATACTCGTTTGGCTCCTGCCTCAAGATGTTGGTTGGCATCTTCAAGAGTTTTAAATTTTCCCGTAGATTCCACAACAATATCAATGTCAAACTGAGCCCAGTTAATATCCTTAACTTGTCTGTTTCTTAAAAAAGGAAAGCTTTTACCATCAATGATAATCGAAGTTTCGGTATGGGTAACTTCATGGGGTAGTATGCCGTGAATACTGTCATACTTAATAAGGTGAGCCATTGTTTTTGCATCGGCAATATCATTAATGGCTACCACTTCAATTTCAGGGTGGTTAAGTAAGAGCCTGAAAAGGTTTCGGCCTATGCGACCGAAACCGTTTATGGCAATCTTTATTTTTTTGTCCATTGTTTTAAAAACAATTACAGCAAAAAGCTATTAAAGGATGTGTTTTTGTGCTTTGTATGAAGAACGTACAAGAGCGCCGCTTTCTACATGGCGGAAACCAAGCTCAAGGCCTATTTCCTCATATTTCTTAAACTGATCCGGAGTGATAAACTCTTTTACAGGAAGGTGTTTTTTACTTGGCTGCAGGTACTGGCCTATAGTAAGTACATCAAGGTTTACAGCTCTTAAATCGTGCATTGTTTGGATAACCTCTTCTTCGGTTTCGCCAAGTCCAAGCATAATACCCGATTTTGTGCGGTTAATGCCATTGTCCTTAAGGTAGCGAAGTACTTCAAGGCTACGCTCGTATTTTGCCTGTATACGTACCTCACGAGTAAGTCTTTTTACTGTTTCCATATTGTGAGAAACAACCTCTGGGGCAACCTCAATAATACGATCTATGTTTCTTTCAATTCCCTGAAAGTCAGGTATAAGAGTTTCCAGTGTGGTGGTAGGGTTCATCCTGCGGATAGCCTTAACGGTTTCGGCCCATATAATAGAACCTCCGTCTTTAAGGTCGTCACGGTCTACACTGGTAATAACGGCATGTTTAATGTTCATTAGTTTGATAGAACGTGCCACTTTTTCCGGCTCATCCCAATCTACCGTTTCGGGTCTTCCGGTTTTAACACCACAAAAACCACATGAACGTGTACAAACATTACCCAGTATCATGAAAGTAGCGGTCCCTTCACCCCAGCATTCACCCATGTTAGGGCAGCTTCCTGATGTACATATAGTATGCAGTTTATACTTATCTACCAGTCCTCTTAATTCAGTATATTTTTTCCCTGTAGGTAGCTTAACCCTAAGCCATTTAGGCTTTTGAGTAAGCAGTCCGTTTTGGGCAGTTGGTTTTGCAGTATCTAATACGGTTTCCATAATAAAAACTTTAGACTGCAAAGATAAGGTATATTTGTGGATATTATGTAATGATTCATTTTTATGGCTAAAGCTCTAAAAATGTTATTCTTTTATAAAGAAAAAGCCCCTAATCAGGGGCTTTTTTTATGATCTTATGTTAAGGGTTACGGGTAAGTTGTAAGCTGTTCTTACAGGCTTACCGTTTTTAATACCCGGATTCCATTTTGTTTTAATGCTTTTAAGTACTCTAATAGCTTCATCACCCATTCCGTATCCCGGATCTCTTAGCACTTTTATGTTTGACATTGTTCCGTCTTTTTCCACAATAAATGAAACAAATACTCTAAGCGTCATGTCTTTGCCAATATCCGGCGCGTTGAATCTTCTGCTAACCGTTTCGTAAAAAACAGATAGTCCTCCCGGAAAATCAGGTTTTACGTCTACTTTAATATATTCTATTATACCGGTTCCGTTTTCGTCTCCGTTAGTGGTTCCGCCATCTGTGCGATCTCCTGTTCCGTTTGGTGTGCCAATATTTATTTCTCCGTTAGGGTTACCCGGTGTAGTTACCTGCCCTGGGTCTGAGTTTTCAAAGTCTTCCATAGTAGGTAAAGTAGCAGTTACCTCGTTAGCACTTACTATAACAGGTGTTGTAAATTCTGTCGTAGCGGTTACAGGTGCTGCAGCTTCTGCAGGTGGTTCCGGTATAACAGGCTCCGGTTCCGGTACATCAGGAAGAGTAACCTCGTTTGTTAAATCTGTAATAACGATAGTTTCGTCAAGAATAGTTTTATTTTCAGCAACCACTGGTTCAGGTTTAGGGCCTAGTCTGTTTGCAATTACAGGTATGGAAATTAAACCTACTACTAGAGCAACGCCCAGAAATAAGGCAATAACTGTATGTTTAGGGTTTTGCTGACGAAGCTGGTAGGCTCCGTATTTTTGGTTACGGCCTTCAAAAACAAGGTCTATCCATTTTTTTTCGAAAACGCTTACTTTTGACATAATAAGATGATTTAAAGTTTGTTAATAAGGAATGATTTTTATACTAAAACGTTTTCGGTGTTTTTGATATTGTAAGAAATACTATAAAATTCTTATAATATTTTATTGTGTAAAAAAGTGATTTTTTACATTAAGAAAAATATCCTTGTTTATCTATGAGATGTAAAAGTGTTTTCTACAGATAAAGAAGGTTGAGTAGGGCAGAAAAGAATAGTTTTATTTTTTCTTTTTACCATTGCGTATAATATCGGCAAGTAGTTTTTTTGCTCTTAGCAGTTTTATCTTTACGTTATTAAGAGGTTCGTTAAGCTGTTCGGCGATTTCCTGATAGCTAAGTTCCTGAAAATAGCGTAGCTGTATTACTTCCTGATAGTGTGATTTTAACTGCTTAATGCACTCCAGAAGACTGGAAAGGTTTTGTTCCTTAATCAGTTCATCCTCTGCGCTGGGGGAGCTGTCTGCAATATTGTACGCCTGTTGATTTTGCTCGTCTGTGATTTCTATAAACAGTGAGGATTTCTTTTTTCTTAAAATGTCTATATGTACATTTTTAGCAATGGCTATAAGCCACGTATTAAAGGCATATTCAGGATTATAAGTAGCTATCCTGTCAAAAGCTTTTGCGAATGTTTCTATAACAATATCCTCGGTATCAGTCTCGTTTTGTGTACGTTTAAGCATAAAGCCATATACCTCGTTCCAAAAAAAATCTAATAAAAAAGTAAAGGCAACCTGGTCGCCCTTTTTTGCCTTTTCTATATTGCTTTGTATAAGTTGAGAGTTTATTTCCAAAGTACAGGTTTAGAGAACATGTTGCTTATATAAACATTAAGCTGTGTGAAGATAAGGAATATTTCGATAAAAGGGAACCAGTATATTACATCTTTCTCCTTTAGCTTACCTGCGCTGTAGCCTACGGTTAACCATGCTATAAGGTAACGGAAGCCTATTACAGGTACAACAAACATCCAGTCAAAACCGGCAATTAAAAGTCCGGCAGCGAATAGAGGAAATAATAGCTGGGCTATAAAAAACAGACGTATTTTTATCTTGTCTCCGGTTTTAAATTGCGAGTGCAGGTATATCTGTCTCTTTTTTTGTGCAAACCATTGCCCGAATGATTTTTTTGGAGGACAATAGGTAAAGCTTTCGGGGGTATAACAAATTGTAGTGTTTTTACCTGTAGCTACCTGATTAACAAACATGGCATCTTCACCGCTTCTTACATGCATGTGGCTCATAAAGCCATTAGCGTTAAAGAATTCCTCTTTTTTGTAAGCCATGTTACGGCCTTCACCGGTATAAGGTGATCCCATTTTTGCCCACGACATATATTGTGTTGCCCTAAGCATTTCGTCAAAACGGATTATTTTATTAAGAAAAGAGCGTTTTACTTTTTCATAAGCGCCATATCCCAGTACAATGGTTTTTGTTTGGGTAAACTGTGCGCTCATTTGTGACAACCATTCGTTTGAAGAAGGGTAGCAGTCAGAGTCAGTAAATAATAGATAGTCTTTTGTAGCAGCTTTGATACCTAAGGTAACTGCAAATTTTTTATTAGCCCAAAAGGCTTCGTTATTTTCTACCTTAACCAAACGTACGTTTGAGTACTGTTGTTCAAACTCTTCAAGTACATCGAGTGTTTCATCGCTAGAGGCATCGTCTATAAGTACTACTTCAAAGTCGGGATAATTTTGTTCGGCAATAAGGGGAACATATTTTTTTAGGTTTTCTGCCTCGTTCTTAGCACAAACAATAACAGAAACAGGGATTTTTTTCGGGCTGACTTTATCTGGTTTTGAAAAAGCAAATTTTCCGAAAACAATAAGGTAATAAAATAGTTGTATTGCGGTAATACCGATAAATATATAGAAGGTAATGTTAAGCATACAGGTATTTTTTGATTGGCGTTTTAATGGTGCAAAATTAGGAAAAAGTCTTGTTTCTTCCTTTTGTTTGTTGTTAAGTGTTAGGTAATAATTGTAATAAAAAAACTATATAATATTAACTTCAGCCTCAATACGGATGCCGAAGTTATTATATACGGTTTCCTGTATTTTTAGGGATAAGTCCAATAATTCCTGCCCGGTGGCGTTGCCATAGTTTACTAATACCAAAGCCTGCCTTGAATGTATACCTGCGTCGCCAAAGCGTTTGCCTTTAAAGCCTGACTGTTCTATAAGCCAGCCGGCGGGTACTTTTACTTCGGTTTCAGAAATTATATAGTGTGGCATTTCAGGATGTTTGTGATAAACCAAATCGAACGCTTCTTTTGAGATAATAGGGTTTTTGAAAAAGCTACCGCTGTTGCCCAGTTCTTTTGGGTCGGGTAATTTACTTTGCCGGATGTTTATTACCGCATCGCTAACATCTTTTATACTTGGCGTTATTATATTTTTTTCGGTTAGCTGTGCCATAATATCACCATAAGCTGTATTGATTTTATGGTCTTTTTTAGTAAGCCTGTATGTAACCGATACTATAATGTATTTGTTTTTTAAACTATTCTTGAAAATACTTTCACGATAGGCAAACTCACATTCTTCTTTTGTAAAGATTTTTATTTGCTGTGTTGCGATATCCATAGCTTCACACGATACAAAGGTGTCTTTTATCTCGGTACCGTAAGCGCCTATGTTTTGTATAGGGGTAGTGCCTACATTACCGGGGATTAATGACAGGTTTTCCAATCCGCCATAATTGTGTTGTATGGTGTAAAGTACAAACTCATGCCAGTTTTCGCCAGCCATGGCTTTTAAATGTACATGGTTGTCATCTTCAAAAACGACCTCTTTACCTTTAAGGTTTACATGTATAACTAATGAATGGATGTTTTGGGTGAGCAGCATATTACTGCCGCCTCCAAGTATGAATTTTTGTTTGCCTGAGTTTTCCTGAAGAACTTCTTTAAGTTCGTTTACAGAGTTAACTGAAACAAATTCATCGGCAAAAGCCTCAATTCCAAAAGTATTATGATTTTTAAGCGGGTAGTTTGAAATAATTTCCATAGTTATGGGTTAGTTTACCGATGGCAAAATTACATATTTTAACTACTCCTCGGTAGTCATTGCGCGGTTTATATACTCTATAAACGGTTGCATAACCAATAATTTTTTTGCAGTCTCTTTAATAAAGTTTTTACTGGCAAGGTCTTTATCGCTAAGCTTATGTGTTACTGTAAAGCTTTTCAGTTTTAAAAACTCAATTGCCGGATGGTCTTTATCATAATCTTTAGGAGCAGTTTTCAGGCTTTGTTCCCTGTCCAGTGTTCCGTAAAGTTTTTTGAATTCCTTATTTTCCAGTATCTCTTCAAGGTCTTCGTAAAAACCTGCAATCTCACGGCGCATTTTTTTCAGAGAAACCGGGTCAGGCATGTGTAGTCCTCCTGCAATAAAGCTGGCTCCTTTTTCTATATGGAGGTAATAACCACCCATGTTGAATTCCTTATTTCCTGCCGACATCCATATCCCCATATTGGTTTTATAGGGAGATTTGTCTTTAGAGAAACGAATATCTCTGTTTATTCTGAAAGAGCAGTTTTTAAACTCCAGATGCTTTAATGACTCGTCGCCAGTGCTAACTTCCCTAATCAGGGCTTCGGTTACAGCTTTGTAGTCTTTTTTATATTCGGCATATCTTTTTTGATTTGCCTGAAACCAATCACGGTAGTTATTTTGTTTAAGGTCTTCCAGAAACGGAAGTATGGTTGCTGGTAACATAATTGTATAAGTTATAAGGTAAAGATACGATAACTTTGGTGAGTAGACTTCACAATTTCTTCGGTACGTTCAGGGTGGGTGTCAGATATAAAAATCTGTCCAAAAACCTTGTCGTTTACCATTTGTACTATTTTAGAAACCCGGGTCTCATCAAGCTTATCAAAAATATCATCAAATAAAAGGATAGGGAGTACGCCGCTTTGTTTCTTCATAAAGTCAAACTGGGCAAGCTTAAGCGCAATCAGAAAAGATTTTTGCTGTCCCTGTGATCCGAATTTTTTAATAGGATGTTCATCTATCTCAAACGAAAGGTCATCTTTATGTATGCCTACACTAGTATATTGCAGTACCCTGTCACGTTGCAGGTTTTCTTCCAGTAGCTTATCAAGTGTTTGCTCATGCAGCTGACTTTGGTATACTAATGATATGTTTTCTGCCGAGCTGGTTATGGCATGATGGTGTGCGTTGAAAATAGGAATGAAGTCGGCCAGGAATTTTTTTCTTTTCTCAAATACCGAATGGCCTAATGCGGTTAACTGCTCATTATATATACCCAGTGTCTCTTTATCAAAAGTGTGGTTAAGGGCAAAATATTTAAGTAAGGCATTTCGCTGGGCAATAACCTTTTGATAGCTTATGAGTTCCTGCAGGTAAGTGGGATCCAGTTGTGAAATAACACTGTCTATAAACTTACGCCTGGTTTCGCTTCCTTCCATAATAAGATCATTGTCTGAAGGGGAAATGATAACCAGAGGTATGAAGCCTATGTGTTCTGAAAACTTATCGTATGCTTTTCCGTTTCGTTTTAAAACTTTTTTCTGTCCTTTTTTAAGGCTGCATACAATTTGTTCACTTCTGTCATTCTTTTCAAAAGTGCCGTCTATTACAAAAAAATCCTCTCCGTGCTTTATATTTTGTATAGCAAGAGGGTTAAAATAGCTTTTTCCGTAAGATAAATGGTATATTGCATCCAGTACATTTGTTTTGCCTATTCCGTTTTTTCCCACAAAACAATTAATTTTTGAGTCAAACTCAAAATTGCCTTCAGATATATTCTTGTAGTTTAGGAGGGATAAATTTTTTAGGTACATTTGTAACTGTGTTCTTGATAGTGAGAACATTGTATAATTAGTATACTTTTATAAAAAGAGCATGCAAATTATTGAAAAATATCGACAAAAAGGTATTTTAATATTCAATAAAAATTTTATTTTTGCGGCTCACTAAATTAAATTAGATGGCAACATATAACAAAAGAGGATATAAAGCTCCAAAACCAGCTGAGGTGAACGAAGTAGAACCGGAAGAAACTTTTGACGGTCAAAGTACAACTGAGGAAGTGTTCAATACACTTGACGAAAAAGCCTCAAGGACTGAAGAATGGGTAGCCAATAACCAAAAACCAATCATTATTGCAGTTGCTGTAATAGCAGTTGCTCTTGTAGGTTATTTGTTTTATGGACGCGTTGTAGTTGAGCCAAAAGAAACTGAAGCTGCTAACGATTCATTCCAGGCGCAACAGTACTTTATTCAGGCTTCTAATGCTACAACAATAACAGAGAAAGATTCATTATACAATCTTGCACTTAATGGTGGAGAAGCTAAAATGGGACTTTTATCTATCGTTGAAAACTATTCTGGTACAGATGCTGCAAACGTAGCTAATTATATGGCTGGTATGGCTTACCTTAATACAGGTAAATATAAAGAAGCTGTAGAGCGTTTACAGGAATATAAAGGTAAAGAGTTAACAACCGGTATTCTTGCTAAAGGAGGAATTGGTGATGCTTTTGCTCAAACAGGTGAAAACGAAGAAGCTTTAAAGTATTATGCTGAAGCTGCAAAAATGGGTGATGATGCTCTTGCTACACCTCGTTTTCTTTTCAAAGCAGGTCAAACTGCTTTAACATTAGGTAAAAAAGAAGAGGCTAACAAATATTTCAACGAGTTAAAAACGAAATATGAGTCGGCTCCTGAAGCTAATAATATTGATGCTTATATAGCAGCAACAGAATAACTGTAATGGCTACAGCTAACAAGAATTTATCACAATACGATAAAAACATGGTCCCAAGCGCGAAAGATTTTCGGTTTGGGATTGTTGTTTCAGAATGGAATGAATCCATTACTGAAAATTTATATAAAGGAGCTTTTGAGGCTTTAATTGAAAACGGCGCTAAAGAAGAAAACATTGTAAAATGGGATGTGCCGGGAAGTTTTGAGCTTATTTATGGATCAAAAAGAATGATTGATACCCAAAATGTAGATGCTGTTATAGCTATAGGCAGTGTAATACAGGGTGAAACTAAACATTTTGATTTTGTTTGTGAAGGAGTTGCGCAAGGTATTAAAGACCTGAATATTTTAACCGATGTTCCGGTGGTTTTTTGTGTGCTGACAGACAATACTTTACAGCAGGCTATTGATCGTAGCGGTGGCAAACACGGTAATAAAGGTACCGAGGCTGCTATCGTCGCTGTTAAAATGGCGAATTTAAGGAAAGAAACGCGAGGTTAATTCAACTATTTTTTGTTACTTTGTAGTGTAATTAAAAATTAAATAATTATTTAATTTTTAAAACCAAAAAATGCATATCTTCGTATAAAGATAAAAAAAAGCCGGATAAATTAAGGTAAGGTGTGGTTTACCGGCTTCCCTTCTATTTTCGAATAGAAGGGTTTTTCATTTTATAGGGTTACTGTTTCTGATAATCAGCTTGTTATAGCCCTTTCTTTTTTTGCATAATATATTTTTTGTTGTATTTTTCCAAAACCGTTTAGAAGCTACTATCAACTCAAAAAGATTATATTATGAATACTTTTACTTCTATTATTCATATTTTAACTTTATTGTCTACGGCGCTCATGGCCGGGTTATTTTTTTTCTTATTCATTTTCTGTAAACTCAGGACTTAGTCAACTTAATGATTCTGCCTATCTTTTGGCAATGCAATCTATAAATAGGGCAATACTTAATCCGGTATTTTTTATCTGCTTTTTTGGGACGGTTGTTTTACTTCCTTTAAATGCCTATTTACAGTATAATGGGAAGCTTACAATCAATTTTACATTATATAGTCTTTCGGCAGCGTTTTATGTCATAGGTCTGTTTGGTATTACTGTATTAGGGAATGTGCCCTTAAACGATACGCTAAATGCTTTTGATTTAGGAAATGCAAGTCAGGAGGCCGTTTCAGGTATGCGGGAAACTTTTGAAGGTCCTTGGAACAAATGGCATAGCGTTCGTACTGCAGCTGTTTTTGTTTCTCTATTATTACTTAGTATTGCTTCGGTACTTCCAAAAAGATAATTGTTTGAATTTTGTAATAATCTGATTGATTAGAGCAATATAAGTCGCTGATATTATGATGAAATTTGTGTAACTGCATAGCAGTTAAAATTCTAATCATATAAATCAAAAAACAATGAAGTACAATTTTTTAGGAAACACAGGACTGTTAGTTTCTGAAATTTGCTTTGGTACCATGACGTTTGGCGGAAGAGGATTTTGGGAGGCTATTGGTAAAATTCAGCAGGAAGAGGTAAACGGACTAATGAAGGCTGTAGTAGATTCGGGAGTTAACTTTATAGATACGGCTAATGTGTATTCTTATGGGGAATCTGAAAGGCTGTTAGGTCAGTCTGTAAAAGATTTAGGGCTGAACAGAAACGAACTTGTTATAGCTACAAAAGTGCGTGGTCGTATGGATGAAAAGCCAAACAGTATTGGTTTGTCACGTTACCACATATTTAATTCTGTTAATGAGAGCCTGCAACGTTTACAACTGGATCATATTGATATATTATATGTGCATGGTGTGGATAACCGTACTCCGGTTGAAGAAACCATGAGAGCGCTTAATGATATAGTACTATCGGGTAAGGTAAGGTATATTGCCGTATGTAACTGGCCGGCATGGATGGTGATGAAAGCACAGGGAATAGCAGAGAGGAACGGATGGAATAAGTTTATAGGCTTACAATATTACTATTCGCTTTCAGGGCGTGATATTGAAAGAGAAATTGTTCCTTTGGCTTTAGATCAAAACCTTGCTATTATGCCCTGGAGTCCCCTTGCGGGTGGTTTCCTTTCCGGGAAATACACAAGAGAAGGTCAGGCTTCGGGATCGCGCAGGGAGACGTTTGATTTTCCTCCTTTAAATAAGGATAAAGCTTATGATATAGTTGATGCACTTACACAAATAGGGGATACACACAATGTAACCTCGGCACAGGTAGCCCTAGCATGGGTACGCCAACAGCAGGGAATTACCAGTACAATTATAGGTGCTAAAAATATCAGTCAGCTTCAGGACAATATCAAATCGGTTGATGTAGATCTAACCGAAAAAGATTTACAATTGCTTGACGAATTGAGTGCGCTGCCAAAAGAATATCCGCAATGGATGGTAGAGCGTCAAAACACCGACAGATAATAAAAGAAAAAAGCTGAACTTATAGTTCAGCTTTTTTTATGATTCCGTCTTTTTCCAGTTGTTTTAAAAGAGTTTCGGTATAACCTTTTACAAAATTCTCTAAATCTCTAGGGTTGTAAGTGGCAGATTGTGCCGACCAAATAAGCTCTTCGCTAGCTGTATCATATAAGTTGCTTTCCAGGTAATAGGTTTTATCGGTGGTGTAATATCCGGGATCGTACATCATAGGGTAAACATTGGAATAGTATCCGTAAAAATTACCATAATATCCCATTCCCATACCCATTGGGTAGTAAGAGGTAGAACCGGGAACATATCGTGTAGAGGTTTCTTTGTCTTTTAATGCCACGGTAAAAATGGTTTGAGCATTTGTCGCTCTTATCACTTCAAGAAGTTCTTCTCTTGATGGCATATTGTCTTTAGTGAAAGTTCGTGTAAATACATTATGACTTTTAAAACTCTCTACATCTCTCTGGCTTGCCTGAAATGCCAGTTCGTTTTCCAGTACGGTTTTGGCACTCATGTTTGAAGTTAGTACAGCGATGAACACGCTTTTTATATTCTCATTTTTAATTTTCTCTTTATTAGCCCACGATCCCGTTATTTGGGTGTTAGATCCGGCACAGGAAATCATAAATATCGTTAGTAATAAAAAGAAAAACGGATAGCTTGTTTTTTTACTCATAATATGTTGTATTATAGTTGGTTATTTTAAAGATAAGATTTGTTTTCTTAAAATTTTCCCAATACAAAATAAAAAAGCCCCCTTAATAGGAGGCTCAAATAAAACTATTTTTATTGTTTAGTAGGTCACAGAAGGTATAAGTCCTCTAAGTCCCATATCGGTTAAGGTTTCTCCTGCTGATGGTTCAAACTTACCGTCAACATTTACCTCGTTCCATTCAAAACTGTTATTAATAGAGAAAGAAAGATTAATAGTTATATCTTCTGTTTCATTGCCTGTAATGGTAAGTCCGTTTTCAAATTCTCCTGTTAAAACACAAGATCCCTGTGGTATAGGAGACGATTCAAACAAAGGGTTTGGTACGGTAACAGCACCTTCGGGAGCCTGACCGTCTATGACATAGCCCAGTGTTTCAAAAGCCCAGTATCCCTGTAATTTATTAGCATTAACCTCTACGGTTTGTCCGTTAATATCAAAAGAGGAAATGTAGTTGTTGTAGCCTATAAAACTCGCCATGGTCCCGGTAAGTTCGTTACCTGAGTTTAAGAATTTAATTGTTCCGTTTTGATACGATACCGAAACTCTTACCCAGTCATAATTGCCTGCGCTTACCTGGCTTAAAGGTATGCTGAGGAAAACCTCGCCGTCCTGTCCCAGTATGGCTTTGTTAAAATCAATAGCCTGAGCACCTCCTGCTGTGGTTTCTTCTCCTTTGTAAATAACCTCGCCGTCGCCTAAAAGAGTATAAAGGTTTGGAGCAAGCTCAATATAATGGGCGCTCATGTAATTTACGATAGGGGTTTGGGCTGCGTTGCCTTCACCTATTTCGGCGGGTTGCCCTAAATTATTAAGGCGTACCTGATTTTTGTCAAATTTTAGCCTTATAACAAGGTTTGGTTCATTTTGTGTAGGTTGTGAATCATCTGAATTACTACAGGAAAACAGCAATGCGATGCTACTTAGTGCTAAAAATTTTAGTTTGTTCATGGTTGGATTTGAGTTTATGTTTGCGGTAAAAATACTATTTTACATTAAATAGGAAACAAAAAAAACCGGGTGCTAAACCCGGCTTTTTATGTGTAAACTGATTTGTTATTGTTTTAAATGTTTTGCAAAAAAGCCCACCATGCATTTGTAAAGCTCAAGCCTGTTGTCTTCATGTCCAAAACCATGCCCTTCGTTATATTTAACCATGTACGGTACGTCAAAACCACGTTTCCTTAGGTTTTCTACTACCTGGTCTGATTCGTTTATGTTTACTCTTGGGTCGTTGGCTCCTTGTACCACAAACAGAGGTTTGGTTATCTTGTCTACATTAAGGGCAGGAGATACCTGTTTCATTATTTCTATATCCGTTTGTGATGTTTCATCGTACCACTGGGCATAAACCTGTTTTAGGTAAGGCTTCCAATAAGGAGGGAACGATTTAAAGAAGGTAAATAAATTAGATACCCCTACATAGTCCACTCCGCAGGTATATAAATCAGGTGTTTTTACAAGACTTCCAAGAGTTGCCAGTCCGCCATAGCTACCTCCGTAAATGGCTATTTTAGAATCATCTATCATGCCAAGTGATTTCACGTAAGCTACACCGTCTTCAAGGTCGTTAAGCATTTTTCGTCCTATCTGTTTATTTCCGGCAAGGTAAAATTCTTTACCATATCCGCCGGAACCTCTGTAATTAACCTGTAGTGTAGCATAGCCCCTGCTGGCAAAAAGTTGCGTTTCGGGGTTAAAGCCCCATACATCTCTTGGTCCGTATGGTCCGCCGTGAGGGTTTACTATAAGCGGAACTTTCTTCCCGTTTTTAACCTCGTTAGGTATGGTTAGGTAACCGTAAACGGTAAGTCCGTCCCTTGAGGTAAATTTCACAGGGCGCATTTCGGCCATATCTTTTTCCTTAAGGTTAGGCATCAGGTTGAATATTTCCTTAAAGGTATCTTTTTCAGCATCATAAAAGTAATAAATACCGTAAAGCTTATCACTACCTACATACAGCAGGTACTTGTCTTCGTCATCAGTTACATTAGTGATTGCAACTTCCTTGTCGCCAAATTGTTTTTTAAACTTTTTATATAGTTTTTTGTAGGTTTCGCTAACGGGTACTACTTCCGATTTTTCTCCCGTGTAGTAATAAGCATCCAGTTCATATCCTCTTTTTCTTGAAGTTTCGGTGCCACTTAGGTCATAAGTATCATTAGAGAATATCTTTTTTATGGTTTTGCCTTTTTCAAAATCATATAGTACAATTTCTTTGGTATCATTATCCAGATTGGTTAATACGTATGCATCGTGCGGATTTGGAGTAGCATAATTAAATTCCAGTATGGAAAATTGTTGTTGCCAGTTGGTTTCCTTAGCTTTTTTAAAGGGTTTGTCGTTACCAAGCCTGTAATAGAGAACATAGTCGGTGCCGTTTTGCTGCTGGGTATAGGCTTTAAGATTACCGTCCTTGTCAAAATCATAACCGCTTATAGGGTTGGAAAGATCGGTGTTTTCAAAGAGTTTTTCCAGTTCACCTGTATTGATATTGATTTTGTAGGGTTCAAATACCTGCGGATTATCCTTGTTCATTTCGATAATCATGTAATCCTTTTGGTCTTTCAGCATATTAAGCACATTTACCTTTACGCCGTCAAACGGGGTAAGTTCCTTTTGGTTAGCCCCATCAAGGTTTACGGCAAACAAGTGGAAGTTTTCGTTTCCTCCGTTATCCATAATATAGATAAGCCTGTTGTTGTTAGCCCATCCGTAGCCCCTTACGAGATCTTTACCTTCTTCAATAACACGGGTTACTTTATCGGTTGCTGTGTTTTTTACATACACATGTCTTTTCCCGTTATCATCTTTTTCCATATAGGAAAAAAACTTGCCATCGGGCGAAAACTTAAAGGAGCTTTGCATCGGTTTTTTGAAATAATCTTCTACCGAATACTTGTAGCTGCCTTTTTCCTGTGCTGCCAGTTTTTCAAGTTCCTGTTTTGATGATGGGAGGGAAGTATTCCCGGGAAGGTCTGTTTTTTCTTGTGCTGCCATACCTGTAAATATAGCAAAAGCAAGAAAGTTCAAAATTAACTTTTTCATTTCTTACAGTTTTAATAATTGATTTAATGATTGATGACTTTAAATATATCAATTATATCTGTAAAATTTTGATTTAATGAATGTTATTCGATTATATGCATAAAAAAGCACTTGTATGAATGCCACACAAGTGCTTTGAAAAACAGATAACAAAACAATCAATTAATCATAATCGCTGTATCGTACTGCAAATACGCAACGGTTGTCCTGTCCGTATTTAGAAGTTTCATATTCAGTAAGGTTCCACAGGTAACCTGTACTGCTGTCGTAGTATAGGTCTTCTGCACCATGTGGCCAACGGAAACGTGTTCCGGCACCATCACCACTGTAGTGACGTACCAAACGTGCGGTAGAACCTTCGTAGCTACTGTTTCCTGTAGTGGTTACTAAACTGGTAGAAGCCTGACCTCTCCTGTAAACACCCTGTACGCGGTATACCGGACCGTTATTTCCGGTAGCGTTATCCTGTGGCTCAAGTTGCTGTATCGTTTGTCCCATATTAATCTGTCCGTTTGAGTTAAGCGCAAACCCGTATATCTTAGGGGTTTGGTTATCACTTGGCGTAAGGTACTGACCTGTCCATAGTCTTGCCTCACCATCGTTACCTGTACCTAATGAGATACATGAGTACGGATTTGCATTGTCTATATCATAATAACCAATTTGAGGAAGTACATAAGAATAGTTGAATGCTTTTAGCGTACCGTCTGCCTCACGACCTATACGGTTTTTGGTGCTGTCTCCCGAAACTGCAATAAGTTTTCTGATATCAAACACACGCATACCCAGTTTGGTATCCACAACATAAATTTTGTTGTTAGAATAAGCTACGCCACCTGCGTGGATGGTAACCGGACAAAACAGGTCTAACTGATCGTAAGAGTTGGTAGATCTGTACAGGTTGCTGTTGCTCATGTTGTTTTTGTCCTGCACTAAAAGGATGTGCCTGTAAGTGATATTATTCATATCGGTAATATCAACAAGGGCAATACGAACACCTTTGTGCTGGTTGTAAACTCCCGAAATAGTACCGGGACCAACACCATACCATGTAGCCAAAAGGAATTTACGGCCGCCCCAGTTAAAACCGGTTAGTCCCTGTGGGCGCCATTCTTCTGTACTTTCGTCACCACTGTTCCATTTGAAACCGGTAACCTGGTTTGCTGACGGAATGTTAAATCCGTATACGCTGTTGTAACCGCTTTTTGTACCAGAGCGGTTAAGATTAATGTCGTCTGGCTCTAAGAAGCCATACGATGATAGTGAGTTTACAAAGCTACTTTCGTCTGTGTAACTAATCGGCAGACTAAGAAAGGCCTTTGTTGTCACTTTTGTGGTGTCCTGAGATGTTGCAGCATCTTCAGAAACGGGCTCAAAGTCGTTTGAGCATGAACAAATCGCTCCAGCCATAAGCAGGACCGCGAACTGTTTCAAGTAAGTGGTTTTCATTTTTATGGTTTTTAATAATTATTCGGCTTATAAGCAGCAGAACAATTTTCCCATCAGCTCCCGCACTTCATGAAAATGTTATTGCCTGTAAAAATTCAAATAAAAGTAAAATATCCAGTAAAAAATGTGTTTGTTTATTATTAAAATATTAATAATGAAACATAAAATTTTGAGATAAATAACAGATGTTTAATTTTCAGCGTTTTTGTGTTGTATTTTTTTCTGGTGCCTTTTGGAGTAAAACCATGCTCCGGCTGTAAGCAATAGGTAAAGCACTACAATGGCAGCCATTTGTTCCCATTTGTTTTTGAGTTCATAGTATAAAATTAGGATGCTGCCTAAAGAGAGTCCGGCAATGGCTAACACGGTAATAACCGCCGATGATTTAGTTTTGTCTTTTATTTTATAATTGGCAATAGCCATTAATAATGACACCAGTAAAAAGGTAACGCTACCAAACTCCAGTATAAGTTCCAGTCCGCCAATAAGGATTAACACACCTGCAAAAGCGGCCATAAAAAGGGTAGCGTTTTTAGGGATTTGGTTTGTTCTTTTGGTTAGTATATCCGGGAAATAACCATCATCTGCAATTGCAGCTAACTGTCTTGATGCTCCAAATACGGTTCCGCTAATGGCGCTGCTGGTTGCCAGTAAAGCCCCTGCTATAACTATGGTGCTGCCCAGTTTACCCAATACTTCGCCCGCGCCCGATGCCAAGGCGTATTCTTTGTTCTCAATAATTTTTTCGGCAGGTATGGCAAATAATGCCCCCATTGATATTACCACATAAATCAATACTGCCAGAACTATGGCACTGTATATGGCTCTCGGGATATTTTTGTCGGGGTCTTTCATTTCGTTAACGGCATTAATAACGAGTTGAAATCCTTCAAAAGCAACAAAGGTTACTGATGAAACGATAAGGATATTCATGATGCTGGATCTTTCGGCATCCACAGCCATTGTCTCCATAAATTTGGCAAAACTGGTGTCTCCGTTTTGCATAAGTACCACCGATATTATGGTGAGTAAAACCAGTTTGGTATATACCATTATATCTTCAATTTTTCCCATACCGTTTACACTCCAAAGGTTAATGGCTGTAAACAGGCCTATAATTCCAAGTGCAATTGCTTTACGAACCCACATGTTGTCTGAAAAATCAGTACTACTTATAGCATAAGAGGAAAAGGTATAGGCATAAAGCGCGAGTGTACTTATATACCCGAATATTACATACCACCCGATAACAGAAGCAAGAAAAGGTGTTTTAGGGTAGGTTTTTTTATAAAAGGCATAAGTTGCACCTTCATCTTTATAATATACGCCAAGTTTTACATAAGAGTAAGCGGCGAGCGAAGCTATAATACCACCCACTATAATGGCAAAAGGGGTTACGTTTCCTATTATTGCTACAGATATTCCCAGTATGGTGAATATACCACCACCTACCATTCCTCCTAAAGCAATGGCAATGAGTTCTGCCAGCCCCAGGTTTTTAGTTTTTGATTGTAGTCCCATGTAAGGTAATTTGAGGTAAGTATAACAAAGTTACCCATTTGTAAGAAAAGAAAACATTAAAATTAGCTTAAATGCTTCTGAAAAAAATGTGAAGTGATAAAGTTATATGGTTTTTATAGCCATGATTTTCTCCTCAAAGGTTTCCTTACAATGTGATTTACTCTTAATACGGGTTTTGTAAGTGTAAACAGTTGATACCGATAGTTCGAGGAAATCGGCTATCTGGTTACTGTCCTGTATGCCCAGTCTGTAAAGGGCAAACAGTCGCATTTCGGTATTTAGGAGTTCCCCTTTTTTGATAACGGTTTTATGGTCATCGGGGAAAAGCGCATTAAAGTCCTCAATAAAAGTAGGGAACAGTTTCAGGAAAATTTCGTCAAATTGGCGAAACAGGTTTTCTCTTTCCTTTTTTACATTATAACGCTTAAGGCTGCTAATAACTTCGTCGGTTTTTTTGGAAATTATTTTCTGTATAGTACTTTTTTGTAAGTGGTCAATCTTATTGATAAAGTCGGAGGTAGCCTTTATAAAGTAAGCAATATACTCTTCCTTAATGATATTAGCTTCGCTAAGACTGTTGTTCATTTCCTGTAGTTTAGCATACGATTCGGCCATTGCCTTTCGTGAAGCATTACGTTCTTTAAGCTGCCTGAAGATAATAACCAGAAAAATAATAATAATGACCGATAATACAGCGAGTAGTATCACTACGGCTTCCAGTATATCGTTCTTATCTTTAATCTTATTAAGCTGAGCCTTTTCTATAATAGGTAGTATGGTTGAGATTTCAATTTTACGGTGTCGGGCATCATAAAATGTAGCATCGTCCATTGCCAGGTTAATGTACCTGTTGGCTTTTTCAAGGTCACCGCTTTTAAATAATTCGTTAGCTAGATTACGTAGCGCAACGGTTTCCTTAGTGGCATTCTTTACATCGGCAATAGCGGCGAGGCACAGGTAATGAATTCCTTTTTCCTTTAAACCCTGTTCAGAATAGATATAACCGAGGCTTGATGTGGCAATACCATAATATTCTGTAGGGAGTTTGTAATTGTTAATCCAGTAACTAAAAGCAAATTCGGCACCTTTGCGATCCTGTTGTTTCATGCGCTTCAGGCTAATGGCTGCCCAGTACTCATTAGTATTGGTGTCTACAATCATTATGGCCTGCTCAATATACTTTGTGCCTTTTTGTATGTAATTGATGTTATAACGGGGATCGCGGGTATAATCGGCAAGGTCATAATAAGCACGTGCCTTTACCGAGAAATATTCATAACGGGTTTTTATATCCAGTCGGTCTTCATTTTTAATACTGCAAAGCGTGTCTATAGCCTCTTTAAACAATCCGGAGGATAGTAGTACAAAGCCCTCTTTTATTTTGGCTTTGGCAAGCAGCTCTGAATCTTTTAAATGAAAAGCCATGTCTTTTGCCTGCTCAATATAATAATAGGCAGAATCATATTTAAACGATTTGTATTCGTCAAAAAGAGACATATAGGTATTGTACAAAGCTTTTTTGTCATCGCTAAGTTTAAACTTTTCTATATGTACTTTCAGTTCACCTATGGCAGCATACTTCTTTTTTACATACTGCTCCTTGTTGGCTAGAACTTTATCCAGTTCCTGTAATACGGGGTCGGTCTCTTTTGGTGTACTGAACAAAGAGAAACAGGTAAAAAGTAAGAGAAAGGTGATGTATTTTTTCATTGCTGCCGTAATAGCGCATAACAAGGTGTTATAACCTCATCATTACCTCGCGCAGTTGTTAATCAAGGTAAAATTTAGTGATTTTTTTAACAGATTGTTTCGGTAGGGTAAAAATACGGTAAAAATTTTCAACTCAATAAAAAAATCATTTAATATATAAACAATTAGGAAAAATATACTTATTAAATTTTGATATTCTTATTAATTTGATTTTTTATCTGCTTGAAATTGTCTAAACATCTTCTTGATTTTTTAGATATTTATAATTTATTAATTATCTGTATATCAATTTTTTATTTTAAAAAATAGCCTTGATTTATCTTGATTTTTGTTGAATGTTTTTTTTAAGAGTTTTTTAAGACCTAGTTTCGTCATATCCTTTTTGTGGGGAGTAACTAAATTACCTAACAAAACAACAACATTTATGAGAAGCAAAATTATTTATGGGTTAGCTATCATGGGGCTTATTGCAGTAGGCTGTAATGATCCTGATGATGGTAGTTATGTAGATCCTGTTACCATTTATGAGAAAATGGATGGCGACTGGGGTTTAATGAGTTTAAATATGGTAGATGAGTATGCTAAGGCAAACGCTATCGAACCGTCTGAACAAAACATGGGAGCTTATTTTAATTATGAAGATTTTAAAATAAGGTTTAGTGTTGACGATAATATGGAACCTACTACTTATGAAGTAATGGGTGATGTGCCTCCTTTATTTCCGGCAAACGGATACTGGAAGCTGAGCTCTGCTTTCCAACAACCAAACGGCGAAGCAGTAAAGATCTATTTATATAGTGATGCTCAAAAAACACAAATGACCGATGAACTTAAACTGGTTGCCGTACCGGGTAGCGGTGAGCAAATGGAACTTCAGTTGGTAAGGAAGTCAGGAGGCATTGCGTTTGTGTCTTATTCGTTTAAGTTAAATGCAGTTAATTAATGACAACATGAAAAAAATTATACAATTTATAGTATTAGCCTTTGTTTTACTGCCGGGCGTTGCCAGGGCACAGGAGGCAGCAGGGTCTATAAACGACATGTGGTCGTTCCCTGTAGTATATGCTTACGACGAAGAAGTGACTTGGTTTTTTGATCTTTCCACTACAACGTTTGCGGCAGAATCTGATGTTTATTTATGGATTTGGTCTCCGTCTGAACCGGATGCAGGAAACTGGGAAAACTCTTCAGAATTTGCAAAACTTACTTATGAAGGGGATATGATATGGAGCTTTACGCTTACTCCTACAGAGTACTTTAACATGACTCCTGAAGATATTGCAGCCAGCGCCGGATTTTGGTTCAGGTTAAAAGATCTTACAGGATCGCTACAGTCTGAAGTACATAGCATGGCGTATACTGATTATTCATCGTTTGCAGGTTCGGGAGAGTTATGGAGATCATACCCGTCATCACCGCTTATTGATGAAGGTGTAAGTATACTTTTCAATGCCAATCTGGCCGAAGGTTTTGAAGATGCCACAAGTATACATTTCCACAGCGGACTTAACTTTTGGGATATAGCTGTTGAATATCAGTCATGGATCCCGGAAGTGGTTGAGAAAACCCAGTTAAAAAACATGGGTGGAGGTATCTATAAAATGGATCTTATACCGCAGGAATATTATGAAGCTCCCGACGGATATGTAATGGAAAACATTGCTTTTCTTTTCGTTAAGGATGACTGGGCTGGAACAACAGCCGATCAGGTACTTTACGCAGGTGAGTTTATTCCACCACCACCACCGGTATTTACATTCTTCCCTCAGCAAATCAGTAAAAAAGACTTTTTAGGGATAATAAGAACTAACAACGAACCGGGAATTAATACCCTTATCTATACGGTTACTGCAGGTACGGTAGAGGTTACGGGCGAAATTACAGGTGGTGTAAGTGAGATTAAAGGATTTGTAAATCTGGTGTCTGCACTGCAAAATGTTGATGTAACCGAAATACATGTACTGGTTAAGGATAATACCGACAGAACAATTTCAGACACTACCATCCCGCTTAAGCAGCTGGACTAATAAACCACAATCAATTTAAAAAACCATTCGATGAATAGTAAAAATACTAAAGCAGGCCTGGACAAGGTGTGGACTAATAAATCGCTGGTACTCACATTTGTCATGCTTTTTCTTTCGGTTGCTGCATTTGCACAGGGTAAAAAGCAGGTATCGGGTACCATTAACGACAATACCGGTATGGGTATGCCGGGGGTCTCGGTAATTGAGGTGGGTACAACAAATAGTGTAGCTACCGATATTGACGGAAAATTTGTTATTACAGCTACTGTGGGCAGTACGCTGGAAATCTCTTTTATAGGTTATGAAACACAAAGCGTAACCGTAGATGAAAATACATCAAACATTGAGCTTACTTTACAGGAAGGTACTTTAATACTTGATGCTGTAGAACTGGTTTCTGTAGGTTATGGTACCATGAGAAAACAGGATTTAACAGGAGCTATATCAACAGTAGGAGAAAAAGACCTTGTAAAAGGTAACGTTACTTCTACCGAGCGTGTGCTGCAGGGTAAAGTTGCCGGTTTAGCAGTTGTTCAGGATACGGGTGATCCAAGTAGTGGTTCGTCACTTCGTTTAAGAGGTGGTACTTCGCTAACGGCAAGTAACAGTCCGCTTATCGTGGTAGACGGTGTGGCTGGTGTAGATATTAACGTTGTACAACCTTCAGATATTAAATCGATAGATGTACTTAAAGATGCTTCGGCTACAGCCATTTATGGATCAAGAGGAGCTAACGGTGTTATTATCATTACAACAAAAAGCGGCAAAAAAGGACTTTCTGTAGTATATAACGGTTTTACCAGTGTTGGTAAAGCATCAAATAACTTAGACCTTCTTTCTGCAAACCAGTGGAGAGCTTATGTTCGTGATAATAACCTAATGGACGCTGTTGATTATGGAGGAGATACGAACTGGCAAAAAGAAATTCAGCAAACTGCTTATTCACAAAACCACAGCCTTAGTATTAATTCGGGTTCTGAAGATGGCGGGCTTCGTGCATCGCTTCAGTACTTTGATAACGAGGGTATCATTAAGCGTTCGGGAATGGAGCGTTTAAGCGGTAACATTAGTGTTTACCAGTATGCTTTAGACAAAGCTATTAAATTTGATATGGGCTTAATGGCCAATATTGACAAATGGCATCCCGTAGATTACAGAATTTTTGAGCGTTCGTTCAACCTTAACCCTACAATTCCTGTTTATGATGAAAACGGTGATTTTACATCAGTAGGAGGAACATTATATGAAAACCCTGTTGAGATACTTACTAACCGTACAGCCGATAGTAAAAGACACAGGTTATTAGGCTACTTTAAAACAGAAGTTAACCTGTTTAACGACTTTAAAGCAGTTGTGAATACTTCGTTAGAACACAATGCTCTTAATGCCGATCAGTACAAACCATCGTATGCTGTACTTGAAGGCAGAACCGAAAACGGTTACGGACAAAAAACATATGGTGAGTACACTACAGCACAGATTGAAGCGTACCTTAACTATAATAAAATGTTTGGTAAGCACAGTGTAAACGGTATGCTGGGTTACTCTTACCTTGAAAATGTATACGAAGGTTTTGGAGCACAGCGTAGCGGTTTTGAAACAGATTTATTTGGTTACAATAATCTTGGAGCGGGTTACAACTACCGTTTAGGTGATGTTTACTCTTACAAAGGGAAATCAAACCTGGTTTCTTTCTTCGGTAGGGCAAACTATTCTTATGATGGTAAGTATATGGCAACAGCAACTGTAAGACGAGATGGTTCAAGCCGTTTTGGTGCAAACAACAAATGGGGTGTATTCCCTTCTGCATCGGTAGCATGGAGAATCTCTGACGAGAACTTTATGGACTGGTCTAACGACTGGTTAGGAAACCTTAAAATAAGAGCAGGCTACGGTGTTACCGGTAACCAGGATGGTATTGGAGAGTACAAATCACTTTCAATACTTGGTGTAGGCCAGGATAGCTACTACAACCCAGCTACAGATTCATGGAGCCTTGCTTATTCGCCAACACAAAACCCTAACCCTGATCTTAAATGGGAGGAAACTCAACAGCTTAACTTAGGTTTAGACTTTACTTTATTTAACAGAATATCAGGTTCGTTTGAGTACTACTCAAAAACAACTAAAGATTTATTATACACTTATCAGGTACCTCAGCCACCTTACTTAGTGGGTACTATGCTTGCAAACGTAGGTGAACTTTCTAACAAAGGGGTAGAACTTACATTAAGTGCAGATATTATTAATAACGATAAGTTTACATGGAGTGTAAACACCAACTTTTCTCATAACAAACAGATGATTGAAAAATTATCTAACCAAACGTATGATACAGATGTAATTTACAGTGGTTCACTTCACGGACTTTCGGGTATGTCTAACCAGTTTTCTCAAATCATTGCCGAAGGTTATCCTGTAGGAACATTTTGGGGTAAAGAGTTTTTAGGTTTTGATGAGAACGGAGAGTTTATTTTAAGTGAGGAAGATAAAGCTATTGGTGATGTTCAGCCGGATCTTATTATGGGTCTTAGTATGAACTTTACTTACGATAACTTCGACTTTGGGTTTACCAGCTACGGTATGTTTGGTCAGGAAGTGCTTAATGCAACAAACATGATGCTTTATACTCCAAACAGATTACCGGCATACAACGTTCCGGATGACTTTATCGGTTCGGGTATCAACTCAGCGCCAACATTCTCAAGCTACTGGATAGAGAAAGCATCTTTCTTCAGGCTTCAAACGGTAACGCTTGGTTATACTTTTCCGTTTAAGGACAACGGTTCTAAGCTTAGAATATATGTGTTAGGTGAAAACCTTGCAGTATTTACAAATTACGATGGTACAGACCCAGAGGTTAACCTTACAGGTCTTGATAATCCGGGTATGGACAGGTTTAATAACTTTCCAAGACCAAGAACTTTCTCTGTAGGTCTAAACTTCACCCTGTCTAAATAAGTGATTTGATAATCCTAAAATTAAAATGATGAAAACCAAAATAACAGCATTATTCTTAACGTCTCTTTTTGCACTGTCGTGTACAGATCTTGATGAAGATTTGTATGACAGAGTTAAAGACGACAACTTTGGTAATACACCAAGTGAAGTGGAAGCTCTTGTGGGTGGGGCCTACTCATCCCTTAGAGGGTTTAGCGACGGAATCTCAAATTCATTTCCGGGTAGCGAATATGTATTCTTTTTAAACGCAGTAACTTCAGACGAGACTGTTATCCCTACAAGGGGTACCGACTGGTTTGATGGCGGGCAGTGGCAAAGGGCACAAACCCATACATGGCTAGCTAGTGATGGTATGATACTTTCGGCATGGCGTTACTGTTATGCAGGTATTGCTAAAGTAAACTCTATTATTTACCAGATAGACAAATCAGGACTTACCGATGAGGCTAAAGCTCCTATATATGCAGAACTTAGATCGGTTCGTGCTTATTACTACTACATGTTGTTAGACATGTTTGGTAATGTGCCAATCGTAACAGATTTTGAAGATCAGGGATTACCATCTAACTCAACACGTCAGGAAGTATATGACTTCGTGGAAACCGAGTTACTGGAGTCGTTACCTTACCTGAAATCAGAAATTGTATATTCTAAGTTTACTAAAAATGTAGCTTATGCTTTATTGGCAAGATTATACCTTAATTCAGAGGCGTTTATTGGTCAGGCCCGTTGGCAGGATTGCATCGATATGTGTCAAAATGTATCGGGCTATTCACTAACGGTAGATTACTTTGCCAACTTCGCCACAGAGAACCAAACATCAGGAGAGATAATCCTTTCTATACCTTACGATAATGCAGCAGGCACAGTAGGTAACTATATGTCTTCAATGAGTTGTCATTATCTTCACAGGTTTACTATTTCGCCAACAGGAGATTATCCTTGGAGTGCTAATGGTATGGCTGCAGAGCCGGGTGTTTTCTCGAGCTTTGAAGAAGGCGATGTGAGAAGAAATGCAATGGTGGAAGGTGAGCAAATTAATCTTGCAACAGGTTCGGTTATTATTATGGATAGTGGTGAACCGCTTATCTATACCGAAGAGATTCCTGACTTTACCAATTCTGCACAAAATGTAGGGGTGCGTTTAGGAAAATATGAAATGAAACCGGGAGAACAATGGGAAAGAGATCACGATCTTGTTGTTATCCGTTATGCTGAAATACTTATGATGCAGGCAGAGTGTTATGTTCGTTTAGGTTCGCCTGGGCAGGCACTTCCGTTTGTGGAGCAGGTAAGGTCGCGTGCAGGGCTTGAAACTCCCGATGCAATAGATTTAGACTTCATTGATCAGGAACTTCGCAGGGAATTCCTATTTGAGGGAAGAAGAAGGACAGATAATATCAGGTTTGGTACATTCTTCCAGCCTGGCTGGGAATTAGGTACAACAGAACCTTTCAGAGCCATCTTCCCTATACCGGAAACCGTATTGTCTACCAATACGAATTTACAACAAAACCCGGGTTATTAAGAAGTTAGTAGTAGTGCCGGTCTTCCATGTTAGGGTTAGTTCATGGCAGGCCGGCATGTTTTACTTTACTGAAGCTTATATTTTTTAAATAATGAACAGATATTTTACACTATTATTAAGCGGTGTTATTGCTATAGCCATAAGCTGTAACAGCTGTAGTAAGGACGATAGCGGTACTGAAAATGTTGGGGTAAGTCAGGAGGAAACATTTGATCCTGTTGCTGTTACCAAAACAAACAGCACCAAAATCTATATGCATTACATGCCGTGGTTTGAAACTAAAGAAAGCAGTGGGAACAACCAGTGGGGCTACCACTGGACCATGACAAATAAAAATCCTGATAACGTTAATGCTAACGGGCAAAGAGAAATTGCTTCACATTATTACCCTTTAATAGGGCCATATCATTCGGGAGATCGTGATGTTATTGAGAACCATTTACTGCTGATGAAGTATTCAGGAGTAGATGGTATTTTAATTGACTGGTACGGAACCTACGATATTAATGACTTTAAGGCTTTAAAGGAAAACTCAGAGCAGTTAATTGATATGCTGGATGAGGTAGGATTAAAATTTGCCATAGTATATGAAGACAGGTTTTTAAATGATATTGTACAGGCAGGGCTGGCCCCTACAGTTACCGGTGCAGCAAAAACCGATTTAGGTTATATGCAAAGCAATTACTTTAATACTGATGAGTATATCAAAGTAAACAACAAACCACTGTTGCTAAACTTCGGGCCTATTGTGATGCAGACTCCGGAGGAATGGACAGCCGCTTTTAGTAATCTTAGTACCAAACCAACTTTCCTTACTTTATGGAATGAATCAAACGAGGCAGGTGAAAATGCTTCGGGCGAATACTCTTGGGTTTATGAGAATAATGCCAATCTTAATAATTTCTATGTAAATAATCTGCCTAATCTTGATGTGGCAATGGGTAGCGCTTATCCGGGCTTTCATGATTACTATGCCGAAGGCGGTACATCTACCGTTATTGGCTGGACAATAGATCATAACAACGGAGCAACGCTCGACGAAACTCTTAGTATGGCACAAAATGCTAACCTTGATTACCTGCAACTGGTAACCTGGAACGACTTTGGCGAAGGTACCATGTTTGAGCCTACAGCAGAGTTTGGTTACAGCTACATACAAAAAGTAAAAACATTTGCCGGAGTGCAAAACACCGGAGATGTATTTAATGAGATAAGTAAACTTTACGACTTAAGAAAAGAGTATAAAGGCAATCCTGATATTCAGAAAAAGCTTGATAAGGCATTCAATTATTTTGTTTCAATGCAAGCAGATAAAGCGATAGAGCTACTAAACGAAATTCAATAACAATTGTAATTAATGCAAATAATGAAAAATAAATTATTCAGGTTGTGCCTTACGGCTTTTGCTTCGGTAATGGTATTATCATGTGGTACCGAAGAGAAAGTATATACAATATCTTCTCCGGGAAATACAAACGAACTGGTATTTAAACTAACAGAAAAGGGAGAGCCACAATATAGTTTTTCCTCAAACGGAAAAACGGTTATAGAGCCTTCGTTAATGGGGTTTGAATTTCAGGAGGCCAATAAAATGACTGATGGTTTTGAGGTGGTAAACACCGAAGAGAAATCGGTTGATGAAAACTGGGATCAACCTTGGGGAGAGTTTAAAACTGTAAGGGATAACCACAAAGAATTAGTAGTTCACTTAAAGGAATCTAAAGGTGATGGTCGTTTAATGGATATCATTTTCAGGGTATTTGACGACGGACTGGGTTTTAGATACTACTTCCCGGAACAGCCTAATATGGGTGAGGTTAAAATAGCCGATGAGGTTACACAATTTACATTCCCTTTTGATAATGATGTATGGTGGATACCTGTGCATAGTGAGAATAGCTACTATGAAAGCTTTTACCGCAAAACACCAATAAGTAAAACCGATACCATAAATACTCCGGCGACTTTTGAAACAAAAGATAGTCTGTTTGTTGCTATACATGAAGCAAACTTAACCGACTTTGCCTCCATGACACTGCTTAAAACTAATGGGAATAGTTATAAAAGTGATTTAGTGCCATGGGCAGATGGTGTTAAGGTATATGCAAAAACACCTTTCCAAACGCCTTGGAGAACTGTTATGGTAGGAATAAAAGCAGGAGATCTTGCCATGTCTACATTAACGTTAAACCTTAACGAACCATGTAAGATTGAAGATACATCGTGGATTACCCCAATGAAATATGTGGGTATATGGTGGGGTATGCACCTTGATAAATACACCTGGGGACAGGGAGAAATACATGGTGCTACTACCGAGAATACCAAAAAGTACATTGACTTTGCTGCTGCAAATGGTTTTGATGGTGTTTTGGTGGAAGGATGGAATGAAGGATGGGACGGCGACTGGACTGCCGATGGTACTGCCTTTAGCTTTGTAAAGCCTTATCCTGATTTTGATTTGGAAGAAATAACAAGATATGCTGCTGCAAAAAATGTACGTCTTATAGGGCATCATGAAACTGCAGGTGCAGCAAGTCACTATGAAAGCCAGCTGGAAGATGCATACAGCCTTTACAATAAGGTTGGTGTTAATTCGGTAAAAACAGGATATGTAAACAAGTATCTTGATAAAAAAGAATGGCATGACAGTCAGTTTGGTGTGCGTCACTACAGAAAAGTGATAGAAACAGCTGCGAAACATCATATCATGATTGATAACCACGAACCGGTAAAAGGAACCGGGCTTTGGCGTACGTATCCTAACCTGATGGCTCAGGAAGGAGCAAGAGGACAGGAGTACAATGCATGGTCGGCAGACGGAGGTAATACTCCCGAGCATACTACCATTATGCCGTTTACAAGAATGCTTGCAGGTCCGTTTGACTTTACTCCGGGTAACTTTAACTTTGATTACGAAACGCCAAACAAAGCGATGGTTCAAACTACGGTTGCAAAGCAGCTTGCTTTGTATGTGGTACTATTCAGCCCGCTACAAATGGCTTCCGATTTACCTGAAAATTATAAGGGTAGGGCAGAGTTCCAGTTTATTAAAGATGTTCCGTGCAATTGGGAAGAGAGTAAAGTACTAGATTCCAAAATTGGGGAATATGTAACTATTGCCCGTAAGGATCGCAATAGTGAAGAATGGTTTTTAGGTTCTATAACTAACAGTGATGCACGTAAAATAGCCGTTCCGTTAAACTTCCTGAAACAGGGAGTGCCTTATAAGGCAGAAATATACAGGGATGGTGAAGGTGCTGATTATAAAGAAAACCCTTATCCGGTAAGTATAGATGTAATGACGGTTAACAGTACTTCTGTTCTTGACCTGAATTTAGCTCCGGGTGGAGGTACGGCTGTTCGATTCATACCAATCACCAATTAGAGAATTGCATTTGTGATTTTGTTTAAGGAAAACGGGGCTATAAGCCCCGTTTTTTTTTATTCTGTAATGATATTGTTTAGTGTAAGCTTTAGTGCTTTGGCAGCATTTTTTACCATTTCGGGCCAGTCAACCGCAGCGGTGTCATCGGCTCCGTCTGAAATGTATTTCAGACATAAAAACGGAATGTTTTCCTGTTTGGCTATAAGTGCTAACGGGTAGGCTTCCATGTCTATTACATTGTAATCTTCGGTGTTATGATTCATTACAAAACTGTCTCCGGTGCCACATATCCCGTGAGGTAAGGTTTCTATTTTAATACCATATTCCAATACAGGTAAATGTACAGAGAAAGGCGTTTGGTACTTTTCAAAACCCAGTGCGGTTACATCCATGTCACGCTGTACAAAATTAGTGCAACAAACTACATCGCCTCTTTTATGTAAAGTGCTCCCTGCTGAACCCAAGTTTATTATGATTGAAGGCTTGCTGTCGTGTATGCTCTTCATTAGGTTATACATAGCGTTTAGTTTACCTATGCCTACAAAAAGGGTGTTTACATCTTTAAACTCATGTGTAGCTTCTGATTCCAAAGCAAAAACATATAAAGGCTTTTGCAGTAACTCTGATGTAGAGGGTAATGTATTGTGGGTAGTAACAGACATGATTCTTGATAATTTCTGCAAATTTAGCTTAAATATTCAAAACCATAGTTATGTAAGGTTAGGGTAACATTTCTCCTTTAGGTTTAAACAATGATGCAAACTGATGGCAAACCGGCAATAATACAATAGCGATAATTAAATTGAATATTAAATGTGCCAGTGCTGCCTGATAAGTAATGCTTTATGATATGCTTAATATGAGGTTTTCAAACAGTTTGTAAAACGGTAAATATATCACTACGCCTATAGCATTAAAGGCAAGGTTAGCCAATGCCGTTTGTTTGGCTACTTTACCAAGTTTTAACGATGCTATAAAGGCTGTGGTGGTTGTACCTATGTTAGAACCTACAATGATACCTATAGCGCTATCGAGTCCTAAAATATTCTGAGAACATAATATTATAGTTAAACCAACGGTAACCGAACTTGACTGGCAAATAGCTGTAATAACAATACCGTACAATATTCCTATGAACGGATTTGAAGCGTAGCCAAGGAAGTCTATCAAATCAGGACTGTCTTTAATAGGGGTGAGATTCATGCTAATCAGCTCAAGACTAAAAAGTATAAGTCCCATGTAAAATACGGGTTTGGAATACAGTTTTATCCTTTCGGGGAAATACCCCATTACAAAACCTAAGGCAAGCAGTATAATGCCCAGTGCTTCCATTTGGAAGGAAACCAGCCATGCTGTAACTGTTGTACCTAAGTTACTCCCTAAAAGTATAGGCAAGGAACTCTAAAACAGTAATACCCCCGAGTCTACAAACGAAACCACTATGGAAATTACTGCACTACTGGACTGTATGAGTGGTGCCTACAAACCCCAGTAAAAAAGCTTTTATTTTGGAGTGTGACAGGGTTGTAAGCAGTGATTTTATCTTTGAGTTGGCTTCACTTTTTAAAGTGTCTGAAAAGCCTTCAAGACTATGAGTAAATAACCCGATTGCAGCAATAACCGATATAAGGATTTTCAGCCAGTTTAGTTCTTCCATGTTGGTATTGGTTGGTTAACAGGAGTGATGTATTTAAAGATAGAAAATTTTTATAAACAAAAAGCCGGACGTTCGTCCGGCTCATTCTAAAATAAAGAAATTATGTTTTACAGCATCATACCGCCCGATACCTCTATACGCTGTCCGTTTATCCAACGGGCTTCGTCGGTACATAAAAAGGCAACTACTCCGCCAATATCGTCCGGTAAGCCTACACGCCCTAAGGCAGTAACAGAAGCTATTTGATTGTTAACCTCTTTGTCGTCTCTTACATGGCCACCGCCAAAGTCGGTTTCAATAGCACCCGGAGCTACAATGTTAGCAGCAATTTTACGCGGACCTAATTCCTTAGCAAGGTATCTTGTAAGTACTTCGATAGCACCTTTCATAGATCCATAGGCAGATGATCCGTTAAAAGAGAAACGAGCCAGTCCGGAAGATATATTTATAATACGCCCTCCCTCATTGATATAAGGTAATGCCTTTTGTGTAAGGAAAAACACTCCTTTGTAATGAATGTTGAAAACCTCATCTACCTGTTCTTCGGTAGTGTCTTCAAAGCTGGAATATAATGCTGTACCTGCATTGTTAATAAGAAAATCGAAGTTAGGACTTCCTGTATTTTCCTCCAGATGCTTGGTAGCCTCTTTAATAAAACCTTCAAAAGATGATATATCGGCAGTGTTTAGCTGATAGGCAATAGCTTTTTGTCCCAATGATTTGATTTCTGCAACTACCTCATCAGCTTTTTCTTTATTGCTGTTATAAGTAAATATTACATCAATTCCTTTTTGTGCAAGGCTAATTGCCATGTTTCTTCCTAAGCCACGGCTACCGCCTGTAACTATAGCTATTTTGGTTCTTGTTTCCATATTAATAAACTCAATTTTTAGTTGTTATTATTTTATGGTACAAAGTTCCGTCAAAAAGCTACGGTGCGGTTTGCAAACATCAATCGGTTATTTGTAAAATTCAAATATAGGGTTATGATCTAAAGGTAAGCGGAGCCAGTGAGGTTTGTTTTTTAAAGAAATTAGAGAAATGAGCTACCTCTTCAAAGCCCAGGCTATCGGCAATTTCAGATACGTTCCAGTCGGTTTGCTTTAAAAGAATCTTTGCTTCCTGTAAAATACGTCCGGTTATAATATCGGTAGTGGTTTTACCCGTACTTTCCTTTAGCACCTTGTTGAGGTGGTTTACGTGTATGGCAAGCCGTTCGGCGTACTCTTTTGCTGTGCGTAATTGTAGTTTTTGGGTAGGAGACTCTATAGGGAACTGGCGTTCCAAAAGCTCTATGAAAAGAGAAATGATACGTGTTGATGCATTTTGCTCTGACCGAAGGGTAGAGGCAGGCTGTAGTTTTTGCCCGTAATGAATAAGCTCTGTAAGGTAGTTGCGTAACAGGTCGTACTTGAATTCGTAATTAGAATTGATTTCTTTTTGCATCTTCCTGAAAACGAGTTCTATTTCATCTGCCATTGCATCATCTATTTCAAAAACAGGATACCCACCCGACTGGAATATTGGCAGATCATCTATTACCAATCCGCTTTTATTTTTGATTAGGAACTCATGGGTGAAAACACAAAATAATCCTCCCTGATTTTCGTCTAACGGATACCAGTGGTAAGGCACTTTTGGTGTGGCAAACAGCAGGGCATTTTTCTCAACGTTAATTACCTTATCGGCATACTCGGCGCGGTTTTTTCCTCTAATCAGGCTTATTTTGTAATAGGCTCTCCTATTATAAGGCATTACATTTTTTTGCTTTACCTGTTTTATGGTTTCCGAAATATCAAACACATTAAAATGCCCTACCTCTTTACTTATACCCGGAGGTAAAAGAGTATCTAAATCCTTGCCGGTAAAGTTTACGGCTTCTTTATAGAATTCTTCGAGCGATGTGTTTTTAATGGTTTTCATAACTACCGTTGTTTGCAAAATTCAAAGGTAGTGAATGTTTTGTAGATATGTTTTAATAAAAAAGACCTCCTGAGTAAGGGAGGTCTTTTTAAATGTATTAGTTGAGTGTTTTTTCTAAATGTTGCCTTACTTCTTCGGCTGTTGGGTTTACTGCTAAAACAGTTCCGGTTTTATCAATAAGAATTAGTTCTCCTCCACTGTTTGGGATACCGTATTTTTGCCATATTTTATTTTCTCCGTCTAAATCGACCAGTTGTTGCCAAGGCCATTTTTCTTTTTCAAGAAATTCAGTAAGTCTTTTTGTATCATCCTTTTCTCTTGCAACGCCAATTACGGTAAACCCTTTGTCTTTATAATCATTATATACAGGTACCATGCTCTTGCTTTTTGCAATACAAGGGGAACACCAAGTTGCCCATAAATCAAGTAAAGCTACTTTTCCTTCAATTTGGGTTGATAGTGTTATTGGGTTACCGTTCAAATCAGGTGCTGTAAAGTCTATAAATTTTTTGCCTGCTTTAATACTTTTTCCTTTTATAAGATTAAGTGCTACCTCATTATAAGGATGGTTAGGAAAGTTATTTGATAACTTTTCGTAAAGCTTGTAGGTTTTGTTAACGTCAATAATGTCTTGGATTAATATATTTTCTAAAAACAGATAATAGGAAACAATAGAGGAAGGATTGTTTTCTGCCCATTTTATTTTACTTTCATAAATTTTTGAAGCTTTTTCATTAAAAGCCTTTCCTTTAGGAGTATATACTTGATCGAGGCTTCTTAGACTGTCCATTTTATGTTTGGAATTATTTTCATTGTTTAGAGCATTGAGGTATGCTTTTGTCATATAGTTTCCTTCTTTCCTAAGCTTTTCTAACTCTTGACTAAGCTTTTCAGCTTCAGCATTAATTGTTTTATACTCTTTATTTAATGGCCCTCCTTCTACTGTGTTTTTATCAAAATTTTCTTCTGAATGTACAGTAATATTTATATCTGCGTTTTCAAGGAATATCAATGTAAATTGACCTCTTCTCGTCTCCTTTGCTTTACCTGAAAAAAGCTGATAGCCTTCAGGGTTTTCTATGTGGGCTATATACTCAAATTTACCATCAATAACTGGTATCTCTATAGCAGGCTCAGTTAAGTCTTCATAGGGTCTTACGAGTATTACAGACTCAGTGTCAGTGTCAACAACAGTGCCGTGTATATGGCAAACGTCTTCTTTTTTAGAACAGTTAATTAATAATAATGCAGTAAATAGTAATACTAATTGGTTTGAAAATTTCATTTTGTTGGTTTTGTAAAGTGTGATGTCAAAAATAGGTCTTTTCTTATGTAATTATATAATTAAAGTTGATTGAAATTATTTTTAAAGTTTAAACTGCTGTGATTTTATTCTTTATAACTTAGTACTAAAATTTATTTATAGCTGTATATGATTTATAGGTTTTTAATTGTTTTTACTTTTTTGGTTTTCGTACAGGCATACTCCCAAAATAGTTTTGATGTAAAGTTTATTAATCAAGAAACATTGCCAAAAGGTATTTTGTTTGAAGGTAAATTTCTTGATGCTGTTAAGTGGACTGACGGTATAGGGGATAACATTGTGGTGCGTACCGAAACAGGTATACATGTAAGTGAAAAATATACACACGACTATAATGATGGTTATGATGCAGAGGTTTTTGCTTACCATTATCTGGTTGAAAAAGATACTGTGAAATTGTTATGGAAGGTTTACGATTATATAAGTGATTGTCCTGTGGATATAGAGGCAAAATTTTTTAAAGATACATTCCCTGTAACCGACCTTGATAATGATGGTATAGCCGAAGTGTGGTTAATGTATAAAAAGGCATGCCACGGAGATGTGAGTCCATGCATTATGAAAATAATAATGTATGAAGATGGGCAAAAATATGCTATACGTGGAGAGAATAAGGTTTTTGGAGGAACAGATAAAAAAGGTAAAAAGTATTATATAGGTGGAGATTATACTTTTGATTCTGCATTTGAGAAGGGGTCTAAAGAGTTTTTGGATTATGCTAAAAAACTTTGGCAAAAAAATATAATGCAAAAATGGGACTAGTTAATATTTTTGATATTTCATCCAGCTTTGAATCCTGCCTACATACATTTTAAGGTAGTTTTCCGACAGGAAAATATTAGACCAGTCAAAACGTTGTGACTGTACGCCCAGATAAAAAATAAAAACCGCAGCTGCTGCATGAGGAATAATATTCAGTTCCTGCTGTGAAAGTGGATTTATACTTTGATATCCGTTTATAAAAGCCTGGACTTTTTTGCTATATACCTCTTTGTTCGGTTCAATAATAAACAGGTGTTTACAAAAGTATGCTACGTCTAATATAAGTGGTCCGTTGCCAAAAAAGTCAAAATCAAATACCGTTACTTCATTCTCATTAGTAATCGCCATATTTTCGTACCACATATCCAGGTGTACCACACCCTGCTCCAAAGGTATTTGTTTAAACAGTTGCTTTATGTCGTTACCCAAAGCTTTTAGGTACTGCATTTCAGGAAGATCTTCATGAAAATAGGCATTAGCATATTGGTACGGTAGTTCGGTAAGTATTTCTGTATTATAATTAATTCGCTTATAGGTTTTACTTTTTGTTGCCTGATGAAATTTACCCATTATCGTACCGATGTAAAAACAGGTGTCTTCGTCTATAAAGCGGACTTTCCCTCCCTCAGCAAATGAAAATACAACTGCGTAGCGAATTCCTTCGGGTGTGTTTATTTCCTGAATGTAATTGCCGTTTGCATCAGGAACAGGGTGGGAGATGTCCAGTCCCTTTTCTTTTAAAGATAAAAGCAGGCTTATTTCTTCTTCAATTTCCTGTTTAGTGCGCCAGTTATGACAATATAACCTAAGTACGTGTTTGGTACTGTTATCTGTTAACATATAGGTATGATTCATTCCGGTACGGAAAAGAGAACAACCTGTGCTGTTGTCTAAATCATATTGCGAAATGATATAGTCGCCAAGCTCTTTTGCGTTAAGGATGGATCTTGTTACAGGGAAAGTATTCATGTTGGATTTTGTTAGAGGGCGGCAAAAATAGTAAAGATTAGTTTAATCCCATATAAAAGGACGATCTATACCCATTGCTCTTAAATAGGAAAGAAACTGACCTGCATGAACAGATTCATGATAACCTATGCGAAGTAAATATGCTGCAAGGTTCTTTTTTTCTCCGTTACCGGGATGTATTATTTGTGTTTCTTCAAGTTCTTTTTGGGTAAACTTTTTAATACTATCTAAAAACGTTTGGCGATGAGGTAATGCAAATTCAAGCTCATCCTGTACGCTTGTATAAGGAAGACTTTCCCATGGTGTTGTATAGTTTGTCATGTCTCCCTGATTAATTATTATATTCCATCCGTAGTCAGCCTGTAATACATGACGTATTAGCTCTATTGCTGTCATGGCATCATTATCAGGTTTCCAGTTGTAATATTCTTTAGGGAGGCTTTCCCAAAGAATAATACTCCTTCGTCTTACTTGTTTCAGGTGATTAATAATAACTTCGTTAAGTGTCATTTTTGGTTGGTTTAGGTATGTAAGGTGTTTGTGAGAGCTGTTGTAAAATTAAAATATTAGCATAAGTTTAAAAACAATAAAGTAAAAAGTTCAGGTTTTCATTGTAGTTTTTTATTTTTAGAGGCAGAATGATTAATTATCACTATTTATTTTGTTATGTTTCTCATACTTTTCCTTTAATAGCAAAAAATAGAGATATAAAAGATTTTATCAATCAATTTTTATAAATGAATCTTCAGCCATTAAAAATACCATCGGGTTGGTCGGTAGAATGGAATTTGTTAACCGAAACAGATCCGACGGAAGAAACTATACATGAATTTACAGGTAGTTTACTGCTGGTAAATTCAACAACACGATTAAAAGCTATTGATGTATGCTGGCAGCCGGAAGCCGATATTAACGGTGCATACCAACTACAGGTTATTTTACTATTGCCAAAATTTAACAGTATAACAAATACAATGGAGTATGAAGGTGTTTGGGAAGCTCCTGAACTGGAATTTACAACCCAAAACCGACTGGAGTTAGTAGAAAAGCTGAATGATTTACTTTTTACTTTAAAACCATATATTGATACTCGTATTTTATTAAAACCAGGCGTTGTAGATGAACCTAATGAGTCTATGAGGCAGAATTTGTTAGCTAATGGTTTAACGAAAGAGATTACAGCAAGCATCATAGCATCTAACCATAAAAAACTTCAGGAGTTGATTTTAGATCATAAAGATATCTCTAAAGAAGTTGTAGAAGAATTATTGCAACGCGGTGCAGGGAAAGGTGTTAAAAACAAAGCGAAACAGTTATTGAGCAGTAAGGCTTTTAAAAACGATTAAAATAAAAAAAGCTCCAGTTTTCACTGAAGCTTTTTTGTCGGGGTGGCAGGATTCGAACCTGCGACCTTCCCGCCTTAAGCGGGACGCATTTTCCGTTGTACGCTATATTTCATAGTTGAAATTTATATCCTGAAGGTATCTTTTAGCTCCTCTTTTCTTAATTTTTGTTTCCAGTAAAACAGCTTCAGAGCGTGTTTGTAATTTTTTAGTGTAGATAAGTTTCCAAGGGACTCCATTTTTTGTTGATAAGGATTGTTTATTATTGTGTCTTTTAATCCTGTCGTCAATATTATTTGTCTGACCGACGTAGTATTTGGATTTAGACAAGCTGTAGATTATATATACTGTATACATTTTGTAAGGTGATTAAAATAAAAAAAGCTCCAGTTTTCACTGAAGCTTTTTGTCGGGGTGGCAGGATTCGAACCTGCGACCTCCTGGTCCCAAACCAGGCGCGATAACCGGGCTACGCTACACCCCGTTTCTCGGTTAAGAGGTTGCAAATATACTACTAAAAATCAATTTTCAAAGCCTATAGCGAAAATTTATTTTTGCATAGTCAAATCTGATATATAAGTGTAGTTATTTTTTTAATTAAAACTTACATTTGCAACTCTTTGAATTAAAACTAACAGTTAAAACTATGTCTGATTCTATCGAAAAAATAAAATGTCTTATCATCGGTTCAGGTCCTGCAGGTTATACTGCGGCTATTTATGCAGCAAGGGCAGATATGAATCCGGTTATATATACAGGTATGGAGCCTGGAGGTCAGTTAACCACAACTACAGAAGTTGATAATTTCCCGGGATACCCTGAAGGTATTGACGGACCTACCATGATGGTGCAGCTACAACAGCAGGCTGAGCGCTTTGGTACAGAAGTACGTATAGGGATGGTTACCGCTATTGAACTTAGTAAAGAACATGGCGGATGGCACAAAGCTACCATTGATAATAACAAGGAAGTACATGCACAAACTGTAATTATCTCTACAGGGGCTACGGCTAAATATCTTGGGTTACCAAGTGAGCAACGCCTTAGGGGTGGTGGAGTTTCTGCCTGTGCGGTTTGTGACGGTTTCTTTTACAGAGGTCAGGATGTGGCTATCGTAGGGGCAGGAGATACTGCTGCCGAGGAGGCTACTTACCTTGCTAACATCTGTAAAAATGTTACTATGCTTGTAAGAAAAGATTTCATGAGAGCTTCAAAAGCAATGCAACACCGCGTTGAAAATACTCCTAACCTAACCGTACTTTATAATACAGAAGTTGATGAGGTGCTTGGTGAGCAGGTTGTTGAAGGTTTAAGGACAGTAAATAACCAAACAGGTGAGAAAACCGAAATCCCTGTAACAGGTTTATTTATTGCTATTGGTCACAAACCAAATACCGATATTTTTAAAGGTCAGCTTGATATGGATGAAACAGGTTACCTTATCACTCAGGGTAAATCTACCAAAACAAACCTGCCGGGTGTATTTGCTTCCGGAGATGTTCAGGATAAAGAGTACCGACAGGCTATTACAGCAGCCGGTTCAGGTTGTATGGCAGCTCTTGATGCAGAGCGTTACCTTGCAACACTTGATAATCATTAATAGTCATTATAATGAGATAAAAAAAGCAGTGCAACAGCACTGCTTTTTTGTTTTATAGATGTTTTACTTTTATAGCTGTCTCTTGTAAATAGAGGCACTGTCGGCAAAAGTTTTAAGTTCTATTTTGGCGTCTCCATAAAAGCCTATTTCGGCTTTTCCTTTGGCAGTGATTATAGCTGTTTCGGCTGCCATAACGTTTGTGTTTGAATAGCCTTCTGCAACCAGTTCAAGATTTTTAACCGTAAATTTAGCTCCGGTAAACGAAGCGCTGTTGTCTACTCTTAACAAAGCGTTTAAAGCATCGCCTTCAATTACTGCTACACTTTCCTGATATAAGTCAAACTTAGAAGAGTTTGATGCTGCAACCAGCGCCTTGAGGTTAGCTTTTTTGCTTAACTCAAAAACACAATCATTTCCTTTATAATTTATTTCGGCTTTGGTCTTATCATTAAGATATAAGCTAAAATTAGAAGTTTTTACGTTTAAGTAGGATTTAGAGTAATCAAAGTTTTTAACGGTAATAGTATCTACCTCAAGGTCGGCAAGGGCATTGATAACAGTTTCATGCCTGCCCGTAACACTTTTAAGATTTTCGGTATAGGTTACCCTAACAATAAACTTGTCAAAACGGGTAACATCTTTAGAGGTGAATATCCTTAGTGTACTTCCGTTTACATCTGTTTGAATAACTTCGTGCAGGTTGTCGTCTGCTTCAATCTCAATACCTTCTCCGGCACCTTTAACAAGAAAGATTTCTATGTTATCTTCCACTTCAATATTTTCAAAAGCTGTTACTTCCCTTTGGGAGACAGTAACATTTTTGGTTCCTTTTATTTTGTCTTTACGCTGGGCGAAAGCTGCTGTGCTAAGCAGTACAGAGAATACGATTATTATAAACTTTTTCATATTATTATTTAGAAACGGTTTGTCGCAAATATATAAAAAAACACCGGCGATGACCGGTGTTATAACGTAGTAAAGTATAATTTATTCTGCGGGTTTATGCTCATAGCTAAGTATGCGCGACATTTTCCACTTTCCGTTTTCCAAAATCCACAAGTGAGTGAATTTTGCCGTTCCGGTTTTTCTTTCCACACCGTTTTCTACAATATAGAATTCGTGGTCACCACTAAGTATGGCTCCATATCCAAACATAGGATATACTTCAAAAGTGCTTAGTATTGGCTTACGCAGTATTTTTTGTGAACCGTTGCAAATGTGCTTGCGCATATTTTCCATCAGCTTATCACAGCCTTTACTAATACCTCCCTTATCGTGATAAAATTCTACATCGTCAGTGAAAAAAGTTCTCGACTTTTCAAGGTCACAGGTGTTGTAGGCTTCAAATGCCAGGCTATCTAATGCAATTATTTTAATTTCCAGTTCTTTTTGTGTTTCGGGGAATTTGTCCTGAGCAGTAACAATGCCTGTTGTTAATGCAGCAATAAGGATGATTAATTTTTTCATGACTGGTAGTTTTTTGATTGATGATTGATGAGGAAATAAAAAAAACACTGTGGTCAGCAGTGTTTTTTAGAAATGGCCGGGAGGTTAATCCTGTTTTACAGTGCCCCCCGAAGAAGTATTTTTATTTACTGTTGCAGGATTTCCTGCAAATAATACCGATCCTCCGCTTGATGCTTCGGCATCAAGACTAGTACTTGTGTTAACCAAAACCGAACTACCACTTGAAGCTTCGGCGTTTGCAGCGTTTACCGCTAGGTCTTTAGCATTAAGGTTACTTCCGCTTGAAGCATCAGCTTCCAGTTTTTGAGCTTTTCCTTTTACTTTAAGGGAGCTTCCGCTACTTGATTCGGCTCTTACATTTACAGCTTCTATGCTTACTTCAAGCTGACTGCCACTGCTGGAAGATAAACTCAGGTTTTCACTTTTAATAGTGTTTTTGCTAATAATATTAGCACCCGATGATGAAGCTATTCTTTCTATAACCGGCATGGTAACTATAACCTTTTTAGAAGTTGCTTTTTGTATACCTACATCGGTTGTGATAACAAGTTCGCTGCCTTCAATTTTTGTAGATATGTGTTCCTGTAAATTTTCGTCGGCTTCAACAGTTATTTTTTTTTGGTTTCCCTGTTCAATAACAACTTCGAGTCCGCGGTTACCTGATACCGATGTGAAATTGCCATCGGCATTTCTTTCGGTGGTTACAACGTTACCGTCTCCGTTTATACCAAATCCGCAGGATGAGAATAATAAAGCGGTCACTACGGCTATAACGGCTTTTGTGATATGGGTTATAATTTTTGTCATAATTCTGTTTTTTTTAGCTGGTTTAATTGATTGTGTCTTTTTGTTTGCCTTTTATCTGGATACTTATATCAGTACTGCCATTAGATACTTCTATATGACCATGAGCTTCAAGATTCTTGTCTTCTTCGGTTCCCTCATCGTTAACTTCTTCTTCAGGACAGTCAAGACAGTTAAGATCATCACCATTTAACTGATACAAATGACTTTCATCATTATAAGGAATGTACAATGAGTAATCGCTCCTGTGGTAGTGCCTGATGCTTCTGTCAGCATTTATAATAGTACCTTCCGGTAGATATACATATATCTTAACTCTTTGACCCCTGAATTTGTTTTTCAAATCGGTAACCAAATAATTGTCTAAAGTTAATTTATTTCCTTCTAAATCAAAATTATAGTTAACTTTTTCAGCTCTTTCTCTAGCGTCGCTTATAGAGCCTCCTTCGGCCACTTTTTCAACCTGTAGGTATGGAGTTTCGGCATCTGTTTTCATAAAGAATAACTGTACACTGTTTGAGAATATAAGGTTATTCCCCATTGTGTCCTGTGTAATTCTGAAATCAGTATTGCGGTCTACAGTTTTGGCATAAAACTCATTGAACCTAAATTTAATGTTCAAAGTATCTGTAGGACTAATCAGTATCAGTTCTTTTTTCATGACTTTACCATCATAAGCCACTTCGGTAGCCTGCCTGATACCTAAATATATTGAGAAAGCAATAGAAATAAGCCATATTCCTAATAAAGTATATTTGGTAACATTGCCTATAGGTTTAGGATTTTCTACCAGTATTTTAAGGCCTAAAAGGAACAGGAAGAAAAACGGTATACCTATAGTTAGTAGCCCAATTAAAGCTAAAACCCATAATGGCACCTCGGTATAATTAGCAAAGTTCATAACATCATGCCACGGTCCCCCGGGTAAGGCTGATGTAAACAAAACTGTGAAAAAGAATATTATTAGCCCCCCAAGTGTTATGGCTGAAAATATAAGTATAATAGCCCCAATTACTTTTGAGATGGCTTTAAAAATAGCCATAAATACACTGCCTATACCGTTACCTATTCTTTCGGCTCCGGTTTTTGCATCGTTTCCCAGTTTATTATAGTCTACATTTTGAAGTTTTGAGGAAATACTGTCTATTTCCTCACGAACCTTTTTTTCGATATTGGAGATGTTTATCTGTTCGCCTTTCATTTCAAGTTTTTCGGTAGTGGTAATGGCTTTTGGTATAAGTATCCAAAGCAGGATATAAACCAGTAAGCTGGTACCGAATGAAATAAATGGAGAAATGATAAAGATTATTCTTACCCATAACGGATCTATCCTGAAGTAATGCCCAATACCCGCACATACACCCGCAATAATGCTTGATTCTCCGTCACGGTAAAACTTCCTTGTTTTGTGTTCCGGATTATAGTAGGTACTGCCCGAATATGATGATGAGCTTCCTGTGGTGTCTTCATCTATCTTGTAATCTTCCGGTTGTCCCATAATAGCAATAACTTCGTCTATTTCTCTAGTGCCTACAACCTGTTTGTCGTTTTTGATTTTGTCAGACAAAAGCTCCGCAATTCTGGCTTCAATATCATTCATGATCTCTTCTTTGCCGTCCGGAGACAGAGATCGTTTGATAGCATCAAAATAACGATTTAGTTTTTGATAGGCATCTTCGTCTATATGAAAGAAAAAGCCTCCTAAATTTATACTTACTGTTCTGTTCATGACTGTGAGTTTTGACTTGTGATTACGTTTACTGCGTCGGACAATTCTGTCCAGGTGATACTTAGTTCTTTTAAAAATTCTTTGCCTTCATCGGTTAAACCGTAGTATTTTCTTGGTGGCCCCGATGTTGATTCTTCCCAGCGATAGCTTAGAAGTCCGTCGTTTTTAAGCCTGGTAAGTAAAGGGTAAACTGTGCCCTCTACCACCAGCATCTTTGCGTTTTTTAAGGTATCAAGAATTTCTGATGTATAAGCATCTTTCTCTTTTAAAATGGAAAGGATGCAAAATTCCAGTACCCCTTTACGCATTTGCGCCTTTGTGTTTTCAATGTTCATAAGACTCCTGTGTTTTAATTGAACTGTTCATTTTTTGATCGATGATTGATGATTGATGATTGATGATGATTGAAATAGGGTTGGCTGATTTGTTTATTTTATAAATTTTATTGTCAAAGGGTAATTGTAATTTTCCCCGTTACTGTTTCTTACTGATGCATACATTATTAAAAAGAATTCCAAAACTTTCATTGCTATCAGGATTAGTACTGCTAATATAGCTATGGTTGCAATGCCAGTTATTTTTTTGGCACTAAACTGTTGGTGTACAAAATGAAGTTCATTAACAGCATTAAAGCTTAAATCACTTAGTGTAGTATATAGTAAAAGTGGTATGGCTATAATGATAAGTAGTAATGAGTATAGAAAAAGACTAAGCTGAAAGTTTATTATTTGTTTACCATTATAGTCTACAAATTTTGAATCCTGCTTTTTAAGGCTCCATATTAACGTAGGGAATATAAAGTTTCCAAACGGTATAAAATACTGAGTATATGCACTAAGTTGCATCAATATGGCTGTGTTTCGGTTTGCTGTGGTTTCCATAGTATATGGGTATGTCTATTAATATTCTATGCAAATATATGTTTAAAAGAAGGTATTGTGCAATACAAAGTACCTAAAATTAACATAATTTTAACAAATCAAAAAAGATAGAATATTCACTATTTAATTGTTATATTCGCATGTAAACCAACTACTATGAACTTCACACCATCTAAACTCAATACCTTTTTAATGGTAAAATTACCTTCGGCCTATTTATGTGGGGTGAGGGTAAAACACATTACAAAAGAGCAGTGCGTAGTAAAAGTAAGGCACCGCTGGATGAACCAAAATCCGTTTAACTCTATGTATTTTGCCGTTCAGGCTATGGCTGCCGAATTAACTACAGGAGCCCTAGTAATGTATCATATACAAAATAGCGGTAAAAAAATATCAATGCTCGTAGCAAACAATAAAGGGAATTTTACCAAAAAGGCTAAGGGACTTATAACCTTTACCAGTAATGATGGTAACCTTATCGAGGAGATGATTCATAAAGCTATTGAAACGGGAGAGGGGCAAACCTTCTGGATGAAGTCAATAGGGACAGATGAGGCAGGAGATCAGGTCTCTCAAATGGAGTTTGAATGGAGTATTAAGGTTAAATAATTTGTAAGGATAAAATCACAAAATTCAGTTAAAGCTTTTTTGTTTAACTTTTATTTAAATAATCAGGTTTTAACTTTGTTAAAAAAGCAACTATGAGAGTTTTGATAACCGGTGCTACCGGGCTAGTAGGAAACGAACTGGTTTCTTTACTGCTTAACAGAGGTATTCAAATAAACTATCTTACCACATCAAAAAGCAAAATAAGAAAAGATGATTCTTATTCAGGGTTTTATTGGAATCCTGAAAAAGGAGTTATAGATGAGGATTGTATTAATGGAGTTGATGTTATAATTCATCTGGCAGGTGCTCCTATCGCTAAACGATGGACAGAGAGTTATAAAAAAGAAATATTAAACAGCAGGACTGCAACTACAAATATGCTCTATGATTTACTTAAGAGCAAGGAGAATAATGTGCACCAGTTTATAAGTGCATCGGCAATAGGAATATACCCAGACAGTATGGATGAGGTTTACTCTGAAGATAATACAGGGGTAGACGATTCTTTCGTTGGAAAGGTAGTTGAAAAGTGGGAAGAAGCGGTAAACAGTATTAAAGAACTAAAAATAAGGGTAGCCAAAATAAGAATTGGACTTGTGCTTTCGGCTAAAGGCGGTATGCTTGCAGAGCTGGCAAAGCCCGTTAGTTATGGCGTGGGCTCAGCGTTTGGTTCGGGTAAGCAAATACAATCCTGGATTCATATAGAGGATTTGGTAGAGATATTTTTCTATGTATTGAATAATGAAATGGAGGGTGTATTCAATGCCGTGGCTCCTTATCCTGTTAGTCAAAATGATTTGGTAAAATGTGTGGCTAAGGTTTTAAAAAAGCCTTACTTTATGCCTAATGTGCCTAAGTTTATAATGAAAATGATGCTTGGGGATATGAGTATGCTAATGTTTACAAGTCAGAATGTCAGCGCAAAAAAAATAATAGCGACAGGGTATCAGTTTAAATTCCTATCGTTAGAAAAAGCAATAGCTAACGAATTAGTAAAATAAAAAAACCTCCTGTTTCGCAGGAGGTTTTTATTTTTAATGATAAAAGCTATTATTTAGCAGCTTTTACATTTACTTTAATTTCAATTTCATCATCTACATATTTGTCACCCAGGTTGTCAAATATACTTTTAGATGAGTAGTTTACTTTCCATAAAGTTCTGTCAATTTTAAAGCTTTCGCTTACAAGAGTAACAGCCTCCGGAGTAACTGTAATAGTTGCAGGGAATTTAATGTTTTTAGTAGTTTCCTTAAGTGTAAGGTTACCTTCTACCATTGTTTTACCTTCTTCCTGAGTGATACCTGTAATTTCAAAAGTACCTGTAGGGTATTTGTTTACGTTAAAGAAGTGGTCTGCGGTTTCTTCTTTCCCTAAACCTTTAAGGTGTCCTTCAAGATCCTCTTTACCGTTACCTGCCTCAAGATCGGTTACAGTGATAGAGTTCATGTCTAAAGTAAATTTACCAGACTCAACAGAATCATTTTTTACGGCAAACTCACCTTCACTGATTTTAATTGTACCTGTATGCTTTCCTGTTGGTTTAGAACCAGTCCAGTCAATTACAGACTCTTCAGTGTTAACATTGTATTTTACGGCTTCAGCAGTAGCTTCTTTAGCTTCAACTGCTTCTGTTGTTTCTGCATTTTCTGTATTATCTTTTTTACAAGATACAGTTAGAGCAAGTGAAGCACATAACATAAGTAGGGTAAACTTGTTTTTCATATTATTTTAATTAGATGAATAATAGATGCAAATCTAAACAAATTCCTTAAAAAATAAATGTGACAATTTGACATTTATATCTATTTGGCAATACATTTGCATTCGGTTTTTCACTATATAATAATGTTTAAGAAAATATTCAAAAATATGAGCCAGGAAAATTCAGAAAATGCTGAAAAAGATTTAACACAGGAAAATGTGATTAATGAGAGTGAAGAAACAGTAAATGAAGGTATTGCCTCTGCCGAAGAGTTAACCGAAGAAGAGAAGCTTAAGGAAGAGCTGGCTAAAGAAAAAGATAAGTTTTTAAGACTGTTTGCAGAATTTGAAAACTATAAAAAAAGAACATCAAAAGAAAGAATAGATCTTTTTAAAACTGCCAATCAGGAAGTACTGCAGGCTATGTTGCCGGTACTTGACGATTTTGACAGGGCGATGGCTCAAATTTCAAAAACTGAGGATGAGGTAATGCTAAAAGGAGTAGAGCTTATACATAATAAGCTTAAAGATACGTTAGTATCTAAAGGTCTTGAATTAGTTGATATTAAAATTGGTGACGATTTTAATGCAGATTATGCAGAGGCTATTACTCAAATACCTGCCCCAAGTGAAGAACTTAAAGGGAAAGTGGTTGATGTAGTGGAAAAAGGTTACAAGCTTGGAGAAAAAATTATCCGTTTCCCTAAAGTGGTTATAGGTAACTAATTTTAAGGAACAGAAAAAAGCAAACACAAGGATGAAAAAAGATTATTACGAAATACTTAGTATTGAAAGGACTGCTACTACAGAGCAGATAAAAAAGGCTTACCGAAAGAAGGCTATAGAGTATCACCCTGACAAAAACCCTGGTAACAAAGAGGCTGAGGAAAATTTCAAACTCGCTGCTGAGGCTTATGAGATTCTTAGTGACCCTAATAAAAAAGCCCGTTACGATCAATATGGTCATGCTGCTTTTGAAAATGGTGGCTTTGGCGGTGGCGGTGGTATGAATATGGATGACATATTCAGTCAGTTTGGCGATATCTTCGGGAGTGCTTTCGGCGGAGGATTTAGCGGCTTTGGTGGTTTCGGTGGTGGTGGAGGCCAGCGCAGAATGAAAGGAAGTAACCTTCGTATAAAAGTAAAACTTACCCTTGAAGAGATTGCTAACGGTGTAGAAAAGAAAATCAAGGTTAAGCGTAAAATACAGGCGCATGGAGTTAGTTTTAAAACCTGTCCTACCTGTAATGGTACCGGTCAGGTAATGAAAGTTACTAATACCATATTAGGTAGAATGCAAACTGCTTCAAGCTGTCACTCATGTGGCGGTACCGGTCAGATCATTGAATCTAAGCCAAACCATGCCGATGCTCAGGGTATGATAATGGAAGATGATACCGTTTCAATCAAAATACCTGCAGGTGTTGCAGATGGTATGCAGCTTAAAGTTTCAGGCAAGGGTAACGATGCACCGGGGAACAACAGTATACCTGGTGATTTAATTGTTGCTATTGAAGAAATAGAGCACGAAACATTAAAACGTGAAGGTGAAAACCTGCATTTGGATCTTTATATTAGTTTTGCGGAGGCAGCTTTAGGTACTAATAAGGATATCGATACTGTAAACGGAAAGGTTAGAATTAAGCTTGAAGAAGGTATTCAGTCTGGTAAAATATTGAGACTTAAAGGTAAGGGTGTACCTAGTATAAACAGCTACGGAAGCGGGGATTTACTGGTACATGTTAATGTATGGACACCTAAAAAACTGACTAAAGAACAAAAGCAGTTTTTTGAAAATTCATTAACTGACGAAAACTTTACTCCTAGTCCTGAAAAATCAGATAAATCTTTTTTTGAAAAAGTTAAAGATATGTTTTCGTAATTTAAGATAAATTTATATATTTGAAATTCACTAGGTAACTAGTGGATTTTTCTTTTTCATAGCAATTTTTCCCATCCTTATGCCAATAGGGGTGGGTTTTTTTATTTATCTTTATAACGCATCAAATACTGTTTTATTATGAAGAAAAATATTATTAAATCAATTTTTGTCCTTAGTGTAGCAATATTTCTTACAAGTTGCGGAAAAGATAAAACCAATAAAGTACACTGTGGTGTTGAAATGTCGGCATTTCAGGCTATGGAGCTTAAAAAAATAGGTAATGGTGGTTATACCTTTTCTGATGACGATAAAAAATTAGCTGCAGATATTATCGAAACCTTAAAAGGGCTTTTTGATAACAAATACGACATCAATTTAGGTTTTATAGAAAGAGATGATCAAAAAATAAGCCTTTATGTAATTGTGCCGGATGATGAGGAAGTGATTGATAAAGTAAGTTGCTATTTGATGCAGCATGATTTTGATGGCAGATTGCCTGAAACAAGAAACCTGTTGTTTTATACAGATTCTTATGATAAAATTCTGATAGGTATCAAAACCGATACTTCTGCAGAAGAAGAAAGTGCAGAGTAATAACAAGATATAAAATTATTTAAAGGCAGTACACAGCAATGTGTGCTGTTTTTTTATACCTCTTCGAGGGAAATGATTTTTTTATTGAAAAGCTCTGTTACATCCTCCATTTCCGGGTTTATGGTCCATACTTTAAAGCCTAATAGTTCGGCGGCATCAGTGTTAAACTTTTTGTCGTCTATAAGCAGTGTGCGTTTTGGCTGAATATCGTGATTGTTTATAATGTAAGTGTACGCTTCAGATTCCGGTTTTCTAACACCTATTTCATGAGAGAAATATACACGTTCAAAACACTGATAAAAATCCATGTAGAATGATGCTCCAGCATCATGCTCAAATTTTTCTATATGTATAGGGTCGGTATTACTTAGAAGAAATAATCGATAGTTTGCCGATAGCTTTTGTAAAAACTCCAATCTGTGTAAGGGGAAGTCACCAATACCGGCATTCCATGCTTCTCTAATTGCAATTGGATCGGCATTTGGTATATAAGCCTTAATTCCTCTTATAAAATCATCTTCTTTAACTCTGCCGGTTTCAAATTTTTTTTCCAGTAGGTCCAGTTCTTCTGTCCATTCTTTTAGTCCCAGCTTTTTCAGCGCATTGTCGCGGGCTTCATTATCTTTATTGATAAAAACGTCGCCAAAATCAAATATTATAGTATTAATCATGATTTCTGAAAATTAAAAGTTCGTCATTGAGTACAAAGTACTTTTCTTTTGCTGTGGCTTGTAATGCCGGCGCTTTTGTTCCTTCATGAAAAAGGGTTTTACCTTTAAAAACCCTTGCTTCGTCCCACAGGTTTGCATCAATAAACGTTTGCAGGGTTTGCCTGCCGCCTTCAATTATAACCGACTGTAAGTTGTAATTATAAAGTACATTAGCAATCGTTTGTGGGAGATTACTATCAAAATTTATTTTTTCAAAAAGGAAATTCCCTAAATTAGGTAAATTCTCTTTTTCTGTCAAAATAATTGTGTTTATTTTTTGTTTTTTAACAAAATAATTATCAGATATTCGGTTTTTTCTGTCTAAAATTATACGTGTTGGATTGTTTCCTGTCCAGTCTCTCACGTCCAGTTTAGGGTTGTCGTCTAAAACAGTAGTGGTTCCTGCCACTATAGCCATCTCTTCACTGCGCCATTTGTGAACCAGCTGGCGGGAGTAGGTATTGGTAATCCATACGGGTTTTTTATCTTCATTATTTCTCGTTTCCGGTAACGGACTCAAAAAACCATCGGCTGTTTCGGCCCATTTTAAAATAATGTATGGTCGTTTTTTTTCATGATAAGTAAAAAAACGACGGTTAAATTCACGGCATTCCTTTTCAAGTACGCCAACAATCACTTCCCTGCCGGCTTCTTTAAGTTTACGTATACCGTTGCCTGCTACTTTTTCATGCGGATCTGTAGTACCTATTACTATGGTTTTTATCTGTTCCCGTATTATCAAGTCGCAGCATGGCGGAGTTTTACCATAATGGCTGCACGGTTCCAGGCTTACATAGAGTGTGGAAAGCGGTATTAAGTGTTGGTTTTCGGGCTTTACCGAATTGACACAGTTTACTTCGCCATGGGGCCCGCCATAGGGAGAGGTGTGTCCTTCTCCTATAATAGTATCATTGTATACCAAAACAGCACCTACCGATGGGTTAGGCATTGCTTCTCTTAATCCGTTTGCTGCCAAATCCAGGCAGCGCTGCATGTATATTTCGTGATTCATGGGCGATGAAGTAGTAAGAAATCAAAGTTACAAAGTTTTGTGCAGCCGTAAATCCATTATTGGTTAGTTTTGTAGTATGGATTCAGTTATCATCAGACCAATAGCACTTGCCGACAATAAAACGGTGGCAAAAGTAATACGCGATGTGCTTATAGAGCACAATGTGCCTAAGGTGGGTACGGCATATGCCGATGTGTCACTTGACAGTATGTTTGAGACTTATACGCAAAATAACAGTGTTTACTTAGTTATTGAGAAAAATGGCAAAATTATTGGAGGTGCTGGTATAGCACCGTTGGAGAACGGACCCGCTGATGTATGCGAGCTGCAAAAGATGTATTTTCTTGCTGAAGCACGCGGACTGGGTTTAGGAAGCCTCATGATGAAAAAATGTCTTGAAAGCGCTTCGGGTTTTGGTTTCAAAAAATGTTATCTTGAAACTATGCCTTATATGGAAGATGCACAAAAACTGTATAAAAAGTCAGGCTTTGTATATCTGGATGCTCCAATGGGTAATACCGGACACAATTCGTGCCCTGTGTGGATGATAAAAGAACTAAACACAAATGAACATTAGAGAATATCGCGCCTTTTTTTTAGATACGCTAAGCAAAGCCTATGATGCAGCCGAAGCGGAGAGTCTTTTTTACATATGCCTTGAAGAACTTAAAGGCTGGAAAAAAGTTGACTTGGCAATGAACAGCAATGCCGAACTGGATAGGGTAGAACTTGTTAAATGGAATGAGGTATTAACTCAACTGGAGCAGGAGAGGCCTATACAGTATATTTTTGGTAATGCTCATTTCTATGGGCTTGAGTTTTTTGTTGATGAGAATACCCTGATACCACGACCTGAAACGGAGGAGCTTGTAGAATGGATTATCAATGAAAATAAAGGGAAGAAAGATATTAAAATACTGGACATAGGTACCGGTAGTGGCTGTATCGCCATAACTCTTGCTAAAAATCTGCCACAGGCTAAGGTCTATGCCATAGATGTTTCTAAAGATGCGTTGGCTAAAGCCAGAGGTAATGCTGTGCGTAATGAGGCCGATGTAACCTTTATTGAGAAAGATATTCTTGTGGCAGACTCATTGCCGGAATCTTTTGATGTTATCGTTTCAAATCCGCCTTATGTGCGCAATCTGGAAAAGCAGGAAATAAAGAATAATGTACTGCAGTATGAACCTCACCTGGCTCTTTTTGTAGATGATAATGACCCATTACTTTTTTACAGAAAAATAGCTAAGCTGGGAGACAGGTCACTTACCGGTAACGGGAAAATCTATTTTGAGATAAACCAGTATTTAGGACCACAAACTGTTACCATGCTTCAGGAAGAAGGGTACAAAAACGTTATCCTTAAAAAAGATATTTATGGTAACGACCGTATGGTGTCGTGCGATGTTTAAAAGAGTTTATTATTCGTATCGTAAAGACTCTACCGGGTCTAACGAAGCAGCTTTAATAGCCGGGTAAGCTCCCGATATTATAGTAACAACTATAATAGTGGTTAAGGCAGCTATTGTGGCTCCCCAAGGCATTGGAAAAGCGGCTTTCATTACAATAGATGCTCCGTAACCGGTTAGTAAACCTAATACGATTCCTAATAATCCACCCAAAAAGCTTATTATAAGGGTTTCTGTAAGAAACTGTCCCGCTATAGTGTTCTTTTTGGCACCAAGAGATTTACGCACTCCAATTTCACGGGTTCTTTCGGTTACCGATACCAGCATGATATTCATAAGTGCTATTGTAGAACCAAAAACCGTAATAATACCAATGCACCATGCGGCATAATTTAATATGTTGATTTGCGACATCAGGCGTTGTAACAATTCGTCGCTTCTGGCAATACCAAAATTATTTTCTTCTACAGGGTTTAGTTTTCTAACTCTTCTCATGGTAATGGTGGCTTCGTCTATAGAACCGTCCAACATATCCTTATTTTGGGTTTTAACCTTTATATCATAATTAATGTTTGGAGCGGTAAATAACGATCTTGCTACCTGTATAGGTAATAAAACTCTTAAATCCTGCCTGTTGCCAAAGGTAGATCCCTGTTCTTTTAATACACCTATTACTTTAAATCTTGCGCCTCTTATAGAGATTGTTTTTCCTATTGGATTAATATCTTTTAAAAGCCCTTTTTCAAAATCAGAACCTACAATACAAACATAGTTGTTATTTTGTATGTCAAAAGTGGTAAAGTTTCTTCCCTGTGTTGTTTCCAGTCCGGAGTTACCCATAAAATTATGGTCTACACCAAGTACGCTGATTTCAGGGTCTGTTTTTTCCGAACCGTATTTTACCTCTATATCACTCGCTGCGGTAAAAGATAATGATACTGCCGAAGCGGGGAAATGGTATTTGTCCTGAAATGATTTTGCCTGCGGATAGGTAATATTCGGGTTTATTTTCGCAGTTCTGTCGTTTTGTCTTATTTGTTGGGAAAAGTCATAACGGCTGATGGAGAAGGTATTGGTTCCCATTGCCGAAAAGTTACCGGTAATAGTATTTTCAAGCACCTTAACGGTAGCAAGTATGCCTACCAGTGCCCATATACCTACACCAATAATAATTACGGTAAGTATGGTGCGCAGCAGTTGCGTTTTAATGGAACTAAAGGCGATTTTGGTATTTTCCCTTAACAGGCTAAACATAGGTTTTGCAATTTAGCCACTAAAATACATAAATTGTTTTAGCTATTTGGTGTAAAAATTACCAAGTATGCTTAAAGCGTTACAAAACCTTATAATAGAAACATAAACTGTAAGCCAAAAAGGGTAAACTGTATTATATTTGCACTTAAATTAAAAATAAGATTTACTATGGCACAAAAACCGGGAATTCCAAAAGGAACAAGAGATTTTTCACCTGCTGAGGTGGCTAAGCGTCAATATATAATATCGGCGATAAAGCATCATTTTGAGACTTTTGGATTTCAGCCAATAGAGACTCCTACCTTCGAAAACTCATCTACCCTTATGGGGAAATATGGGGAAGAAGGAGACCGACTTATTTTTAAGATACTTAATTCAGGTGACTACCTTGCTAAAGTTGATGCTGCACTTCTGGAAAATAAAGATAGTGTTAAGGTAGCTTCACAAATATCTGAAAAAGCACTTCGTTATGATTTAACTGTACCTTTTGCACGTTATGTGGTACAGCATCAAAATGATATTGTATTTCCGTTTAAGCGTTACCAAATTCAACCGGTATGGAGAGCAGACAAGCCTCAAAAAAGCCGTTACAGGGAATTTTACCAGTGTGATGCTGATGTTGTAGGGTCTAAATCGTTATGGCAGGAAGTAGAGTTTGTACAGCTTTATGATGGTGTGTTTACGTCGCTTGGACTAAACGGAGTTACTATTAAAATCAATAACCGTAAAATACTTTCGGGAATTGCTGAAGTTATTGGGGCTAAAGATAAACTGATTGACTTTACTGTTGCTCTTGATAAGCTTGACAAAATAGGTGAAGACGGGGTTAAAAAAGAGATGCTTGAAAAAGGCATTGGTGAAGATGCAATACAAAAAGTACAGCCGTTATTTAACTTTACCGGAAGCATAAATGAAAAGCTGGATAAGTTAAACGAGCTACTGGCCACATCAGAAGAAGGTTTAAAAGGAGTTGAGGAACTTCGTTTTATATGTGATAATGTTGCTGCTATTGGCTTAGGAGAGTCAACTCTTGATCTTGATGTAACACTGGCACGCGGACTTAACTATTACACTGGTGCGATATTTGAAGTTTCGGCACCTGCCGGAGTTAAAATAGGCTCTATAGGTGGTGGCGGAAGATATGACGACCTTACCGGTATATTCGGATTAAAGAATATGAGTGGTGTAGGTATATCTTTCGGTCTTGATCGTATATATGACGTGATTGAGGAGCTTAACCTGTTCCCTGATACTGTTACAGAATCGACTAAAGTACTATTTATCAACTTTGGAGATAAAGAATCACTATATGCTATGAAAGCTGTAAAACAATTAAGAGCTGCAGGTATTAAATCAGAGCTTTATCCTGATTCGGCAAAGGTTGGTAAACAATTCCAGCACGCTGATAAGCGCGGAATACCATTTGCGGTATTAACAGGTGATGAAGAGATAAACAATAATACCTTCACACTAAAAAACCTTGCTACCGGAGAACAGGAGCAGGTAAGCTTAGAAGAATTAAAAAATAAAATCCAATAATAAAAAGGCCTCCCTTTCGGGAGGCTTTTTTATATTTCAGCTGTTTCGATTTTGTTTCGTGATATACTTCCTGTTGTGTCTTCCAATATGGTTATTCCTAATATTTCAAAAGGACGCTCCATAAAGCCATGTTGTGAAATATAATCCATGGCCAGGCTGTCAAAACTATCAGGGTGTAATACAATTGCTACACTGTCTGTAAGTTCATTTTCCAGAATATAATCACGTATTCCTGCAAAATTTATTTTATCGTTATGCATAAAGTTGTTGGTTTGCTTAAGGTATTGAGTAGGGGAGGTTGTATTGCAAGTTGCAACTTAATTGTTATGCTTGACTTATAGTTTTATGTTTTAAAGATTACAATATTATGTATACAATAAAACCCCGCTTTAAGCGGGGTTTCGATTGTTTTTTGGTCGTAAAGTGAAAATTATTGAGCGTTTTCCATAATATGGATTTTGCTTTTAGGAATGTCTCCAGAGTTATCCTGCAGGATTTCAATTCCAAGAATTTCAAACGGACGTTCAATCTGATTGTCGTTAAAGTCCAGATAATCCAAAACAAGTTCGTCGAAATTGTCCGGATGCAGCGTGATAGACACGCTGTCTGTTAATTCATTCTCAATAATAAATTCACGCATAGCGTTAAAAGTAATTTTCTCCATAAGCGTTTGGTTATTTATTTATGTTTCGATAAAAATAGATATTCTACTGAATTAAGTTTAGTTAAAATTGTTAAAACTTTAAATTTTAACACTTAAAAAAACGATGTAGGTAAAATATTGTTAGAGAAATGTTAATAAATTTTGAGTTTTTAACAGAAGTTAAAAAGCTGACAATCTGTTATATTACTATATTTTTTGTTAAAAAATATTTTTAACAACCAATTTTTAAATAAAATTCATGCTTGCCATGTGAAAATTAATTAAAATTGCTTTTTCTTTAAATAGCATACCAAATGAGGTTTATTTCCAAACTTACTACTTTATTACTACTTACAATTTTTTGTCCAACAAGCTTGTTTTCACAACATAATGAGAAAGAAATCATGGAGCAGGGCAAGCTTCTTTATAAATCAGAAAAGGCATCATGGCAGGGGACAGATATGTTTTTAGACCGCTTTCCTGAAAAAAGTAAACTTGCAGGAGGGTATTTTTCTTATACAGAGAATGACAGGAACATTTGTGTTTTTTATGACAGGGATACTGTGCCTAAAACCGTAGCAGTGTTTTCTTTTGATGATACTTATTTATCTGTAAGAGCTCAAATTGATACCGTTGCCAGGGAGTTTAGTGATTATGAAAATGACCTGTACAGTATAAGAAAGGAAGCAATGGCAGAACTTAACAGAAATCCTGTTTTTGAGTTTTACAACTATACTTCTTTTAATCCGGTGCCTCTTATATATAAAGAGAAAAAAATGGTTTACTTTTTTACTGGTCCTAAAAAAGGTAATGTAGTTATTTTTGGAAACGATTATCTTATTACCTTTAATGATGATAATACGGTTGATAATGTTGAAAAACTGCATAGTAGTATGACTCCGGTAAACTATAGTGGTAATTCTTCAGAAACAAATTCATTGCATGCCCATACCGAAGATGATATTATAACTGCTACAGATGTTTGTGTGCTGATGCTTTACAGTCCTTATACCAATTGGGAAAAACATTACGTATTATCTAAAACGAAAGTGTCGGTTTGGGACTGTTATAAAAATGAGTTTTATATTATAGATCGTTCGGCTTGGGAAAAAGGGCTTAACGCCGCCAGGCAAAAGAAAGAGTAATGATTATGAAAAAACTTTTACTGCTATTGTTGCTTGTTCCTCTTACTGCTTTTAACGGAAGCGGGGAAAGTGATGTGTATATATGTACGGGTAAAAGTTCAAAGCGATATCATTACAATAAAAACTGCCGGGGACTTTCAAACTGTAAAGCCGATATTAAAGAAGTTACTCTTAAAGAAGCTAAAGATAAGGGACGTACTTTATGTGGTTATGAAGACTGATTTTTAAGGTGCAATTAATTCAGTTTGTTAAAAAAGACTTAAAATTTAAGTTTTTCGGATAAGGTTCTAAAGTGTTAAAAATCGTCTTTTTACTGTATTTTATTGATTATTATGGTAGTTAAAAGATAAAATCAAGTGTTTGGTCGATAAAATAAATTTTTAGGAAAATTTAAACATTTATTGGCTTTTTCTTACCAAAATTTTAAAGGTTTAAATCTCATCTTTGTAACATTAACCAACTCCACGTTACCATGAGAAAAAACATCGACCTTGCTACCATTAAGAGATTTATTCTAACAAATGCCCTTAAAGGAAATGTAATGCTAATGCTTCACCCGTCTAACTTTGAAAGACTGGTAAAAGCAGGAAAAAACAAAGTGAAATCATTACGCGTTTCGGGAATCAATATCATTGCCGATAACAATAATGAGGTGAAAGAAGACGAAATAGACATACTAGAGGTACATTTCGGTTAAATAAATACAACAAAAATATTTTAGATAGAAAACCACCCAATAGGGTGGTTTTTAGTTTTTTATCACATCCTTAAGAATACTTTATCATATAGTTGGCTATTGCTGTTTTGAATATTAAATAACTTTATATGAGGCAATTAATCAAAACAATCTCAAAAAAGTGAAGTCATGGAAACAAAAGTGATACAGCGAAAAGAAACAGGGAACTTAAAAAGGAATTTTTCTAAATACGACCCCTCTGGTACTGATCCCAACCGATATGCTTCGGTTACTAATCATGAGGAGGCAGATGAATACCTGCATGGGAAAAAGAGTATAGTACCCGGACTGCATGTTAATGTAGGGAAAGCAGAAAGAGCTTTAATGATTGCAGGAGGTGCTTATTTATTATACAGAGCACTTAGTAAAAAAGATGAAAGAAAAGTACTTGAGGGTATTACGGCAGGTACAATGCTGTTTAGAGGTATAAGTGGTTACTGCCCGGCATATGACGCTTTGAGTAATTCAAAATTGTTAAAAGGCGGTAGTGTGACTATCTCATCTGCTTTTACGGTTAATAAACATGTTGCTGAGGTGTACCATGCCTGGAGGCAGTTGGAATCATTACCTCTGTTTATGGAGCATCTTGATAGTGTAAGGCAGGTAAACGAGGAGATATCTGAATGGAAAGCAAAAGTTCCGGGAGAACTTGGTACTATTTCATGGAATGCCGAAATACTTGACGATAAACCAAATGAATTGTTAAGTTGGCATTCGCTTGCAGGAGCTGCTATTCATAATTCAGGTAAAGTGAGGTTTAAAGATAACGGTAGCAGCACAGATGTAGAAGTAACCATTTCCTATAAAGCACCAATGGGTGCTGCTGGTGAAGCGGCTGCTAAACTACTAAGCCCAGTATTTGAGAAAATGATAACTAAAGATATTGAAGGTTTTAAAAGTTATATGGAGGCCGGAAATGCACCTATGCCTTAATTTAACCAGTGCCAATTTCTGCATCTTGCCTTATTGTATAAAAAAACTCCCCTGTTAAAGGGGAGTTTTTCATTTAAAACGAATTGGCAAAATCTAGTTAAAAATTCCATATAGACCGCCAATTACCATTATCGCCATAATGGTAATCACGGCAATTTCAATATATCGTATAATTGCATCCTTTCTTTTAAAAGAAAAATAGTGTGCATACTTCTTTTTTCGCGTTAATGTGTTTCCTGTGTCCTTCATAGCATTTATCCTTTATTACGTCATTAAATATATATAACGCGTTTTTTTAGTAAAAAACATTTAACATTGCGTTAAATATAATGTTTTGGTTTAAAATATTCAAATAACGTGCCATGTTTAGCTATTTTGTAAGTTTGATTAATTTTGTGCTTTAATACATTGTTTTGGAAAAGGAGATAGTAGTAATAATAGGAGGACCGGGTTCGGGAAAAACATCTTTGATTAACGAACTTGCTAAAAGGGGGTATATCTGTTACCCTGAAATTTCACGTCAGGTAACGCTGGAAGCCCGTAGGCAGGGTATAGAGCAGTTATTCTTAGAGAAGCCTTTGCTGTTTAGTGAACTTTTGCTGGAAGGTCGTAAAAAACAGCACTCACAGGCACAACAGGAAACGGTTCCGGTAGTTTTTTTGGATAGAGGTATACCGGATGTATTGGCTTATATGCACTATATAGGCGATGCTTATCCTGCTTTTTTTGATGAAGCGTGTAAAAATCACCGCTATACCAAAATATTCTTTTTACCGCCCTGGGAAGAAATATATACTCCTGATGAAGAACGTTATGAGAATTTCGAACAGGCTAAACTGATTGCTGATCATTTGGCTGAAACCTATACAAATTACGGCTATAACTTAATAGAAGTGCCAAAAGAAACGCTGGATAACAGAATTCTTTTTATCTTAGAGCATCTTTCGTAATATAACTATGCAACAACCTCTTGATATTCTTAGTAAGTACTGGAAGTACGAAAGCTTTAGGGATCCTCAGGAACAAATCATACAATCTGTTTTAAACGGAAAAGATACACTCGCGGTAATGCCTACCGGCGGGGGTAAATCGGTTTGTTTTCAGGTTCCGGGGATGATGCTTCCGGGGCTGTGCCTTGTAGTGTCTCCACTTGTAGCGTTAATGAAAGATCAGGTAGAGAATCTGTCGCGCATCGGGATAAGAGCAATTGCGCTTACAGGAGGTATCTCTACCGATGAGATTAGTGATTTACTGGATAACTGCCGTTACGGTAATTATAAATTTTTGTACCTGTCTCCAGAGAGGCTTCAGGCCGACTGGATACTGGAGAGAATTAAAGAGCTTCCCATAAATTTAGTAGCTATAGATGAGGCACACTGTGTGTCACAATGGGGGCATGATTTCAGGCCGGCATACCTTAAAGTTTCGGTCTTAAAAAAATACCTGCCTAATGTACCTTTTATGGCCCTTACGGCATCGGCTACAAAGCGGGTTAGAGAGGATATGATAAAACATTTGGAGTTACATGATCCGGCTGTTTTCATCAAATCGTTCGCAAGGAAAAATCTGGCTTATATGGTTTTTGAGGCCGAAGATAAGCTACGCCGCATACAACAGATGTTGGTTAAAAATCCGCAACCTTCTATCATATACGTAAGGAACAGGAAAGCATGTTATGATGTTTCCCGTCAGTTGGAATCATTAGGTTTCAGAGCAACTTTTTATCACGGAGGTTTAACCTCTTCCGAAAAGCAAAAAAATATGCAGCTCTGGATGAGCGAGCAGGCTCAGGTTATGGTAGCGACAAATGCTTTTGGCATGGGGATAGATAAGCCTAATGTTCGAACTGTAATCCATATACAGTTGCTTGATAATATGGAAAGCTATTATCAGGAAGCTGGTAGGGCAGGACGTAATAACGAGAAAGCTTTTGCGGTATTGCTGGTTAATAAGGCTGATACCCAGATAGGGAAAAATCAGTTTTTAGAAGTATTGCCTGATAAAAAGTTTTTAAAACAGGTGTATGTAAGGCTTAATAATTATCTCCAGATAGCTTACGGAGAAGGGATAAACGAAAGTTTTGCTTTTAATCTTAATATATTTTGCAGACAGTATGATTTGCCTGTGGTTAAAACGTATAATGCGCTACAGTTTTTGGACAGGCAGGGGATTGTTACTTTGTCTAAAGAATTTTCTGAGAAAGTAACCATACAGTTTTTGATTCCGAGTAAGGAGGTGATGCGTTACATAAGTCTTAACAGAAATGATGAAGAGGCTATATTGACTATTTTAAGGAGTTATCCGGGAGTGTTTGATATGGAGACCAGTCTCAATACCGATTTAATTGTTAGAAAAGCTAAAATAAGCGAAGAGGAATTAATGCAGGTACTTAAAAGGCTTCATGAAAAAGAGGTGATATCTTTTAGGAGTTTGGGTAACGACAGTAAACTGACTTTTAATGAGGTTAGGGAGGACGAGTTAACTATTAACAGGGTAGCTAAATTTCTGGAAAAGCAAAACAATATTAAAACACAGCAGTTTGATGCTGTTATTAGTTACATTGAAAATTTGCAAACCTGTAAAAGCAGACTCATACTTACCTACTTTGATGAGGAGGCTACTCAAGATTGCGGAATATGTTCTTACTGCATAGCAAAAAACAAAAAAGTAAAAGATCCTTCGCAGGTGGCTTTACAGGTTTTAGAGCTGATAAGTAGTGAGGCTTTATCTTCAAGAGATATTGAAGAAAAGCTTGAGCTTACGCCCGATGAAGTTATCTTTGTAATACAAATACTTTTAGAAAACGATAAGATTAAGATTAATACCAATAATCAATATATATTAAAATAATGAATAAGCTGAGAATCGTGTTTATGGGTACGCCGGAATTTGCCGTTGGAATACTCGATACTATATATAATAATAACTATGATATTGCTGCTGTTATTACAGCGCCCGACAAGCCTGCCGGAAGGGGGCAAAAGGTAAAGTATTCGGCAGTTAAGGAGTATGCAATGGAAAAAGGTTTACAGGTGTTACAGCCTACTAATCTTAAAGATGAATCTTTTTTAGCCGAACTAAAAGCGCTTAATGCTAACTTGCAGGTGGTAGTAGCTTTCAGGATGTTGCCTGAAGCTGTATGGAAAATGCCTGAGTTGGGGACTTTTAATCTTCATGCATCGTTGCTACCTCAATACAGAGGGGCTGCTCCAATAAACTGGGCTGTTATAAACGGTGAGTCAAAAACTGGTGTTACTACGTTTTTTATAGATGAAAAAATTGATACCGGTGCTATGATACTTAAAGAGGAGGTTAGTATTGGGGAGAATGAGACAGCCGGAGAGCTACATGACAGGCTTATGGAGCTTGGTAAGGGCGCGGTTATAAAAACCCTTAGTCTTATTGAGGAAGGTAAGGCCGCTACTACAATACAACAGGATATTGCCGATATAAAAACAGCTTATAAATTAAATAAGGATAACTGCAAGATAGACTGGTCTAAAACCGGAATTGAAATTCATAACTTAGTGAGAGGACTAAGCCCTTACCCAGCTGCCTGGACTTATTTTACAGATAATGGGCAGGAATGGAATGTAAAAGTGTATGAAACAGCTTTTGAGTCGGTTACGCCAAATGAAGAGGTAGGTGCTATAGTAAATGCTAAGAAAGAGATAAAAATTGCGGTTAAAGACGGTTACTTAAATGTTAAGAGTTTACAGTTTCCGGGTAAGAAAAAAATGGCGGCTCATGAATTGCTTAACGGAATGCAGTTTTCTGATACTGCTAAGGCGCTGTAACCCTTGTGAATACTGATATTTTAAGAAAATTTTAATAAAACAAACAAGTTTATTAACATTTATCTTGAAGTTATCAACAAAAAAACGGAATTAACCTATATTTACTTGCGTAATTTGATTTTCCTATTAAATTTGTAGTACAGGATTAGAAAAACAATAATTTTAACCAAACAATTAATAACATTTATTATGAACAAATCAGAATTAATCGACGCAATGGCTGCAGATGCAGGAATATCTAAAGGTGCAGCAAAAAAAGCTTTAGAATCTTTTGTTGGTAATGTAGGTGATACATTAAAAAAAGGAGGAAGAGTATCTTTAGTTGGTTTTGGTTCTTGGTCAGTTTCTAAAAGAGCTGCAAGAGAAGGTAGAAACCCTCAAACTGGTGCTACAATCAAAATCGCTGCTAAAAATGTAGTTAAATTTAAGCCGGGTGCTGAGCTTGACGGTTCTGTAAACTAATATTATATCTTGAAAATATAAGTTAAAAAGCCTCCTGTTTGGAGGCTTTTTTAATTAAATCTTTAGGTAATTATTTTGGAACTAGGTATTTTTTCTTTAAATTTATTTTAATAAAAAGGTAAGCCCATGATTACACTAAAACCCAAAAAAGGGTATTTGCTGGTAGCAGAACCCTCATCCATTGGAGATCTGTCATTTAGCAGGTCTGTAGTTTTACTAGCTGATCATAATGATGAAGGTTCTATAGGTTTTATACTCAATAAACCTTTAGGATATTCTATAAAAGATTTGCTTCCTGAGGTGGAAGGAAACTTCAAAATTTATAACGGTGGACCTGTAGAACAGGACAATCTTTACTTTATTCATAATATCCCCGATTTAATACCTGATAGTATTGAAATTTCTAATGGCATATACTGGGGAGGTGATTTTGAGTCTACAAAACACCTTATCAATCAGGGTAAGATTAAAAAGGGTAATATTCGTTTCTTTTTAGGATACACGGGTTGGGCTGCTCATCAACTTGAAGATGAACTTGAGGATAATTCCTGGATAGTATCTGAGAACCGTTATGAAAATAAAATAATAGGTAAATCAAGCACCTCTTTCTGGAAAGAGAAAATAATGGAGCTTGGAGGGGATTACCTTATATGGTCTAATTCTCCTGAAAATCCTTCATTAAACTAGCCTAGTCTAATAAGTACATTAAGTTTTTTTATCAGTTCGGAAGCCAGTGTGCTGCCGTATTCCTTCTTGCGGTATTTTGTTATAGGTTGTACTCCCTTAATCACATTGGTGATGAAAATTTCATCTGCTTTTTGTAGTTCAAAAGGTGAAATGCTCTCTTCGCTAACATCAAGGCCTTCAGTTTTGTGGGCAATAGCAAGAATCTGCTTTCTCATTATCCCGTTAAGGCATCCGTCTGTAATAGGAGGGGTAACCAGTTTTTTGCCTTTAAGCATAAATATGTTGCCCTGAAGCGCTTCAATAACATTTTTCTCATCATTGATAAGCAGGCAGTTGTCAAGGCCATTTTCGTGTGCAAAAATACTTCCGGTTATCTGTACCATTTTGTTGGTTGACTTAATGGTCGATAAAAGCTGTTTTGTTACATAAAAATCTTTAAACAGGTCTACCTCATAAGTAGAGTTTTCGGTAAAACTGTATAAGGGTTCCTGTAAAGCTTCGGCAGTAATGATGAATTCAGAATCGTTTGTGGTTGGCAGGTAAAACCCGCCTGATTTTCTGAAAAAAGTAAGTCGGGCACGGCAGGAAGCGCTTATGTTTAAAGCATTAGCCAGATTTTTGACCTGTTCCTCCATATATTCCATAGTGAAATACATAGGGATTTCCATTCTTACAATTCGCATAGAAGCCATTAGCCTGAAGTAATGATCTTCTGCAAACAATATTTTTCCGTCTACAACTTTTAAGGTTTCAAAAACGGCATCGCCGTATAAAAATCCTCTGTTTTGTTCTACTGAAATGTTTGTGTTTTCTGTAAGATTGCCGTTGTAATTAATCATAAAAAAAGCCCTGAAAATTCAGGGCAAATATAAGTCTTATATAAAAGAATTCCTAAACAGAACCTATTACATGTTTAAGGTCGGAAATTTGGTTGTCCCAAAGTTGTTTTGACTCCTCTACATCGTCTTCATCTGCAAAGTCAACAACTACTAAAGAGACATCTTTTGTGATCTCGTCAACTATAATACGAATCTCAAAATAGTAATCAGTGTCTTTATTGTCTTCATCAAGCCAACGGAATTTTACTTTCTCGCCGCTTTTTTTTGAGGCAAGCCTCGCTTTCTCTTCAGAGCCATCCCAAAGGAAGCTGAATATTTCTCCTCTTGAATTAACATTGTCGGCAAACCATTCTGATAAGCCTGAAGGTGTTGATATATATTGATATAACAACTGTGGGGAAGATGTTATAGGAAACTCCAGTTCGTATTTTACTTTAACGTCCATACTTTGTTATTTTTTTTGAAATATATAATTTTTAGTTTTGAAATGAAAGCGTTTTGAAAAATAATTTTTTTTCTTGAAAATATATTTGCAACCTTTAAATTTAGTTTTATATTTGCACCCGCATTCAAGGACGTAATGACCGAGAATATCTGGCGAGGTAGCTCAGTTGGTTAGAGCGCAGGATTCATAACCCTGAGGTCACGGGTTCAACTCCCGTCTTCGCTACAGAAACGCAATATGCAGCCAAGCGGTTTTAAAGCAATTTAAAACCGCTTTTTTTATGCCTTCAATCAACAGGATATTACGCAATGAATACGATTTTGAATACGTTTTTGAATACGATTTGAAGAAACAAAAACAATACGGAGGACCAACTATTTACGACGGAGGCGGCGACCTTAATAGAAGGTGGTACGTTTACTATTCTTTTAGAAACCCTGAAACGGGAAAGTTAGAGCGCCAACCGCCTATATATGCAGATTTAGATAACTACAACACTGTTAAGGAAAGACTTTTGCGCGCCCGGGCTTTGTGCAAGTCTGTAAAGTTAATATTGGAGGAAGGTTTTAACCCTTATACTCCTGAACCCGATAACAGCATTTTATCCGGCCAGTCAGATAAAGAACCGGTTAATATCAATTCAGCAAAGAAAGTTGCTGAAGCAATTGATTTTGCACTCGCGTACGCAAAGAACCTACATTCGGAAAGCTCCTATAACGATTTTAAAAGCCGTATTACGAGGTTTAGGGATTGGCTAGTAGATAGCAAGCCTGCTACTGCAAAAATGAATGAGATAGAAAGTATTGATGCTATTGGATTTCTAAATGATATATTGCAACGCACAAGTCCTAGAAATCGAAATAATACTCGGGCGGCATTATCGTCGTTATACAAAATCCTTAAAAATAATCAGATTGTTAAGGAGAATATTATTGAAGGTATAGACATACTAAAAAGCAGTCCGAAAAAAAACAAAACCTATACGAAGCAGCAGGAAGAAGATATTCTCAAATTGATGGCCGAAAAAGACAAACATTTATTGTTGTTTGTAAAGTTCATATCTATTAATATGCTACGGCCTGTTGAAGTTTGCCGACTTCAGAAAAAGGATATTCATATAATTGATAAAATTTTGAAAGTACGTGCAAAAAATCAGCCCGTAAAAACAAAGATAATTCCTGATATTCTGTTACAGGATATTCCAGATTTAACACCCTTTAAAAATACTGATTTTATTTTTACACCCAATGGGGTGGGTGAGTGGGATGCGAAAGAAGTAAATAGGCGTAATCATTTCGGAAAACGATTTAAAATTATTAAAGATGAATTAGGTTTGGGCGAGGAATATGGCCTTTATAGTTTCAGGCATACTTATATTACAAGGATTTATCGTGAGCTTAGAAAGGAATTAACACCATTTGAAAGTAAAAGCCGGTTAATGCTTATTACCGGGCATAGCACTATGGATGCTTTAGAAAAATATTTACGTGATATTGATGCTGAATTGCCTGACGATTATTCTTATTTAATTAAAGGCTAAAAAATGAGTTTTGTAATAATTATTCTTCAAGTTGATTCATTATCCAATTAACCCATCCAGTTATGGTTGAAGCTCGTCTAAAATATGTTTTTTCTGCACCAATTTTATATAGTTTTGATCCTTTCATTATTTCAACAATTTGATTTTGGTTTGGAATTTCTCCATTTTCAAGATAGAGTTGCAAAGTTTTTTTAAATGCAGAATGAGAAACTATTAGTTTAACAAACTCTTTCTGCCGATCAATTAAATTGGTATTGAATATATATTTTCCCTGACGTGTTAATTGGCACCCAATTTGTCGAGTTATAGGATCTCTAGCAATATCTAATAATCCCAAATACTTACCTGCATTTGAATAATAGTCAGTCTGTCTATCCGCAAAGTCATAATTTTGAGTGATTTCTTCTTTTGTTAAGAATTCTTTTTGATTGAGAAGTTCACATAAATTAATTACTCTTTCGAAGCTGTTTGCTTGAGGGAATGGTATTTCAGGTTCTTTAACGGTTTTTGTCCTCTCTAAAATTTCTTGAAGAATTTCAATATTAAAAGTTCCGTCTTGAACTACATATTTTTTATGCTTTACTAAAATAAGTGAATTATAATGATTTATATCGTCGAAAGCATATTCACGAAGATGAAAAACACCATTAGTATAAGTTAAAAAAATTGGACGAACTTGTTTCTGTATTTTATTGCTCCATAATTTGTAGGGATAATAAAGCTGTCGGATTAAGAAATCGTCAGAAATGTAATTTTTTGCCTCTATTAGGCTTAAGGAATTGTCACCTTCATAACCACCATCAATCTCTACTTGTGAATTTTCAACATTAATTTTAAATAAACCCTTCGATGAATTTATACCGAAGTCAAATGATAAAGAACTCATACGGCCACTAACGGTAGGTAATAAATTGTCTTCTTCTGTAAAGTCGTGAAGTATCTTAGATACAAATGCGCAGTTTATCGCTGTCGCCTCACTGGTTATGTTTCTATAGTCTAAACTTTCTAAAAATGATGGAAATTCAATATGCGAAATATCTATTTCATCTTTGTTAAAGCTACTAAAAGTCTCAAAAGAACCAATTACATATTCACCTCTGGAAATTGGGAGAATAGATAAATTATTGTCGCTAAAAAGTTTTGGAAGTTGAGATCTATGATCGAATTTAGTCATTAAACGAGCTTCCCTAAATTCATTTATAGTGGAAGAGGAAATAACTGTATGGCCATTGGTCAAAACTTTATTAATGATTTTGTGTTTGTCAAATATTTTTTCCCAAGCTATATCGTTTTTAGATCTACTACTCATAGTTACGAATTAAAACTTCATCAACTTCGCCACGGTTGGAGCCATTAGAATTAATAGCCCTATTTGCCTTGACAATTGTAATATTGTAATGTGCGTATTGTTCTTTGATAAGTGGTGCAGATGAATTAGAAAGTAAAAACTTAACGCCTTTTTTAGTAAGAAGGTCACAATTTTCTCTTAATCGGATCTGATCTAAAGCATCCCATCCTCCTTGCACATATCCTGTAAAGTTAGAACTTTCAGAAAGCGGGTGATATGGTGGATCTAGATATATAAAAGAGTTTTGAGAAGCATTATTAATAATATCTGCGTAATCCTCACTTCTTAAAGTAATATTGTTTGAATTCAAGTATTTGCTTACAGCTTTTAATGTAGGTTCATTAACAATATTAGGATTTTTATAGCGGCCAAAAGGAGCGTTAAATTCTCCAGCATTATTAACTCTATATAAACCGTTGAAACAAGTTTTATTTAAAAAAATAACTCTGGAAGCTCTTTGGATAGGTGATAAAGTATTAAAATCCTCGGTTCTGTCTAAACCACGTATTTTGTAAAAATAATCAGCATTATTTTCGTGTTTTTTCAAATCATCTATTAGCTCGGAAAGATTACTTTTTATAACTTCATATACGTTGATTAACTCTTTATTGTAGTCATTAACTATTGCATTCTTAGGCTGTAAGTGAAAAAGCACGGCACCACCACCAATAAAGGGTTCAATATAATCTAAATCTTTGATGTTTTTTGGTAATAAATTAATAATGGAAGGCATAAGCTGTCTTTTACCTCCAACCCATTTTAAAAAAGGAGCTACTAATTTACTGTTCTTTACCATTTTACGTCTGTTCAGATTCTTGAATTTTCGATTGCTAAAATACTAATTTGTTAGTAAGTAGGTTAGCTTTTTAACTGATTATTTTTAATAAAAAGTCTATTCTAAATTACAAAAAGCTAGCAGTTAATTTGTTTAACTGCTAGCTTCATCAATATAAAGATATTATAATAAAAGTTTTCTAATTGAGTGGTGATTAAAAAATTAAGCCCCGAGTACAGAAACCACATCTTTAACGGGGCTTTAATTTAATTGACACACCTTACCTTGTCAATAGTGAAACTAATATAATAAAAAAAATGCTTAAAAAGCAATTTTTTTATCCGTACGAAGAAAGTCTTTTACCATCTTACTAATTTTCCGGAACTGTTTATATACTCCAGTGTATTACTTGGAATTTGGTTAAATTCACTTTGAGGTAGGTCATAAGTTTGTCTTGAACCATCAGCGTAGTACCCCTCTATACTTTGATATACCACTCTCTTACCATTAATCACCCTATACCAACCGGCATCGTTCGGGGTTCTCACTACACCACCTTCGTATTTAGCTGCAATAGCATTATTATTGCCATTAGTATTTCCAGTACTACCAGTATTACCTCCGGTGTTTGTGTTACCTCCGGTACTTATATTTCCGGGTGTGTTTTGAGTGCTGGAATCGCCAAAAATCTTGTCTTTAAAGGTTAACAAGGCTGCACCGGTTAAAAGTGTTACGCCAAGAATCATTTTTTTATTCATAACTTAGTTTTTAATTATATAACTTCAAAATTTAATTCCTCTATATCCGTTGCAACGGGTTCGGCCTCTCCTTCATTTTCAGTCGCAATGGGGTTGTAAATCGTACCGGTTGCTATATTGTACCTAATAGTTTCGATAGGTACTTTAGTGTACCTGTTTTTATCGAAATAGGCATAATTATCAGCAAAACGCGGTTCTTTCACCATTTTTATAATTATATCACCATCAAAGACAACTTCAGCACCTCCTTTGGTTCTACCGGTGGTAGTTTGCTGAAAAATTATTACGAAAACTTTACCGTTAAACTTCTTTCGTAAATCTTCATCGAGGTGAATAGTACCTACCATTCTTACAAGCTTTTGCCAACTGTCAATAAATATTACCTCGTAATCTTTAACAAGGCTGTATAAGTCTTGTGTGTCCTTTACGTCGGCAACAGTATCAATATTTGATTGTGCTGTGGGAGTTAGATACTTATCTACTTTTTCCTTTGCTAAGGAACTGGCCGGATGCTCTTCACCCGAAATAAACAAACAACGATTACCAGGAGTAGCAAAAGCGTTCATAAACTTGTATAGTGTCGTGGTTTTACCTGCTCCCTGCTCTCCATCCATTGTAATAACTACACTATGTTCGGGCTTACGTTCTACAGCTTGAAGGAACTTACCTGCTTCACCATCAACAGTATAAAATTCTGCCGGCACTTCATTTGCCGCTGCACCTATATTTAAAACTCGTGGGTTTTTAGTTGATGGTTGTACAACGGACGGTTGTATTACTTGCGGAACTGTTATGAGTTGTTGCGGTTCTGCCGGTGCTATACCATTAAGAACAGAACGTTTTTTATTACCGTTTAAACCAAAAAGGTTTAACTGTTCCGATTTAGAAGGTTGTTTTTTGCGAGTAGTGGCCGGGGTAGGCTTCAGAACTTTTTTTGATTTGGCTTTTGCTGCTTTTTCTTTTTTCTCTTTAGCCTCTTTTTCTTTGGCTATCTTTTTCAAATCATTGAAGTATTTAGGCTCTCCTGATTTATTGTACTCTAACACATAATCAGCTGCGGCCTGTGCCTTCGTTGCAGCACGCATTAAAAAACGGTTATCGTCTTGAAGGTGAGTAAGTGCTGTATTCCATGATTTAAGGTAAGCCGGATGATTTGTATTAGTATGCCATAATATACCAGCCTCGGCACTCAAAAAGGTTGCTGTAAATTCGGCAATCAATTCTTCAAAAGCATATTTCTTTGATCCTTTACGTCCGGTTAAATCCCTGTCCAGTCTTTTATTATATCCCGTACTATGGCCATATTCATGAAATAGCGTTCGGTAATAATCCTGTGAGGTTTCAAAATCCACAATATGTGGCATTTGAATACGGTCGGAGGTAGGTGAGTAGTATGCCCTGCCACCGCCAAAACCTAATTTTGGTTGTGGTGAAGGATAAGCTTTGATAATGGCTTCAGCTATTGGCATTTTATGCTCTTCGGTTGCCGGTAACTCATTTTCAATATATCCGTGTTTAAAGTTGTCAAGGTCAAAGTCGATGCCTTCAACGTCTTTCCCATTGAAAACCTTATAATATTTTAGGATTGGCAGTTTATTATTATTTGCAATCTGCTGGGGAGAAAGCCCTGCTTTAAATTCAGGAATATTACTTCTGTTTTCTTCAAGTAAAGCAATGAATTTTTTTAGGTTGTAACTCCCTATATCTACTTTCGTTGTAGGGTTGTAGTACTTATACAGTTCTGTAAAATACACAACAGGAATCCCTATACTTCCTTTTTTAAGTTTACCTCCTAATTCTTCAATTTGTTTAAATGTTAGGTAAAACGGGTTTTTTAATGGCTCAAAATCAGTAAGAAGATAACGGTTAATACCTCTGTACATTTTCTTTGAAACGAAATTAAAAGGTAATAGGTAGCCTTTACCGTATACTTTAGCATCCCATTTTTGTACATACCTTGGGGTATTTGCTTCCCGTATTTTTTCTATCATTCTATCGGTAATCATCTGATAAATTTCATCAGGTGAAACAGCTTTACCTAAACCAATACTTTCATTATCCGAATCCTGTTCACAGTCTAAACACTTTAAAAAGCTTTCCGGCACTGTATCTATAGCCGGAATAGTATTTTTCCTAAATCTGAAAACAGTATCATCCGGGTTACTTTCAAGTACATTTGTTAATCTTGCAGCTAACTTAAATTGTTCCTGTTCTACAGCTGCATTAATAAGGGTTTTTATTTCTTCCCTTTTAATATCTTTACGCCTCCCTATGAGGCCATTAAATTTTTTTACTACTCCCATAATTAGCCCTCTATGTAATATTCTTTTCCTAATATGTCAACTACGACAACAAATGTTAGTTGTTCCACTGAAAAGCTTTCAATACTTAATGCATTTTGAATTACAATGTTTGATGAAATCTGAAAGGGAACGTTTTTTAATTCAAATGAGTTGAAAGCCGGTATGTTTACCATGTTCAGGTTTAGTGTGGCCATTCCTAAAAAGTGACCGTTACGGTAAGCTAAAACCCTTTTAAAACTGGCAGTACTTCCGGCATTTAAAGAAAATGCTTCAGTAGTTGGGTTTTCAATAGTTAGGTCAAGGTTAAAAGTAAAGTAGTCTACCCCAATCTTTACATTTCTTAGCCCTGAAGGTTGGATTTTCATTTGATTAAAAATTTCCTTCAGCTTTTGAACTTTCCTGTAACTGGCATAAGCAATACCGCCAATAATAAGACCGGCAATAACAATAGTTTTTTTCATTACTTAAAATAAGTCGGTTGGGTCAATTAATTGATTTAAACTGTTCCTTACTTCGATATGAACATGATTAGTCATTGCAGCCCCATGTTTTGCACTGATATTTTGTGCTACCCCTATTTTATTACCGGCAGTAACTACTGAAGGGATTGCAACTGTAGGAGACATATAAAACATTTTAACCTTATATTTTTCGTTCACAATTTCAACCCCGGTATAACTTAAATCACTTGCGTAAGGGTAAGCTATTCGTGTTACCTTTCCAGTTATAGGTGAATATATATCCTCACCCGGAGTGGCTATAATGTCAATGCCTTGATGTGTATGTGTTCCCCTTCGTGCGCCAAAAGAGCCACACCCCAGCGGATCGCATCCTCTTATTTTTTGTTTTTTCGTAATTGCAGCTAAAGCCTTGTTAGTGTTTGACATAAGAATAAGTATTAAAGTAGCTGCAACGCCTATGTAAATAATTTTTTTGGCAGCCATGATTTTAGTTTAGTTAGTAAATAGTTAATTAGGAACAATGCAGAAACCCATCCGAAATAAGCACTATACTTGTAGAAAATAGGAATTATGTAAACAGGTACTTCCGTTACTACTTCTTTTTTTTCCTGTTTGAACTCCTGTTGGTGCTGTTCGATATTTTCACTTTTAGTAGCCGCTATTTGGGCTAAGACTTCTAACGTTTTGTTATGCTCGTTGTAAAGAAGTTGATACCTATTGTTTCCGGATTCAATTTCTCTGTTAATACTGTTAAGCATTTCCCTTATTCGGGAATTGCAAATGCTATCACAGTCAGAACTACCGGTTTTTACATCAGGAAGATAGAAAGAGGTTCTGTCTTTTATTTCTCCGTTAATCTCTGTAAGCTTTTTAAAAACCTGTTTAAGACTGTCAATGTTAACAGTAGATGTGTTTTGTTTTAGAAGCTTTTGATTACGGCATCCTGAAGCCGAAAAAAGTAAAAAAAGGATAATTAAAAAGCTTACTGGCCAAGTGTGTTTTTTTGTTTTCATGTTATGCTGCTTTACAATGTTGGCACTTATTTTTCCATCCCTGTAATTCAAGGCGTAAGGATGATATTTCGGTTTTCATTTCAGTGTGCCTTTGGTTTGTATCCTGTACAAATGTGGCATAGGCTTTTTGCAATTCCTGTATTGCTGTGCTTTCTGTTATTTGTACTTGTGCTTTACGTGATGACCATGCTACATAAACACTTACAAGTGTAGTACTGCCAAAAAATAAATTTAATAAGTGAGAAATATCCATTATGGTTGTGTTGGTGTTAAGTAGTATTGTGGTTCTATTCCAATCCATATTCCGTCAAATGCTGTTTTACGATAGAGTACGGGAGTAGATACATTAGGGCAAAACACTTCAAAACCCTCAAAAGCATTCGGGTAAAGTGTATTTAATTCTTCAGCGGTTTGAAGCTTAACAATGTTGTTATTTTGGATTTTAGCTGTTATAGATATAATTCTGTACTCCGTTCCGTCATGGATAACTTCAATAGTAGTTCCCGGAACAAGTATTATGGAATCCTTTCCGTTTATAGTTCCGTTATTTGTTACTGATAAGGTAACATTGCCGTTTCCTGAAACTTTAACAATAAAAACTTTGCCTTTAAACGATGCTGCTCCACTTAGCTGTATATTGTGGCCATCGTCCGGGAATAGTTCAATGTAATAGTCTTTAGAGCCTACACCGCTTGCACCATTATATAACTTTTTGACATAGCCCCATTGACCGCGAACAAAACCGGCATCGGGTATTGTTCTATCATACTGTACCATCCATTCGTTATTGTCAAGCTGATACTGAAAGAACCTTCTTATCTCGGTATGGTCATTGTAAAAACTAATACCAGCATCCAAATAGCCATTTTGACCTACACCAACTTGCAGTTTTGCAAGAATTGGATTTGAATTATTACTGACATAAAATACCGGCGAATTTTGATTAGTTCCGTACATATTGAAAATGACACCCGGACTCATAAAAGAGTAAGCATTGGCTGTTAATGCACCGTTTTCCTGTAGTGTATCCATCCATGATGGTGTTCCCATGTCAGGAAGTTGGCCAACTCTTAATTTCTTATCAGAAGTAACTAATAGTATATCTTTCGGCTGTATTTCATCATCTGGGTTAACAGCGGGTACATTTAAAGAAACATCAAGTTTTTTTCTAACGCTGTCGTAACCCATAAGGTCATAATCTTCAGTATTAATTTTCGGAAGGAAGTAAACCGGGATTGTTTCGTTAAAAAGAAAGTACTCACCTGTCAGCTCGACGGGTTGGCCGTCTATTGTAAGATATATTTTTGTATCAAGACCTGTATCGTTAAACTCATCATCAAATATTTGTACCATTGACCTATCCTCATATCCCGGAAATGGTACTTCAGTATACAAATCCATGTTTCCGGTTTCTTCAACTTCATCGAAAAAGAAAGGGATAAATTCAGCTGTTGGAACGCCATCAAGATTAAATTCTGAAAGATTATTTAATGAGAATGATTTGCCGCCCATGTCAACAGTTCTATCAACATTTGAGGCGTTATCTTCAATTCCAAACTTACCGCCAGTACCTTCGTTGTTTCCTTTATTAAGTAAAAATGCGTCAACCCCTGTTCCTATTTTTCCGCTCATTTCTTTTATAGATTTTATAGCCGATAATAATGGCCATGATTAAGGCTAAAAAAAAGATTAACCTTTTGTTGCTACTTTTTTTTTAAGTGATATTCCAAGAATTGCGATAGCATCCTGATAATCGGATTCCGTTATTAAGGCTGCGTACTGGTTTCCATTTTCTACTGCTGCAATGATTTTGCATAGTGCAATAAGGGTTTCCTGACTTAGTTCGATTGCAATTGTTGGTGAAATCCCTAATGTTTTTGCAACCGTTGCAACGTAACCGGCAGTATCGTTTTCAAAAGCTGGTGATAGCACACTGATAAGTCCGGTAACAGTATTATTGCCTTTGTTTACCTTGCTAATAATGTTTCGCATCATAGCCCTGATACCGTAACGTAACTCGGTAAACTGTTCAAATTTTCCGTCGGTATTTTGTGAGTTAGGTACTTTACCCTGCCAGTTCTCATTTGTCAGGATGATGTTACCCGGGTTATTGTTTCTTAAACCTCGGGGATAATCTTTATTATTTAAAAAGCTTTTTGCCATTATACAGTTACTATTTTTGCTTTGGGTTTTGGTAATGCTTTAGGCTTTGGTTTAACCGTTGCAACGGTTTTACTTTTAGCGGTTTGTTTCTTTTTGTCCTTATTACCTATAACTATAGCGGCTATAGCTGCTACTGCTAACGTTCCTACTGTAAAATATAAGACTGTCTTATTTGACTTTGGCCGTGTTACTGTTATTACCGATTCATCTATTGGATATAAAGGAATTGCTATAGGTATATTTTTAGCTAAAAAAAACTGTTCCTTGTAACCTGGGCTTGTTATTTTAATTTTGGAATTTTCATTATCAGCGAAAAAAACAAAGCTTCCGGTATCTTCAGTACTAAGTATGTTAGCTATTTGCTGACCATCACTGTTTATCTCGGCTATTATTGCTTGTTGGTAAATTGGGTAGCCATCATCACCGACAACTTTCCCCGTAATTTTATAAGGCATAACTTTTGTTTTTAGGTTAATTGCGGATATTTCAGTTTAAGCTTATTGTATTCGCTCGTGGTTAGCTCGCTTTTAAGCCACACCGGTAATGGTTCTAAAGGGAGTGGATTCCACGGCGTTAAATTGATTTGATTACCTAAATACTTGTTATAGCTTTGTTTTCCGAATTTTTTAATTACTTGGTCGAACATGATTGCATTTACATTTTTTAATGCAAGTAATATGGCCTCTTCATCAGTACCGCTTTCTTTCATAGCATTGTATAAACTATCTGCTACGACTGAAGGGTTTACCTGAATACAGTTCTGACCGTTGCCAGTGGGGTCACATTCTCCACCTGAATTATCGGTTTTTTTCCTTAATACAAAATATAGTATCGTGCCGGCTGCTATTACGCCGGTTGTGGCTATGATTATTTTTTTTGTTTTTGCATCCATAGGTTAAAGTATTCCGGGTAAGATGAAGTTTATCTGTGTCCTATCGTAAGAGCTTGTAAATTGGTTGTTAAGCCACTCTGTTAATGTCATATCACTACCAATTGCCGGCGAACGTTTTCCGAAGGCATTAAACACCTCTACATAACCATTGTAATTAAGCCCTGCTAATGTTTCTAATACAGTATCAAGATTGGCACCCCAACCGTGCATAGCTTGATAAAGTGCTTCAGCTTTGGCTTTGGCTTGGTCTTTAGTAATGTTAGATTTTGGGTATTTTGAGTTTGTGGCCATGCTCACAAATCGGTTTTTATACATCCTGTAGGCTATATAACCACCAATACTTAAAACCGCCACTATAGCTGTTATTTTTGCGACCTTTAATGTTGTATCTATAGCACCGCCTATGGCTTGTTGCCCGGCGGGAGACGAAGCAAGTGCAAGAGCCGCCGGGTTTGATAAGCCTTTTTGTTGTGTGTTTTCTTTAACTGCCATTAATTGATTTTGGTTTTAGAACATTGATTTAAGCAAATTCCAGTTTTTTTTAAGTGCTTCCCTTGCTTTTGGGTTAATCATTATTTGTTCGATTCGTTCTTGGTCTTCCATATCAAGGCGGGAGAAATCCTGAAGGATTTTCTTTTTTTTCTGAAGGTCAAAGACATTTCCGGCCTTTACTTCAAAGTTTAGATTCACTTCTCCACTCATATTTTCGGTATTATTAGTATTTGACATTTTAAGTTTGTATTAGATTGTTTGTTTGTAATAGTTTTAATAGTTCAATTGAAAAGGGTTCGTTTTTAGTCATACCCGTGAGTACAGCTTCTAAGTAGTACACTATACCGTCACTTTGGTTTTTTAAGGCTTCTATCAGGTGTTTTTTTGCATCTGATAGGGTTTCGGTTGTTTCAGTGTCAGAAGAGCCGTTAAGGCCGCCCTGTGCGCTTTTTGACTGTGACAACATGCCCATTACAGTTGGGAGTGCGCCAAGAAGTTCAGAAACAAGTTCTTTATTCCCATTAGCTTTGTTGTCGGAAAAATCACGCTGCATTATTTCTTTTTCAAGACTTGCAACCTCTTTTTTTAAGTTTTCGTTTTCTAATTTTAGCCTATCGTTTTCAGTAGTTACCTTTGGGTAATCCTGATAGCGATAAGCCATGTCAAGGCCATTCATCCCGGCCATAAGTCCAAAAATGGGGTTTTGGCCGGATGATGGCTGGTTCAGGGCAGGAGAGTTTGAAACTACAGGAGTAGCTTCATAAGAGTGTTCACCTTTGGGGCGAAGCGATAATTTAACCGGTTGGCCATCATCTTTAAATGACGTACCGTTTTTTCTTCGAGGATTGATAGCGATTTCAGTATGACCTTCTTCAACTATTTTATTGAAGTATTTTTCTACGCTCCCGGCTTCTTCAACCATTTGCGATGCCATTCTGTTTGTACATACTGTTTTGTATGTTTCTCTGTTAGTAATGGTAACGGCAAAATATTGGTCGTTTTTTAGTTTTTGAATTATGGTTTCGAGTTGCTTCATCTCTTAACATGCTTGCGGGTTATAAACTCTGTAATCTAAAATGGCATATTTGCTATTACCATTGAATTTGATTTCAATGGTAAGGTTGCAGGCTGTACCATCACCGGGAAGGTTATAAGACATTGGAACACCTATTTCCGGGTTAAAAGCCGGTACAGGGCGAGGTACATCATTAACAACAACTGTTATTGGTTCAGAACCATAGTTAGATATTGTTAAGCTTGTAACATTCTTTAATTCCGTTTTATAATCACTTCCTATATTTCGTGAGATAAGGCCTGTTTTTTCCATTTTAGCATTGTTGAGTTAAGTCGTTTTCGTAAATTAATACTAACTGACATTTAAAATCTGATTCAAAGGGCTGGTCGCTATTTACTTCAAAATCATACATTTTTTTACCTGTTTCAAAGTATAGCGGTTTGCATCCCTCTTTATATCCGGCCTCTCTACTTCTGTAGTTTCTTATATCAGCAGGTGCAGACACTATTTCACCGTTTTGATTAGTGATTTTTGCTGTTACAAAACCGGGGTTTGTTGCATCATTGGTATAAATTACGCAACCTATTACGAGTCCTGCCATTGGTTGAAAGCTTACAGAGCCAAATTGACTGCCGTTTGCAATGGTCAGGTTTACGACTTCTTCTTGTTTTTTTAACATGACTTTTTGAATAACAAAAGCCAAAAGCCGCAGCTTTTGGCTTTTTAATTAACAAACATTAAACTAACCCAAACTATGGTTATGATTTTGTGGCATCGGAGAAATCAAATCCATCCAGTTCAACTTTAACAGCCATACCAGCGGCAGCTGCACCAGCTGTTAAAACCTGAATGTCAAAAGGCACACCCGGACGGATAAGGAAAGGAATTACAGGCATAAACTCAACATCTTCAGATAAAGAATAGTCATTCTTTGTATATGCACTTATCGGGTTGTTGAAAAGGTCTCCCGAGCCTTCCTGTGTGATTTTAATCTCACCGTTTTTAAATGGGGCAGGGGCTTCATTTTTATAAGTTGCACTTAACAGGGTTACGGCATCTGTAGTATCGAATTGTAAACGTACACCGGTCACCAAGAAACTACGTCCTTCGTTAAGCATATTACCGTTATCAAAGTTCGTACGGCCTATAGCTTTTTTTGTTCCTGATTCGATTAACCTACCGTCCGAGGTGATGTCGTTTGTTCCGGTAATGGCAGCGGTAAAATAGGTCTTTCTTTTAACCTTTTTACCTGTTGGGCTTAAAGCAACGCCATTACCTTTTTCAATACTTGGTAATAGGCCGATTATTTCTGGAAATGATAAATGTTTCATTGTATTGTTTTTAGAATTTTTACTTGATTTTTTTAAATTTTGATCGTTTGATTTATGAGTTAGGCACTTGCAGGGGTAGCCCAAATATCTTGTGAGTTCCAAATTTCACCACCGGCCAAACCAATACCGTTATCAACTCTTTCATTCTCTAAAGCTATATCTGTTTTTACATAGCGAGGGGAGAAGGAAGGCGCGTTATACATAAGGCCTTTAGTTTCGTTGCAAGGGCAACCTAAGCCGGCAATTTGAGCCACTACTTTTTGGGATTTTGTTGTGGCTGAAACTTCAGGTGTAACACCAGCGCGAGAGGCTAATGTTTTAACTACTTCTAATCCCTGTACTACAGTGATACCGATACATAAACCTTTTACAAGTGTTGCAGTAAGGTCTTTTCCGTCAATGAATACAGCAGCTGTACCAGCAGCGGCGGACATTGCTCCGCGCTTAATTAAAGCTGTGTTTTCCTGTTTTTTGGCGGCGGCGGCATCTTCAGTAGCTTTGTTTTCGTGAATTAACCCGAAAATCCCACGGGAAGCAGCACCACCGGCAAGGACACCACCAGTTAATACTATGGTGTCTTTCACTTTGTTTCCTGATGGTTTTTTTAGTTCCATGTAATTATGATTGTTTTAAATTTTTACTTGTTTTTAGTAGCCTTCTTTGCAATCGGTTTCTTTTTTTCCTTCTTTTTGGAAGCCGCTTTTGTAGCGGCCGCAGCAAGGGCAAGAAGTATTAAGCCGCCAACTACTATTTTTGTTGTTCTTGAATTTTTAGAGTTGTTAGGGGTGTTTTCAGGAACATCTGTTATAATCTCTACGTCTAATACTTCGTCATCTTTTCCAGTAGTATCGTTTGTTCCTTCTTTAGTCGGAATACCTCCCGTGTTAATTGGCACTTTAGGTATGGTGATTACTCCACCCGGAAAGGTTGGCAAGGTGATAACACCGCCCGGGTTAGTTGGTAGCTTAGAAGGACTTATAACATAATTTTGGCTAATAACCGTTGTGATTGGTGTCTGGCTAAAAAGAGGCTGGAAATTATAATTGTTAATAGCAAAATTGACCTCTTTAATTGCAAGTGTAGTCGAACCTTTTACCTTTTCTAATCCCTTTACAGCCGCATTGTGTACAACCTCTAAAACAGTATAGATATAGGCGTTTCGCTGCTCCATTGCGTTTGCTGATAGTCCAACCGTTGTAGTTGCGTTGTAGTGGTCTTGTATAGCATCTATCTTATTTAAAACAGCGTTTATGCCTACGAGTACAGATTTAAGGTCTTTTAACTGTAGAGCTGCATCCACTTCGTCCAGTAATTTTTCAGCAAAAGGGTCAAATATTAAAACCCATTTGTTTAATATTTGCTGTTCAGAAGCGGTAATGTCGACCGTTGGTAATAATATACTTCCGTTAAGTCCGGAATCTACAAGAGAAGTGTCGATTTGGTCTGCAACCCAATTAAAGCCCGCTTGCACATCATCGGCCAACCAAGCTAAAAGGAAACTTCCTTTTAATTTATGGTACATCTTATCACCTACCTTTCTAATAACACCACCGAGCCATTTACCTACTCTGATTTTTTTTCCGAAAATACGAAGGCCTAAACCCGGTATTTGTTCCGGGCTGTAAAAGCCCTGTTTTACTAAATTCATTACTTTTTGCTTTTAGAAGTTGTTTCTGTTGATGGTTCGGGTTCGTCGTCTGTTTTTTCTTTGGGTTTAGCAGGCTTATCTTTCATTTCAGAAAACAGTATTGCAGCTCCGGCACTGAATATCAGAAAGCCAGCAATACCACTACCTACACCGGCTTTCATCACATTGTTACCCTGATTGTATGGAACTCCCGTTGACGGGTCAACATTATTTCCCGGGTTATCGTTGTTGTTGCCGGTATTATTGTTTGTAAAAGAGGCTACAACTGATGTTATTCCCTGAAGGAATTGCCCTAAATCAAAACTTTCCTGTGAGTGGTTAGCCGAGATATATTCTGTAACAACAAACTGCTTTACTTCTGTGGTGTTAGCCTTCGGGGTTAGCTTTATTACCTTTAAAGGTTGAACCTGGGTTATATCACTAAGAACATCAAAAGAGATAGGAATATCAAAGGTGTTGTTAGGCACACTGTCTGTAGTTGTTGAAATATCAAAGTAGTACCTTAACCATTGCTGGAAACCATTGTAAACAATATTATGGTAGTAGATACCTAAATCCTTATAAGCGTTTACAGCTGCACGTGAGCAACTTGATTTCCAACCACCGGCCGCTTTTAGTTCCGAATGGCTTTTTATCTGAAGGGAAATCCTGAAAAGAGCATTTACATTATCCAAAAGAGCATCGTCGCCGTATCTTACAGACATATTCGCTTTGTAAAACATATCATCAAAAGCCATTGCAACGTTAGCAAGCGTTTGGTTAAAGTGGTTCATGTTTAGAGAACCTCCAATACATGAAAAATTCCATGAGCCGGAGAAAAGTCCTTTAATATCGTTGAGAGATACACCCGCAACGAGCGGTTTATCCATAACACCTTTCATACCCGGGTGCGCGCCGTTTAAGCCGTAATGTTCCATATCCATAAATAAATCACTGTTTTGTATATATGCTGATTCCTGAAGCGTTGCAACTGTTCCGTCAATTACATAGTAACCTTCTTTTAGCTTGCTGTTTTTTTGGTTTTTAGGTACAACTATATACACATGCGTCCATAAGTCAGGTAAGAAACCGGGTTGTTTTATTCGCCTTATATAGTGCTTAATGCCGAGGTTGGTAAGAATACAGCTTGCAACGATTGAATAACTTTTACAGTCTATCCCATCAAATCGGCTAAGCCATGAACATGAAGGGCTTCGGAGATATTGGATAGCCTTATCTGCCTTGTACTGGAAATGGTCATAGCACCATTTATGTATTTCGTTGCAGGTTCGTTGCAACGGTTTATTGCTGAAGTGTTCAGCAACCTTTGACATTTGACTGTAATACTTTTTAACCATAACTGCCATTTCATCTACTGAAAAATCAGTTGTACCTTTACCAAGAAAAGTGGCTTTGCAGTTGGTTTTTGGTATTAGCTTATCAAACTCGTAACCGGGTTTAACCTCTCTATGTAGTAAGTAATCAAAATCGTTCATTGGTTGCTGAATCACATTGCAAAGATGCGAATAGAGCTTTTTTAAATGTTTGATTTTGCCTTGTTTATGCTGGTTTTGACAATCTTTGGAAACCTTTGAGAACCTTTGCAACGGTTAGTTGCAATAGTGGAAACAATGAAAGCTATTAGTGCATCTAAATTATTTTATTTATCTGGGAAGCAGAGTGAAAATATTAAAATTAAAAGAAGAAAATTATACTCTTTTATTATACTGTTAAATAAAACTTATATTTTAGCCAAATAAAACCATAACCTTATAAAATGAATTTTGAAGCAGTAAAAGATTGGATTTTTAAATATGTTCTTATTTTATCATTATTTCTGGGGATTTTACTCTTATATATCTCAGAATTATTTCAAACAGGTTCAATATTTAAGACCGTAAGCAGCTCAGCTGCTGGCATAATATTATCAGGTGGAGTATTCGCAGCAATTGTAAAATCGAAGCAATATAGTACTATCTTTGGCGATTTGTTGAGAGACATTGTTTTCTCAAATGAACATCTTGACAAAAGGAAGGACTTAGAAGAGATTTGGGAGAAAGTATCTCAAGCATTATGCAGGCAGAAATTTAAAGAAATTAGTGTTAGCCTCCACGATAATGTTAAAAACAGTTATTTGCCAATTAATCATGAATATTATTATAAAGACCATAATATCGATATAATAATTGAACGTGATGAGGAAAATCCTGGGTACGTATATGTTACTGAAACCCTAGTTACAAAAATAATTTCAGAAGATACAAGTAAGAAATATTATAAATTTAGTGGTAAAGTACCTTTGGTGCCAAGTGAAAGAGATTTGACATTTTATGAATTGAACGATTTGAAAGTTAATGGCAAGAAAATTGATTGTAAAGAAATATTAAAGTGTACAAAAAACTCTACAAGTTTGCAATTTTCATTAGAATATGAATGCAGTGGTGAAACTTCATATGAAATACGAAAATCAGAAAAAAAGCGTTATAATTTGAAAGCGAATCCCTATAAAGGACAAAATGCAATTTGGTTATATGAAAATTTTTCCGTAGATTTAAGTTATCCTAAAGATATGGATTTAGAGTTTTTAAACGTAGGAGTTCTTAATTCTTGGGAGATTTCTGCAAGGCACAGCAAGACAAATAACAGGATAAAAGCTACATATAATGGTTTGATATTTAAGAATCAGGGGTTTTTAGTTATATTTAAGTAAAATAATATTTGTAAATAATTTTTAATCAATATATTTGAGCCAAGATTTCACATAATTACATCTTACAAACTTTTAAATTATGACACACTTAACATCACATCAGGTAGGAGAAATTGTTTATGGTTAACCATAAACAATTAAAAAAGAAATTATTTAAACATTATAAAGAAAACCACTCAATGAGTGGTTTTTGCTTTAAGATGATATGTTGTAATCTTTTAATATTAAGTCATATCTTTAATTTCCACATTACACACAGTGCAGCACCAATAATGATACACATCAATGATGCAATAACCATTAAATAGCCACCTGCTATGTATGAGGCAGTAACTACTATTCCAAGAGCGAAAACCGTTGCAATGGCCTTTGCGATTACAAAGGCTTTCGCTTTTATTATTGTTTTTATTAGTGTTATCATAGATTTTATTTTTTATAACCTTTAGGCAAACCGTATGTTTCTACAAACTCCATAAACTCGCAATTCCAAATATTTTGGACGTTTACGGGCTTATCTGAAGGTAATTTTCGATTATCAGCTATTATGGTATTAATCCCATCACGTATTTGCCTTTCAGTCATACCACTTGCAACGTAAAGGGCTGTCAACTTCTTTTTATTTACAGAGAATGGTAATTGTTGTAGTTCAATTTCTTGTGTGTTCATATCGGTTAACCGGTTTAGTTGGTGATTAAATATTCTTTAGTTGGTTATCAATTATAGTTTTGTATTTTTCTGCTACATGATTTTCGTAAGGGGAGCGGTTCTGACCTGACCACATAAAACATTTCAGTAGTGTAGCGGCTTCAGATACCTTTAGGTTAACTGTAAATTTTTCCTGAACCCCTTCAACCTTTTTCCTGAATGTTAACCATAACCTGAAGCTTATATCTATTGTAGAGATTACATTTAGGAAATCCTCTATTTCAAGGCCTTTAACGGTAGATGTTAAAGCATCTGAATAAAGTAATACCTGTTCCTGCATCACTTTTATTTCGTCCTGTTTTACTTTAGTTAGATTAATATTTTTCATCCTTTGTACTCTGCTATTAGTTGTTTGGTTTTGTTGTCGTAGAATTGCAGTACTTGGGCAATTCTTGCGTAAGTACTGTTTTGTAGCCGTCTTAACATTCCGTCAATAATTGTTTTTTCAGGTTTGTTTTTCTCTTTTTCAAGGCTGTACCAAGTGATGTTTTTTTCTCCCGGCTTGGTAAGTATTACAAGCTTTATACGGGCGGTGTTTTTGTCGAAAATTGGCATAGGTTATGGTTTAAATGTTAATTCAAGATTTTTAAGAGTCTCCGGTAATTTTGCGTAAAACTGTGCTGGTAGATTATTCTGTACATAGTCTATCAAGTCCGGGAGAGCTATTTTGTTTTTTAGAAATCTCTTAATCTGATTTTCGTATTTTTTAGCGTGGTTGATGTCCTGTAGTCTTAAAGCGGCTTTACGTTCCATCTGTCTTTTTTTAACCGGTGCGCTTTCCATGTATTTTAAATGGTTTTTCCATGCTTTTTTAGTGTATTCAAATCCGATTTCCTTATTCGTTTTGCGGGTTATATCAAAGTAATTTGAAGGGTAAAGAGGCGTTACACCTGTACGCATGAACCATTTTCGGGCGTGTTCAAGTCTCCATCTTATTTCCTGAATTGAATCGAATACACTGGCTTTGTTGAATGGTAGCCCATTGTAAGTGCGGAATTTATTTTGCATCCAATGGTTTAAGGCATTTTTCCAGCATCCGGGATATATAGTAGCATCCCTGTACAGCTTTGTAGCAGTTTTAAACAAATCCTGAATGAATAATTCAATATATTCTTCGTTGGTAAGTGTCCCGGAAAAAGCTTCTTTCTGTAGAATCCTTATGTCAATAGGGATATAGTTGTTATAATCACCATCCGATAGGCCTAACGCCAGTTCATGGCGGTGGATAATGCGCTCTCGTAGTTTATCACTTAAAGTTTTTTCTTTTTTAACATCTTGCGTCGCGCCGCCCACCGGTGAATTTTCTACATTGCCCCCAGTGTTCTTGTAAAAAACGGTCTTGTAGTGAAAAGAGCCTGTGACCGGAGGGAACTCCTTATCACCAAAGGAGTGCGTAGCATCCTTACTTTTCTTATATTCATCTTTATATGCTCCTGTAGTTTCATTGGTATCAGGAAACTTTTTCCCTTCTTGGGGGGTAACAGGTTGATTTTCAGTAGAGGCGTATTTGTTAGTTTGAAGGTCGAAAATTGCTATGATTTCAGGATTTAAAACCACTTTTACACCTTTTGTATGGCCTTCAAAACGTGAATTAACGAACACTCCTGCCTCTTCTAATCTCCTTCTATGGTTACGTACCGTTTTAGAGCAAATAGCTAAGCTATGAACGTTATTTCGCTTCAGGTTGGTAAGGAAGTAAGCATTAACATCTAAATCCTGAATAGGGCGAAGGGTGCGAACGCCTAAGCCCATATATTCCCTGTTACGCTTCATTAATTGTGAATTGTACACGTGTAGCATATTTTGAAAAATCTGCTCTGTAGAGTATTTTACAGTTTGTATACGCCTTTTTAAAAGTAGCTTTTGCAGTTCGGCCGGTTGTTTTTCAATCTCTTTGTTATATTCCCGATCTGATAGGTTTTTATATCGTTTAGGAAAGAATTGTATAAATACAGCCTTATCTTCTGTTAGTTTCTCGTATTCTTTGAGTTGCAACAGTTCTTTAACCTTATCATTATGGCTTTTTATAGCTTTATTTTCCTCGTGTGTACGGGTATTATATTCTGCAATAAAAGCCCGGTAGTTATCCATTGTTTTAGAAAATGCTTCGTCAGTAAAAGCAGGGTAAACAGCTTTTATGCAGTTATCAGCTGCAATATTCCTCGCTACTTCCTTTATGCTTTGTTTTTCTTCTTTTTGTTGGGGAGTACCAGCACCAAAAAGGTTAATTGCTAATTCTCCAAACTTTAAAGTTTCCTTACTTCTCATTACTCTTTTTTTTAACCTGTCCGCTGCGGGTACATATAGCACCCGCGAGCATCAAGGGAATTGAGCGTATTTTGCTCCCAGTGCTGTTATTTCTTAATGTTTGGTGATGTCTCTGTAAGCTTGATTTTTATAAATCGGTTTTCGGGATTTACATTGATGAAAACCGGCTTTATATCATCGCTTTTAAAGCAGTCAAGTGCTTTTCTGTAGTTCGTGTTTTCGCTGTCCGAAAACATAATGTGCAGCGTGGTTGTTTTATCTTCCTGCATATGGCCGGTTATTACGCCGGCCACACAGGATAAACCTGTAAGAAGTAGTACAGGTTTTTGTAATAGAGTAGGAATCTTTTCCAGTACCGGGAAACTTCCCAATACTTGGTTAAAGTGACTATTTTCCATAATTAAAATGTTTGGTTCAGGGTCTTTTGCAACGGTTCGTTGCAACGGTGGTATTATTAGTGTGTTATTTCTTTTGAGTTATAATATTTTTCTTTAGTTTTGTTCTAGTCCATAGGTGGCCGCCGCAAACGGCCGTTATGGTTCAGGGCAGGCGAGGGTGGTACCTCGCCTGATTTTTTTTATACAGGGGTTAATGAATTAGCAAATTTTTTTGCCTTCCTGTCGGTTAATATCTTCAAAGCCATTTCTTTATATTCTTGTATTAGGTTGTCCATATTCTCGTTAACCTTCTTAGTTTTTTCCTTTTTGGTCATACCCAACATTAAGAATAGCCTGTTTTTCTCCTCTTCCGGGAGAGCCTGAATAACGTTGTATGCAGTTTCGGCTTTCAATTGGTTTATAACTTGTTTTCTTACTAAAAATGTTAAAGTGGCATGGTTTTTATTCTACACCGTTGCAACGGTTATGCAAGGGGAGAATTAGAATAAGATTTTACAAATAGGATATTTAATATTGTTGATTCACTAAGGTTAAACTCGTCCATAAGTATGGGGTAAGTTTCCCTACAGGTCATTATTGCTTTAAGGTCTTCATATCTACTCAATATTTTTTTATTGCGGCTCAATTTCCTTTCGTTTACTCTTTCTTTTGTCGTTGCCATATTACCTTAATTATTAAATGTCTATATTTATAAAGACAAAGTTATAGGTATTTGTTGTAAATAACAAAAAATATCTATCACAATGATAGAAATATTTTAATGAAAAACTATATAGGTTTAAATATCAAGTATTTATGTGATAAAAATTTTTTATCACAAAGGGAGTTTGGTGCTATATTTAATATAACCCAAGCTGTGGTTAATGCTTATATAAAAGGTAAATCAAACCCTCAAATTGATACTATCCAAAAAATATGTACTCACTTTGAGTTAATGATTGATGATTTTATAAATAAAGATTTAAACGCCGCACAATACACTCAAAAAGAAGTACCCGCCCAAAAGCAGCACGTTAGTGCTACAAACGAACAGAACACACCTTACAACCACGAAAAAGATGCTTTAATAGCTGCGCTGAGAGAAACTATCGATACCCAAAGAGAACTGATAGCAACCTTGCGCAGTCGGCTTGACAATACTCAGACGAAAGCGTCATAGTTATCGAATGGAAGGTGTTTAAGAATTAAGGATATTACTAACCTTTAATAAACACATATGGATTATAAAAATTTTACTAATTATCTCTCTGAAAGATTAGTTGTTAGTCGTGAAATTTTTTCTCTAGATTTAGAGAAAGAAAAACTTATTTCAGACTTAGGTTTGAAAATCTATAAACCCCATGAACTTAATACTCATTATATTAATGGATATTACTATTCAGAGAACGAAAGTGAAAGATGGAAATCAATAACTTTAAAGATTCCTTCAGGTATTTTAGATGAAGTTTTAGCATGTGTAAAGGATTATTTAAACAAAAATAATATAGAATATTCTGACAAAGATGATGAAGGTTTATTTGCCGTTGATGTTGAGGGATTTAATTGTCTTTTGGGTAAAAAGGCAGAAGGTTTTTATGAGATTCAAATAGCTTTACGAAACTGAGTTTAATGTTGTTGTAAGTGAATACAAAACTGAATACGATTAACAAAATTTATATATAACAAAGCCAGTAAAACCGCTTGTTTTTATTGCGTTTTCGGGAGAATTAAAATTCATAACCCTGAGGTCACGGGTTCAACTCCCGTCTTCGCTACTAAAAGTAGCAATAGGCTGTAAGTGTTTCACTTGCAGCCTTTTTTATTTTTTGTCTTTTTTCAGAATAGAAAAATAGTCGATTTTATCGATGTTTTTTTGTTTTCTCTACTTCTCAATTTGACTTTATGATCTGCTTTTTTATTTGTTTACTCCAGACTATTCTTTTTTAGTCATAATTATTTAATTGAAAGATATATGATAATCAAAAGAATAATTTTTTCACTTTTAAATCTGTTATCGTCGCAATTATTGTGGTATTTAAAATGTGAATATATGGCTTTTTTTAAGATTTATTAGTTGTTATATAAATTATAATTCTACTTTTTAAATTAAATTTTGGTTTTATTTCTTAAATATTATGTAAAAAAATAACACTGTGAGGTAACTTTGTTAGTGAGTTAACAAATAAAAAATTCTTACAAGATTTAACAGATTAAACTGGTTATATTTGTTAAACTCCTGCTTTTTGTGGGATATACATTGAAATTACGCTAATTAATTTAATCAACTAAATTTTGTTTCTATGAAGTTAAAATTACCACGTTTTCTATTTACGTTGGTTCCTTTAATGTCGCTTGGTGTGGCTGCTCAGGAATACGTACACCTGGATGTAACGTCCGGGTACAATCATGATGTTGTGGCAAATGGTTCTGCCACTTCTATGGCATCTACGACTATCGAGGTGGACAACGATAGTTATGCTTTTTTAAGTACTGATTTCCTTTCTCCGGGGGGTAACTCATATGCGAGTGCGCTACCGGCTACAGGTTTAATTAATTCGGCCGCTACTACCGGCTTAAGTTATCAAATGGCTCCGTTTGATGAGAATAATACTATGCGTATACCAACTACTGCTACGAGTTTAACTGCAGTGTTTTCAAATCAGGTAATGGCTAGCCAGGTTTTCCTTCTGGCTACTTCGGGTAGTGGTAGTGCAACAGTTACGATAACTGTAAACTTTACAGACGATACTTCACAGGCGGCAACCGGTGTTGCTATACCGGATTGGTATAATGGTACATCGCAGCCCACTGCTGCTTCTGGTTTTGGTCGTATAAACCGTAATACAGATGGTATTGATACACCATTCGGTAATCCAAGGTTATACCAATTAACTGTAAATATTGATGAGGCTAACCAAGGTAAACTAATAGAGAGCATTGAGGTTACTAAAACATCTACTGCTGCAGGTGTGGTAAATGTTATGGGCTTTAGTGCTAATGCAATACCTACTTGTCCTGCTCCGCTAGGTATTACTGCTGTATCTACAGTAGATAGTGGTACCGTTTCATGGTCTGACGCTCCGGTTATTCCAACAGGAGGGTATGACTACTACATGTCTACATCGCCGGATGCACCAACAGCTGAAACTGTTGTTACAAATGTAGCCAATACTGTTAATGAGGTTACTTTTAGCGACCTTACAGTAGGTACTACTTACTATGTATGGATTAGATCTAACTGTGGTACTGAAGAAGGTAACTGGGTTATGACTAGCTTTACTACAGGTCAAATGTCTGTTACTTATACAGAAGGTGATGGTAGTACTTTGTATAATACTAATGTAAGTGCTAACTCTACTACTACCTGTCCTACAACCGTGTCTGTAGATGTTCCTGCAGGATATCAGGTAGCATCTGTAGATGTTGCCTATTCAATGACTGCTATAAGTAATGCGTGGATATCTGAGCAGCGCTCTCTTCTTTACTGTACAACAACAGCTATGGGGGAAACAGCTGTAACATCTGGGCCGGCATTAAACTCTCAGGGTACAGCCACTTATAGCCGTACAGGTCTTGGTATTGCTGACGGTGCAACAGGTACTGTAGAATTTGAATTGAGGGCATGGAGAACATTTGGAGGCACGGATTGTGGTACTAGCTACAATAAAGTTGACAACAATACTCTAGTTGTTACTATAACTTATGAGCCTTTTGTTTGTGAATTAGAGGCTCCTGAAGCTGATGATCAAATCGCTTGTGGAGGTATAGGTTTTACAGTTTCTGATTTTGTTGTTACAGGAGCCGGTAACGTAGATTTTTATTTCTATGATACTATTGATGCTCCGGAACCTTTAGATCCGGAAACTCTTGTTGAAGAATCAGGTACTTATTATGTTTCTCAATATATAGGAGAATGTGAGAGTGACAGAACAGCATTTGAGGTTACTCTTAACTCAGTTCCTGCACCAACTGCAGATGCTGAACAGGAAGTTTGCCCTGGATCATTAATTTCTTCTTTAACAGCTCAGGCAGATGAAGGTGGTGTTTTATTATGGTTTACATCTCAAGATGCTCCTGCTCCTGTAGGTACGAATACTGAACTTGAAGAAGGTGCTTCTTACTGGGTAACACAACAAATTTCAGGTTGTCGTAGCCCGAGAGTAGAGGTTGTTGTTTCTTTCTCTGATGTGCCGCTTCCGGTTGCTGAAGACCAAGAGGTATGTGAAGGTGCTACAGTTACAGATTTATATGCTGATGCTCTTGAAGGTGCTGAACTACACTGGTATGCTACTGCTGATGCAGAGTTTGCATTAGGTCAAAATACTGCTTTAGTAGAAGGTTCTTACTTTGTTTCTCAAACTCCGGAAGATTGTGGAGAAAGTGACAGGGTAGAAGTTGTTGTGTCGTTTACAGAAATCCCTGTTCCAACAGCTCCTGTAAACCAATCACTTTGTGAAGGTGCTACAGTGGGTGACTTAATGGCTACAGGTGTAGAAGGTGCTTCATTAAACTGGTATGCTACTGCTGATGCTCCAACTCCGTTAGCTGATGAAACAGTTGTTGAGGCTGGTTCTTACTTTGTATCTCTTGTTCTTGAAGGATGTGGAGAAAGTGACAGAGTTGAGGTTGTTGTTGACTTTAACGAAATTGCGGCTCCGGCTACAGAGACTAACCAGTATTTTTGTGGTAGTGTAACTGTTGATGAGCTTTTTGCAGAGGGTATGGCAGGTGCTACAGTACAATGGTATGAGAGTGAAGAGGCTACTGAGCCAATCGCTGCCGGTACAACACTTGAGCCTGGAACTTATTTTGCAAGACAGGTTGTGGCTGCAGGATGTGTAAGTGCTGCAAATGATACTCATGTGTTTGTTAATGCAATTCCTGATGCTCCTACAGGAGATGATTATCAGGAGTTTGAAACGGGTGCTACACTTGAGTCGCTAGACTTTACAGTGGCTGAAAATGCAACTGTGACTTACTATGTAATGAACGGATCTGAAGAGCTTGTGGAAGTAGAAGCAGGTACTGAATTAATGGATGATACGGTTTACTATGTAACTCAAACTGTTGAAGGTTGTGAGAGTGAGCCGCTTGCTATAGAGGCTGCAGAAATTCTTGGTGTTGCTACTTTTGAGTCTGCCGGACTTAAAGTGTTCCCTAACCCGGTAGAAAGTATTTTAACGGTTACCGGTAACGTTACAATTTCTCAATTAACTGTGACTAACCTTTTAGGTCAAAAAGTTATGGAAGTTAATGTAAACGGAACAAATGCCGAGCTTAATGTTTCTTCATTACCACAAGGTACTTATGTGCTACAGGTAACAGGAGATACTGGGGCTTCTTACACTACTAAGATCATCAGAAAATAATATTCTTTAAAACTGATATAAAAAAAGGGCGCTTATTAAGCGCCCTTTTTGTTTTGTAAAGCCCTATAATACTAATTGGTTAAAATTGCATACAGGGCTTTTGCGGTATCTAACGTATAACTTTTAGCTCGGTATTGTAAGTGTGCTGCTGTATGTCTTCATTTTTTACTGGTTCACTGTATTTAATTTTAAACATAGAGCGTATTATGGCAACGGCACTAATAAGGCTTATTAAGAACACCGTGAGGTGCAGCATTTTAAATATTAGGTAATTTGGTTCTCCTGACTTGGCGAATTCTAAGGAAAGGTTATATCCTGAAATTGCCATTAGTACAGCTGTAGGTATTAGCAATATCAACTTCATAACAATAGTTTTTTTGATTTGTATACTGCAATTTCGCTTTTATAAATCATAATTTTCGCTAACCATTTACTAATTAATACTTAAAGTTTTTGTTGTAATGGGTTAGTTAACAATAAGGTAAATTTATATGTAACGTATAGTGGTAATAATGTAAAATCTGTTACGTTTGTATTAATGTGTATGTGCTACCAAAAGATGTAGTGAAGAAATTTGTAATTTTAGGGAAGGATATGAAGCTGAACGAATACAAACAACTAACTGAAGAAAAGCAGTATGATATACTTTGGGATAAAGGTGTTTTAATAGATGCCTGTATGCAGGGAAAAGTAAAAAAACTGCTTTATGCCATAGACAATTTTTTTGTTGAACTGTGGTGTGATATTTTTTCTAATAAAGTGCTGTGGAAACTAAGTTTTAAGCAGGGTAGGCTTTTGGAAAAATATCTTGATAAATACCCTTTTGAATTTAATGATAATATAGAAAAGGAATAAGTTTCTTGTATTGCATTTTTTTTAACGGTATACTATTTGCTTAATAATGAGTATGAATTTATTATATGTTATTAAGCGTGTTAAGCCTTCGTTTAAGGAAATAAGGAAAGAAGCAGATGTACTAAGGCTTTCTTCTCCCTGGTATTCGCCGGAAAAACATTCAAGGGTTTACGCAAAGAAAATCCGGAATAAATATACTTCGATAGGGGTGGTAGCTTCACTTCCCGGAATCATACCGGGGTTGGGTACAGCAGCTCAGGTAGCTGTAGAGGCGGGCTCTGTATCTACAGATGTTTTATTTATGCTGAGGTGGATGGCTAACGTTTGCTATGCTGTAGCCTATATTCATGGTAGTGATATAGAGGAAAATTTTGATTTGGAATTTACTATTGTCTTGGGGTTATGGTCGGGTGTTATTTCTGAAGAGGAAATAAAACAGGTGAGACAGGCTGAACTTACTGTTGCTCATTTTGATAACCACATGTCTCAAAGAATTAAAAACCGTATGAATCAAAAAATAGGTACAGAGCTGGTAGCTAAATACGGGCCTAAATATGCAGGTACGTCAATGGGTAAGCTAATTCCCTTCGGAATAGGAGCTGCAATTGGCGGTGCTTTTAATTACACCACCATGCAGCGATTTAATACTATAGTATATAATTATTTTACAGGTACAGCTTTATCTGTTAGCCAGTTATAAAGTCGTTTAGCATCTTCGGTTTTAAATAGCCCTGTTCCCGGGTTCATGGTAGCGGCAGTACCACAGGCAACTCCCATGCATGCCATTTGTGTAGCAGTTCCGTTTTGTGCAATTATAGAAACCATACCGGCAACCATACTGTCTCCGGCTCCCACTGTACTCAGTTTTCTAACCGAAGGGGCAGGCACATGTAAACATTCGTCTTTAGTAACCATATAAGCTCCCTGTGGTCCCATAGAAACTACTATCATTTCGGCTTTTCCTTCCTCAATAAGTTTTTTGGCTGCATCATCGGCGCTTTCGTTATCTAGGTTTTCAATGCCTGTAAGGCGGCTCAATTCGCCTAAGTTTGGTTTTAAAAGGTAAACACCTTCTTTAAGTATTTCGGTTAAAGCATCTCCCGATGTATCGGCAACTACCTTAGCATTGTTCTCTTTGGCAATTGCGGTTATTTTTCTTAGTATATCAGGATTGGTTTCAGGAGGTAAGCTTCCGCTTATTACAACTATTTCGGGAAACGGACTGTAGTTGGCTATTGTTTCAAAAATGTTGTTAATTTCTTGCTGAGTTAGCGGTTCTCCCGGCATCCCAAAACGGTACTGTTCGTTGCTGTTGGTATCTACAACCGTAAAGTTTTCACGGGTTTCTCCTTTTGTTTTTACCGGTAGTATGTCTACATGCTCTTTGGTAAGTAGGTTTTCAAGCAGTTCACCTGTACGTCCGCCAGACGTAAATAATGCGGTTGAGTTGATATCAAGGCGTACCAGCCCGCGTGACACGTTTATACCTCCGCCTCCCGGTTCGTATTTTGGAGGGGCACAACGCAGCTTTTTTTCGGGTTTAATATTTTGTACCTCACTGCTTTTATCTACAGTAGGGTTTAGGGTAATAGTAAGTACTTTCATCAAGGTATAGCTTATTATTTTAGATAAGGGCTAAATTACCAAAATGATTATTTAATGCAAGTGATTGCAGTAATTTGTAATAATAAAAAAATGGAAGGTGTGTGGGAAGGGTTATCTTAGAAAACGTTCTAAGATGGTGTACTCGTTACTTAGCTCTATGTAGTAACAGTCTTGTGGAATCTCAACATCAAATTTTGAGATTTGCTTATCAGTGAAGCCTCTTTGTTTTAGTTCTTCATGGGTGTGCAGTAAAACGGGTTCGTCGCCTACATAGTATAGGTTGGCGTCATTTCGGCTAATTTCTTTAACCTTACCGGATATACCATAGTCCATAGAATTATAAAACAAATCTTTTTCAAGCTCTTCCTCAGATAGCTCATTAATCCACGCTTTAAGGTCTTTTAGCTTCATACGCTGTGTAATTTTTAAGCTTAGCCGTGGGGGACTAAAGTTTGTTTGTAAACATTAAAGTTCGGGGTAAAACTATTAAAAATTTGTTAATTTTTTATTAATTAAAGCAAATTTTATGTGATTAAATTTACTATGGGGTTATGAAATTATACTTCTAAAAGTTAAATTAATGATATTATTGCTTGTTTTGAGGAGTTTTTGATGTGATTTTGGCAGGTATTTGGATGATTTTCTTTGTAAACGGTAAGTTGTGTAATTCAGGTGAATAGCTGCTGTATTTTTAGTGTTTTCATAATAAAGGCTGTATTTTACTAAAGAATTAAGGCAATTAAGATAAGGTTAAATAAGGCTTATTATTCAATAAACCTTTTGCTTAAGCGTTATATTAGTACACAAAATACTAAGCCTTTAAAAGTAAGGGATATTAAATGAGGAAATTAGATGTTAAACACACAGCATACCATGTTTTGGTTGCTGTTTATTTTTTATGGGTAATAGTAATAGGCATACTGGTAGCTATGGCTATGTATAACTACATTAATACTCTGGATGCAGGGCTTAACCAGGTATTTTTTAAATGGATAATTTATAACTTTCTAACAGGTACTATGTTGTTTGTGGTAATAAGGATGTTTAAGCAAAACAAAAAGCTTAATAGGGTTGTACTGTATAGTTATACTTTTATGCTGGGAGTATCGGTTACTACATTGCTGATGATAAGGGGATAACAAAAAACCGCCACATTTAATGCAGCGGTTTTTAACCAAATAAACAATCTAAAATAACCTAACCTTTTTATGAAGATTTTATTATTAGATGCAAATAATGTAAAAAGGTTGCTTTGGAAAAGAAAATATTTGTGTACTTTGTAATTCGATGATCCTGTAGCCGATTTTTAATGAAGTTACAGGGCTATAATGTATATTTGCGTTTATTTTTTAATGAAGAATGGATAAGAAAAGCGAAGAATTTTATAAAAGACTTAAAGAAGAACTTGAAAATACTACGGCTAAATGGCCAACAGAATATTTATTTAAGTTTATAGTGCCGTCTCAACCTCAAAAAATAGAGGAAATTGAAAAGGCTTTTGACCAAATGGGAGCTGTTATAGAAACAAACCAGTCCAAAACAGGTAAATATACCAGCGTTTCTATAAATGTAAGAATGAAAGACTCCCAGTCGGTTATAGATAAATACATTGAAATGTCGTCTATAGAAGGCATCATTTCACTATAAAAACACACAACATGGAATACAATCCTGATAACGCCATAAACGCCTTGGAATATAATTCTGAAAGGCCTAAACTGATTATTCCCGAATACGGAAGACACCTTCAGAAGCTTATAGAACAGGCAGTGGAATTAGAAGACAGGGACGAGCGCAACAAAGCCGCAAAATATATTATTTCGGTAATGGGAAGCCTTAACCCGCACCTTAGAGATGTGCCCGATTTTCAGCACAAGCTTTGGGACCAGATTTTTATAATGTCTGATTTTAAACTTGATGTTGATTCGCCATACCCAATACCGTCTAAAGAGATGCTGGAGCAAAAGCCGGAAAGGCTGGCTTATCCCCAAAATTTCCCTAAATACCGTTTTTATGGTAACAATATTACCAATATGATTGAGGTAGCTAACAAGTGGGAAGACGGAGAGCTTAAAACAGCCCTTATCATGGTGATTGCAAATCATATGAAAAAATCATACCTGAGCTGGAATAAAGATACCGTGAAGGATGAGGTGATTTTTGAACACCTACTTGAATTGTCGGGAGGAAAAATAAACCTTCTTAAAACAGATGAGGAGCTTTCCAATTCTACCGACCTGATGAGGGTGAATAAAAAGAACAGCAATAAAACCCAATATACCAGCAACAGTAAGCAAAAAGGGCACCGAAGCAATAATAGTAAGAACCAAAATAATAAGAACAGAAAATAACCTCAAAAACCTCTAAAACGCCGCATGGGAACATTTAAAATTGAAGGTGGAATACAATTAAAAGGTGAAATAACCCCTCAGGGAGCCAAAAACGAAGCATTACAAATATTATGTGCAGTGCTTTTAACCCCCGAAAAAGTTACTATAACCAATATCCCCGATATTATTGACGTTAACAAGCTAATTAAGCTGTTAGGGAATTTAGGCGTAAAAATAGAAAAGCTGGCACATGGTGCTTATACTTTTCAGGCAGATGAGGTTAACTTAGCTTATCTTGAATCAGAAGGCTTTAAGGAAGAAGGTAAATCGTTAAGAGGATCTATAATGATTGTTGGTCCGTTATTAGCCCGTTTCGGTAAAGGATATATTCCAAAACCCGGAGGTGATAAAATAGGACGCAGAAGACTTGATACTCACTTTGAAGGATTTATCAATCTTGGTGCTAAGTTTCGTTACAACAGAGAAGATTATTTTTATGGTGTAGAGGCCGACAGGCTTAAAGGTACCTATATGCTTCTTGATGAGGCATCGGTTACCGGTACTGCAAACATTATTATGGCTGCTGTACTTGCCGAAGGTAAAACCACAATATATAACGCAGCCTGCGAACCATACCTGCAACAGCTTTGTAAAATGCTAAACAGTATGGGAGCTAAAATTACCGGGGTAGGATCTAACCTTATCGAAATAGAAGGCGTAGAAAAACTGGGCGGATGTGAGCACAGAATCTTACCTGATATGATTGAGATAGGTAGCTGGATTGGTCTTGCTGCTATGACCCGAAGCGAAATCACTATTAAGGATGTAAGCTGGGATAACCTTGGTGTAATTCCTAATACCTTCAGGAAACTGGGTATTACTCTTGAGCGTAGAGGTGACGATATTTACATTCCTGCTCACGAAGACGGTTATGAAATTCAAAACTATATTGACGGATCTATACTTACCATTGCAGATGCTCCGTGGCCTGGTTTCACGCCCGATTTGTTGAGCATTGTACTTGTAGTAGCTACACAGGCAAGAGGTAGTGTTTTAGTTCATCAGAAAATGTTTGAAAGCCGCCTGTTCTTTGTAGACAGACTGATAGATATGGGGGCTAAAATCATTCTTTGTGATCCGCACAGGGCTACGGTCATCGGGCATGATTTTAAATCACAGCTTAAAGGTATCATGATGTCATCTCCTGATATCAGGGCGGGTATCTCGTTGCTTATTGCGGCACTGTCTGCAAAAGGTACAAGTACTATACAGAACATTGACCAGATAGATCGTGGTTATGAAAGAATAGACGAAAGATTACGTGCTCTTGGGGCTAAAATTACCAGAGAGGATTAATTTTTACTACAATATCATTTAAAAGGCTGAATAACTTCAGCCTTTTTTTGTTAAATTTGGTAACAACGTTTTTATCAATGATTAAACGTATCACATATGGTGTAATTTTTGGCTCTGTGCTTATTATTACCGGAGTGGTATTTTTATGTGCTTTTATAGTTTTACCCGATGCCCCACAAGAGGCTTTGGTTGAAAAAGAGTCCATATTGTTTTGCGGAACACCAAATACGCCACAGAAGTCGGCTAAAGGAAGGGAAATTATGAATTCCAATTGTGCAGCCTATCATAAAGCAGATATTGACTTGGGCAACGGAACACTTAGAGGGATTGATAAAAACTACAATGCAGCGTTTTTAATGGATTACATCAATAATGAGGATTCTCTCATTAAGGCTAATAATAGTGTTGTAAAGCAACTTCATGAAAAGTATGGATAAAACGATTACAAACACAAAAACGAATTCACTAAAGAGGAAATAGAAAGCCTGATTTCTTATTTAGCGCCTTACCAAAACAACTTAAAATGAACAGTAAGTTATTATTTTACGAGAAACAACAGTTTAGGCAATGGTGGCTTTGGCTACTGCTTGCCGTAATAAATGTTTTTATGGTGTATCCGCTTATTGTAAATATAGCTACTGTAAGGATGCCGGCAATGGCAGGAGAAACAATTTTGTTGTTGGTTACTTTTTGGCTATGGCGTTTAGCATTGGTCACAAAAATTGATGAAAAAGGAATCTCTATAAAATTTGAAGGCTTTCACAGGGATTTTAAATTTTACGATTGGAAAAATATCGACTACTGCGAAATAAAAAAATACAATCCCATTATGGACTATGGCGGATGGGGGATAAGAATAGGAGCTTATAATGTATCGGGCAATACCGGAGTTTTAATATATTTTAAAGATGGAAAAAAACTTATGCTGGGTACAAATAAAGAAGACGAATTATTTGCTGCATTAAATCAAATAGAATCAAAAAATCCCTCCTGAAAAGAGAGGGATTTTTTTTGTAAAACTGATTGGTTGGATTGATGACTGAACCCTTTATCGGGTTTATGTTTATTGAATAATATCAAGGAATTTTAAACCGAACATTACTCCGTCTGTTACATAGCCACTACCTTGGTATGACCTAACATAGTCTATTCTAAACATTCTGAATTTACCAATACCTACGTTATCAAACCCGGCAGTAAACTCATGGTAAGGAGTGTAGTTTGGTGTAGCAATACCGTGATAGCCTACAACAAGATTCCACTGTAGCTTGTTCAGTAAAGGAACTTTATTCATAAGGTAGCCTTTAAAGTTGTGCTCAATATGACTTTCAAAATACGAATCGTTTGTGCTGTGAGAGTAGTATGATAATATATTAAACGCATTAGTATTACTGTTACCCGAATTTACGTGTGTTTGATTGCCGTTAAAGTGTTTGTAATCCATAAACGCAATGTTATCTGCATTGAAGAATTTACCTGCTTTAAGGTTGATACCAAAATCCCCTTTGTTGCCTAGTGTAGTATTGTAATACGTTCTTGCTGCAATAAAGTCGTATTCATATTTGCTGTCGCTGGCTGCAAAAGCCTTGGTGTACTGTACAGCAATAGTAGGGTAATTGGCAGTACTCACATTAAGTTTACCATCAGGTCTTGTAATGTATTTTTGACCAAAACGGATAGTAGCAGCTATGTCGGCTTTCATTAAGTTATGAGTGTCAAATGCAGGGGTGGTATAATCGTTTGAAGCCTGCGGATTGTTTGATGTATAATCATGATCGTTTTTAATAAGTACGTAATCGGTATTATTAAAGAGTTGCTTACGTCTTACGTACTGAATATTTGCTCCCATATTAAGACCTGTAAATATCTCCCTGCCATAGCTTAGTTTGGCAAAGGTTTTGTCGTAAAGCTTCATGTAGTTGTCTTTAAACAGTAAAGAGCTTATCATGTTCATAGCCGGAGATATAGGTTCGCTTGCATTAAACTGTTCTACAATGCTGCCCCCTGTAAGGTAGAAAGTACCTACTTTACCAAAACGATGTGTAAACCATCCGTTTACTCGTAAACGATCTTCGGCTACACCATAATTAAAGTTAGCGCCAAAAGAGGTGTATTTCTTTTCGTCAGCATCATAATGCCTAAAGGAAAGCCCGGTATTAAAAGTCCATCCCTGTACAGTATTGAATATAGGTACTTTTAAAATACCGTCGTACGAATAGCGGTTGTGTTTTTTAGAGTTCCTGTAGCTATAGCCGCTAATGATGTCAAAAGGGCGGAATTTATTGTACTTCCTGTCTAATGAATCAAGATATTCGGGAGAGTTGGTAACAGTATTGATACTGTCTTTTTTAAAATAATCTTTTACTTCTTCTTCGGTTAAAGGGATAGGTCTTGCAGTTTGCCAGTATAGTGAGTCTTTTTTGTTTGAATCTTCTTCTATATACACAATTTCTTTCCCGAAGGTTTTTTTATCAAAATGGTCGTGGAAAACATAATTGCTGTAAACATGGGTAAATGTACCGGAGAACGTCATTCCTAATAATCCGGCTTTGAAATCAAATATTTGGGAGTTTTTTGCCCAAATCCTGCTACTGGTATTAAAACTGAAGTTTTGTTTTAAATTCAGGTTTTCCAGTATTGGCTGTTGCATTCTGTAACCTTTAATGTCAAAGTCTACGGCATATATTGCCCAGGTTTCGTTTACAATGTAAATGTAGCCCTCAAAAACAGGTTCTTTGTCGCGTTTTGGAGTTACCTGTATTTTGTTTATCAGGTTATTATTATCGTCAAAAAAGCTACCTTCCAGCTTAAACTTGTAGTAGTTAAAAGCATTGTTTGCTAAAGGAGAAATCATTTTCAGGTCAAACTCCACATAATTGTTGTAAAAGTTATAGTAGGTGCCTAACGCAGTATTATAGCTAAAGCCGTTATCGTCTCCGCTTATTTTTGAGGCGATAATTCTTTCCTTTAGGTTGTTAGGCTGTTCGAAAGTAATTTTAGATACGGTTTCCGAAAGGTATAATACCCCCGCTCCGGTAGAGTCTAACATTTCTCCTTCCATTTCCTCTTTTACTTTTATTCCCATAATCTTATCCGGAACATCTTTTATCCGGAAGATACCTTTAGAGTAAAAGTCGGCTTCAAAGCGTCCTGCTTTTTCTGAGTTTTCTTTTTTGTGTGCTATAGCTTCCCTTATAATTCTGTTGGCAGGATTATCGGTATTGTTTATAACCACTTCATTAAGAGTGTAGGTTTCGTCCTGTAAAGTTATGTTTAACGTATAGGGAAGTGACGTAACGTTTACTGTTTCTTTTCTGGTTTTAAACCCTATTGACTGAAATACCAGTGTATAGTTTCCGGTTTTTTTAATGCTTAGTTCGTATAATCCGTTTTCGTTTGCCGAGGTATTATTATAAGTGTTTTCAATGCCTATGCTGGCAAAAGGTACGGGTTCGCCATTGGCAGATGTTATTTTTCCTTTTATCTGGGCAAAGGAAGCTGTTGCAAACAGTAGTAGTAAATAAGTGATTGCTTTATGCATTGTTTAAAGGTTAAGGTATAATAATAGATTATTGGTTTTATTAGTAGACGTTTTAAAACTAAAAATGGTTGTATGAAAATTCTTTTTTTTATGATTAAGACCTGGAGAAGTATATTTTGTTACACTTTGAGCGTGCTTTATAACGGATGATTATTGAGGTACATTGTGTATCTTTGAGCTTTATTTTTACTCCCTGTGCCATGAAAAAGATTAAAGAAGCAGAGCTGCGCAAAGACAGTTCGGTTAATAAAATTCAGTTTGATAAAGAATGGTTTTATGTGGTGCACGATATGGAAGACTATCTTGATGAAGATTTGACCGGAGTGGAAACTGTTACACTACCCATATCGATTGACGGAGTGAAGTTCAATATGAAGTGTTCTACGCTGGAAGATATTGAACGCTTTAGGCAAAAAGAACCTCTTGAAGATTTTAGAAACAGTGTTTTTAGGAATAAAAAGTAACTATTCCAAAATATCGAGGAAGGTTAGCCCAAAAATAACCCCATCACTCATTTGTTTACCGTCATACGAACGAATATAATCGATCCTTAAAAAACGGAAACGATCCCAGCCCAGATTATCAAGCCCTATGGTAAATTCCATATATGGTTTTTGGTTAGGTACACCAAGCACATGGTATCCTGTAACCAGATAATAGTTTAATTTATTAAATAGCGGAACCTTATTGGCTAAATAACCCTTAAAGTTATATTCGGCATGAGCTTCAAAATACTTATCGTTAGTACTATGTGTATAATAAGGCAGGAAGTTAAATACATTTAAGTAACGTTCTGATTTGCCTACATGGGTTTGGTTGCCGTTAAAATGCCTGTAATCAGTAAATGCTATGCTGTCACTATTAAAAAACTGACCTGTACGTATGCTTATGCCTAAATCGCCAACATTACCTATGGTAGCATCATAAGTTATTTTTGCCGAGAGGTGATCAAAATTGTAGTTGTCTATACTGGAAGCAAATCCTTTTTCGTATTTTAAAAGTACCCTTGGATATTTGGTGCCTAGGTTTATTTTTTCGTGAGGTCTCAGCATGTATTTCTGCCCAAAGGTAAACCGGGCAGAAACAGATGTTTTTATCATGTTGTGCTTCTCGAAAGCAGGGGTGTCATAAGCTTCGGGGTCAAGCGGATTATTTGACGTATATGGTTTTTTGGCATTTTTAATGGTGGAGAAATTAGTGTTGTTGAATAACGAACGCTTACGGTTGTATTCTACCGATCCGAAAAACTCAATACCATTTACAAGTTCTTCCTCATAACTAAACTTAATGAAGTTTACATCATACAGTTTCATGTAATTATCCCTAAAAAATAAGGTGCTTACACTGTTTACCATTCTGTTAATAGGGTTTTCGGGGTTAAACTGTTCTATGCTACTTCCTCCGCTTAGGGTTACTATAGGGTTGCTAATATTATTAAACTTATGACTGATGAATGCATTTGCCCTAAAGCGTTTTTCGGCAAAACCATAGTTTAGGTTGGTCCCATAAGTAGTATAGGCTTTGGTCTCAGGGTTTGTTTTAGTAAAAGTAAATGTAGGAGCTAAGTGGTAAGCCTGTACGGTATTGAATCCTAACTTTCTGGCAAGACCCGAAAATGTAATTTTCCAGTTCTCATCGGTATTGTAATACGTATAACCTATAGGAAGTGAAAACAGTAAGAACTTGTTTTTTTTACGGTCCTGTAGTTCAATATATTCCGGACTCTCCTTTAACTTTTCAAGACTGTCTTTTTTAATGTAGTCTTCTTTTTCTTCCTGTGTTAACGGGATTGGTCTGGTTTTGTTCCAGTAGCTATTGGGTTTGTTGTTAGCATCCTCGTTAAAGTCCAGTACTTTATTGGTTAACGGATTGCTTTTGAAATCAATATCAAAATTAATATTACTGTACACGGCACTAAACCTACCCGATAGGCCTACATCAAAAATTTCGGCATTAAAATCAATACTCTGTACGTTTTTAACCCATGTGTCTTTTTGACTGTTGTAACCAAAGTTTTGATTTATGGTAAGTATGTCAACCAGTGGTTGGTCTATAAGTAATCCTTTTATACTAAGGTTAACTGCATATAGTTCCCAACTCTCGTTTACAATGTATATATAACCATACATGGTGGGTTCACTATCCCTTTTTGGGGTTACTTTGATTTTATTGATTAAGTGACCACTCTTATCGTTAAAGGTGTTTTCCAGTTTGTACCTGTAATAATTAAAAGCATTGTTTGCTAAAGGAGAAATAACACTGGTTTCAAAAGGTAGGTAATTTTCATAAAAATCAAACTCGGCAGCATAGGCATTGTTATAACTCATGCCGTTATCGTCTCCGCTTACTTTAGAGGCGTTAATAACTTCATTTATATTGTAGGGACGTTTGTATCGTATTCTGGAAACAGTTTCCGATAGGTATAATACGCCACTACGCGTAGAGTCCAGCGTACCGCTAAAGTTTCCTACTTCCTGTCCCAGTATTTCTTCAGGTACATCATTTATTCTTATTATTCCTCGGGAATAGAAGTCGGCTTCATAAAAAGCGGTTTTTTGCGTATTGATTTTTTTATGTTCAATAGCATTTTTTATAATAGCATTAGCCTGATCTTCCCTGCTTTCAATTACTACTTCTTTTAGTAAGTATTCTGTGGGGTTAAGGCTTGTATTGAGGTCAAACGGAAACTCATTTATGGTAATTGTTGTCTCTTTAGTTTGATAACCAAGGGAACGGAATATAAATGTATAAGAGCCTTTTTCGGTAATTGGTAAGTAAAACTCGCCATTTTCGTTTGATGAGGTTCCATACTGACTGTTTTTGACCGTTATAGAGGCATAGGGAATTGCTTCGCCCGACTGTGATGAAGTTAGCCTGCCCCTTATTTGCGCAATGCTAAGGGAGCTATATAAAAATAATATCAGTAGCAGGCATTTTTTCATACATTAAGGTAGTAAGGACTGTAAAGCCAAATCATAGCTTTTTAACCCAAAACCTATAATCACACCGGCTGATACCGGAGATATGTAGGATTGATGCCTGAAAGTTTCCCGTGAAAATGTATTTGAAATATGTACCTCTATAACAGGTGTGGTAACTGCTTTAATAGCATCGCCTATACCAATAGATGTATGGGTGTAAGCCCCGGCATTTATAACAATACCGTCATAATCAAATCCGGTTTCCTGTATTTTAGAGATGATTTCCCCTTCAATATTACTTTGGTAATAGCTTAATTCCATTTGAGGGAAACGATGCTTTAGTGTTTCAAAATAATCGTCAAAACTCCTGCTGCCATATACATCAGGTTCGCGCTTTCCAAGCAGGTTAAGGTTAGGTCCGTTTATTATTATAACTTTCATTTCAGTCTTTTTGTAAAAGTAGAAAATAGCCAGTAAGAATGCATAATACGTAAGAAAAAATTTAACATTTAAAGGCATAAAAAAGCCGGATACAAAAATGCATCCGGCCCCGAATTATAATTACCTGATTTTAGAAATAATATCCTACTGATAGTTGGAACACGCCGTTTTTAATATCAGCGTCACCACTGTCGTTTACATTGTTTAAGCCAATGTTGTAACGAGCCTGTGCAAATAGTCCCATAATAATTTTTAGCTCTACACCTCCAGATGCAGCAAGATCAAAACTTTTAGTTTCAAAAGCATCTTTAGCATCGTTTACAAGGAAAGAGAACTGTGGTCCAGCCATAAGGCTTAATTTACCAGGTACAACATAAAATTTGGCAAGTACCGGTACCGAGATATAATCTAAGTTAATGTCTTCGGCTACGCCTCCAATGCCTTCAGCTTCATATTTTGCTTTACCTCCCTGAGAAGAGAAAAGTCCTTCTGCCTGTACAGAGAACATAGGTACAAGATTAAGTTCTAGTGCTAAACCGGCGTGAAAGCTTGTTATACCATCACTGTTAATGTCCCCCTGAAAGTTAGAGAAGTTGGCTCCGGCTTTTATACCAAGGTCAATACCCTGAGCATTCATGGCAAAACTTCCGGCAAGTGCAGCAATTAAAAAAAGGAATTTTTTCATAGTATTATATTTAAGTTGGTTACTCCACATTGTTGTGGCTTGTTTTCAAACAAATTTATATAATAACTTTTGAGAAAAATAGTACTAAAGTCAACATTTATGACAGTTTTAGGTTAAAAGTTTCTTAAAGGTGAATTATTTAATTTTCTGTTTTTAACTTTAAATTAACAGTTTTAGTATTTAATTATTTAAATAAATGACGGTAAATGATAAAATAATATTTAAGTAGGGGTAATTTTCTTATTAAAAAAATTATATATTTGGCGGGTAACAATTAAAACTAACAAACCAATGAAAAAAATTTTATTATCAGCTGCAGCCATAATGGCTTTCGGTTTTGCTTCACAGGCGCAGGATATTAAGTTTGGCGCTAAAGCAGGTGTTAACTTTTCAACATTATCTGGGGCAGACGGAGATGTTTCTTCAAGAACAGGTTTTCATATTGGAGCTGTAGCTGAAGTTAAGCTTACAGAACAGTTTTCTATCCAGCCTGAGATTTTATACTCAATGCAAGGAGCTGATCAGGAAGCGACTGAAGAGTTTATGGGTGTAACTTATAACTATGAGTCAAGCTTAAAATTAGGTTATATTAATGTTCCGGTTATGGCTAAGTACTATCTTATGGAAGGCTTAAGTATTGAAGCTGGTCCTCAGGTAGGTTTCCTTTTAAGTGCTAAAGAAGAGTATAACGTTGAAGGAGAATCAGGAGAAGAAGATGTTAAAGACAGCGTTAGCAGTATTGATTTTGGTTTAGCTGGAGGTGTATCTTATGATTTGCCAGTTGGACTTTTCTTTAATGCCAGATATTATGCAGGTCTTTCAAATGTTTATGACGGAGATCTTGATGGTATTGAGTATCAAAATGGTGTTTTCTCACTTTCTGTAGGATATAAATTTTAATTAAGTTTAGAATACACATACCAAATCTTAATGACCACCCTTTTTGGGAGGTTTTTGTTTTTTATAAAAACAATATTTTTAAGTTATTAAATAGTTATTTTGTTTTATTATGTTGATTTTCAATACCTTTTTTTATCTAAAAAACCTTACATTTTATTGTTACTCTTTCTATAATTTTGATCTCGTAACAATTAAATTCAAAAAACGATGAAAAAAGTATTATTATCATTAGCAGCAGTTTTTGCTTTTGGTTTAGCTAACGCTCAGGAGACAGAGAGCAATGGTTTTGCTAAAGGAGATGTTTTTCTTTCGGGTACAGTAGGTTTCTCTTCAGAGACTACAGGTGATGCAAAAATAACAGGACTTAACATTGCTCCAAGCGCAGGTTATTTTGTTAGTGAAAACATTGCTATAGGGCTTACTTTAGGGTATAATTCTCTTAAAAATGAAATGCCATCTAATCCGGTTACATCTGAATCAAAATATACTTCATTTGGAGTAGGGGCTTTTGGTAGATATTATTTTACCCCAGCCAATAGCTTTTCTTTGTTTGGTCAGCTTGGAGTAGGGTATGAAAACGGTAAATTAGAGCAAAATTCTAATGAAAGTAAAACAGATAGTTTTAATATAGGTGTAGCGCCGGGTATTAACTATTTTGTGTCAGAACATTTTGCACTTGAGGCTACTTTTGGTATTCTTGGCTACTCAACTTCAAAACCTGATTTTGATGGTGCTGACTCTACAAACAGTTTTGATTTTGGTTTAAATTTAGACAACATCAACTTTGGTATTGTTTACAAATTCTAATTGTTTTAGTTATGTAATAAAGAACGCCTCCTGTTACTACGGGAGGCGTTCTTGTTTTTATATGTGGTGGGGAGTGGGGTTTAGAATTTATATCCTACACCAATTTGGAATACAGAGTTTTTAACGTCTCTGTTGTTTACAATATCAGTAAAGCCCTGTGTATATCTACCTGTGGCAAATAGCCCCATAGGAGTTTCAAAAGTTACACCTGCAGCTACACCAAAATCAAAGTCTTCAGCTTCATCAAGATTAAGGTCTCCGTCGTCTGCATTCGCATTAGCATCAATTTCTTCATTTACCTTAAATCCAAATTGCGGTCCCGCTTCAATACTCAGTCCGTCTAAAATGTACACTTTAGCCAGTACCGGTACGTTAATGTAGTCAAGTTGGTATTCTACCTTGCCTTCACCACCAAAAATGCCGCCATCCACATCACTCTCAAATCCCTGTCCTGAATAAAGAGCCTCAGCCTGTAGTGAGAACATCTCTGTTAATGGAAATTCAGCCAGTAAACCAACATGGAAACTGGTTCTTGAGTCGGGACTGTCAAAATCATCTCCGGAAACTGTAGCAAAGTTAACACCACCTTTTATACCAAAACTTGGTGTAAGTGCATCGCTGCTTTGCGCATTTGCCGTTGTAATCGCTCCAATCATTAAAATCCCTGCCGAAAATAATTTAATTAGTCTTTTCATCTTTTTCATAATTTTTGTTTTGCATCTCAAAATTATATTATTAATCTTGGGCTAATTATCAAGGAATTCTTAATTCACATAACTTTAACCTGTATGAAAAGTTGGACTAAATTTATAACAGACTATAAATCGTACCTCAAAATAGAGCGTGGTTTATCTTTAAATTCGGTTGAGAATTATTCCTTAGATATCAATAGGTTAGTGAGGTATTTAGAGGGTACAGCACAGGATGTTTCACCATTAAAAATTACCGAAGAAACCATACAGGATTTTATCTATAAAATGGCCGAAGAACTTAATCCAAGATCAAGAGCCAGACTTATTTCCGGACTCAAAAGTTTTTTTAATTATCTGGTTTTTGAAGACTACAGGAAAGATAGCCCTATGGAGCTTATTGAGGTGCCTAAAGTAGGAAGAAAGCTGCCCGATACCCTTTCTACAGATGAAATTGATGACTTAATTGGAGCTATAGATTTAAGTAGTAATGAAGGGGAGCGTAACAGGGCAATGCTGGAAACGCTTTACAGTTGCGGGCTAAGGGTTTCAGAATTAGTAGGTCTTAAAATTTCAGATTTATTTTTTGATGAGGGGTTTATTAAAATTACGGGTAAGGGTAATAAGCAACGTTTTGTGCCTATTGGTAACAGTACTCAAAAATACATTAACCTGTATAGAGACAGTATGAGAAATAAACTGGAAGTTAAAAAAGGACATGAGGATACTCTTTTTCTTAACAGGCGAGGTAGCGGGTTAACCCGAGCTATGGTGTTTACCATTATAAGGAGGCTGGCCGAAGCTATTGGACTAAACAAAACTATAAGCCCCCATACCTTTAGGCATTCGTTTGCTACACACCTTTTGGAAAATGGTGCCGACCTGCGTTCCATACAACTCATGATGGGGCATGAATCCATCACCACAACTGAGGTTTACATGCATTTGGACAGGAAATTCCTGAACAAAATTTTAAATACTTACCATCCAAGAAAATAAAAAATTGCATAACTCTTAAAATTTCACTAAGTTTCATTCGGATTAATTGTACCTGCTATCGTAGGGCAACGTACAATTTTCAGAAAAGATATATGACTGTTTCCCAACATAGCCAAAAAATAGACGGCCTTTATAAAAAATTACTTAATCAACTACCTGATATGATTTTCTATATATCATGGGATGAGGTGAATGGTTATATGGTACTTTTTTTAAGTGAGGCTGTTAATGATGTTTTTGAATACACCGTTGACGAGCTGATGGCAAATCCCCGAATGTTTTATGATGACAGAATATTAGAACAGGATAGAGATGTGTTTCTTGAAGGACTGGACTATTCACGTAGAAACCTGATAAACTGGAATCAGGAATTCAGAGTCCAATTACCAAAAAGAGGCTTACGCTGGGTAAGACTTAATGCAAAACCAGAGAAACAGGAAGACGGTAGTATTCACTTTTACGGAAGAATTGGTGATATTACCGAGCAAAAGGAGCAGGAACACCAGTTACAGGTTTCAGAAGAACGCTATAAGTTTGCACTTAAGGCAGCATCTGAAGGGATTTGGGACTGGGATATGCAAACCAATATGGTATATTTTTCGGCTCAGTCTATGAAAATTATAGGTAAAGAAGAGAAGGAAGCTATTATACCTTTAAGAGACTGGCAGGAACGTATGCATGTTGAAGATATAAGAGAACATGCCCTGGCAAAAGAGAAACATCTTATTGGCGAAACACCTTCGTTTGAAAATATTTACCGTATAAAAACAGATGAGGGTAAATATAAATGGGTATTGAGCCGAGGTAGGGTAGTACAGTTTGATAATGAAGGTACACCAATACGATCTATAGGTACCCATAAAGATATCACCCAGCTAAAAGAAAAGGAGATTGAGCTTGGAAATACTATTGATATTGTAGGTGAACAAAACAACAGACTTGTTAACTTTGCACATATAGTGTCACACAATCTTAGGTCGCATGCCGGTAATCTTAAAATGCTTATAGATGTGTTTAAGAATGCTGATCAGGAAGAAAGGGAGGAAATGCTTGAACATCTTGAAGCTATTTCAAACGGACTTTATGTTACCATAGGGCACTTAAAAGAACTTGTAGAAATACAATTTGAGGTAAAAAACGTAAAAGAAAGGTTAAACCTGCGTCATTACCTAAAGAACATTTTGAACATATTGCATAACGAAATAAAAAAACATGGTGTAAATGTAGAGGTTAATATCCCGCTGGATGTTATGGTAACTTATAATCCGGCGTATCTTGAAAGTATATTGCTTAATTTTACCACAAATGCCATAAAGTATTCGAGCCCCGAAAGGTCTCCTATTATTATGTATGACTTTGAGATAAAAGACGGTAAAAAAGTACTTTCCATTACCGATAACGGTTTGGGTATTGATCTTAAAAAGCACAAAAATTCTTTATTTGGTATGTATAAAACATTTCATAAAAACCAAAACTCTAGGGGTATTGGACTGTTTATTACAAAAAACCAGATAGAAGCCATGGGCGGAAGCGTAGAGGTTTACAGTGAAGTGAATAAAGGAACTACGTTTAAAATTTATTTTAAAGATGAAGATTAGGAGTTTATATGTTATAGATGACGATAAAATTTATCATTTTTTGCTCAAGAACCTTCTTAAGCAGAATAAGATTGATGTAAAGTCTTCTTTTTTTCAAAACGGACAGGATGCCATAGATTTTATGAGCTCCCGTACCGATGTTGACGATTTACCTGATTTAATACTGCTGGACGTTAATATGCCTATTATGAACGGATGGCAGTTTTTGGAAGAATATATTAAGGTTAAAGATAACTTTGATAAACTGCCAAAGGCTATTTATATGATAAGCTCATCTAATAATGAGGTTGATATTAATAAGGCAAGAGAATTTACAGGGGTCGTAAAAGATTATTTTTTAAAACCAATTTGTAAGGAAGACTTAGATAAAATCTTTATTTAAGTCATAAATAAATTTTGTTTATTACAACTATAAGAAAAAACAATAATCAAAAGTATTGCTATAATTTATAATAGTCATACTTTTGCTTAACACTGTTAAGTAATTTAAAAGCTTTAAAAATGGGGAGCAAAGAACGCATATTGAGACAGAAGGAGGAGACCCGTGCTAACATACTTACAGCAGCCAGAGAGATTGTGAAAGATGAAGGGTGGCAGGGACTAAGTATGCGAAAAATTGCTGACAAAATTGAGTATACTGCGCCCATTATTTATGAGTACTTTGCAAATAAAGAAGCTATACTGCAGGAGTTAACCTGTAAAGGCTTTACCATATTGATTAAGGACTTAGAGGCTGCCAAAGCAGATTCAGATGATCCGGCAATTCAGTTAGAAGGCATGTGGCTGGCCTACTGGAATTTCGCCCTTAAGAATAAAGAAATGTATCAGTTGATGTATGGGGTAGAGATGACATGTTGTGCCCAGCGAACTACCGAATCAGATACGCCTTACCAGTTAATAAGTGGCTGTATTGCAAAACTGATGAAGGTTGAAAAGCCCGATGCTCATGTTATAAAGCAGAAGTACTTTACTTTTTTCTCTGTTATTCATGGATTAATATCCATTAATATAGTAGGTAACGGACTTTCTGATGACATCAATAAGCAAATTCTTAAAGATGCTATTACAGGTATCATACGTTATATAGAAGAGGAGTAATCCTTTTTTTTGATCACTTACTTAACACTGTTAAATAGTTTATAACCGTAAAAACAATAAGCCTTACACCTTTTTTTATCATTTACTTAACACCATTAAATAATTTAACTAATGTAGACAAACAGTAATCATTCGTTCAATCATCAATTTTTTTATCTAACAATTTAACACCATTAAATAATTTAATGCTATTATGAAAAGAATTTCATTACTCTTAGTTCTTGCAGCAGCTTTATTTTTATACGGCTGCTCCGGCAACACTGCCACAGCTCCTGCAGCACAGGAGATTGCGGTACCTGTTTTAGCTGTAAGCAAAGGACAAGCCACTACATATCAGGAATATCCGGTAAAGGTTGAAGGACGCGTAAATGTCGAGATACGCCCGCAGGTAGACGGATATCTGGAGAAACTTTATGTAGATGAAGGCGCTTTTGTTAAGGCAGGACAGCCTATTTTTAAAATAGACGACCACCGTTACAGGGAACAGCTTAATAGTGCTGTAGGTAACTTAAATGCTGCCGATGCTGCACTTTTAAATGCACAGCTTGAGGTAGAGAAGTTAACACCTCTTGTAAATGAAAAGGTAGTTTCAGACTATCAGTTAAAAACAGCCAAAGCTTCGCTTAAAATGGCAGAAGCCAATAAAAAACAGGCTGAAGCAGCAGTGGCATCTGCACAAATAAACTTAGGCTATACGCTTATCACTGCTCCGGTAGACGGTTATATTACCAGATTACCTAAAAAACAGGGAAGCCTTGTTTCGGCAACCGACCCTCAACCTTTAACAACCCTATCTGACATTGCTGTGGTTCACGCTTATTTCTCGCTTGGAGAATCAGAGTTCTTAAGCTTTAGAAACAGATATGAAGGAAACACCCTTAATGAAAAAATTAAAAACCTTCCTCCGGTATCATTGGTTTTAGCTAATAATACGGTTTATGAAACACAGGGTAAAATTGATATGGTAGACGGGCAGTTTGATAACACAACAGGTGCTATCACCTTAAGAGCCAGTTTTGCTAATGCTAAAGGTTTACTCCGTTCGGGTAACACAGGTAGGGTACGTTTAGGTATAGATCACAGTGATGTTATACTTATACCACAGGCTACTACTGTTGAGGTACAGGACAGGATATTTGTATTCACTGTAGACAAAGACAACAAAGTGGCTAAAAAACCTATTACGATATTAGGTAAAAGCGGTACTGATTACTTGGTAAGTGAAGGACTTCAGTCGGGCGACAGAATTGTATTTAAAGGCTTTGAAAACCTTCAGGAGGGTGCCGTTGTAACTCCGCAAAAAGCAGAAACCGAAGTAGCTTCTAAATAATTTATAACCAACAATTTAATTTTAGAACATAATGTTTAAAAAATTTATAGACCGGCCGGTTTTGGCTACGGTCATATCCATCCTATTGGTAATTGTAGGGGTATTGGGACTCTTTAAATTACCATTACAGCAGTTCCCTGATATTGCGCCACCGGCGGTTCAGGTTACAGCGCTGTACCCAGGGGCAAATGCCGAAACGGTACTTCGTTCGGTAGCCCCGTCACTGGAAGAGTCTATTAATGGTGTGGAGAACATGATCTATATGAGCTCTACAGCCAGTAACGATGGTTCCCTTGTTATTACAGTATACTTTAAACTGGGTACAGACCCAGATCAGGCTGCTGTAAACGTACAGAATAGGGTGGCTCAGGCTACAAGCCAGTTACCTGCCGAGGTTATACAGGCAGGGGTTACCACAGCCAAGCAGCAAAACAGCCTTATTATGGTGGCTGCACTATACTCTGAAGACGAAAAAACATACGATCAGACATTTCTTACCAATTATGCCCAAATCAATATTATCCCTGAGATAAAAAGGATACCGGGGGTAGGTCAGGCAGCAATTTTTGGTGGTAATAAAGATTATTCGATGAGGGTATGGCTTAATCCGTCCCAAATGACATCTTATAACATTACTCCACAAGAGGTAATGGCTGCCATTCAGGATAAAAACCTTGAGGCTGCTCCGGGTAAATTTGGTGAAAACAGTGCCGAATCGTTTGAATATGTAATTAAGTACAAAGGAAAGCTTAACAAGCCGGAAGATTATCAGGATATAATAATCCGTACCAATCCTGACGGATCTATACTTCGATTAAAAGATGTGGCTAAGGTAGAGTTCGGGTCTTATACCTATGGTAACTTTACAAGGATTAATGGTAAACCGGGTACTAACATTATGGTTATCCAGTTGCCGGGTTCTAATGCTAACGATATTCAGATAGCGATTAATGACCTGTTGGTTAAAGCCGAAAAAAGCTTTCCTAAAGGTATTAAAAGGGTAGGTATATATAATACCAAAGTAATGCTTGATGCTTCTATATCTCAGGTGAAATCTACCCTTATTGAGGCATTCTTACTGGTGTTTATTGTGGTATATATTTTCCTTCAGGATTTCAGGTCCACATTAATTCCGGCAATAGCCGTACCGGTAGCGATTATGGGTACCTTCTTCTTTATGAATATGTTTGGGTTCTCTATAAACCTGTTAACGCTGTTTGCACTTGTTCTGGCCATTGGTATTGTGGTGGATGACGCCATTGTGGTCGTCGAGGCAGTACACTCCAAAATGGAGCAGGGTATGGACCCCAAAAGGGCTACAACATCTGCCATGAGTGAAATTACAGGCGCTATTATTTCTATTACATTGGTAATGTCGGCAGTGTTCCTTCCGGTTGGTTTTATGGAAGGCTCTACTGGGGTGTTCTACAGGCAGTTTGCTTTTACATTGGCTATTGCAATTGTAATATCGGCTGTTAATGCACTTACGCTGAGTCCTGCACTGGCAGCACTTTTCCTAAAGGATAACCACAGCCATCATCAAAACGGACACGAGAAAACAAGCTTTAAGCAACGTTTCTTTGCAGGATTCAATAATGGTTTTGAAAAAGTGACCAATCGTTACTTAGGTAGTTTACGTTTTCTTATCCGTCACAAGTGGTTAAGTCTTGGCGGACTTGGAGCTGTAATACTGGCTACCGTATGGATGGTGAATACTACACCTTCAGGATTTATTCCGTCGGAAGATCAGGGATTTATAGCGGTATCGGTATCCATGCCGGCAGGTACATCATTGGAGCGTACGGTTAAAACACTTGAAGAGGCAGAGAGCATAATCCGGACTGTGGAAGCCAACAGGGAAATCGACGGACTTTCAGGCTTTAATATGCTTACGCAGTCGTCAAGCCCATCATTTGGTGTGCTGTTTCTTAACCTTAAACCTTTAAAAGAAAGGGGAGCGATTAGTGATATAAACGATATTATGAATGAGGTAAGAGGGAAACTTTCTGCTATAAAAGGAGCTAACTTCTTTGTATTTACTTTCCCAACCGTACCGGGATTCAGTAATATTGACGGACTTGATTTTGTACTTCAGGATCGTAGCGGAGGCAAACTGGATAAGTTTAGCCAGGTAGGTAACCAGTTTATTGGTGAGCTAATGAAGCGTCCTGAAATTGCTGTAGCATTTACACCGTTTAGGGCCGATTATCCGCAATATGAAATGGAAGTGGATGATGTTAAGGCCGAACAGCTTGGTGTAAGTGTTAAGGATTTACTGCAAACCGTACAGGCTTATTATGGTAGCGCGCAGGTGTCAGACTTTAACCGATTTGGTAAATACTACCGTGTAATGGTACAGGCAGATAAGGATAGCCGTGCCACAGCACAGTCTCTTGATGCCGTGTTTGTAAAAAACAGAAACGGCGAAATGGTTCCGGTTAATACACTTGTAAAACTGGAAAGGGTTTATGGTCCTGAAAATGCTTCAAGATACAACCTGTTCAACTCTATTGGTGTAAATGCAATACCTGCACCGGGCGTAAGTTCGGGTGATGCCATTAAGGCTGTGGAAGAAGTGGCTGCTCAATACCTGCCACAGGGATACTCGTATGAGTTCTCGGGGATGACAAGAGAGGAAATCATATCAGGAGGGCAATCAACAGTAATATTTCTGTTGAGCTTACTGTTTATTTACTTCCTGCTTGCAGCGCAGTATGAAAGTTACATACTTCCGCTAGCGGTTATCCTATCAATCCCTACCGGTATATTCGGTGTATTTGCAGCGATAGGGCTTACAGGGATTTCAAATAACATTTATGTACAGGTAGCACTGGTAATGCTTATAGGTCTTTTGGCTAAAAATGCCATCCTTATTGTTGAGTTTGCCGTACAGCGAAGAAGGGCAGGGAAATCATTACTGTCGGCTTCCATAGAAGCGGCTAAGCTAAGGTTAAGGCCTATTATCATGACCTCATTTGCATTTATTGTAGGGCTTATACCTATGATGTTTGCCGTAGGGCCATCTGCACAGGGTAACCACTCTATCAGTATTGGTGCTGCCGGAGGTATGCTTTCGGGAGTAATACTGGGTCTGTTTATCATTCCTGTTCTCTTTATAGTGTTCCAGTACCTACAGGAAAAAATATCAGGTAAACCACACCTTAAACCGGTTAAACATGAGCATCCGGCAACGGCTGAACTTGAACTGATGAATTAAATTTTTAAGGCTCTCCGAAAGGAGAGCCATTCTAATCGATAACAATGAAAAATTTAAATATATATATAGTATTCACGGCCTTTTTGGTACTTACGGGGTGTAAGGTTTCTAAAGATGTGGAGGTGCAGCCTGAGTTGCCCGAAGCCTATAGAAATGCTGTTGTAACAGCAGATACCTTAACGATTGCCGATGTTGAATGGAAAACGTTTTTCCCGGATGCTGCATTGCAGGATTTAATAGGTAAGGCTATATCTGGAAATTATGATTTACAGATTGCCATTAAAAATATTGAAGCCTCACATCAGTTGCTAAAACAGGCTAAATGGGGTAATGTACCTCAGGCTAACCTGTATGTGAATGCCAATACAACAATCCCGTCTGAAAACAGTTTAAACGGACTTAGTGCCAAAAACTTTTTGGGTACCAGTCATGTTGAAGATTATAACGCGGGGATAAACCTTTCGTGGGAGGCTGACATCTGGAGAAAAATTAACAGCAGGAAAAAAGAGGCACTGGCGCAATACCTGAAAACTGAAGAGGCTAAAAAAGCGGTGCAAACCGAACTGGTTACCGGTGTGGCAAAAGGTTATTATAACTTGCTAATGCTGGATGCACAGTTAAGTGTTGCTAAAAAGAATCTTGAATTAAGTGAGAATACGTTACGTATGGTTAGCATGCAGTTTGATGCAGGTCAGGTAACATCACTTGCTGTAGAGCAGGCTAATGCACAAAAGCTTACAGCTGCCAGAATTGTGCCTATGCTTGAAAAACAGATAGCGATTCAGGAAAATGCGTTAAGTATACTTACAGGTGAGCTTCCGGGAGAGATTGCAAGGATAACTTCTTTAGATTTAGAGCCTGTTTATGAAAATATAAGTACGGGACTTCCTGCTGCTATTGTAAGCAGAAGACCTGATGTGAAAATGTTTGAGTACGATCTTGCAGCTGCCAATGCAAGGGTAGGAGTAACCAAAGCTCAAATGTATCCGGCTATTAATATTACTGCTGCGGGAGGATTGAACTCCTTCAAATCCAATAACTGGTTTAATATGCCATCGTCATTATTTGGTATGGTAGCGGGCGGATTAGTTCAGCCATTACTTAACAGCAGAAGGCTGAGGACTGAATATGAAGTGGCAAAAATAGAACGCGAAAAAGCGGTTCTGTCCTTTAGGCAAGGGGTACTTGTTGCGGTAGGTGAAGTGTCTGACGCGTTGGTACAAATCGAGAAGCTTAAGGATGAGCAGGATTTTGCACAACAACGTGTGGAAAGCCTGCAAAAAGCAACTACGAATGCTGATAAACTATTTAATAGAGGTATGGCCACTTATTTAGAAGTGATTACCGCACAAAGTAATGTGCTTCAAAGTGAGCTTGATCTTGCAACCCTGAAGAGAGACCAGCTTAATGCAGTGACCGATTTGTACCGTGCACTGGGAGGCGGCTGGAAATGATGGTGTTTATTGTTTGTTTTATTTAAAAAGAAAAAGCTGCCGAAAGGCAGCTTTTTTGTTGTTTATTTATATGGTTCGGCTAAATTATTTAGCGATATTAACCGCTCTTGTTTCACGGATAACCGTAATTTTTACCTGTCCCGGGTAAGTCATTTCTGTCTGGATTTTGTGTGAAATCTCAAAAGATAAGTTAGCAGCCATTTCATCGCTTACTTTTTCACTTTCTACAATTACACGAAGCTCTCTACCTGCCTGGATAGCGTAAGCACTCTTAACACCACCAAATCCGTAAGCGATATCCTCAAGGTCTTTAAGACGCTGAATGTAAGAGTCAAGAACCTGTCTTCTTGCGCCCGGTCTTGCACCAGATATAGCATCACAAACCTGTACGATAGGAGAAAGTAACGATTTCATTTCGATTTCGTCGTGGTGAGCACCAATAGCGTTGCAAACCTCTTCTTTCTCACCATACTTCTCTGCCCACTGCATACCAAGTAATGCGTGCGGAAGATCACTTTCTGTATCCGGCACTTTACCTATATCGTGAAGTAAACCGGCTCTTTTTGCAAGCTTAACGTTAAGTCCAAGTTCTGCAGCCATAAGACCGCAAAGTTTAGCCACCTCACGCGAGTGTTGTAATAAGTTTTGTCCGTAAGAAGAACGGTACTTCATTCTACCAACAATTTTGATAAGCTCTGGGTGTAATCCGTGAATGCCAAGGTCAATAACAGTACGTTTACCTACTTCAATAATTTCGTCTTCAATTTGTTTAGCTGTTTTAGCCACAACCTCTTCAATACGTGCAGGGTGAATCCTACCGTCTGTAACCAGTTTGTGTAACGCTAAACGCGCAACTTCCCTTCTAACAGGGTCAAAGCATGAAAGGATGATAGCCTCCGGAGTATCGTCCACAATAATTTCAACTCCTGTAGCAGCTTCAAGGGCACGGATATTTCTACCCTCACGACCGATGATTCTACCTTTCACATCATCAGATTCAATGTTGAATACAGATACACAGTTTTCCACTGCTTCTTCTGTACCTACACGCTGAATAGTGTTAATGATAATCTTTTTAGCTTCCTGATGCGCTGTAAGCTTAGCCTCTTCGATAGTGTCCTGAATGTGGGACATAGCGGTAGTTTTGGCTTCAGCTTTAAGGCTTTCCACAAGTTGGTTTTTAGCTTCTTCGGCAGATAGTCCTGATATAACCTCAAGTTGTTCTACCTGGCTTTTGTGTAGCTTGTCTATTTCCTGTTGTTTCTTGTCAAGGAAATCTATACGGTTATCGTAATCGGCAACCTTTTTATCAAGTTCGTCGTTAAGCTTTTTGTTTTTAGCAAGCTCATTTGAAACCTGAGATTCTTTATCACGTGTTCTTTTTTCTGCCTCGGCAATTTTTTTGTCTTTGCCAAGTATTACCTGTTCATGTTCGGCTTTAAGCTCAAGGAATTTTTCCTTAGCCTGAAGTAATTTATCCTTTTTAATGGCTTCGGCATCTGTCTTGGCATCCTTCAATATTGATGCCGCCTCCTTCTTCGCATTCTTGATTAGGGTGGATACGTTTTTCTTCTCAAGAATCTTCGCGATCCCGAATCCGATCCCTAAACCGGCGAAACTGCCAATAATTATAAATAGTGTCGAGTCCATAGTTTGTTTTTATGTAAGTATATATATAAAAAAAGCCTACATCAGGAAGATTGTATAAACTCGTGAATGACAAGTTTTGAGCTAACTCGCTGTTCAAGGATCTGCTCGGGGCAGCATGCTTTAGTAACGATGATTCACCCATTTTAATTTGTTAGTGTTGAGTTTATCAAATATGTGCTAATGTAGGCAGTATTTTTGACGTATTTTTAAGAACGTATTTTATTTATCATCGAGAAGATTACCCAATTTTTCATCCATTAACTGGAGTTTTTCAAAAGCATCTTTGACATCGGTAAACTTGTCTATCTGCTTTTGTTCTATTTGTGCGGCAAACTGTAAGGCGCACATTGCCAGTACATCCTGCTTGTCTCTCACGGCATAACTCTCTTCAAACTGCTTGATCATGGCATCAATTTTTTTAGAGGCGCTTCTCAGTCCCTCTTCCTGCGACGGTGTTACTGTTAACGGGTACACCCTGTCGGCAATTGATATCTTTATTTTAAGTTTATCATCCATTTCATGCTAGTCAGAAAGTTGAGCTATGCAATAATCAATCTCGCGGATTAATGAATTTATTTTGAGTTTTGTTTCTCGTTTATTATCGTCACTGCCCAGTAATGAATTAGCTGTTTTTAAGGTCTCAATGTGTTTTTCCAATGAGGCAATCTGTTCAGCCTGACTGTGGATTACCGAAGCCGATTGGGCTATTTTGTCCCTTAACTCCTGATTTTGCTGCTCAAGCACGGCCTGTTTTTGGACCAGCTTATTTAGCTTATTTTCAAGAGAATCAACTATTTCGGATAGTCCGTTCATTACAGTCAATTTTCATTACATTATTCTACAAAGTTAATATTACTTTAATTAGAAACAATAGTTTGTTATAAAAAATGTTGAATTGTGTTAAGATTGTATGTAATAATTTGCTATGTAAACAGTTATAACAAACACGGGGCGTTAAGCTTTTTTTAAGACGCTTTTTTCATATTTTAGCCTTATGAGAATTTTCTTTTTACTACTACTTTCAACTACAGCACTGTTTGCCCAGGAAAATTATCCGGAAAATTATTTCCGTTCCCCAATGGATTTGCCGTTGCACCCTTCGGGGACTTTTGGAGAGTTAAGGCGTAATCACTTTCATGCCGGAATAGACTACCGTACCCAACAGAGGGAAGGATTACCTGTATATGCGGCTGCCGATGGTTATGTATCACGGATAAAAGTGTCCAGTTACGGGTATGGTACAGCTTTGTATATAGATCACCCAAACGGATATACCACGCTTTACGGGCACCTTAGTAAATACGCACCTGAAATTGAGGCCTATGTTAGAGAAAAGCAGTATGAAAAGAAAAGCTTTGATATAGAACTGTTTCCTAAACCGGGTGAGCTACCTGTTACAAAAGGAGAGCTTGTTGCCCTTTCGGGTAATACAGGAGGATCGGGTGGACCTCACCTTCATTTTGAGTACAGGGATACTAAAACCGAAGAGATTATTAATCCGTTATTCTTTGGTCTTAATAAAATAATGAAGGATGGGCAAAAGCCTACTGTTTATGGTGTTATGGCTTATGCTTTAGAAGATAAGGCAGTGGTGAACGAGTCGGAAAAACCGGTTGCCCTGAATCTTAAACTTTTAAAGGACGGGACTTACCTTACAGATAAAATTTATGCCCGCGGTGTTATGGGGTTCTCCATAAATGCTACCGATAAGAGTACGGGGAGTCTTGGTAATAACGGGGTTTTTAAAATAGAGACTTTTATAAACGGAAACCGTGAGTTTAAGGTGGTTTTTGATCAGTTTGCTTTTGATGAGAGCAGGTATATCAATAATTTTATTGATTATCAAAAATACAATGCTACCAAACAACGTTACCAAAAACTCTTTATCAATACACCTTATACGCTTGGCGTGATTAGGGATAATACGACCAATGGTAAAATTGATATTAAGGAAGGCGAAACAATAAACTACCGCATTGAGGTTTCTGATTTTCACGGAAACAAACGTATAGTAAACGGAAGTATAGAGTATAGCGACAAACCGGCGACTATAACCCAGCCTAAAAAAGTTACGCCTTATTTTGTAAAGGCAGCAAATGATAACAGTTATACGAAAGATGGTGTTTCGGTATTTATACCGGCACATGCACTGTATGAAGATTTTTACATGGATTTTGATGTGAAAGATTCCATACTTTACCTGCATGATGATTCGGTGCCTGTACATGGCAATATAACAGTTTCGTTTGACGTTAGCTATTTGTCTCCCGAAGTGCTGCAAAAAACATTTATAGCAGGGGTAGATGGTAAAAGGCTATTGTATAACAATAGTTACATGGAGAATGGCAGGCTTACGGCTAAGGTAAGATACCTGGGGCAGTTTAAACTGGCACAGGACGATACAGCTCCTAAAATTTACAGTGCAAGCTTTGCCGAAGGAAAATGGTTAAGCAGTAAAGATACTTTTAGCCTTAAAATAAGTGACGACCTTGCAGGTATAGCCACATTTGATGCATGGCTGAATGGTAAGTGGATATTAATGCATTATGATTACAAGACCCGAATAATATTTCATAATTTTAGCGACGGAATTGTGGACGAAGGGCGTAACGATTTGAAAGTTACGGTTACAGATAATGTAGGAAATTCTACTACCTTTGAGACGCATTTTTTCAGAACACAAAAAACAACATCTGTTGAAAAAGATAAATAAGTTATTTACACTGATGCTTTTTATGCTCAGTGCTGTGGCTTTTGCCCAACAAAAGCCGATACTATACGGAATTCTCTTAGACGAAAACAGGCAGCCTATTGAAGGAGTTAATGTTTATTATGCCGATATTGAAGGTACGGTAAGAACAGTATCTGACGCTAATGGTGTTTATAAAATTTTAATTCCTATTGACAGGGAAGTTGTAGTTTGGTTTGAACATACCAGCTTTAAGCTGTCATCGCTTGATATTGAAATGGCGGCTAACGATACTGCCGAAATGAATTTTATACTGCTTACAGGTCATACTGAGCTGGATAATGTAGTTATTGATAAAAATACTGAAGAAGACCGTATTGAAGGGATTATTAAAGTATCTCCGGCAACCATACGTAAGTTACCTTCGGCATCCGGAGGGGTAGAGGAGTTTATAAAAATTGTAAGCGGTAATTCCAATAACGAACTTAGTACTCAATATGCGGTTAGGGGTGGTAACTACGACGAAAACCTGGTATATGTAGAAGATATTGAGATATACCGCCCATTTCTAATCCGTTCAGGGCAGCAGGAGGGTTTAAGTTTTACCAACTCCAGTATGGTGAAAGACCTGAGTTTCTCGGCAGGTGGTTTTCAGGCAAAATATGGTGATAAATTATCTTCTGTACTTGATATATCCTATAGAAGACCGGAAGAATTCGGGGCACAGGTCGAGGCAAGTTTCCTTGGTGGTAGCCTTACACTGGAAAGTGCTTCTAAAAATAAAAAATGGAGTGGTATTATAGGCGGACGGTACAGGGATAACAGTCTTTTGGTTAACAGTCAGCAAACAGAGACAAACTATAAACCTACTTTTGCCGATGTGCAAACTATGGTAAACTTTAAACCTAATGAAAAATGGGAGATAAGTTTCCTGGGTAATATTTCCGAAAACAAATACCATTATCAGCCGTTATACAGGCAAACCAACTTTGGTACTATTGATGAGCCTATTGCTCTTCAGATTTTTTATGACGGACAGGAAAAAGACGAGTACAAAACTTACTTTGGAGCAATAAAGTCAACTTATAAAGTATCTGATGATTTTACCCTTAAGGTTATAGGCTCCCTATACCATACACAGGAACAGGAACATTTTGATATTTTGGCACAGTATGCCCTAGGTGAGGTTGATACCAATATAGGGTCGGAAACCTTTGGTGATGTGCGTTTTGCAAGGGCTGTAGGTTCTCAGTTAAACCATGCCCGTAACAATCTGGATGCGTTAATTGCTAATCTTGAAGTTAAAGGGTATCACAATATTAAAAAGAATAAAATAGAATGGGGTGTTAAATATACACGAGAAGACATACGCGACCGTTTATTGGAGTGGGAGGTTATCGATTCTGCCGGATTCTCACTTAATCCGCCTGTTATTGATCTTCCTGTAAACGATCAGCCTTATAACCCTTATACAGGTCCGCTTGTGCCTTATAACAGTGTTAGGGCGCTAAACTTTACTCAAATCAACAGGATTTCGGGTTATGCACAGTGGAGCAGAAGAGCTAAAATAGGCGAAAGCGAAATATGGATGAATGCGGGGGTAAGGACACATCAGTGGCAGGTTACCCAAAGAGATGCCGAAGACGGCGATAGCCAGATAGTAATCAGTCCGCGTGCACAGTTTACTTTAAAACCTAACTGGGAAATGGATATGCTTTTCCGTGTTTCGGGAGGTTTTTATTATCAGCCACCGTTTTACAGGGAGTTGAGGGGAAGTGACGGTGCTGTAAACCCTGATGTGAAAGCACAGCATTCCATACATTTTGTGGTAGGTAACGATTATAGCTTTAAAACAGATAAGGGTAAGAAATTCAAATTGGTATCTGAAGCCTATTATAAAAAATTGGACGATGTAAATACCTATACTATTGAAAATGTTAGGATTCGTTACCGTGCCAATAATGATGCGGTGGCTTATGCTTACGGACTTGATATGAGACTTAACGGGGAGCTTGTACCGGGAACTGAATCGTGGCTGAGCTTTGGCTACATGAGAACAGAAGAGAATATTAACGATAGGGGGTATATTGCCCGTCCTACAGACCAGCGACTTAAGTTTGGTATTCTTTTCCAGGATTATGTACCTACGATTCCTAACCTTAAAATGTATCTTAACCTTGTATATAATACAGGACTACCAGGTGGTTCGCCATCGTATGCCGACTCTTATGTGTATCAGTCACGACTTAACGATTACCGCCGTGCCGATGCAGGTTTTGCTTATGTATTTACAGATGGTACAGAGCAGTTTGAGGACGGACACTGGCTGTCGGTATTTAAGGAGTTGTCATTAGGTCTTGAAATATTTAATCTTTTCAATAACCAAAATGCTATTACCAATACATGGGTAAGGGATGTGTATACTAAAAGCCAGTATGGTATCCCTAATTATTTAACATCTCGTGTATTTAGCCTTAAGCTTACCGCAAGAATTTAATTTTTTGAAACATTTTCTTTATTTTTGATAGAGTATTCAATACCCGATACCTAATATGTTGTGACGAATGAAAAAAGCTGTAACTGTTATATTGGCTCTTTCAACTCTTATTGCGGCTTATAGCTGTAAACAGGAAGAAGAGAAGCCAAAAGTGAAATACATGGAACCTACAGAGGTGAAAAAGCCGGAAAAGAAAGATTCTTCCCAAATTAAGGTTGCCGATTTGCCGGTCCATATGGAAGGAACAAAATATCTTATACATCCGGTAGGGGATATGCGTATTTACGATAACAGCGCTTACAAAACCTATGGTAGCAGGATGAACGATAATGTGAGTTATGCTATTTCTAACTACAACCGTTTTGAGCTTACAGGTTATTTTGAAAATCTGAAGTTTCAGCATATAGATTCTACAGCTCTTTATCCGCTTACTGATAAACAGGTACAGATACAAACAGCAACCTACCTTAATACCATTGCCGAAAGAACCAAAAAGCAATTATTGGTTTACACGTTGGTAGACAGTGATACCAATCAGGATGGTAAGATTGATGCAAACGATATCAGGTCACTATATATTAGCGATATAAGCGGAGCCAACTTTACAAAGCTTTCGCAGGATATGCAGGAGCTTATTGACTGGAATATTGTTGAGGTTCAAAACAGGATATACTTCCGTACTATTGAGGATATCAATAAAAACGGTGCTTTTGATAAAAACGATAAGGTGCACTATCAGTTTTGTAACCTGATAGCAGACGAGTGGGTAGTGGAATCTTACGAGCCTGTAAACTAAATAAGGATATCGCTTTCTAAATCGGATTTTTCGATTTCGAAATTAAAGCCCAATTGTTCCATTAGCTGAAAAACAAGATTTTTATACCAGTTTTCTGATTTTGGGTGGATGTATATTTTCTCAATGAGTTTATTGATGTCGATATTGATTTTTACTCCTTCATTAATATTGAGGTTGTGCTTTGCAAGGTTTGATATTATTCTTACCTCCTTTTCGTACTGAAAGCTTTTTCTTTTAAAAAGGAAAGGGAAGAAGTTGTTATCAAAAGGGATGTGTTCCTTTTTATAGTCTATATATTTTACTTCACCAATATGCTGCTCATAACGCCCTTCGGGGATTAAGGCTTCCTGTAATCTTTTTACGGTAGACTGTATGGCAAGACCTTCGCTGTTTTGAGTAAATATCTGCCACATGGCATACGATTCATACTCGTTAATATGCCAACTGCTAATTACTACATTTTTTCGATGGCTCTTGTAATAATCCATAAACTTTGGGTTGTTTTCAGATATCTTTTTAAGCTCTTCATACGTAGGTTCGCTAAACGTACCCTCATACTGGTCTTCAAACTTATCTGATCGCGACATAAATAACTGACGGCATAGTAGTAAATCCAGAAACTTAGAAAGATCAAGGTATTTCCATACAATGGTATCTGTTTCCGGTAGCGTTATCTGTTCGTTAGAAACATACATAGGGGAGATGTTATTTGAACTTAAAGTTACGAATGTTTCTGTTACCCCGGTTAAAATACTGTTATTAGTTTTTAACCTTTCAGGAAAATAGGTTTCAGTTCCTTAAAGTGTGATATGGCATAAGTAGCTGAGTCCAGCGGATGCCAATTGAACCTGTTGTATAAAACAGTATCTATGCCAAGATCTTTTGCGGCCTGTATTTCTGAGTTTGGATCATCACCAACTACAAGTACTTCTTCCGGTTTATAGTTGTAACGCTTTAAGATATCTGCAAAAACCTCTTTTTTGCTGGTAAGTACTGGGTTAACCACATGGATCTCTTTAAAGTCATTTTCAATACCCATTTGAGTGATTTTTGCTCTTTGCATTTTTTGAAAACCGGTAGTAACTAAAAAACGTTCGGCATCAATAGTTTTGATTTCAGGGTAATCTTCAAAAGGTGCTATGGGTTCATCGTACCCCAAATTTTCCTGAAGATTTATAGCCTGAGCGGTAAGATCTTCACTAAGTCCGAATTCTTTTGCCACGAGCCTGAAAGGAGTACGCATGGTTTCCTTTTTTATAGCTTCTATATCCTCATTATGTTTTGCTGTTTCAATAATAAGATCGAAAAGGGGGGCAAATAGTTTTTCTCCTATAGCGTGAACAGGGTATAAAGTATTATCAAGATCGTAAATTATAGCTTTTTTTGGCATGGCAATTTTTATGTAAAATTATTTCATAATAAGAAGAGCTGCAATAGTGCAGCTCTTCTTAACGTATTATTATCATATATCGTTTTAGTGTTAGTCAAACGACTGCATAGCTACCAGTTTTCTATAAGTACCGTCTTTAGCCATAAGCTCATCATGAGTTCCCTGTTCCACAATGCGGCCTTTTCTCATTACCACAATATTGTCTGCTTTCTGAATGGTTGAAAGCCTGTGAGCAATAACTACCGATGTGCGGTTTTGCATCATGTTTTCAAGAGCCTGTTGCACCAGTCTTTCGCTTTCGGTATCCAGAGCCGATGTTGCCTCATCCAGAATCATAATAGGAGGATTTTTAAGTACGGCACGGGCAATACTTAAACGCTGTTTCTGTCCGCCCGAAAGCTTATTCCCGCTATCACCTATGTTAGTGTCAATACCTTTTGGTAAATCTTTTACAAACTCGTAGGCATTAGCTATTTTAAGGGCAGCTATTACTTCTTCTTCTGTAGCATCAGGTTTACCCAGCATTATGTTGTTACGTATAGTGTCGTTAAACAGAATGCTGTCTTGTGTAACAAGACCCATTAGTCCGCGAAGGGAATGAAGGCTGAAATCTTTTACATCGATACCATCTATTTTTACACTACCTTCCTGTACATCATAAAAACGGGTAAGCAGGTTAGCAATGGTACTCTTACCACTACCGGACTGCCCTACAAGGGCAACTGTTTTTCCTTTTGGTACGGTTAAGGAGAATTCCTTAAGTACATTTTGATCTTCATACCTAAAGTTAATGTTTTCTATAGCAATTTCTTTTTCAAAAGTGTTTTTCTCAATAGCTCCCTGTTTGCTAACAATAGGGTTTTCCTGTTCCAGTATTTCCATAACACGTTCAGCAGCTGCATTACCTTTCTTAACATTATAAGAAGCTCTTGATATGGCTTTTGCAGGAGTAAGAATGTTATATGCAAGACCTATATAGGCTAGGAATTTTGCTCCGGAAAGTGTCCCTTCTACTAAAACCATGTGCCCTCCATACCATAATATTATGGCAATTACTACAATTCCTAAAAACTCGCTGGCAGGGGATGCTAAGCTTTGTCTGTTCAGGATTTTGTTTGATAAGTCAAAAAAACGTGTTGTAGATTCACTAAACTTATTATCAAAATATTTTTCGGCATTAAAGCCTTTTATAACTTTTAATCCACCTAATGTTTCTTCAAGTATTGAGATAAAATATCCCTGTTCTGTTTGGGCTCTGTCTGACTGTTTTTTTAGTGATTTACCCAGAAGAGAAATTAACCATCCTGAAATTGGTATGAAAACAAATACAAACAGTGTAAGGTTTACACTGATGGCAAACATGAAACAGATAGTGATAATTATTGTAAGCGGTTCACGTACTATTAGTTCCAGTATGGAAAGGAATGAGTGCTGTATTTCAAGTACATCCGACGAAATACGTGACATGATATCTCCTTTTCTTTTTTCGGAGAAAAATGAAATAGGTAGCGCAACTGTTTTTCTGTAAATTTCGTTACGCATATCCTTAAGTGCACCATTTCTCAGAAAGGTAATAAAGTACATCGCCCAATAGTTACAAAAGTTCTTTAAAAGAAATAAAACTATAATGAGAACTATCATTATGGAGAGCGTGTATTGTGAACCATACTCTTCAGAAGTGGTCTTTATATAGAAAGCCATATAGTTTTCAAGAAAAGAGCCTAGTTCTGAAAGCCCTGTATACACAGGTTTAGTAACTACAGCTTTTTTCTCTTCGTCAAAGAGTACGGTAATCATAGGTATAAATGCTATGAAAGACATGGCACTAAATAGCGCATACCATATATTGAAAAATATATTTAGGTATGCATACCTTTTGTAGGGTTTCGCAAAGCGAAATATTTTTTTAAAATAATCCATTTATTATATCAAATTCATCTCTTCAATAATATTCCTGATTTTATGATCAAGAATTGTTTCCACCTCACGTGCATTTTCTACCTTATCAAGTGTGTCGTTTACACTGAAGTAGAATTTAATTTTAGGTTCGGTTCCGCTTGGTCTTGCACAAATTTTTGTGCCGTCTTCAAGGTAATATATCAACACATTAGATTTTGGCAAAGTTAGCGCTTCTTCTTCATCTGTAAACAGGTTTTTTGATGTAGAGGCCTGATAATCTTCAACCATAACCACACGCTCTCCGTTTATTTCTTTTAACGGACTCTCACGCAGGTCAATCATCATCTGTTTTATTTCCTGAGCACCATCCATACCTTTTTTGGTAAGCGATATGAGGTACTCTTTATAGAAGCCGTATTTAGTGTATAGTTTTAGTAATTCCTGATACAACGAACTTGCATTGGCTTTTGCCTGCGCTGCTATTTCGCATAATAAAAGGGTAGAGGTGACGGCGTCTTTATCGCGTACAAAATCGCCCACCATATAACCGAAGCTTTCTTCACCGCCACCTATAAACTGTAGCTCTGGGAAGTCAACAATCATTTTAGCGATCCATTTAAAGCCGGTAAGACCCACTTTACACTGTACACCATAATCGGTAGCCAGTTCCATTAGCATAGGCGTAGATACTATGGTCGAACCTATAAACTGGTTTCCGGTAAGTTTACCCTGCTTTTTCCATTCTTCCAAAAGGAAGTGTGTCATCAGCATCATGGTTTGGTTACCGTTAAGCAGTGTCATAATACCTTCGCTGTTTCTTACAGCAACACCCAGGCGGTCACTGTCGGGGTCTGTACCTACAACAATATCGGCGTTAGTTTGGTTAGCCAGTTCAATAGCCATTGCAAGGGCTTCCGGCTCTTCCGGGTTTGGCGATTTTACTGTTGGGAAATTTCCATCCGGCACAGCTTGCTCGTTTACAATGTGTACGTTGCTGTATCCGGCATCTTCAAGTAAGTCAGGGATAAGCTTAACCGATGTTCCGTGAAGCGGAGTGAAAACCACTTTAAGCGCATCTTTTGCTTCCTGCGGCGTATTGAAGGTAGCAGCTCCTAATGAAGCACCAAGGAAAGCCTTGTCTACATCGTTGTCAATATATTCAATCAGGTTTTCGTTAGCGTTAAAGTTTATCTGGTTGTACTCTAAAGCTTCGATAATATTGATTATTTCTCCGTCCTGTGGCGGTACAAGCTGTCCGCCATCCTGCCAGTATACTTTGTAACCGTTATATTCCGGTGGGTTGTGTGATGCAGTAAGTACAATACCTGCATGGCAGCTAAGGTATCTTACGGCAAAAGAAAGTTCTGGCGTTGGTCTCAGGTCGGTAAATAAAAATACCTTAATACCGTTAGCCGAAAAAACATCGGCAACTACTTTGGCAAGTGTGTTACTGTTGTTACGGCAATCGTAAGCAATAGCTACTTTAATCTCTTCGCCGGTAAAAACCTTTTTAAGGTAATTGCTAAGTCCCTGTGTTGCTTTACCAAGTGTATATTTATTGATACGGTTAGTTCCCGGTCCCATAATACCGCGCATCCCTCCGGTTCCAAACTCAAGGTTTTTGTAAAAGCTGTCTTCCAGTTCTTTTGGTGACGATGTCATCATTTCTTTTACAGCTTCCTGTGTCTGGTTGTCAAAAAGGGGCGATAGCCATACATTTACCTTATCCAGTATCTCTTTTTTGATGTCCATAATTTTATATTATTTGGAAAAAGACATATTTGTGAAATATGCCTTTTATAAAACTTCGCTTATTTTATAGCGCTCTTCGTTGTTTTTTGTTCTCAGTATTATCTCTCCTAAAAATCCGGCAAGGAAAAGCTGAGTACCTATAACCATAGTCGCTAATGCTATGTAGAACCACGGATTGCTGGTTACCAGTATAGTTGGTTCGTTATTGTATAGTTTATAAAGTTTAATTACACCTATATATAATGCCGAAAGAAAACCTATAATAAACATAAGTACTCCCATGGCTCCAAAAAGGTGCATTGGTCTTTTACCGAAACGGGATAGGAACCAAATGGTAATCAAATCAAGGAAACCGTTTATAAAGCGGCTCATTCCGAATTTTGATGTTCCGTATTTTCTAGCCTGGTGTATTACTACTTTTTCGCCTATGTTACCAAACCCTGCATTTTTTGCCAGTACCGGTATATAGCGGTGCATTTCGCCCGATACCTCTACATTTTTTACAACTACATTTTTGTAAGCTTTTAGTCCGCAGTTGAAATCGTTAAGTTTTACCCCCGATGTTTTTCTGGCAGCCCAGTTAAACAGTTTGGAAGGCAGGTTTTTTGCGATAACTGAATCGTAACGCTTTTTTTTCCAACCCGAAACCAAATCGTAATCCTGTGCTGTAATCATATTATACAGTTCCGGTATTTCGTCAGGGCTATCCTGTAAATCGGCATCCATAGTAATAATTACGTCTCCCTGCGCTTTAGCAAACCCGGCATGCAGTGCCTGAGACTTACCATAATTACGCAAAAAACGTATACCTTTTATGTTAGGGTTTTGTTCCGCCAGTTGTTGTATGCTGTTCCAGGAACCATCGGTACTGCCGTCATCAATAAAAATGACTTCATAGCTGTAATTGTTAGCCGTCATTACGTTAACAATCCACTGGTGTAATTCCTGTAAGGACTCCTCTTCATTAAGGAGTGGTATAACTATGGATATATTCATTAATTTATTGCTCGTGTGTTGGATTTTTTTTGAATGCAGCGGCACATATAAGGCCAACAACAGAATAACCAAGTATTGAAATTGCCAGACCTTTTAGTTGTGAGGCGACTCCAAAACTATCAGCTTTTTCCATTTCGTCAACCATTTTCTTTATATCCTCTGTGCTACTTCCGAAACTTTGAAGAGTTTTTGCTGTTGATTCAATAATAAGATCCATTACAGTTGTTTTTGCAGAAGGATCAATTACATTAAATAATAGTATAACAAATAATGTAGAGCCTAATGAGCCTATTACTATAGTTAAAAAATATGCTGTAAAGGCTTCCTTAAAACTTATAAAACCTTTTAATGCAGCTTTTGCTTTTGCTATAGCTATAATCCCAAGAACAATAAAAAGCATCATTTTAATAATATTAATCCATGGATTAACAAAAAGATTTATATCAACTGTATATTGAATCGTTATTAGTGCTATTAAAAGTATTCCCAGAATAATACCGAAGTTTACGCCATTCTTTTTTATTGCTTCTGTCATTGCTGTTGTTTTTTGATTTGGTTTATTTAATCTACAAATATACTAATTACTGTATAATGAGTAGCGAAAAACAAAAAGTGTTACAGTCAAAAAAAATAATTGTAATGATTTGTTTTTTAAAAAATAATTGTACTTTTGCGCTCTGAATTGAAAAGATTTAAAAACTAAAAAGCTGTGAGGCGTTTACACCTTTCCTGAAAGAAGGGAAGCCGCGAAATAGTTTTGCAGCCAGAACAATACAAAATTTACAAAGATGAAAAAAGGTATTCACCCAGAGAATTACAGATTAGTAGCATTCAAAGATATGTCTAACGACGATATTTTTATCACTAAATCTACAGCAGATACAAAAGAAACAATTGAAGTGGACGGAGTTGAATATCCGGTAGTGAAAATGGAGATCTCTAGAACTTCACACCCTTTCTACACTGGTAAATCTAAACTTATCGATACTGCAGGACGTATTGATAAATTCAAAACTAAATACGCTAAATTCAAAAAATAATTTTTGGATTTATCTATCATACAGAAAAGCCTTCCGTTTACGGGAGGCTTTTTTATTTATAAGCATTACAATTACTACAGCCTGCCAGTTAAGAAACTTTTTTATTGAAAAGATTTGATGTAAATTCGTGCTGTTGCTTTTTAATGCTAAACACCACAGTAATGAATTATATATTATTTGACGGAACGGTGCGCAACGCCCTGTTACCTTTTACCTTTACCAGGCCGGTGGCCGATATTCGTGTAGGGATACTTACCATACGCGAAAAATGGGAAAAATACCTGGGCTATACCACAACTACGCTTACCGAAGAATACCTTATGGATAAATATCCTATGGTAGAGATGGAGGAGAATATAATGATCAATGCGTCATTCCTGCCTAACGAGGTACTTGCCGAAATGGTACAGAGCCTTGAGGAAAATCAGGCTATATTTTATGGAGACGAGATAATTGCCTTTTATACTAAAGATACTCAGGAAGAAGTGGATTTTGACAGCTATGAGGCTATTGAGTATACTGAGGACTGCCTGCGTGTTGAAAACCCGTGGGATATATTTAAAAATAATGATGCAGCCATAAGGGAAGATTTTGAACTTCTTACCGCCGATAGGGTTTCTCAGCCTATACCGTCGAGCGTTAATGTTATTGCTGCCGAAAATATATTTATTGAGGAAGGTGCCAAGCTGGAGTTTGTAACCCTTAATGCCTCAACCGGACCTATATACATAGGTAAGGATACCGAGATTATGGAGAACTCTGTAATCCGTGGGCCGTTTGCGCTTTGCGAAGGAGCACAGGTAAAACTGGCTACTAAAGTGTATGGTGCTACAACGGTTGGACCTCATTCCAGAATTGGCGGAGAGGTTAATAATTCGGTACTGTTTGGTTATTCTAATAAAGGGCATGATGGTTTCTTAGGGAACTCAGTTCTTGGTGAATGGTGTAACATTGGTGCCGATACCAATAACTCCAACCTTAAAAATAATTATGAGGAAGTAAAACTATGGAGCTATGAGAAGGAAGGTTTTGTGAAAACAGGACTTCAGTTTTGCGGACTTATGATGGGTGACCACAGTAAATGCGGAATCAATACCATGTTTAATACGGGTACGGTAGTAGGGGTGAGTGCTAATATTTTTGGCAGCGGATTCCCTCGTAATTTTGTGCCGAGTTTCTCATGGGGTGGTGCATCAGGTTTTACCACATACATTACCAAAAAAGCTTTTGAAACGGCCCGTATAGTAATGTCAAGGCGCCATGTGGAGTTTACTCCGGAAGATGCTGCGATATTGGAGCATGTTTTTGAGGAAACCAAAAAGTGGAGAAAAGAATAATTGTACTGATTTGAATAAACGTAATAAAAAATCAAAATATAGTATAGGAAGCCTGCTGTTACTGCTGGCTTTCTTTTTTTATTTTGTATTCGTAAAAAACGGTAGTTTACCTGACTTAGAGTCAAAACCTAAAACAGAAAAGGAAGCACCGTTATCCCAATTTACAGGTAAGGTTGTTAGTGTAAGCGATGGTGATACTTTTAAGGTGCTGTATAACGGTAAAAAAGTGAAAGTTCGCCTGTTGGATATTGACTGCCCCGAGACCAAACAGATTTTTGGCAGTGACGCAAAAGATTTTGCTAACAACTTGTGTTATGGCAAAATGGTTACTGTTGATCCAATAGGAGGTAAGGATCAGTATGGTCGTATATTAGGATATGTATATGTCGATGATACCATTAATGTAAATGCCCTGTTGGTAAAAAAAGGTTTGGCGTGGAGGTATAAGTATTCCGATAACGAGGAGTTTAAGGAGTTGGAAAATCAGGCTCGTATACAATATAAAGGGTTGTGGGCTCAAAAAGATCCTATTGCTCCGTGGGAATGGAGAAAGCTCCATAACAGGAAATAAAAAAAGGCTGCCCGTTGGCAGCCTTTTTTGTAAAAAGAATATCAAGAATAATCGGGGTACTCATACCCGATTTGTTTTTAGTCGTCCAGTCTTAAAAATTTACCGCTGTTGTCAAACTCCAGTTCAAGGTCGTTTAAAAGTTCTACTTCATAACCCCAGCGTTTTTTTTCAGCTTTTTCAACCCCTTGTCCTTTATAGTTTTTATGAATGTATTCCATAATTACTTTTGGTAAAACGGTGTCAGGTAATGCGTAGCCGTTTCCGTCTATTTCCTTGCAGTTACCTTTTGCGTCAAATTCCATTTCGACACCGCCTGTCATTACCACCTCATATTCGGTTTCTCTTATGTCTTTGTCTTCTATTATATAAGACGGAGCCTGATTAGGGAAGTTTTGGGAAATAAAGGTTTTTGCCGCAGGAGGTAAGTCGTTAAGGGTTATTTTTCGTTCCTGTCCAAAAGCAGTAACAGTAAAAAGAATAATTAATAATGTCGAAAGTCTCAAAAGTGTTTCCATAACTATATGTTTTTATTTTATAGTACAAGTTTATAATCCGAATCTGGAAACAATTGGGAAACTAAACTTTTAAGGGAAAATAATCCTGAAAATATGTTTTTGGTTGTATTCGTACTCCACCTTAAGGTTGTAGTTTGAAGCGATAGACTGCACAATGGCAAGTCCCAGCCCCGTAGATTGTTCGTTTAGTGTGCTACGGAAGAAACGGTCAAAAATTTTGTTTTTATCAAGTGGTGTTTCTCCGGTATTTAGGAATGTAAGCCTGTTTTTATCTGTAATAATTTCAAGGCTGCCACCTGCTTTGGTGTGTATAATGGCATTTTTAAGCAGGTTGTTTACCAGTGTTACTGCCAGTCCCTTATTCATGGTAAAGTTGAGTTGAGCAACATTTATGGCGTTAACCGTTACTTCCTTATAATCGGCAAAGTCTCTAAACTCTTCGGTAAGTTCATTTATCAAAGTATTAAAGTCAATGTTTTCTTCTTCCTCAAACTGCCTGTTCTCAATTTTAGAAAGCATGAGTAACGATTTGTTAAGGCGAACCAGTCGGTTTAGGGTATCATTTATTTTAGAGATTTCAATAAGCTGTTCTTCACTCAGGTTATTGTTTTCTACTAATAGTTCGAGCTTGTTGAGACTTATGGCAAGCGGGGTTTGAAGTTCATGAGAGGCATTTTCTATAAACTGCTTCTGACTGCTGTATACCGTTTCGTTTTGTTGCAGTACCTTTTCCAGTTCCTGTCCCAGTACTTTAAATTCGGAAACAGGGGAGGTAGGAGCTTCAAACTTTACGCCCGATCCCAGTTTGAAACCTTTAAGCCTGTCCAGCATTACATAAAAGGACTTCCATACTTTTCGCAGTATAAAATGGTTTAGTAACGCAATACTCACAACCAACATAATGTATAACGCAATCAGGGCTGTCATTAAGTCTTCAAGTAGTTCGTCTTCCTCTACCATAGAGGCACGTATGGTTAACTTATACGGATTGCCGTGCCTGTCGTTAAATACGGTTTTCAGGAGGCGAACAGGTTCTTCATCATCGTCATACTCCATGTACTCGAAATCAGAAGAGAACTTATCTGAAAAATCATAAAGCGGACCTTTAGGTAACGGTTCTACCTTAAACTGGTTAATACCATATTCTCTTATATTTAATATGTCATCGTTAGCGTATGATTCTCTTATTATAAGGATTTTGGAGTTTTTGAGTCCGTCATCAATATTGTCATACACCTCGTCCAGTATAACCACATAGTAGAGGCTCGCCCATAGGGCTATAACAGCCAGTAGAGCGATAATAAGATAGCGTAATGTATAATAACGGAGTTTCATTTATATCATTTTATAACCTATCCCGTAAACCGACTGTATATCGGCTTCGGCATTGTTGTCCTTTAGTTTTTTACGGAGGTTTTTAATTTGTGAATACACAAAATCCAGATTATCGGCCTGATCGGTATAATCACCCCAAACCGATTCGGCAAGTGCAGTTTTATTGATAAGTCGGTTAGGGTTTATCATAAAATAGTAAAGCACATCATATTCCTTTCGGTTAAGTGTGATGGAGTTACCGTTTATAAATACTTCACGGTGTTCGGGGTCTATTTTAATATTGCTCCACTCAATAGCGTTATTGCCGTTGTGACTTTTTCGTCTCACTGCCGATTTGATTCTGGCATGTAGTTCAGCAAGGTGAAAAGGTTTTGCAAGATAATCGTCGGCACCAAGGTCAAGGCCTTTAACTTTATCGTCTACGGCATCTTTTGCCGAAATAATTATCACGGCATCACGGCGTTTCATGTCCTTTAGTTCCTTAACCAGGCTAAGGCCACTTCCGTTAGGCAGCATTATATCTACCAGTATGCAGTCGTAATCGTATCCGCCTATTTTTTCCATTCCGGATATGTAGTCGTAGGCAGTTTCTACAATGTATTTTTCTTTTTCAAGTGATTGGGTTATGGTGTCCCTAAGATTGGCTTCGTCTTCTATTATTAGAATCTTCATTCTGTCATTCAATTAGGTATATCAAATATACGTATTTGGAATTCCAACATAATTCCAAATTTGGAAAGAATTGGGAATTTTGGGCAGAATGCAGATAACAACCTTATTCTTTTTGGGCTTTTTTTACCCTTTTTAGCGTAAGCAGGTTTAACGGGTTAATGCCCAGTCCGCTTACATCTTTTCCGGTAAAACGGGAAGCCTTGTCATAAAACAATGCTATTACAGGAGCCTCTTCCATAACAATTGCATCCAGTTGTTTGTAAATTCCCTGACGTTCCTTATCATCGGTAATCAGGAATGTTTGCTCATACAGCCTGTCGAATTCCTCGTTTTTAAAGTGGGTGTAGTTTGGTCCGCCCGGAGAGAAGTTTTTACTGTAAAACAGGGAAAGGTAGTTTTCGGCATCCGGATAATCGGCAATCCAACTCGCTTTAAAAAATGATGTCTTTCCGGTAGAAATAGCCTGTGTTAAGGTTGATGGCGGATTCACATCTACTTCTACATTAAGTCCTATTTTTTGCCATTCGCGTTGAAGGTATTCGGTTATATCAAGGTATGAGGCACTGGTACTGATTTGTATTTTAGGATTATTGTCGCCTGTATCAGCCTTGTAGGAAGCTACAAGTTCTTTAGCTTTTACAGGGTTGTAATCATACCCTTTGCAGCCGTAACCACCCAGCCCGGTTGGTATCATTCCGTTAACGGCAGGGGTACCCATTCCGTTTCTGAGATACATTATCATTTTTGCCCGGTCAAAACCATAATTAAGTGCCTGTCTTATCCTTTTATCCTTTACGGCAGCATCGGTTCCGTCCATCCTGAAACCCATGTATTCAGTATTAAGGTAAGGTCCGGTAATCATGTTTACCTTGTCAGTATATTTCAGTTGTAATTGCCCCTTTGGTGTAAGTATCTCATCTTTATAGGATGGGTCAAGCCCCGATACAAAATCCAGTTTTCCCTGTGCAAATTGCAGGAAACCACTTTGTTTATCGGGTAAAAAGGTAATAGCTACCGCTTCAAGGTAAGGCAGGGAGTTACCCTGTTCGTCCTTTTCATAGTATAACGGGTTCTTACGAAGTACCAGTTTTATATTCTCTTCCCATATTTTAAACTGAAAAGGCCCTGTACCGATAGGGTTTGCCCTGAAATCATAGCCCTGTTTTTCAAAAGCCTCATGAGGTACTACCGATGCGTATTTCATGGTGAGTAATCCTAAAAAAGCGGGGAAGGTTTTGTTGAGTTGTATTTGGAAAACCGAATCGTTTACGGCATGGAATGTTTCTACGTTTTGTAATATCCATCTGCCTGGTGCGGCAACATTTTCGTCTAGTAATCGGTTAAGGCTATAAGTGAAGTCGGCTGCTTTTACGGTGCGGGTACTGTCACTGCCAAACAAATCGCTTTTATGAAAGTATACATCATTTCGCAGGGTAAAGGTATAGGTCTTTCCGTCTGGAGATATTTTCCATTTTTTAGCGATGTCCGGTTTAATATTCAGGCTATCGTCAAGTTGTACCAGTCCGGTAAACACCTGGTTACAAACCCAAATGGATGGTCTTATGCGAGAGAAAGCCGGATCGAGCGAGTTTACGGCAGCATTTTCGTTATACCTGAAAACAAGATGATCGCGGTTTTGGCTTTTGTCGCCGGAGCAGGATGTAAAAAGGAGAAATAAGCAACAAATTGATATATAGGTTATTATTGATTTCATCAAGTCGATTTTTGTATGTAAATTTGCAACCTCTTTTTTGTAGAGGTAAATATAATTAAAGTTACTGCTTTACAAGAAGCTTATACAATGGAAAACAGGAAAAAAGTCGCTTTTTATACTTTAGGATGTAAGCTGAATTTTTCAGAGACATCTACTATTGCCCGCAACTTTCAGGATGAAGGATTTGATCGTGTTGAGTTTGAGGATGTGGCAGATATATATGTTATCAATACCTGCTCGGTTACCGAAAATGCCGATAAACAGTTCAAACAGATAGTAAAGAAGGCGATAAAGAAGAATGAGAAGGCTTTTGTGGCAGCTGTAGGCTGTTATGCACAGCTTAAACCTGAAGAGCTTGCCGCAGTAGACGGGGTTGACCTTGTTCTTGGTGCAACAGAGAAGTTTAAGATTACCGACTATATAAACGACCTTTCCAAAAATGATATTGGCGAGGTGCATTCCTGTGAAATATCGGAAGCCGATTTTTATGTAGGTAGTTATTCTATAGGCGATCGTACCCGTGCCTTTTTAAAGGTGCAGGATGGTTGTGATTATAAGTGTACTTACTGTACCATTCCGTTAGCAAGGGGGATTTCTCGCAGTGATACTCTTGAAAACGTACTTAAAAATGCCAAAGAAATATCTCAACAAAATATTAAGGAAATCGTACTTACCGGTGTAAACATAGGTGATTACGGTAAAGGGGAATTTGGCAACAAAAAGCACGAACATACTTTTTACGAACTGGTACAGGCTTTAGATAATGTTGAAGGTATTGAGCGTTTAAGAATTTCGTCTATCGAGCCAAACCTGCTTAAAAACGAAACGATTGAATTTGTGTCACAAAGCCGTACGTTTGTGCCGCACTTCCATATACCGCTACAATCGGGCAGTGATGATATTCTTAAACTGATGAGAAGACGTTACCTGCGCCATGTGTATACTGAGCGTGTTGCAAAAATTATGGAAGTAATGCCGCATGCCTGTATTGGGGTTGATGTTATTGTAGGTTTCCCTGGTGAGACCGACGAACATTTCCTTGAAACCTATAACTTTCTTAACGAGCTGGATATTTCATACCTGCACGTATTTACTTATTCTGAAAGGGATAATACTCCGGCAGCCGAAATGGATGGGGTAGTACCAATGAATGTAAGAAGCAAACGAAGCAAAATGCTAAGGGGGCTTTCGGTTAAAAAGCGTCGTGCGTTTTATGAAAGCCAGATTGGTACAACAAGAACCGTACTTTTTGAAGGGGAGAACAAGGAAGGGTATATTCACGGATTTACCGAGAACTATGTAAAGGTTAAAACACCTTGGAACCCCGAACTGGTTAATACGCTACACGAAATAAAACTTACCAAAATTGATGAGGACGGAATTGTAAGGATGGAGTTTGTAAACCAGCCTGTTGAGAGTATTTCCATTTCAGGAGAATTATAAAATTCAATATCTATATAAATAAAAAGCCTTGCTGATAAGCAAGGTTTTTTATTATCGCTCTATTTTTCTGCCAATAAACTTTTCCAGTTCGGCATACATATCTTCTATAGAAAGTACTTTTAGATCCGGGTGGTTTCTTAGCCACTGCGCATTAAGCGCTACAAGGGCTTCCGGTATTTCAAAATAAGTATCGTCGTCTATTTTCTGTTTTACAGGACTTTTACCAAACTCCTGATTCATGAAACCGTCAAACTCTTTACGGGTAAGGGAGTCAATTTTTTCGGTTTGCATCCTGAAGTAATCCAGGTGTGCCTGCGAACCTACTTTTTCAAAGCCTTCTTCAAGTATTTCGTTAAGGTCATCTGTCCACTGTGAGTGGTAAACAAACTTAGCAAAACCATCGGTGTTTATGTTTGAAGTATAGTAATCAAGGTAATAGCTTATAAGGGAATCAGGGTGTATGTCTTCGTCTGAAACCCCTTCTTCACGAAGCAGGTTGATTACGGCAATGTTAGAGTTTAATATGGCGTTAGTATCCTCACTGTTAAAAGCGCTTTCGGAAACAATTATTTTATCAAATTTCATAAGTGTCTATGTGTTATTTACTGCAAAAGTAACAATTAGTTATAACTCCAGTGTTATGAGTCTTTTTTCTATGATTAACTTTTTGAACTGCAGTTTTTCCCTAATCCACTCCAAAGCGTTACTATGGTACATAAAAACATGAGTATGATCGTTTTTGTAATACCAGTTGCCAAAATCCCTTGCCTCATCAAACAGGTCGGTCATCAGATAGAGTTTTCCGCTAGGGAGTAGCAGGCTTTTAAGAAGTTCAAACTCTTTGAGCGGTTCTTTAAAATGCTCGGCTACTTCGGTGCAGGTTATATAGTCGTATTGTTTTTGGAGTAGTGCAGGGTTGTTATGGAAAAACAGGTCGTATTGTTCTATAGTATATCCGTTATCCTGTAAAACCTTAACGATGGGCGACCCGGTGCCTGATCCAAAATCGAGTCCGCTGTGTTGGGGAGTAAAATCCCTTAGTACAGCATTGGTAGCAGGGCTAACAAAGTTTTGGTAACCTGTATCTTCGGGGTTGTTATTGTGGTGTTTGTAATGTGCTTCTTCCTGCTCTGTAGTTAAATAATTCTTTGGGTGCAGAAAAACAGAAAGGCAAAGGGAGCATTGTAAAAACTCCCTTTGCCCATGTGTATAAAAGCTTTTAGATGAACCGTTGCATAACGGGCAGTAAAGGCTTTCCATATATTGTTAAGGATTAGTAGACCAAATTCCGCTTTCCTTGATAAATACCCTACGGTTTAGCTTAAGCTGAGCAACAATTAACTCGGCAATATCTTCTGCCTGCATTACTTTTTCAGGGTTACCGTCGGTAAGGTTCAGGTTAATGGCCATATCAGTAGCAACAGTACTTGGAGTAAGTGCTGTTACCCTAATGTTGTGTTTACGTACTTCCTGCATAAGGGATTCAGTAAGTCCCATAACGGCAAACTTAGAAGCACTGTAGGCACTTGTTATAGCAGCGCCTTTTAGCCCGGCAGTAGAGGAGATGTTAATAATGTCTCCGCCCTGTTGTTCAATCATACCAGGTAGTACTGCTCTTGTAGCATAATAGATACCGAAAAGATTTACTTTAATGATATTCTCAAAATCTTCAGGAGCCAGGTCAAGGAACTTTCCAAACTTACCTATACCGGCATTATTTATTAAAATATCTATCGATTTGAATTCACCCAGTACAGTATTTACCGCTTGGTTAACCGATTCGATATCAGAAATATCAGCAGTAACAACAACAGTTTTTACACCATAAGGCTCAATTTCTTTAGCTACCTGCTCTAAGTCGGTTTTAGTGCGGGCCAATAAGGCTACATTTACACCTTCGGCAGCCAGAGCAAGTGCTACGGCTTTGCCAATACCTTTCCCTGCACCTGTAATAAGCGCATTCTTTTCTTTTAAGTTTTGCATTATATTATTTAATAGATGTTTAGATCCTTATTCCGGGAGGAAGCATTTCCTTATACCCTGGGTTTTTTTTGAAAAAAGCAGCAATTTTTGGATATGTTGGTACTACCCTCAACCTTTTTTCTTCAGCAATCGCTAAGATTTCTTTTAAAAAATCCGAAACAATCTCATCATCTTCATCAATTCCTTCAGGCACATTTATTTTTGTAAGGAAAATTTTTCGCTCCTGTCTGGAATATTCAACTGACATCATGGTGTCGTTTACAGTTGTTTCAAATTGTCTTGAGAATTCATTGTCTTTAATTTCCATGGCTTTTAGTTAAACTTCATGGGAACCTCGATTACCAGTATCTTGGACTGCTTGTTTGTTTTTATTTCAAAGTTTTCAAACTCTACAATACCATAGGCATCACGTTCCCTGATGGTTTCATTATTAATTTCAACCTCTCCTTCTATAAGGAAAAGATATACTCCGTTTTCGGGGATTTTCAAATCATAAGTAATAGTTGTACCGGCCTCAAAAATGCCTAGGCTCAAAAATGCCTGTTGGTAAATCCATAGTGCATTTCCGTCGTTTTTATCTTCAGGCGACACCACTGTAATAAATGAATTTTTACTTGCTTCGAGGTCAAACCCCTTTTGGTCATAGCGGGGGGTGACATTATCTTTTTCGGGAAAAATCCATAATTGCAGTGTTTTTGCTTCTTCAGTCTCACTGGCATTCATTTCGCTATGCTGTATGCCCGTCCCTGCGCTCATAACCTGCACTTCGCCAAATCTCACGGTTTCCTGATTACCCATACTGTCCCTATGGGTAAGCCCACCTTCAAGCGGAATAGTAATAATTTCCATATTGTCATGAGGATGGGTGCCAAATCCGGTGCCGCCTGCAATGGTATCATCGTTTAATACGCGTAACATACCAAACTGAACCATGTCAGGATTATAATAGTTACCAAAAGAAAAAGAGAAGTTGGCTTTTAGCCAGCCATGATTAGCGGTTCCTCTTTTGTTTCTCGGAAAAAGTCTATGCCTCATAAATTATTGATAAATTAAAACGGTGTGTATTCCGGTGAATGGATAAAAACTTTAATTTTATACAAATTTCGTAATAAAATTTGATAAACGGGGCTATTTTAGCGTTAAAACTCAACAAATGGACAAGATTCCTGTATATTTTATGCCCGGACTGGCTGCTAGTTCAAGGATTTTTGAAAACATAAAACTACCTGAAGACAGGTTTGAAATGTATTATTTAGAATGGATTATGCCCGAACCACATGAACCGCTTACTGATTATGCTAAAAGAGTGGCTGCCAATATAAAACATGAAAATCCGGTGTTGGTAGGGGTGTCATTTGGCGGAATACTGGTTCAGGAAATTTCCAGAATTATTAATGTAAGAAAAGTGATTATTGTATCGAGCGTTAGGTCGAGCCTTCAGTTTCCGAGACGAATGCGCTTTGCTAAAATGACAAGGGCTTATCGTGTATTCCCTACCACACTTATGCAAAAGGTAGACTGGTTAGCGAAGGCTTCCTTTGGAAATAATATGATTACCAGAAAACTTAATTTATATGAAAAATATATGTCGTTTAGGGATAAGAAATATCTCGATTGGGCGTTTGAAACTGTAATAACATGGAGCAGGACAGAGATAGATGAAAAGGTAGTGCATATACACGGTACTGCCGATGAGGTTTTCCCTGCCCGATATATTCATAATTTTATCCCCGTTAAAGGCGGTACACATATTATGATTGTAAATAAGTATAAGTGGCTTAATGAGAACCTGCCCCGCCTCATTGAAGGAGAAAAGGAATGATTTTTGTAATTTTACCTAATAATTAAAAACAATATAAAACTAACTAAAATGGACTGGATGAAGAAAGCCGGAGTTGTAGCTTCGGTTATAGTAGTGGGAGGGGCGGCAATACATACCGCAACAGATAGTAAGACGGAAAAATCAGTACCGCAGGAAGCTGCTACTGAGTTTGTATATCCTTTTCCGGCTCAGGCCGATTTTGCCGGTGAAGCAGTGCCTTTAAATATTATTGATGTTCATGAAAGACTGGACAGGGAGCTTATGGTTAATGCTAATCTTCATGCTTCTACCCAGTTGGTTATTAAAAGAGCTCACAGGGCTTTCCCTGTTATTGAGCCTATATTAAAAAAATATGGTGTGCCGGACGATTTTAAATATCTGGCGGTAATTGAAAGCGGACTGGTAAATGCAGTTTCTCCTGCAGGAGCGAGGGGGGTGTGGCAGTTTATGCCGGCTACAGGGCGTGAGTATGATTTGGAAATTAACGATTATGTAGATGAGCGTTATCACCTTGAGAAATCAACCGAAGCGGCCTGTAGATACTTGGTTTCTGCAAAAGCCAGACTAGGTTCATGGACACTTGCTGCGGCATCCTACAATGGTGGTGTTGCCGGTGTGACCAGACAAATCGATTTTCAGCAGGCAGATAATTACTATGACTTGTTACTTACAGAAGAAACATCACGTTATGTTTTTAGGATACTGGCGCTAAAAGAAATTATGAGCGATCCGTTAAAATATAACTTCAGGTTATTGCCAAGTGATATGTATCCGGTAATTCCGGTAAGGCAGGTAGAGGTAACGTCTTCAATTCCTGATTTGGCTGTTTTTGCTAAAGAGCAGGGTATTAACTATAAAGTGCTTAAACTGCATAACCCGTGGATGCGAGACAGGAAACTCGATGTAAAAAGCGGGAAAAAATATATTGTAGATATTCCTACCGAAGGGTATTAAAAGAAAAGGCGCCAATGGCGCCTTTTTTTATTTTCCTGCAAGTGATTCTTTTTTAAGTTCTTTGCCCATTATTATAGTTGATAATCCGTCAAGGTAAGCGTTGTAGTTTAGTGCGTAGGCTTTCCTGTAAGTAGTTCTTTTAGGGGATAGCTTAATGCCGCAACGCCTTATGTCTACAATTTTTTTAGTGTCGTCAAGATAAAAACTGGTAGGGAAACCCAAGGTGTGCTTTATGGATGCAATGGCCGACTCGTCGTGTTTGTATGTCTCATGGGCATAGCAAACGATAACATTATGGCTAAACTTGCGGGCAACTTTTTTCATGTCGCGCCTTTTGTTCCAAAAAACGACCACAAACTGTACATCCCGCCCGTATTTTTTTGCCAGTTTGTTTAAAGCAGGAATTTCTCCGGGGCTTGTAACACACCATGAAGCATAGGTTATTAATACAATAGGCTTCTTGATTTTGTTTAGTTTTAGTTTTCCGCCACGCACTTTTTTGAAAACAAACTCGTCAAACCGTGTGCCTACAAGTCTGTTTTCTACCAGTGAATCAAAAAGGAATTTTCCCTTTTCAAAATCACCTTTGCGGTAGGCTAGCGCACTTTCTCTTTTGTACTTTTTAAGGTCTATTTTGATGGCATCAGAAAAATAGAGACTATCGCTCTGGCTGTGTAACAGGAGCGGGAAAAGTATGATTACTGCAAGTAGTAATATTCTTTTCATAAGCTTTAACTATTTTATTGTATAAAAATAGTTAAAATTTACCTAAAAACATATTTTGTTAACGAGAATATGCGAACGGCAAAAAAAACCGTTTAAGAGCAGTCTCAAACCTTTTTCACCCTATTTTAAAGATAAGTAAATATCTATTTCAGCATTATTCCAGTCGGCAGCTTTAGTTCCGTAAACCTCAAAGTCGAAACCATAAGCCCTGTCGCTGTCGTCTTTTTTCCATATTTCCCTCCAGGTGTCGGCTACACAATTGGGCATTTGTCCTTTTGCGGTAACTCTTTCGTAGTTTTGGGAAGGGATGGTGATGGTGTCAACCCCGCTTGGAATTTCGATATCCTCTGGAACGCGGTATCCTATAAAGTATGCATAGGGATTAGTGTGGTCACCTTCGTAGTCAAAATATACTGCATAAACATCGTTGCTAAGTTTTTGTGGTAGTTTGTTACCTATAAAGCTTCCGCCGAAGTGTTGCCACAGTGCGGCACAGTCTTCCATGGCTTTGTTGTTTTCGTTTGTGGTTTTAAAGCCGAGCTTCAGCCCTGCCAGTTTAAATGATGTGTTTTTGATTTCCATTTTTGATTGATGATATTATTTGATTGTAAAAATAATGTATTGAAATAAAAAAACCACCCGAAAGGGTGGTTTTAATATTATGGGTGTAGATTTTAATATCTTCTCATTTGTTGTACCGGTCCGCGCTTCATTTGCTGTTTCATCATGGTGATTTGATCTTTCAGCATGCCTTGCTTGTCCAGTTTTTTAGCTTCAGCCAAAAGTTTTTCGGCTTCCATTTTTCTGTTTTTACTCATAGCTATCCCGGCAAGGTTAAGTTTTGCCATGGCAAGATCCTGATCCATGCTAAGTCCAAGCTCAACAGCTTTTTTAAGGTACTTCTCGGCAGCGTTAAGGTTTGTTTGCGAAACCATAAGTCCGTTAAGGTAGTTGTAGTATCCCTGTTGTTTTCTTACTAAAGATGCTTCAGGGTTCTTTATTTTATCCAGCCATTTTTTAGCTCCGTCAAAATCCTGCTTTCTAAGTTTAAGGAAAGCTAAAATTATTATTTCGTTTTTGAAGTATAATAACACAAAAATCAACGAAAGTAAAATAAGGAAAATACCGTTACCTATATTCTTTTCGGTGAACTGCCATACAGCAGTAAAAATTAACAGGGCTGTAATTACCAGCTTAATGTTTTTGTTGAACATGATATTTTTTTAATTTTGTGACTGCAAAGGTAAGAAAATGAATTAAAAATAATTTTATAAAACTACTTGCAGGAAAAAAAAGTCTTCGTATATTTGCACGCGGTTTTAGGACATCAGATTTCTGAAAGCTCGAGAAGATATTTCAATAAAGATTTAAAGATACATTACAATGAGTAAGAGAACGTTTCAACCATCAAAGAGAAAAAGAAGAAATAAGCACGGTTTCATGGAAAGAATGGCTTCTGCCAACGGTAGAAAAGTGCTTGCTCGCAGAAGAGCTAAAGGAAGACATAAATTAACTGTGTCCAGCGAACCAAGACATAAAAAATAATGTTTGTATTTAGAACATATATAAAGGTGTTACTTTTTAAGGGTAACGCCTTTTTTTATGCCTAAGTAAAATTTTGCCCCCAAATGCAGGGGGATTTTTTTAAAATTTAAATAGTAACTTTGCAAAGTTTCTCAAGGAGAGAACTATAAACTACAACTACTTAATATATACAATGCCGAAAGACACTTCTATTAAATCAGTTTTAATTATAGGTTCGGGTCCAATCATCATCGGACAGGCCTGCGAATTTGACTATGCCGGATCACAGGCAGCACGATCTTTAAAGGAAGAAGGGATTGAGGTTATCCTGATTAACTCTAATCCCGCAACTATCATGACCGACCCATCTATGGCCGATCATGTGTACCTTAAGCCTCTTAACACTAAATCTATTATTGAAATTTTAAAGGCTCACCCGAATATCGATGCTGTATTGCCGACAATGGGAGGTCAAACAGCTCTTAACCTTTGTCTTGAGGCAGAGGAAAAAGGGATTTGGGAAGATTTTAATGTAAGGCTGATAGGTGTAGATATTAACGCAATCAACATTACAGAAGACAGGGAGCAGTTTAAACAGCTTCTTGAGAAAATTGAAATTCCTGCAGCTCCGGCTAAAATAGCCAACTCTTTCCTTAAAGGTAAAGAAATTGCACAGGAGTTTGGATTCCCGCTTGTAATTCGCCCTTCATTTACGCTGGGTGGTACAGGTGCAGCTTTTGTATATAAAGAAGAGGAGTTTGATGAACTGCTTACACGCGGTCTTGAAGCTTCTCCAATACACGAAGTACTTATTGATAAAGCACTTTTCGGATGGAAAGAATATGAGCTTGAGCTTCTTCGTGATAAAAATGACAATGTAGTTATCATCTGTTCTATTGAGAACATGGACCCAATGGGTATTCACACAGGAGACAGTATCACTGTTGCTCCGGCTATGACCCTTTCTGACAGTACTTATCAGAGAATGAGGGATATGGCTATCAAGATGATGAGAAGTATAGGTAACTTTGCGGGTGGTTGTAACGTGCAGTTTGCCGTGAGCCCTGATGAGAAAGAAGATATCGTGGCTATTGAGATTAACCCTCGTGTATCACGTTCATCTGCACTGGCTTCTAAAGCAACAGGTTACCCAATTGCAAAAATCGCTTCTAAACTGGCTTTAGGTTATCACCTTGACGAACTAATGAATCAGATTACCAAGTCAACTTCAGCTTACTTTGAGCCAACGCTTGACTACGTAATCGTAAAAATACCTCGTTGGAACTTTGATAAGTTTGACGGTGCTGACAGAAGACTTGGTCTTCAAATGAAATCAGTAGGTGAGGTAATGGGTATTGGCCGTTCATTCCAGGAAGCACTTCACAAAGCTACACAGTCTCTTGAAATTAAGAGAAACGGTCTTGGTGCCGACGGTAAAGGATACACTAACTACGAGCAGATTATAGATAAACTTACTCATGCCAGCTGGGATAGAGTATTCGTAATCTATGATGCTATCCAAATGGGTATTCCGTTAAGCCGAATCAATGAGATTACTAATATCGATATGTGGTTCCTTAAACAATATGAGGAGCTTTACATCCTGGAGAAAGAAATTTCTACCTATACTATAGATACGTTACCGAAAGAGCTTCTTCTTGAGGCGAAACAAAAAGGTTTTGCTGACAGACAAATTGCTCACATGATGGGTTGTCTTGAAAGTGAGGTTTACAACAAACGTAATGATATGGGAGTTAACCGTGTTTATAAACTGGTTGATACCTGTGCGGCAGAGTTTAAGGCAAGTACGCCTTATTACTACTCAACGTTTGAAGCTGAAATCCAAAAGGCAGACGGTACAAGATTTGTAGACAATGAAAGTGCTGTAACGGATAAGAAAAAGGTTATTGTACTTGGATCAGGACCTAACAGAATTGGTCAGGGTATTGAGTTTGACTACTCTTGTGTACACGGTGTACTTGCCGCTTCAGAGTGTGGTTATGAAACCATCATGATTAACTGTAACCCTGAAACGGTTTCTACCGACTTCGATACGGCTGATAAGCTTTACTTTGAACCGGTATTCTGGGAGCACATATATGACATCATCCGTCATGAAAAACCGGAAGGTGTAATAGTACAGCTAGGTGGGCAGACAGCTCTTAAGCTTGCTGAGAAATTAGACAGATATGGTATAAAAATATTAGGTACAAGCTACGAAGCACTTGACCTTGCTGAAGACAGAGGACGTTTCTCTGAACTACTTTCTGATCTTAAAATTCCATTCCCTAAGTTTGGTGTGGCAGAAAGCGCAGAAGAGGCTTCTAAACTTGCAGATACGCTTGACTTCCCGCTACTTGTAAGACCTTCTTACGTACTTGGTGGTCAGGGTATGAAAATCGTTATCAATAAAAAAGAGCTTGAAGAGCACGTTATCGACCTGCTTAAGAGTATCCCGGGTAACAAACTTTTGTTAGACCACTACCTTGATGGTGCTATCGAAGCAGAAGCCGATGCGATTTGTGATGGTGAAGATGTTTACATCATCGGTATCATGGAGCACATTGAGCCTTGTGGTGTACACTCTGGTGACAGTAACGCAACACTACCTCCTTTCAACCTTGGAGAGTTTGTAATGCAACAGATAAAAGACCATACTAAGAAAATTGCAGTAGCACTTAAAACAGTAGGTCTAATCAACATACAGTTTGCTATTAAAGATGATACGGTATACATTATCGAAGCAAACCCAAGAGCATCGAGAACGGTTCCGTTTATCGCAAAAGCTTACGGTGAGCCTTATGTAAACTATGCAACTAAAGTTATGCTTGGAGAGAAAAAAGTAAAAGACTTTACTTTCAACCCTCAGCTTAAAGGATATGCTATCAAACAACCGGTATTCTCTTTCAACAAGTTCCCTGGTGTAAACAAAAAACTTGGGCCTGAAATGAAGTCTACAGGTGAAAGCATCCTGTTCATTGAAGATCTTAAAGACGATCAGTTCTATGAACTGTACTCAAGAAGGAAAATGTACTTAAGCAGATAATTATTAGCTTAATATATAAAGAGCCCGCTTTTAGCGGGCTTTTTTTATTGAATGTCGCCTTTTTTACCATTGCTTTTTTGTAGAAATAATTCGAGTGTTTAATTGTGGTTAAGTTATTATGATATATTTGTTAAAAATACACGAAACCAACTAGTTAAAACATGAATTTAAAAATTACACTCAAGCATTTATTTGCTTTTGTGCTATTGCTGCCCGCAATAGCATTTGCCCAGGTTACTTTTACAGACAGTAACCTTCCTATCGTTATTATTAATACCGATATTAACCCCAACACCGGACAGCCGACAGACATACCGGATGAACCTAAAGTATGGGCCGATATGAAAATTATTTTTCATCCCGATGGTACCCGTAACTATATAACCGATCAGGATAATGCCGATTTTCTGGATTATGATGCCCGTATTAAAATTGAACTTCGCGGATCAACTTCTCAAAGTCTTCCTAAAAAGCAATACGGATGGACAACTTATGATGCCAATGGAGATAAACAGAATGTAAGTATACTGGGCATGCCTAGTGAAAACGATTGGATATTAAACGGACTGGCATTTGATGCTACCCTTATGAGGGATTACCTTGTATATAACCTATCCCGCCAAATGGGTCAGTATGCATCACGTACACAGTATTGTGAAGTGGTGATAAATGGTGATTACCGCGGTTTGTATGTGTTGCAGGAAAAACTGAAAGACGATTCCAAAAGGATTAATATTGAAGATATAAGTGAGGACGATATATCGGGCGTTAATCTAACAGGAGGTTATATTACCAAGGCTGATAAAACTACGGGGGGCGACCCTGTGGCGTGGGTGATGCAGTCGGACGCACAAAACACCGATTTTATCCATACGCTTCCTAAACCGGAAGATGTTACCGTAGAGCAGGATACCTATATACATTCGCAGTTCACGGCTCTGGAAACAGCAGCAAATAACAGTGATTCTGATTTCATTACCGGATACCCTTCAGTAATTGATGTGCCTACTTTTGTTGATTTTATGATATTGAACGAGCTTTCTTCAAATGTGGATGCTTACCAGATAAGTACCTATTTTCACAAGGACAGGGGAGGTAAGCTAAGGGCAGGACCTGTGTGGGATTTTAACCTGAGCTTTGGTCATGATGAGTTTGGAGACAGAAGCCATACTGATATTTGGCAGTTTGATAATGGTGATAATGAAGGTCCGCGTTTCTGGAAACAGTTATTTGCCAATACCGAGTTTAAATGTTACCTCTCTAAACGCTGGAACTCGCTTACCGCTACCGGTAATGTTTTAAATTATGATAATCTTAGTGATTACATAGATGAAACGGTAGACCTTATTAGCGAAGCAGCAGCTAGGGAACAGCAACGTTGGGGTACTGTGCCTAACCATGCGGCAGAGATTACTGCGCTTAAAGCTTTTATTGCCGAAAGGATTAACTGGATGACAGATCATGTAGGGACATTTACAGCCTGTAATGACCCTGATTTGCCACAGCTGGTTATAAACAGGATAAATTACCATCCGGGAGAGTCGGATGAATTTCCGGAGTCTGATGATCAGGAATTCATAGAGATTAAAAATGCGGGTAACGAAACTGTAAATCTTACAGGGGTGTATCTGCGTGAATTGGGTATTTCATATCAGTTCCCGGCAAATGCCACACTGGAAGCAGGGCAGGGGATATTTATCGCCAGTAATCCTGAAGTTTTTGAAGTAAGATATGGTTTTGCTCCTTATGGTAAGTTTGAGCGTAACCTGTCTAACAGTACGCAGCGACTGGTACTTGCCGATGGTTTTGGGAATGTTATTGACGATGTTGAATATGATGATGATAGTCCGTGGCCGGATGCCGATGGAAACGGAAGTTACCTACTGCTTACAGATACTTCGTTAGATAACAGTTTAGCGTCAAGCTGGACAGCAGTTGAGGAAAGCTCGCTTTCGGTTTCAGATTATGTTATGGCTTCGCAGCTTATATTGTACCCTAACCCGGTAAATAATGTACTTACTATCCAGGCAGCCGAAAATATTGATGCTGTTGCTGTTTATGATGTTTACGGCAAACAGATTAAAGCAATGAATACAAACGGTGTTAATGTAGAGGTAGATTTTAGCCAGTATCAGTCGGGCATCTATATTGTTACTATTACCACTGCTCATGGGGTAACCAGTAAAAAAGTGATTAAGAGATAATTTTATATGAGTGTCTTTAAAATAAAAATCCTGCTCTGGGCAGGATTTTTATTTTTTATAAACTAGTCTTCAACATCGTAGTAGTAAGCAAATGTGCCTTCTGTAATTGAAGTATGAACCACATCAGGAGTGGTGCTCCATAAATCTACCACATCTAGGTTAAAGGTGCCTTTAACGAATTTAGTTTCTGTATTTATTTCAGTAATTGTAACATTACCATTTTTAGTATGTTCATAGATATCTCCGTTAGAGTTATCTATCCATATAATAAATGTAGTACTGTTATTATAATCCTCATAAACAAAATCATAACTTCCAACATGTAAATCGGTTCTTTTAATATACATGTTTATTTCGTTAAAATAGTTGTCTGTTGGTCTTCCTTTTAATGTTATGAAGTCTTCATCCGGATAGTCAGTAAATATACTGGGAGTAGATTCATTAGTGCCGAAAGGATTGTACATGTCTTTAAGCTGTCCGTTAAATTTGGCTGTCATAGGAGCTCCCTGTTGTTCCTGGTCATTAACGTCTGATGAGCTATCGTCTCCCGAACAACCTACAAATAATGATGCAGTTAATAGCGTAAAAGCAAGTAATTTTAGTTTTTTCATGTTTGATGTGGTTTGGTTTATTATTCAAATATAAAATTTCATCTTAAAAAAATGTATTTTACCAGGATTTTTTTTACAATACTTTGTTGCTTAATGCTGTTTTTTTGATAAGTTATAAATTTTTATTTTTGATTAACCAATTATCTATGACAAGTGAATGTTTTTAAAGGAATAATAAATACAAAAGCGAAGACTGACAGCAATACCGGATTTAGCAGTAATCCTTCGTCTTATGGCGGACGCTTTATTAATAAAGACGGTACGGCTAATATTGAGAAAAGAGGTATCTCATTTTTAAACCGTATAAGTTGGTATCATATGATGCTTAACATGAGCGGCTGGAAGTTTATAGCAGTACTTTTTACTTTTTATGCAGGTATAAACTTTATATTCGCCAGTTTGTATTATATAATAGGGTTAGAGTACCTTGACGGAGTAGGGAATATAGGTAGTGAATGGGCTAAATTTGGTAAGGCTTATTTTTTTAGTGCGCAAACCTTTACTACTGTTGGGTATGGGCATATTAGTCCAAACGGATTTTTTACCAGTGCACTTGCTGCTACCGAGGCTTTAACCGGACTGCTTAGTTTTGCCATTGCTACTGGTTTGTTTTATGGACGCTTTAGTAGGCCAAAGGCTTTTTTAAGGTTTTCTCAAAATGCACTTATCGCTCCATATAAAAATATAAATGCCCTTATGGTAAGGCTGGCACCATTTAAGAATACTAATCTTATAGATGCTGAGGCCCGTATGACAATGGGTATGAGTGTTAATGAGAATGGTATTATGGTTACTAAGTTTTATACCCTTAATCTTGAATTACAAAAAATCAATTCGCTTACCTTAAGCTGGACACTGGTGCATCCTATAGATGAGAATAGTCCGTTTTATGGTTTTACAGAAAATGATTTTGCCGGTGCAGAAGGTGAAATTATAGTGTACATTAAGGCATTTGATGATTTGTTCAGTTCTACTGTGGCAACCACTACTTCTTATTTGTTTGATGAGATAGTGTATGGAGCTAAATTTGAGATTATGTACAACGAGAACGACGATAATACTACAACTGTACTTCATCTTGATAAGATCAATAAGTTTAATAAAATGGAATTAAACAAATACTAAGTCAAATTGGTTATTTACTAAGTCTTTTCTGTCGTATACTAAATAGGTAAAACGTTTTAGGTTTTTATAAAGTTACTTTGTAGTGGTAAATTAAGTTATAATATAAACTACAGCAAATCAAGTTTTAACAACCTAAAGCAAAACGTATGAAAAGAATTTTACTTTTATCAGCATTATTTGTAACTATTGGCCTTTCGGCACAAACTACACACCATATTGACAACTGGGCTATGGGGATTAGCAATCAGGATGCATCATTAACCATAGACGAGGGAGATACGGTAGAGTGGACATGGAGTGATGGCCTGCCACATACAGTTAGTTCTACAACCGGTAGTACAGAGACTTTTGACAGTGGTACCATTACAGGTGCCGGACAAACCTATAGCTATACTTTTACTGAAGTAGGATCTAATCCTTACCAGTGTAATGTTCACCCTGCCATGAACGGTACTATTGAGGTACAGCAAATTTTAGGAATTGATGACGTAAACAAAGTAACATTTGAATACTACCCAAACCCAACTACAGATATTTTGACTATTAATGCCGGTGATGTTATAGACAATATTAGTGTGTATGATATGAGTGGTAAGCTTGTAATGCAGTCTGACAATGCAGGTAATTCAAACAGCAAAATTTATATGCAAAACTATAATGCCGGTACTTATTTTGTTAAGGTTATGGTAGCCGGACAAACAAAAACCATATCGGTAGTTAAGCAATAATTAAAAACATCAGTTTTTAGCTAGATTAAAAAGTGTGTGTGAAAAAGCCTGTCTATATAGACAGGCTTTTCTTTTTATAGAAAATTAAAAGGGGTTATTCTTTAATGATTTTTGAAGTGTGGTATTTACCTGTGTTATCCTGAAGGATTACTGCATAAGTACCCTGAGCAAGTTCCTGAACCGAAATAGTGTTGTTAGTGATTTGACTGTCGCTTACAATTCTTCCGTTAACGGTATAGATAAGAGCTCTTGTTATTTCAATATTCTGACCTTCTACCTGTATGTAATCTTTAGCAGGGTTAGGGTATAGTTTAAACAGGTTGTTTTCAACATCAGATATGCTTAATACTGTTTCACCTTCGGTTACATGAGTAGTTTGATTTATCTGCGGATTGTTCACAATATCTACAACACCCGATGGCCATTTAATAACCAATTGATCTACCGTTTCGGTTAATCCTAGTCCGAAATGAACGTTTAACGAACTCATATACCTAAAACCGTCTCCGCTTCTTACATCACGTATTTGCTGTGTCCAGGTTCCGGTAGAAGCATGTATTTCAACTCGTGCTCCAATACCGTTTCGGTTACTGTCTACACCTTCAAGGGTGATTTTCATCCAGTTATTGTCGTTGCCGTTATTGTAATAAATTTTAGTTCCTGTAAATACATCAAGGAAGCCATCGTTATTTAGATCGCCAATAGGACCATGACCAAAATCAATCGTCATTGGTGTGAATGTCATATCACCATTGTTCATCATTATGGCATTACCACCACCAAAAACATCTACAAAACCGTCGTTGTTAAAATCGTGGGCTACATGCTCATTATTAATTCCTGTAAAGTCATCGTAGCCTGAACCTTCGGTGCCGTCTGTAAAGGTACCGTCGCCATTGTTCACCATAAATTTATGTCCGCCATTAGCAAAAGAACTTGCTCCTACAAGCGCATCCATATCTCCGTCATTATCATAATCAGCCCATGCAGATGACCACGTTTGGATCATGTCGGCCATGTTAGATTCATTAGTGTCAATACTGGCTACGATTGTAAACACTCCGTCACCATCATTACGATGAAGTTCATTCATTGCAGCCATACTGCCACCGCCGCGACATTTTGCTATAAATAAATCAGGGTCGTTATCGTTGTCATAATCTACCCAAATAGAACCGTAGTTTCCGCCATCAGGATAATCGCCTAATCCTCCCTGAATAAATTCGTATCCGTCTTCACCATTATTTAAAAAGTAAACATTGGGCTGTACATCGTGGCAAACAAAAGCATCCAGATTTCCGTCGTTGTTAATATCTACAAAGTTTGTTCTTTGTGAGAAAAGGAAAAATTCGGGATTACTTTCTATTTTTTCTGAAAAAGAAGTTCCTTCATTATCTGCCAGCATAATAGCTGCTCCCGATCCGTTACCGTAAAGAAGGTCATTGTAGCCGTTTCCGTCATAATCACCTGCTGCCATGCTCCATCCTGGCATAAATACTGTACTTGGTGCTGTTAATTGAGCTGAGGTAAATGTACCGTCTTCCATTTGATACAGTACATTTACAAAACCTTCTACGGGAGATACAATGTCATCAAGGTAATCACCGTTTAAATCTGCTACACAGTTTTTGTATGCTCCCGATAGGGTTACATCCTGTGGTGTAAACATAGGCGGGTTATATGGCATTTCGGTTAGTACAAAGCTAAAATCATCAGAGTTCCAGTTGTTTTCAAAAGCAAAAATAAAAGTTTCTCCTGCCATAGCACTGAAGGTTATGAATGAGGTAAAGTTTCCTCCGCTATCATCATCACCATCTATACAGGTTAGATTTTCGCAGTCACCTGAATAAAGCATTATACGTGTATCGGTATTTGTAACATCTTCTACATTAGTGGAAATACTAATGTTATGGTTCTCAGTTGCAGTATAGGAATACCATACGCCCATAGTTGCTATGGCGGTATCTATACAGTTTGGTGGGACTTCACTTCCGTCATTAAAAGAGACATTATACTGTCCTTCTGTAACACTTAGTGCTTCATCACAGCTTTGCTGTGCATACAGGCTACAGCAGCCTGTAAAAGCTAATAATAGAGTAGCAATTCTTTTCATAAGCTTAGTTTGGTTGTTGGTTTGTTTTTAAAATTTTAAGGGCATGGTTCTTCCATGCTGCTAATCCATTCGTCCATAAGTTCAAGCGCTTCTGTATGCTGTATCGTCCTTCCCAAAAGGGGCATTCTTTCGTTTTCCAGTACCGAGTTTAACCTGTAATACATTTCAGATCGTTGTGTACTGCCTCGTGATATGATATGAGTAAGGGAGTTGTTTATAAATTCCTGGGGCTCTATACATATTCCAAGGTTTGAAGGGGTAACAGTTTCGTTAAAGGCTAGCCTTATAGGGCGATAATCACAATGTGACCCTTCGCGGTGGCAATGGGCACAGTTAATGTCAAGATAAGAGCGAACTCTTAATTCCAAAGGCTGGGTTTTATCTGTCCAGTCTGTACTAGTAGTAATACCTGTTGGTAAATTATTTTCAAGATAACCCAGCTCAACCCATTTAGTTAACTGGTTTTTTGTTCCGTCACTATAATTAAACAGTTTATTTAAGTTTTGAGGCTTTGGTCCTATAGGTAGTGAATCCTGTTGTGATTTATGGCAGGTAAAACATTCAACTCTTGATGGTATACGGTAGTTTGTGGTTTTAGTTTCATCGCCCTGTTGCCAGGTGATATTGGTAAAGCTTCCGTTCATACTAAATGAGGCTTCTGTTTGCTCATCATTCCAAACATAATTAGCAAAAGTCCATTTGCCGTCTTTTTTTATCATTAGTCTGGTTTCTATAATTCGGGTGCTATTATCTGGCTGTACATTGTTGTAATAAAAATTCTTTATTAGCACAGCACCATCAGGGAAGTTTAATATATCGGTATCTGAAACATATGATGCCCTTACATTTTCCGGCATCCATACAAATCGTTTTTTTAAAGCGTAGTCTGTAAAAAGTGTGCTGTTAAGGTCGTAAGGAATTACCCCTTCAACAGGGATAAGGCTTTTCATTTCGCCTTCAAAAAAGTTATAATCCGATAGTTTAGGGTAGGGCACGGCATTAAGATCCATTACTACCTTAGAGGTGTTCGGTAATTCGGAATATTCACCCGAATCATCTTCTCCGCATGAGAAAAGTGTAACTATTGTGCTAAATAGCACAATAATATATAGGGTAAGGCTTTTCATATTATTATATAAGCAATTTTTATTTAAAAATAACAAATATATAATAAAACCTTAAATTTCAAACATTTAGAGTTAAAAAAGCGTTAAAATGATGTTTTTGTGTGATAAAATTACTCACATGGAGTTTCCATATCGTTTATCCAGGCATTAATCATTTGGACTGCATCATCGTCTTTAAGAGTACGTCCTATTTGCGGCATCATTTCAACCGGGTCAAGACTAGCCATTTTGAAAGGCAGAAGTGAATTTCTGGAGTCTCCGGCTTTTATGATATACTCCTGTCCGCCACTTGCAAAATCCAAAGGAGGAGTACATATCCCGAAGTTTTCTGAGGCATTACCTGCGCTGTAAGCTAAGTTCATAGGAGTGTAGCCACAATAGGTGTTAGGAGAGTGGCAATGGGCACAATTTATATCAAGATATGATCTAACTCTGTCTTCAAGAGGTTTGGTTTCATCATGCCAGTCTACTGTTGATACGATTTCTGAAGGCAGGTTACTACCGTCAAGATAACCTTCTTCAACCCATTTTTGCAGCTGATTGCTATTACCATCATTAAAGTTGAAGTTTTTGTTGAGGTTTTGAGGTTTTGGTCCAATTGGTGTGTTGGCTTCAAAAAGCTGGTGACATTTAAAACATTCCAGCTCAGAAGGGATTCTGTAATTGGTTTGTAACGTAACGCCGTCCTGCTCCCATGAAATAGGAACAATATTTCCGTTTAGGCTATAGGTAGCTTCTGTTTGTTCGTCATTCCATATATAATTAGCAAATATCCATCCGTCTTCTTTCTTAATCAGTACACGGGTTTCAATTATTTTGGTACTATTATCAGGTTGTACATTGTTGTAGTAAAAATTCTTTATAAGTACTGCGCCTGCAGGGAAGTTAAGTGTACTACCATCAGTATCATAAGTAGCGGTTACATTATCGGGCATCCATACAAAACGCTTTTTAAGAGCATAGTCTGTAAACAGCGAACTGTTAAGGTCGTATGGTAATACTCCTTTTACGGGTTGAAGGTTTTTCATCTCTCCTTCAAAGAAATTGTAATCAGATAATTTAGGATAAGGTACAGCTGTAATATCAAATACTACCGGTGATTCATCCGGTATCTCAGAATAGTTATCACTATCATCCGATCCACATGAAATAAAAAAACTAAATAATAAAGAAACTACAGCTAAATATAAAAAGTATTGTTTTTTCATTTGTTACATCCTAAAATTGTTGAAAAGATAACAAATATATATAAAACTTTAAAAAAACACCTTTACAGCGCAAGTTTAACATTATACTGATTTAATTCTTCAAGAGCTTCTGCAGAAGTGTGGTCAAAAGTTTCCCTGTGCAGGTTTCTTTCTTTTTTAAGCGCTATGCGTTTAACAGAGTTATAAAAACGCCTTACCTCTTCAAGGTCTGAAAGTATTAATGTAGGTACTTTTACATTTTTACCTTCATCATCTTTAGCTACCATGGTAAAGTAAGATGAGTTACAGTGTTTAACAACTCCGGTTTGTATGTTTTGTGCAGTTACCCTTATACCTACAACCATAGAACTGTTACCAACATAGTTTACCGATGCCTTCATGGTAACCAATTCGCCAATTTCGATTGGATTTAGAAAGTCTACCGTATCTACCGATGCAGTTACACAGTAGCGACCTGAATATTTAGAGGCACATGCAAAAGCAATCTGATCCATTAACATTAGTATGTATCCACCATGTATCTTTCCGCTAAAGTTAGAGTGTGAGGGTAACATCAGTTCTGATATAGTAACCTTAGAGGTGCTTACTTTTCTTGGCTTGGTATTCATAATAAAATGGTATTAGTTACAGGTTAGGCAGTTCGTTATTATCTTCTTCATCAATATCATTTTCATTTGAAGCGAGTAGTGCCCTGTTTACAATATTTTCAGGAAGCGCTTTTTTAGCTTTAGCTCCCATTTTTTTAAGTTTTTCAATACTGGTAATTATGTTTCCGCGACCGTTAACCAGTTTATTCATAGCACCTTCGTAAGCTTTTTTACCTTCGTCCATACGTTTGCCTACCATAATAAGGTCGCCCACAAAACCTTCAAATTTATCGTAAAGTGCTCCTGCCTGTCTTGCAATTTCGTAGGCATTTTCCTGTTGCTTTTGGTTAGTCCACATACTGTCTATAGTACGTAGGGTTGCCAGTAAGGTACTTGGAGTAACGATTACTATATTACGTTCAAAAGCCTTGTTATATAGAGTTGTGTCTTCATTAAGGGCTATAGCAAAAGCAGGTTCTATAGGGATGAAAAGCAATACAAAATCAGGGCTTTCCATTTTATAAATATCATGGTAGTTTTTATCACTTAACTGATCTACATGTCTTTTGATAGAACTTACGTGCTCTTTTAGATGAACAATTCTTAGAGTTTCATCTTCTTCATTTACATAACGCTCGTAAGCTACAAGTGAAACCTTAGAGTCAACAATCATTTTCTTACCATCCGGGAGATTTATCACCACATCTGGCTGAATTCGGTTTCCTTCCTCATTAACATGACTTTGCTGTACCTCGTACTCACGTCCTTTTTCAAGACCCGATTTTTCCAGTACGCGTTCCAGTATAAGTTCGCCCCAGTTACCCTGCATTTTAGAGTCACCTTTAAGTGCCTTGGTAAGGTTAAGGGTTTCACGGCTCATTTGCTCGTTCATTTCACGAAGCCCTAATATTTGTTGGCGCAGTGCAGCGTGGTAGTCAATACTTTCTTTATGGGTATCTTCAACCTTCTTTTCAAACAAATGGATTTTTTCCTGTAATGGGGAAAGTATATTTTTAAGGTTTTCCTTATTCTGTTCGGTAAATTTATTGGATTTTTCTTCCAGTATCTTATTGGCAAGATTCTCAAATTCTTGAGTGAATTTTTCCCTTAGCTCTTCGGTTTCCTTTCTTTGTTCGCGCATGCGTTCCATAAGGTTGTCAAAGTCGGTTTCCTTTTTGGTAAGCTGTACGGTAAGGGCGTCTTTTGCCGTTCTTAAATCGTCACGTTCGGTAATTATCTGGGTAATTTGTTTTTCTAAAACACCTTTTTCGTTTACGGCCTGCTGTTTAAGCTGTTCAATGGTAAGCATCAGGCTGTTGTTGCGTTCTTCGAGTACTTTTTTGTCTGAAGATGATTTCGAAGAAAATAAAATCCTTCCTAAGTAAATTCCTAAAGCTAAGGCAATAATAAAGGCGAATAGTAATGTAATAGTATCGGGCATTTGTAGTGTATTTGCTTAAGGGTAAAATTAAGGAAAATATTGCAAGGCACTGCACAAAAAAATACTGTTATATTTGTTTTTACAAACCAACAATAATGAGTGAAATAGTAACATTTAAAAAGTACCCTGACGTGGTTCAGGCTAATGAACTTAAAGAGTTTTTGCTGAAAAATAATATAGAGTGTTATCTGGCAGATAATGAACCCTCGGTAGATAGCTTTATAGTAGGCACTCCAATGACCGATTATGAAGTGAAAATTAAGCAGAAAGATTTTGAAAAGGCTACAGTACTGGTTGAAAAGAGATCTGCAGGGATGTTAAATAATATTGATCCTGATTATTATCTGTTCACATTTACCAATGAAGAATTGTATGATATTTTATTAAAACAGGATGAATGGAATGAGTTTGATTATTTGCTGGCTAAAAAGCTTTTAACCGAAAGGGGTAAAACTGTTGATGAGGATATGATAAGCAGCCTTAAAAAACAACGGATTGCTGATATTGCTAAAAAAGATCCCAATGAAAAGGTATGGATGGTAGCAGGTTATATTTTGAGCTTATTGGGAGGTTTTATAGGAATTATTATTGGGTATATGTTATGGAAATCTAAAAACTCACTTCCTGATGGTAAATCGGTATACAGCTATACTGAAAAAGGAAGAAGCCATGGTTTTACTATATTTTGTATAGGTATTATAGTTACGGTTATCTCTCTTTTATACCGATTTAATTTGTATACGTCTTAAAGTTCACTTTATTACTTGTTTAAGGAGTTATATTTTAGTACTATTTTAAATACAAAATAATTGTTAAAATTATTTTACAACCTTTTTGAGGATTTTAATTTTACGGAAATCCGCATATAGAAAGGTTTTGTTAAAACTTATCTATAAGTTTTCTTTAAATTATTGGTTATCTGATATGTAAATGAGGTTTTTAGGAGGTTTTTCCTATATTTGGAGAACCACCATCTATATAAACCAAATGAAAAGAACTTTTACTACTTTAAAGACTTTTCCTGATTTCGATCAGGCAAAAGAACTGAAGCGCTTTTTGTGCAAAAATGAAATCAGAAGCTTTTTAAACGACAATCACGACTCTCCTGTTGGTGATTTTGAGGTTAAGGTAATTACTACCGATCTTAAAAATGCCACAAGGTTACTGGAGGAAAAAACCAAGCAAATGGTAGGGGAGGTAGCAGGTGACTATTGTTTATACTCTTACTCAACTCCGCAGTTGTATGACATCCTGATTAATAAGGATGTTTGGAGTGACTTTGATTTTATGCTCGCGAAAAAGATACTTCATGAAAAAGGAATGCCCACTGATGCCGATACCCTGTATAGTATAAAACAGGAAAAAGCTAAAAACACAGCTAAGCCAAAAACGAACCAGATAGTACATATTCTTGCCGGATATGTTTTGGCACTTTTAGGAGGTGTAGCCGGTATAGTGATTGGCTTTTTGATGTGGAATTCCCAAAAGCAAATGCCCGGAGGTGTAAGTGTATTTAGTTACACAGACGTTGAAAGGAAACATGGTCGTATAATATTTGGATTAGGTATCCTGATATTTGCGATTATAATTAGCTTAAGGTTAAGGCAGATTCCTAATTAAATCTCTAACCAGTTTTTAAGTATTGTTTTCCCGTTAGGAGTCAGTACCGATTCAGGATGGAATTGCACGCCCCTCACGTCATACCCCTTGTGACGTAGTGACATTATTTGTCCGTTTTCATCCAGAGAAGTTATTTCCAGTGTTTCAGGAAAATCTTCTTTATCCACGCACCAGGAATGGTAGCGCCCCACACAAATTTTTTTATCAAGCCCTTTAAAAAGGGGTTCGTCTTCTGCTATAATAGTTATTGTAGTGGCTACGCCGTGGTATACCGTATCGAGGTTTATGAGCTTTCCGCCAAAAACTTCGCCAATAGCCTGTTGCCCTAAACAAACGCCCAGTATACTTTTAGAAGGAGCATATTTTTTTATGATATTTTCCAGTAATCCGGCATTTGCAGGGAGACCCGGACCGGGTGATAAAAGGATTTTATTAAAACCTTCAACATCTTCAATAAGGAGTTCATCGTTCCTTATAACGGTAACCTCACAATCCAAACTTTCCAGATAGTGTACCAGGTTATACGTAAAGCTGTCGTAGTTATCTATTACAAGTACTTTTTTCATATTTAATGCAGGTGTGCAAATGTATGAAAGTGAACCGAAAAAAAATAATCTTAAAAATCTACTAAATTGGTAGACTAATAAAAATATTTAATTATATTTGTTATGCACAAAAGAATATATGGCAGTTTTAACAAACAAGTGTACGGAGTGTATGTGTTTCCCTTTATACGGGGATGCATTAACTGTGCACGACAATTAGGTTCATTCCTAAACAGTAAACAGTTAAAGGCTCCTCGTTACCACGAGGAGCCTTTTTTATTTATAGCCTTTTAATAACTAATATATGAAGCATCCCGTTTATACCGCAAATTATTTGAAATCGGGGGTGTTGCCCGATAAACAGAAAACAGGGTACTGGACAGAAGAATTTTTTCAGTGGCTGTTTTGCATAGGGCCGCAGTTTACCGATTATGATTTCTTTTTAAATAAAGAAAAAGAGCTGGACGGAGTACTATCTGACCTGCTTTGCCTTTCGGGGCTGCAGGAAGAGAGAATACAACCGTTAATAAACTATCTTAAGGAAAAGGTGGTAGTGCTGCACCAAAAGATGGAAGATAGCCTTAAGGCAATTTTTGCTTTTGATCCCGCAGCCAAGTCAAGAACCGAAGTACTGGTATCTTATCCGGGTTTTTTTGCAATAGCGATTTATCGTGTTGCGCATGAGCTTTGGGTTAATGATGTGCCTGTGTTACCAAGGCTCATAAGTGAATATGTACATGGTAAAACAGGTATTGATATTCACCCGGGTGCAACGATAGGTGACCGTTTTTTTATAGATCATGGTACAGGTATCGTAATAGGAGAGACATCAGTAATAGGTAACGACGTAAAAATTTATCAGGGAGTAACACTTGGTGCGCTTAGTGTGCACAAGGAGGAAGCATCGGTAAAGCGACACCCTACAATAGGTGACAATGTTACCATTTATGCCAATGCCACTATTTTAGGAGGTAATACCGTAGTGGGTAACGATTCTGTAATAGGAGGTAACGTTTGGCTTACCCACTCAATACCGGCACATTCTCTGGTATATCATAAAAGTGAAATAACAATAAAATCTAAGGAAACATTTCCTGAACCATTAAATTTTGTAATATAAAAGAGCATAGATATGAAAGCAAATAATATTTTAGAAACTATAGGTAATACCCCTCACGTACAACTTAACAAGCTGTTTAAAGGCAAAAACGTATGGATTAAGCTTGAACGCAATAATCCGGGGAACAGTATTAAAGACAGGATTGCACTGGCAATGATTGAAGATGCCGAGGCTAAGGGGCTTTTAAAGCCGGATAGTGTTATTATTGAACCTACTTCGGGTAACACGGGTATCGGGCTGGCGTTTGTAGCGGCAGTAAAAGGATACAAGCTTATTCTTGTAATGCCTGAGTCGATGAGTGTGGAACGCAGGAAGCTAATGTCTATTTATGGTGCCGAGTTTGAACTTACTCCACGTGAAAAGGGTATGAAAGGGGCTATTGAAAAGGCAAGGGAATTAACAGAGTCTACGCCAAATGCGTGGTCGCCAAGTCAGTTTGATAATCAGGCGAATGTTGATATTCACCGCAAGACCACCGCTCAGGAAATCCTGGCTGATTTCCCTGAAGGAATTGACTACCTGATAACGGGCGTGGGTACAGGCGGACACATAACAGGTGTGGCTGATATTTTAAAACAGAAATTCCCTAATCTTAAAGTGTTTGCTGTTGAGCCGGAAGCCTCTCCGGTATTAAGTGGTGGTGACCCGGGACTTCATCCTTTACAGGGAATAGGGGCAGGGTTTGTGCCTTCTATTTACAGAAATGATCTTATTGACGGTGTAATTACAGTGGGGAAAGACGAGGCATTTGATTTTGCCCGAAACGTTGCAAAAACCGAAGGTATACTCTCAGGTATTTCTACAGGAGCATCATTAGCGGCTGTGAACAAAAAGCTGGCTGAAATTCCTGACGGGGCTACTGTACTTACCTTTAATTACGATACAGGAGAGCGTTACCTCTCTATTGAAGGATTGTTTTAAGAATTGCTAACATTAATTTTGGTTAAAAGAAAAGCCCCGATGGAAACCATCGGGGCTTTTTATTTCAATTTAAACTCTAATTATTAGAACTTAAGATTTACAGTAAGTTCAAATTCATCGTAAATCATGTTGTCACCAAGACCATCAAAAATACTTCCTGACTTGTACTCAATACCATACTTAGTTCTGTCTACATTAAACGCTGTAGTTGCAGAATTGTTGTTTACAGTTAAATCAAAAGTAACCGGTTTAGTGATGTTTTTAATAGTTAAATCAGCAGTTACAGTATAAACGTTACCTGATTTTACTTTAACAGATTTGAATACTAATTTTGAAGTAGCATGTTTGTCAGTACCAAAAAAGTCAGCAGCTTTTAAGTGACCTTCAAGTTTCTCTTTACCTTCACCTGCTTTAAGATCGGTAACAGTGATAGAAGTCATATCTACAGTAAAGTTACCACCTGTAAGTTTACCGTTTTTAAAATTAAGTACACCATCTTTAAAGTTGATAGTACCTTCGTGCTGACCTGTAACTTTTTTACCTACCCAGCTGATTTTACTTGATGAAGTGTTGATTTTCTTGTCCTGAGCAGATGCTGTTATGGTTCCAAGAGCTACTACCAGCGCAACTACGATTGTTTTGAAATTTTTCATTGTTTTAAATTAATTGAATTTAGAATATTAGATAGTGATAAATAATTCGTTTTGAGGTTTTCTAACCTTTTTAAAGTGCTGGAAACCGTCTTCTTCATGACGGTAACCTACTGCTGCAATAACAGCTGTGCTAAGACCAAGTTTGTCTAAGCCCAGTATCTCGTCAAATTGCTGAGCATTGAAACCTTCCATTGGAGTGGCATCTATTTTAAGTAACGCAGCAGTATTTATTAAAGTAGAAAGCGCAATGTAAGTCTGTTTTGCAGCCCATGTGTTTTTGCCTTCTTCTGTTTGGTTATTGATAAAACCATTAACCATATCTTCAAACGGTTTTAGGGAGTCTTTTTCAACTTCTCTTACTTTACTGATATTCTCAATATAGGCATCCACATGTTTTTCGTTTACGTTTTTCTCATAGGCAAAAACGAATAGCTGAGAAGATTCGGTAATACCATCCTGATTGTAACCGGCAGCTTTAAGTTTTTGACGTACTTCCGGATTTTCAATAATAAGTATTCTATACGGCTGTAATCCCATTGATGAAACACTTAGCTGTACAGCTTCTTTTAATGTTTCAAGATACTGAGCTGATACTTTTTTTGAAGGGTCGTATTTTTTTGTGGCATAACGCCAGTTTAAACTTTCAATATAATTTTCCATTATTTTTATATTCTAATTTGATTATGTTGTTCTGTATTTTTCTAATAATGTATTTAGTGTTTCCTGCTCTTCAGGAGTCAGGTTCTGAGCAAGCCTGTTTTCATGATTGTCTATAGTAGGATCCAGTTCTTTTAGTAAATCCAGTCCTTTTTGGGTTATAGCGACTTCCATTTTCCTTCTGTTATCAGGGCAAACTTCGCGTGTTACCAGTTCTTTTAGCAGTAACTTGTCTACCAGTCGGGTTGTATTGCTGGTTTTGGCAATCATACGCTCCTGTATGACACACATGTTTGCAGGTTTCCCTTTTTGTCCTCTTAGTATCCTTAAAACATTATATTGTTCAGGCGATAAATCATGAGCTTTAACAATTTCATTAAAGTTTTCACCTATTACGTTTTGGGTATACATAATATTCAGAATAATCTTCTTAGGAAGACTCATGGGTACAGTTGCTTTAATAACTTCTTCTATCTTCATAATTGTATCTACAATATTTGTATGTACAAATTTACTATATTTTATATTTGTATATACAAATGTTGTGTTAAAAATTTGTTAATGGTAGATGAATAGTCTTTTTTCCCTTAATTTTATTGACCTTAACGTAAATTGACCTTAATGAAAAAAATGCTATTAGCAGGGTTTGCGGCAATATTTTTGTTGTATTCCTGTAATGAAAATAAAGAAAAAGAGGGTGGAGAGGAAGTAAAGGAGGTTGTAGAAGCAAAAATGCCAACTCCCATGCATGTTTATACTAAGGATAGTGTTATCGTAAATGCGTATAAATATGACGGACTGGAATACTTTCTTACCAAAAGTAACGATACTACTTATGTGGTTAATTTTTGGGCTACCTGGTGTGTACCCTGTGTAGAGGAATTACCTTATTTTGAACAACTAAACGAAAAGTATAAAAACGATAAGGTAAAAGTACTGTTGGTTAGCTTGGATATGCATAAGTCGGTTGAGAGCAGGCTTATCCCTTTCATTAAAAATAAAAAGCTTCAAAGCGATGTGGTTATGCTTCGTGATCCTGATGCAGATACCTGGATAAGAAAAATAGATACCACATGGAGCGGGGCATTACCGGCAACCATTATATACAATAAAGATAAGCGTAAGTTTTACGAACAGTCGTTTACTTATAGTGAGCTGGAAAAAGAATTAAATAATTTTATCAAACCATAGTAAATAATAAATCATGAAAGCAATAAAATTTTTAGGCGCATTTGCCATAATAGGGGTACTGTTTGCCTTTACAGTTAGTAAGTCGGCCGATGTTGTAAACGGATATAAAGTGGGCGATGTGGCAACCGATTTCAGTCTTAAAAACATTGATGGTAAAAAAGTATCACTAAAGGATTTTAAAGATGCTAAAGGTTACATCGTGGTGTTTACCTGTAATCACTGTCCTTATGCACAGGCGTATGAGGACAGAATTGTAGCGCTTGACAAGAAATACAAAAAACAGGGATATCCGGTAATTGCCATTAACCCTAATAATCCTGAGAAACTAAAAGACGATAGTTTTGAAAATATGCAGGTTAGAGCAAAAGAAAAAGGATTTACATTCCCATATCTTTTAGACGAAGGACAAAAAATATACCCGCAGTATGGTGCTACAAAAACACCACACGTTTATGTACTTCAAAAAACAGCTAAAGGTAATGTAGTTAAATACATAGGAGCTATAGATGATAACTATGAAGACGAGGCTGCAGTTACTAAAAAGTATGTTGAAGATGCAGTAAACTCACTTTTAAAAGGAAAAGAAGTTAGTGTAAAAGAAACTAAGGCTATTGGCTGTTCAATAAAAGCATAATACCTTTGCCAAAAATAACAGAATGAACTTATCACAACAGGAATGGTGGGACAAAGCACAGGAAGACGAAAATGCAGTTATTCTGGATGTCCGTACCGAAGATGAATGGAATCGGGGTATTATACCGGGAGCCATTAATATAGATATCTATAAAGGTCAGGGATTTATTTATGCCGTTGAGGAGCTTGATAAATCTAAAAACTACTATGTGTATTGTGCAGCCGGAGGGCGAAGTGCACAGGCCTGCAGTATTATGAATCAGTTGGGTTTTGAAACAGCCTATAACCTTATTGGGGGTATTACCCAGTGGGATGGTCCGGTAAATGAGCCTGAATAAAATAAAAAAGAGAGCCATTTGGCTCTCTTTTTTATTTTCCCGATGAGGTAAACGAGTTAATGTTTTCCCTCCAGTAATCAATAAGGTTTTTTATACGCTCCTTGTAGCTGTTATAGTCACTTCCCTTATGGATATAATCCTGAATTGAAAGTTTATTAGCCTGCCTTACAGATTGCTCGTCCTGAGCGTTAGAGATAAATACATAAGGTATATCTTTATCCATAAATATCTCTTCCTGTAGTATTAATTCTCTTAGCTCAAAACCGCCCAGTTTTGGCATATTAATATCAGAAATTACAATAAAAGGCTCTACTTCAGGTCTTCTTAAATAATCAAGAGCTTCTACACCGTCATGGAAAAATACCAGTTTGTTTTTATATCCAAGATCCCTGAATATCTCCTGTAAAATTTCCCTGTCGTCCTCATCATCCTCAATAATTAAAATATCCCTATGTTTTTTCATGATGGATTCTCGTTGCTGTTTTGGTTTGGTTTTTACTATGCATAGATAGTAATTATTAAAGGCTTTGGTGTTATAATATTAAGCATGTTTTTTATCATTCTGACGTTTGAGATATAAGTAATTACTTATATTTACTTAAATTGCACAGGCATACAACTTTGTAATCCAACTGAAAAATGAAAATAAAATCAATTTTACTTTGTCTCTTCCTATTAGGAAGTTTAACCGTGGTGCATGCTCAGGAGGATGCTTCTACGGTTTTACAAACGGCTTATACACAGGCTAAAAAAGAAAATAAAAAAGTGTTTGTAATATTCCATGCCTCTTGGTGCGGCTGGTGTAAAAAGATGGAAAAGAATATGGAGAGTCCGTCATGCAAAAAACTTTTTGATAATAATTATGTTACTACTTTCTTAACGGTACAAGAGTCACCAAAGAATAAGAATCTTGAAAATCCAGGTGCTGCAGATCTTTTGGCAAAATACAAAGCATCGGGTGTAGGTATACCGTTTTGGGTAATACTGGATACCGACGGAACTGTACTTGCTGATGCGTTTAACAGCAAAGGGGAGAACTTGGGTTGCCCGGCAACAGCTGAGGAAGTAGGGGAGTTTGTAAACAAACTTAAAAAAACGTCTAAGCTAACAAAAGCCCAACTTGACGTAATTTCACAGGTTTTTACTATTAAGAAATAACTGTTCCGTACTTCGGGACATAAAAAGATGTCCTACTATGGCCTTACTTTTTAAAACATTAGAAAGCACTGCAATACCTCAGTTACTGGAGGTGTTTAACAGTGCTTTTTCTGATTATGCCATCCCTATGAAACTGGATGAGGCTTTTTTTTGCCGTAAGCTACTTACCGAAGGTGTTTCATTATCACACTCGGCAGGGGTGTTTGATGGTGATAAACTGGTAGCTTTCATACTTCACGGTATGGATGAGTTTAACGGAAGCAAAAACGTGTTTAATGCCGCTACGGGGGTAATTCCTTCACACCGTGGGCAACGTTTGGTAGAACAGATGTATAACTACATACTCCCTATATTACATAAAGAGGGCTACAATCACCATCAGCTGGAAGTGCTTGAAGGTAATAATAAAGCCGAAAGGGCTTATGAAAAAGTAGGATTTCGCCGAACACGTTATGTAATAGGATATGAAGGTGTGGTTGAGGCTGTCCCGTTTTCAGATTTTGAGATAAGAGAGGTAGCCTATATCGACTGGAAATATGTACAGTCATTTTGGGATATAGAGCCTGCATGGCAAAACCATACTCCAACCATACAACGCGCTATGGACAGGCAAAAGGTAATAGCTGCCTTTGCAGATAGCCAAATGGTGGGATATCTTGTATATGATACCTTTAACGGAAGGACTAAACAATTTGCCGTTAAACAAAACCATAGAAGAAAAGGTATAGGTCGTGCCCTTATGGCTACAGCTTCTCAGGCTTTGGGTAAAGTAGCCTTAATTAATTATGATGATAACGATGAGGGGGCAAAGGCATTTTTTAAAGCTTTAGGGCTAAAACCTAATTACCGACTTATTAAAATGGTATATATTTACCCTTAAATTTGCATACACATTAAAATTTTAAGCATGAAAAAACTATTTTATATCACAGCACTATTAATTACACTTGTTTCCTGCCAGGCACAAAAGAAGGATGGAACTGAACTGGTTTCTCCTACAGAGTTTGCCCATAAGGTAGAAGCAGAAAAAGGTCAGCTTATTGATGTACGTACTCCGGGAGAATATAAGTCGGGGTATATAGACGGAGCTGTTAACATCCACCTGTATGATAAGGACTTTGAACAGCGTATTGATAAACTGGATAAGGAGGGAACGGTATATGTATACTGCAAAGCCGGAGGGCGTAGTGCCGAAGCAGTTGAAATTATGCACGAAAAAGGCTTTAAGCACATTGTAGAGCTTGATGGTGGTATGGATGCCTGGAATGAGGCGGGAGAGCCGGTAAAGAAATAATTAGCCTATAAGGAAAATAAGATAGCAGAAAAAAGCTATTGCCAAACATAAAGGTGAATAATAACGGGTATCATTCTTAGCAAAGAGGGTACCCTTTGTTTTTTTAAAGAAGCCTATATATTTAAAATCGCCAATAGCCCTTAATGAAAATATCATCCCGATTACCAGTGTTGCATATTTAAAAAAGGTCAAACTTACATAAGCTTTAAAAATATCAAGGTTACCTATCATTATAAAGGCAAATATACCCAGTCCGGCAGCAACGGCAAGTGTCATTAAAGGTCCGGGTTTAAAAGCTTTATTACCTCCTTCTATTACGGGGATTACTGCATTAGTACCACGGGTGCCTCCCATGGCCCAATACACATGTAAAAACGATAGGAATATAAATATGGAGGTATTTACTAAAACAGGAAAAATCATGACGGTTTAGTTTGGTTCCTATAAAGTTACCGCTTTTAAACCGTAATGATTTTAAATATTTAGAAAAATAAGTTATTGTGCTAAAACATCACGAATATCTTCGTGTTTGTCAAACATTTTTTTAGCAAAAGGGCACAACGGGATTATTTTGCTATTGTTGTTTCTTGCAAATGCTATAGCCTCATCAAGTAGTTTTTTACCTATACCTTTAAAGTCAGGATTACCTACGGTGTGTTCGATAATAAATTTATCTCCTGCCCATACATAGGTCATTATACCAGCCTGTACATCGCCTTCTATAGCTTTAAAGTGGCCTTTTTTGCCATCATCATAATGTTTTATTTCCATGGGGTTAGTGTTTTGGTTTAAAGTTAGTGTTTTGTGGAGGCAGGGGAACAAAACCCGTTTCTCCTTCTATTTTAGGGAAGGTTTGATCCAGCCATCTTTGTTTAGCATCTTCAATAAGTTCGTATGATGTCGCTACAAAGTTCCAGTATATATGCCTTGGCTCAGGAAAAGGTTCTCCGCCAAAAATATACACGGTACTGTTTTCATTAATGGTGAATTCACAAAGTGAGGCTTCTTTAGCTACCAATAACTGTTTTGGTTCAAAGGTATTTTCGTCACTTTCTATGCTTCCTTCAAGTATATATAGTCCGCTCTCGCCATAAAGGTTTTTACCTATGCTAAGCTTTTGTTTCGTTTTGCTTTTAATTTCTATGAAGTACAGTTTGCTGTAAACCGGTACGGGTGATTTTTTACCGAAAGCCTCTCCGGCAATAAGTTTGAAGTCAACGCCATTCTCCTGCCATGTAGGGAGCTGGTCTTCTTCCACATGTACGAAAGACGGATCCATTTGTTCAAACTCCTTTGGCAATGCTACCCAAATTTGTAATCCGTGAAGGCTCTTGTCAGAATGCCTCAGGTAATCAGGGGTACGTTCAGAGTGTACTATCCCTTTTCCGGCGGTCATCCAGTTTACCTGTCCGGGTTTTATTTCTACTTCAGATCCCAAAGTGTCCTTGTGCATAATACTGCCTTCAAACAGGTAGGTTAGGGTAGAAAGCCCAATGTGCGGATGCGGACCCACATCCATATTTTCGTTATCCTTAAGCGCAACAGGCCCCATGTGATCTATAAAGGCAAACGGTCCTACTGTCCTTTTATCCTTAAAAGGTAAAAGCCTTCCTACCAAAAAGTTGCCTATGTCACTGGGACGTTCTTCTATAATGAGGTTAATGTTTGACATGATCAAGATTTTAAAAGGTTTAAATTACGAATAATAGCCTTACAAAAACCAATTATATTATTCTAATGTAATAAACAGTGATGAGCGTACTTCGTTTGTGATATTGCGGGTTTTATGTCCCTTGCCTTCTGTGTCTTCCACTAACAGGATATCCCCGCCTTTAAAGTATCTTTTTTCGCCCAATGAGGTCTCTATTTCAATCACCCCATCCATAAGAATAATATACTGCCTGTTTGGGGCATTATGGAAATCATAATCGTAGGTTGGTGCAACCTTCCTAAACTGAATCGTACCTGCCTTTTGTGCTTCCGAAAGGAAACCTATTTCTCCGGCATCGTTTAAAGTAACGGAGACAGACTCAAAATGACTGTCTCCGTTAGCATCAGTGTGTATTCGTGTTATGTTAAAATCTTCCATCAGGCAAAATTCATGTTAAGCCATTCGGTAGTAAGTTCAATGTCATTTTGGGTAAGGTTATGTCCTGTAAGCAAATCATGATGCTCTACAGTAAAACCTAACTCTTTTAATTTGTCCAGATACTCTACCGTTTCGTTTGGATTAATGGTAGGGTCTAACCTTCCCGAACTGAAAAACACAGGTACACCGGTATCGGTGCCAATGGATTTTACTTCTTTAAACGGCTGCATGGGTCTGTATAAAATTGCTCCTGCCAAAAACTCAGGGTACTTAATTAATGTTGATCCTGCAATATTGGCTCCGTTAGAGTAGCCTAAAGCAATAAGTTTGGTAATATCAAAGCCTTCCTTATCAGCTATCGACTCTATAAAAGATACCATTTCATCGGTACGAAAATCAAGGTCTTTTTCATCAAATACTCCCATGCCAAGGCGTTTAAAAAAGCGCGGCATGCCGTGTTCGTTTACATTCCCTCTAAGGCTAAGAATATTAAAGCGGTCACCAAAGTCTTTAGCCAAAGGGATAAGGTCTTTCTCGTTGCCACCGGTGCCGTGCAGCAGCAACAGAGTATAGGCTGCTGCATTTCCGGATGACTGATATATATATTTTAACGGTTCAAATTTCATTTTAAAAAGTATTAGTTAATAGGTGCTAAATGAGCTTCAAGTTCACTTCTGCGTGATTCATATTGTTCAGGTAACTTAAGGCCTTTACCTAAGTCTTCAAGTTTTTCATCTACTGTAAAGCCAGGGTTATCGGTAGCAATTTCAAACAGCACTCCGCCCGGTTCTCTAAAGTATAAAGAGTGGAAGTAGTTACGATCTATTTGCGGGGTGATATTAAGCCCGGCAGCAAATACTTTCTCCCTGAATTTCATTAAGGTTTCATCGTCTTTTACCCTAAAGGCAACATGGTGAACAGTACCGTTTGCCACATGCCCGCGTTTTTCTTCTTTCAGTTCAACAATGTCAACTATAGCGGCGTTTTCAACAGCATCGGTAACAAAACGGTAACGATTAACATCCTGACCTACCAATTTATAACCAAATATTTCGGTCAATACGGCTGCTGTGCCTGTCATGTTATTTAAGGTAAGTGTCACGTTGTGGAACCCTCTGGTAGCAATGTCTGCTTTAACCTCGTCGGTTTCCCAGGGTTTGCGATTATCTGAAGTGGCCGATTCTATAAGTTCCAGTTTTAATCCGTCAGGATCAAGGAAAGTTAAATACCTTTCCCCAAACCTTTCGGCAGGTTTGTTATAAATTACATTGTATTTTTCAAAGCGTTCTACCCATTTTTCAAGGCTGCCTTTAGGAATGGAGTAACCAATTTCGGTTGCCATACCCGAACCTCTGCGTCCCTGTGGTATACCTGCTCCCCATGGGAAGAAGGTTAGTATAGTACCGGCACTGCCTATTTCGTCTCCAAAATAAAAGTGGTAAGTACCGGGATCATCAAAGTTTACAGTTTTTTTGATGAAACGTAAACCAAGAACTTTAGAATAAAAGTCAAAATTACGTTTGGCGTCTCCTGCTATCGCAGTGATATGATGTAAGCCTAATATTTTATTTTCCATGATATGCGTTTTTAATTGTTATGTAAAATTACGATTGGTTTAAAAGTTATGCATTGAACTGGGACAAGAAGTTAATTATCTCAGGGTCATTGTTTAAAGCCGCCTGGATTTCATTATATAATAATCCGCTGCCCCCGCCGTAATGCTGAATGATTTTTGTTTTAGGGTTGTGTTGTGCAAAAAATGACCTTAGTGAAACTTCGGTTTGTTCGTCAATTCCGCATCCTAAAAGAACAAGGCAAATACTGTTGTTTTTAAATAAAGCTATGGCCTCGTTATCATCGGTAGTTCCTAACCCGGTCCATAATTCATTTTTATTAATGAGCCTTACAACCGTTTCCATAATCTCAGGATGTTTTCCTATGTATAATATGTTTATCGTTTCCATTGTAATGCTGCTTTGATTTTACATTACAAAGTTCCGTTAAACAACTACCCTGTGCATTGAACTGGGACAAGAAAGTATATAAATGCAAAAGGCAGCCATTTGGCTGCCTTTTGTATAATGTTGTATGCAATAATTATTTTCGGTCGTCTATAAACTCACCTGATTTGGTCGCTTCTTTTTCCTGATTGATAAAGTTAGGCATGGTGCCAAAAATATAATCCCAAAGCGGGGAAGATACTCCAAAAGCTTTGTCAGGCTGCCTGTAGTGGTGTACGGCATGGTGATGCCATAAGGTTTTAAGGAAGTTATTAGGTACCGTAAAAATATGCACGCTGTAATGGATACATAAATAAATGGTATACCCCATAAGGAAACCGGCAAGGAATCCAAAAACATAATCGCCCATCATGGCTCTGTATACAAGGAAGAAAAAGGTAGCCAGTACAAGTGCTATAATAGGTGGCATGGCAAGCCTCTGCTTGTCTTTAGGGTAGTCATGGTGTACCCCGTGTACTTTATAACTAAAGCTTTCGGTAGTAACTTCATGGTCATGATCTCCTTCCTTAATATGATACAGGTAACGGTGTACTATATATTCTATAAAAGTAAAAACAAACATCCCGGCAAAGAACAGTAATATGATTTGCGGAGTGGTAAACCCTTTTTCAATTATGCCATAATATATTAGTAAAGCCGATATAACTGTAAAAATGGTAAGTGGCATGGCAATGTGAGTACGGGTCAGTTTTTCCAGTACCGGGTTTTTAAATAGCGTGGCACTGCCTTTATGTTTTGGTCTTGGTCGTCTTATTTTGGTTGATTCAGACATGGTTTTGATTTTTTTGATGGATTGATGATAAATGAACTTTGAACCCACAAGTTACTAAATTTATCAATTTGTTTTATCCTTAAAAAGCTAAAAAAGCCCCTGTTTGTAAACAGTTATCTGTTGAAAACCTATGTATCTATTGTTGTTTTATTTTAATCATTTCTTAATGTGGCGGTAATGTGTATAGGTGTTGGGCTAAGTAAGTTTGCTTTTTGAATAAAGTATTTTTAAGAGATGATAGGTTCCTATAAAAAAATTGTTGCAGCTATAGTGGTACTGGCAGGTTCATTTACCATTATTTCATTTACCCGAAATACCAGCTCGGCACCTCCCGAGGTATTAAGCAATTATTTTTCACAGTTTAACCTTTCGTTAGAAAAGCTTGATAAAATCACTAATGATTTCAGGTACGGTAAAACCAGTCTGGATTCGGTACAGTTAGCTGTAAAAAACACCCGTTTATCCTACAAAAAGGTTGAGTTCTTTTTAGCCTTTTACTATGCCGAATATATAAAGAGCCACATTAACGGAGCACCGTTAATGCATATTGAAAAAGAAGGTACAATGCCAAAGGTTGTTAGTCCCGAAGGGTTACAGGTTTTGGACGAACTTGTTTTTTCTGATGAAGCAGAGGCTGAAAGAAACCAGATAGCATCGTTATCAAAAACCATAAGAATGAAATATGCTGTTTTATATAGCAGCATTACCGGTCAGGAATTCAATAATCAGTATAATGTTACTGCCATGAGGCAGCAGCTTATTAGGGATTTCAGTATGGGAGTAACTGGTTTTGATACTCCGGGGTCGTTAAACGGACTGGAAGAGGTAAAGTCTTCTTTTCAGGGTATGCTTACTTTTTTTAAAGATAACTACAATGGTAATACTTTAGCCAAAAATGAGGTGATAGACCTGTTTGAGGAGGCGATAGTTTATTTGAATAATCCGGTTTCTTTTGAGGATTTTGACAGGCTTACTTTCCTTAAATCATATGTAGATCCTTTGTATAAAAAACTGGGAGAGCTGGAAGGTGCTGTTAACCCTGATTACCTTAAATATACATCGGGCTGGAATCCTGAGAGTACTTCTATTTTCGCCGCCGATTTTTTAAACCCGTACTATTTTACCGAACTTAAAAAGGAAGATGATAGTAAAGAACTTAGGGAGCTGGGTAAAATATTGTTTTATGATCCTATAGTTAGTAACGAAGGAAAATTAAGCTGTGCAAGCTGCCATAATCCGGATAAGGGCTTTACCGATGGTGTTCCGAAATCACTGAGTAACATACAGGGGAAAACGGTTTTACGTAATGCTCCAACATTATTAAACGCAGTGTATGCCGATAGGTATTTTTATGACCTTAGGGCGTTTAGCCTGGAGCAGCAGGCAGAGCATGTTATTTTTAATCATGACGAATTCAATACGGCCTATAGTGATATTCTTAATAAGCTTAAAGCTGATAAGACTTATGCCGATAAGTTTAAAACTGTATTTGGTAAAAATGCTGTAACGAGAGAGAATTTCTCAAAGGCTTTGGTTTCTTATGTAATGTCATTACAGTCGTTTAGCAGTCCGTTTGATAAATACATAAGGGGAGAACAGGCAGATATACCTGCTGAGGTAAAAAGAGGTTTTAACCTGTTTGCCGGAAAAGCAAATTGCGCTACCTGTCACTTTATGCCAACCTTTAGCGGACTGGTGCCTCCTTTTTATAACGAGAACGAAAGCGAGATACTTGGGGTACTTGACGACCCTAAAAAAGCACCACGGCTGGATATGGATATGGGAAGGAACGATAACAAAATACAATCAGAGCAGGCTTGGATATTTGAGCGCTCGTTTAAAACCACAACCATAAGGAATATTGAGGTTACAGGACCTTATTTCCATAATGGCGCTTACAGTACTCTTGAGGAAGTTATCGACTTTTATGATAACGGTGGAGGAGAAGGAGTAGGGCTTGGAGTAAGCAATCAAACTCTTTCGCCCGATGCGTTAAATCTAACCGATGAAGAGAAAAGTGATCTTATTGCCTTCCTGAAATCACTTACTGATTTATCATCAGCCAAATAGATATGGTATAGTTTACATTAAGTAAACATAGCTCCTGTTTTTCGTTTTATAATTAATTGTTATTTAAACTAGGTAACACTAGTTTAAATAAACCTTAAAAGTGAATTGAGGTAAAGGAAACATGCTGGAAGTAGTTTTGTAGGGTAAAAACAAAAACTATATAAACAGCATGAAAAAAAGTTTACTTTCCCTTTGTTTACTGTTCTCTCTATGGAGCTTTGCAGTAATCAGCTTCAATGTAGAGTCTATCTCTGCGACAGCCCCGGCTTCTACACCCGAAGCTAAGGCAACTCCGGCTAAAAAAGAAGTTGCTGCTAAAAAATCTACAGCTGTAAAAGCTGCTGCTATGCTACCTCCTTTAACGCCTGCAAACTACCCTCTTTCTAAAGATTCAGAGTGGGCTTATTTTGACTTAGGTACAAGCCTTGATGAGACTACATGGACAGAAACTACGTATGATGTTTCTGCATGGGCTACAGGTCAGGGACCTCTTGGATATGGAGATGCTACTAAAACAGTGATCTCTTACGGTCCTGATTCAGGTAACAAATACATTACAAGCTACTTTGTGAGAGACTTAAATGTTACTCTTGCTGAAGTTGCTGATATGGTAGAATTTGGTATCAGAAGAGACGATGGTGTTATCGTATATGTTAACGGTGTTGAGGTAATAAGAGATAACATGCCTGCAGGTGATGTTAACTACCTTACTCATTCGTCAGGTATCGTTGATGGTGCCGATGAGAAGAGATTCCAGGTATTCCACCTTTCTAAAACTATTTTTAACGAAGGTGTGAACAGAATCGCTGTTGAAATGCACAACCGTGACGGACAGAGTTCTGACCTTGGTTTTGATATGTATATTAAAGACGCTCCGGCTGAATTTGTTTGTGAAGAAGGTCACATAGGTTGTTTTACTTCTATCGATCCAACTGCTCAAACTACAAACCTAATTATACCTACAGAGCACAAATTCCAGTTATTATTCAAACAGGGAGATGCTTATATGGATGGTTCAGGTAACGTACCGGGTAACCACGATTTTACAGGTTATATTGCTATTGAAGGTAGCAGTGAGCAAGGTTACCTTTCGGTAAACCACGAAAACAACCCTGGTGGTGTGTCTATCGTAGACATGCACCTTGATACTGATACTAACCTTTGGGTTATTGATAACTCTCAACCGGTTGAATTCCAAAATGACGACCTTGTAACTACTATCAGAAACTGTTCGGGTGGTGTTACTCCATGGGGAACTATCATAACTGCAGAAGAAAACACTTCCGGTGGTGATGCTAACTCTGACGGATACCAAGATGTGGGCTGGTTAGTAGAAATTGATCCTGTAACTGCAGCTGTAAAAGACTATGGTAACAATAAGCAGGAAAAACTTTGGGCTATGGGTAGAATGAACCATGAGAACGTTGTGGTTTCTGAAGACGGAACTACTGCTTATTATGGTGAAGACGGTGGTACAAACTGTGTTTACAAGTTTGTTGCCGATACTCCTGGTGATCTTACTTCGGGTACTGTATATGTACTTTCTTTAGATACAGCTCTTTCAAGTGACGAGCCTACTTCAAGTACTGCTACATGGATTGAAGTTGCTAATGAAACAGAGGAAGACAGAAATAACTTAACAGCAAATGCTGCTGCAGCAGGCGGAACAGCTTTCTCAGGTGTTGAAGACTGCGAAATAAGCCCTATAGACGGTAAAATTTATTTTACTGCAAAAGGTTTAGACCGTGTATATCGTTTTACAGATAACGGTGAGACTGTTTCTGATTTTGAAACTTTTGTAGGAGGTATGTCTTACGAAATCGAAACTGCTAACGGAGTTGTTACAGAACAATGGGGTGATGGTAACGATAACCTTACTTTTGATGATAAAGGTAACCTTTGGGTACTTCAGGATGGTGGATTAAACTACATTTGGGTAATCCGTCCTAACCACTCTCAGGGAGCTCCACAGGTGCTATTACACTCTTCTATGCCTGCAGGTTCTGAGCCAACAGGTTTAACATTTACCCCAGACTTCAAGTATGGTTTCTTCTCTGTACAGCACCCTAACGGTGGTAATACAGCTCAGGTTGATGCTACTTTTGGTGAGGTTAACCTTAATGCTTCTGCTTCTGTAGTTATAGCTAACAGATCTCAGCTAGGTATCCAGGCTCCTGTTGCAGATTTCTCTGCTAACGAAGTAACTGTTGAAGAAGGTGAGGTAGTAACCTTTACTGACCTTAGTACTAACAACCCAACTTCCTGGATGTGGACATTTGAAGGTGGTGAGCCTGCTACATCTACAGATGCTAACCCTGTAGTAACTTATGCTGAGGCCGGTACTTACAATGTAACTCTTGTATCTACTAACGTAGCCGGTGATAGTGAGGCAGAAGTTAAGCAGGAATATATTATTGTAGAAGAGGCTTTAGGTATAGATACTCCTAACCAACTTAAAGATATTGTTAGCCTTTATCCTAACCCAACAAAAGGTCAGGTTACTTTAGAGCTTAATGATGAAGCCGGTAAAAATGTACTTGTAGAAGTATATGATATGCTTGGAAGAAAAGTAGTGGTAAAAGAGACTCAGTCTCTTGGAGGAACTCAAAAAATCGACCTAAACCTTACTCAGCTAAATGGTGAGCAGGTATTTATCATCAATGTTAAAGTTGGTGAGAAAACAGGTACTTACAAAATGGTAAAAGTAAACTAATACTTTTTTCACAATATAATACAGGACCGGCAAAATGCTGCCGGTCCTTTTTTTCAGTTTTACACACATGAAAGGAAGATTTATAGCAACGTTACTTTTTATAGCAGGCAGTTTTGCAGCAAAAGCACAATATGCCGATCCTATTAACATACCGGTTTATTACAGCGTTAAAGAGGCTATGGCCGATAAAAAGGCCAAACAGTTAAACTTAAGGGACCAAAAACTATTTTATGTGCCAAAAGATTTAAGCAAACTAAAGCATTTAGAGTTTTTAAATCTTATGAGGAATAATTTAGAGTACTGGGATAAGGAGATTTTTACCCTTAAAGAATTGGAGGTGCTTAACTTTAAATTAAATGGTATAAAGTACGTGCCTGGAGATATTGCCAATCTTAAAAAGCTTATACGTGTTGATTTTTCAGATAACAGCATATCTTATCTTCCGCAGGAAATAAAAGCACTAACTAAACTGCAATACTTACATCTTTCGTTTAATTTACTTATCTCCATACCAGAGGGGATTGGGAATTGTAAAGATCTTGAGGTACTTGAGCTGGATAATAACCAGTTAAGTTACCTTCCTCAAAATATCACGAAACTTAAAAAACTGAAAAACCTACAGTTGGGATTTAATCAGTTTCATGAGTTTGACGGTAGCTGGCTAAATTTTCCTAATCTCGAGATACTAAATATGGAATCTAACAGTATTAGTTACCTTCCGGAACAGATAGAAAAACAAAAAAAGCTACGCACTTTAATGCTTACCAATAACAAACTGGAAGTATTGCCACAGGGTATTACCAACCTTAAAGAATTGAGGCTTTTATCGCTTGCTAACAACAAATTAAAAACATTACCGGAAGGCATTGAAAACCTAACGGAACTTAAAACACTTCTACTTAACGGTAATCCGATAAGTAATTCGGAAAAAGAAAGAATTAAAAAGGCATTACCGAACTGCAAAATCTATTTCTGATAGGTTATCTTAAATAGGTGTATACTATTTTACGTTAAAAAAGCGGCTTTTTACAGCCGCTTTTTTTGTTTTTATTGGTTACCTTTAATAAGGTTAACAGGTTGATAATTAAAATACTTTGGCTTATGAAGGTGAAAATACTATTTGTACCCCTTGTTTTTTTGCTGTTTGTATTTAATGCCCGTTCTCAGGAAGAAGAGGGTGGTGGCAGGTTTCAAAGGTTGGGCATTTCATTAAGTCATGCTAATATTTCCAGCGGTTTGAAGGATTCCGAAAATAAATGGATATCATTACCGGCATGGGGTATTGATTACGATTATTGGTTTAACGAAAAATGGGGGCTGGGTATGCATGTGGATATTATTGTAGAAAAATTTACAGTAGAAGAAAACCTTGGTAACGATAGTGCATTGGAAAGAAGTTTTCCCATAGCTCCGGCGATAATGGGGCTGCATAAGTTTGGTCGTCATCATACCCTTATGCTTGGAGTAGGGGCAGAATTTGCAAAAGAAGAAAACCTGTTTTTAAACAGATTAGGCTATGAATACGGACTCGAAGTTTCAGAGAAGTGGGAAGTAGGTTTTTCTCTTAATTATGATTTCAGGTGGAATGCTTACGATAGTTACATTTTTGGTATTGGCGTAAGCCGGGTTTTCAGGTAATAAAAATATACAGTTAATAAGGCAGCTTTTTGAGCTGCTTTTTTTGTTGTGTAACAAAAGCTACTGACGGGCTTATAACCATTTTGTTTTTTTGCATAAAAAAGAACAAACGATGGATTGGATTTTAGAACCGTGGCCGTGGTATGTGGCCGGACCGTTAATTACGCTAACAATGGCGTTACTTTTATTTTTAGGAAAGAATTTTGGGATGTCGTCTAACCTGCGTACGCTTTGTACCATGTGTGGCGCCGGTAGTACCTGCGATTTCTTTTGTTTTGACTGGCGATCACAAAAATGGAACCTTCTTATTATGGTTGGGGCTGTTTTAGGGGGCTTTATCGCTTTCAATTTTCTGTCAGTTAATCAGGTGCCTCAGCTAAATGATGAGGTGGTAACTCAACTGCATACAATGGGTTTTGAAAGTGCAGGTAAAACCTATGTGCCTACAGAGCTTTTTGGTGATGGCGCTTTCACTTCGGTTAAAACAATAGCAATACTTATTATTGGAGGGTTTTTGGTAGGTTTTGGAGCACGTTATGCCGGAGGATGTACCTCAGGCCATGCTATTTCGGGATTGAGTAACCTTCAGTTACCTTCACTAATAGCTGTGGTTGGTTTTTTTGTAGGCGGACTAATTATGGTTCACCTGTTATTCCCATTAATTTTTTAAAGGTATAAGAGTATGAGAAATATAGTTTTTTTAGTTGTAGGAACATTTTTCGGGATAGTAATGTTTAAATCAGAAGCCGCTTCGTGGTTTCGTATTTACGAGATGTTCCAGTTTAAATCGTTCCATATGTATGGTATAATAGGCTCGGCATTAGTTTTGGGAGTACTGTTGGTTCAGCTTATTAAAAGAAAGAGACTTAAAGATGTGTCTGGCAACCCTATAATGATTCCGCCTAAAGACAGGAGCTTTTCAAGATATATGTTTGGCGGAATCCTTTTTGGGTTAGGTTGGGCTTTGGCCGGAGCCTGCCCGGGACCTATGTTTGTACTGGCAGGTGCAGGTTTTTATCCTATACTTATTGTTATAGCAGGCGCCATTGCAGGTACCTGGGTGTACGGACTTATTAAGAATAAGCTGCCACATTAATTCGTATATTTAACCAATCAACCTTATGGAATTAAAAATGGAAGAGCTTATAAAACAGGCCTATGGGGCGGTATTTGAGGAAGCATTGATAAAAGAGATTGCAGAAGTGTCTACCCTTGTAGAGTTTGAAGAGGGGGATAAACTTATAGATATTGGCGAATACATCCGTAGGATGCCTTTATTACTTACAGGCGCCATCAAAATATTAAGGGAAGACAGGGATGAGGGCGATTTACTGCTTTACTTTCTTGAAAAAGGCGATACCTGTGCCATGACACTTGCCTGCTGTATGGGAGATACCCGAAGCGAAATAAGGGCTATAGCCGAAAACAGTGGTTCTCTTGCTATGATTCCGGTAAATAAAATGGAAGAATGGCTGGGCAAGTATAAAAGCTGGCGCAACTTTGTGTTTACCAGTTATAACAAGCGTCTTAGTGAAATGCTCAATGCGGTAGATAACCTTGCCTTTATGAAAATGGACGAACGTTTGCTTAACTACCTTAATGAAAAGGCGAAGGTTAATAACTCCGATATTATAAACAATACCCATCAGGAAATTGCTTATGAGCTTAACACTTCAAGAGTGGTGGTATCGAGGCTTTTAAAAGCTTTTGAGAACGAGGGTAAAATTAAACTGAACAGAAATAATATTGTTCTTTTAAATAAATAATGGCAGTGTAACTTTTGTTACTGCACAGCTCAATAGCGAGCACTAATTTAGCCTGAAATTATTAAAGCATACACTTATGGATGTAACAATGGTTTCAGGCTATTTTTTGGCCCTTTTGGTAGGGGTTTCCCTGGGGTTAATAGGGAGTGGAGGCTCAATATTAACAGTGCCTATACTGGTTTATGTACTTATGGTAAACCCGGTGCTGGCAACAGCTTACTCACTGTTTGTAGTAGGGAGTACGGCACTTATAGGAGGGCTTAGAAACGCTTTTCAGAAAAATGTAGACTTTACTATAGTATGGGTGTTTGGTATTCCGTCGTTAATAGCGGCATACCTTGTTAGGGCATTTGTTATCCCAGCCATACCCGATGTGGTTTTTTCAGTCAGTTCCTTTATAATAACAAAATCCTTATTGTTAATGGTACTCTTTGCTGTGGTAATGCTAACGGCATCGGTACGTATGATACGATCCGGACAAACCGGTACCCTTGCCGCTAATGTCGATATTTCTTATGCCAAACTGGTCGTTTTGGGTGTGTTTATAGGAGTTTTGGCAGGTGCGGTAGGTGCCGGGGGCGGATTTCTTATTATTCCTGCTTTGGTTTTCATAGCCCATATGCCAATGAAAAAGGCGGTTGGTACTTCCCTTTTCATTATTGCCATACAATCACTTGCAGGGTTTATGGGTGATGTAGGACAGGCAGAAATCAACTGGCCGTTTCTATTGATTTTTTCATTAATGTCGGTTATCGGGATATTTATCGGTATAGGCCTTTCTAAAAAAATACCGGGTGAAAGCCTTAAAAAGGGGTTTGGCTGGTTTGTGCTCGCAATGGGTATTTATATTTTACTGAAAGAAATTTTTATGTAATTGAAAATAAATGTGTTGTGTAACTTTTGTTACTGCATATCATTTATGGTTAAAGTAATTTTGGAGTATAAATTAATAAAAGAGTAAGCTATGTATTTTCAACATGTATATGATAAAACTTTAGCTCAGGCAAGCTACTTTATAGGTTGTCAGGCAAAAGGGGAGGCAATAGTGATAGATGCAAAAAGGGATATAGATACCTATCTTGAAATTGCCAAACAAAACAATATGACCATTACCCATATTGCCGAAACACATATTCATGCCGATTTTCTAACCGGGTCAAGGGAACTTGCAAAGGTAACAGGTGCTAAAATGTACCTGTCTGACGAAGGAGGAGAAGGCTGGCAGTATGAGTTTGACCATATAGGACTTAAAAACGGTGATGTAATTAGGGTAGGTAATCTTACACTGGAAGTTATCCATACACCTGGGCATACGCCAGAGAGTATCAGCTTTTTGTTAACCGATCATCCTGCTACAAACGAGCCTGTAATGCTGTTTACCGGAGACTTTGTTTTTGTGGGGGATATAGGCAGACCCGATTTGCTTGAAAAAGCCGCTGGGCTGGCAGGTACTCAGGATGCGGGAGCTAAGCAGATGTACAAATCCATAGAGAAGTTTGCTTCGTTACCGGAATATATTCAGGTATGGCCGGGGCATGGTGCCGGATCGGCATGTGGTAAGGCTCTTGGAGCAGTACCAAGCTCTACTGTAGGATATGAAAAAATTAGAAACTGGGCTTTTCAGTACGGTGATAACGAAAAAGGCTTTACTGATTTTCTGCTGGCCGATCAGCCGGAGCCGCCTAAGTATTTTGCCATGATGAAAAAGCTCAATAAGGTGAACAGGCCATTACTTATTGAAGTACCTAAACATGCAAAACTTTCTAAAGCTGAATTTTTAGATGCCTATGAAAAGGGGATTAAAGTTATAGATACACGTAATAAGGCCGACTTTGCACAAGGATTTATTCCGGGAAGTATAAACATACAGGGTAATAACTCATTTGCTACATGGTGCGGATGGATGCTTAATTATGACGAGCAGTTTATACTGGTAGCCGATGAATCGCAAATGGACGATTTGACCAGAAAACTGATGCGTATTGGTCTTGATAACATCTATGGCTTTATAGATAACGTAAATGATTTTGGTTTTGAGCTTGAAAAAGCAGAGGTGATTGACATGGATGAGTTTAAAACCTATTTAGGGAAACCAAACGTACAGGTGCTGGATGTAAGGGGGGCGACCGAATATGAAACAGGGCATGTGGAAGGTGCAGAGAACCTTTTTGTAGGAACGTTAAAGGACAACCTTGACAAAATAGATAAAAATAAACAAGTTATAATACACTGCCAGAGTGGAGACAGGGCTGCAATTGCAGCATCATTACTGCATAAAAACGGAATAAGGGTCAAAAATTTTTCGGGAGGTATGGCAGAATGGAAAAAGAATAATAACCTAACAGTGACTAAATAAGTAAACGTATGAAAAATGTAAGGCAAAATGAATGGGAAGAGCTGGTTGCTCAGGATCCAAATGCGGTTATACTGGATGTAAGGACAGAAGATGAATGTGCCGATGGTACTATGCCCAATGCTGTTTGTATAAACTTTTTTGAGGCACAGCGTTTTTTTGATGAAATTAAAAAAATGGATCGTGACAAAAATTACTATGTGTACTGCAGAAGCGGAAACAGGAGCGGTATGGCTTGTCAGGCAATGGAAAGTTTAGGGTTTAAAAACACGATAAACCTTACTGGAGGTCTACTTCTTTGGAAAGGTGAACTGGTTTAAGAGTTTTAAGTTATATTTTTATAATAATGTGATTAAATTGTGATTGATTTGAAAAGGCAGCTGTTAAAGCTGCCTTTTCTGGTTTTATTGTTATAATACCTGCTTTTAACTAAATACATAGGGCTATTTTTTGTATTAAAAGTATATTTGCACCGAGTAATAAATCTTACAAAAAAATTGATTAGATTTATAGGATGTATCATAGGGATTGGGATTGATGAAACTTAAAAACAATAAGCTAAAAAATAATGTAAGGGTATTATTGCCGGCACTTCTACTGGTTTTTACCCAAGCCTTATTTTGTCAGGAAAACGACAGGCTTATTGTAAACAAAGCTATCGAACTTTCCTTTTACAGTCCTGATGAGTGTATTAAGTTGACCCAGCATCTTTTAAAGAAAGCTGAAACAGCTCCCGAATTTGCCGGAGCATATCTTATTGAGGCCGATGCATATATAGCTAAGGGAGAATACAGCAAATGTGCAAAGAATGTTTTTAATGCTAATCAATATCACGAAAAGATAAATGATTCTTTAAAGGCAGAGATACTTTTCAGGCAAATCTTTCTGGCCAGAAAACTTCGACTGTATAATCAGTTTGACAACTATGCGGCAAATCTTATTAGCTTGTCCGAAAATCAGGATCAGTCATCTTTATCTTCGCTTATCACTATTAAACTCGATATTGAAAAAGCTTTTATTCTTTTTGGGAAAAATGAATTTGCTAAAGCACTGGAAGTTTTAAATACCCTTGAGAAAAATCATTTTCAGCAAATAGAGGCGTATTCCTACCCTGATAAATTTTATCTTGTAAAGGCCATTGCTTACAAAGGGCTTGGCGAATATGAGAAAAGTAATAGTTATTATACTACGGCTACTGATTATTATTTAAAAAATCATTCCAAAACAAACAGGCTTACAGAGATTGCACTGGTAAAAGGCAATGCAGAACTTCAGTTTCATGATAAAGATTATGAGAAATCAATAAAAAGCCTGAAAGTTGCTCTTGAAAAGGCAAAAAAGCTGGAAAACGTTTATTTGCTGGAGGAAATAAATAATCGTTTAGCTTTAAACTATCTTACCCTTAATGACAAGGAAAACCATAACCTGTACAATACAGCATTTTTAAGCTATAACCGAAAAGTATACGATTTGGAGATAGCTTCGGTTAACGAGTGTTATAATCTTATAGGGGAGCAGCAGGCTATTAACTATGCGTCACACGAAAATACTCTTAAAATGTATATGTACATTGCACTTGGAGTATTTTTCCTGATATTGCTTTTCGGAAATCTCTTGTATTTTTCAAACAGGGCACAAAAGAAAAGGTTAAAGGAAATTATAGGTTATCTGGAAGTGACTAATAAACTATTGGTAGAGTCGACCGATAAGGTAAAGAAAATGACACCTAAAAAACTTTCTATACCTACCGAAACCGAACAGAATATACTGGCGAGCCTTAAAAAGTTTGAGGGGACAACAAAGTTTACTAATAGAGATATGTCGCTCGCAACACTGGCAGCCCAGCTGGATGTTAATACAAAATACCTGTCGGAAATTATCAATAAGCATTATAACGATAATTTTAATACTTATATAAATAAACTCCGTATAAACTATATTATTGAAAAACTTAAAAACGAGCCGGAATACTTAAATTATAAAATCAGTTATTTGGCAGAGGAGAGCGGATTTTCATCACACAGTAGTTTTGCAACAGTGTTTAAAACGATTACCGGTATTGCCCCAACCGTTTTTATAGATTTACTGGGTAAGGAAATACATAATAAGAAAGCCTAATATGTTTGTTGTTTTAAAAAGAGTAGTGATAATGCAGGTGCTTATAGTAATAAGTACGGTATCGGCTTTTGCCCAGCAGTCACGAAAAATAGACAGTATAATAAAGGCCAACAGACTTACCATTTATAAAAACCCTGATGAGACCATAAGGATAGGGGACTCCATTTATGAAGCCAGTAAAAGTTCGGGAGATAAAGTAAGGGGACTTATACTCATCTCAAATGCCTATTCTTCCAAAAGGGACTATCAGCAGGCATTAAAATACTGCCTAAGGGCCGATAGTATTTCCAAAAAACTGGATGAGCCTAATTTAAAGGCTAACCTTTTAAACAGTATTGCGGTAATCTATCAGCAGTTAAAGGTGTATGATAAGGCTATGGAGTACCTGGACGAGAATGACAGGTATATGGATAATCATCCGGTGCAGGACTCAATATACCTTAGGGCAACAAATAATGTTGTTAGAGGGCTAATTTATAAGGAAGACCTTAGTTGTGAACTGGCCATTCCGTTTTTTAATAAGGCTATTGAGCAATATAAAAAGCTTAACACTGCTAATGAACAGCCTAATATAAGTATTACATTATATAACAGAGCTTATTGCTTTTTAGCACTGGAACGTTATGAGGAAGCCAAGGAGAGTTTTGAGCTTTCTATAGTATATGCAGAAAATACAAACGCAAAAAGCCTCAAAGCTTTTTCATTAAAGGGATTATCTGAAGTTTATACTCATGAGGAAGAATACCAAAAGGCAATAGATGTTTTGGATGAGGCTCTTCTGCTGGCAGAAGATGTAGGAGATCTTATATTGAACAGGGGAATTTATTCGGCACTTGCTGATAATTACCTGTCGGTAAATAACTGGGAAAAATATCAGGAATACCGTAAACTGTTTCTTGAAAATCAAAACGTAATTAAGGAGTCGGAGAGGAGATCCATTAGTGATTCCATAGATGAACTTACTGCAAATTATGCACAAAAAACAGCTCAGCTTACCAATAGGTATTACATATATACCGGTGTAATAATACTACTTATTTTACTCACTGTTTTTGTTGTTTTACGCTATCATAAAAAAGCTAAAAAATCATTAAATAACCTCAAATTAAGGTTTGAGGAGGTTAAAAAAGCCCGAAAAGGAATGGGTATTCTGTAAAGCCTTATTTTTAAGTTAAAACTCTGTTTTTCAGCATTTTATTTTTTTATTTTTACTTTATAAATTACTGAATTCTAAAAGGATACTATTATAATAGTGTTTTCTTTTTGTTAATATTTGTTTACGTGATTAACACATGCTATTAACTATTCTAAACACTATTAACTATGAATCAAAAACTACTAATAACGTCACGGTTATTATTGGTTAAGTTCCCGAATTTTTTCTCGGGGATTTTCCATCCGGTAGTTCCAAAAAGCACTTTTGGGAAAGTATCCCTTTTAATGTTTTTTGTTCTTTTTGCCATTAATGCAAATGCGCAATTGACTACCGAAGATTTTGAAAGTGGTATACCTACAGCTTGGGGACAGGCAAACAACACAGTGGGTACATCTACTTTTGGTATTTCTACAGACGGATACAATTCGAGCACAGGAGCTGCTTTTATTGATCCAACTGCCGAGAACATTGGTGCAGGTAACACAGCACAATATTATTTGGTAACACCATTGGTTACCGTTCCTGCAAATGGTGAGATTCGCTTTTTCACTAAACAGGGTGATGCGGCAGAACATGGAAATATTTATCAGGTAAAACTATCCACAGCGGGTCAAACCGATATTTCCGGCTTTACAACTACTTTAGCCACATGGACAGAGAGTCAAATTTCTACAAACTATGAAGAGAAGGTTGTAAGCATCCCGGGATCTATTGCTCCCGGTTTAAGTGTTTATATAGCTTTTGTTTTGGTTAATGACCAGCCGGGTGCTACACCGGATGCCGATACCTGGTACCTTGATAATATAGGAGTACAATCGGCTGAGGTATGTGATCCTGTTTTAGCTGCCGACTTTACGGTTACTTCTGTAACTACAGAAACGGCAGAGCTTACATGGACACACCCAACAGCTACTAACTTTGAAATCCAAATTGTTGCCGATGGTGCTACACCAGGAGCTGTAGGTACACCAACCGATAATACATATTCGGCAGGTTCACTTACTGCAGAAACTGATTATGATGTATATATAAAAACTATATGTACAACTACAGAGAGTACTTGGGCAGGTCCTTTTGACCTGACTACAGCTATTTTAGGTACATCTTGTGAGGCGCCTATTGTTATACCTGATGATGGTAATACATTTACACTTTCTTCAAACCTTAATGCGTTCGTAAATCCTGATTTAGTATATACTGCTCAGGGTACCGACTGTGTACCTGACGGAGTATCTCAAAACTACCTTAACGGTGATAAGGCATTTTTAACCTTCACACCATCTCAGGATGGTTTACTTACCCTGTCGCAAACCACTTTACCTTTCGCTTCGGGTACAGGGTGTTTTGGTAATGCAAACTCTGGAGTATTTGTTTATGAAAGCTGTGCCAATGTTGGAGTACAATGTATAGATGGTACTATAACAACTGCTACAGCAACTCCGGCTTACGTTTCTAACTTATTTGTACAGGCAGGACAAACGTATGTAATTGTAATTTCTTCACCTTACGGTACGGGTACAAGTGTGTGTTTTGATTTCACAGCAGATTTTTCTACCTGTGCACCACCTGCATCATTCACGTATTCTCACTTATTACAAAATACTGTTTCTTTCTCGTGGGATAACGAAGCTAACTTAGTTTCAAACTGGGAATATGCTGCAGTTCCCACTGGATCGCCGGCACCTACATCAGGACTTAACAGTACATCTACAAATATTGATAATGCATTAACCGGCTTAACAGCGGGTACTACTTACGATTTATATGTACGCTCTGTATGTGGAGGTACTCCGGGCGAATGGAGCAATCCATATAAATTCACGACACAATGTGATGTGTTTGATACTCCTTATACTACAAACTTTGCAGGAACATCGGCTACTGCACCACAGGTGTGCTGGACATCTGTAGATGTTAATGCTGATGGTTTGAAATGGACATACCTAGGAGGTTATGCTACTTTACAAACCAATACTTATCCTGACTTTAATAACGATATGCTTGTAACTCCGCAAATTAACTTTACGGGAGCTCAAAAAAGACTTCGTTTTAAAGACAGAACTACAAACGGTGTTTCAAGTTATTCTATAAAAGTTTCTACTACAGGTATTGGTGGTGATGAGTTCACTACTGTTATTATGCCGGAAACCCAAATAACTAACACTTCATTTGAAGAAAGAATAATATACATACCTACTACAGTTACAGGTGCAGTAAACATTGCGTTTGTTGTGACTCCCGGTACAGGTAGTATCGCTACAAGAATCTCTATAGACGATGTGTTTATTGAAGACGTTCCTGCGTGTCCGGATCCGCTTAATATAGTAGCTGCAGACATTACTACTGATTCGGCTACATTATCATGGTCACAAGGTTTCCAGGAAACACAGTGGGAAGTAATTGTACAGCCTACCGGTACAGCTGCACCGGCAGATACTGATTCGGGCGACTTAACAACAAACAATATTAACTATCCTGTATCAGATCTTGAGCACTCTACACAATATGATGTGTATGTAAGGGCTTACTGTAATGATACAGATCAGAGTAACTGGGTTGGTCCATACGTGTTTATTACAGAGTGTGGAATATTTGATGTGCCTTACTTTGAAAACTTCAATACAGGAGATACCGAGAACTCTCATAAATTCTGCTGGAGTATTCTTGACGCTAATGAAGATGGCGCACAATGGAATTTCACTACTACTTTAGCTGCGATACAGGGTAACCCGTTTTTTGGTACACCGGTATTTGACGATTGGTTAATTTCTCCTGCTATTAATGTAGTGGGTACAAAAGAGCTTAAATTTAAATACAGGGCTGCATTCTCTTTCTTCTTCCCTAATCCACGATTTGGGGTACAGGTATTAATGTCTACCACAGATACTGATCCTGCGAGTTTTACAGAGATTATGCCTTTAATGGAGTTTACTAATACTGATTATATAGAGAAATCGCTTTACATCAATGCAAACGGTCCTGTTTACATTGCGTTTAGGGTTCCGCCTACATTCTCAACAGCAGAAGGTACTTCGGTATTCCAACTGGAAGATGTAAGGATAGACGAAGCTCCTGCTTGTCCTATGCCTAACTACGGTGAGCTAACGGCTTCAAACATAACTCAAACAGATGCTGTACTTGCCTGGACTCCGGGATTCCAGGAGACCGAATGGCAGGTAATCGTTCAGCAACAGGGAACAGGTGTTCCAACGGATACTGACACTGGTGATCAAACCACTAACAATACTGCTTATCCGGCAGAAAATCTATTACCAAATACAACTTACGAATATTATGTAAGAGCATACTGTAATGATACAGACCAAAGTGAATGGGTAGGGCCATATACCTTTACAACATTGTGTGAGGCATTTACTACTCCGTTCCTTGAAACTTTTGAACCGTCATCAGAGTCGGAAGAATGTTGGAGATCAGTAAACGAAAACTCTGATAATTATGCATGGACCTTTGATGCTACATTAGATGCTTTTGAAGGAATTCATTCGGCAGGTATTTTCTCAGGTTCAAACGGTAATAACGATGACTACTTAATTTCGCCAACTATTACGGTTACTGCTGGTCAGCGTTTAAGATTCCAGTATAGAACATACACTGAGTATTTTGAGGAAGATTTAGAGATAAGACTTTCTGTAAATGGTAACGAACTGTCTGAGTTTACTACTGTACTTTATAATAGTGATGACGATCCAAACCCTATAAATAACCCATATTGGAAGGAAATGATACTTAACCTTCCTGCGGGTATAACGGGAGATATTAATATTGCATGGGTAATACCACAAAGAGAGCCTAGCCCGCTGGGATACAGAGGACAGACATTACTTATTGACAATGTGGTTATAGAAGATGTTCCTACGTGTGCTGCTCCAAATAACCTTGCGGTTAACTCTATTACCGATGCGTCTGTACAATTATCATGGAATACCAATGGTGATGAAACAGCTTGGGATATTTATGTACAACCGGCAGGTATGGGTGCTCCTGTAGGAGATGGTGATCCGGAATACTTATCTACGGTTGATTCTAACCCTACAACGGTTAACGGACTTACAGCTGCTTCTCAATACGAGTACTATGTAAGAGCAGCATGTAGTGATACAGAAAAGAGCGAGTGGGTAGGGCCTTATGTATTTACAACACTATGTCCTTTAGCTACTGCTTGTGAATATACATTTACACTTACTAACGATAGCGGAGGATTCTCTGGTGAGTTACAGATTATCCAGAATGAACTGGTAGTAACTACTATTGATCTACCTGGTTCAGGTGCAGGTACTATTACGGTTCCTGTGTTCTTATGTGACGGAGTTGAATTCTCTGTGTACTGGGATGGTTTAGGATCGTATGTTCCAGGTAGTAGCTCAAGTGCAGTGATTACAATAGCGCAGGGTGGTTCAACAATCTGGACAAGCCCGTCTCCGCTAGATCAAATGAACACTATTCTTTACGATGGTTTTGCTTCATGTAGTACGGTTACCTGTCCGCAGCCTACAGCGCTTACTGTAGATGCTAACGGTGTACTTTCATGGACAGCAGGAGGTAGCGAAACACAATGGGAAGTTTACCTTCAGCCATTAGATAACGGTACATTACCACAATCAGGTATTATCGTTGATACTAACTCTTATACACCATCGGCAGCCGACTTCAACATGCCTGAAGAAGGTACTTATGAGTTCTTTGTAAGAGCCGTGTGTGGAGAAGGAGATGAGAGCTTCTGGTCTGGTCCTCAGGAGTTTGTTAGAAACGATTCAGCCGATACAGCACTTGTAGTTCCTGTAAACGGTACTGAAACTTGTGAAGAATCAGTAAGTAAAATAAGTTTTATCAATGCTACGGTATCACCTGAGCCAATGACTTGTGCAGGTGCTAACGATGGAGATGTTTGGTTACAGTTTGATGCTGTTGCTAAAGTTCATACAATTAGTTTAACAAACTTCTCAGGGTCATACTACTACAGTGGTGGTAACCCACCTCATGCAAATGTAACAATGACACTTTACCATGTAAACGGTACTGTACTTGAAGAACTGGCTTGTTCTGAAAACAATGTTATTGTTGCAGCATACAGTTCTGAACTTATAGTAGGCGATACATATAAAGTTAGGTTAACCCTTAACGGTACAGCTCCAAACGAGCATACTTTTGATGTTTGTATTACTACTCCGCAGGATTTATGTGCTTTAGATGCTGTTAACGGCGGATTTGAAACTCCTCCATCTGTTTTTGGTATAAATAACTTCTACGATCAACACGTAGTACCGGGATGGAGAAACAACCTTACTGAGGAAGATACATCTCTTTACAACACAATCTTCTTTAGTGACACATTTGGTGTAATTGGTTATACTCCTTATGAAGGAGGTCAGTCTATCCAGCTAGTATCTGCAGACAGTTCTGAACCAACAAATCCTGATGATTTAGTAAATATTAAAGGTACATACCAGGACTTTGATAGTTCTGAAGTAGTAACTTACAACTATAGCTTTGCTCACCTTTCAAGGTCAGACGGTACAGTAGTACAATTATACGCAGGTCCTCCTGCAGGTCCGTTTGAGCTTCTTGTAGAGCAGGCAGGTACAGTAACATGGGCGGTTTATGAAGGTGAATACAATGTTCCTGCAGGACAGGATGTAACAAGATTCATATTCAGATCTAAAGACAACGCAATTGGTAACATTATCGATGCAGTAAGTATTACAGCAAACAATGAGATTGTTACAGAGCCTCAAACTTTAGATTGTACCGAAGATACTCTTACACTTGAAGCAAAAGGTGTAGGTGAGTGGAGTGCTGATGAAAATAACCCTACAGAGGTTGTGTTTGAAGATGCTGCAAACAGCACTACAACAGTTAGCGGACTTATAGCTTCGGGTGATTATACATTCTACTGGAATACACGTTACTGTGAAAACAGTTTAGTGATTACAAACATCGCTGTTGATGATGTTCCTGAAGTAACCTCTCCTGTAGAGTATTGTCAGGGAGCAACTGCTGAAGCATTAACTGCTGCAGAGGTTGAAGGTTATACTTTAGCCTGGTATACTGTACCAACTGAAGGTACAGCCGAAACTGAGGCGCCTGTGCCTTCTACAGAAACTGTAGGTACAACTTCATACTATGTAGCTTATGTAAATGCTGAAGGTTGTGAAGGGCAAAGAGCACAAATTGATGTTGTTATCAATGAACCGGTTGCTGCTGTGGTTGAGTTTAGTTATGACTCTCCTTCATGTATTAACTCTGGTGATGAGCTAATCCCGAATATCGGTACAGACTTCACTTTTGGAGGAACATTTACATCTGCAACACTTACTGTAGATCCTGAAACAGGTATTGTAGATCTTACAACTGCTACCGAAGGTACTCACGAAATTGTGTACACTTTTGAGAATAATGTTGTAACCTGTACAGCTGCCGGTACATATACTGCTACCGTAGAGCTTGTAGGTGCAATTACTCCGGTAGTTGAGTTTAGCTATAACAGTGTTTACTGTTATGACAGTGGAAATGTATTACCGGAAACCGAAACAGGCTTCACAACCGGTGGTGTGTTTACTGCAGAAGCAGGACTTGTGATTGACCCGGTAACGGGTGAGATTGATACTATGGCTAGTACAGCCGGTACATATACGGTTACTTATACTATTGAGGCTGATGAAGCTACATGTAATGTAGGCGGAACTCATACTGCAACTTTAACTGTTGTAGGAGATCTTTCGGTAGGTATAGATCAGGAGTGTAGAGGCAGCAGCACCTGGCTGGTTGCTACTGCAGCAAACGGTACTTTTGGTAACGATGTAACTTATGTATGGAGAAATGAAGACGGTATAGCTGTAGGTTCAGACAGTGCAGAATTTAACGTGTCTGAATACTTTACTTCAAACAGTACACTTGAACTTCCGTTAGGCTTTACCCTAACAGTAACTTCAGGTTCATGTACAGGAGAGGCAGCTTACACAGTAGAAACAATGATGTGCCAGATACCACGTGGTATATCTCCAAACGGTGACGGAGATAACGATACGTTTGACTTAACTGACCTAGGGGTTAGTGAGATCGTTATCTTCAACCGTTATGGTAAGCAGGTATTCGAGCAAGGTAACGGATACACTAACCAGTGGCATGGTCAGGATAAAAAAGGTAACGACCTTCCTGACGGTACATATTTCTATAGCTTAACAAAATCTAACGGTGAACAATTAACCGGTTGGGTTTATATAAGCAGGGAATATTAATATTTAGTAAAGGCAGCCTGTCTGTCTGTTTAAGGCAGGCAGGCTTTTATTAATCTTCATTTCACATCGACACACTTCAATGAAAAGAATATATATAACAATGGCTATTGCTTTTGCCGCTGTATTTAGTGCAAAAGCACAGCAGGATCCTCATTATACACAGTACATGTATAATATGAATGTGGTAAACCCGGCTTACGCGGGTTCTAAGGAAGGTCTTTCCGGAGGATTACTGTACAGGGCACAGTGGGTAGATATCGAAGGGGCTCCAAAAACAGGAACACTTTCATTACATAGCCCTGTGGGTAAAAATGTAGGTTTAGGGCTATCTGCCATAACCGATAAAATTGGTCCGGTAGAGGAAAACAATGTATACGGAGATTTCTCTTATACACTTGATTTAGGAGGAGAGCACAAGCTTGCCTTAGGTTTAAAAGCAGGACTTACTTTCCAGAATGTAGGGCTGTTTAGTGATATTGGTAATGGGTATGTACCATCAACATCAGATGTTGCTTTTAAAGAAAACACCAGTAACACTTACTTTAACATAGGTACAGGTTTGTTCTATTATACAAACAAATATTACTTGGCTTTCTCGGTTCCAAACATGCTAAAAACAAAGCATCTTGATGTTAGAGAAGACGGTAGCGAAAGACAGTTCGGGTCTGAAGTACAGCATTATTTCCTAACAGGAGGTTATGTGTTCGATTTATCGGCTAACACAAAAATGAAACCTTCTGCAATGCTTAAGTCGGCTTTCAACGCACCTACTTCGCTTGATTTATCGTTAAACTTCCTGTTCTTCGATAAGTTTGAAGTAGGAGGTACTTACAGGCTGGATGACTCGGTTGGTGCTATGGTTAATTATGCTGTTACACCAAGTATAAGGATAGGTTATGCTTACGATCATGTAACGTCTGATCTTAATGTTACTACACCGGCATCACACGAGGTAATGCTTTTATTTGATTTGAACAAAAGGAAAAAAGTATCTGTTTCACCAAGATTCTTCTAACCAGATAAATGAGACTCTTTTAATATGAAAAAAATATATATCGCAGCAGGGCTTTTAATGGCACTGTACGGAAATTCCCAAACTAAAGATACTCAGAAGGCAGATGCTCTTTATGAAAACTCAAGGTATACAGCTGCTATAGAAGAGTATCTTGGTTTAGTTAACAAAAACAAAGCCGATGCTTATGTGTATAAGCAACTGGCAGACAGTTACTATTCTGTTTTCAATATGGCTGATGCTGCCACTTGGTATGCAAAAGCTATTGAAGATAAACAGGATGTCGAAACCTATTACAGGTATGCTGTAGCTTTAAGGGCACAGGGTAAATATGCCGAGGCTAACCGACAAATGGATACGTTTGCATCCATGCTTCCTAACGATCAGAGAGCACAGCTACACAAATCAAATCCGGATTATATTCCCGCATTAAACAAACAAAACAAGCTTTTTGATGCTGCGGAGGCAGATGTTAACAGTACAGATAAAAGTGATTTTGGTGCTGTACTGGCAAACGATAATACACTTTATTTTGTAAGTACAAGAAACACTTCGGCTACCGATGATTACGGTCAGCCATACATAGATATATACAGTGCGGTAAGAAACGATAATGGTTCGTTCTCTGAAGCTGTTGCTGTAAACGAACTGAATACACGCTTTCATGATGGTCCCGTTGCTATTAGTGCAGAAGGGAACACCATCTACTTTGCCCGAGATGGTCATGCAGATGGTAACTATGTAAAAGGAAGTAAAGTTAAATTAGCACAAATTGGTTTGTACAAAGCGACTAAAACCGATGGTAAGTGGCAAAACATTACAGCATTGCCTTTTAACAGTACTGCTTACTCAGTAGGTAGTCCAAGCCTTAGTGCCGATGGTAAAATGCTTTATTTTGCATCAAACATGCCGGGCGGACTTGGAGATACAGACATCTGGAAAGTAAGTGTAAACAGCGATGGTACTTATGGTACTCCGGTGAATCTTGGTAAAGAGGTTAATACTCCGGGTAAGGAGAATTTCCCTTTCATTACAGATAATAATATACTTTATTTCTCTTCAATTTCACGTCCGGGATATGGCGGATTCGATATTTTTAAAGCCGATTTAAACAAAGGTGGAGAGGCTGTTAATTTAGGTAAACCTGTTAATAGTGAGAAAGATGACTTCTCTTTTAGCTTCAATGCTCAAAAAAATGTAGGATATTTTTCATCAAATCGTAGTGGTGCAGACAATATTTACACTGCAATTCCAGTTTGTAGGGTAGAAGCGATTGCAACTGTTACAGATGTAAAGACTGGTAAACTTCTGGCTGATGCCAAAGTAGCCATATTAGACAACCGCAATAATGTGATTGAAACAAAACAAACGGGTAGTAACGGTGTTGCATCTTATGATGTGGATTGTGATACTGATTATGTACTTGAAGTTTCAAAAGCAGGGTATGATAGTGCAACATTTGCCATTGCAAAAACGCAGGAAAAACAGGTAGCGGTACCTGTAGCATTAAAACCGGTTAACGAACTGATTAAGGAAACTCATATTGAACTGGCCGATATTAACTTTGAATTCGGAAAGAGCAACATCACAAGAGAAGGTGCTCAGGAACTGGATAAGTTAGTAGAGATTATGAACGATTACCCAAATATGGTAATTTATGTAAAAGCCCATACCGATACAAAAGGTAGTGCTTCTTACAACATGACACTTTCTGAAAAGAGAGCACAGGCAACAGTTTCTTATGTAATTTCAAAAGGTATTAGCAAAGACCGTATTACAGGAAAAGGTTTTGGAGAGACAGAACCAAAGGTAAATTGCGGTGAAAACTGTACCGATAATCAGAACGCTGCGAACCGTCGTTCGGAGTTTTTGATTGTTAAGAAGTAGTATAACTACTGTTAAATAAAGATTGCAAAGGCGAAAATAGGTGGTTTTCAGGTTTAAATCACCTATTTTTGCCGTTTTTAAAAAAGGCTTAAAAGAAATGAAAAAGATTATTGCCTCGTGCCTGATGTTCCTGTCAGTATTTACTGCTTTTGCTCAGGGCGAACCAAATGATTGTGTTAATGCAATTACAGTGTGTGGGAACGGCACATTTGTCTCAAATGCCAATGGTATTGGCCAAGTTCAGGAAGTTACCGGATGTGGCGGTTTTGAAAACAACTCTATCTGGATTAAAATCAATATTGTACAAGCGGGAAACCTAGGGTTTGACTTAGTGCCTGACGATACTGATATTAATGTAGATTATGATTTTTGGGTTTATCCCGCTAATGCCCAGTGTGGCTCTCTTGGTGCGCCTATACGTTGTTGTACCACTAACCCTGTAATGGCTGGTTTAACCAACAACCATACGGGTATGAACGGTAATACTTTGATCACACAGTCTGGCCCTGGTGCCGATGGTGACGGATATGTTAGATGGCTTACGGTATCACCGGGGCAATCCTATTATATTGTAATAGACAGACCGATAGGTGACGGAGGTTTTTCAATCAACTGGACAGGTACTGCAACCTTTGGAGACGGGGCTTTCCCTCAGGCACCAGATGCAAACCAACTTGATGAGGTGAGAACCTGTAGCAATAACCCTAATGTTGGGGTTTTTGATTTAGGAGCTTTAAAGCCTCAAATAAACAGCGATACTACAAATAATACAATTGAGTTTTTTACCAGTGCTGCAAATGCTGTAGATGGTACTTCTCCGTTAAGTGATATTATTTCAAATACATCTAATCCCCAGCAAATTTATGCTAAGGTTACAGATAATACTACAGGATGTTCTTCTATTACTGATTTTACAATAGCAGTATATCCGTTACCAAATATAACTGTTACCGCTTCACCACAGGACGCCTGTCCGGGGGCTGATGTAACAGTAACTTTTACAGGTCCTGCAAATGCAAACTTCAATTATAATATAGATGGCGGCGCACCGCAATCGGCAACTCTGGATGCTAATGGTTCTTTCACCATAACTCAGGGTTATATGCAGGATACTACTTATACTCTGGAGGATGCTAACATAACAACTTCAGACGGTACTGTGGTATGTAGCCAGTCTTTATCCGCTTCTGTTACTATCAATGTGAACGATATAGAACAGTTGGTATTCACTACAAATGGTCCGGTATGTTCGGGTGATGACGGTGTTATTACTTTAACAGGTCCTGCGAATGCAACGGTGAACTATACCGTAGCTTCAAACTCTTCTCAAACAATCACTCTTGATGGTACAGGTCAGGGTATAATAACACTACCGGCTCTTACTGCTACTACTGATTTTATAATTATAGATGTAACAGATGCTCAGGCTCCGTTTTGTACGGTAACACTTAACGAAACAGGAACTTTAGAGGTAACAGGTGCTCCTGTATTAACAGAGCCCGAACCAATGCACGAATGTATAGACGGTAATACTGGTGTAGCTTCTTTTGATTTAGAAAGTAATAATGATGCCATAACAGGGGGAGGTACTTTTGTTGTGACTTACCATATGTCTCAGGCAGATGCCGATAATGATACGGGAGCGATTGCATCTCCTTATGAAAGTGCATTAGCAAACCAAACTCTTTTTGTAAGGGTAGAGCTGGGTAGTGGTGCTTCGTGTGTATCATTTACCACTATAGATCTTATTGCAACAAATGCCCCTACAGTAACAGCCCCGGCTCCGCAGGTGGTTTGTGATGATAATGCCGACGGATTAATGCAGTTTGATTTAACTTCAACCATTAATGTAATTACAGGAAATAATGCCTCTTATCAGGTTTCGTTCTTTATTTCACAAACAGATGCAGATGCAGATACTTCTGCAATAACAAACCCTGCAGCTTATACTAATACTGTATCAGGAGGGCAAACTATTTTTGCAAGAGTAGTTGATCCTGCTAATACAGTATGTTATGCTACTACTTCGTTTGACTTGGTAGTTAATCCTTCACCACAGGTTCCACCGGTGATTTCTGATTACGAGTTATGTGATTTTGATGGCGATAATGTAGAGGTATTTGACCTTACTACAAGAGCTGCCGAGATAGGTTCGTTTACACTTAGTTACTATACCTCTCTGGCAGATGCTGCTACTCCTGCAAACGCTATTGTAGATCCTGCAAACTATCAGTCGGGTGGAGAACCTGTTTATGTAAGATCTGAAAATGCTAACGGATGTTTTTCTGTAACGACTTTCAATACCGTTGTAAATATTTTACCGGTTATAAATAACCCTGCTCCTGTATTTGCAGGTTGTGAAGAGGTTAGCGGTCAGGCGGACTTTGTGCTACATAATCATGATACTGCTGTAACAGGCGGACAGTCAGGCATGACGGTTCGTTACTTTGCTACCCAGGGTGCGGCTGAGATTGGCGACCCTGCAGACGAATTGCTTGCTGTATACGTATCTCCTACTACAAATATCTATGCCAGGGTTACTGCAACAGCAACTGGTTGTTGGGTAGTGATAACAGTTCCGTTAGAGGTAATTCAGGCACCTATAGGTGAAAACCCTGATGCGCTTGAAGAATGTGATCTTAACGGAGACGGTTCGGCTAAGTTTAATCTTCAGGCAGTGCTTGATGATCTTGAAACTCAAATGCCGGGTGTTATTGCTACAGCGCATGAGACTCAGGATGATGCTGATATGGCTACCAATGCTATAACAGAAACAACAGAATATATTTACCTTCCTGTAACGAACCCTTCAGGAATTATATACATAAGATTACAGTCGGGGCAAACAGAATGCTACGACGTAATTGAACTACAACTAATCGTTCACCCTGTCCCTGA
>NZ_JRLV01000009.1 GCF_000769915.1 Flavobacterium beibuense F44-8
AAAATCCCTAACCGAATGGTTGGGGATTTTTTATTGATGTTGTTTCGTTTTTATTTTGTTTAAGGTCTGCTGGTATCGTTCTTCAAAATTATTTTCGGGCATTAAATCATCTTCAACGGTAATACCATAATCTAGTATGGTGTCGTTTTCAATGTGGTAGAACTTCACATAGTTTGTACCGGTTAATCCGTAACAGGTTATAAGGTTGTTGTCGCTATCGTAACGGGGGTTAGGGATTTTCCCGAATCCTTTAATTCTTTTCAGCATGTTGTTTAGGGTATCGGTAATATATAAATTGTAAAATTCATTACTACGCGTACCTGTATAATGATGAATTAGTAAGTCGTTTACAGAATCGCCTGTAAAATCTTTATATAGCAGTTTAAAACGGTTACTTATAATACTATCCTGTATTATTGTTTTACCGTTCTGTGTAAGCGTAAAAATGGTATTATTACTGTCTTCATCTTCAAAGCTTCCAAACAGATAAAGAGTAGCTTTTGAGTTTTTTAATTGTAAAGTATCGCAGTTTACAATTACAGTATTTTCCTCCTGTGTTTCTGTAATGGCAGTTGTAGGGTTGCTGTTAACCTCCTGTACATAATTTGTTATGCGGTCTTTATTATTGCAGCTAAATAAAAGCACTGTTAGCCCAAGGCAGTAATAGTATTTAAATTGCATTTATAACTATTGTAGGATTAATATAAATCTATAAGTATTAATGAGGTGTCATCTACTTTAGAGACCTTATATTTTTTCCTGATAAGTGCTCCTCTTTCTTTTGTTTCCATCTCTATTACCGATGGTTTTAACCAACGCCATTTACCCAATACCTGAGTTTTAGGATTTATGTTAACGTCTTTATCTGTGCCACGCACTTTACTGGTGCCACAATTTACACCTTTATACTTTTCCAGTAAAATTCCGCTTTTATCAAATATAAAGGCATTAGGATAAGCACCAATGTCATTAATGGCTTCATAAGTGTAAACATCGCCATGCTTCCCGGTAGGTAGCCATGCTTTGTATAAGTTTGAGTTTTGTGCAAATCCGGATACGGAGAGCAATAAAAAAGTAATGTAGAGGAAGGTGTGTTTGATCATGATAAAATTATTTTTCAATAAGGTCTAACCATTGTTTAATTACGGTTTGTAAAGCCTGTTTTTTATTTTGCAGGTCGGTTATGTTAGTAACGGTTATCATACGGCGTCCATCAGTATAATTACCTTCCAGTATGCCTGTAGTATCATTAATAGTTGCTCCTGTAGGGAAAACAAGCATAATACTTCCGTTCTTCCTCAAATTGTATACCACAAGGTCCCTTTTGTATTCTTTAGCATCAAAAGCCTTCATTTCTCCTGTATAATAAAAGGCAGGAGAATTCCATTTTATATGTTCGTCTATTTCAGGAGAGCTTTCCAGTATCACCTCGCGTATGGCCTGCATGGTTTGAGCGACCTGTGGTGTCATTTTGGCTATGTGTTGTGTAACCTGTTCGTTTGGAGCTGGTTTACTCATAATGTATATTACGATATTGGTATTATGGCTTTGTCGGTTTTATAATATGTTCTGTTTTTAATAGTAGAACAGTCGCAGGGTAGGGTGGTTCGTGGTTTTTTTCGCATATCAATTATTACCTGTCGTTGTTTTACCCAGTAACCGCCACTTTTAAAAACTACAAGACTATCTATATTCTCATCTGATTTTTCGTCATAGTTAATATAAATCTCAGGGCATTTGAGTTTATATTTTAAGAGCCTTATTTCTTTTTTAGTTAAAGGCAAACTATCCAGATAATTTTCTCCTATTTCTATCTCGTAGTCAAAAAGCGGAAATATTTTATTGGCAATAGTTTCCAGTTCATCAGAGTGAAGCATGGCATTTCTTGGTACATTTCTGTCGGAAGCACATGAAACGAATATAAATGCTACTACTAATACTATAACTTTCTTCATGATATATGGTTTTGATACTCATGTTTTAAAAGCGAGTACATTACAGAATCTTCCATTTTACCGTTTACATTATAATGCTGGCGAAGTGTCCCTTCAAAAGTAAAATTGAAATGTTCCAGTATTTTAAGTGAACCTGTATTATAGGTTGCGGTAAGTGCTTCCACACGGTGCAGGTTCATTTTGGTAAACCCATAATCCAGTACTGTGTTAACCGCTTCGGTCATGAGTCCTTTTTGCTTATCACTGTCATAAAACAGGCCATAGCCTATTTCGGCACGGTCGTGCAACGGATACCAGGTATGAAAACCACAACCGCCTATTATACGATTGGTTTCTTTTTCTAAAAGCTGAAAATTTACAAAGCTCCTGTTGTAGGTTTGCAGTCCTTTTTTGTAACGTTCCTTTTCTTTTTTAAGAGATTCAAAATCGGCAAGGCCCAGAAAGTCGATTATGGAATGGTCATTCATTGTGGTAAAAACCTGGTCCATTACCATAGGGGTAAGTTTCCTGAGGCGTAATCTGTTGGTTTCCAAAATTTCCATTTCGGTTAGTGATTGGTTGTTTTTATACACCACCAAGTTATGGAATTTTTTGTTACATTAATTTTTCTATTCTTTTAAAGTCTTTTCTGTTTGGAGTAACCAAGGTTTTAATAAGTAGGTTATTATTGTTTAGTTCAACCTGTAATCCTTTTTGATTGCTAAATTTTTCAAGTATTTTTTTAGTATTGGTAACATCAAAACCTTTTTTTAAAGTATATGTACTGTAGTTTTCTACTTTGATATCTTCTTTATTTATAAAGCTGCCTAAAAGCTTATTTGTGGTGTTTTTGGGTTCCATAAAGTAATGCCCCGATGCATGATTTACTTTTATCCAAACCATAAGTTGTGATTCTTCATAATGAAGCTTTTTTAGCTTTACATAAGGAGAAAAAACTACTACTTCATCATTATTGATAAAACATTCGGTATAGCCCCAGTCATCATATTGGGTGAGTAGTGCTGACTGCTCTAAAAATTCGATTTGTTCGTCGTTGAGTTTTTTTGCTTTAAAGCCTTTTTCTTTTAACAGTTCAAAAAGATGCCCTGCTTCAATACCCTGTTCATTAAGGAAAATTTTCTGCTCTTCTTCATGTTTAGCTTTTTCTTCCTCTGATGGTAAATCCCAAACTCCCGACTGAGCCTGTTCTAAAGTTATTTTTGCACCTGTTTCGGGGTCGTATATAAGGTCGTCATTTATCCAGGCTTTTTGTTTTTCTTTTATAAGCTCTTTCTGTTTTTTTTCTTTGATGCCTTTAGGAGTGCGTTCACGAGCTGCTTTAGCACCCGAATTGAAGTTACTTATTATGATGAAAAGGGTAAGTACAAAAACGATTATAAAAACAATATCCATAAGGGTTTCCGGTTAAGTAGTTGGTCGGTTAATTTGTAGTTTACTCTTAATACGCTTTGTTTTGCCATGAGTTAGGGAATGTCGTTTACTAAAATTAACCCTACTAAAATATCATTTTTAAAATAAGCGGTAAAATGATAGCCGAAACTATCTTTAGCTAAGGGTTTATCATTTTGTATTTTTGGCTCCATATCAGCCATAATGTCACCAGTAAAGTTCCATGTATATTTCTCTATATCTTTGGTAGTATTAACCTCATCAGGATTATAAGGATACAGTTTAAGAATTTGCTTTTTAGTTTGTCCCAACTCAATTCCCTGTAAGGAAGTAAAGTAGTTTATATTTACAGGGTTAGCATTTTTGATATAGGATTTAAAAACCTCAACTTTATTTGAAGTATTGTGTGCCGATGAAAACCAATCGTCATTTAATAAAGCTTCGGGTATAATATTGTTGTAAAACAGATAGGTTTTAAACCTATGATAATCTGTCCCTAATTCAAAAACAAGGGTTTGTTTTAACTCTGTGTTTGTAAACCAAACATGATCGCCTTCGTGATAGGCATCTTTATGTTGAGTTAATAGATTATTTGTTATAGGGAAATTATCAGGAGTTATAGCAGGTTTAGTATCCTGAGCAAAACAACAAATGGTTAACGTGAAAAAAAGAAGTGTAAGGTGTAATTTTTTTACCATTAATCAAGTGTTTTCTTTTCCTTTTTCTTTACGATATAAACCTCATCATAACGTGTAAACTTAGGGTTGGTTTCTACCATTACCTTTTGTGTGTATGAAGAATCGGTTGTTTTTACAATTTCAACAGTAAGTATTCCGGCTTTAAGTACATCCCTGTTCCTTTCAATAGTAGTAGCAGTAGGTTTAACGGTATACTTGCAGTTATCTACCCATGTGATTTTAAAATCATAAGTTTGGTCAGAGTCTTCCATTCTCTCGGTTTGTGTATCTCCCTTACGGGTAATAATACAAACCTTTTTGGTTTCGGGATCAGTAACTTTAAAGGTACCGTTTTTAAATTTTAAACAGCCGTCATCCTGACTAAAGCCCCATAGGGGCAGGAGCAGCCCAAGTGTTAGTATAGCTGTTTTAAGTTTCATAGCTTATTTGTTTAGAAAACTGTTTTTATTCTTATTAGTTAACAGTTTTATTATTAGCATTATAACGGCGATAACCTGTATAATTGTGGCTGATATTAGCATAAGATGTGAGCCCGGCCAGTGCATTAGCTTAAAAAGAGCACCTACAATCATGATTATCGAACCCAATAAAAATACTACTATAATAGTTATGTACTTCATAATTAAATATTAAAATAAAGGCAAACCATACCGGCAATGGCGGGAACCGACTGGATATAAAAAATACTTTTTTGTACGGTGGCCGCACCAAATAATCCAGCAACTGCAACACATCCTAAAAAGAACATGGCTACATTAAACCTCCAGTCAGGAGTTTCAATAAGCAGTGACCATAACAGCCCGGCAGCCAGAAAACCATTATATAAACCCTGGTTGGCAGCCATTGGTTTTGTTTTTTCAAAAAGTTCGGCAGGAAACTTTTTAAAGACTTTCCTGCCTCTTGTTGTCCAGGCAAAGCTTTCTAACCAAAAAATGTAGAGGTGCAGCATTGCCACTATAACTATTATTGAAGAAGAAATTATTGCCATAGTTGTATGTTTTTTAGATTTTGAAATTCTTTTCGATAGCGCGAATCATCTCTCCGGCGATATCTTTGTTGGTAGCGCCTTCAATACCTTCAAGACCCGGTGAGGAGTTGACTTCCAATAATAACGGACCTTTAGAGGAACGGATAATATCTACACCAGCCACTTTAAGCCCCATAGCTTTGGTTGCTTTAATGGCAATTCTTTTTTCTTCGGGAGTGGCTTTAATAACAGAGGCCGTACCTCCCAAATGGATATTTGCCCTAAACTCTCCCGGCAATGCTTCACGTTGTATAGAGGCTACCACTTTGCCGTCTATTACAAAACAGCGTATATCCTTACCGTTTGCCTCTTTAATGAACTCCTGTACCAAAATATTGGCGTTAAGGCTCTTAAAGGCATTAATAACACTCTCTGCCGCCTTTTTGGTCTCTGCCAGTACAACACCTTTCCCCTGAGTACCTTCCAGAAGCTTAACGATAAGCGGAGAACCACCTACCATTTTAATAAGGTCGTTGGTATCAAGAGGGGAGTTGGCAAACCCTGTAGTAGGGATGTCAATACCACTGTTAAGCAGTAACTGTAATGAGAACAGTTTATCTCGTGACTGACTTATAGCTGCCGCCGAGTTAAGGCTGTATACTTTTAATGCTTCAAAATGACGGGTAAGTGCACAACCGTAAAACGTCATGCTTGGACGAATACGCGGTATAATAGCATCAAAGTCATTAAGTACCCTGCCGCCCCTGTAGTGTATTTCGGGAGTTTCGGCATCCAGTTTCATGTAGCAGTACTTAAGGTTAAGAAAGTGCATTTCGTGTCCGCGAAGTTCACCTGCTTCAATAATACGCCTGTTACTGTACAATTCAGGATTACTGGCTAAAAGCCCTATACGAAGCCCTTTTTTAGGCTCGTCGTTAGTGCTGTAGTATTCTTTAAGTTTTTCGGTAGTAGGTTGTCCCAGCAGGTATTTTTGCTCAGGGTCTACCAAAAGGCGTCCGCTCATGGCCTCACGGCCTAACAGCATACGGAAACCCATTGAGTCGCGGTTGGTAAGGGTAACCTCAATCTCCCACATGGTATCGCCCACCTGAAGGCTGGCTTTTATAACATAACGTTTTTCCCTGTATCCGCTGGAGCTTTTTACAATTCGCTTGTCAATAAGCGGAGCTTCACAGTGAATAACGGTTTTGGTATTGTTTTGTATGGGGTTAATGTCAAACTTAACCCAGTTGTCGCCATCTTTTAAAAACGGATTGATGTTAATGGCATGAAGGGCAGAGGTTTTTGCACCCGAGTCTACACGGGCTTTAATAGCCGGTATGCCAAGTGCCGGAAATGAGCACCATTCTTCACTGCCTACAATAACTTTGTCGAACATTTTAGTATAATTATATACTTCTAAAGTACTACTTTTTTTAAATAAGTAAAGGGGTGACTGTATTTTTATTTAAAATTTAATATAACTATCCTCACAAATTGACTATGAGGTTTTTAAATAATTTAAAAGAGTAAAACCTTTAATCTTGTTAAGTGATAGTAATTGCAATTAACAGAAAATGATATCTACAACTTTATTTTTCTTGATCCAGTTTGTCATACCGTAGCTCTTCGCTTATTAGCAGATAAAGTTTTCTGTTATTCATGAGTTTAAGGTTATGTTACGCAAAATAAAAAAGTTCAATTATCAGTTTATCGTTTTCTTTCCACTTAATCCAGCCATACTTGTTATTGTTGTTACTGTCTGCCCAAACGATTTGCATCCATTTGCCCGCTAACTGAACAGGTGAGTAAAAAGTATCGGGATCAAAGCTTATGGTTTTAGAATCGTCATTTGGATACTCGTGGATACTGTTTTTACTATAATCAAAACCTATAAACGGTACTTTTAAAACATGAATTTCCCATGGTTCAAACGTAAATTTATCTGATTTTTTAAGGTATAAAGTTTCGTTGTTATATTCCACTTTATAGTATAAACTATCTGTAGAAATACATTTAAAAGTGTGAATGTTATTTTCATCATTAAAAATAAACTGAGAGCTAATTTCTCCGTTTTCTTTTAAAAGTGTAATAGTATCACCAAATACAAAATTATCGTTTACAGTAGCTACTCCCTTAGCATTGTTTAATGTATTAAAGTAATAGTTTTTGTTATTGGTAAAGTACTTAATGGCTTGTTCCCTTATAGAATCGTGGTTAAATTTTTTGACCTTTTTTTGAGGGATTGAAGTTATGACAGTCTGTTTTTGAGGTGTTGTTTTTCGATCTGTTTCTTTACAGGAAATAATTAGTACAGTAACAGCCAGTATGTAAAGCTTTTTCATGGTATGGTTTTGGTTGTGCTAACATACGGATTTTTATAATTGTAAAAATTACTGCAAACAAAAAATCCCCAACAATACAGCAGGGGATAAGGGGTTATTTTGTAACCCAGTTGATGGCATAGTCAATAAATGCCTCGTTAATAAACGGAAATACCGTAACGTTAGGTATATGGTTTACTTCCAGTAAGTATTTTTGTCCGTCGTTGCCAACAATATAGTCAACACCAATCATTTGTGAGTTGAAATGTTTAGCAATGGCAATACTGTCATCTAATAGCTCGGTGTCAATTTCCATTTGGTCTGAACCGTTATTGTGTATTGATTTTAACCAGGTGTCACCGGTTAGTTTTATTTGCCATGACTTGTTGCCTATAAGCATAATTCTTACGGCTTCACCATCTATAAAATCTTCTATTACAGATGTTTCACTGCTTTGCCAGTTGCCGTTAAATTTGTGCTTGTCTTCACCACAATGCCAAATACCCCATTTTGCAACCACTTCCTTGTCGCTGTTCCATTGTTGCTGGTTAATAACCATGCTTCGGTTTAGAGTGTTGAATTTTGAGGCCTGTAACGATCTTACCAGTCCGGGTATGCGTTGCCTTAAATCCATCATCCCTAAGGCATTTGGTAGGCACGGACCATTCCATAATGCCAGTAGTGTTAAAAAATCGGCATCCTTTTCATAAATACCATGAAAAATTACTTTGTCTACTTTAAGGAATTTATCCGGCACCTGCGGACTCTCTACATAAAGCACGCCATCCATAAGCTTCACTACCGGAAGCATGTCATAATGTACGGTTAGGTATTCCCAACCTAATTCTTTACTTATTTTCTCTGTATCCCGGGGTTCAAGCCCAACGATCAATAAGCGTTTCTTTTCCATTTTAATTGAAATTGGTTTAATTTATAAATGTTTGTTTTTAAAGCCTCACGGCTTTGGTTATTAAATACTGTTGAAAACAAAAATCCCCGACAGTTGTTACTGCCGGGGATTTTTTAAATATATATCCTAAACTATTAACTAGCCGGATTCTCCGCTTTTTTAATAGTCACAGCAAGTTCTTGTTCATTATCGTCAAGATCCATAAAAATTTCGTCTCCTGCACCTATTTTAGAAGTGATAATCTCTTCAGCAAGTGTATCTTCAACATACTTTTGTATGGCTCTTTTTAGTGGCCTTGCACCATATTGCTTGTCAAAACCTTTGTCGGCAATAAAGTTTTTAGCCTTTTCGGACAGGGTAATGTTGTACCCAAGGTCTTTAATACGGGCATATAGCTTAGCCAGTTCGATATCGATAATTTTGTCGATGTCTTCTTTCTCAAGAGGATTAAACACAATAATATCGTCTATCCTGTTAATAAACTCCGGCGCAAATGTCTTTTTAAGAGCACTCTCAATAACACCTTTGCTGTGCTCGTCGGCCTGTGCTTTTTTTGCAGCAGTACCAAAACCAACTCCCTGACCAAAGTCTTTTAGCTGTCTTGCACCCACGTTTGATGTCATTATTATAATAGTGTTCCTAAAGTCAATTTTTCTGCCAAGGCTATCAGTAAGGTAGCCGTCGTCCAGTACCTGTAAAAGCATGTTAAACACATCTGGGTGTGCTTTCTCAATCTCATCAAGAAGCACAACACAGTATGGTTTTCTGCGTACTTTTTCGGTAAGCTGTCCGCCTTCCTCATAACCTACATATCCCGGAGGCGCACCTACCAGTCTTGATATGGCAAATTTCTCCATGTATTCACTCATATCAATACGCACAAGCGCATCTTCAGAGTCAAACAGTTCTTTAGCCAGTACCTTAGCCAGTTGGGTTTTACCTACACCGGTTTGACCAAGAAAAATAAACGACCCAATCGGTTTGTTAGGATCCTTAAGTCCGGCACGGTTACGCTGTATTGATTTTGAAATCTTAACAACAGCATCATCCTGACCTATAACCTTACTCTTAATAAGTTCCGGCAGGCCTGCAAGTTTGTTGCTTTCGGTTTGTGCAATACGGTTTACAGGAATACCTGTCATCATAGAAATAACATCTGCCACATTGTCTTCGGTAACGGTAACACGATTGTTTTTAGCGTCTTCTTCCCATTTCTCCTGAGCAATGGCAAGATCTTTCTCAATGCGTTTTTCGTCGTCACGAAGCTTTGCAGCCTCTTCATATTTCTGCTTTTTAACTACAGAGTTTTTAAGCTCACGTACTTCTTCCAGTTGTCTTTCAAGGTCAAGAATCTGTTTAGGTACATTAATATTGGTAATATGTACTCTTGATCCTGCCTCGTCCAGCGCATCAATAGCCTTGTCCGGAAGGAAACGCTCGGTCATATAACGGTTAGTTAACTTCACACAGGCTTCAATTGCTTCCGGTGTATAGTTAACATTATGGTGTTCTTCATACTTAGCTTTAATATTATTAAGTATAATGATGGTTTCATCTACAGATGTAGGTTCAACCATTACTTTTTGGAAACGTCTTTCCAGTGCACCGTCTTTCTCTATATACTGGCGGTATTCATCCAGGGTAGTGGCACCAATACATTGTATTTCTCCACGTGCTAATGCGGGCTTAAACATGTTACTGGCATCCAGTGAACCTGTAGCGCCACCTGCACCTACAATGGTATGAATCTCATCTATAAATAAGATGATATCGTCATTCTTTTCCAGTTCGTTCATCACCGCTTTCATACGCTCTTCAAACTGTCCGCGGTATTTAGTACCTGCCACAAGACTGGCAAGATCTAGCGTTACCACACGTTTGTTGAATAGAATACGTGATACTTTTTTCTGTACAATGCGCAGGGCCAGTCCTTCTGCTATGGCCGATTTACCCACACCGGGTTCACCAATAAGCAGCGGATTATTTTTCTTTCTGCGACTAAGTATTTGCGAAACACGCTCAATTTCCTTTTCACGACCAACAACAGGGTCCAGTTTGCCTTCTTCGGCAAGTTCGGTAAGGTCTCGGCCAAAATTATCTAAAACAGGAGTTTTAGATTTTTTGTTGGCTTTGCCACCCTGCGGGGTAGGGTTATTAAAGGTGCTCTCGCGCATACTGTCATCCTGTCCTGCATCATCATTGTAAGACTCAGCCCTTGGCTGGTTTTCCATATAGTCTTCTTCGCTTGATGTCATGTTGATAAATTGTTCTTTAACGGTTTCGTAATCGATTTTTAGCTTATTAAGCAATTTTGTTGTAGGGTCGTTTTCGTTGCGCAAAATACACAACAGTAAATGTGCCGTACTGATAGAGGTACTCTGGAAAACCTTAGCTTCCAGAAATGTGGTTCTTAGGGCACGTTCTGCCTGGCGCGTTAAGTGCAGGTTCTTTTTGTCGTTCCCGCGCTCCGCGTTAGGATTAGCAGGGCTTAATATTTCTACTTTTCTTCTTAAAAGATCTAAATCAACAGATATATTGTTAAGTATAGAAATTGCTTTGCCGTTTCCGTCCCTCAATATCCCCAGCATCAAATGTTCTGTACCAATAAAGTCGTGGCCCAGTCGTAAAGCTTCCTCTTTACTGTAGGTAATTACGTCTTTGACCCTTGGTGAAAAATTATCATCCATAATAAAAGAATTGATACTGTAAATTTAACTATTTAAATAAGATTTTACAAAAACCGTACCTACGGAAGGTCCTGTCATGCTAAGTGACAAAAAAAAAGCCAGAAAAAGAAATTATATAGCATTACTTTATTAACTGTTTAACCTATTTAAGGTGTTAATAAATGTTGGAAATTAATTGTTTTTTAGCTGGAAGATGCCAATAAAAATGCGTATATTGGCACGTTTTGTAATAAAAATAATTTTTAATATAACTATTTATGTCTGAAGGAGAAAAGTTAATTCCTATTAACATCGAGGACCAGATGAAATCGGCCTATATTGACTACTCAATGTCAGTAATTGTATCGAGGGCCCTTCCAGATGTTAGAGATGGCTTGAAACCCGTACATCGAAGAGTACTTTATGGAATGCACGAACTTGGGGTTCTTTCTAACAGAGCCTATAAAAAATCGGCAAGGATTGTAGGAGAGGTATTAGGTAAGTATCACCCTCACGGAGACTCCTCTGTTTATGATGCCATGGTACGTATGGCACAAGACTGGAGTTTGAGGTATCTTTTGGTAGACGGTCAGGGTAACTTCGGATCGATTGACGGAGACAGTCCTGCAGCAATGCGTTATACTGAAGCAAGGATGCGAAAAATATCTGAGGATATTATGGCCGACCTTGAAAAAGAAACTGTTGACTTCCAGTTAAACTTTGATGATACCTTACAGGAACCAACCGTAATGCCTACACGTGTACCTAACCTTTTAATTAACGGTGCGTCGGGTATTGCAGTAGGTATGGCTACTAACATGCCGCCTCACAACCTTTGTGAAGTGGTAGACGGTACCCTGGCATATATTGACAATAACGAGATTGAGATAGACGAACTGATGGAATATGTAAAGGCACCTGATTTTCCTACGGGAGGTGTTATTTACGGTTATGAAGGAGTTCGTGAAGCCTTTAAAACAGGTCGTGGTCGTGTCGTATTACGCGGTAAGGCAAGGTTTGAAGAGGTAGACGGTAAAGAATGTATTATTGTTACCGAAATTCCTTATCAGGTAAACAAGGCAGAGATGATTAAAAAGACTGCCGACCTTGTAAATGAAAAGAGAATTGAAGGTATATCCAACATACGTGACGAGTCTGACAGGAAAGGTATGCGTATTGTGTATATCCTTAAAAAGGATGCAGTGCCAAACGTAGTACTTAACATGCTTTATAAGTATACACAATTACAATCGTCTTTCAGTGTAAACAACATTGCGCTTGTGAACGGAAGACCTCATACATTAAACCTTAAAGAGCTTATCCATTACTTTGTGGAGCACAGGCACGATGTGGTAGTAAGAAGAACTAAATATGAACTACGCAAGGCTGAAGAGCGCGCGCACATATTAGAAGGTCTTATTATTGCTTCAGATAACATTGATGAGGTTATTGCGCTTATCCGTGGTTCTAAAGACGGGGAAGAGGCTCGTGAAAAATTAATAGAGCGATTTAAGCTTACTGAAATCCAGGCCAGGGCTATTGTAGAAATGCGTTTAAGGCAGCTTACAGGACTGGAGCAGGATAAACTGAGAGCTGAATATGAGGAAATCATGAAACTGATTGCCGAATTGAAAGCCTTATTAGAAAGCAAAGAGCTGAGAATGCAGCTTATTAAAGAGGAGCTTATTGAGGTTAGAGAAAAATATGGTGACGAACGCCGTTCACAAATTGAATACTCTGGTGCTGATGTAAGTATTGAAGATCTTATTGCCGATGAGAATGTGGTTATTACCATTTCGCATGCCGGTTATATTAAGCGTACTCCGCTTTCTGAATACAAAACCCAAAACAGGGGTGGAGTAGGTCAAAAAGGATCATCTACCCGCGATCAGGACTTCCTGGAGCACCTGTTTACTGCTACAAATCACCAGTACATGTTATTCTTTACACAAAAAGGTAAATGTTTCTGGATGAGGGTTTACGAAATTCCTGAAGGTAGCAAAACAAGTAAAGGCCGTGCTATACAAAACCTTATTAATATTGAGAATGATGATAAGGTTAAGGCATTCATCTGTACGCAGGATCTTAAAAACGAAGAGTATATTAATAACCACTACGTGATTATGGCTACTAAAAAAGGTATTGTTAAAAAGACCCTTTTAGAGCAGTATTCACGCCCTAGGTTAAATGGTATTAACGCAATTACCGTTCGTGAAGATGATGAGTTACTGGAGGCTAAGCTAACTACCGGAGACAGCCATGTGCTTCTTGCAGTGAAATCAGGTAAGCTTGTTCGTTTTGAAGAAAGCAAAACACGTCCAATGGGACGTAATGCATCGGGTGTGCGTGGTATTACCCTTAAAGATGATAACGATGAGGTAGTTGGTATGGTTTCTGTAAATGATATGGAAAGTGAAATCCTTGTGGTGTCTGAAAAAGGTTATGGTAAACGTTCAAGCCTGGAGGATTACAGGATAACCAACAGGGGTGGTAAAGGTGTTAAAACCCTTAATATAACCGATAAGACCGGTGAATTAGTTGCTATTAATAATGTTACCGATAATGATGATTTAATGATTATCAACAAATCAGGACTTACCATAAGAATGCGTGTTTCTGACCTAAGGGTTATGGGACGTGCCACTCAGGGTGTACGATTGATTAATATTAAAGGTAACGACTCTATCGCTGCTGTAGCAAAAGTTTTACGTGAAGAAGACGAAGATATCATTGATGCTGAAGCAGAAGATATCACAAATATTGATGGCGTAACAGGTGAAGCTGCTGCTCAGGATGATAACGAAAACAATCAGGAACAGGAATAAACTTAAAAAACCAGAATACAATGAAAGCTAAATATGCAATTGCTGCATCTTTATTAATTTCTGTTGGTGCTTTTGCTCAAAAAGATGAGCTTAAGGCTATGAAGAAACTAATGAAAAAAGATCCTTCTGCGGAAGTTATGCAGGAGATGAAATCGCTTATTGATAAGACTGAACCATTACTGGGAAGTGCAGACGATAAGCAAAAAGCAGATTTTTACTATTATAAAGGAAACTATGACCTATATATGGCAATGACCAAAATGGATCAAAACGCCTTAAATGGTGCTATTGCTGATTTTGACAAGGTAATTGAGCTTGAAAAAAACGGTAAAAGAGAGTACACTCCGGAAATTACAAAAGATATTTATCCTGAGGTTAGTGCTACTGTTTTAAAAATAGCAAAGAATTTCGGTCAGCAACAAAATTACAAAGCTGCTGTGCCATTATACGAAACGGCTTATAACCTGAATAAAAAAGATACTATTAACCTTTACAATGCAGCAGCTTTTGCTGTTAATGCTAAAGATTATGATACTGCACTTAGGTATTTTGAGCAGCTAGACCAGCTTGGTTTTACAAACAAAAGACTAAGCTATACGGCAAAAAGCCCTGAGGGTGAAGTTCAGTATTTTTCTGATAAAGCAACAAGAGATCTTTATGTTAAAGCACAGGGATATACAGATCCGGGTGTACACAAGGATCCTTCAATAAAAGGTGATATCATTAAAAACATTGCTCTTATTTATATCAATAAAGGTGATAATGCTAAGGCGATGAAGGCTATTGAGAAAGCTAAGAAGGAAAATCCTGATGATATAGGTTTGTTACAGGCAGAGGCTCAAATATATTATGAGTCTGGCGATATGGATGGTTATAAAAAAACAATCCAGAGTATATTAGATAAAGGTTCTAAAGATCCTAACCTATACTTTAACCTAGGTGTTACTTCGGCTCAGTCAGGTCAAAATGACGAGGCTATGCAGTACTACAAAAAAACGGTAGAGTTAGATCCTAAATATGCTAATGCTTACTACAACATGGGTATTGTTGAGCTTGCAGGAGAAGATGTTATCGTTAAGGAAATGAACGGTCTTGGTACTTCTAAAAAGGACATAGCGCGTTATGACGAGCTTAAAAAGAAAAGAGATGATATTTACAAGGCAGCTCTTGTAAATGTTAAGAAAGCTTATGATTTAGAGCCTGAAAGAGATGAGTTCAGAACACTTTTAAGTAACCTTTACATGGGGCTTGAAATGATGGACGAAGCTAAAGCGCTTAAAAAATAATAAATCATTTCAGTTTTATATTCTAAAGGACTACTTGTACAGGTAGTCCTTTTTTTATTTTTTACGTTATGGATATTTTAAAAAAGAGAGGTATTAAACTGGTTAATAAAGAGGTCGCAGGTTGTAATTATAAATGCAGTAATGGAGTAGATGCAGATATAGGCTTTATAGTAGAATACAGACATATTGATACAATTAACGAGATTATTGATGATATTGATAAGGCTTTAGCGGGAAATTTTGATCAGATAGGAAATGATTTTATTGGCACTGACGCAGGAGGTATAGCTTTTATTACGCCTAATGGTATTGAGTTTTATGATGAGGACGGGAAAAATATTTTACCTCCGGTATGTCCTTTAGATGAATTTAAAGATTTACTTATTGTATGGAGAGATTTTCTTAACAGGCCACCTTACAATGGTCAAAAAGTAAATTAAATAAAAAAGCCTCCTGTTTAGGGAGGCTCTTTAGTTTATTTATTGTTTGGTATTATCTTATCTTAACTGAGCACCGGTTTGGGTTTCCAGATTTTGTCTTATTTTATCCATTATTTTATCAATCTGAATGTCTGTAAGTGTTTTTGTGTTATCCTGAAGGATAAAGCTTACTGCATATGATTTTTTGCCTTCCGGAAGGTTTTTACCTTCATATACGTCAAACAGGTTAATATCCTTTAGTAATGATTTTTCTGTTTGTCTTGCAATGGCATAAATGTTTTGGAATGATACTTCATTGTCTACAAGAAGTGCAAGGTCACGTCTTACCTCAGGGAACTTAGCAATCTCTGTAAATTTTATTTTTGCAGAAACTACTTTTATTACTGCGCCCCAGTTAAAATCGGCAAAGAATACTTCCTGCTTAACATCAAAGTGCTTCAATACCTGTTTTTTAACCACACCCATCTCAACTAAAGTTTCACTGCCAAGAGTGTAAGCAAGTCCTTCACTAAATACATCGTTAGTGGCTGGCTGGGTTTGTACTTTGTTAATGCCTAGGCGTTGTAGTATCATGTCTACATAACCTTTAAACATAAAGAAGTCTGAAGGTTTTTGAGCCTGAGTCCAGCTTTCCTGAATACGGTTACCTGTTAGGGTAAGTGTTAGGTGCTTGTTTTCATCGTAACCTGAAGGTAGCTTGTGGTATGATTTACCAAACTCAAAGAACTTAAGGTCGCTTCTTCTTCTGTTTATGTTGAAGGAAACAGCCTCCAGTGCGCTAAACAGTAATGATTGCCTCATTGCTGAAAGATCACTACTAAGCGGGTTAAGCATTAAAACGTTGAACTCTTCTTTTAGGTTTTCGCTTAGCTTAACATAATCAGGAGTGGTAAGTGAGTTGGCCATCATTTCGTTAAAGCCAACAGAAACCAACTGGTTTGCGATTATATTTTGCAGTTTGTAATCTTCGGTACGCGCTGCGTTTGACATAGAGGCATTAAGCTTTTGTGAGAAACTCACATTGTTATAGCCATATACCCTTAATATCTCTTCAATTACATCTATTTCTCTTTCTACATCCACACGGTAAGAAGGAATAACAAGACCAATACCGGCGTCAGACATGCTGTTGATTTTAATATCAAGAGATACTAATATCTTTTTAATAGTCTCTTTGTTTATTTCCTGACCAATTACCCTTTCCACATTTTTGAAGTTTACAAATACCTGATGGTCTTCCATCTTTTTAGGGTAAATATCTATTACGTCTGATGTGATTTCGCCACCGGCAGTTTCCTGTATAAGCAGGGCTGCTCTTTTAAGGGCATATTCGGTAATGGTTGGGTCAATACCTCTTTCAAAACGGAAAGAAGCATCAGTATTTATACCGTGTCTTTTTGCTGTTTTTCTAATGGATACCGGGTTAAAGTATGCACTTTCCAGGAATATAGAAGCTGTATTTTCGTTAACCCCCGATCTTTTTCCGCCAAGAACTCCCGCAATACATATTGGTCCGTTTTCGTCACAAATCATAAGGTCGTCCTCATGTAGAGTACGTTCAACATCATCAAGAGTAATGTATTTAGTTCCGGCTTCAGCAGTTTGAACAATGATTTTATTGCCTCTTATTTTTCCTGCATCAAAAGCGTGTAGTGGCTGACCCAATTCGTGCATTACATAGTTAGTAACGTCTACAATATTGTTTTTTGGTGTAATACCAATAGCCAATAGCCTATTTTGTAACCATGCTGGTGAAGGTTGTACCGTAACGCCCGAAATGGTTACACCACAATAACGAGGTGTAAGTTTGTTATCGTCTACCTTAACATCAATTTTAAGGGTACGTTTGTCTATCCTGAAATTACTTACCGATGGAGTAATAAGTTCGGTATTTACATTACGCTGAATCATACCGGCACGCAGGTCACGGGCAACACCCCAGTGGCTCATTGCATCGGCACGGTTTGGCGTAAGTCCTATTTCAAAAACCTCATCGGTTTCAATATTAAATACTTTAGAAAGGGGAGTACCCGGTTTTAGGTCTTCGTCAAGAATCATTATACCGTCATGACTTTCACCTATACCAAGTTCATCTTCGGCACAAATCATCCCGAAACTTTCTTCGCCGCGTATTTTTCCTTTTTTGATTTGGAACGGGTTACCTTCCTTGTCATAAAGGTTGGTACCAATTGTTGCTACAGGTACTTTTTGTCCTGCTGCTACATTTGGTGCGCCACAAACAATTTGTACGGGAGCATTGCCATCGCCAAGGTCTACAGTTGTAACCCTCAACCTGTCGGCATTAGGGTGCTGTACGCATGTAAGTACATGGCCTACCACTACACCTTCAAGTCCGCCTTTAAGCGACTCAAACTTATCTACACCTTCTACTTCAAGGCCAAGATCTGTTAACAGGTTGGCAGTTTCATCTGAGTTCCAGTCTAATTTTATAAATTGTTTTAACCAATTGTAGGATATACGCATTGTATTTTTGTTTTAAAGCATGCAAAGATAATAATTGTGATTGAAACCACAGAGCCTTAAGCCTATGTTTAGCAATAAAAAATGAAAAATATTCAGACTAAAATTTTCTTAATTTTTAGCTTAAAATGATAAAACCCGTTGGTTGTCCAACAGGTTTTAGTGTAGTATTCTTATGGTTTTGCTTTTTGTAACAAGTAGCCTAGGCCTTTGGTTTGATTGGCTTAAGGTCGTTAATGTGTTCAGGAGAATTGGTTAATGCCTTTTCCTGTTGTTTCATTTCTTGTTTCCCGTCGTTATCCTGCTCGTGTGGTAATCTGCTGCACGCAGCTACTACCAATATCAGAACCATTACCGTGGGGGCAGTAATTAGTCGGAAGGTGCGTTTCATAATGTTTAAAATTTACTGAACTTAGTTTACTTTTACTTGGCTAATCTTCACAGTATGAATGTGGTTGGGGTAAAGCAAATTTATATATAAAAAGTTTTAATTGTTATTTTTAATTTAATTTTTTAACTAAAATTAGTAATATAATTAAAAAATAATTGAATCAGTCAGAATTTAATTGTGAAAGATGTAGTTCATCGGGTTTTATTGCTTTTCTTCTAATGTGAAAATTCACGGGTTTAAGTCTCTAAATGTATTAGGCTTAAAAATCTTACTTTTTTAGGAAAGTATTTATGTTTTAATAATTGAGATAAAACCATCTTAATAATAAGTTCGTTTTAGCATTACTAACGCAACTTGTGTAAATTGCTTACATTTGGTATTTAAATAAAGACCCTCAATGAAGAATTTGTTTTATAATCTGTTACTGCTTTTTACGGTAGCAGTACAGGCCCAACTACAAAGTCCGGCCGAATTTATTCCCGGTTACGGAAGTCAGGTAAGCTATTACCATGAACTGGAAAACTACTTTAACCACTTAACAGAAAATTCAGACTATATACTTAAAAAGCAATACGGCTACACCTATCAGGACAGGAGCCTTAATGCTTACTATATATCTACCCCTCAAAACCTAAAGGAGTTAGAGGATATAAGGAAAAATCATTTGTACCAAATAGGGATGCTTGCCGAAAAGCCTGCAAAAGTTAACGACAAAGCTATAGTATGGCTTAGCTTTAATGTTCACGGTAATGAACCCGGAGCTGCCGAAAGTGCCATGAGCGTAGCTTTTGAACTGATTAATCCTAATAATAAAAGAACAAAGGAATGGCTTGAAAATACCATAGTAATACTGGATCCCTGTTTAAACCCCGACGGATATTCCCGTTACGGAAACTGGCTTAGGGATGTAACCGGGCAAATGCTACACCCTGGGCATACCGACAGGGAGCACATGGAGCCATGGCCGGGCGGTAGGCAAAACCACTATGCTTACGACCTTAATCGTGACTGGGCTTGGCAAACTCAGGCCGAATCACAACAGCGCATTAAACTTTACAATAAGTGGATGCCAATGGTACATGTAGATGTGCACGAAATGGGGTATAATGAACCCTATTTCTTCCCACCTGCTGCCGAACCTATGCATGAGTACATTACTCAGGCACAAAAGGATTTTCATATGGCTATAGGTGAAATGACTTCAAAACGATTTGATCTTAAAGGTTGGAACTATTATACCCGTGAGCGTTTTGATTTGTTTTACCCTAGTTATGGTGATACTTACCCAAGCTTTAACGGAGCGGTAGGTATGACCTACGAACAGGGGGGGATTGGTGCCGGTAGGGCAGTAGTGATGAGTAACGGTAATGTGTTAACTCTGCAGGACAGGATAGACCACCATACAGAAGCAGTATTAACTGCTGTTGAAACTGCTTCCTGGCAAAAAGACAAGCTGGTTAAAAACTTCAGGGAATATTTTAAAGAAGCTCAGGATAAGCCTAAAGGGAAATACAGTACCTATGTTATTAAAAATGGCGGGAAAACTCAACAGCTTGCTGAGCTACTTGAACGTAATAACATTCAGTTTACGTTTGCTAACGATACCAAAAAACTTAATGGCTACAGTTATATGGATAATGATGATAGAGATTTTACGGTTGAGCCAAACGATCTTATCATTAATGTAAAACAACCTAAGGCGATATTGACACAGGTGCTGTTTGAGTCGGCACCAAAACTGACCGATAGTCTTTCTTACGATATTACAGCATGGGCACTGCCTTATGCTTATGGTGTAGAGAGCTATGCCTTAAAGAACAGTTTTAAAATTAAAACCAAAGCTGAAGTTAGCTACAAGGGTAAGCTGGACTTTGAAAGGGTATATGCCTATTATATTCCGTGGAATGGAAGGGCATCGGCAAAAACACTGTCATGTCTGTTAAAGAGTGGTATTAAAGTTCGTTCTGCCAGAAAGGCATCATCCTTTAGAGGAATAAAAATAAATCCGGGTGACCTTATTGTTTTAAAGGGAGACAATCAAAACATGTACGACTTTAAAAACAATATGGATATGCTGCTGGAAAACAAACCTGATTATGAGGTTATGGAAAGTGGCTTTTCGCTGGAAGGCGGAGATCTTGGCGGGGAATCTTATCCTTTATTGAGTGCGCCAAAAGTATTACTGCTTGCAGGAGAAGGTATTAGTGCTACCGATTTTGGGCAGGCATGGTTCTACTTTGACCAAATGATAGAATACCCTTTAAGTATTATCGATATAAGAAATGTGAACAGAGTAGACTTTAGCCAGTTTACTACCATAGTACTGGCAGACGGTTATTATGACTTAGATGAAAACCAGAAAGATAAATTAGATAGTTTTATTGAGGATGGTGGTAAGGTTATTGCTATTGGTAACGCGCTTACCGTTTTTGAAGACAGGGAAGGATACAGCCTAACCCGCTTCGCATCTGAAGCTGATAAGATGGCCGAAATGGAACGCAGGGAAGAGGAAACTCTTGAAGCCCGTTTTATGGATTACAAGAACGCCGAAAGAAGATCAATTTCTGAAGCAGTTCCCGGTGCTGTTATTGAAAATGTTATCGATAAAAGCCATCCGCTTTCTTATAGTTTAGGGAATAAGTATTTCAGTCTTAAAACCAGCGATATGCATTATCAGTTGTTAAAAGATGTTTGGAATGTGGCTTATGTGCCTCAAAACTATATCAGTTTCGGTTTTATAGGTAAGAATTTAAAACAAAACCTCGAGAATACCGTAACGTTTGCTGTAGAGCAAAAAGGTAAGGGACAGGTTATTTATATGGTAGATAATCCGTTATTCAGAGGTTTTTGGGAAAACGGAAACCTACTGTTTAGCAATGCCGTATTTTTAGTAGATTAATTATAATAAAATGAAAAATAAGTTATTAGATAAGGTGTTTTACATCTTTGCAATGGTTACAGCAATTACACTAACAAGCCCGTTTTTTAATTATAAACCAACAACAGAAGGAGCAGGAGAAACAGGAGATAACTGGTTTATATGGGGCGATTTTAATTTACTGGATGTAGTTACGGGTGGTTTACCAAGATTTGCTAAAGTACCTATAGCTCCGTTTTTTAAGGTACTTATAGTATTTTCTGCCTTAGTACTTGCAGCAACAGTATTTCAGTTTGTAGGTGCTTTATTCAGGCAGCGTAAACAGGTGCTTTTTGCAGCCCTTACTGTTTTTGTTTTCCTTTTAGGCGGACTTATTTATGTAACAACCGGTAGTTTTGGTGTAACAATAAAAACGGGATATTACCTGTTTATGGCATTTGAAGCCGCAGTGGTGGCTCTTGGTATATATGTAGGCAAAAAACAAAAAGCGGTAAGTGCTTAAATCAGATAAACCAACAATCAAACCAACAACCATGAAGAAATTTTTGTTTTTCCTTGCCTTTATGGCCATTCCTTTTTCTGCTTTTTCTCAGGAAACAGCTAAAGAAAAAATAAGTAGAGGGGTACAACTCCATGACCAAGGTAAGTACCGTGAAGCTATTGCTGTTTATGAAGAGGTTGTAGCTGAGGATGATAAGAACTGGGAGGCTTATTATGAAATGTGCCTGTCTTATGTATCATTAAATGAGTTTGATAATACTATTAAGTATGCCGATATCGTTATTGATTCTGATAGTGATATGGTGCCTAAGGGGTATTACATTAAAGGAGTGGCTCTCGATTATTCCGGTAAGCACAAGGAAGCAATAAAAGTTTTTAAAAAAGGTATTAAGGAAGCTCCTCAATTTCATTCATTATACTACTCTCTTGCAATAGTAGAGTGCAGGCTTGAAGAATATGATGAGGCAGAAAATTACCTTCAGGAGGGATTACAGCAAAACCCTTTACACGGCAGTAGTCATTTGTTGTTAGGAAAACTGAATTATGAGGAAAGGACAAAATCGCTTTTGGCACTATACAATTTCCTTATTATTGAGCCGACAGGGAAAAGGGCAAATGAAGCTTTAACACTTATTAAAAAACACCATAGCCTGGGGGTTGAGTTTAAGGATGATAATAAGGTAAATATCACATTAAACTCTTTGGCAGTTGATAGTGAGTTTGGAGGTGCAGAGGCCATACTTTCCATGTCACAGGCGTTAAGGAAGGGCGAGGAATATGCTGATAAATCAGATTTTGAATTTTTTGCCGATAATACCAAGTCCTTTTTCATGGTTTTGGGTGAGCTAAAGGAAAACAAGAAAAAGAAAGGTTTTTGGTGGGATTACTACGTAGATTTTTTCTATGACCTGGCTAAAAACGAAGAGATGTATGAAACTTTTATGTATTACATACATCAGGATATACAAAATACACAGGTAGAATTATGGTTACAGGATAACCCCGAAAAAGTAGATGCTTTTTTGGACTGGGTAACCAATTATAAAAGGGCATAAGCATATACACTACAACCACTATAAACCAAATAATGAAGAAACTTTTATTGCCTATCACGGCATTTTTACTGCTATCTTGCCATAATGATATGGACGATACAGGAGCGGAAAACTCTAATAATACAGGTGAAACCCCGGGTGAAACAGTTATTGATTACAGGCAGGAAATGCGTCAGCTTGTAATGAGTATCAGCGTGAAGGGGAAAGTTTCAAACGGCAATTTTGCAGTAATACCTCAAAACGGTATTGAACTGCTTACTAATGACGGAGATCCGTTTGGGTCACTTAATATCCCATACCTAAATGCTATTGACGGACACGGACAGGAAGATTTGCTTTATGGATATGATTCAGATGATGTTGCTACTCCTTCAGACGAGACCGATTATTTAATGGAGTTTTTAGACCGATCTAAGGAGTTTGGTAAGGCAATACTGGTTACGGATTATTGTACTACCGAATCTAAAGTGACAGATTCATACACCCGTAACGAAGATAATGGTTATATATCTATGGCGGCTCCGCAAAGGGAGCTTAATGCTATACCGGATCAGGCTCCGCATAACGAAAACGCTAATGATATAAACCACCTTAGCGATGCTAAAAACTTTCTTTACCTTATAAACCCTGAAAACTTTGCTACAAAGCAGGATTTTATTACTGCTGTATCGGCAACCAATTATGATGTGGTGCTAATTGATATGTTTCTTGGCGGAGAGAGTTTTACCCAACAGGAAATCACTCAGCTAAAAACCAAGGCAAACGGAGGTATCCGTATGGTAATTTGCTACATGTCTATAGGTGAGGCAGAGGATTATCGTTATTACTGGCAAAGCGGCTGGACAACGGGAACACCCGAATGGCTTGAAGCCGAAAATCCAAGTTGGGCAGGTAACTATACCGTGCAATACTGGAATGACGAATGGAAAAATATTATTTATAACACACCAGGCTCATACCTTGATAAAATACTAAATACAGGCTTTAACGGGGTTTACCTCGATATAATAGAAGCCTTTGAATATTTTGAAGAGTAATACATAAAAGCAGTTTCAGTAATGTCATTCTGAATGTAACGTAGTGAAGTGAAGAATCTCCAAATTATTTATAGGAGATTTTTCCTTCGTCAAAATGACAAAGTATTACTAACAGTACTTTTAGAACGGCTTTTTTTATTCTACTTATTTTTCATATTCATGTTTCATTTTTGTATTGCAATTAACCGAAACAGGATTTATGGATGTTTTAATGAAAATTAAAAAAACGTTCCAGTACCTCTTCCAGCATTTCGCCAGTTAAAGGTTTTGTTCTGAATGCCGAAAGTGCACCTCGTGACTTTGCTTTTTCTATATCATCCGGATTTTCGGAAGTAGTAAGCATCACCACAATCATTTTGCAGTGCAGGCTTTCATCCAGTTCAGAATATTCCTCAAGAAATTCCCATCCGTTCATTCCCGGCATGTTAATGTCAAGAAAAATAAGATCAGGATGCCTGTCACCGTTTTGATCCTTTTGTTTAATGTAATCCAAAGCTTCCTCTGCTGTTTCTTTTATTACAATATGCTTGGCAGCATGATTTTTTCTAATCACTCTTTCATGAAAAAAGTTGTCGATCTTATTGTCGTCAACCAGCATTATGCAATTTATCTGCCTGTTCATCACTTCGTTGCTCATTGTTTGCTATAAATTTTGAAATTGTAAACTTAAATATACTTCCTTCCCCGGGTTCTGATTCTACCCATATTTTTCCCATATGCAGGCCTACTATTTTATAACAGTGTGCCAGCCCAATTCCATACCCTTCAAACTCTCCGTCTTTATGCAGACTTTTAAAAATCTGGAAAATACGTTCAAAATACCTGGGGTTAATACCTATCCCGTTATCACTAACCCAAAACTCATAGTAATCTTTTTCTTCATGGCAATGAATTTTAATAATGGGGGCTACATCATTTTTACGGAATTTAATGGCATTGTTTATAAGGTTCTGGAAAACCAGTCGCAGCTCCAGCCTGTAGGCATAGAGATGAGGCATTATACCATAGCGCACTTCTGCCCCCGATGCTGATATGAGTCCGTTTAGGTCAGATACCACATCTTTAAGCACATCGTTACAGTCAATATAAACCAGTTGCCTGTTTTTACCCAAGCGGGCAAAATCCAGTAATGACCTAACTAACATGCTCATGCGCCCTGTGGCGAGGTTTATATGCTCGAGGTAAAGTTTTATTTCGGGGTTAAGTTCTTTACCATAATCTTCTTCTATAATTTGTATAAAGTTACTTACGGTTCTAAGTGGTTCCTGTAAGTCGTGTGAAGCGATGTAATTAAATTGTTCTAACTCCTCATTTTTGTTTTGAAGCTCTAAAACCTGCTGGTTTATGGTAGCTTCCTGTTCCTTACGTTTGGTAATATCTATGACCGATGCCAGTATAAGTGTACTGTCACCGGTGTTTAATGGGTTAAGTCCTATTTCTACAGGGAATTCGGTACCATCTTTCCTCATACCATGTAAATCCCTACCGGCACCAAAGTAACGTGCTTTTGGTGCAGCATGGTAGGAGTTCCTGTTTTTAGGATGACCGTGCCTGAATTTTGTAGGCACAAGCAAATCTATTTTTTGACCTATAAGTTCCTCTTTGGTATAGCCGAATATTATTTCGGTTTGTTTGTTTACAAGTGTTATGGTGCCTGTTTCGTCGGAAATGATAAAGGCATTGGGAGCCGACTCAATTACGCTTTTAAAATGTACTTCTGCAAGCTTCTGTTTCCTTTCCGACTGGTTTATGGCATTAGCAGCCTTATAGATAAAACCAAAACATATAAGAATAAACCCGATTGATGTAATGGCCAAACTTGGCTTTAATCCCATAATTGATCCGGAGTTTATACTAAAACCCGAATGCTCAAAAAATTGCAGTCTTAAGTATGTTACTATTATTATTAGCACAAATAATTGTAAAAAAAGCCGCTTTGCAATTATATTTCCTGTTTCTTTTACTGTGAATATTCTTGTAAACCCTAACTCAGGATAAAGCATACTGGCACTCATAGATAAAATACAAAAGCTTATAGCTGTATGTATTGCTATTGGTGTTAAAAAGCTGAATTTATATAGACTGGGAACACTAAAAAAATATCCTATTATACATATAGAAGATATTATAGTTACGAAATGAAAGGCATATTGGCAGTAAATTCGAAATTTTTGGGATAAGGAAGCAAAAAATAGCCCGGCTCCCATTATTATGAATAAAAAAGATGTTATGGGAGACATACGCCCAGGATAGACTTCCTGTTTTTCTATCCCTTTTAAATCAAGGAAAAAGAGTTGATCTATTCCAAAATTTACAGATAGAATTTCCTGTAATAAAGATGCTATGGCAAATATTGTTACAAATATTTCCATAAATAGTAGTGTAGCCGAAACTCTTTTAATAGAAGTAGAGGCTACAAGACAAAACGACAGTACTAAAAATGAAAACGCTGTATTGAACTTCATGGATATATATCCGTCCAAAATGCTTTTTAATATCTCTATATTAAAAACCCAACCTATTAAAACTGCTATTGCCAGGATAAAAACAAGCAGACTTCCAATAGTAACAAAGCGAATTTGATTAATTTTTTTGCTTAGCATAGTCAAACCGATGGTAAAATAATACTTACGTATATAGGATAGGATTGGATGCTAAATTATAATTAATTATTTGTATTTTAAATATTTTGTCTTTAAATAGTAGAATTGTTTCTTTAAAATACATTTTTCCTTAGATAAATGGTTTTTTTAACTAAAAAAAGATGATTTTTTTATTATATTAAATGTTGTTTAAAGCCACTTAGGGTCTAGTTTAGTGACTTTTTTAAAATTTTGTAATTTGGTTTCTGTCATAAAGTCAAAAACTACGCTTTGCCCTAATGAGTATACGGTAAATTTACCTTTTGTATTATACTTTTCGGTAAGTGCCTGAATGTTTTCAAAGAGAACATGGTCTGCCCAGTCGTTATCAAATGTTAGGTCATATTTATAGTGAGTTCCGTTAATGTCAAATGAAACCCATGCTGTTTCGTTGTCAAAGTCTATGTTGTCCTGCACATTAGTGAAATTGAGCTGACCATCGCTAATCCTTTCAAGGTTTTTAATTATATCCACATAGTCGCCTTTATTTTCGATAGACTCATAATCAAAATGCCAGCAGTTGTTTGATATAGGTTTGTCTTTAGTATCTGCAATTTCTGCCCAGGTGTAATAGAGTAAGCTATAAGGTTCTGCTTCATAATCTTCTTCATTATATAAATAAAGAAGGTCGTGTTTATCAATTTCTTTATTAAAGGTATAGCCAAGTTCTTTAAATGCAGTTAACTGCTCCTCAAAACTGGCTTTAGGTATTTTGTGTACATTTTCTTTAAAAAACTTGTAGACTTTAGGGCTGTAAAGTATTACAGCTACCGAGAGAACGATAAAAATACTTTTCATTTTAAGATGCTGTTAGGTAGAAAATCTCTTTTAAGATAAGCCAATGCTATTTCTATAGGGTTTTTATACCAATAACCTATGTCATAATCTTTGTCGTTGTCATATAGTACAATTTCAGTATAAAAATTCAGTTGTATTCCAAAAGCCGTGGTTCCGTCATTATATATAGCATAGCTATCTTCTGTTTGAGGTCCGTAAGGCATAACACATACACGCCTGTCTCGTATTTGCTGATAAAAGGTTAAATGCTTAAGTATTTTAGGGTATCTTTTTACAAGAGCTTCATAAAATCCTTTTCCAAAACCATCGTAACGGGCTAAAGCTTCTTCATAGGTTTCGGTTTTATAATCGCAGCAGTGCGACAGAAGTTCATGGTTTTCCATAATTATTTTAAAGTTTTTAAAAGTAATAAAAATTAAAATGTCATCTTGTCATATTGTTCTGTCATTTTTATAAAATTTTTCTCTTGGCATAATGATTGACTATTTACAACCAAACAATAAACATAAATCGAAAATCCAAAATAATAACTATTAAACGATATGAGTAAAATAATTGGAATTGACTTAGGAACAACCAACTCGTGTGTAGCCGTAATGGAAGGTAACGAGCCTGTAGTTATTCCTAATGCTGAAGGAAAAAGAACAACACCATCGGTTATCGCTTTTGTAGAAGGTGGTGAAATTAAGGTAGGTGACCCTGCAAAACGTCAGGCGGTTACTAACCCTACTAAGACAATATCATCCGTAAAACGTTTTATGGGTAATAAATTCTCTGAAAGTTCAAAAGAAGCCAGTAATGTTCCTTATAAAGTAGTAAAAGGTGATAACGATACTCCACGTGTGGATATTGACGGTCGTCTATACACTCCGCAGGAGCTTTCGGCTATGACGCTTCAGAAAATGAAAAAAACTGCCGAAGATTATTTAGGACAGTCTGTAACCGAAGCGGTTATTACCGTACCGGCTTACTTTAACGACGCTCAGCGTCAGGCTACTAAAGAGGCAGGTGAAATTGCCGGACTAAAAGTAAGAAGGATTATTAACGAGCCTACTGCGGCTGCCCTTGCTTACGGTCTTGATAAGGCTGGTAAAGACCAGAAAATTGCTGTATATGACCTTGGTGGTGGTACTTTTGATATCTCTATCCTTGAGTTAGGTGACGGTGTATTTGAAGTACTTTCTACTAATGGTGATACTCACCTTGGTGGTGATGACTTTGACCAGGTAATTATTGACTGGTTAGCTAACGAATTTAACAGCGAAGAAGGTGTAGACCTACGTAAAGATGCTATGGCATTACAACGTTTAAAAGAGGCTGCAGAGAAAGCTAAAATTGAACTTTCATCTTCTACGCAAACAGAAATAAACTTACCATATGTAACTGCAACTGCAAGCGGACCTAAGCACCTTGTAAAAACTCTTACAAGAGCTAAGTTTGAGCAACTTGCTGATGATTTGGTAAAACGTTCTATGTTACCATGTGAAAAAGCACTTAAAGATGCAGGTATCTCTAAATCAGATATTGATGAGGTTATCCTTGTAGGTGGTTCTACACGTATCCCTAGAATACAGGAAGAAGTAGAGAAATTCTTTGGTAAAAAACCTTCTAAAGGTGTTAACCCTGATGAGGTTGTGGCAATTGGTGCTGCTATTCAGGGTGGTGTATTAACAGGTGACGTGAAAGACGTACTTCTGTTAGACGTTACTCCGCTTTCATTAGGTATTGAGACTATGGGTGGTGTTATGACTAAATTAATTGAAGCTAACACAACTATCCCAACTAAAAAATCTCAGGTATTCTCTACAGCGGCAGATAACCAACCATCAGTAGAAATCCACGTGCTGCAAGGTGAAAGACCAATGGCACAGGATAACAAAACTATAGGTCGTTTCCACTTAGACGGTATTCCGCCAGCACAAAGAGGTGTACCTCAAATCGAAGTAACATTTGATATTGATGCTAACGGTATCATCAAAGTATCGGCTACAGATAAAGGTACAGGTAAGTCGCACGACATCCGTATCGAGGCTTCTTCAGGATTGACTCAGGAAGAAATCGAAAGAATGCGTCAGGAAGCAGAAGCTAATGCTGATGCCGATAAAGCTGCAAAAGAAAAAGTAGATAAGCTAAATGAAGCGGATGCTATGATTTTCCAAACAGAGAAACAGCTTAAAGAGTTTGGTGACAAACTATCTGACAGTAACAAGCAGCCTATCGAGTCGGCTCTTGAAGAACTGAAAAAAGCTTACGAAACTAAAGATGTTGCTACTATCCAACCTGCTCTTGATAAAATCAACGAGGCTTGGAAAAACGCATCTGAAGAAATGTACAAAGCACAGGCAGAAGCTGGTGCAGGTGCTCAGGGTGGTGCAGACCAAGGTCAGCCACAAGGTGATGCTCAGCCGGAAGGTGACAACGTACAGGATGTAGACTTTGAAGAAGTAAAATAATCCGAGTACTACAATAGTAGTACAAAGTATTTAGATAAAAAACGCCCCGCAATTGCGGGGCGTTTTTGTTTGTAGATGTTTCTGTTCTTATAGTTTGTAATTGTCATTCTGAATGCAGCGATACTAAGTGAAGAATCTAAATCAAATAAAAAAAGATTTCTCCACTCCATTTCATTGCGGTCGAAATGACAAAGCGTTATCGTTTATAATTTTCATAATGATAGAGCTTCTAATGCCTGAACCTTATTGTCATTCTGAATACAGCGATACTAAGTGAAGAATCTAAATCAAATAAAAAAAAATTCTCCACTCCATTTCATTGCGGTCGAAATGACAAAATGTTATTGTTTGTAACTTTCATAATGATAGAGCTTCTAATGCCTGAACCCTATTGTCATTCTTAATGCAGCGATAGCGAAGTGAAGAATCTAAATCAGATTAAAAGAGATTTCTCCACTCCATTTCATTGCGGTCGAAATGACAAAGCGTTATCGTTTATAATTTTCATAATGATAGAGCTTCTATCGACTAAATCTTACTGTCATTCTGAACGTAGCGACAGCAAGAAGTGAAGAATCTAAGTTTTATCATTATTTACTCAACAGTAAGCCCTAAGCCTTCAATGTAGCCTTTGTTTTGAAAACAGTTTTCATACAGGCAGTTTTCAAGAAACTGGTTTAATGCTTTTTGCACAATGCTTCTGTCGGGCATGTTTTCGCGTATTTTTTCAAACGAACTGCGGTCGCTTTGTGAGTAGCGTGAAATAGCGGCATAATCTTCGGGCATAGTGAAGTTCATAATACCTTTGGTGTTATCCATCTTTTTGTATGGCCAAAAGCACCAGTTAATATTATTTTGATCCAGCAGTAGCCTGAAATCCATAATCCACTCATCGGTGTTTTCTCCGGTTTCACCAATGTAAATAGGTACATTATGTTCGTCGCGGAAATCAACATATTTTTGAATAGCTCCCTGTTCTACATCAAACCAGTATTTGTGGAATTCATATACAATGTTATCGTCTAAAATAGATTCAAACACACCGAAATCTCCTGCCCAAACCGATCCGTTTAGGAAAATAGTATGTTCTTTATCAACCGAACGAATGTCTTTTATCATACGTTGATACAGCATAAATAGCCTGTGGTTGTAGTCGGGAATCTGTTCTGTAAAATAATGGGCAATGGGTTCGTTAACCACGTCATAACCTATAATGATAGGGTCTCCTTTATACTTTTTGGCGATTTTCATCCAAACCTCGCTCATTAAGTCCTGAGACGATTTACTGAAAAATAACCACGGGTAACCATAACTGTCGTCTATATTATCACCTGTTTGTCCGCCTGGAGCACAATGCATATCCAGCAGTACATACAGGTTTTCCTGCCTGCACCATTCAATTACACGGTCAAAATATTTAAACCCTGCGTTTTGGGTTCCCATATAGGTTTCATTGGTAAACATTTTGTAATGAAACGGCAGCCGAATGTGATTACAACCTATTCGTTTCAGGTACTTAATATCGTTTTGGGTAATGTAATTGTCCAGGTATTTGTGCCAAAAGGTGGTTAGACTATCCGGACCTATCATTTCATGAAGTAACTGATCTATTTGCCTTGGAGCGGCTACCTTACCGGTTTTAAACATATAGCCTTCGGGAACAAGCCAGTTGCCAAGGTTTGTACCTTTAAGGGTTATTGGGTTTCCGCTTGGCTCAATAATTTGTGAGCCGTTTGTTTTTGCTACTTTACTCTTTTGTGCTATGGCAGGAGAGGTAAATGCCAGGCATAAAGTAATTGCTGCGAGCAGCAGGTTTGAGGATTTCTTTAAAATCATTTAGATGCGTATTTTTAAATGTGCCCTAAAGATAAAGAATGTAAAAATTACTATCTAAAAAAATTACCTATGGAATGAAATACACGCCCGAAGAAAGTGCGTTCTCGTTCAACTACAATTAACCCGAGATTAGCATTATCTTCTGATGTAAATAAAACACTAATGTTGTTATTTGAACTAACTAATATATTTTTTGTTTTGTAACCTATAAAGCTAAATTCAAGTATATCACCTTTCTTTACTTTGATAGAATAATTTCCGTTTATATCTGTCTTTGTACTGGTTGATGTACCTTTTATAACGATATTCGCACTAGGTAAAGGTCCGGTTTCATCATTTACAGTTCCGGTTATAACAAAAGGTCCTGTTTTTTGTTCCTGTTCATTATAGTTTTTATCCTTTTTAAGTTTTATGTTTTTATGAGGACTTGATTTAACAGTTATGGTTTGGGTAATATATCCGTCAAGATAAAACTCTATAATATCGCCTTTATCAGCCAGTATTTCATAATCTCCGCTTAATAGGGAAACGGTGGTTTCGTTATTCGTTTTGTTTGTAATGGTAACATCTGCAAGGACATCGTTTTTATCACGAACAACACCTGTAAGTATTCCAACAGTTTCGTAGCTGTTGGTATAGTCAGTCTGTTCTGTTTTTATAGTCTCCTGTGCTGTAGCTTTATGAGACCCGATTGTAATAAAACTAATTACCCCGGCAGCAATAGCAGTCCATACTTTACTTTTTTCTTTCGGTACAATTAAATCCCTGTCCAGTTGAGAAGGAGAGAAGCGCCCACAAAGATTTTTATTGCTGTTAATTAACTGTACGATTTCCCTGTCTGATGTGTTTGTAAAATCAGTTACGCTTTTTTGGCAGGCAGCACAAAACCTTCCCTTGTCGGTAGGAGTCATTTCACTCCATTTTTCATGGCACGGCTGGGGGATTGCTATTTGGATTGGTTTTCTCATTACCTGAATATATTACCTATTGAATGGAATATACGCCCGAAAAATGATCTTCTAACTACTATATCACCAACAATATAATTTTCTGTTTGTTGCTCTGTCATGATTATATTGATTTCTGACGAACTATTTACTGTTATTTCTACAGGGTTGTGTACTACATATGAAAATTGGAGTATATCTCCTTTTTCTACTTCAATAGAATACCTTCCTTCTATATCTGTTTCAGTTGTTCTTGAAGTGCCTTTTATATTGATTTGGGTATAGGGTAATAGTCCTATTTCATCTCTTACAGTACCAGTTACAATCCATTTTTCAGGAAGAGTGTCTTGTGTAACAGAATCAGTTTTTACATCAGTCTGTTCTGTTTTTACATTTTCCTGTGCTGTGGCTTTATGTGACCCGAGTGCTATGAAACTAATTACTCCGGCAGCTATAGCAGTCCAGGCTGTGCTTTTTTCTTTAGGAATATTCAAATTGCTACTTAGTTGAGCAGGGTAGAGGCGACCACAAATTTTATCGTTAGTTTTAAGAGCCTCGGCAATTTCCCTGTCGGATGCTTTTGTGAAGTCCATAACGTTTTTCTGGCAGACGGCACAAAACTTTCCTTTATCGGTAGGAGTCATTTCATCCCATTTTTCATGGCACGGCTGTGGGATTGCTATTTGAACTGGTTTTCTCATTACCTGAATATATTACCAATTGAATGAAATATCCGTCCGAAGAATGACCTTCTAACCATAATACCTCCAGCTATTCCATGCTCTATGCATTCCTCGGTCATGGTTATATTAATTTCTGATGAACTATTTATTGTTATTTCTACAGGATTGTGTGCTATATATGAAAATTGTAGAACATCTCCTCTTTCTACTTCAATAGAATAATTTCCTTCTATATCTGTTTGAGTTGATCTTGTAGTTCCTTTCACAATAATATTAGTAGAAGGTAAGGCTCCTAATTCATCGCTTACAGTACCTGTTACAATCCATTTTTCAGGAACAGTTTCTTGCGCAATGGAATCAGTTTTTACATCGGTTTGTACTGTTTTTACAGTCTCCTGTGCTGTGGCTTTATGTGCCCCGAGTGTAATAAAACTAATTACTCCGGCAGCAATGGTAGTCCATGCTGTACTTTTTTCTTTAGGTACAATTAAATCCCTGTCCAGTTGAGAAGGAGAGAAGCGTCCGCAAAGATTTTTGTTGCCGTTAATTAACTGTACGATCTCCCTGTCGGTTGCCTTTGTGAAGTCAATCACGTTTTTTTGGCAGGCGACACAAAACTTTCCTTTATCGGTAGGCGTCATTTCATCCCATTTTTCATGGCATGGTGTAGGTATGGTTATTTGTACAGGTTTGTGCATGAAGTAAATATAAATAAAAAATGTAAGAAAAAAAGCAGGCTTTTTAGGCCTGCTTTACATTTAAGTTAGGTTATTATAATTGGTTAAAAATGGTTCTGGCAAAAAGGGATAAGCTTACTGTACATATCTGTAAGGGTAGCCAGATCCCAGTCAAAGTGTCCTCCGTTTGGATAAAGGGTATATTCGTTATACACTCCGGCATTATCAAGTGCTGCTTTAAGCAGTGGTCCCTGTGAGCTTGGTATTAGTTCGTCCTGACCTCCATAAAAACTGATTGTTGGCGGAGCCATACCGGTAATAAAATTAACAGGGTTTACTTCCTGTAACTGTTGTTGAGTAGGAGACGCTGTACCTACTAATGCCAGCGCTGCATTTTCATATTGCGGATGATCAGTATAAGCTTCATCAGTAAAGTCGGCAGGACCAACAATGTCACAAACGGCTTTTACGTTGTGTTCGGTATCATATTTATAAGCATACAGCATTGAGAGGTGTGCGCCTGCGCTAACGCCTACCAGTGCATAATCGTTTGAAATGGTGTAATCACTATTTTCCAGATGCTGAAACATCTGCTGAATGTCCTCAATCTGTTTAGGATAAGCCGGACTGTTTACATCGGCCAATCTGTAATTAATATTTACAATAGCATAATCAGGGAAGAATTGTTTAATGATGGGCACTGCCTGATTAAAGTCCTCTTTACTGCCGGCATACCAAAAGCCCCCGTGTATTAAAACAAATACCTTGGTATCCTCGGTTCGGTTAGCAGGCAGGTATACATCCATAGTCTGCTCTGGGTCATCGCCATATGCAACATCAAGATAGGTTGCTTCCGTTAAGGGTTGCTCGGTTTGTGTTACCTGTAAATCATCGTCATTACTGCAGCTTACAAGAAACAGCAGCATAAAAGGTAAGAATAATAGTTTTTTCATGTGGTTTTATTTAGTTGCCACAAACTAAACAAGCATCGTGCCTAAAATGAAAAATCCTGTTTCAATTAACAGGATTTTATTTTATATTGCTCATAACCGATGTTATATTATTTTCTTGATTACCCTTAATTTATGCGTATGCCTGCGGGTTTCGTTGTTATATATGCCTAAATGGTCCAATCGGTCAATACGTACTTTACCGTGCCCATGTATAATGTAGTTGTCTTCCATTATAATACCAACGTGGATAATATTACCCTCGTCGTTATCAAAAAAGGCAAGATCGCCCGGTTCGCTTTCCTCAATAAAACTTAATGCTTCACCCTGTGTTGCCTGTTGTGAGGCATCGCGTTTTAGGTGGTATCCGTTTAGTTTGTATACCATTTGTGTAAAGCCCGAACAGTCTATCCCAAAAGGTGTTTTTCCGCCCCATAGGTAAGGAGCGTTAAGGTACATAAAGGCTGTTTTAAGCAGGTTTTCTTTTGCAGTTATTCCAGATGTTTTTAATCCTTCAAACGAAAAAGCCTCAGTATTGATTTCAGGGAAATCCATGAAAGATAACGAAGCTCCCATAGGTATGGGAATAAGTAAATTGTTTGGTGTAGTTACATACTCTACCAAATCAGAATTTAATACGGCAGGGCAGGAGGACAGATTTTTATAATCTTCCTCGGTAATTGTTTTGTACTGTTTATTGTCTATCCATCCTCTATAACCATCATATGCCAGTTGTATGTGTGTCCATTTTGACTTTTGCTGTAAAATTTTAAAATGTTCACCAAATAAAACCTGTGATGTCATTTCGCTTCTGTCATTCGGTTCTAAACGAAGAGGGACAATAGCAAGATTACAAATACCAAACATTTATACTAATTAATTATTTGTTGTTTATTTTCAGTTGGTTGTTTGGAGCCTTTAAAAAAGTAACGCTGCTCCAAGCATAACCACAAATATAAAGGTTAATTCTGAAGCAGCGTTACAAGGTTTGGCTGTTTTCACAAAAGTTAATAACAGCCTACAGTATAATAACCAATTATTATGAACGTTCAATAACGATTGCAGATGCACCGCCACCACCGTTACAAATAGCAGCAGCACCGGTTTTGGCATTGTTTTGCTCTAATACATTAATAAGCGTAACAATGATACGTGCACCCGAGCATCCTAGTGGGTGACCCAGTGATACAGCACCACCGTTTACGTTTACCTTAGCAGCATCAAGGCCTAATATTTTTGAGTTAGCGATACCAACTACCGAGAAGGCTTCGTTAAACTCAAAGAAATCTACATCGTCTTTAGTTATACCTGCTTTATCAAGCGCTTTTGGTAACGCTTTTGCAGGAGAAGTAGTAAACCATTTTGGCTCCTGTTCTGCATCTGCATACGATTTGATGTAAGCAAGTGGCTTAAGTCCAAGTTCGTTTGCTTTATCTTCGCTCATTAATATAAGTGCAGCAGCACCGTCGTTAATAGTAGAAGCATTTGCAGCAGTTACAGTACCATCTTTAGTGAATACAGCGTTTAGAGATGGGATTTTATCTAATCTTACGTTAGTGTACTCCTCATCTTTAGTAACCATAACAGGTTCGCCTCTTCTTTGAGGAACCGCTACCGGTACAACCTCGTTATCAAACTTACCTGCATCCCATGCAGCAGCCGAACGGTTGTATGATTCGATAGCAAAAGCATCCTGCTCTTCTCTTGTAATTTTATATTCTGTAGCACAAAGATCAGCACATACACCCATTGCATTATTATCATAAGCATCTGTAAGTCCGTCTTTCTGTAATCCGTCAACCATAGTAGCCGGCCCGAATTTCTGACCGTTTCTCATGTGTACATAGTGAGGTATAAGGCTCATGTTCTCCATACCACCTGCAACAACTACATCGGCATCACCACACATAATGCTTTGTGCACCCTGCATAACAGCTTTCATACCAGAGGCACATACTTTATTTACAGTAGTAGCGATTACGTTATCAGGTAAGCCTGCAAATCTTGAAGCCTGTCTTGCCGGAGCCTGACCAACACCTGCCTGTACCACGTTACCCATTAACACCTCGTCAATATGCTTAGGGTCTAAGTTTATTTTTTCTAAAGCGCCTTTAATGGCAGCACCACCAAGGTGTGCAGCAGACACGGTAGAAAGAGATCCCATAAAGCTTCCTATAGGAGTTCTTACAGCCGATACGATTACTACTTTTTTACTCATTGCTATTGTCTTTAATATATTTGTTGAAGTTGCGAATTTAATGATTTTTTAGACTAAAAAAAACAAACTATTTAAAAATAAACAACAAATAACGTGTTTTATTGGGAATGATTTGAGGATATGTGGTTTTTGTATAAAAACACTGGTATTTGCACACGTTGACGATTTATTTTTACGCTTTACCGATGAGGTTTTTTAATCTTTTTTAAAACTAAATCGTTGTAAAAAACAATAATTGTAAGAAAATACTTTTTAATTTTGTGTTTGTATACTTAATTTACGTGATTTCTTACTTAGACTACGTGTTTTCCACATGGTAAAATCAGTGTTTTGTGGTATTTCACACATTCAATAAAGAAGGGATATTTGCATGTGTATTCTAACGAACAGGTAGTACCTGCTCAATATTTGAGTTTATGGTGGGAAAATCCCTCCGAAAGGAGGGATTTTATTTTAAACTCTTTTCCAAATTTTTGAAAGTAGTTTTTTATTAATAGATGCAGGATTAAAAATTGCTAAATTCCCCTCCTTACCAGGGGAATTTTCGTTTTTAGCCTTGTTCTTTTTTATACTAATGTTACGTTTAGGCTAATATCTGCATTTATAGCTTTTGATATAGGACATATCTGTTTTGCTTTATCGGCTATTTCGCTAAACTGCTGTGTTGTTATACCCGGTACACTTCCTGTAAGATCCAGTACTATAGTGGTAATGGTTCCATCTTCAAAAGTTACTTTAGCTTCGGTATCAAGATTATCGGCTGTAAATCCGGCTTCGTTAAGCAGGAAGCTTAGTTGCATGGTAAAGCATCCGGAGTGTGCAGCTGCAAGTAACTCTTCGGGGTTAGTACCCACACCATCTGCAAATCTGGTTTTGAATGATAACTGAGTGTCGTTTAATACTGTACTTTGTGTAGATACTTTACCTGTACCTTCCATTCCTGTTCCTTTCCAGTTTGCTGTTGCTTTTCTTGTAAATTTCATGATATTAAATTTTAAAAGTTGTTGTTATTATTTGTTTGTGATAATTAATTCAGTTTTTCTTTTAGGGCATCAATAGCCTGTTTTATTGCTGCTCTTGGTGCAGGCGTATTGGTAATAGGGTTTAGCATTACAAAATCGTGTATAGTACCTATGTATCTTGTAGCGGTTACTTTAACTCCTGCTGCATTCAGTTTTTTTGCATAGGCTTCGCCTTCATCTCTCAGTACATCATTTTCGGCTACTATTACAAGTGCTTCCGGTAATCCTTTTAATTGTTCAATATCGGCTCTTAAAGGTGATGCGGTTATATTATCCCTGTCGGCTTTGTTTGGAGCATAAGTATCCCAAAACCAAACCATAGCATTAAGGGTTAAAAAGTGCCCGGTTGAGAATTGCTGGTATGAAGCGGTATCAAATTCGGCATTAGTAACAGGGTAGAACAGTAACTGAAAGTCAATTTGAGGTCCTTTACGCTCTTTAGCCATAAGGGTTACGGCTATTGCCATATTACCGCCCACACTGTCGCCACCTACGGCAAGTTTTGTAGTATCAAGCCCTATGGATGCTCCGTTTTGTTTAATCCATTTTGTTGCTGCATACGCTTCTTCATTAGCCACAGGGAATTGTGCTTCGGGTGCCGGAGTGTAGTTTACAAATACTACGGCTATATTAGCGCCTACTGCCAGTTCTTTAATCAATCTGTCGTGAGTAAAGGCGTTACCTAATATCCATCCGCCACCATGAAAATACATTAGTACGGGTAGTTTTTCTTTACCTCCTTTTGGTTTTACTATTCTAATGGAAACTGTTTTTCCGTCCTGGGTAATGGTGCGTTCTTCCACATCGGCATCAGGTCTTTTATAATCGCCTGTTTGTGCATTGATAAGTACGTTGCGGGCATCTGCTATAGATAGCTCATAAATTTGCGGACCGTTACCGCTATGTACTGCTTTTAAAAATTCGCGGGTGTTTTTTTCCACGCTGTAGTTCCCTGCAAGGGTAATGTCTGTTTGACTCTGTGCAACTGTTACTCCCAGTAACATGATTGCTGATAAAAGTATTGTTCTCATCGTATTCAGTTTTAAATTTATATTTCGTTCGATTTGATGAGTCAAAATTATTGTAGTATGATATATAAATCAAATTAATAATTTTTTACCTTTATAAAAATATTTTATAATTATGACGATTCAGCAATTAAAATATATAGTGGCACTGGACGAACACCGTAACTTTGTTAAGGCTGCCGAGGAATGTATGGTAACCCAACCCGGATTAACCATTCAACTTAAAAATTTAGAAGAGGAAATAGGTATTAAGATATTTGACAGAACTAAAGTACCTTTAAAGCCTACTACACCCGGAAAGGAAATTATAAACCGTGCCAAAAAGATATTAAGGGAGGTAGATGATATAAGGGATTTTGTAATTCATGAAAAAAACCAACTGGAAGGGGAGTGTACTATTGGGGTAATCTCTACGCTGTCGCCTTACTTGGTTCCACAGTTTATTAAGAAGATGAAGGAGGTGGCTCCAAAAATTCATTTTACCATAAAGGAACTCCCCACAGGGTTATTAATAAACGATGCTCTTACAGGTGATATAGATATTGCTCTTATGGCAACACCTACGGGAGCTAATGGTTTAAAGGAACGCCCTGTATTTTACGAGCCATTTGTAGCTTATCTTAACAGTAACCACCCTATGGCTGGGGCTACTCATTATGAATTGCAGCCACAGGATAAGCCTCAGTTGTTATTATTGGAGCATGAATACTGTTATAATGCGCAGCTGCTTGATATTTGCGGATTAACGGGAAGTGCCGACAAGCACGACGGATTTACCTATGATATAAGTTCGATTGAAACATTAAAAAATCTTGTGAAAGCCGACTTGGGTTTTGCCATACTACCTTTATTAAGTGTAATTAACGAAAAGGAAAACCCGCTTTACAAGGAGTTTAATGATCCAAAGCCGGTAAGGGAAATTAGCCTGGTGGTAGCCGAAACCTTTTCGCGCAAACTGTTGCTTCAAAAAATAAGCGAAGCCCTTTACAGTTGCCTGCCTCATAGTATGAAGCAGGAGTTTAAATACAAAAAGATACAATGGAACGATTCGCCTTACTTTGTAGAGTCGGTTAAGGGGTTATTTTAATTCCAGTTCCATTTGGATATTGCAACGCTCATAAGGTGTTGCAGCCCTTTCTACTTTTACAAAGCCCGTTTTTTCGTATAGCGTAATAGCAGGGGTTAATATGGTGTTACTTTCCAGGTAAAGCCATCTGGCTCCTTTGCCTTTAGCTTTGTCAACTACGGCCTGCATCAGTTTTTTGCCAATGCCTTTTCCCTGTATGTTTGGTGAAACTGCCATTTTGGCGAGTTCGAAATCATATTTCTCATCGTCCATTTTAATTAGGGCGCAGGTCCCTACGGGTTCATTATTATATAGTGCCATAATAATGTATCCACCCTTATTAAGTATATAACTTTCGGGATTATCAAGTGCTTTATAGTCGGCTTCTTCCATTACAAAGTGTTTGGAAATCCATTCTTCGTTAAGTTGTTTAAAAGCCTGTTTGTATTCGGGAGAGAAATCGGTGATTATTACGGTGTCAGTATTCATTTTACTAAAAAATAATTCTTATGTAAAGATAGTGAATACAAGGGTTTACATGTTTATTGGAGTTATTTTTCAATTTTTTTCATAATCGTGTCCAATTTGTTTCTTTTCAGTCATCATTAGGGTGTAGTTCAATTATTAATCAATCAAAAATTAAGAAAAATGGAACAGAGAACAAATCCTTTTGAAAAACGTTACAATGCCTTGAAACCATTATTCAGCTTTGGGGCTTATTTAGCAAAATCGGCTATAGAGAAAGAGTTGCTGCATCTCATTTACTTTAGGGTGTCACAACTAAACGGATGTGCCTATTGCCTTGATATGCATGCCAAAGATTTAAGGGAACTGGGAGAGAGCGAACAGAGATTATACATGCTTTCTGCCTGGGAAGAATCGCCTGTGTATAGTAATCGTGAGCGTGCTGCTTTTACCTGGGCCGAAGCGGTAACCAACCTAGCCGAAGGTCATGTTAAGGATGCTGTTTATGCTTATGCAAGGGAAGAGTTTAGTGAAGAGGAACTTATAGATCTTACTATAGCAATAATCGCAATAAACGGCTTTAACAGGTTAAATGTTGCCTTTCGTACACCAGCGGGTAATTATGTGCCGGGTATGCATGCACATCATGTAAATAATAATTAAATGATGTTATTAAAATTTTTATATTCATCCTTAAAATTAAAACTATGAAAGAGTTTGCATTATTATTTCGCCATGTAGAAGACTTTGATACTTTACCTGAAGACGAAAAACCTGCTGTTGAAAAAAAATGGCAGGACTGGATAGGCGGTATTGCAGCACAGGGTAAACTTATAGGTGAAGCGGGTGTACGACTGGCATCGGGAGGTAAAGTGCTTAAACCCGCAGGAGTAGTGACCGACGGTCCTTTTGTGGAAATAAGAGAATGTCTTGGTGGTTTGATAGTGGTAAAGGCCGATACACTTGAAGAGGCCGTAACACTGGCACACGGTTGCCCTGCTATGGATAGGGGAGGTAGTGTTGAGGTTCGTCCTATTTTTGTATAAATACCTTAAATAAATATAAACCCGCTTAACAGGCGGGTTTCTCCTTTTGTATGGAAAACATAAACCTAAAAGAGCTTTTTAAGCAGGAATTCTCTAAAATGGTAGCTGTTATAAGTAACATTTATGGATTGGCACACATAGAAGTTGCTGAGGATGTGGTGAGTGATACCTTTCTGTTAGCTGCCGAAACCTGGGAGAGTAAAGGGGTACCGGATAATCCTACTGCCTGGCTGTATGCTGTGGCAAAACAGAAAACCCTATATCATTTTCGACGAAATAAGATATTTGATGAGAGGGTAGCTCCACATGTAAAGCATAATGCTGAAAAGACGACCGATGAACCTGATTTCTCTCCAAAACATATAAAGGACAGTCAGTTGCAAATGCTGTTTGCTATTTGTAATCCGGCTATAGCCAGTGAAGCACAAATAGGTTTGGCACTTCGCATACTGTGTGGTTTTGGTATTGATGAGATTGCCGAGGCTTTTATGTCTAACAAAGAAACAATAAACAAAAGGCTTTTTAGAGCAAAGGAAAAATTACGTACTGAAACTGTAGTAATGGAGCTTCCGCCAAAAAATGAGATAAGTGTCCGGCTGGATAATGTATTGCATATTATTTACCTGCTTTTTAATGAAGGTTATTACTCTAAAACCGAAAGTAATATTTTACGAAAAGATTTTTGCATAGAGGCTTTACGCTTGGGACTTATGCTTATGGATAACGAAATTACCAATGAGCCAAAAACCAATGCGTTGATTGCCTTAATGTGTTTTCATGCCTCAAGGTTTGATGCCCGTCAGGATAATGAGAATGCCCACATATTGTATGAGGCACAAAATCCTGACTTATGGGATAATGATATGATTCAACGGGGGATATATTATTTAAACGCATCCTTGCAGGGTGATGAGGTTACTTCTTACCATATTGAGGCTCAAATTGCCTATCATCATTGCCTTAATGACAATACGCCTAACAAATGGCAATCAATATTGCAGTTGTATAATCAGTTGTTGCTTATTAATTATTCCCCTGCAGTTGCATTAAACCGTACTTATGCATTGTATAGGGCAGATGGGAAAGAAGCAGCTCTTGTTGAAGCAGAAAAACTAAACCTGCAAAACAATCATTTTTATCATATACTGCTTGGCGAACTGTATACAGGTATTGATAATGCAAAGGCCCGAACGAATTTTGAAACGGCTTACAGTTTGGCAAAAACTACAGCCGAAAAAACTGGTATTAGCTTAAAGATAAGTAAACTGTAATGGTATAAAAGGCAAGAGGAGGCAAATGCCCCCTCTCTGGTTGTTAATTACTATTTAAGGATTATGGATTATGCTGTTTCCTCTTTAATAAATTCTCCGTCGTTTTTAAAGTATGCGGTAAGATCTTTACCGTCTTTAGTTAATATAAACTTATAGTCGGTACCATCGGCTGCTACATAAGCGTTTACTAATGAATATCCTCCGTATTTGTCTACCGCACTTTTAAGTACTTCCGGTGCAATGTCGCCCTGTTCAATTACTTTATACTCTTTTTCCTGATGATTTGCTACCGCTGTACATTCGTTAATGTTTGTTGTTGGGTTAACGGTTGTGGCGTTTAGTGCTAAAGCCAGCATTAAAGCGCCCGATAAAAATAGATTTTTCATAGTCTTTTTATTTATATTTCTCGGTTACGCTTAGTATAATGAAATAACTGTGCCGTTAGGTTTTTTTGGGGAATAGGGGCGTATTTTAACTGTTTTTATGGGGAACTGCGTGCCTTGATGTGTAGAGGTTCTACAGTTTCTGGTGGTTTGAATTCAAATTTAAGATTGGCTTAAGATTGGTTTTGGTATTCAATTTTTTTAAGGAGCTGTCCGTTAAAGAGATAAATACCGTACTATAAAATGAATAGGATAATACAACTGATTTTACTTTTACTACTTTGCCCTTATGTAGTAAAAGCGCAGCAAACCCAAACCGACACTATAACCGATACCACAGCTACAAAACACCACCGTTATAATTTCCGCCAGCTGGTAATACCCGCGGCACTGGTTGGCTATGGTGTGATAGGATTGGATAACGGACAGTGTAAAAAAATTAATTACAGTATACGTAATGAAGTGGTTGAGGATATTGATCAAAAACTTACTATTGATGACTTTATGCAGTATGCTCCGGTACTATCGGTTTATGCCCTTAACTTTTCGGGCGTAGAGGGAAAGCATAATTTTAAAGACAGGACTATTATCATGGCTACATCTTACATTGTAATGAGTAGTACCGTTCTTTCGCTTAAATCGGTTACACACCAGTTACGACCAGATGGCAGTTCGTATAATTCGTTCCCGTCGGGGCATACTGCTACCGCTTTTGCCGGAGCCGAGTTTTTATGGCAGGAGTATAAAGATGTATCTATATGGTATGGTATATCGGGTTATCTTGTGGCGACCGGTACCGGTATGTTCAGGATGTATAATAACAGGCACTGGCTAACCGATGTGGCTGCCGGTGCAGGTATAGGGATACTGAGTACTAAGTTTGCCTACTGGGTTTATCCGTTTTTAAGAGATAAAGTTTTTAAAGGTAAAAACGGCGAAAAGAAAATATCTGCCATGGCAATGCCTTATTATAACGGAGAGCAGCTGGGAGCAGCCGTAACGATAAAATTTTAGTTTTGTTTAATAGGAATTTATTTCCTTATTTTGGCGCCTTACAGATGTTAATACGACCCCTATACTATGATGAAAAAGCTGTTTTTACTGTTGGTGTTTTTTCCGTTATGGCTTGCAGCACAGGATAATAAGTTTGCTAATGATACGGTTAAGGTAAACGATTTTTCGGATGCTAAGTATCACTTTAATGTAAAACAGGTTATAATTCCAAGTGCGCTTATAGCTTATGGGGTAATTGGGTTACATAACGACGATATTAAAAAGCTGAATACTGATATAAGGACTAAGGTTTTGGAAAATGAGCATAAGGAGCGAAGGGTGGATGATGTTACCCGTTTTGTACCCATGCTTTCGGTATATGCCTTAAATTTAGTTGGAGTAGAAGGAGAGCATAACTTTGGTGACCGTACCATTATTCTAACTACATCGCTATTGGTAACTTTTACAAGCGTACGTAGTATAAAGAAGCTTACTAATGTGCAGCGACCTGATATTACATCATACAATTCGTTTCCGTCGGGGCATACGGCTACTGTTTTTGCCGGGGCCGAGTTTTTAATGCAGGAGTATAAGCACAAATCTCTTTGGTATGGTATATCGGGCTATGTGGTAGCTACCGGAACCGGACTAATGCGTATATATAATAACAGGCATTGGCTAACCGATGTGGCTGCCGGGGCAGGTATTGGTATACTGAGTACTAAAATAGCCTACTGGGTGTATCCTTTTTTAAAGAACAAGGTGTTTAAAGGAGGTAATACAGAAAGTAAGGTAACCGCTATGGCAATGCCGTTTTATAACGGAGAGCAGTTTGGCGGTAGTGTAGTAGTGAGGTTTTAGATTATTTAGTAATCACATTTCGCAATCTTTCTTCATTTTTATCACCCCATTCACCCATAAGTGTAATAACCGGGAGTAATGTTTTGCCAAAATCAGTTAGGGAATATTCAACTTTTGGCGGAACTACGGCATATACTTTTCGGGCAATCAATTCATGCTTTTCCAATTCCTTTAACTGCATATTTAAAACCCTTCGTGAAGCATCGGGGATTTTACGTTGTAACTCACTCGGACGTTTATTTCCTTCGTTAATAAACCACAGTAAACGGATTTTCCATTTGCCATATAGGACTTCTCCAATTAAATCGAGTCCGCAATTTAGGTTTAAAGGTATTTTTCTCTCATACATACTACAAAGTTACCCCAATGTTCCTAAGTGTACAATAGGGGAATAATTTATCCCTATGCAATTCGGTTTTCCGTACTTGTACAAACAATACATACTCCTGAACTTTGTATAAAAGTAATAAACGATGACACAGGAATTTAATTTTAACAAAGAACTTACAGGTAAAGTAGCTTTGGTAACAGGAGGTACTAAAGGAACCGGTAAAGCGATAGCAGAAAGGTTGTATGCAGCAGGAGCAACTGTAATTATTACTGCTAGGAACAGTCCTGCTCAGGAAAATAAAGATTTGTTTTTCATTGCGGCTGATTTAAGTAAGGCAGATGGAACTAAAAAGGTTGTTGATGAGGTTATGGCTAAATATGGCAAGCTTGATATTTTGATTAATAATTTAGGCGGATCTGATACTAAGGGAGGTGGATTTGTTTCGCTTAATGATAGTGATTGGGAAACAAGTATTCAAACCAATTTGCTTGCACCTGTCCGTTTGGATAGGGCTTTTTTACCCCAAATGATAACCCGAAAGAAAGGTGTTATTATTCATATAGCCTCTATTCAGGGAAAATTACCCTTATATGATTCTACCTTGCCTTATGCGGCAGCAAAAGCAGGATTGATTAATTATAGTAAAAACCTGTCTAATGAGGTTTCTCCAAAGGGTGTTCGTGTATTAACGGTTTCTCCAGGCTGGATTCAAACAGATGGTGCTACATCTATGATGAATGAAATTGCTGAAAGGACAGGTGTTACTTTTAACGAGGCAGTGCAAACAGTAATGGATAGCTTGGGAGGGATACCTTACGGAAGACCAGCTAAGCCTGAAGAGGTGGCAGAACTAATAGGTTTTTTAGTTTCACACAAAGCGGATTATTTAACAGGAACAGAGTTTGTAATTGACGGTGGTACTATACCTACCGTTTAAAAATTTTATATTATGGATACAACAGATTTACCAAAAGTAGTATTAGGTTTAGTAAAAGCACAAAATGATTTTGATGCTGTAGCTTATACAGATTGTTTTTCTGAAAATGCTGAGGTTTTTGATGAAGGAAAAACGTATAAAGGAAAAAAGGAAATTAAAGCCTGGATAGAAGATGCGAATAAAAGATATCAGGTTATGATGAAGCCCGTAGCTTATGCTGAAACGGGAACTGATACCAGTATTTTAAGTGCAGAAATTTCCGGTTCTTTTCCCGGGAGTCCCCTAGTATTGCAATATCACTTTAATATTGTGGAGGAGGAGATACACTCACTGGAAATAACGAGCTAAATTTTAATATACTTGTATAAACCCAAAAAGCCTTTGAGAAATCAAAGGCTTTTAAATTTATTGTATTTTAAATTTACTTTTTTGTTCGTTTGTTAAGTTATATGTAATCCCAAAAAATAATCCTATCCTATATTTAGAGGTAGTTAATTCTACACTATCATTAAGTTGAGTGGGGTCATAATCCTGATTAAGCTGGTAGTTTTCTTTTAATAGTTCAACTTTTTTGAAAGCTGGTCCGACTGTGAAAATAAATTTTTGTTTTTTTCCAATCAAGAGGCTAACTCCCGGGAAAAGAGAGTTTAGCTCAAATGTTTCAACATTTAGTGAAGCGCCAAGAGTTAGCCCAAAGCTAAAATTACCATTTTCCCTAAAGCTTGTATGAAACATTCCTGCTAAGGAAGGCTTGAACCTGTCTCGTCCTATTCCTTTAATCTGTTTACTTGTAATTTGTCCTAAAGAGTCTTTATAATCTTCAATTATATATTCTCCATAATAATAATTATTTTCGTTTTTGGCTAATTGAAAGTCAAAAACTGCACCTGTACTAAAATCAAAACGAACTCCGCCTTTGGTGTATTCTAGATAGGGGGAAAACTCTCTGTCTTTTGCTTCAGACTGTAAATCGGGATGCTTTCGTTTTAATTTAACTGAAAATGATACATAATCTTCTAAAGGCTGTATAGGGGAAGAAGCAAATTCATATGAATTTTTATTTGAGAGAATGTTATTAATAGAAATTACCTGTATTAACATATCAAAAATCTTTTTTGAAGCTATAATTTTTTGGATGTTATCAACTTCACTTTTTATTAAATTATATCTTAATAGGGTATTATCTTTAGCATTAGTTTCTAATTTGTCTAAGAGTCTCCAGTTATTAACCGCCTCCCTATAAAGTTCATTGAATTCGGTAATTTTTATTTCATACTCTTGAAGAATTTTTTTTGCTAAGTCTATTCTGTTACAAATTTTATTCTCACTTTTCTCAATATATGTATCATAGCTCAGGGTAGTACTTACAGCAAGTGCTCTATATTCGAAATAGTCATTTTCAAGTTTTAAAACTTCTTTACTTTTTGAAACAACATTTGCATATGCTTTACGTAGTTTATCAAAGGTAGAGTAGATACTTTCTTGAATACTCTCTTGAGTTCCTTTTTCTAGTCGAAGTGAAGATAACTCTTGTTCTAAATATTCTAATTTTATTTTTTGATTTTCTAAACTTTCAAAATTTTTATTTAGTTGTTCTCTTTTTTCTGTAATATCTTTTTCAGTTTTAACGAATTCTTCATCATTTTTATCTAATTGTTTAAGAAGGTTATCTAGCTGGGCGATATTAGACTTTAAATCGCTAATATCACTGTTAGTTTTTTTATATTCATCATTTTGTTCTTTAATTTTCTTTTGTATATTTTCTATTTCTTTGTCTAATTTTTCATCTGCTGTTTTACTGTTTTCTTTAATTTGTTGTGTTGTTAAAGTAGGGCTGGTTACATTTTTAGTTGTTATAGTCTCATCACTACTAGACTGTTTTGCAGTTTCTTCTATTTTTTTCTGTATTTCAGGATTAAAATATTCATCTGCAATGGCAATATCTTCCGATGTTATAGTGATGTCATAAGCCAGCCTGTTAATATTGATAATTTTATAAACAACCGGTATACCAACTCTGGGTTTTACTTTGTATCTGGTATAATGTCCTTTGCTAAAATCATAAATTATGGTTTTTAGGCTGTCGTCTTCTTTCTCTCTGAGTTTGTCAAGATCTTTTGTTATCTCACTCAATTTTTTATTGAGTTGTTCAATTTCCTGTTCAGTTTTCTTTTTTTCTTCTGATAAGCTAGAGGTCTGGTTTTTAATGTTAGTAATATTTATGTCTTTGTCTTGACCATAAATATTAACAAAAAAAAGGGCACATGTAATGAGTAATAATTTTTTCATGATAAGGTGTTTTTTAAATTGTATGTTAAAATTAACATAACAAACTGAAAAACAGCTTTATATAATTGTTAATTAAATGTAAAAATTTTAATTATTTAAGATAATGATGAGGAATAGTAAAGAAAGTATATAAACCAAAAAAGCCTTTGATTTCTCAAAGGCTTTTTGTGAACGATATGGTACAAAACTCGAACCAATTAATAGAGGATTTAAAGCTTTTAGCTGATATACTAGCTGCTTAAAAAATCAAACCACTTATTTATGAAGTAGTTTTGTTCAATTGCTTCTTTATTGCCCCTTTAAAGGCGTTTTTGCCCCTTTATTGCCCCTTTGAAGAAATATAGTATTTTCTTTCAATGAACTCCTTATGGACTTCCTATATTGGACTAAGAATAGTTTATCACAATTTACTACTATCAGTATTAATATCATTGTGCCTGATACCTATAACTTGAATGGAACAATAATTTGACGGACAAGATTAATTGACATTATTTACCATTCCAAGGTTGGGCAGATATTAAATCTTTGGATTTCCATTCTTCTAAAACGGTTAGTGCATTTTTATCGGGCACATATAAGAAATTAATTTTACGCTCATTGGCACTTTTTCGTAATTCATCAAATATAAATGTATCATCAAACCCAACTTTAGCGGCATCAGCATTTGTATTCGCATAATAGACTTTTTGAATTTTTGCCCAATAAATAGCACCTAAGCACATAGGACAGGGCTCTAATGTGGTGTACATTTGGCATTCAGATAATTGAAGATCATTGATATTTCTGCAAGCCCTTTCAATAGCGACCATTTCTCCGTGTGATGTTGGATTGACCCGCTCAAAAATTTCATTATGTCCCTCTCCAATAATTTTACCATTTCTAACAATTACACAGCCAATTGGAAGACCTTTGCCGCTCTTGTATGCCATTTTCGAAAGCTCAATTGCTCTCAACATAAATTTAGGATGATAATCCTGATCCATAATTTCGTTCATTACTTTAGCATTTGAGTTGCAAATTTATTCAATCCTTGCAGGTATCACTCTACTATAAATGAATTTTCCAGTTCACAAAAGGTATTTACCAACACCACAAACATACCTTGCATGAGCGTTTGGATTTTGGAAATCGGAACAAAGTAATTACCTGTGTGGAGACAGAGGCAGATTCAATATATATAGTTTTTGTACAATTGCTCTTTTATTGCCCTTTTGGAGACTATTTTACTCCTTTATTTCCCCTTTGGAGAATATAGTAGGTCCCCTTTCCTGTGGAACCTATTTTGGTTATAAAATTTCTATCAACAAGCATTTGTAAATCATAAGACACCATCCTCTTGGAGATTTCAAAAAGTGCTTGGTATTGTTTATTATTAATTCGACCATTCTCTTTAATAAACAATAAGGCCTTTATATGTCGAGATTCAAGATTGTATGTTTTCAGAATTTCTTCTGTATAAATATCTTTTAGAAAAATAACACTTACTCCACCTTGATCTTCCTCAATAATCGGTTCAGGCAATCCTGCCTCTTTACAGGCATCAATGATTTTATTTATCCCTCGCCCCCAGGATTCGATATAACCAGCTTTAAAAAATGCATTGGCTATATTTCGATTTCGGGGATAGGATGAATGTTCTTGTTTTAGTTTATCAATTGTCAATTCCTCTGGTAAAGTTCCCGGATTCCATAAAAGTAATCGATCATCATACACTCGAAGAAAGGTATATGTGCTGGAATAATCCTTATGAATAATAGCATTCAATATTGCTTCTCTTAATGCCGTTTCTGGATATTCCAACGGTTCCATACGCTCCAATCCCTTATAGGAAATAGGTCTAACCAAATATTTGGTTTTAAGGATTTCGATTACTTTATCAGCCATCTCAAAAATATTGGTTTCAACTATGTCTTGAAATAAAAGATCATGGCTGGACTTTCCAAATCGCCCAATCTTGAAACTTGCCGTTACCGATACCTTGATTAGATTTTTCCCAAATAATAAAACGGCGGCATTTGTTAGCTGCCCTTTTTCTGTAAGAAGTCCAAGGTTTTTGAATAGGGTTTGTTTGCCAATCTTTAGCGTATTTGGAGGAATACGATCTTTCTCAATTGCTTTAATAATAAATTTTTGAATGCTATTACCATTAAGGTCGGAAAATGTTATTCCTTCAACTGCCATATCCTCCCATTTCTTTCCCATTTTATTGAGCAACAGATTTTGTAAAGCAATTCCTTTAAGTTCTTGTTTGGTGCTTCCGCTTCGGTAGTGATAAACTCCATGATAAGCAATGGGTACATTACTAATCGGAACGATAATTTCAAGATAGTTTTTTCCTTCAGCCGCATGCAGATTCACATCAACCACAACTCCTAAATGGTTAACGGACTTATTTGGAATGTCTTCCATTAACTTTTTGTGATTATCTACGCCGATAATATTTCCATTATCATCAATACCAATATAAATATGCCCTCCTTTTGCATTGGCAAATCCACAAATCCATTTCAGGTATTCATCCCTCCAAGCCTGCTTGTATTCTATATTTTGAGTTTCTCCTCGCTCCATTTTCACTTTGCATTTTCTCAAATACAAAGCTACCTATTACGTGTTTTTTTATCCTACTCAAAATGTGGTGGGGAAACCTTGTTATTATGCGCCCTACATTCTCTTATACTATAATTCTATATCGTTGCTAAATTATATTTATTAATTGCAGAATTATCTATTTTTCTAACAATCATCAACAAGTATTTAATATGCTCCAAAAATTTATCTAATGACAGCTCATGCTGCTGATTAATAGAAAACTCACCCTGAAAGTATTGAAGAAACTTTTCATCAACAACCCCATTCTTATGTGCATATAAATGTCGAATCTGAAGTATCTTTTCTATTTCATTCTGTTCCTGATCTGTTATTGATTTGAGATCTCTTATCTGATTATTCTCAGAGATGAACCCTTTAACACTGCCTCTTTGAAGCTTGCTGAGTTTTTTCTTAGCGATATAATCAATGAACTCCTGAATATCGCTACAATTTAAAACCTCTTTTATAGAAACTTGTTGGTCCGACTTGAGAGTCTCTGGCTTTGCTAGATATATTTCATATAATAAATCCGATAAATAGGTCTCAAAGTTATCGGCACAAGATGAAAATAGTATTCGCATTAGAATTTTTCCTTCATTATTTGTAGTGGCAATGGAAGGTTGCTCTGGGTAGAGAATTTGATCAAGATCAGAAACAATATTTAATAGGCTTTTATAGTGATCTATAAATTTAGACATTGAACCGGAACAACTATTCTGATAATTATTAAGTTCAATGAATAAACTGCTAATTCCAATGTATGTATTAGTGATATTAATTTCATTGGGATTATTAAGAACATTTACAGAACCCTTTCTTTGGTAAATTTTACCTTCTATCGTAACCAAATCAGATGAAGCTTCTACCTGAATAACATAAACTCTTTTCTCTTGATGTAGATAGTAGTTGTAGTTAATATTGGGTTTCGGAGAAAGCAAATCCAGAGCTTTGTGAAGTATTGAATTGGCACGAAAATCTTCACTTAAACCATGCACAATCATTTTTCCATTTCGCTCTGTTACCCCTAATACTATTATTCCTCCTGCAGAATTAGCAAATGCACAAATAATCTGTCCCAAAGTTCTAGCAGGAGGTAAAACGGACTTGTATTCTAATTTTTCCCCTTCTGGTTTTCCAATTATATTAGAAATATCCGATATCGTTTCTTGCTTCATCTTTAAATGGGGAATTTTCTTATTTGTGCTGATTTCAAAATATGTCCTAAAGTTATTTGCTTAACATCAGTACCATCGTCAACCCATAGTTCGGATGATTCATAATCTAGCGTGTCACGTTCCGAACCATAATAGATAATAACCTCTCCACTGTAAGCAGGACGAAATACAATACTTATAGGCTGATTATTTTTATAAATTCCCGCTAAAATTGTAGTAGCCGTCTGATCATCCATCAACGATAAATCATATTCATCTAAAGTTTCCAAATGGTCGATTACTCTTTGTTTCGCTTGTGCAATAAATGACTGTGCTAGCACAAACATATCAGTAGTAGGGATAGAATCGTGAGCGAACAGGGATTTTAAATCCTTATCTTCTAACGCCTTTTTCCAATCTTCTATATTAGAAATTCCCATGCTAACTAAAAGCTCTTGAGTTATAGGTAACAAATTGTTTTCATCATTAGTGTTTTCACCAAGCAAAGCCCTTAAATCTTCTGTAGAGTTTACGTTAAACTCTTTCAATAGATCATCTAATTGTTCAGCTTTATCAATATTCTCAAGAATTTCCTCGTCATCATATAGCAAATGTTTACTTCGATATATTGTGGGGAATAATTGTTTTGCTTTTTCCGGGTACTTTCGAAAATATAATAGAAGTTGATTCAATGCATTGCGGAACTCTTGGGCTACTTCCCTGTCAATTGTTTTGGAATTCACTTCAGAAGTAATCTCTTTTATAACATAGCTTTGATCAATTATTTTGTCACCAAAATCAACGCCTATTTGATTATCTGCGAGTTTTGCTCTTATGTCGTTTCCAAATTCTTTTAGGATATCTTTAAACGTCTCCTCAATATCTCCTTTGTCTAGGCTTAATTGTGCTTTTTTCCAAAAATCACCGTTTTGGTCAGGAATCAAAACTCTATTTTCCATTATGGAGTGGAATTCTTTTTCATCTAGCTTTAATAATAAGTAGAAGTCATTGAGCCATTCAATCCCAGATCGATTTGCTAAAACTTTTTCTAAGTCACTTACCTTTTTTTTATATTCTACAAAAGCAGAAAACTGATCTAGAGTTAGTTTAGCACACTCATTCCATGCTAAACGATACCATAATTCAACTTGATCTTTTGCAGGGAGCTGGTGCGGAAACCACTCTTTTGCCAATCCCCACATTTTTTCGCGAATTTCTTTTCTATTAGAATATGGAAACCAGATATAAGCTTTATCATCATCGCCTAAAATTGCTGTTAGATTTCCATCTGCTGTATTAACTATTTTCGACCGTAAAATCTTTGATCTCAAAGGTTTTAAAACAGAATCGTTGAACCAACTTTCATTAATCCAATAAGGTGATTGTTTAAGTGGTGTTATTTCTGCTAATAAATGTAAATTTTTCCATTTGTTTTCGATGGCAAAATCTAGGAGAATAAAATATAGCTCAATAGCTTCATCGACTATTTTTTTATTCTCTTGAACTAGTGGGTTCGACCTTTGTTCTGTACTGTTAAGAAATACTCCATCCCTAGGATCAGTTGGATTAAAATTTGGATTATTAACAATAACAGGAAAAGGGAATATTTCCGTCCCAATAAGTGGGAAATCACAGAATAGCTTAGGCGTATCTTTATTAATGGGAAGGATTTCTATTTCACCCCCATTAGTATTAATGGGAACGACAATATTCGTAAAACCTTTAGTTAGCTTTACATATGTCAATTCTTCGGTAGTATCTTTATCTCCTTTTTGTATGAATACGGATCGATATTCCAAGGAAGTTTCTTCAGCTTTATTTTTATTTGTATAGTAAAGATGATTAAGGTGGAACACCTCTACAGCTTCTATTTCATTTACAAAAAGTAAAGCAAAAGGTAAACATTTTTGCAAATCTTCGAATCCAGCATTTGCTATTTGAATACTAAGCTTATCGGGTAGTGAATAAGAAAAAGACGTGTTAAGATTGTCTTTATTATATGATTTATAAGGTTCTATTTCGTCCAGATTAGCAACCGAGTCCTTTGCTTTTTGAACAGCTGTGGTAATCTCTTCAAGTTCATATCCACTTCTGTCTAATGTTAATGTAAATTTCCTGTATGGTAATTCTGGCTCTTTTGCTACTCCATTTACTGTCACCACTTCAGACAGAAGATGCGTGGTTAAGAAACCTGTACCAAACCTTCCTGTATTTTTTCGTTTGCCATCAGTATCTTTTGCCCGATCTTTTGTAGAAATTTGTTCAATTAAAAAGCGGATATTATCAGCTGTAAACGGCTTGCCATTATGTCTAAAGATAACCTTTGAAAGCAAATCATCATCTTCAAAGTCTATTCTTATATTAACACCGTTATCATAATGAACATCTTTAGCATTTTGTATTAGTTCCCATATCCATCGCCTTGGAGCTGTTACCGAATCTTGTGCTTTAGAACGTAAATCATTCATATCACGAAGAATTTTTGTGGCTATATTTTGATAGTGGGCTTTATGCTCAGACTCTTCAAATTTTTGCTTATAAGTTATTGTTGTATTAGTCATATTCCATATTTCTGTTTTTTAATTAATATTTTTATACCTATACCTGTTGTATCATATCAAAGACGTTTCAAGTCTTTCTTTCCATTTTTTCCAATCTGGCATGATTGCTTCTTGTAAAGCATAAAATGCTCGAGTATGATTATGGTGAACCAAATGGCATAATTCATGAATAATGACATATTCAATACTTCCTTTAGGAGCCTTTATCAATTCAGGGTTTAAAATTACTTTGCCTTGAGAGGTACAACTTCCCCAGCGAGTGGCCATTAGTCTAATTTGGAGTTCAGGTTCATCAATCTCAAATCGTTTAAAAAGTGGAATTGTTTTTTTTAAAGTTTCCGCAAAATGAACGAATGCTTTTTCTCTATACCATTCAGACAATAGACTTTTAGCGGATGTATTATCCTTTTTCAACACTAATAATCTTCCTCTAAATAACTTTACTTCATTAGTTTCCGACTTCTCTATTCTAAGTTTATATTGCCTACCTAAATAAAGATGAGTTTCTCCATTAACATATTTTCTTGGTGGTGTTAATGGATGATAGGATAAAAATTCAAGCTGCTGTTTAATGATCCAAGGTGCTTTTTCCCGAAGTTTGGCATCAAGTTTTTCCTCTGTGGTATTATATGGAGCAATCACCCTTACTTTACAATCAGGATACACCCGAATGCCAAGGGTTTTACGATCCTTATAAGAAAGTTCAAAGGTGATTTTTCTCGAACCAAATTCTATAGATTGTATGTTAAGCGTTTCAGACATATTTCAATTTAGCTACTTTAATTCCTTCTTCAACCAATTCATCTATTAGGTCAAAGGGCAATTCTATACCTTGCTGTGTCTTTAAATCGAATAAATAATCATCAATATCAATTTTTATCCTTCCTTCAATATCTGATTTATTTACCCAATCAATTATTGGCTTCCCGTTTTCAAATACAATAGACTTAATAACTTCGTCAATACCTTCAGCCATCAATGCAGCAATGTTTTGTGAGCCTTCCGAACGCTTTAAGTTTCCTTTAAAAATCTCATTCACTAAATTATAAATGGCAATACCGGTATCATTTCCAGTAAGGTTCTCCGGCACATTGTCCTGTCTACCATTATGAAATTGATCTTCGTATTCTCTCGCTTTATTTAAATAGTCAGCTTCTGAAATACGATGCTGGTGATAGTCTTCAATAGTATCTCTAATAAGTCTTGAAAGTTTTTTATAGTAAACTGGGTCTTCATTTATTTTCACATTGATAGCTTTTATAGTCCTGCTAGCAATATGATCGGCTTTGGCTGCCTTACTGGTTATCTTCTCAACTTCACGATCCCTTTCTTCTTTATCGAAAATATTGACCATTTCAGTAATACGAAGAATTTCACCTTCTGTGGTAATATGCTTGTCAATGAGTTTCTGAACTTGTGGCTCATATTCCTTATATTCCAGATCGTCAAAGTATCTTCGTTTGACCGCAATTCTTAATCCAAGGAAAAATTTAGCATCCTGTTTGTACTTACTTATTTGCTGCTCCGGAGTTTTACTGATAAACTCAAAACTCGATAGGGCTAGCTTTAACAAGCGAGAAAAAGCCGATACCTTTTCATAAAAAATGTGTCGAATAGCTTCATCCTGCAATAGTTCTTCGTAAGCCGGTTCGTCATACTTATTTTTCACTTCCTTGAAAATATCCCATACTTCTGAGTGAGCCTGAGGCAATCTCTTTATTTCTTCACTAATATTGGTTAATGTCCCTTCCAAATCCGCTGCATCATAGTTATCTGCTCCAGAGTAGGTCTCTAATGCCATATCCAGATTTTCCAAATTACCATAATAATCAATAATCAATCCATGCTCTTTGCCTGGAGCTAAACGATTCACTCTAGCAACAGCTTGAAGTAAAGTATGCTCTTTAAGTTGTCGGGTGAGATATAAAACGTAGTTATTAGGAGCATCAAATCCAGTAAGTAATTTATCTACTACTATGATGATTTCTGGTTGATCTTGCTTCTTAAATGAACTTATTAGTGACTTTTCATAATTCTCAGGACTACCATATTTATCCATCATGGCCTTCCAAAACTTTAATATTAAGTCGTCACTTTCTTCAAAGGCATCTTCATAATTCTCTCGAACATCAGGAGGGGAAATAAGGACTTCACAGGTTATTTTGCCTATTTGCCTGATAAACTCACGGTATCGTATAGCCGTCGTCTTATTTGGAGCTACTAACTGACCTTTAGCTTTTAAACTTCCAAAAAGTATGTCTTGAACGTTTTGCTCGTAGTGATCTGAAATATCCCAAGCACGGGCGTAGATAATCTCTTCCGCTTTATTAAGCTGATTGGTGGAACTAAACTTTCTCTTGAGAGCAGCTTTACCATAAGGTGTTAGAGGTTCGGATATTCGATCAAAATAATTATCCAAAGGCTTTTCATTCACTTCAATTAAGTTGTGGCGACCTTCATAAAGTAGGGGGACTACTGCTCCATCTTCAACTGCATCGGTAATAGAGTAAACATCTATCAAACCTCCAAAGCGATTTGCAGTACTTTTCTCTTTCTTCATTAACGGGGTTCCTGTAAAGGCTATAAAACAACCTTTAGGAAATACCTTTTGCATTTTGATATTGAATGTACCATATTGACTTCTATGTCCTTCATCTACCAAAACAAAAATGTCGGGTGAATCAAACCCTTCTTTGGCCTGATTAACAGCCGCTTCAAATTTATGAATCAAAGTAGTGATAACTGTATCACCTGTGCCGGAAAGAAGCTCTACCAAGTGCTTGCCTGTTTGAGCATTCTCTACTGGTATTTGACATTTTTTAAACGTCTCTGTGATTTGATCGTCCAAATCAATACGGTCAGTAACTAAGATGATTTTAGGATTCTTGATTTGAGGATGCGTAGCAATCAGTTGAGCCAACATGACCATAGTGAGGGATTTGCCACTTCCCTGAGTGTGCCAGATTACACCACCTTTTCTTAATCCTTCGCTATCTGTTTTTACGATCTTATCCAAGGTATTGTGAACGGCAAAGTATTGCTGATACCTAGTGACTTTCTTGATGCCATCATCATAGAGAGTGAAGTTGAAGAATAGGTCTAAAAGTCTCTCTGGCTTACAAATGCTAAATAGTAGCTTGTCTTGTTCTGTTACCGCCTGTTCTTCCTTTTCGAGGTTCTGGAAGAAAGTCCAGACGTTTTTATACCGTTCTTGAAAAAGCGTTGTTCTTTCGTTGGTAGGTAATGGCTGATTTTTTAAAGCTTGGAGCTTATCGAGCCAAGCAGTTTCTTCCGCTTTTGTTTTAAAGAGTTCTTTCCAAAAACTCCAAAACTCTTTCTGAGTGGCAGTTGTGGCGTATTTGGCTTCATTGGTGGCCAGTCCCATGGCCAAGTTGGAGTATTGATATAATGCACGTATTCCATCTTCCTGCTGATTCCTTAGATGTTGCTCAATTGATTTGTCGATTGGGTCTTTGATCTTTGGACTCTTACACTCAATAACCACAACTGGAATACCATTGATAAACAATACAATATCAGGGCGGTAATGTTCACTGCTTCCACTTCTGAGCACACTAAACTCTTCTGATACGTGATAAGTGTTGTTTTCAGGATGTTTCCAATCTATATAATGAAATGAGAAACTTTTTTTGTCCCCTAAAATAGATTGCTCAAAGCTTCTGCCTAATGTGATTAATTCATAAAATGCTTTATTGGCAGCAATAAAACCGTCCTGAATAGGTAGGTCACGTATAGCAAGAATTGCATTATTTATATTTGCATCTGAAAAAGGAAACTCCTTTCCTTTGTATTCTATAGTGTTTATTAATTGAAGTTGGTTCTTCAAAATAGTTTCCAATAGAACATTGGAGGTTCTGCCTCCACGAGCTTCTAAAGCCTGCTCTGGAGAAATGTATTTCCAGCCCATATTCATCAGTAGTTTCAATGCTGGAAGTTGTGATATATGGTCTTCTTTGAAAGATGGTACTGCCATAATTACTTTGTATTTTGGTAGCCAAAGGCTCTTAATATCATTTCTTGAAACTTGGTTTTTAATTTAGGAATAAAGTTTCCTGACAAACCTATAACTGCACCTAATCCTAAGATTAGATTCAAGTCGTTCACAAATAGCTTTTTGTCTTCAGGTAGCAATTGAAAGGCTTTATATGCTCCACAAAGAATCCCAATAATAAAAAGGTTGTATACTACAATTGAAAAAATATTGATTCGCTTTTTAAAACGACCCTCAAATTCTAATAAACGAGATACTTCATCGGCATCTCTAGGCAACTTAAACTGGATTACAATATCGAATGCACGGTAGTACACGATACGTATGAAGTCGCTGTTAAATGATTCTTTGGTGTCGCTCATTGTATTGTACGCTTCATTCAATTGGTCATTGGTTATTTTTGATTTATCCAGTAAAAAGAGAAACACCAAAACCATAGACTGATTATTGGCTTTGCTTAGATAATTACCAATCAATAAATTTTCAAAACTCGTAGTAACTTTACCTCTAGCTCGGTTTCGGATGACACCCAAAAGCCATTCTTTATCACATTCAAATTTCAGCACCCCTATAACCAATGTAAAAATCAGGAAATCGTCATGTATAAAAGGAGCTACAGAGTTCTCAGAAACTTTACGTTTTGATATTTTGGCATATTGAGACTCAAAACTTTCTTTTGAATTCTTTTTAATAGCCTGAATAGACGAGTAATAAATTGTATCAGGTTCTGAAAAGCTACCTTGAGGTAATTGAAATACCTCATCGGTAACCAAGGCAACCAAAGCAGCTTGCTTAGGTTGATTGGCTAGACTGCTCAAATAACTATGCTTTTCTTCTATAAAAACCATTTTTTTCGCTTTAAGGTATAGTTCAATTTATCAGCATCCCATTCTGGTATATGTCTCATTTTTCCAAGTAGTCTTGAAATAAGATTAGAATACAGCATAGTCGCAGGTTCTTCTCTCGGTAAAAAACCTCTCCAGGATAAATAGGTGAATGAATAAATCTGCTGGGTGATATAATTCAAATCATAAAACATCAAGTCTTTTAATTCGGGATCATCATAATTTCCTTGAGGCTTTCTTATTTTAATTTGAATAGGGGTACTCATACCATGCTTAGCCGTTTTTAGTTCCCTTGCTCCCAGCATCTGTACTAAACAGGTTTCATCATCTATAAAGACATTACTTCCTCGCTTTGGAATATACTTTCCTATAATTTGATGCGATCCATATTTTGATTCTCCTTGTTGACTAGTATCGAATAAAATGCTTGGATGGCTTTTGCTTATTGTTACGAAAGCAAACTTGATATTAAACTGTCCAATCTCTTTAACTAGCTGGCTAATAACTCCAAACTCCACATTTTTAATCGGTTTAAATATGTGAAAAATCAATCTTACAGTATCTCCTTCTTGCCATGCATATTCATCTGAAAGACGGCCAATAGAACTTTTAAGGCTTTTGAGCAATTCTTCAAAATAACTTTCGTACGGAACATCTTTTACCTTGTCTCCTAAAAGATATTGTCCGTCACTCGACATAAAGGTGGTAATTCCCACTACACGACTACTTTCAGCTCCCTTGTATATTGTACTTCTCAGCCAACTATGTCCTATCCCTATTACAATTTCTCTGTCCACCGACCTTTGGGCGGGCAATACCCACGGTGTTCCTCCTAGCTTTGCATAAATCTGAAGAGCTAATGGGTTTAATATATATTCCGTATAGTTAGATATGGTAGATGATCTTACAAACTGTACCGGTATTTCGAAAGAAAGCAGTTTCGCCTTAATCTTATAATATGGATTGTCTCTATCTGAAAGAGCTTTAAATCTATCAGGTATCTCGATTATAGCAAGATGTGGCTTCTCATTATCATAATTACTTATTATACTTAAATAGTCCTTTAAGCCATAATCAGAAATTTCCTGTATATCAAAATTAATGTCTTGAAGCTCATATTTTTTAAGTAATCCTTTTTGGAAGTATCGAGAGTTTGCTATACCATCCTTTAAATGAGACAAGAATCTTGTGAAATCACCTCTCTTGGCTCTATGACAAATACTTATTATTCTTGGATTTTTTATATCAAAACTAATGCTGTCATAAGGTCCATAATTTGACAGTCCCATATCGGCATTTATATTATTCTTTTTTGTGCCAGCATGATCATAGATAAATGTTGGTGTTTGCAAATTCATGCTATTTTGAACTTGCAATGGCGATGTATCTACTTTAAAACAAAAACCATCTCGGTTTTGAAACAAAATTGGATTATCACTATCCGAAAAAAGGTGCTTGGCAATCTTATTTATTTCAGCAAGCTGGCTAACAGGATTTTGCTTTTTAATACGTTCTTGTTTTACAGCCTCTAATATTTGATCACATTTTTGCTCATTAATAGCAAAGTTTAAATAGGCTTGAATATTTCTCCTCGTTTTACGAATAAAGAGTTCGTTCAGTTGATAACTCTCGTCACCATCATTTGTGGAAACTATCGCTATATTGTCACTGATCGATTTTATTACACCTACAAAATCTTCGTTTGGAGCAAGTATATTATCTAATCCCGGAAGCGTTTCAGTATGTAATACTTCAAAATCAATCAGATCAAAGCCTTCCTGAGATAGTTCCAAACATGAAATATTAAATACCCAGTTTCTACGAATGTTAACTAAAAAAGCAAAACCTTTAGAGTCATTAATGTTTGTTTCTCGGAGTTGTATCTCGATAAGTTTCTTGAACGCAATTTTATGTTTTAATCTTTCTGGCAGAAAATTTAAAATTAAATCATCTTTATCTTGGCGTGAATAAAACCTAAAAGGATAAAAATCAACCGGTATAAAGCCTTGAAACCTATCTTTAAACGTTCTAAAAAAAATGTGTTTTACTAAAGATGCGGTTACCTTGGCATCACCAAATACCGATCGCTTTTCTACCTTACCGCTAAGCAGGCCTTTCTCATCATCTTTATTAGAAATAACAATCAAATTACCATCCCTAAAAAATGAGTAAGAACTATTATAGTTTTGCCTCAATTCTTGCAATCGTTCATCAGAATATGTCTCCGTTATTATCTGGTAATCTGAAAAATCAAACCGTATGGGGAAGTAATTTAATTGCATATTATTTGTCCTTGTATTTAATTGATATTTATAATCTCTTTTACTGGAATACATTAAACATTATCCTCTTCGTAAACTCTCTGGCAAGAACTTGTCTATTTCAGAATCCGAGAAGGTAAATTCTTCATTTTTCTTTAATGCCTTTGAAGCGCTTTGATAAGCTTTATTTATAGTTTTCGGAGCACCTCGATAGGTATTCATGAGCTTTTCATTTAGGCCATCTCGAATTTGTTGTAATTGTTCAATTTCTTTGTTGCCAATTCTAATGTCGACCAGCAATGAGAGAAGGCTTTCTCTGATCTCTAAAATATCCTGTGCTGCTTTTTTATGTTTTTGGACAATCTCCAAAAGATTGATATCCTTAGTGTACAGTGTTAGTGCTAAAAGTATTGTTGAAAAGAAGGCAGCTATAAATTGGACAAGTTTCCCTTCTCCTAATAGTACTACAAGCAAGGTAGTAGTAGTTAAAGCAGAAAGGATTATTTCTGATAACTTGATACAATCACTTCTCCTTTTAAGTAGGTCAGCACATTTCTCATGCGTTTTGTGCGTATAAACTACACGGCCATATATCTCTCTTATTTGAGATTCAAGTAATATTTCACTTTCTGTCATAACTTTTCATTTTATTCTTCCGAAATAGGTACGTCTATTGAGTCCATAGCTACAACCATATTGTCTTTGATGATATAGCATTCAACAAAATGGCTTCCTTTAAAATTGGTGGATTCTTTTCTTTCGAGAGATCCAGCATCATCAATAATCTGTCCTCGAATGCAATCCCTCTTAATGGCTTGTTCCCCTCTGTTGGTCACCTTCCATTTCACAAAATATGGGCGAGGAACGTCCATTTGATTAATATAAAATCGTAATGATTTATTGGGCAACAGTTTGATTCTTTTGACGAGAAACTCTCGGAGTAATCCGTTTCTAAAACCATTCTGTTTTATCTCACAGTCAATTTTGAGGTCGTATCTTATATTTATTGGATAATATGATTCAATAAATTCCTCTGTATTCCTGTAGCTTTCGTTAATGTAACAAGCTTCAGACTCTTCATTCTGGTATTTTGGAAAGTTATTTCCAAATATATCTCTCCATTTTCTATGTTTCTTTTTGTCTGATACAGAGTCAATAGCCTCTACTGCTAAATCATATGCTTTCTTCGACTTTCTTCTAAAAGATTTTCGGACCTTAACTCGCTGTTTACTACCTAATGCACCATATTCTTTTTGGTCTTTTGGTTGGTCATATAAGAACTTGAAGAAGTCTCTGCACATTAAATCATAGAAGGAAAAGCTTGAGCTATCGTAATCTGTCGTTGAATGTAAAAAATTATAAGCAAGAGTATCTATTAGAAGTCCTCCCATACAAACTCCATTTTTATTCTTCCATGCCCTAGCCATTTTGCATAACCTTCGAAGGTTTTTATTCTTTTGATCCTCAGCTTCCCGCATTGCTGACATTTCTTTTCTTGGTTTTGTTATTTTCCAAGAGCCACTATTATATGTGTCGGGATATTTGTAATCCTGATCCTCTAATTCAAATACAGGTTGAACATCAATGTGAGAATCTAAAAAATTCACTGTAACCACACATCTATCTACTTTTATATCGGAAGCGGAATACGTGTTGGAAATAGCCGATTTTGTATCGTTCAATAGTTTAGATTGACCTCCGCTTACATTGTACTCAGGCCACTTGCTATTAGGCATGATGTACAACATATCCAAATCAGAAATTCCTTTTATACCAGTGTACCGTCCATAAGAGCCAACCTGCAAAGAGTTCGCTGTTTTAGAATCAGTACCACGATGCTTCTCATTAAGAGCCTTCGTAATTCTACCATACCTATATGAAATTGTATCCGCCTGATTTTCGGGAATCTTAATATTAGAGACAAACTCCTTAAATGTATCTGATGTATTCATAATTAATTTGTCAGCTTTAAATGGTTCTTATCCTTCCAGTCAAAAGTTTTTGCATCAATCCTTTCTTTTGCTCTTTCAGAACAGCTACTTGCTGCTTCAACAATTCAATTTCTTTATCGGCTTCTGATAGAACCTCTACTATTCTTTTTTGCTCTGCTAATGAAGGAACTGGAATTTTAAGCTTAGCAAACTCTCCTTGACCTAAGGTTTTGTTTCTTCCCGCTCCACCAGGAGAGGCTAAGCCTAAAAGATGCTTACCTCTGGCGGTTTTGAAAAAATAAAGCAGGTAGTCCAGATCAAGAATTTCTTTCTTGGGCTTGTACATCGGGAAACGGTGAGAGGCAATCATACTTATCTCCGCTTCTGTGGTTTTGGCAATAGCGTGTTCCCATGCAAAAACTATATTAACTATAAAGCAGTCCGGTTCAATCCAGAAAACAGACTTGTTGCCAAGACTAGCTCCGCTAACTTCTTCTTTATGAAAAATACCTTTACAGTGTGAGCGAATGCCTATTTCCCGATAATGTGTTTCAGGTTCTGGGGTGAACGGCTTTCTGACGCGCTTAACAATTTCTGATATGTACTTTAGTTCCCAATCAGAAGGAATAGCACCTAAATATGTGTTTGTCTTTTCTGTATTTTCCTGAAATTCTGCAAAGCGAACTTCCCCACGAAACAATCCTATTTCTAAGCCCTTTCTTCTCTTCAAAAGTTGATTACAAAGGCTTTCCTTTTTCTGAATAGCCAATTCCCATGTGTCAAGAATATCTACAATCTTATTTTGCTCAGATTCTGAAGGAATAGGGATTTTCAGGAATTGAAACTCAGAGATCCAGTATCTTTTATGATCATCTGCTCTAAATTTTACTGTGTTAAAAGCATTAAATATGTATTTTAAATTCAGGCTCTTTCGATTGGGTTTTAGAATTTTTGTTGCTGAACTTCTGATTTTAAACGGAAAGTCAACATACTTTCGATCTGTAGTGAAATCATCAAATAGTATTATTGGGTGCTTATCAAAGATTCCACTTGTATCGGATGAGTAGCCTAACAAGAATGACTTGTTTGAAGTAAGAACTGGCACCCCGCTTTCTGAGTCAATATCTTTTGTAATGTACTTAGTCGGTTGTTCATAATCCAATAACTCGCCAAGACGCATAGTATCCCAATCTGTAGGTATTAAACCAATATTTGTTAATCTATATCCTGTTTTGACTTCCATATATTAAAATCCTAGTTCAGATAAGTAATCATTCATTTGGTTTTCAACTAAGACAAGTTCCTTTTTTAATTGGGATATATTGCTCTGAGTAGCAAGTATATCTATTTCTTCTTCCTCTTCAAATGTATCTACATAGCGAGGGATATTGATGTTATATTCGTTTTCTATGACTTCTGATAATGGAGCACGGTAAGCATATTTTTCTTCTAAGACTTCACCTTCTTTAGAAGTTAAAGGAGTGGCTTTTTGAAATGCTTTATATGTATTAACAATCTTGTCTATATCACTATCACGAAGACGATTTTGATTTGTGCTGGATTCATATCCTTCACTGGCATCGACAAAGAGGATATCTTTATTTTTTCCTTTTGCTCTATTAAAAATTAGAATACTTGCAGGAATACCTGTTCCATAAAACAAATTAGCTGGCAATCCAATCACAGCTTCCAACAAGTTTTCTTCAATTAACTGCTTTCTTATTTTACCTTCACTACTTCCTCTGAAAAGAACCCCATGTGGCAGAATAACACCAACGCGACCTGTGTCATGATACGTAGACTCTATCATGTGAGACACAAAAGCATAATCTCCCTTGCTCTTTGGAGGAGTTCCCCTATGGAATCTGTTGAACTGATCAGAAATAGCGTTGTCAGCTCCCCACTTGTCTAATGAAAACGGAGGATTTGCTCCTACTATATTCCCTTTAAGCAGGCTGTCTTCTTCCAGCAACTTAGGATTGTTTAAAGTGTCACCCCATTCAATAGTAGCATCATCTATCTCATGCAAAAACATATTCATACGAGCAAGAGCCCAAGTGCTTCCGTTGATTTCCTGACCATAAAGTGAATAATTTTTATTCCCTACCTCTTTAGCAAGTTTAATCAACAAAGAACCTGAACCACATGTCGGGTCAATAATACGATCACCAGGTTGGGGGTTGAGCAGCTTGGCTAAAAGTTTTGAAACTTGAGCAGGTGTATAAAATTCCCCCGCCTTCTTTCCGGCGTCACTGGCAAATTTTTCAATTAGATATTCATATGCATCACCAATAACATCATTATCCTCTAAATGGGAAGGCTGTAGATCTAACGCAGAAAAGTCAACCAATAGATTTTTAAGTCTTCTGTTTCTATCTTTAGTCTGACCAAGATTAGCTTCTGAATTGAAGTCAATATTTCGGAATACACGCTCCAGTTTACTTCGGTTGGCGTCCTCCATACTTTCCAGTGCAGTGTTGATCAACTCTCCAATATTTGCCGCATTTCTGTTTTCAAATAAATAGTCGAAAGTACAAGTATCGGGCAATTGGAAACGCTCATTCCTCAAAGCTCTTTGCACTCTGATTTCATCACCGCTATACTTTTCTGCATAGAAATTTTTTTTGTCTTTCCATACATCTGATACATATTTCACAAAAAGCATAGTAAGGATATAATCCTTGTACTGGGATGGATCAATAACCCCTCTAAAGGTGTCACATGCCTTCCAAACAATATTATTAATCTCGTTTTGTGTAATTGGTTTTTTACTCATGCTAATCGTTTATTATTATATATATAGAGGTATATGATTCTATATTTTCGTTAATGAATATTTCCTTATGTTCGAGAATCCTGTTATCGGGAATTTGCACACCAAGTTTCTTTAATTCAATAGCTTCCTTTTTTGGAATCTCAAAACCTCTATTACTCTTGTGATGTGCTGTGCCATCGGTATTTACGGCATAAATCTCTTTTTTGCTATTCCTTGGGTAAATGTGATAATGTCCCTTAACAGGAATATTTTTATCTTCAGGATGATAGGTGTACCTATTCTGAGTTTTCTGGAATTTTTGATAAGTTTTATGTTCAAGAATTAATTCCGAAAAGATATTGATGTCAAAAGATATTTCAATAGCATAGCTATTCTCAATACCCATTAATTCCTTTTGCCTTTTTAATATTTCACTTAATTTTTTCATTATCTAATTAATCATAACGCCATTAATGATTTTTCCTATTATACCCTGATATACTTTTTGTTTTTCTAAAATAATCTGTTTTGATATTTCCATATCTCTATAATGCAAGGACTTAATAGCTATTGCTTTTTGTTGTAATTCCAAAGGAGGAAGCTTCACTGCAAAAGCTTCTAATTCAGATTTACGAATGGAAGGAATAGAACTCCCAGCACCAAGAGTCTGGAAATAAGCCTGCGTTTGTGGCATATTAAATAGGGTAGTCAAAAATTCAGGTATTACTTTTAAAGGATCAGGCTTGATAACAAAAAATATTGAAGATGCTATGGCTGGACCGAACTCTTTATTATAAGTCCAAGCAAAGTTCCTCATTCCTTTTCCAACCAACAGAATATCTCCATCTTCAAGAAGGTGAGCTTTCTTTTTTTGATCTATCTGAACGAAAGCGTCAACCTCATCCGTTTGATTCCCCCAATCATCAAAATGCTTAGCCTGCAAATACACCGCATCACCAATACTTTTAGGCTTCACGTATAAACCAAACTGTAATTGAGCAATATCTCCTAATTTTACCTTCATTTAATTTGTAGCTTATTTCAAATTCACTACAAATATATAAAAAACATTCAATATTTGATAAAATTATTTTGTAGAGTTTTTCAAATTTTGAAAACAACAGAAAAAATCATTCTTATCCAAGGAAAAAAAACGAATATGCTATTATTTCTTTACCACCAAATGGCTCAATCCCGGATCATTCAGCAACCGCTCCATTTCTGACTGTATAATGTCCTGAATATCCTGTTTGATTTGGAAATAGCTACGCTGTACCATACCTGAATCCAACTTTCGGATGATTTCAATGTCCTTATAATTTTGTTCCTCACGTTTAAGGCTGTCATGGTCATTAATAATCTCACAATGGAAAGCTTTTAGGTCAATCTTACAATCTGGATTATCAGCCACCATGCCCACAAATTCACCGGAGCTTAACCCTGATATTTTGGAAGGTGGTATGGCTGCTTCCAATTGTTTGGATCGGCTGATGGAAGTGTCCCCGCTGTTAATAGAATAACTTTCCCTATCCTGCATGATTTTCCCAAAGCGTTCGGAGAGTTGTTTGGCAGTATCACCTGTAACCTGACCGCTAACAATATTCCCCGTAATATTCATAATTACATCTGCCTGTTCACGACCATAATCCTTTCGAAGCTGACTAAAATCCTGAATACCCAGACAGGTAGAAACTTTATTGCTTCGGGCAGTAGCAATCAGACTATCCATATTGTTCAGGTAGATGGTCGGGAATTCATCAAAAATGAGACTACTCTTTAGCTTTCCTTTTTTGTTCACCAGCTTGATTAGCCGGTTTACATAGAGGGATAATACCGCTCCATAAATCTGTATTTTTTGTGGGTTGTTTCCCATACATACAATCTTTGGGTCATCAGGATTATTAATATCCAAATCAAAATCATTACCCGATAACACATAGTATAGTTGTGGGGATGAAAGCCTTGCCATTGCCACTTTTGCGGAAGCGATCTGACCTTCCAATTGTTCCATAACATCATTGAGGTACGCATTAACAAATGGATTAATCAGCACTTCAATTTCCTTCTCGGTTCGTAATAATGTGAACAGGCTATCATAATCTACCTGCATCAATTCAATTACATGCGGTAAGGTACAGAATTCACCATCCTTGTATTTTTTTAAATACCAGATAATAGCCGTTAAAAAGTTAATCGGGGATTCCACGAAGAAGTCTCCCTGGCGTTTAATCCATTCCCTGTTTAACCCCATCAAAATAGTGCGGGCACTTTCTGCTGCATCGGTAATATCGGTCATCGCAGAAGGCTCTAAGGGATTGCAACGATGACTACGGGTAAGGTCATCGAAATTAATCACATAAAATGCCGGGGGTTTGGTATATCGATGTTGGTTTTTCAGCCAGGTATTATAGGCTATTTTGGAAAGGTCATCAAACTTAAAGTCGTACACAAACATGGTAAATCCTTTACGGATATGCTGGGTAATTACATGACGTATCACAAAGTAGGATTTTCCGGAACCGGGAGTTCCCAATACCATAATCGCCCGGAATGGATTAATGATATTGACCCAGCTTTTCCGTTGCTTGTCTTTTAATTGGTACTGCGCCGGAAGGTTAATGGAATATTCATTTTCCAGCAATCGTTCTTCCTGAGGAAAGGTTTCATTTTCCTTATTAAAGATGTCCTTATTATTGATTTTATTCCTGATAATTCGGGAAAGCAAGGTGCCTCCTGTCAATACCAGCAGAAAGCCTACTCCTGTAAATGCCATATACAGGATAGCAGTCGTTATTATAGGTGTGTTCAACTTCATACAGAGATAGCTGATAAAATAAATGAGCAATCCGGTAATCAGGTAAGCAAAGGCTGTTCTGTGATTTAATTTCTCATCCTTTCTCCCCTTGGCTCCTAAAAGGGATATACCCAAAAAACCAAGGGCAATAAATTTCGATTTATGAAAATTGCTGAACAATCCCGTCTTATAAATATTGCTTAAAATACGGTCACTAAAAGTGCTTTGCCATCCCCATATTTCAAAAGCACTGTAACAGTAGAAATAGAAATGGATGATTAATATGGTAATACTGATAAGCCTGGTCATATCCAGTATTTTTCTCAGCGCCTGTTCATTTTCTCCGGTGTGCATTGCCATAGCTTTATTTTTCTACTGGTTATTATTCAGATTTCTTTTTTTCTTCTTTTTGCGTTTCTTTTTAAGCTGATTAGGTAAATAATCTGAGGTGTTTTCTGCCTGAGTTAAAACCTCCAATACATTTTCTTTTCCTGTTGGTATAGTAGCAGATTGAACCTCTTTATCAGCTTCTTTGGTTTCTGCCGCAGCGGTAGTCTGTGGCTGTAACCCAATGGTCTGTTTCGGGTCGGGATGCCTTAGTAAATCCTGTCCCGAAACACCTTCCGACCAACACCTTTCCTGAATAGCTTTGGCACTATAGGCTTTACCCAAAGCACTTCCGTTAAAAACACATTTGGTTTGGTGATCCACATAGGTGATGCCATATAAAATTCCGTTAGTGTTTTGCCTGAGTACAACATAAATCCCTTGTTTTTCTAATGCTTTTATTAGTTCTGGAATGGATATCTTTTTTGACAACAATTCCTTGTCCACAGCATTTTTTATCCGTCTTTTAAAAGGTGTTCTTTTTGTTACATTTTCTTTGAATTTCTGCTCTAGAAATTTCAGGGTAGGTTTATTATAAAACAAGCTGGCTTTGATAGGGACGCCTACCGGATTACCATCAGTATCTAGTACCCGATATAACAATCCGCCAGTCTGATAAACTTTTGAATTTTCTGTTCCCCGTTCTGCCTTTACATTATATTGATTGAGTACTGCATTCAATTCCGGAAGGCTGGTATATTTGTATGGATTTATTACATTTTCCAGAATGTTTTGGATAGCCATTTTGGTTTGCGATTTACCATACTTTGCCTTGCCGACAGCTACGGGTTTTAACTTATAATTTTCATCTTTCTTTTGGGATTCGGCCTGCACCAAACCGAACTCTTTTTCCAGTGCTTTACGAGCTGGTTCAGATTTACGGATACCCAAATGGTGCAGGTCAATTCGTTTGCCATCCGCTTCAATATTGGTAGTGACCAAATGGATGTGCGGATGTCCTGCATCGTGGTGTTGATAGACCAGGTAAGGTTGCTCCCCGAAACCGATTTTATCCAGATAACTGTCAGCTATTTCAAGCAATTTTTGCTTTGATAAATGGTGCTCTGAAACATCAAAATTGAGTGAAATATGAACACTGTTCCGCTTTGTTTTTTCATTTAATTCCATCTGTTTTAAAAAGCAATTGAGCTTCATGGTAAAGCTCATTTTATCCGGGTCAACCGGATAATTTCCTGCCCCGATACATTCCGCAACTCCCTGTTTCACCTTGTTTTCATTGTAGTTTAAAATGCGGTGAATGGAGTGCCCTGTTTTGATTACTGCAACCATATTTCCGCCATTTTTTGGATGTGCTTTTTAATCTCATCCACTTTATTGAACAGGGTTCGTTTTTCCACTTCATAGGCAATCAGCCAGCTTTTAAATTCTGTAACTTTTTGAAGTGTATGGAGCTTTTTTACCGCCTGATTAAAGTTGTTGCCTACGTGGTTAAGTTCTTTTCTAAGCTGAGCCATTTCTGCCATAAAATCATCGGCAGATTGATTGCGATACGTCGTTACAATGGGCTTTTCAAAAAGGCTGTGTCGAACATATTCGCTTAGCTTTCGGCAGGTACTGTTTTGCCATTTCTTTTCGATTTTCGCATACTCATCGGGTGTTAAACGTAACCCGATAATGCGTGTCCTGTTTGATTTTTTTCCTTCCATCTCCTTCTTCTTTATCCTGTTATCAAACTCAAAAATTCATTCTATACGCCCTGCCCACGAGTTCCGAGTGATAGGCAGCAAGATGTCGGTTGTTTAACAACCGTTCATCTTGCCGTTTGCAGGAACGTAGCAAACTCATCGTTTTGCCAAAGTCTCCCAGAGGCTTATTATGTACTTTCAGGGATTCCGGCGATTTACTAAATAGTGAAGTTTTCAAAAATGCTTAGAAACACTATTACAGTTTATTCCCTAAGCGTTTCTTCTTCTTCTTCTTCTTCTTCTGCTGCTTTCCAATATGCACCAACCAGTCATTAAGGTCTTTGTGGTTTTGGTAAAGCTTGCTATAATCGTTATATCTCTTGCTATTAGACAATGCTTCCCTGGCAACTTTTTTCCCGGCAGCATCATTGTCCAAATACAGGTTTATTGACTTGTGCGATTCCAGAAATGGACGTGCTTTTTCGAACAGGGAAAGGGAATTTAAAATGACAAAATCAGGAGTCTTATTTAGCTCATTTCTACTGATACATTTGAACGAAAGAAAATCCATAAAGCCCTCGAATACGGTCACCTCATCGGAAGCATTTTTTACTTTGGTAATGTCCTTTGGAGAACTGCTTGCTTTGAAATAAGGATTACGTATTTCAAATCCACCGGAATCATTTTTAAAACCAATCCCATAATAGTTTTTTGCATTCAATTCATAATATACTTCCCGGCAATATTGGGTTGCAATTTCAACAGGGATTTTTCGCTGTTCCAAATAGTGAATCAATGCATATGAATTGAGCTCATCATCCTTTACAATTTTAAGTGGATGCTCCGGTTGATTTTCTGTTTTGGAGCGATTTTTAAATGGCTTTTGAAAAGAAATACCGCTATCCAATTTTTTTAGAAATTCTCCAACGGAACAACCAAAATATGCAATCCCAAAATCGATAATATTGCCTCCTTCACCAAGGCCATGATCGTACCATCGGTTCAGCTTTCGATTTACCTTAAATGAGGCTGTATTTTCTTCCCTTAACGGAGAATGATACCAGTAGTCATTGTTCCTGATTTTCGAAGGTTCATGACCTAATGAGGACAAGTACTGAACCATGTCCATTTCTTTTGCTTCCGCAATGGAAAGTTTTTGTTTCCTGAAATCCATAACCACACATTTTCACCTTCACTATTCAGTTTACTGACGTAAAGTTAAACAAGTGGTATGGCTTCTACCTATCCTCTCTATATTTTGAATGGGATGGTAATCAATAGGTTAAAAGATAATTAAGAATGAATTTTGCTCTTTTTAAAACTGTAGTTTTAGGCAATTCAACCAATTCATATCCCAAGAAAGAATAGGTTTCCTTCATTATATGATACGTGGCAACCGCTTCTTCAAAAGTCTGTTTTCTCTCGGCATCATTAACATAAATTGATTTCCAAGGTGGGGTAATAAAAACCTTAGGATAGTATCGCTTTTCTTTCGCTGCCTGCCACATTGTTTCAGGAATGGAAATATTGCACAATTTTAGGTATCCGATAACATCGGGAATACCACGGTCAAAAAATGTTAATCCACTCTTCTCCGATACATTTTGAAAATCTTTAAGGGATTGCTTAAACATAGCCATTGCAAACCCTTCTTTATCAAGCCAAGGTAAACGATTTCCATCTGTTTTCAGTTCTTTTTGGATAATGCTTCTACCGGTTTCTTCAACGGAATGATATCCCATAACTGAAAGTTGTTCTAACACGGATGTCTTTCCCATTCCGGGACCTCCTGTAATAATAATAGCGCTTGATTTGTTTTTCATAGTTCTAATAATTATCTCCTTCATATTTTGATGAGGATGATTTCTTTTACTCTTAATACTTTTGTTATTAATGTTGAATGATTTAAAACGTGTGATTATGTTGACAACAAATGATGTAGCCAAAGTTTATGATACGATCTTAAGTATCCCTGGCATGAATGACACAGTGAAGATTGATTTGAGGATCTCACGTAAAAATGTGCTATTACTAAACCATGTAATTGAGCGTGGATTAGTCTTGAAAGATGATGAGAAAAATGATGGACTTCTATCTAATGTGCCCGAAGAAAACCTGGTAGAATTGAAAAGTATTGCCGGTCAATATCTCGAAAAAGCCGGACTTATTGAACTCAAAGAAAAGTTGAATGAGTTAGGAAAAGGGAAGTAAAGTATTCAGGCTGGTTATTCGGTTATCCAGCCTTCTTCTTTTCTGATATTTTGAACCTTATTTGCTATGAGCCAATCTTCAAATAATGAATCGTTAATAGGAGTAAATTTAATAAATTCTCCTGAGGATAGCATTAAGGTAAAATCGTTAGCTACGGTAATGTATTTGAGGAGTTCTGAAGCTGAATATTGAAATCCGGGAAAATGCTGGGCGGCTGCTTTCATATCAATATTTTTATGGATTAATACCGCCTGATTTAAAATAGCGCAGGCAGCAACTTACAGCACTGAGGTCTTAGGAAACCCAACAACAATAAGTGCGCCCACGCAATAGCATGAGCGTTCTTCACTTGTTGTCCTGCTGTTATCGAAATTTCCTAAGTTTCAGTGCCGGACTCAAAGCAAAACGCTTCAAGAATATTTTTTACAAAGATAGCTTTTTGAGTTCAAACTTTATATAAAAAGATGTCCTTACAAATAGCTATCTATACCTAGTAAATCATAGAACAGATTATTTAACAATTACGACATTCTTTTAGCAATTCTTCCTAATTGTTTTAGTTTATCTTCTATATGTTCTGACCAACGTTGTCCATAGCTTAGACGCATACAATTGTTAAATTGATTTTGTAAGGTAGACATCCTGCCCGGGGCAATGCTTATATTTTGGCGGATAGCCTTTTCGTATAGTTCTACAGTATTTATTTTTTCTTCCAATTCTACCCACAACATGAATCCTCCCTGAGGGTTGCTGATTTTGGTTTTCTCCGGAAAATATTCTGCTATTGCCCTGGCATAGTGCAAACTATTGGAATGTAATGTTTTTCGCAACTTTCTCAAATAATTCTCATAACGTCCTTTCTCCAAAAAGTTGGCAATTGCTTCTTGTGTTATGGTTGTAGAAGAAACGGTATGGATTAATTTCTGATGAATGATTTTTTCTTTGAATTTTCCGGGGGCTATCCAACCTACCCGATAGCCTGGAGCAAGAGTTTTAGAAACCGATCCTATCCATAAAACCAATCCTTCTTTGTCAAACGCCTTACAGGGCTTAGGGCGGTTGCTTCCAAAATATACATCTCCATACAGATCATCTTCTATCAAAGGAATTCCATACTTGGCTAGCATAGAAACCACTTCCTTTTTATGTGTTTCAGGCATACAACTCCCCAATGGATTGTTAAAATTAGAAATCAGAATACAGGTTTTAATTTTAGGAATTACTTTTTTCAAAGCTTCCAGTTCCACGCCGGTAATAGGATTTGTAGGAAGTTCAATAACGTGCAGTCCCAGGCTTTTTGCTAATTGTAATATTCCAAAATAAACAGGGCTTTCTACTGCAATGGTATCTCCCTTTTTGGTAAGTGCCATCAATGCAAATGAAAGGGCATTCATTGCTCCTGCGGTAGTAATAATATCTTCCTCCTGTAAATTACCATTCCAAGTATAGGTGAACCGGGCAATATCCCTGCGTAGTTTCTGGTTCCCCTGTATATTTTCATACTCAGTTCCACCTCCTTTAAGGTTTCGCATGGCATTCACCAGTTCCTTGTTCAATTTTGCTATAGGCAACAATTCATTCTCCGGTACTCCCAAAGAGAATCGGGTAATCCTAGTATCATTTAATGAGGTATATACTTTAGCGATTAGGCTTTCCACACATTCCGGCTCCTCAATTCCTTCCGGATTACTGGTTGAGGGTACAGATAATCGATTGGGTTTGTAATTAACAAAATACCCTGATTTAGGTCTGGAGATAATTAACCCTTGTGATTCCAGTTCCAGGTAGGCCTGAATAACCGTGTTCATACTAACCCCATATTCTCTCTTTAGATCTCTAAGAGAAGGCATTTTTTCCCCGGTCTTTATAGTGCCGCTTTGAATCTGATCTGATAATGTTTCGGCAATTTTTTGATATAGTGTAGTCTTCATTATAAAATCTGTATCCGTCAAAATTAATAAAATTGTATCTGTAACCATTCATTTTTTCTGCTTTATTTTGTTATAAAAATTACCTACTTGCTATGAATAAAAATCTATTAGCATATTTATCTCTTATTATCGTATGCTTAGTATGGGGCTCTACCTACTTTGCAATCCGAATAGGCGTAGCCACTTTTCCTCCCTTTCTATTTTCTGCTATTCGGCAAATCATGGCAGGAGGCATCATGCTGGTCGCATTAAAAATCATTGGAAAACTTCAGCTTAGAAGATCGGATTTAATTAATCAATCCATTACCGGTATTTTAATGGTCACTTTAGGCAATGGCGTAATTGGTTGGTGCGAACGTTACATTACCAGTGGACTGGCCGCATTGATATTATCACTTATTCCTGTATTTGTGGTAGTAATCAGCTATCTATTTGGTTTTGATAGAAGAAGACCGCACATTTTGATCTTATTTGGATTGATATTGGGTTGTTTGGGAATCATACTCATTTTCAGCGATAATCTAAAAGATATTGCCAATCCGGAATATTTTCTAGGAATGCTTATTGCATTTGGAGCCTGCCTGGCATGGGCTTCGGGAAGTGTCTTCAGTAAGTTCAAAATTTTAAATCATAAAAATGTTTTCCAAAATGCAGCCTTACAACTGCTCATGGGAGGGATTACATTAGTGCTTTTTAGTCTCTTTTTAGACGACTACACAGAGCTAAAAGTAATTTCAGGCAAAAGTATATGGGCATTGGCATACCTTATCGTATTTGGCTCTATTATCGCTTACTCCAGTTTTGTATATGCCCTGAAACATTTACCCATTGGTGTCTCCTCTTTATACGCATACATCAATCCTTTTATAGCCATTATGCTAGGGTATTTTTTCCTGAATGAACCCCTTACGGATATAACGCTATTAGCTTTAACCGCTACACTTTCCGGTGTGTATTGTATTAACAGGGGATATCGAAAAATGGCAATACAATGAGAATAGAACAAACCATCATAACAGATATTTCCAGTGTTGAAAAAATATACACAGAAGCAATTGCATATCAACATCAACAAACCGGTTACAGTTGGTATCCATTCAGCCCATCTTTCATAAAACAAGAGATTGAAGAGAAAAGACATTTTAAGGTAGTGACTGACGAAGATGAAATTGCAGGCGTTTTTTCCGTAATGAATGTCGACCCCATCATTTGGAATGATGATAAAGGAAAGGAAGCCATCTATCTACATCGAATGGCAATTCTCAACAATTACAGAGGGAAAAATATAGCTAAAAGAGTTGTAGAATGGGCTATGATTGAAGCCTTTAAAAGCAAAAAGAAATTTATAAGAATTGATACCTGGGCCAGTAATAAGAAATTGATAACCTATTACCAAAACTTAGGGTTCCGGTTAATCGGGAAAAAACAATTGCCCCCTAAAAGTAATCTTCCTGCCCATTACAACAATATTGAAGTCAGCTTATTTGAAATAAAATTATGACAAACATACACATAGCACCTTACCGTCCTGAATGGCAACCTTACTTTGAAAAATTCAACAAAGCTTGGATTGAAAAACATTTTGTATTGGAAGCTATTGACAACTATGTCCTAACTCATCCTGAAAAAGCTATTTTAAAAGATGGGGGAGAAATTTTATTTGCGCTTCATAATCAAACGGTAATAGGTGCAGTGGCACTAAAAAAAATAGACAATGCTACTATGGAACTTACCAAAATGGCTGTGGACGAGGCTTTTCACGGACTTGGGGCAGGTACAAAACTATGTAAATCAGCCCTGGAAAAAGCAAAAGAACTAGAAGTAAAAAAATTAGTGCTCTATACTCAATCTGCTTTAAAACCTGCTTTAAGCATTTATAAAAAATTTGGGTTTCAACAAATACCCATAGAACAGGGCATTTATAAAAGAGCAGACACTAAAATGGAATTAAACATAAAATAGTAAGCTATGGAAACAATGGCAATAGACATTCACAAAAATGATCAGAGTAAACAATCAGCATTCAATTATGATGATTTTAATTTTGGGACACAGCCTACCGATCACCTATTCCTGAGCGAATATGATCATGGAAACTGGAGGTCTCATAGAATTGTACCCACACAACATTTTTCATTAAGTCCTTTTGCGCTTTGTCTTCACTATGGGCAAACCGTTTTTGAAGGAATGAAAGCTTTTCGTCAAGATAACGGTCAAGTACATATTTTTCGCCCCGAAAAGCATCACCAACGTTTCAATCGTTCTTTGGAGCGTATGTGCATACCGCCCATAGAAAAAGAGCTTTTCATCAATGCTTTGGAAGAATTAGTAAGGCTTGAACAGCATTGGATTCCACAGGATAAAGAAGTAAGTCTATATATCCGCCCGTTTGTTTTTGCTACGGAGTCCCGTTTGGGGGTTAAAGTGGCTGACAACTATACGTTTTGTATTACCTGTACCCCGATGGGGCTGTACTACCCCAAACCGGTAAGGGTAAAAGTTGAAACCGAATACGTTCGGGCAGCAGAAGGCGGTGTGGGCTACGTAAAATGTGGCGGAAACTACGGAGCTGCCTTTTACCCTACACAACAGGCAAAGGAACAGGGTTTCGATCAAATTATCTGGACAGATGCCAAAACACATCAGTTTTTGGAAGAAGCCGGAACTATGAATATGATGGTAATGCTCAAGGATACACTCATCACTCCACGTTTAAGCACTTCTATCCTGGATGGGGTAACCCGAAATTCCATTATCCAGATTGCCAGGGATAAAGGAATGAAGGTGGAAGAACGGGCTATTAGCTATCAAGAGCTGGAAGATGCGTTTAATGCCGGAAATCGAGTGGAACTTTTTGGTGTGGGTACTGCAGCAGTCATTTCCCCTGTATATAGCATTCAGATACAAGACAAAGACTATTCCCCTTATATAGGGGACGATGCTATGATGTTTCAACTGAAAACAGCTTTGGAGAACATCCGAAAAGGAAGAACTAAAGACACCCACTCGTGGAATCACTTTATCTAAAATAAGCATCGTATGAATGAAAAAGATCAATATCCAATAGGCCGATATAAAGAAAACCTGGAATTGCATCAGCAGATGCAACAACAATGGATTGCTACTATTGCATCATTGCCTTTCCGTATCAAAGAAGAAGCACAGTCGCTCACGCAGCTTCAATTGGACACCCCGTACCGGGAAAATGGTTGGACAGTCAGGCAGGTTATTCATCATCTGGCAGACAGTAATATAAATTGTTTTGCACGTATCAAATTTGCGTTGACCGAAGAAAATCCAAGTATTAAACCTTTTGCAGAAAAGCCTTGGGCAGACCTGTTTGATGCCAAACTAACAGACATTGAACCTTCTCTAAAAATTCTCGAAGGGATTCATGAGCGCTGGGTTGCTCTTTTGGAAAATCTGGAAGAAAAAGATTGGCAAAAATCTTTTTTTCATCCTGAACTCCAAAAAAACCAGACTATAGCTCAGGCAATGGACAAATACAGTTGGCACTGCAAACATCATTTGGCGCACATTGTAAATACAAAAGAAAAAATGGGATGGAATTGAAGAAAAACTACAGCATAAAAACAGGGTATAACAATATGGATATCCAGGCTATTCACCAATTTCTATGCATGGAGAGCTATTGGGCAAAAGGGATTTCTAAGGAACAGGTTGAAAAAGCATTGCAGCACTCTTTTTGTATCGGAGTGTTTCTAGCCGACAAACAAATAGGCTTTGCCAGACTGATTACGGATTATACCACATTTGCTTATTTGGCAGATGTGTATATTCTGGAACAGCACCGAGGAGAAGGACTCTCCAAAAAACTGATGGAATATATAATGAGTTTAGACAACGTAAAAGGAATGAGAAGGATATTATTGGCTACACTCGATGCACACGCACTATATAGCAAATTCGGTTTCCAATCTCCTGAAAACCCGGAAAGACTTATGGAGATAAAAAGAAATAATTTATACAGCAAATAGCTGTTGAAATAACATAAAAGGTCGGATGGCTGAGTGGTTAGGCAAGGATACGCAATATCCTTTACAATGGTTCAAATCCATTTCCGACCTCAAATCAATAACCTTGGGGCGATTCCACAATTTATGAATCGAACCGCCTTTTTAAAATTTTGGGGCAGGCCTCGAAAAGAGAAACCCTCAATTAGGGATTAAAACTTTAGAAAATACAACCAATATTCATTTTCGAAAAATGAATATTTAGAATAGCAATAAATTTATGAATGTATATGATCTGCTTATAAATGATAAAGAAAAGGTTCTCCTTGATGAGGTCTTACTTGACTGTGAAAATCAAGATCAAATAAAGCAACTCATTAGGGAACACAAACACATTAACGAACTATCAAAATACGGGCTGCCTGTTAATAATAAAATTTTGCTTCACGGCAGTTCAGGATGTGGTAAAACAATGACTGCAAAAGCTATTGCAAGTAGTTTGGGTAAAAACATCCTTATACTCAATTTGAGCAATATTGTCTGTTCTCGAATAGGGGAAACATCAAAAAACCTCAAACAGATTTTTGATAAAGCAGGCAGGGAAAAGTCGGTGTTGTTTTTAGATGAATTTGACCAGGTAGGCAAAGCAAGGGGAAACGATGAGAAGGATGTAGGGGAAATGAGAAGATTAGTAAATACCATTATCCAATTAATGGATTATTTCCCTGAAAATGCCTTGTTGATTTGCGCCACGAATCATAAGGAAATGATTGACACAGCACTGATAAGGAGATTTCAGATTAGGATTAAATACAGCTTGCCTAACAAGGAATTATTAGACAGCTATTACAACAAATTGCTGGCTGTATTTCCTGAAAATATACAAACTATTAAAAGGGATTATAGTCTATCATTTGCTGAAGCTAAAGATTATACCTACACACTTATAAAATCTATGTTGCTGGATGAGTTAGAGCAACAGGAAAAAGCAATGCAATATGAACAGTGAAATAATACATAACCTGCAAACTATTCAACAGCGAATACAAAACGCCTGTACCGAAAGCAATCGTGATTGCAATGAGGTAAAATTACTATTGGCCACCAAAACCGTTTCGCCAGAGCGTATTAAAGCAGCTTTAAATTCAGGACAAACATTGATTGCCGAAAATAAGGTGCAGGAATTAAAAGCTAAATACGATGCCTTAAAAGGCACCCCGCACATCAGTCATTTTATCGGACATTTACAGACCAATAAGATCAAAGAAATTTTAAAACATGAGGTCTCTTGCATTCAATCCCTTGACCGGTTGGACTTAGCAGAGAAATTACAACAGCGATTGGAATTTGAGAACAAGGAAATAGAGGTTTTTATACAAGTAAACACTTCTAATGAAGAAAGTAAATTCGGTGTACATCCAAGCAAAGCTATTGACTTGGTGCAACAAGTAGCAAAATTCGATAGACTAAAAATAAAAGGATTAATGACCATAGGATTATTTAGTGCCGAAACGGAAAAAGTCCGTCAATGTTTCCGCTTACTGAAAAACATACAGCAGGAAATTATTGCTTTAAATATCCCCAACGTCGTAATGAAGGAATTGTCAATGGGAATGAGTGCAGATTTAGAAACAGCCATAAAAGAAGGGGCTACAATAGTCAGGGTGGGCACAGCAGTCTTCGGGCAGCGTATGTACCCTGACAGTTATTATTGGAATGAAAATAAAGCATACCTATGAATGTCCATTATTTACAACACGTACCCTTTGAAGGTTTAGGAGCTATTAAAATCTGGTTGGATGACAAAGGACACAAAATATCCTCCACAAAATTTTATGATCCCGGGTTTCTACTACCTGATATTTCAGAGATAGATGCCTTGATTGTACTGGGAGGCCCAATGGGTATTTACGAAGAATCGGTATATCAATGGTTAAAGGCAGAAAAATTGTTTATCAAATCCTGTATAGCCGCAGGCAAAAAAGTATTGGGAATTTGTTTGGGTGCACAACTCATTGCGGATTGTTTAGGTGCAAAAGTATCTCCTGCCACTCATAAAGAGATAGGTTGGTTTCCGGTTTTTCCTACCGAAGAAAGTAAAAAGCTACCTTGGTTTTATAAGCTGTTCAGCAATAAACCCATCGTCTTTCACTGGCACGGAGACCGGTTCGATATTCCTGATAACGGAAGTTTAGACCTATTGTATTCAGAAGCTAATGCGCATCAGGCTTTTTACTACAATAAAAATGTAATAGGACTTCAATTTCATTTGGAAGTAACACAAACCAGCTTATTGCAAATGCTTGAAAATGGAAAAGAAGACATAGAACCGCTTCCTTATGTACAATCTGAAGCAGAAATCCATACAGGGGCACAAAACACAAGTACGTGCAACACACTTATGAATGAATTTTTAAATAATTGGTTCTATGAAAACAATCAGTAACGAACGAAAAAAGCAATTACAGGAAAGTTTTAACCGTTCCAAAATGATGGAATTATTTGGAGCAGAAATAACCGGAATTGGCGAGGGCTATTTTGAAATTACCGTTGCTAAACAAGAATTTATGGCTCGCCCCGCAGGAATGTTCAACGGCAGTACCATTGCTACTTTAGTAGATGTTTCCTCTGGTTATGCAGGAGCTTCGGCAAAACCGGAAGACAGTTACTTTACTACGGTTGAATTAAAAGTGAATTATCTAAATCCTGCTTTTGGAGAACAATTGGTGGCTAAAGCGCAGGTGGTAAAAAACGGAAAAGTACTTACTGTGGTACGTTCGGATGTATTTAGTATTACGAATAAAGGCGAGGAAACACTAGCGGCAACTTCATTAGTAACCTTAATGCAGTTATCTAAAAAAGCGCCTGACAAACAAATAGACTGAACGAATTATGGAAATAACCAATATCAACACCTTTCTGGACTATTACGGAAAAATCAGGGAACGGACGAACCGATTGATAGCTGTTATTCCACCAGAATACATGGATTGGGCGTATAGACCCGGAAAGTTTACCATAGCCGACCAAATACGTCATATTGCAGCAATAGAAAGATATATGTTTGCCGAAACCATTTTAGGAAAGCCATGTAGCTATAGCGGTTGTGGTAAAGAATTAGCAGATGGATACAATGAGATAATCGGGTATTTTAATGAGAAACACGAGGAAACATTAGCCATTTTAAAAAAGCTTAGCAATGATGATTTGCAACGAAAATGCCTGACACCAGCCAATACACCTATTACGGTATGGAAGTGGCTTCGTGCAATGACCGAACACGAAATTCATCACAGAGCACAGCTTTATATTTATCTGAACCTGTTGGATGTAAAGACACCGCCAATGTTTGGATTGAGTTCAGAAGAAATTATTCAAAACAGTCGATTAAAATAAACGGATATGAATACAGATTTTGCACAGGAGTGGCTCATGGCGTGGAACAGTCACGATTTGAATAAAATAATGGAGCATTACAGCGAAAAAATTGATTTTGTATCTCCTATTATCCAGAAAATGGGAATAAACGCAGAAGGTAAAATTTCCAATAAAAGTGATTTAAAGGATTATTTTTCAAAAGCCCTGCAAAAATACCCCGACCTGCACTTTGAATTATATCACGAACTCAAAGGATCTCATTCAATCGTTTTGTTTTACCGAAGTGTAAATAACTCCTTTTCGGCAGAATATATGGAATTGAATAATGAAGGAAAAGTAAGTAAAGTAAGAGCACATTATAAAATCCAGTAAGAAAATGGAATACACAAAAATGAATTGGAATAGGAGTGCCTTGATCATCATTGACATGCAAAAGGATTTTGCAAAAAAAGATGGTGCATCATATATACAGGGAACCGAAGACGTTACGGAAAATATTGCCAAACTGGCATCTGTATTTCGTAACTGCCAACTTCCGGTCATCCACGTCATTAGACTTTATAAAGAGGATGGCAGTAATGCTGAGCTATGCAGAAAGAGCTTGTTTCAAGATGGTAAAAAAATCGTTTCCCCGGGTAGTAATGGAGCTAAAATAGTTACGGAATTATTACCCGAAAATGCAGAAAATTATTCAGATATATCGCTGCTAAACGGTCAGATTATACCAATAGCCCCTTATGACTTTATAGTCTATAAACCTCGCTGGGGAGCTTTCTATAGCACACAATTAGATGATTGGCTTACCAGTCATCAAATCAATTCGTTGTTGATTGCAGGCTGCAATTTCCCCAATTGCCCCAGAGCTACCATATATGAAGCTAGTGAAAGAGATTACCATATTAGTATTGTTCCTGAGACTATCTCCGGAATTTACCCCAAAGGTATCGATGAATTGAAAGGGATAGGTGTAGGTATTTGCTCCGTTAAAGAATTAAAAAATATAATCAAAACCAAAAGAGATGAATAGTTATTTGGAAAGCATTAAAAAACAGTTTCTCTATTATAAAATGTTAGGAGAAAAAGCGATGGAACAACTAACTGAAGAACAATTGTTTTGGCAATACAATGAAGAAAGCAATAGCATCGCCATTCTAGTAAATCATATTGCTGGAAATATGTTATCAAGATTTACCGATTTTCTAACCACAGATGGAGAAAAGGGCTGGCGTAATAGGGATTCTGAATTTACGAATTCATTTTTGAACAAAACAGAAATGATGAACTATTGGAATAAAGGATGGGAATGTCTCTTAACTACGCTTGAACAATTATCAGAAAAAGACTTAGAGAAAATTGTTTATATACGAAATGATGGCCATACCGTAGTAGAGGCCATTAATAGACAATTAGCTCACTACCCATATCATATTGGGCAAATGGTTTTCATTGCCAAAATGCTGAAAAACGAAGCGTGGAATACATTATCCATAGCCAGAAATAAATCAGGGGATTACAACAATCGAAAATTTTCACAGGAGAAAAGCAAAAGACATTATACAGATGACTTATAACCTCTGAAAATTATGATTACAAATACAGAAAATACCCCTCACTACACATGGGGAAATCATTGTGATGCCTGGACATTAATACAATCAGACCAAGTCATCATCAAAGAAGAAAAAATGCCACTAAATACGGAAGAACAAACACATTATCATAATGAAACTGTGCAATTCTTTTATATTCTTGAAGGCGTTGCAACATTTCTACTCAACAAAAAAGAAATTGTTGTAAAACAAAATGAAGGGATTAAAATTGAAAAAAAACAATCTCATAAAATTTGTAATAGACACTCAGAATACCTACGTTTTTTAGTGATATCATTTCCCGGCAATCCTATGGATAGAATCAATTTATAATCCTATAAAACAACCTGAATATTATAAAAAGGAAGAATATATAATTAACTGTAAGAATAGAGTCCGCAAATGAATTATCTTGAAAAATGCAAACAAATCATATCCACTTGAATGGCTCGATCTACTTATTACAGTCACGCTCAACCCCTCCAAAACAGATATAGGGGCAATTACCGATGTGCAGTTAAATAATATTATCCTTCGAATTTCTGAAGAAAATCTTCGTTTACAACTACTCATAAAAAGCCAGGTCTTTTCCACAAACAAGGAAAATGAAATAAAACTGCTTATCAAACAATACCACTCTTCCTTTATCATATTATTAAATCAAACTCTAGAAAATCAAAAAGCGGCAATCCCAAGGAAATTAATTTTAAAGAATACCTATAAAAACTTACTTGTAAATATTGACGAACTTCTTTCTTTCATAGAAACCCACTTTGCCAATTATCTAAGCCCTGAAGAAGAGGTCCCAGAAACCTATCTTTCGGTAACACGTAAAGAGCTCAGGAAAAAATTGGATAGATTAAAATCAAAACATAAAAGAATTACAAATCCTGTTATGGATATTGTATTAAAGCGATTATATCGTTTTACAGACACCAACTTGAGATATAAAATAGCTTTTAGAGATATTTTTTACAAAAAAGATCTGGTACGGGGGTTGGAAGAAATAGATTGGAATTCAGTAAATAATAAAGCTTTTTCTCCTATTGATGAGCTACTAATCTATTTAAATTTCAACAGTAAAGGCTACATTAATTTACTTACTGAACGTATTTCTCAATGTATTAATAGCTGTGATAATTCTATTGAGAAAATGGATAGATTGCTATACTATTACAAAGCTTTCAACCAATTACATCGCAAGCCAGGTTTAGTACTGAACCCTAACTATCATGATCTGGAAACAATTTTGGGAAATTGGTTTACACAAGAGATTCTTTACCTAGAAAAGAAATTACATCTATCAGTTGTCCCGCTGCAAAGTAAAAAGGAAAACCCAGTAGAAAAGCAATCAACCGCAAAGGAGAAGCAGAAAGTTCTTTGTATGCTTTCTACTGACCAGATAGGACTTATCCTTCGTGCTTCCGATGAGCTACGAATATTGGTTGCAAAGTCAATGAGCCAGGTATTTAAAACTATAGTACCCCATTTATCAACCCCTTATAAAGAAGACCTGTCCTACGATGGCATGCGCAGCAAATCGTATGTAGCAGAAGAACGAGACAAACAAATAGCCATTGAAACCCTGGAACGAATTATTAAAAAAATCCAAGAATATTAAATTCACAATACCATGAAAAAGCTATTTCTCATATTCATTGTCATCCCTATTATTGGATGTCAAACAAATCAAAAACCTGATAAAGAGACCGTCTTAAAAATAATCAATGATGATCTAAACTTTCCACGTACTATTGATTATGAAATCTTTTGTAGTGATCCTGCTCATGCTAAAAAGTTGCTGGATTTAAAACTTGATGAGAAAAGAATGGTAACGATTCAGAAAACACAGAAACTAAAAGATATCGGTTCACCTATGATATCTTTTACCAAAGTAGCCCAACCGTATCTGATTAAACCTACAGAAAAGGAAAAGAGGCTGGACATTCAAAAAGTAAAGATTGCAGAAGAAACCATAAGCGATATCAAACTCGGAAATAGTTCTGAATACATTGGAAAAACATCTATTCCGGTAACTTATACAGTAACCTGTACCAATATTACCCCATTTTCTGTCTTGATGAAACGTGATCTTTCCAAACCAATAACCCGCTCCGGTACACTACTTTTCATTGACGGAAAGTGGAAATTGATGAAGCCATAAAAATCATTTTTCAATATCATAGTTACAAAAGAGAACTTTTAAAGAATGTTCTCTTTTTTTTGAATAATCTCTTCCCGAAAGACATCTATTTCATTAAGGTTCCAATGGTTACAAAAAGGTTCCAAGCAAAAGTTGGACTTGTAGCACCCTGCCTGCCTTCGTTTCTTTGCTATCGAGATTAATGTAAACGACCCGACATTAAATGCCGAGTTGAATTGTAGAACGATAAAATGAGAGGCGTATGTTTACCCAGATTTCATGGACAGACTACCTGTTGGCGGTCTCCATACTACTAGCTATTTATTATTTGTTTGTTGGGGTACGGTATTTTTCCGGTGACCTTAAAGCCCTGTTGGCAGGAAAACGAAAACTTACCTTAAAGACATCTGGTTTTCCGCAAAGTGAACCCTTGCAAACTGAAGTTTCAGAAGATATTTCGGTAACTACAGATGAAGATAGCGATGATGAATTCGCAGAAGTAGAACACCTGATCGAAAAAGTGAAAGCCATGATTGCTGATGCGCTCGGCAAACAACTTGTCAAGGAAGAATTTAGGCAGTACCTACGCCTTGTCCTTAAAGAATTTCCCTCCGTAAAAACATCCGTACTCCGTCCTTCGGTCAACGAACTGATTGTATCGGAGTGCGAGAAACAAGGGATTGGTGCCTTTAATGAAGATGAAGTGGATGCGTTGTGGAGTGATGAAAGGTAGCAATCCCGGCGGAACGTGTTTCCCTGTTCAACCCCGGGCGTAAGGCGATGTGTGACAGAATGGATGGGTCAGTAACGGCGAAACCGTTCCGCTTTTTATTTCAAAAAAAGCTTTTGATTTTAAACTTTAATACATGTGAGTTATGAAAATGTGCAGCAAGAAAACAACAAAGTTTAACCGTAAAAAGGTGATCACCATTTGTGCCGCTATGGTATTATTAGCCATTCAATACAGTGCTTATGCACAGGATGGTATTGAGGGGATCAATGAAGCCAACACCAAAGTACGCAGCTACTTTGCCGCAGGCACCAACCTGATGTATGCCGTGGGAGCTATCCTTGGCTTAATCGGGGCGGTCAAGGTGTATCAGAAATGGAACAATGGCGATCAAGATACCGGCAAAGTGGCCGCCGCCTGGTTTGGTAGTTGTATTTTCCTGGTGGTTGTGGCTACCGTGATCCAGTCGTTCTTCGGTATCTAAAATCCCTGAAGTATGCAGACAAAATTAAAAGAAAAGTTGTGGGCGTTTATCGTCCACAACAATCCTGAATTGATGTTCAATTTGCAGGAAGACTATTCGGTGACCAACTATCTGGATTCAAAAGTAAAGGACATTATGCCTTTGGCGGAACAGTTACTTTCTGAAAACCGACCCGGCTATATTGTGGAAGAATTATGCCTGGAGCAGATGACTGAAGAACTAAAACCTTCCCGTTACCACTACCTCCTTTCCATACTTGAGGAAGAATTTACTGCCGACTATGAGCGGTTACGGGAAAGCGGGACGCTCACCTATGAAGTCGTCAACCTGATTGCTTACTGCAAGGACATTTTTAACGGATATGGATTCAATGCAGCAAATGAAGAGGACAGGCAGCTACGGCACACTGTCATCGGACAGGTACAAGAGTACCTGAATTAACTACCAATACGAAAAAAACCGTCATCAGGAAAAGGTGACGGCTTTACAGCCATAAAGGAATTGTGCGAATGAAAAATGTGTGGATATGGCTTACAATATTTCAGAAAAACTACAGGACAATATCAGGGCGATCCGGATCGCCCTGAGCTATCAAGACGGAAAGGAACTAAGTCCGGATGAAGTTTCCAACCTGAAAAAATTCTCAGGTTTTGGAGGTATCAAGGCTATCCTATACCCTTATGGCACACAGGAAGAATGGTCAGCTAATGGGGCTACCAAAGAAGACCTGAAACACCATGCAGGTATTATGGAGCTTCATGAGCTGCTAAAGGAAAATTACAGCGAAACTCAATATAGGAATATCATTTCTTCTTTGCGTAATAGTGTGCTGACCGCCTTTTATACCCCACAGGTAGTTCCCGAAACTTTATATACTGTCCTAACAGCCCAAAACCTGCAACCTAAACGCTTGTACGAACCTTCGGCAGGTTCCGGTGTTTTTATCAGTGAAGCTGTAAAGGCTTTTCCTGAATTGGAACAGATTACCGCCGTCGAGAAAGATACCCTTTCCGGACTGGTACTCTCTACTATCAACGGTACACTGCCTGTTCCGGCAGAAACACATATCACCGGTTTTGAAGAAACTCCGGTAACCGAAAATTCCAGCTATGACCTAATGGTCAGCAATATTCCGTTCGGTAATTTTTCGGTATATGATGAGGTTTATCCCGATAAAGCACTATCCGGAAAAATACACAATTACTTTTTTGCCAAAGGCTTGGACAAACTGGCTGATGGCGGTCTCATGGCTTATATTACCACCGATGCTTTCCTAAATAGCCCATCCAATCAAAAAGCAAGGGAATACCTATTTGGCAAATCGGATTTTATAAGCCTATCCGTTATGCCTGATAACCTGATGAAGGATACCGGAAATACCGAAGCTCCCAACCACCTGCTGATTGTTCAAAAGAATGCAACAAAGAAGACCCTATCCGAAGAAGAAGCCTTACTGGTGACTACCGTATCATTAGAGAATAAATACGGAACTTATCATATCAATAGCTATATCCAACAGCACCGGGACATCATTACGGGCAATATCCTCCAACCGGGTAAAAATCAATACGGGCAGGCACACGAAACCATATGGCAACAAGGCGACCTCAATGACATTCGTAAAAAACTTGGACAGACGATTACCGAAGGTTTTAATGCCCGCTTAAATCGGGAGCGTTATTTCCAAAGTCAATCCTTACCAAAAGAAAAACAGGAATTTGATGGCGGGAAGCTCACCTATCTTCCGATGCCTGAGAATAAAGCAGAAACCGTTTCGGTACAGTTAGGGCTTTTTGATACCGCTCCGGCAGAACAAATTAACCGTGCCATAGCCTATATCAACCCTTTGGATGCCACCGTTGTTCGAAAAGAAAGCGTACGGATAATCAGTACCATTCGTACTACTGATAAGCCTACACACGAGAGTATCGTGCTACTAGCGGCCAAACAACAAAAATCCAATCGCTACCTATATAAACTGTATTCCAACGTCAAGGAGATTGATTATTTCTCTGCCAACTGGATGGATGCACGCTTATTGGGGCATGAACTGCAAAACCTGTCCGGGGAGTTACAAGGATTTGCCCATACATTTACCTATGAAGGCGACCAAACCTTAGAAGGAATATTTCAATTAAACGGGCAGGCAGCACGTCCCTTTACCGATATACAACCCTTTCATAAAGAAGGTACGCTGATCGTCTATCAGGGACAAGTGGGTACACTTTCCGAAATTGATAATGATTTTAAAAATGCGGTGTTCCAACCCCTGGGTATGCAAACCGATAAGCGTTTCTATGAACACTATATAACCCTTCGGGATGAGTACCTAAAAATCTCCGAAAAAGAAACTACAAGAACTCCGGTTCCCCAAACCGAACGGGATGAGTTGAACCAGCGTTATGATCAATTTATTTCCCAATATGGGCAGTTAAACAGCCAAGGTAACCGTAGACGCATATTGGAAGATACCGCTTTCGGTTTGACCATGTTATCCTCTTTGGAACGCAGGGAAGGTGAACATTTTGTCAAGTCCGATATGCTGACCAGCACTGCTCAGGTATCCGTAAAACGTTTTGTCACCGATGACCCGATTGAAGCCCTGGCACACAGCCTGAACGATACCGGAAAGGTGGATATTGGGTTTATTGGTGCAGCCATGGGATTGGAAGAACCGGAAACGATTGCCCGTTTGGGCGAACATATTTACTTGAACCCGGTTAGCAAAGATTGGGAGACCGCAGATCAGTTCCTGAGCGGTAACGTAGTGGAAAAATTGCGACAGGCAAAACAACAAACGGCTACTGAAAATGATATCCCACAAGCAGAGCGAAGCCTAACCGCTTTGGAAAAAGTTCAACCCGAACGCATCCCTTTCGAACTATTGGATTTTAATCTGGGGGAACGCTGGATTCCCGTAAGCTATTACGAACGTTTTGCAGCGGAACTCTTCGAGCAACATACGGATATCAATTATTTTCCTTCCCTGGATGCCTTTAAGGTAACCACCGGGATGAACACCAAAGTAGCCCGGGAATTTGCGGTTACTCCGAAAAGCGGACGGACTACTTACGGTTATACCTTGCTCGAACATGCTTTGGAAAATACAACACCGTTTTTTACCTATGAGGTATCCGTTGGGGATGGCAAAAGCATACGGGTTCCCGATAATGAAGCCATTCAACTGGCACATCAAAAAATCGACCAGATACGCAACGGTTTTATAGACTGGCTCAAGGAATTGCCGGATACCGATAAAAAGCATATCGAAAACCTGTACAATGACACTTTCAATTGTTATGTACTGCGGGAATTCGACGGCAGTCACCTGAATTTCCCGGGACTCGATAAAAAGGCTTTGGGTATTGAAGATTTGTACAGCAGTCAGAAAAATGCCGCCTGGCGCATCATCCAAAACAGGGGCGCACTGATCGATCACGAAGTGGGGTTGGGCAAAACCCTTACCATGATTGTTTCCGCTCAGGAAATGAAACGTCTCGGTATTGTCCAAAAACCGATGATCCTTGCCCTGAAAGCTAATATCAATCAAATTGCGGAAACCTATCGCAAAGCCTATCCCCATGCCAGGATATTGTCCCCGGGGCAAAATGATTTCACCCCAGCTAAAAGGCTGCGCTTATTCCACGAAATCAAAAACAACAACTGGGATTGTATCATCCTGACCCATGACCAGTTCGGTAAAATACCACAGTCTCCGGAAATGCAGCAACAGATCTTCCAGACGGAACTGGATCATATCCAGCGTGACCTGAATACTGTCAGGGAGTTGGGCGGGGCGATTTCCAAAAAGATGCTCAAAGGACTGGAAATACGAAAAAACAACCTCGAAGGAAAATTAAAAACGGTACTCAAAGACATTGAAGAAAAGAAAGATACGGGCATCAACTTTAAGGAAATGGGTGTTGACCATTTGTTTGTGGACGAATCCCATAAATTCAAAAACCTGACCTTTACCACACGTCATAACCGAGTGGCCGGACTGGGGAATATGGCGGGGAGCCAAAAGGCACTCAACATGCTTTTTGCCGTGCGCACCTTGCAGGAACGCTTCAATTCCGATCTCTGTGTGACCTTCTTATCAGGCACACCGATTTCCAACAGCCTGACGGAAATGTACCTTCTTTTTAAATACCTGCGACCTAAAGAAATGGAACGTCAGCGTATTGAAAATTTTGACGGCTGGGCAGCGGTATTTGCCCGTAAAACCACGGACTTTGAGTTTAGTGTCACCAATGAGATCATTGCCAAAGAACGCTTCCGCCATTTTATCAAAGTTCCTGAACTGGCTTTGTTCTATAACGAGATTACCGATTACAAAACCGCCAGGCACATCAACCTGGATAAACCGGAACTGAGTGAAACCCTGGTCAATATTCCGCCTACACCGCAGCAATCGGTCTTTATAAAAAACCTAATGCAATTTGCCAAGACCGGTAATGGAGAACTGATCGGGCGTGGCAGGCTGACCCCGGAAGAAGATAAAGGGCGTATGCTTATAGCAACCAATTACGCCAAGAAAATGGCAGCGGATATGCGATTGGTAGATGACTGGAAATACGGAGACCACCCGGATAACAAGGTGAATACCGCCGCAAGAAAGATTGCTGAAATTTATCACCACACCCAACCTCATAAAGGGACGCAGATTGTTTTTTCGGATATAGGGACACCCAAACCGGATCGGTTTAATATTTATGATACCCTGAAGGAAAAACTGGTGAGGGATTTCCATATCCCTGTCTCGGAAGTCACTTTTATCCACGACTGGACGGATCGCAAGAAACCGGAACTCTTCCGTAAAATGAACCGGGGTGAAATCCGCATCCTGCTTGGAAGTACGGAAAAAGCGGGTACCGGTTTGAATGTACAGGAGCGTGTGGTAGCGATGCACCACCTGGATATTCCCTGGAAACCTTCGGAACTGGAACAGCGCAATGGCCGTGGGGCGAGACAGGGTAACCGTATTGCCAAAGAGCATTACGGCAATCAGGTACAGAATTTTGTCTATGCCGTGGAGCAATCGCTGGACAACTACAAATTCAACTTGCTTAAAAACAAACAGACCTTTATTTCCCAAATGAAAAACAGTGAACTCAATGTCCGTACCATTGATGAAGGGGCTGTAGATGAAAAAAGCGGTATGAACTTCTCCGAATACATCGCCATCCTTTCCGGGGATACCTCCCTTTTGGAAAAAAGCAAACTGGAAAAGAAAGTGGCGGTAATGGAAAGCCTGAAACATTCCCATTTTAGGGAACTCACCCGTCATAAATACCAGTTGGAAAAACTGCAAAACGATCATGCTTCCACGGAAAAAACACTCGGAAAGCTTTCTGCCGATGTAGCCGTGTATAAAGACCGTCTCCAGATGACCAAAGAAGGTACTAAAGCTAACCCCATTCAATTGGACGGGAAAACTGGTCGGGACAGTGAAGCTATAGGCAAACACATTATCCAGTTGTATCAAAACTGGAAGCCAAAAGCCGGGCAGCACGAAGAAAAAATTGGTAACCTGTACGGTTTTCAGCTATACATCCGCAGGCAACAGGAAGCCTACGAAGAAAACGGATTGTTCGAATACCGGTATTCCAATAGCTTCTATGCACAAAGGGAAAGTGAGGGGATTAAATATACCTACAATAACGGTTTGCCCAATACGGATAATCCGAAACTGGCAGCACGGCATTTTTTAAATGCCATTGACCGGGTGGAGCATCTTAAAGAGCGGTATGAACGGAACCTTTTCGATCTGAAAACCGAACTTCCCAAGATTGAAAAACTCACCTCCAAACCTTTTACCAAGGAGCACGAGCTGCGGGAACTGAAAACAGAACTCGCCAATCTGGAACGGCAGATCGCCATTAAGATTCAGGAAAACCAGTTAAAGCAACACCAACCCAATGAACCGGATGAAGAACAAACCCCGGTCATCAAACTCGGGGAACATCAAACAAACGGGCATGCCGTCAAAGAGTCTGTAGTAGCTGCTTCGGCATCGGAGCGTCCCCGTAGCAGGATGCGATTGTAACATTAAAAAAGAAACGTATGGCAAATAGTGTGTATCAGGTCAATAAAGGAATTAACCGCAGTATCGAATTTAAGGGATTAAAAGCCCAATATATCTGGTATTTGGGTGGCGGTGTGGTAGGATTGCTCATCGTATTTGCCATCATGTATATCATCGGGCTGCCCACACTGGTATGTATCGGTGTCATTCTCGGCTTAGGCACCCTGCTGGTGATGAAGATCTACCGAATGAGCAATCAATACGGGGAATACGGACTTATGAAAACCCTGGCACGAAAACAGGTTCCCAAAGCGCTCCGCTCCAGAAGCCGCAGGGCATTTTTAAAACGATAAAAAAATAAGTAATAATCCGGTAAATACTATAAGAATGGAAAAAATGTTGGATAATCTATTACCGATTATGGATGTGGAACACGACAGCATCCTGAGCAAACAAGGCGATGTCACCGTCGTGTTTAAAGCAGACCTGCCGGAGATCTTTACCCTTTCCGATCAGGAATATGAAGCTTTTCATCAGGCCTGGGTAAAAGCCATTAAGGTATTGCCCAAATTCAGTGTACTGCATAAACAGGACTGGTTTTTGCAAACCGGGCATCAACCCGATTTTACCAAAGCCGATACCAGTTTTTTAAGCCGGGCAAGTGAGCGGTTTTTTAATGAACGCCCCTTTCTGGATCATAGCTGTTATATCCTACTGACCAAAAAACCGGATAACCGCAAAACGGCAACTTCTGCCTATTCCAGCCTGCTGCGCAGAAGCATCGTCCCGGAAGAAACATTGAAACCCTCTTTGTTACAGGATTTTCTGGACGCTGCCGGTCAGTTTCAACGTATCATGGAAGATAGTGGCTTTGTGAAACTGACCCGATTACGGGAAAAGGAACTTTGGAGTGGCAAACGGACAATGGGTATCATTGAAAAGTACTGCTACCTGTCGGAGCACAATGACCAGTATCTCATGGGAGACATCAACTTCCAGGAAGGCTTACAGGTAGGTTCAAAGCATTGTCAACTTTACACCCTGGGGGATGCTGCTGACCTGCCTGCACTTTGTGGCAGTCGTATCAATTACGATAAGTACAGTACGGACAAAACCAAATTCAGTATCGGCTTTGCCTCTACGCTGGGTCAACTACTGCCCTGTAATCATATTTACAATCAGTATCTCTTTCTTGAGGATGCCCAGAAAACGATCACTAAACTGGAATCCAAAAGGCTACGGTTGCAATCCCTGTCCGCTTACAGCCGGGAAAATATGATTGCCCGTGATGCGACCAATGATTTTTTAAATGAAGCTATCAGTCAGCAACGCCTTCCGGTAAAAGCCCATTTTAATGTACTGGTTTGGACGGAAGATAAGGAAGAACTCAAAGACCTGAAAAACAAAGTATCCTCTGCACTGGCGCAAATGGATGCGGTAGCCAAACAGGAAACCATCGGAGCTCCCCAGATTTTCTGGGCGGGTATTCCGGGCAATGCTGCTGACTTTCCCATGAATGATACCTTCGACACCTTTGCCGAGCAAGCTACTTGTTTTCTCAATCTGGAAACGGGTTACCGTACTTCCTTAAGTCCTGTCGGGATTCGTCTGGGAGATCGGATGACGGGCAAACCTGTACATGTGGACATTAGTGATGAACCCATGAACATGGGGATTTGTACCAACCGTAACAAGTTTATACTAGGCCCCTCAGGGAGCGGAAAATCCTTTTTTACCAATCATATGGTACGCAGCTATTACGAGCAGGGAACCCATATTGTACTGGTGGATGTGGGACATAGCTATAAAGGCTTGTGTGATATGGTCAACGGCTACTATTTCACCTACAGTGAAGAAAACCCAATCCGTTTCAACCCCTTCTTTATCGGGGAGGGTGACAACCTGGACACGGAAAAGAAAGAAAGTATCAAAACACTGCTGCTCGCCCTTTGGAAAAAGGATGATGAAGCCTTTAAACGCAGTGAGTATGTGGCACTTTCCAATGCCATTACAGGATACTACCGGCATCTTGAAAAAAATCCATCGGTGTTTCCTTGTTTCAATAGTTTTTATGAATTCCTGCGAGATGAGTATATATCTGTACTTCAACAAGATCGGGTAAAAGACCGGGATTTTGATATGGATAATTTCCTATATGTACTCCGCCCGTATTACCAGGGCGGTGAATTCGATTACCTGCTCAATGCTACGGAAAACCTGAACCTCTTACAGGAACGCTTTATCGTATTTGAACTGGACAATATCAAAGATCATCCCATCCTCTTCCCGGTAGTGACCATCATTATCATGGAAGTCTTTATCAACAAGATGCGCAAAATGAAAGGCATCCGAAAGATGATCTTAATTGAAGAAGCCTGGAAAGCCCTGATGAAAGAAGGTTTTGCGGAATACATCAAATACCTCTTTAAAACGGTACGGAAATTCTTTGGCGAAGCTATCGTGGTGACCCAGGAAGTAGAAGATATTATTTCTTCCCCCGTGGTCAAGCAGGCAATCATCAATAACAGCGATTGCAAGATACTGCTCGACCAAAGCAAGTACCAAAACAAATTTGACCAAATACAGGAACTCTTAGGGTTAACGGAAAAAGAAAAAGCCCTTGTGTTATCGGTCAATAAAGCCAATGACCCTGCCCGAAAATACAAAGAGGTCTTTATCAGCCTGGGTGGAATGCTCAGCAAGGTGTACCGCACCGAAGTGAGCCTGGAAGAATACCTGGCGTACACCACCGAACAGACTGAAAAGGTAAAACTGATGGAATATGTGGCAAAATTTGGTGGAGACATCCGTAAGGGCATTGCTGCAATGGCTGAAGATCTAAAACTTAAAAAATGATGAACCATGAAAAAATATGCAAGAATGTTACTGCTTGCCCTTTGTATCTCTTTTACGGTGCTACCGGTACAACAGGCGAATGCTATGCAGATACCGATCGTAGAAATCATCAAGGCAGGCATTAAAAAAGTAATCAAAGCCGTGGATTTAAAAATCCAGCGTTTACAGAACAAGACTATCTGGTTACAGAACGCCCAGAAGACATTAGAAAATACGCTTTCCAAGCTCAAACTGGATGAGATTTCCGAGTGGACGGAAAAACAAAAAGAGCAATACCGGGAATATTATGAAGAGCTGGCTAAGGTAAAGGCTATTATTTCCTATTACCAGCGCATCCGGGATATCACCCAAAAACAGGTTCGGCTGGTCAATGAATACCAACATGCCTGGCAGCTCATTCAGCAGGATGAACACTTTACCTCGGATGAAATTGAATATATGTCAGAGGTGTACTCCGGTATCCTGGAAGAGAGCCTAAACAATATTGACCAGATTACCCTGATCGTTCAATCCTTTACCACCACCATGAGTGATGCCAAACGCCTGGAGATCATCAACAATGCCGCCGATCAGGTTGATGCCAATTATGATGACCTGATGCGCTTTAATCAGCAAAATGTATTGCTGAGCCTTTCCAGGGCAAAGACTTCAATTGAAGTACAAACCGTGAAAAAATTATATGGACTTCCTCAATAACACGAACTATGAGAAAGATAATTTTAATAGGACTCATGCTGTTTCTGGCAGCAGGAACCGTTCAGGCACAGACTTTTTCAGAGTGGTTCCGCCAGAAAAAGACACAGAAGAAATACCTGCTTCAGCAGATTGCCGCTTTACAGGTATATATCGGATATGCTCAAAAAGGCTACCGTATTGCCAAAGAAGGTTTGACCACCATCGGAGGGTTTACCAAAGGGGAATTCGACCTGCACAGTGATTTTATAAAATCCTTAAGTACAGTCAACCCTGAAATCAAACATTATGCAAAGGTCGCAGACATCATTGCCCTTCAAATACGCATTGTAGAGCATTACGGGAAAACCTACGGACAGCTTGACAATAGCGATGCTTTTACCGAAGCAGAACTCAGCTATATCGGGCGGGTTTTTACCCGGCTCTTGGAGGATTGTGAACAGGTACTGGATGAACTTATTGCAATAACTACGGATGCCGAGTTGCAAATGGAAGATAATGAGCGTATGAATCGCATCGACAAACTTTACTTGCGGATGCAGGACAATTACACCTTCTCCCAAAGTTTCGGCAATGAAGCCAAGGTCATGGCAGCCGTTCGGATCAGGGAATTCCATGAAGTACAATACGGCAAAACACTCAGGAACCTTCAAAACGAAAACCCATGAAAAAAACAGGAATACTTATAGGACTTGTGATCTGCGGGCTCTTCTGCTCGTTTAGGGCATCAGCGCAATCCGCAGAGATACAACAGCTCTTGCTCAATGTAGAAAAACTGACCCAGTTCAAACAGATATTGAGCGATATGAAAAAAGGCTATCAGATATTGGAAGGGGGTTACAATACCATCAAGGATATATCGGAAGGGAACTTTAGCCTACACAAAGCTTTTCTGGACGGGCTGATGGAAGTAAGTCCCACCGTTCGCAACTACAAACGTGTGGGCGATATTGTGAATTATCAGGTGATACTGGTCAGGGAATACCGGAATGCGTATGACCGATTTCAAAGTGACGGGAATTTCAATCCGCAGGAACTGGCGTATCTCGGACGGGTGTATGATAACCTCTTTGATGAAAGCCTGCGAAATCTCGATGAATTACTGGTCATCATTACGGCAGGTAAAGCCCGTATGAGTGATGATGAACGTTTACAGGCCATTGACCGGATCTATGCCGATATGCAGGACAAACTAATGTTCCTCAGACACTTTAATAATAATACGACCATTCTTGCGGTGCAAAGGGCAAAAGAAAGAAATGATGCCCGCACCATTCGCAATATATATAGTATAAACAACTAAAAATCAAAAATTATGGCAACATATAGAAAAACCGCCTGGCTGGCGGTTATAGGATTGCTATTGCCTTTTATGGGTAGTGCACAGGGAATTGCCGGTGAGATGAACGGCTTGCATAGCGTATTGGAACAACTTTATGATGAAATGATGCCACTGTGCAGTCAGCTTATCGGCGTGGGACAGGCACTGGCGGGATTTGCCGCCATGTGGTATATCGCTTCCAGGGTCTGGGGACATTTGTCAAGAGCGGAACCTATCGACTTTTACCCTCTTTTTCGCCCATTTGTCATCGGGTTTTGTGTGCTGATATTCCCTTCCGTTCTGGGATTGATCAACGGGATCATGAAACCCACGGTGACCGCTACCGCTTCGATGGTGGAAGGCTCCGACAGGGTAATTGCGGTGCTTTTGGAAAAGAAGGAAGAAGCTATCAAAAAAACGGATGTATGGCAGATGTATGTAGGTGAAAGCGGTGACGGTGACCGGGACAGGTGGTATAAATACACCCATGATAATGCCAGTCCTTCCGATGAAGGCTTTTTTGAAGGGATTGGCAACGACATCAAGTTTGCCATGTCCAAAGCCTCTTACAATTTCCGCAATTCGGTCAAGGAATGGATGAGTGAAGTACTGCGGGTACTCTTTGAAGCCGCAGCCTTATGTATCGATACGCTACGAACCTTTCAATTGGTGGTACTTGCCATATTGGGGCCGCTGGTATTTGGGATTGCCGTCTTTGACGGGTTCCAGCATACCCTGACGGTTTGGATTGCCCGCTATATCAATATTTTTCTCTGGCTTCCGGTAGCCAATATTTTCGGGAGCATTATCGGAAAAATCCAGGAGAAAATGCTGGAAATGGACATTGCCCAGGTACAGGATTACGGGGATACTTTTTTCAGCCGGACGGATATGGCGTATCTGGTCTTTATGATTATTGGCATTGTGGGATACTTTACCGTGCCTTCGGTAGCCAATTACATTGTCCATGCAGGAGGTGGTGGTGCTTTGGGACAGAAAGTCACCAGTATCTTCAGCAGTTCCTCCAGAGCGGTTATGGGAGCAGCTACAGGCGGAGCCAGCATGGCGGCGGATGCAATGGGTAATGCTGCAAGTCGTATTTCCCAGAGTATGGCCAGCAATGGTACAACCAATCCTTATTTCAAGGATGGCAATTCGGATGGCGGTGGCTCCGGCTATATGAATGACAAACTCAAAGGTAATTCTTAACCCCAAAAAGGAGAAATCATGTTTAAAAAAATGAAAAATATCGATACGGCTTTTCGGCATATCCGGGGATTTACCATGCTCATTATTGCAGGCTCAGTGCTATTATCCTGCTTTGCCCTATATAAGAGTTTCAGTCTGGTATCCGAAATGCAGGACAGGATTTACATTCTTGCCAATGGCAAGGCACTGGAAGCCTATTCCGCCGGACGTAAGGACAATATCCCAGTGGAAGCACGGGATCATGTGAAAACCTTCCACCAATTGTTCTTTACCCTTGACCCGGATGATAAAGCAATTGAAACGAATATCACTAAAGCTTTATACCTGGCGGATGGCAGTGCCAAACGGATTTATGATGACCTGAAGGAGAACGGATATTATGCCGGGCTTATTTCCGGAAATGTTAACCAGACCATCCATGTGGATAGCGTGGCGGTGGACATCAATGAATACCCCTATAAATTCCGGTGCTACGCTACCCAGCGCATAATCCGTCCGACCAGTATCACTACCCGAAGCCTGATTACCGAAGGGGCGTTGCGTAATGTATCCCGAAGTGATAATAATCCGCATGGTTTTCTGATAGAACGCTGGGCAACCATCGCCAACAAGGATTTGAAAACGACCGCCAGACGGTATTAAGCCCATAATGGACATTTATTCAAAATTAATACAAACAAAGTCAATTGAGTGGCTTATAAAACTTTGTACAAATGAAACGAAATACAAAACAGAAAAAGGAGGCTCCTAAAAACGGACTGTTAATCCTGGGATTACTTGCCTTATACAAATGGCTGCAAAAAGCATGGGCAAAATGGATGTCGAATAAGACAAAGAGTATTTCCAAGCGGGCAGTAACCATAGCACTGGTCGTTTTTATAAGCCTCACCAGTGGATACTGTATCTACCTTGGGGTACACGCCATCACGGGAAAAAGTAAGGGCAATGCCTTTACAGTAACCTCGATCAAACGTCCCCGGCATCTTACGGAATCCGGAGCTATAGCATCACCGCTCCCTCCGGTATCCAAACAGGATTACAGGCGCATCCAAAAGTTCCGGTTGTATATGGATAGCCTTGCCCGAAGTCCATCGGGCAGAAATATCTATGACAGTATTATAGCAACCCGTCCGGGACTGATGGATTCGGTTCGCTATATCGAAAAAGAATATCAAAACTTTAAAAATCAATAACTATGGAAAAACAGGTAATAACACCAAAAATGAAAAGACAACGCAAGTTCCTATTGGTATTGCCGCTGCTCGTACTTCCTTTCACCACTCTGATATTTTGGGTATTGGGAGGCGGACAGGTACAGGAACTACAGGCACAAGAAACTCCACAGAACGGGTTTAACCTTCACCTGCCGGAAGCAAAACTGACCGATGACAAGCAAATGGATAAGATGAGCTATTACAACCGGGCAGAACAGGATTCGGCAAAATTCAGGGAACTCCGTAAAAATGATCCGAACTATAAAAACAGTGTGATTTCAGATATGGATGATGTATTACCCCAACAGGAAGTAAAACCCGGTCAACTATCTTCCGGTGGACTGAAAACTTCCCTCTACGGAAGCGGTCAGGGCAACGATCCGAATACGGATAAAATTTATAAAAAGCTGGAAGCTTTAAACAGGGAATTGAACAAACCGGTGGAACGAACCCAGCTTCCTGAAGATTCCCCGAAACAGGAAACAAAAACCAATTATGGTAATACATCGGTGAGTTCCAGTGATGTGGACAGGCTGGAAGAAATGATGCACACCATGACCCAGCCGGAAGCACCTGACCCGGAACTGGAACAACTCAACAGTATGCTGGAAAAGATTCTTGATGTACAGCATCCCGAGCGGGTTCAGGAGAAACTAAAACAACTATCGGAGGATCGCAGGGAACAATTGTACAAAGTATCCACTGCACAGAAAGATGATAGTATTTCGCTGATGCATACCGGACGCTTTGTTACTCCTACGGCAAATGGATTTTATTCCCTGGACGATGACCAAATTGCTGAACAACCAGAAAATGCCATACAAGCGGTTATTCACGAATCACAGACCGTAGTGAACGGGTCTACCGTAAAGCTTCGCCTGGTCAATGATGTATTCATTAATGGGGTGCATATTCCCAAAGACAACTTTGTGTTTGGAATTGCTTCCCTTAGCGGGGAAAGGCTGCATATCAAGATCAACAGCATTAGAAGCGGTAATTCCCTTTTCCCGGTAGAACTCTCCGTGTACGATATGGATGGATTGGACGGGGTTTACATTCCCGGCGCCATTACCCGGGATGTCGCCAAACAATCGGCTGACCGCTCCATGCAAAACATCGGATTGACCTCTCTTGACCCTTCCTGGCAGGCACAGGCCGCAGGTGCCGGTATAGAAACGGCTAAATCACTGTTCAGTAAAAAAGTAAAACTGATAAAAGTAACCCTGAAAGCGGGCTATCAGGTATTGCTCCGTGATGAAAAACAAAAACAGATCAGTAATCAATAAGTAATAACCATTTAAAATTCCATAAAGATGAAAAAGATAAATGCACATATGGTAATGGGATTTTTCCTGTTCCTTTTCGGATTAAATGTAAACGCTCAAAGCAGGACTATGCTTGAGCCCAAATCCATCGCTCCCTATCCTTTGGAGATTACCTATTTTAAAACGACCAATATTATATTTCCAAGTGCCATTGTGGGTGTGGACAGGGGTAGTAAAGATGTGTTGGCGCAAAAAGCTAAAGGAGCTGCCAATATTCTACAGCTCAAAGCGGCAAGGGACAGTTTCCCGGAGACCAACCTGACGGTGATTACCGCAGATGGGAAATTGAATTCCTTTGTGATTAACTATGCCCTAAAGCCGTCCGTGTTGAATGTTTCCATGAAGGAAAGGGATAACAAAAACAGTATTTTCCTTTCATCCGGATCGGTTAATGAAGCTGAAGTCACTACCTATGCTACACACGCCTTGTATTCCAAATACAAAGACCGTAAGGTAAAGCACCGTAAATATGGTATCCGTTTCGGATTGAACGGGATATTCATTCGGGACAACCTGATGTACCTGCGGTTAACCATTACCAACACATCCAATATCAGCTATGATATTGACCAGTTACGCTTTTTTATCCGTGACCAGAAAAAGGCTAAACGTACAGCTTCACAGGAAATCGAAATTAATCCGGTACACCTCCAAAATAACGTAACAAAAATTAACGGTCGGTCTTCACAGACTTTGGTGGTTGCGGTTCCCAAATTTACCATTCCCGATAAGAAATACCTCGCCATTCAATTGTTTGAAGCAAACGGCGGAAGGCATATCGAGCTCAGTGTAAAAAACAGGACGATTATAAAAGCAGCAGTACTTACCACATTACAAATCAACAGGAAGTACACCTATCAATAACTTTTAAATCAATTATCATGAATCAGAAGAATTTAGAATACCTGAAAGATCAGATTAAATATACCGGTTTTGGAGAAGGTTTTGAAGCTCCTTTAAAAGGAATGATGGAAATAGAAAAACCTGTCTTTAAGCTGGTACATGAAACGCAATTTGGTACCGATAAGGTGGAAGCCCGAATGAATTTTAGCAAATCCAAGCAAACGGATATGTATTTCTTTAACTCCTATCAGGTGAGTGTACAAAAGGAAAATAATCCCGATGAAACCATGAAACAGACCTTCTATATCAACAAAGGGAATAACATTACCCTCAAAGAAGCCTACAACTTAATGGAAGGCCGGTCGGTCAATAAGGATTTGACCAACAAGGAGGGGCAACTCTACAATGCCTGGTTACAGATGGATTTTAAACAGAGTGATGACAATGGAAATTTCAAAATACAGCAGTATCATCAAAACTATGGGTATGACCTGGAAGCAACACTCTCCAAACATCCTATTAAAGAACTGGAGAACGAAACCTATAAATCCAACCTAATCGATTCCCTTAAAAAGGGAAACCTGCAATCGGCAACTTTTCAAAACGAAGGTTCGGAGCAAAAACAGTACATCGAGGCGAATCCACGGTTTAAGACTATCAATATCTATGACAGTAATATGCAACGGGTGGATAACCGCCAGTCCAAGACGGAAAAACAATCGGAAGCACAAAGCCGCTCTGCTAAACAGGAGCATAAAGGTCAGCAGCAGCCGATTGCAGATGAAGCTCCGGACATACCGAAGGCTAAGAAGAAAAGAAAGAGACCCACCATAACCTAAATGATATGGAAGAGTTAAAGCCTTTATCTGATTTTTTTACGGCTATTGAGCAAGATGGCCGTATCAGTATTACACATATAGGGATATATGCTGCCCTGTTAGAGTACAGGGCAAAGATGGGCAATAGCAATCCGATAGTGGCATTCAGTTATGACATTATGAAGATTGCAAAAATATCATCTGCCATGACGTATCATAAATGTGTAAAGGATCTCAATGCCTACGGGTATATACGGTATGAACCCTCATTTAATAAAAACAAGGGGAGTAAAATCTACTTTCACGAAAGCGATGGGTAGCATGAATTAATTTTTCGGTATAAAGCCCTTCGGGGCTTTTGCTGTTTTAAAGCGGAGGTGTAAGATGGAAAATGAAGTAAAGAGAATTCCGCCGGAAAAAGCAATAGCACTATTAAAAGAAGACGGTATAGAAGTAACAGCTGAACAGGTGAAAGTAATACTGGATTTTATGTATGAGATAGCGGATATTGTAGTAGATCAGTATCTGGCAAAACCTGCCTGAATTTCGTATATTTATAAACGAAATCAGTCTGTTAGATGGTACAACCTTAAGACACTCAAAAGATGAAAATTGCAGATTTATACATACGGGTAAGCACGGATGAACAGGCCGATAAGGGATACTCACAACGGGATCAGGAAGAGCGTTTGCGTAAGTATTGTGAAATCAACCATATTCAGGTACGGAAAGTGATTTATGAGGATCATTCTGCAAAAACCTTTAAACGTCCTTCCTGGACAAAACTGTTGGGCATCCTTCGTAAATCCAGAGGGCAGTCCGATTTGATATTATTTACCAAATGGGACAGGTTCAGCCGAAATGCGGGAGATGCTTATCAGATGATCGGCACGTTGAGAAGATTGGGGGTAGAACCGCAGGCAGTCGAACAACCGCTCGATTTATCAATCCCTGAAAATAAAATGATGCTCGCCTTTTATTTGGCTGCTCCTGAAGTGGAAAATGACAGAAGGGCATTGAATGTATTTCATGGGATGCGCAGGGCTAAAAAAGAAGGTCGCTGGATGGGAACAGCGCCGATTGGATACGTCAATAAAACCAACGAAAGCGGTAAAAAATATATTGCCCCAAGGGAAGTTCAGAGCGATATTATGAAATGGGCGTTCAAAGAGTTGGCAAAAAATATGTTCAGTACCGAGCAGGTTTGGAAAATGGCAAAGGAAAAGGGGCTGAAATGCAGTAAGAATAATTTCTGGACAGCTATCCGTAATCCTATGTATTGCGGTAAAATATTTATTCCTAAATACAAAGATGAAGAAAGTCAATTGGTAATGGGGCAACACGAACCCCTGATATCTGAAGCCTTGTTTTATGATGTACAGGATGTGCTTGACGGTCGTAAAAAAGTGATGCGGGCTAAAATGAAGGTGGATGGTCATTTTCCATTACGTGGATTTGTGATTTGCCCGGATTGCGGACGTATGCTGACCGGTAGCAAGTCGAAAGGGCGTTCCCAGTATTATTACTATTACCATTGCTCTGGTGGCTGTAAATTCAGACACAAGGCTGAAGATATGAATGAAAAGATCGTTTCCGAAATTGGGAAATATGTGTATTCCATTCCTAAGCTGAATCTATTTAAAGAAGTCATTACTTCGGTATATAAAACAAAAACCAGAGACAGGATTGGAAATATACAGCAGTTGAAAATCCGTTTACAGGATGAAAACAATAAACTGGCTAAAGCGAGGGAACTGCTTTTATGTGGTGATATTGAAGCGGACGATTACCGAATGATGAAAGCGGATGCCGATAAAAAAATAAACAGGCTGGAAGCCAAACTCACAAGTTCGATTACAGACACGCAAAACGTGGAACCCCTGTGGGATAAGGCTATCAGCAATCTTTCACAATTGGGCTATTTGTATGAAACAGGGACAATTACGCAAAAAAGAAAAATCATTGGTTCGGTCTTTCCTGAAAATCTGACTTTTGACGGATTTGAATATCGAACCACTCGGGTCAATGAAGCAATCAAGTATATCACACTGATAGACAAAGACTTAAATGGAAATAAAAAAGGGACAAATTCATCATTTTTGAATTTGTCCCATCAAGTGATCGCGACAGGATTCGAACCTGTGACCGCCTGCTTAGAAGGCAGGTGCTCTATCCAGCTGAGCTACGCGACCGAAGTTTGTGTTAGTTTTTTTGTCGGGGTGGCAGGATTCGAACCTGCGACCTCCTGGTCCCAAACCAGGCGCGATAACCGGGCTACGCTACACCCCGAAAAGAAGCGGAGAGACAGGGATTCGAACCCTGGCGACGGTTACCCGCCGACAGATTAGCAATCTGCTCCGTTACCACTCCGGCACCTCTCCTCTTTGCTCAAGACGTTAAGCCTTTTTTGCGGTTGCAAATGTAGATGATGATTCTGGTTTCTGCAACTATTTTTAAAGGTTTTTTTAATTTTTTTGAAACTTTAATTTAAAGTATTTAACAGTCAGCATTATAGCAACATTAAAAAATTGTAGTTTTTTACTTAATACATTTGAGGTATTGAATAAAATAGCTATCCGGCTTGTAATTTTTGCCCATAGTTTCTGATTCAAGGTTGCTTCTTAAAGGGTAATCTACGGTTTCAGCCGAGTAAAGTACCCTCATAAAAAGTATGGGAGATGCCTCTAAATCTTCAATTGATCCTTTAGTAAACAAAAAATGTCCGTTAAGCATTCTTAAATTTTTCTTTTCGGCTTCGTCATACAACAATTGTGAGCAGGCATCTTCATCTATACAATACAGGGTTATAACTTTTCCGTTGGTAAGCTGCAGGTGTATGCGTGATTTTTTGGTAAAGCAATACGCTTTAGGGAAATCATCACTTTTTGCCAGTAACTGGAAGTTTAGTACCGGTATGTCGTCATGTAATGTCATGGAGAAGAATACAAAGCTCGATGTTCCGTTAAATACCTTTTCGTGCATTAAATATTCGGGTGTCGATTTTGTTTCTCCTGTATCAGTAGTTACAACAGTGAAATTACAGTCGTCCTGCTGAGCCTGTGCTGTAAGGCCTGAAGCCAGCAATAGCATCAGTAAGTATTTTTTCATGTATGCGGTGTGCTTTAAATTAATGAGATAAGAGCCAAATATAATTAAAATGCTATATCCATGCTTTTAAATTTTAGGTTTAATTTAATAATACCCTTTTGGTTTTGCATTGCACGAGCCACTATGTTTTTGTACTTTGATAGCTTAAAAATCTGCATCATGACTATTAAAACATTTGTATTTCCTGTAATTGCTGTAACCAGTGTTGTATTGTTTTCCTGTAAAGACAAAAAGGAAGCCTATACAGTGACTCAGGAGGTCACAGTAACGGGCAATCAGGACAGAGCTGCACAAAACTACCAAAACTACTGTAGCGGCTGCCACGGTGAGAAAATGGACATGTTTGTAGACAGGCAATGGAAACACGGAAGTGAACTAAAGGATTTGGTTTTTGGTATTAAAAACGGATACAGTAACGACGGTATGCCGGCTTTTGCGGCAACCTTTAGTGATGATGAGACCGAAGAACTGGCTCAATATATCCTTACCGGAATAAAAAATGTGGAGCAGTATTATTTTGAAGACTCTCCCAAGTCCAACATATTTAAAAGCGAAAAACTTACTGTAAGGGTAGATACCATAGCAACCGGGATTGCTGTTCCCTGGGGTATTGCTTTTTTACCTGATAATGAACTGCTGGTGACCAACAGGGACGGACAGCTTTACAGGGTAAAGAACAGAAAAAATACTAAAGTTAACGGTGTGCCGGAAGTGGTTGCCGAAGGGCAGGGCGGATTATTGGACGTGATTTTGCATCCTGATTACGCAAACAACCACCGTATTTATTTTTCGTATTCCAAAGGGAAAAAGGTAAACGGACGAAAACTGGCTACCACAGCAGTTATGACTGCTATACTAGAGGGTAACAGTTTAAAACAGCAGAAGATAATTTTTGAAGCTAATCCGTACGCATCTACACGCCATCATTACGGTAGTAGACTGGTGTTTGATGATAAGGGCTATCTGTTTATCTCGGTAGGGGAAAGGGGTAACGAAAACGGAAACCCACAAACGCTTGGCGATAACCAGTTGGGTAAAATACATCGTATAAAGGACGACGGAAGTATTCCGGCTCATAATCCGTTTAAGGATAAAAACGGTAAGCCTACCAGCTTATATTGCTATGGTAACCGTAACCCACAGAGTTTGGCTATTAATCCGTTTACGAAGGAATTATGGGAAACCGAACACGGTCCGCGCGGTGGTGATGAGATTAATATAATCACTCCCGGTACCAATTATGGTTGGCCATTGGTAAGTTATGGCATTAATTATAACGGAGAGGTAATAACCGATAAAACAGAAGCACCGGGCATACAGGATCCGTTGCATTACTGGATACCTTCTATCGCACCAAGCGGAATGGCGTTTGTAACTTCTGATGTGTATAAGCCCTGGAAGGGTGCTTTGCTTGTAGGGTCGTTACGCTTTAAATACCTTAACCTTTGCTACCTTGACGGAGCTAAGGTTACCCACGAAGAAAAATTACTTAAAAACATAGGCCGGCTTAGAGATGTAAGGCAGGGACCTGACGGTTATATTTATGTAGCTGTTGAAGATACCGATGCCAGTGTACTAAGGCTCATACCTGTACAATAATCAGGCTTTACTGCAAATAAGCATAAGTTTGTTGTTATCCTTATCCGTAGTAAAAAAGGCGTAAGTATCTCCACCGTCCTTTATTTTCCATTTCTTACGGAGTTCTTCTACCGATATAGGGAAGTTACGCACGGTAATATTCATTTTTTGCCCTGTAGCGTATTTTTTCATCTCGGTCTTACCATAAGGTACAATTTCGTTAATAACGAATTTACGCCCCGGAAAATCAATCAATGTATGGTTTGTATAAAGTTGCGTATGCCTGTGTAGTTTGTACAGGTTAAACTGTTTTGCAACATCATTAAACGCGCCCGATTTCATTATGGCACTATTGGGCTCATACAGGTACTGTTGAGGTAGAGAATAGGAGACGTCAGGTTCGTCTTCAACCGTAGTGGTGAATATTTCCGGTTCGCCGTCTTTACTAAGGTTTACCGCATGTATGGCAGGTATTCCTGTAAATCCTTTTTCAATATGCCAAAGCAACTCCTTAACCTCGTTATTAAGGGCTGTAATGTATATTTCCTTAACCGAATGCAGCTCACTTAGTCCGGCAGCTATATCCAGTAACGGAGCTGTTTTAATGAGTATGTTACTACTGTAGTTAAAGTAAGTGTCTAAAAGTTCGGGTACATTAGGCAGGCAGTCTTTTAACATAAAAACCTTTCCTTTAACATCACTTCGGCGAGATGGGTCTATGTAAATCCAGTCCCACTGTTGTTTCAGTTCGGTAAGGGTATCAAGGCTGTCGCCTGTATAGCATTGTATATTATTAACTCCCATATTGCTAATATTATGAGCAACAATTTGTGAGAGCTGTTCATTCATTTCGCAATGTGCTATTTTGCTAACGGTTTTAGCAAAATAATAATCGTCCACACCAAAACCTCCGGTAAGGTCAATAAGGCTTTCGCCCGATACAAGGGAAGCTTTGTATTGTGCCGTGATTTCCGATGAGGTTTGCTCTACCGATACTTTTGAAGGGTAAATAATATTACTGCTCTCAAACCAGGTAGGGAGTTTGTCTTTTGCTTTTTGGCGTGCAGCGATTTGGTTTAGTATATCAGTCCATTCCACATCGTGGAACGGGTTTTTCTGCAATGCGAGTTTGCTCACATCGGTATTGGTATTCTGTAAAATAAATTCCTGAACCTGCGGACTTAAAATGGTAAGAGGCAAACTATAAATCTTTCGTTAGTACTTTTACTATCGGGTTTTGCGGGAAAAACTCTTTGGCAACCACTTTAATGATGGTATACATAGGTACGGCGATTATCATACCCAGTATTCCGAAAACAAAACCACTGCCCAAAATTACTATAAATATTTCCAACGGATGCGAGTTTACACTGTTAGAAAATATAAGTGGCGTGCTTACATTGTTATCAATTACCTGAGCAAGGCTGTAACCAATAAGTACATAAATGGTTGTAGAGAGCATTTCGCCCTGTGCTTCGGGGCCTATGTGTCCCAGCATAGTAAGTACTATAACCAGCACGGTAGCGATTAACGGACCAATGTATGGTATAATGTTTAGCAAAGCTGTGATAAAGGCAATGATAAAGGCATTTTCTACACCAAAAATAAGCAGTACTATAAGATACATAACAAATAATATACTCATTTGCAGTATTAGCCCAATGAAGTAACGGCTTAACAGATGGTTTACTTTTCTTATGGAGTGCAATATTTTTTCTTCATGCTCGTCCGGAAGTATTTTCCTGAAACTTTTGGTAAACAGTTCGGTATCCTTTAAAAAGAAAAAAGTAATGAATAGTACCGATGCCAGCCCTACACCAAATCCGCTAAGTATACCTACCAGCGAATTAATAAAGTTTGGTATAAATGTAAAGTTGATACTCGAGGTAATATCGGCCTCTTTCATCAGTTTACTGGTATCTATATTATAGTCGGAAAAATAGCTTTTAACCTGCATTACAACACTGTTAAGATCCTGTTGCAACTGTGCCGTATCAAGCAGGGAGAGGTTATGACTCTGCGTAATGATAAGCGGAACAAAAAGCATAATAAAACCTATAAGCAACAGCAGGAAAAAGGCAAGTGTGGTAATAACGGCCAGGGTGTGTTTAAACTTTAGCCTCCTTTCAAAAAAGTGTATTACCGGCGATGCTATAAGGCTTACAATAAGGGCAATAAAAAGATAAATGAATAATAGTTTTATCTTATATATAAACAGCAGGGCTAAAAATATGACAGCCAGTATAAGTACTGCCCTTACAATCCCGTTAGCTATAGTTTTTGATGTGATCATTGTTTGATGATTGATTTGTTAGCGTGAATGTAAGAAAAAAAAGCCTAATGCCGATAGTCTTTAACCAATTTTTGAGGTTATATCATAAAGGGCTATGCCTACTGCCTGTACTACATTCATGCTGCTGTTATCGCCAAACATTTCTATATGTACCGCCTGATGCGCTACGTTTAAAAAGCTTTCACTAATGCCCGATATTTCACTCCCTGCAATAAGTACTATAGGCTTATCACTGCTAAATTGTGCTTTGGTGAGGGGTATACTCTTGTCGGTAATTTCCAGTGCTACAATATGACTGTCGGTTTGGGTGATGAGGTTAATGGCATCTTCGGTTTTTTCAATAACCTGATGCTTAACCATATTATGCGTACTGCGGGAAGTACGGTTTATTTTGCGCGGAGTAAGAGCAATATCTTCACCTACAAAAATAATTTCGCTTACGCCGAAAGCCTCTGCTATACGGAACAGTGAACCGATATTAGGCTGAAATACGATATTATCGCAAACCAGTGTTACGGGAAATGTTTTTTTACTGAAAATAGATTCGTTGTGGGTAAGCTGCTGCGACATTAATTATTAAAAGCGTAGTTAACAATGTTTGCACCCATTTTAAGCGCCTTTTCCCTTACTTCCTTAGGGTCGTTGTGTACTTCGGGGTCTTCCCATCCGTCACCAAGGTCGGTTTCGTGAGTATACAGCAATACCAGTCTGCCCTCTATAAAAATACCAAAGGCATCGGGTTGCTTGTTATCGTGTTCGTGTATTTTAGGCATTCCGTTAGGGAAGTTAAACGGACCTTTAAATATTTCGTGTGTTATGGGTACGGCAATCAGTTCCTTGTCGGGAAAAATACGTTTTATTTCGCGGCGTATGTATTGATCCATACCATAATTATCATCAATATGTAAAAAACCGCCCGAGGTTAGGTAATTGCGAAGGTTGGTAATATCGTTATCGCTAAATACCACGTTACCGTGCCCCGTCATGTGTATAAAGGGGTAGGAAAACAAATCAGGGCTTCCCGGTTCTACGGTTGCTATTTTGGTGTTTATTTTGGTATTGATGTTCTGGTTACAAAATTTGGCAAGATTTGGTACCGATGTTGGGTTACCATACCAGTCGCCACCACCCGAATATTTTAATACCGCAATATCCTGCGCCAGTAACAGGGCAGGGGACAGCAATAGTAGTGTAAGGAGTTTTTTCATGATGTAAATATAAGGAAAGAGGAATTAGTAGCAAAGGGGTAAAGTTTGACGGTTTGAGTTTATTTGTTTAGATTTATTTTTTATAATTTTAAATTCCTTTGCATGAGAATAGATCTGTATGTTCTTGTATTATGTCTTGTAAGCTGTGGTCACAAAAAAGAAGAGTCACGTGAACTTGTAAACAGGGCTAATGCAGTTTATTTAAATTTTGATATAGATACAGAAGAAAGGATAGACAGTGCATTAACCTTAGTTGACAGTGCTATAATTTTAGATGATGAAAATTTTCAGGCTTACTTAAATAAAGCAACCTATTTGGTAGGAAAAAGAGATATAGAAGGACTTCTTGTTAATAATTTAAAAATGATAGCGTTAAAACCAGATCAGCCTCATTGGAAAGCCCAAAGAGGTCTTTTTCTTGAATTAACAGGTAATTTAACCGATGCTAACAAATTATATAATGAAGCAACAGAACAGTATGAAGAGATTCTAAAAAGCGATACATTAATGAATAATGATATTAATTTTAGATTAGAATATATAATTGCACTACAATTAAAAAGAGATTCTTTAAAAATTAAAAAAGAATACAATGAATTAAAAGTAAAGTTTCCGAATAATGAAATTTTAGAAATGTATGATTCGGTTGGTTTTCAGAGTAAGGAGAAGCTTTTTGAAGTATGGAATGAAACTAATTAAACGATATGATTAATGAATAATCAGACTGATGAAATGCCTGATGTCGACAGAGTTTCAAAAATATGGAAAACCATTCGTTTTGAGCCTTGTGACCAATGGAGTGCAGAAGCAAGGAAACTTGAGGACACCATGAGCTATACCCACTGTAATGGCGGGGTACAACTGCACAAGTATAAAGTAATAGGTAATGATGATTTTAAATGGTTTGTGCAAAACAACAAGTTGCATCAAATTAAATTTTTAAAGAATGTTATTAAGCACCCTGATTTAAAAAATTATAGGGAAGATTTAGAGATAACCGAAGATAAACCAAGAATAAGTTGCTATAATAGTTGGGATGATATTTATGATTTACCGGGAATGCTGTCCAGAATTATGGGGCAGGGAGGCGCATATAACAATATTGACCAACACACCGCCTGGCAAACTACGCTAAACTTTATTGAAGGAGAGTTTCAAAACAGGTTTCAGGATGTAACGTTAGATACTATAAACGTAATCCCGAGGGCTGAGTGGTTTTATGATGTTATATGGGATTACTCAATGGTATTGTTTGACAGAATAAACTGTGAATTACTGTTTATTGATATAACAGATACTGATTAGATAGTCTATTCTCTCAAAATCTTTTCCATAGCCTTACCTTTAGCCAGTTCGTCTATTAGTATATCCAGATAGCGTATTTGCTGCATTAGGGGTACTTCAATATCCTCAACACGGTAACCGCAAATTACACCTGTAATTTTTGATGCGTTTGGGTTAATGGTTGCCTGCGTGAAAAAATCCTCAAAATTGGTTTTGTTATCAAGGTGCTGTTGCAGTGTTTTTTCATCGTAGCCTGTTAGCCAATGAATAATCTGGTTAACCTCTTGTGTGGTACGTCCTTTTTTTTCGGCTTTGGTTATGTAGTGCGGATACACACTGGCAAACGACATTTTAAGTATCTTTTGGTAGTTCTTATCGTTCATTTGGAATGTGTTTTCTTGTTTAAGCTAAGATATAAAAACTTAATTACTCGTTTACAAACGCTACGCTGTGTGCAGCAACAACAGCGGCAGTTTCGGTACGCAGGCGGGTATTACCCAGTGATACGGGTACAAAACCACGACTTAATGCAAGCTGAATTTCCTTTGGGGAGAAATCACCTTCGGGGCCTATAAGTATAGTAATCTTTTCCTTTGGGGTAAGTTCGTTTTTAAGGAGTTTCTTTTCGGTTTCCTCACAGTGTGCTATGTATAGTTTACAATCCTTTTCGGTAGCTTCCACAAAATCATTGAACGATGTAGGCTCGTTTAGTTTTGGCATATAAAACTGCACCGACTGTTTCATGGCACTATGAAGTATTTTTTCAAACCTGTCGGTCTTTACATTCGTACGCTCACTATGCTCACAAATAATTGGTGTAATCTCGTTGATACCAATTTCGGTGGCCTTTTCCAAAAACCACTCATAACGGTCATTCATCTTGGTAGGAGCCACGGCAAGATGCAGGTAGTAAGGCATAGGCTCAAAAAACTCCCTTTTGGTTATTTTAACCTCACATTTTTTCTCGTTGGCAAAAGCAACTTCGGCAATAAATAAAATACCTTCTCCATTGGTAATGTTAATGGTATCACCTTCTTTTTTACGTAATACTTTAACAATATGTCGGCTTTCGTCCTTATCAAAAGTAAAGGAAGTATCTTCTGCTTTAAGCTGTGGGGTATAAAATAACTGCATATTAAAGTTCTATCCTTGCTTTAGATACCACAGTGGCATCGTTAAACTGGTTTTTAAGGTATTTATGGTAACCTACAATGCCTATCATGGCAGCATTATCGGTAGTATATTCAAATTTAGGAATAAAGGTTTTCCAGCCGTATTTCTTTTCGGCATCCTTAAGTGTTTTTCGTATACCGCTGTTTGCCGAAACACCTCCGCCAATGGCAACACTTTTAATTCCGGTTTCCTTAACGGCAAGTTTTATCTTATCCATCAGGATATTAATAATGGTGTACTGTATGGATGCGCAAATGTCCTGTAGGTTTTCCTCAATAAAGTTGGGGTTTTCCGCAGTTTGTTTCTGTACAAAATACAGGATTTGGGTTTTCAGTCCGCTAAAACTGAAATTAAGTCCCGGTACTTTCGGTTTGGTAAACTGAAATGCTTTTGGATTTCCTTCCTGTGCATACTTGTCAATTAACGGTCCGCCCGGATAAGGCAGACCTAATATTTTGGCACTTTTATCAAAAGCTTCGCCTACAGCATCATCGGTAGTTTCGCCAATTACTTCCATAGTAAAATAATCGGTTACCTTAACGATTTGCGTATGCCCTCCGCTAATAGTCATAGCCAGGAAAGGAAATTCAGGCTTATCGAAACCTTCTTCGGTGATAAAATGCGCCAGTATATGTGCCTGCATATGGTTTACCGCTATAAGGGGCACGTTTAATGCCATAGCCATCGACTTGGCAAACGAGCTGCCCACAAGTAGTGATCCCATTAGTCCCGGACCCTGAGTGAAAGCCACAGCACACAACTCTTCGCGCTTAACTCCGGCTTTTTTTAAGGCTACATCTATAACAGGTACAATATTTTGCTGGTGTGCCCTCGAAGCCAGTTCGGGTACTACACCGCCATATTCTTCGTGTACGGCCTGTCTGGCCACAACATTAGAGAGTACTTTGTCGTTTTTTAATATAGCGGCAGCCGTATCGTCGCACGAACTTTCTATGGCTAATATATATGTGGGTTTTTCCTGCATAATTTAGGCACGGATTTTGAATTACAAAATTGGGTTAAAGCAATTTAAACAAAGGTCAAAAATTCCTACTTTTGCAGTAAATTGCACAAATCCCTTTTCAGACGCAAAATTAAAACAAATAGCAGTATCAAAAAATTTAAAAAAATACTTATTCGCACCATAATAGGAATAATCCTGTTTTTGTTACTGCTCGCTATTGCGTTATCGCTTCCTTTTGTACAAACACAAATAGGCCGAATAGCTACTAACAGCCTTAATAAACAGTTTGGTACACATATCACTGTAGATAAAGTTGCCATAACCATTTTTGGTAGTGTAAAGCTTAAAGGTGTACTTATTATGGATCACCATAATGATACGCTTATATCGGCAAACAGATTACAAACAAACCTGCTTAGCTTTAAAAATGTAGCAAACAGCAGGCTGGAATTTGGAGAGATAAAAGCCGATGCCCTTAACGTACACATGAAAACCTATAAGGGAGAAGACAACTCAAGCCTTGATGTTTTTGTAAAATCGTTTGATAACGGAAAACCGGGATCGGGTAAATTCAGACTTAAATCAGGTAAGGTGTATGTGGAAAACGGAAGATTCCGTCTTACAAACGAAAATACCAATACGCCAAAAGCGCTCGATTTCCAAAAGCTTAACGGCGAATTAAAAGACTTTTATATTAAGGGTAGTGATATATCGGCAGATATTCAAAAGCTATCGCTACTGGATCATAGGGGGCTTTTTGTAAAGAACTTAAAGGCACAGTTTTCATACACCTTAACCAATATAAAACTTGAGGAACTGGAACTTGTAACGGCAGAGTCGGCCTTAAAAGGTGATGTGACCCTGACTTACACCCGCGAGAAAATGCGCGACTTCCTTAATCAGGTAGAGTTTGACTTTAAGGTAGACAGGGCTAATGTATCGTCTAACGAGCTTAATTATTTTTATGATGAGTTTGGGGACAACCAAAAGTTCTATCTGTCAACCACATTAAAAGGTCCTCTTAACAACTTTATACTATACAACCTTAAACTGCTGGATGCCCAGCAGTCGGAAATTATAGGTACGGTAAACTTCAGGAACCTTTTTGATAAAACAGGACCGGGCTTTTACATGAATGGTGATTTTGACCGTATCACATCAAACTACCTTCACCTTAGGGATATAATGCCAAGAATACTTGGTAAGAGTTTGCCTCCGGTACTGGAAAATCTTGGTATGGTAAACCTAACGGGTAACGTGGTACTTACCAAAACCGACCTGACCACAAACCTGTATATGGGTAGTGAACTGGGAGAAGCTACCACGAATCTTTCTATCAAAGATTTTAATAATCCCGATATTGCTACCTATACCGGTACTATTGATACTGACAGACTGAACCTTGGAAAACTATTTGACCAAAAAGGATTAAAAAGTACTACTGCTCATTTAGAAGTAGAGGGTAGAGGCTTTAATAAGCAATCACTTAATACCATTGTTAAAGGAGATATTAAACAAATGGTGTTTAATGGCTATAACTACAAGAAAGTAGATATAGACGGGCGTATGAAATGGCCGTACTTTAAAGGGGTAGTAAACAGTAATGACGAAAACTTACGCATGTCGTTTAACGGACTTGTTGACATGAGTAAGAAAACTAAAGAATATGATTTCCACGCTGCTGTTGATTATGCCGATTTAGCCCTGCTTAAACTGGTTAAAAACGATACTATATCCATATTTAAAGGAGACTTTAATTTTAAAGCAAAAGGTAATAACCTTGATGATCTTGCCGGCAAGCTTGAAGTTACCCAGTTGTCTTATCAAAACAGTTATGGTAATTACTTTTTTGAAGACTTCCAGTTAGAGTCGGTTTTTGATAAGGATGCTGTAAGGACTATTACCATAAATTCACCCGATATTATTGAAGGTAGGATAAGAGGTAAGTTTTACACCAAGGAAATACCTGATTTAGTAGAAAATGCACTAGGTAGTCTTTATGCCAACTATTCGCCTAACAAAATTAAACCGGGGCAGTTTTTAAACTTCCACTTTAATATTTATGATAAGATTGTAGGTATACTGTTACCGGGAGTTTCTATTAGTAAGGATACGCATTTAAAAGGAAGGATAAACGGAGATGAAGGGATATTTAAACTTGATTTTGATTCGCCTAATATTGAAGCGTTTAAAGACGTTTTCTATAATATAAATCTTGATGTAGATAACAGGAATCCGCTTTACAATGCCTATGTAAATGTAGATAGCATGAGAGTAAAGAGGTACAAAATTTCTGATTTTGAACTTATTAACATTACTCAAAACGATACGCTACACGTAAGAACTAAATTTAAAGGAGGTAATAAAAATCAGGATTTCTTTAACCTTAACCTTTATCATACTATTGATGAGGAAAACAAATCGGTAGTAGGTTTAAAAAAATCAGAGGTTAATTTTAAAGAGTACATGTGGTATCTTAATGAGGATGATACCCGAGACAATAAACTTGTATTCAATAAAAAGCTAACTGATTTCACTATTGATAAAATCGCTTTATCACACAAAAATCAAAAAGTTGAGCTTGCAGGTGTGATGAAGGATTCTACCTATAAAGATTTAAGGTTAAGTTTTAAGGATGTAGACCTGCATAAGGTAACACCAAGTATTGACAGTCTTGATTTTGGCGGTAAGCTTAACGGTCAGGTAAGCTTTAAACAGCAGAAAAATATATATGAGCCATCGGCAAAAATAAATATAGATACACTGTCTCTAAATAATCACAAGCTGGGAGATCTTAGTCTTGATGTTGTAGGTAACGAATCGTTAAGGCAGTTTAAGGTTAATACCTCTATAGTTAAAGATTATAAGGAAACTTTCTTTACGGTAGGTACGCTTGATGTTGTAGAGGGGCAAACACAAATGGATCTTGATGCCACGTTTAGTGATTTTGATTTAGAACCGCTTGAGATATTCCTTAAATCAATATTCCCCGATATTAGGGGACAGGTGTCGGGTAGGGCTACCATTGCAGGTCCGGCAAAAGAACCGAAGATTGACGGTAGGCTATACGTGAAAAACGGAGGGCTTAAGGTTGGGTATCTTAATACCGATTATAACTTTGAACAGAATGCCGTTGTAGATATTACTGAACATACCCTGTACTTTAGGGATATGGAGCTAACAGATACTAAGTTTAATACTAAAGCAATACTTAGAGGTCATATAAACCATACTTATTTTAAAGACTGGAAACTGGCTCTCGATTTACAGGCTCTTGATAATGTATTGGTGCTTGATACAGAAGATAGTGAGGGGGTGTTGTTTTACGGGCGTGCATTTATTAGTGGTAAGGCAAGTATTAGCGGACCTACAAGTGCACTGGTAATTAAGGCAAATGCAAAATCGGAAAAAGGTACAAACATCAAAATACCTATTGCTAATGTGAACGAATCATCTGACGGAGATGTTGCTTATATACATTATTACAGTCCGGAAGAGAAAAACAACCTTAACAACGGTACCTATGTAAAGACCAAAACCTTTAATGGTATTGAGATGGATTTTGACTTTGATGTTACCCCCGATGCTACTATTGATATTATTATTGATAAAGATAGTGGGCACAGTCTTTCGGCACAGGGGTATGGTACATTACTGCTTAAAATCAATACGCTTGGTAAATTTGATATGAACGGAGATTTCTCGGTAACTAAAGGTAAATACTTCTTTAAGTACGGAGGGATATTTGATAAAACCTTTACAGCAAGGCCGGGAGGTACCATTGTTTGGGATGGCGACCCTACCAGGGCACGTATTAATATAGAGGCGGTTTATACAACATGGGCAAACCCATCGGTACTATTGGAAAATCCGGCATATAACCGTAAAATACAAATTAATGTGGTTACCCTGCTTACGGGTAATATAATGAATTTTGACCCTGAGTTTAATATTGAATTCCCTAATGTTAACTCTGTAATGAAAGCCGATTTGGATTACAGGTTAAGTGATCCTAACAATAGGAAAACACAGGCGCTGGGGTTATTAACCACAGGTAGCTTTATTAGTCCTAGTAGTGTAAATGCTTATGGTGCATTGACCGAAACTGCCAGTGGTATGTTTAGTAACCTGTTTAAGGAAGATAACAGTAAGATTAATGTAGACTTTAGATATAACGGTGCCGAACGTAACCCATATGCTGATACGTATTCGACATTGGGATTAACGCTTAACAGCCAGATAAACGACAGGATTACCATTAACGGTCAGCTGGGTGTACCTGTAGGCGGGGTGAACGAATCGGTGATTGCGGGTAACGTTGAGGTACAGTTACGCCTTAATGACGACGGTAGCCTAAAAGCCCGTGTGTTTAATAGAGAAAACGATATTAACTTCCTTGGAGAAGGTATAGGTTATACCCAAGGGGTAGGTATAAGTTATTCGGTAGGATTCAATACGTTTAGTGAATTATGGAAAAAGATATTTAGTCCTGAGGTAAAAAAACCAGGAGATGATAATAATTCTAATGACATACCGGATTCTGAAATGAGCCCTGAATATATTCAGTTCATTAACGACAGGGATAAGAATAAGAAAAAAACGAATGTAGAAGAAAAAGAGCCGGAAAGGGTGCCTGATCCTTATGGTATGTAATTTTTGTTCGATAAAATTTTATATTTCGTAAAAAGCGGATGATTTTTCAGAATTATCCGCTTTTTTCATTTTCGTAATGTTGAAATGTAAAAAAACTTATTAACGAAAACGATTGAAATCTTGCATATTTAATAATATAATATATATTATAGTGAAATAATGGTATAAAATTGTTAGTTTTACAATTAAATACTAAAAAATGTCTAGTAATATTAAAAAAATAGGTGTGCTTACATCGGGTGGTGATTCACCGGGAATGAATGCCGCCATCAGAGCCGTTGTTAGGGCGTGCGCATATCATAATATAGAATGTACCGGTATTTACCGTGGTTACCAGGGAATGATTGAAGGAGATTTTAAGGAAATGGGTGCCCGTAGTGTAAATAACATTATTAATAAAGGAGGAACTATCCTTAAATCAGCAAGATCTAAAGAGTTTATGACTCCTGAAGGTCGTAAAAAAGCTCACGAAAATCTTGTAAGTAATAATATAGATGCTCTTGTAATAATAGGTGGTAACGGTAGTTTTACCGGAGGACTTATTTTTAACGAAGAGTATAATTTCCCTGTAATAGGTATACCGGGTACCATTGATAATGATATTTATGGTACAAGCCACACTCTGGGTTATGATACTGCACTTAACACCGTTGTAGAAGCGATTGATAAAATCAGGGATACGGCGAGTTCTCACAACAGGCTTTTCTTTGTTGAGGTTATGGGGCGTGATGCAGGTCACATTGCTCTTAATGCAGGTATTGGTGCAGGTGCCGAGGAAATATTGATTCCTGAAGAGGATATGGGGCTTGACAGGCTATTGGATTCTTTAAGGAAAAGTAAGGCATCGGGCAAATCTTCAAGCCTTGTAATAGTGGCAGAAGGGGATAAGATTGGTAAAAACGTATTTGAACTTAAAGATTACGTTGAGGAAAACATGCCGGAGTATGATGTTCGTGTATCTATACTTGGGCACATGCAGCGCGGTGGTTCGCCATCATGCTTTGACAGGGTACTGGCGAGCAGGCTGGGCGTAAAAGCTGTAGAAACGCTGCTTGAAGGCAAATCAAACTTCATGGTAGGTCTTATTAAAGATGAGGTTGAACTTACACCACTGGATATGGCTGTTAAAGGTAAATCTCATATTGATAAAGAATTAATTAAAGTATCGGATATTGTTTCGATATAATTAATAATAAGTGTATCTATAAACAACAAAAAACAATTTAATTCAAAATGGCAACAGTAAAATTAGGAATTAATGGTTTCGGAAGGATCGGCCGCATCGTCTTTCGTGAAACTATTAACCGCGATAATGTTGAAGTAGTAGCTATAAACGATCTTCTTGATGTTGATCACTTAGCATATCTTTTAAAATATGATTCAGTTCACGGTAACTTTAAAGGAACAGTTGAAGTAAATGACGGTAACCTTTATGTGAACGGAAAACACATACGTGTAACTGCAGAGAAAGATCCTGCTACCCTAAAATGGGATGAGGTAGGTGTTGATGTAGTTGCAGAATGTACTGGTATATTCACCACTTTAGACAAAGCTCAGGCTCACCTTGATGGTGGTGCTAAAAAGGTAGTTATCTCTGCTCCGTCTGCAGATGCTCCTATGTTTGTAATGGGTGTTAACCACGATAAAGTAACAGCTAACGATAAAATCGTTTCAAACGCATCTTGTACTACTAACTGTTTAGCTCCTCTTGCTAAAGTAATCAACGATAACTTTGGTATCGATGAAGGTTTAATGACAACTATCCATGCTACTACAGCTACTCAGCTTACTGTAGATGGGCCTTCAAGAAAAGACTTCCGTGGAGGTAGAGCAGCTTTACTTAACATTATCCCTGCAAGTACAGGTGCTGCTAAAGCAGTAGGTAAAGTAATACCAGAACTTAACGGTAAACTTACAGGTATGTCTATGCGTGTTCCTACTGCAGATGTATCGGTAGTTGACCTTACAGTTAAACTTAAAAAAGAAACTACTTACGAAGAGATTATGAGCGTACTTAAAAACGCTTCTGAAACTGATCTTAAAGGTATTCTTGGTTTCACTGAAGACGATGTAGTATCTCAGGATTTCATTGGTGATTCAAGAACAAGTATTGTAGATGCTAAAGCCGGTATTGGTCTTAACTCTACTTTCTTTAAACTTGTATCATGGTATGATAACGAATATGGTTACTCAAGCAAGCTTATAGATCTTTCTGTACACGTTGCTTCGTTGTAATAACTTTTATATTATCCCGTCTTTCTAAGATAAAGACGGGATTTTTTATTTTTACAGACTCAAACTTAACGCTATTTTAATATAAGGTAGGCTGAGTACATAATAACAAAACTCAAACTTAACTCAAAACACACTTAATTTTTAAAGATGAAATTACTAGTAGACAGCGGTGCTACAAAAGCCGACTGGATTGCTCTTGATGATAATGGCAATCGGCTTTTTACAACGCAGACTTTAGGACTGAGTCCTGAGGTTATTGGTAAGGAAGAAGCCATACAAAGGCTTGAGGCCCGCTTTGATATTTCTAACAATCGTAAAGATGTAACTCATTTATATTTTTATGGTGCCGGTTGTGGTACAGACAGGATGAAAAAATTTATGACAGATATTTTTGTTGAATTTTTTCCAAATGCCGAAGTGTCTGTACAGGAAGATACTTATGCTGCTGCCTATGCAACAAATCCTTCAAAAGAAAAATCTATTATTTGTATATTAGGTACAGGTTCTAACTGTAGTTACTTTGATGGTGAAGTGCTTCATCAAAAAGTACAGTCTTTAGGTTATATCGCTATGGACGACTGTAGCGGTAACCGTTTTGGTAGGGATCTTATCCGTGCTTATTACTTTAATAAAATGCCGGAAAACCTTGCAAAACTATTTGCTGCAGAATATAATCTTGACCCTGATGTAATTAAGCATAACCTGTACAAGGAGCCAAATCCAAATGCTTACCTTGCTACTTTTGCTAAGTTTTTAATTCAACATAAAGATGATAGTTTCATAAAAGGAATTATTGTTGATGCTATGCAAACTTTTGTAGATTGCTACATCACTCAGTACGACAATGCACATGAAGTGCCTGTACACTTTGTTGGTTCGATTGCATTTTACCTTAAAACCGAACTGGGTGAGGTATTATCTAAAAACGGACTTAAACTTGGTAATGTATTGAGAAGGCCTATAGATGGTCTTATTGAATACCATAAGTTAAACTAACAATATATACTCTTTACTATGGAAATTGCTATTATTGCCCACGATGGTATGAAAGCCGAAATGGTACAATTTTTAAACAAGAATAAGCCTCTTTTGGATAAAGAGCATATTAATCTTGTTTCAACAGGTACTACGGGCAGTAAGGCAGAAAAAGCCGGGTTTAAAGTAAATAAGATGCTTTCGGGACCACTGGGCGGTGACGCTCAAATTGCCGCCAGGGTAGCCGAAGGGAAAACACAAATGGTTTTCTTTTTTAAAGATCCGCTTGCGAGTCATGCTCACGAAGCGGATATTAATATGCTTATACGTGTTTGTGATGTGCATAATGTGCCACTTGCTACAAACCCTGCCACGGCAGAGCTGCTTTTACAGGCTATTTCACAGCAACCATAGAAATTTCTACGTTAACATTTTTTGGAAGGCATGCTACCTGAACCGTTTCTCTTGCAGGTGCAGTTTTTTCGTCAAAATAAGCGCTGTATACGCCGTTTATTTTCCCGAAGTTATTCATATCACTAATAAAGATAGTTGACTTAACCACGTCGCTAAAAGTCATGTCAGCCGCTTCAAGAACTGCTTTCATGTTCTCCATTACCTGTTTGGTTTCGGTTTCAATATCATCAAGTACCAGTTCTCCGTTTGCAGGATTAATGGCAATTTGTCCTGATGTATAAAGTGTATCGCCGCTAAGTACAGCCTGATTGTAAGGTCCTATAGGAGCAGGAGCCTTATCTGTAAAAATTATTTTTTTCATACTATATGATAATGCTAAATCTGCTTTTCAGATAAAATCAGATTTAAGGTTTTAACAGTAAAAAATTATATAACGATTACTAGTTACCTACGGTTCTGTCTGGCACCTGGCGTTTATCCCACTTAATATCGCTAAGTACTGATGACTTAATACCGATAAAGAAGCTCCAGTATTTATTATATCCGTTAGGTACCCAGTTAAAGTCCATACGCCAGCTGGAAAGATCGCGTTCAAAACGCAGCTGTGTAAATGTTATACCGTTATTTACAAAGTCGTAACCGGTAGAAAAGCCCATTTTCCATTTAGGTGTAATATCTATATTACCCGACACCATTAGGGAGTTACCCGTAATTTCCTTTTGTCTTCTGGCGTTATTGTAATTAAGTGAATAAGCAAGCCTTAAATCAAAAGGGATAACGGCATTAAAAAATGTTCCTCCGGCTTTATCCGGTTTATCTTCATCATCCTCATTAAACATACTTTGTCTTTGGTCGCTCATATCGGTACCTGTACCAAAAAGGTCATCTTCACGACCACCGTTACGTGCTGTTTGGTTATCAGAGTTCTTTTTAGAGCCCGAATCACCACGGCTTGTAAACGAATATCCTAATGTAAGGTTAGCATTTGTTAGCCTGAAAAGACTTCCACCATTGTTAATGTTGTAAGTATCTATTCTGGTTCCGCTATTATCTAAGGCATAAGGGTCAAGAGAGGCGCCAAAGTTTACGTTAAGCTTTTGGTTAAATAATGCTGTACCACCTGTTATTCTTAAAGGTGACCATGCAAGCGAATCGGCTGCAATGTTATAGTTTGTTGTAAAATTAAGGTTGTTAAGCAGCATTACTTTTTTAGGCTCATCTGATGATTCGTCATCATTTCGCATTTTGGCTTCAAAGGTATTGTTAAGGCCAAGACCTATACTGTTTGAGATATTTCTTCCGGGAGCACCAAAAAGACCACCTTCAAATCGGGTATAGTATTTTTCGTAATTTTGATTGGCATCAGTAGGATAAGTATCATAATACTGATCGAAAGAAGGGGTATAGCTATACGATACCGATGGTCTCATAACGTGACGTATTGCCTGTATTTTACCATCGGGATTAAAGTTAAACGTACCGTAAATAGTGGTACCTATACTTGAAGTAAAGTTATAAGTTCTGTATGCATCAAAACCTTTAAGATCTGTAGTTTCTACTTTACCGCTTGTTTGGTTGTACTCTCGGTTAATAGTGTTTAGCACCCAGGTTTCCTGAAAGTTTGTTCCTGCAGAAACACTAAAATATTTAAATACCTTAAAGTTGGTGCTTATAGGTATGCTGTGTTGTAAACCTGTTCTCATGTCTTTAAACATTTGAGGTTTAAAGAAAAGGGAGTCGGTAGTGTTTACACTGTTTTCACCTCTAAGGTTATACTGAAGGTTTATGTTTTTGATGAAGCCTTTTTTAGGCTCATCTGCAGATGCAAAAGGGAATATCCTGTCTACACTGGCTTGTAGTGTAGGTAGGCTCATGGTAATGGTTTCGGTATTGGTATTTTGCGAATGTCTTGCTGTTAACGACAGGTTTACCTGAGGCACAGTTTGGAACGTTTTGGAATAACTAACAGATGAGCTTAAGGTATTATTAAGACTCGAACCTACGTTTACTGTATTTAACGACTGCCTGAAGTACTGGCTACTACCTAAGTTAACACTGGCAGAAAACCTTGAGTTTGGATTTGCTTTGGAGTCCTGACTGTGTGACCATTGTATATTGTATTGCCTTGCGCGAGAATAATCGGGAAAACCGCGCTCACTTTGTACAATATTTTCAAAACGTACATTTACATTACCTCTATACTTATATCGTTTTGCGTAGTTTGACTGTCCTCTTAAACCATAACTTCCGTTTGTATAATAGTCACCGGTAACGGCTAAGTCCATATAATCACTTATGGCAAAATAGTAACCACCGTTTTGTAAAAAGTATCCCTGATTGTTGTTATCACCAAAAGTTGGTACTATAAAACCCGATGCAGCTTCTTTTGTCATAGGGAAGTAAAAAAACGGACCTATAATAGGCGTAGGTACATCCTGTATCCACATTACAGTTACACCAACAACAACTTTTTTATTGGGTACAAATTTAATTTTATTGGTTCTAAATTCGTAATCAGGATTCTCTATGTCTTTAGAAGTAGTGAAGCTACCACGATATATGTAATATACAGAATCGTTTTCTTTTTTTGTTATCTCGCCTTTAACCCAAAATTCACCCTGGTCTGTTCGGGTATTCCAAACACGTGCTTTTTTAGTAATGGTGTTAAAGTGAATAGAGTCGGCTTCAATAACCTGGCTTCCCTGTTTAAAATAAGGGTATTGAGAGTAAGCGCCTGTAGAGTCTTTCATTCTACCGGCAAAAACCTCATTGGTAACTTTGTTGTATTTAATAACACCGGCCTTAAGCTGCATGTCCTGATACTCAATTTCAGCATTATCATATAAAGTACCAATGTTGGTGCGCATATCGTACCCTTCATATTTAGAAGCTTTACGTTTAATTATATCATTAATACCACCATTTTTCTTATTAGTGTCGTTTTCTACCTTTTTAACGGGTTCCTGTAATGATACTTCAAGTGTGTCATTAGGTTTAGGTTCAGCTATTTCGGTAGTTTCCTTATTCTCAGCAGGTATCTCTTTTCCTTCTGTGCGAATTTCCTGTGCATGGGAATTCCAACTCATAATTGTTAGGAAAATTGCTGATAAAACGATATGAAATAAGTTTGTGCGCAACGGTTTTAATGCTATTTTTGTAAAAATATGGCTTACTTTTTGAAGTGTCAAACATACAATAATTTTGCCAAAAAAAATTGCTAAATCTTATTATAAACCTAAGCTGAACAATAACAAGAAGATAATGAAAGGGAACATAAAAAAAATGCTTGGGCTATTTCTGTTTATAATGGTGTTTACAACCGGTTACGGACAGGGAAGCCAAAAATTTAAAGTTGTACTTGATGCAGGTCATGGTGGTAAAGACTATGGTGCCAGCTATGGTGGATATGTAGAAAAAAACATTGTACTCGATGTTGCTTTGAAAGTAGGAAAGATACTGGAAAAAGAAAGTGATATAGAAGTTATATACACCCGTAAAACAGATGTATTTATTGAACTTATAGACAGACCTAAAATTGCAAACAAGGCAGATGCAAATCTTTTTGTTTCTATACACTGTAATGCAGAGTCCAAAAGAACAGCACACGGGGCGGAGACCTTTATTATGGGTTTAACTAAAAATGCTTCTAACCTTGAGGTAGCAAAAAAGGAGAATGCCGTGGTAGATATGGAGGATAATAAGGAGGTGTATAAAAACTTTGACCCTAATAACCCTGAGACTGTTATAGCTATTAAACTTATGCAGGAAGCATACAGGCAGGAAAGCTTTGAGGCAGCTGTTGCAGTACAACAGGGCTTTACCAGTGGTTTAAAACGTAATGACAGGGGAGTGAAAGATGCTCCTTTTTGGGTGCTTCATGGTATAGCCATGCCAGGTATATTAATCGAAATGGGCTTCATATCTTATAAGTCAGAAGGTGCTTACCTTAATTCTGATAAAGGGAAAAAAGACATGTCAGAATCTATTGCTAATAGTATAATTAAATATAAAAAAGAACATTTTTCTTCCGGGAGTGCTTCACCTGTAAAAACTACACCTAAAAGTAATGATAAAGATGATGTGAAACCTGCAGTACAGCCTGCTAAAAACGGAGCCGTATTTAAGGTTCAGATTTCTGCAAGCACTACAGATCTTGCTACTACACCATCTAACTTTAAGGGACTTAACAATATCAGTAAACTTAAGGACGGAAAAATGGTACGCTATTATTACGGAGAGGTGTCTGACTATAATGAGGCTAAAAACCTATTGAGTGAAGCTAAGGATAAAGGTTATAAAGATGCATTTTTAGTAGCCTTTAAGGATGGAAAAAAGATATCTGTTAGCGAAGCTTTAAAATAATATTTGCAATAAAATTATTTATTTACCCTACATTTGTTTTTTATTAAAATAATCAGTTTTGAAAGTAACGAGAGAAGTTAAAACGGCAATATTAGTTATAGGTGCTGTTTTATTATTTATTTGGGGCTTTAGCTTCTTAAACGGTAAGGATTTATTTAATTCTTACAAAACATATTATGTTGTGTATGATAACGTGGAAGATTTATCACCTTCTGCACAGGTAACTATAAACGGTCTTGCTGTAGGTAAGGTGCATGGTATAACTATAGATAAAGAAACCGGTAAGCTTAAAGTGGAAATGCAGGTAGATACTGATTTTCCTATTTCTAAAACCAGCCGTGCCGTATTATATTCTCCGGGATTGATAGCAGGTAGGAAAATTGCTATTGCTCCGGATATGAACAATCCTGTAGCTGCCGAAAACGGAGATTATCTAACAGCAGGAGTAGAGCCGGGTACTATTGATATGGTTACCGAAAAACTGGGGCCGCTTCAAAGCAAAGTAGAAGCTACTGTTGTAAGTGCTGACAGTCTTTTGACAAGTATAAATCAGGTTATGGACCTGAAAACACAACAAAACCTTAGGGTAGCTATTGCAGAGATGAGACAGACTATGGAGCAGTTTAATCAGGCTTCACATTCTCTTAATGGTATGCTGTCTGATAACAAGTCTAAAATTAACGGTACACTTACTAATATGGAAGTTGCTTCGGCTAACTTTGCTAAGATTAGTGATACTATTAATAATGCCAATATAGGTGAGGCGGTTAGAAAGCTGGAAAACTCACTTGATAATGTAGATAAAATGCTTGCCGATGTACAGGCAGGAAAAGGTACATTAGGTAAACTAATGAAAGACGAGGCTATGTACAATAACCTTACAGATGCTTCAAACGAACTTAAAGAGCTGCTTGCCGACTTTAAAAACAACCCGAAACGCTATGTGCATTTTTCGGTTTTCGGAAAGAAAGCAACACCATATAACGAAACAAAAGAATAAAGGAAACGAGGTATATATAACATAATCACCCTACAATAACATGAGCTATATAGACAATATACTTTTTGTACTTATACTTGCCGCAGGCTTTGGTTATTTTGCGCGTAATATAAAAAAACTAATCAGGAACATTAAGCTGGGCAGGGATATAGACCGTACCGATAACCCAAAGGAACGCTGGGCTAACATGACAAGAATAGCCCTTGGGCAGTCTAAAATGGTTAGAAGACCGGTTGCCGGTATACTGCACATTATTGTTTATGTGGGATTTGTTGTTATAAATATTGAACTTTTAGAAATTATTATAGACGGTATTTTTGGTACCCACAGGCTGTTCTCATTTATGGGAGGCTTTTATAATGTTCTTATAGGATTTTTTGAAATACTTGCACTGGGTGTTATCGTTTCTGTTGCAATATTCTATATCAGGAGAAACATAATTAAACTGTGGCGTTTTGCTCATGGCGACCTTAAAGGCTGGCCAAAAAGTGACGGTAACATTATCCTGTACTTTGAAACGGTACTAATGTTATTGTTCCTTACCATGAATGCTGCCGATTTTCATTTACAAATGGCAGGAGCCGAGCATTACATAGCAGCCGGCTCATTCCCTATATCTCAGTTTATAGAACCTATATTTAGAGGAATGAGTGAAGGTACTGTAATCATTATAGAGCGTGCTGCATGGTGGATGCACATTACAGGTATCCTTATTTTTATGAATTACCTGTATTTCTCTAAACACTTACACATATTATTGGCTTTCCCTAATACATTTTATGCTAACCTTAAACCTAAAGGTCAGTTTGATAACCTGGAATCGGTTACAAATGAGGTTAAGTTAATGATGGACCCTAATGCCGATCCGTTTGCTGCTCCTGCAGGAGATGCTGCCGAGGCTCCGGCTAAATTTGGTGCCAGTGATGTTCAGGATTTAAATTGGGTTCAGTTAATGAATGCCTATACCTGTACTGAGTGTGGTAGATGTACATCTTCGTGCCCTGCAAACCTTACAGGTAAAAAACTTTCGCCTAGAAAGATTATGATGGATACCAGGGACAGGGTAGAAGAAGTAGGCAAAAATATTGATGCCAACAACGGTACGTTTGTAGATGATGGTAAATCACTACTTAACGATTATATCACTCAGGAAGAGCTTTGGGCATGTACAAGCTGTAACGGCTGTGTAGAGGCCTGCCCGGTAAATATAGATCCTCTTTCCATTATAATGGATATGAGAAGGTATCTTGTAATGGAACAAAGCGCTGCCCCAACAGAGCTTAACAATATGATGACGAATGTGGAGAACAATGGTGCTCCATGGCAATACAGTCAGATGGATAGGTTAAACTGGAAAGATGAAGCATAATGAAAAAAGAAGAAATAGATAAAAATTTACTTCCGTTAACTATTAACGGTGAGCATTTGAGTCCGGTACTTCCTCCGGGGATAAAAAACTATCTTATCGATATAGACGGTACTATTTGTGACGATATCCCAAATGAAGAGCCGGAAAGAATGGCAACTGCCGAGGTGTACCCAGATGCTTTAGTTACCCTTAATAAGTGGTATGATGAAGGACACGTGATTTTCTTTTTCACATCACGTACCGAAGAGCATAGAGGTGTAACCGAAGAGTGGTTAAAAAAACACGGCTTTAAATACCACGGTATGCTTATGGGCAAACCAAGGGGAGGTAACTATCACTGGATAGATAACCACCTTGTTAAGGCTACACGTTACAGAGGAAAATTTACAGATTTAGTAGAAAAAGAAGTGACCATCCAGGTTTTTGACGATGGCAAACACGAATAAGATATGAGTCAGGAAAATTTAACAGTGCCAACAATGGCCGAAATGATGGCCCAGGGTAAACAACCCGAAGTTTTATTTTGGGTAGGTTGCTCAGGGAGTTTTGACGACAGAGCAAAAAAAATAACAAAAGCATTTGTTAAGATACTTAATCAGGCTAATGTTCCGTTTGCAGTATTAGGTACAGAAGAGAGTTGTACAGGAGACCCTGCGAAGAGAGCCGGAAATGAGTTTCTTTTCCAAATGCAGGCCATGATGAATATTGAGGTACTAAACGGTTATGAGGTTAAGAAAATTGTAACTGCTTGTCCGCACTGTTTTAATACAATTAAAAATGAATATCCCGGTTTAGGGGGCAAATATGAAGTGGTTCACCACACTGAGTTTTTAAAGTCGCTTTTAGATGATGGCAGGCTTACAATTGAAGGTGGCCAGTTTAAGGGTAAGAAAATTACTTTTCACGACCCGTGCTACCTGGGCAGGGCAAACAATGTATATGAAGCACCACGCGACCTTATAGAAAAGCTGGATGCCGAACTGGTTGAAATGAAACGTTCCCGTCGTAACGGGCTTTGCTGTGGTGCCGGTGGCGCGCAGATGTTTAAAGAGCCTGAAAAAGGGGATAAGGATGTAAATGTGGAAAGGACAGAAGATGCCCTTGAAACCAATCCGGAGATTATTGCAGCGGGCTGTCCGTTTTGTAATACCATGTTAACCGACGGTGTTAAGGCCAAGAACAGGGAAGCGAATGTTCAAGTAATGGATGTGGCAGAACTAATTGCCAATGCGAAGGATTTATAAAAATTAATTATGTACGTTCCCTTTGATACACTACCTGAGGAATCCAGAGTTTGGATTTATCAGTCAAACAGGAAATTCTCCGATGAGGAAATTTCCGAAATAGATGAGGCATTAAAAGCTTTCATAGAAAACTGGGCTGCACACGGCTCGGGCTTAGAGGCTTCTTATCAAATAAAATATAGCAGGTTTATTATACTGGCTGTTAACCAGGATAGTCAGGCAGCAACAGGCTGTTCTATAGATGCTTCAGTGCATTTTATACAGGAGCTTGAAAAGAAATATGATGTAGACCTGCTGGACAAAATGAATGTAACCTTTAAGCAGGGTGAGCACATTACTCATAAACCGCTTATTGAGTTCAGGAAAATGGCAAAAGCCAAATCGGTTTCTGCAAATACCATCGTTTTTAATAATCTTGTGAATACCGTAGGAGAATGGCAGGATTATTGGGAGGTACCTGCAGGAGAGAGCTGGCACAGTCGTTTCTTTTAAAAAGGACTGATATTAGTATGTAAATCATCATTCTACGCCAGTATAGTGATGATTTTGTTATTTTTAAAAAGCATATATTTAATGAGGTTTTACACGATACTTTTTCTTCTTTCGATAAAAGCTGCCTTTGCGCAGTACAATCCCGACTTTACTGACTATAAAACGGAAGCCGAACGAAAATGGGCTGACAGTGTTTATACTTCGCTGAGTTTTGAAGAGAGGGTAGGACAACTGTTTATGGTAGCGGCATATTCTAACAAGGATGCAGCTCATGAGCAGGAAGTGGAAAACCTTGTTAAGGATTATAAGGTAGGCGGACTGATATTTTTTCAGGGTGGTCCTGTTAGGCAGGCAAAGCTTACCAACCGTTATCAGGCAGCAGCAAAAACACCTCTTTTTATAGGTATAGACGGCGAGTGGGGATTAAGCATGAGGCTGGATTCCACCTACCGTTATCCGTGGAATATGACACTTGGTGCCGTTCAGGATATGCGCCTTATTGAAAAAATGGGAGAACAAATGGGCATGCAGTCCCGCCGAATGGGAATCCATTTCAATTTTGCTCCGGTATTGGATATTAACGTAAATCCCGAAAATCCTATTATCGGTAACCGTTCTTTTGGAGAAGATAAAGAGAACGTAACCGAAAGGGCTCTAGCCTTAATGAAAGGTTTGCAAAGTCAGGGAGTGTATGCAACTGGTAAACACTTCCCGGGACATGGTGATACGGCTTCTGATTCGCATTACTCATTACCATACTTACCATTTACCGAAGAACGTTTAAGAAACTTAGAGTTCTATCCGTATAAAAAACTCTTTAACGAAGGACTTGCCAGTATAATGGTGGCTCACCTTAATGTACCAAGTATAGAGGCTACCGAGAATTACCCTACGTCGTTATCATACAATGTGATAACCAATATCGTGAAAAACGAAATGGGTTATGACGGACTTATTTTTACTGATGCACTTAATATGAAAGGTGCCAGTAATTATATGCAGCCGGGCGAGATAGATCTTGAGGCTTTTTTAGCTGGTAATGATGTTCTACTGTTTGCCGAAAATGTGCCACTTGCTATAGAGAAGTTTAAGGAAGCCTATGCTAACCGTGTACTTAGTGAGCAAAGGCTGGCTTATTCGGTTAAAAAAATATTGGCTTATAAATACAGGGCAGGACTTAATAAATACAAAGCTATAGACCTGAAGCATCTGTATTCAGACCTTAATGATTATGCTTACGACGATTTAAATTACCAGTTATACGAAAATGCGGTAACCGTATTTAAAAACGAGGATAATATATTACCTGTTCGCAGCCTTGTAAACGAAAAAATCGCCTATATAAAAATGGGTGATGCCGATAATGATGACTTTGTAGAAAAGCTTCAGGCGTATGCCGATATTACTATTCTTGAAGAAGAATCATTACCGCTTTATAAGGAAAAACTAAAAGATGTTACTAAAGTAATTATTGGTTTCCATAAGGCAGACGGAGCCTGGAAAAACCATAATTTCAAACAGGAAGAACTAAACTGGATTCAGGCTATAGCTAAGGAAAGACCTGTTATACTTGCTGCTTTTGTAAAACCTTATGCGTTGATGCAAATCAAGGACTTCGGTAATATAAAAAGTGTAGTATTGGCATACCAGAATAATACTATTGCCGAAACTGTAGCTGCCGAGGTTATTTTTGGTGCTGTGGGTGCTAAAGGTAAACTGCCTGTTTCTATAAACAGTATGTATAAGGTTAATACGGGTATTGATACCGAAACTGTAAACAGGCTGGGCTTTACAACTCCGGGGAATGCCGGTATGGATGCAGCAAGGCTAACACAAATTGACCTTGTTGCTCAAAAAGCCATTGATGGTAATATGACTCCTGGATTACAGGTGCTTGTTGCCCGTAACGGTAAAGTGGTATATCAAAAATCATACGGTTATCATACTTATGATAAGGATACTAAGGTTAGTAACGCTGATACGTATGATGTGGCTTCGCTTACCAAAATACTATCTACATTGCCACACGTAATGCAACTGTATGATAAGGGTAAAATAAAAATGGACACTAAACTGGGTGATATGCTTGCCGAGTTTAAAAATACTGATAAAAAGGATATTATATTAAAAGACATGCTGCTACACCAGGCACGTTTACAGCCCTGGATGCCTTTTTATGTAGCAACGCTTGACAGTACAAATCATCCGTCGCAAAAATATTACAGGGATACTTATTCGGCAGAATTCCCAAATCAGGTGGCAGAGATGCTGTACCTTAGAAAGGACTACCCCGATACTATTGTACAACGTATAGCCGATAGTAAACTGCTTACCGAAAAGAAATATCGTTATAGTGATTTTACCTTCATTTTGCTTAAAACATATCTTGAAAGGCTTAACAAAAAAAGTCTTGCAGTGTTAAGTGATGAGGCTTTTTATAAACCACTGGGTGCGGCACATACTACTTATAACCCGTTACGTAAATGGGATATGAGTTTAATTCCGCCAACAGAGGTTGATAACTACTTCCGTTACCAAACCATACAGGGTTATGTACACGATATGGGGGCAGCAATGGAAGACGGAGTAGGTGGCCATGCCGGACTGTTCTCTAACAGTCTTGACGTTGCCAAGATTATGCAGATGTACCTTAACGGAGGAGAGTATGGAGGACACCGTTTCTTTTCTCAGGAAACTTTTGATACCTTTAATACCTGCTATGGTTGTGATGAAGGCAATAGGAGAGGACTTGGCTTGGATAAACCTCAAATTGAGAATCCGGGACCTACGTGTGACTGTGTTTCAAAATCGAGTTTTGGTCATACAGGCTTTACCGGAACTATGGCATGGGCCGACCCTGTAAACGGAGTTGTGTATGTTTTCCTTTCTAACAGAACGTACCCTGAAGCAAAAGAAAACAAACTTTCTAAAGAGAATATAAGGGAAGATATTCAAAAGATAATACAGGACGCCGTTATCAAATAGTAATAAACTATAAAACCAAAGGATATGCAGTATAAAGCCGACAGTGTTGAAGAATACCTAAACGCCATCCCCGAAGAAAGAAGGGATGTAATTGAGAAACTTCGTGCAACTATTGTAAGCAATTTGCCAAAGGGTTTTCAGGAAGGTATTTCGTATGGTATGATAGGATGGGTAGTACCGCATTCTGCTTACGCACCGGGGTATCATTGTGATCCTAAGCTGCCGTTGCCTTTTATGAGTATTGCTTCCCAAAAAAACTTTATAGCTTTATACCACATGGGGGTATATGCTGATAAGGAACTTTATGACTGGTTTGTGGCAGAGTATCCTAAACATGTTAAAACCAAACTGGATATGGGGAAAAGCTGTATACGCTTTAAAAAGCCCGAAAACATTCCGTTTGAACTTATAGGTGAACTGGTTTCTAAAATGACACCACAGCAGTGGATAGATTTGTATGAAGCCAATTTAAAATCAAAATAATTTTTATTAGGGTATTTATTACGTTAATTTCTGAATAAAGACGGTTCCGACCGTTTTTTTTATTTAATTTCGTTACTCTTTATTTAGTTTAAATCTTATATGAAAATCGCTATAGTTTGTTATCCAACCTTTGGTGGTAGTGGAGTTGTCGCTACCGAACTTGGCTTGGAACTGGCACGCCGCGGTCACGAAATACACTTTATTACCTACAGTCAGCCCGTGCGCCTTGCCCTATTGAATCCTAATTTACATTATCACGAAGTACACGTTCCCGAATATCCTTTGTTTCATTATCAGCCTTATGAACTGGCACTTTCCAGTAAACTGGTAGATATGGTAAAGCTTCACGGTATAGAACTACTGCACGTGCACTATGCCATACCACATGCCTATGCAGGGTATATGGCTAAAAAGATGCTGAAGGAACAGGGAATTAAAATCCCTATGGTAACCACACTTCACGGTACCGATATTACCCTTGTTGGTAACCACCCGTTCTATAAGCCGGCAGTAAGTTTCAGTATTAACCATAGTGATGTGGTAACATCAGTATCTCAGGCTTTAAAAGATGATACCTACAAGCTGTTTGATATTAAAAGAGATATTGAGGTTATCCCTAACTTTATAGAGGTGGACAAGAAAAAACTGGAGGAAAACTCTCCGTGTCACCGCTCTATGATGGCTACCGAAAAGCAAAAAATCATTACACACATCAGTAACTTCAGGAAGGTGAAACGTATACCTGATGTTATAAGGATATTTAACGAGGTACAAAAGGTCATGCCTGCCAAGCTTATGCTTGTGGGTGACGGACCAGAAAAAGAACCTGCAGAAAAGCTTTGTGATGAACTGGGGCTTACCGATAAAGTTATCTTTTTTGGTAACAGTAATGAGATCAACGAAATTTTATGTTTTAGTGACTTGTTCCTTTTGCCATCTGAAACTGAAAGCTTTGGTCTTGCCGCTCTCGAAGCCATGGCAAACGGAGTTCCGGTTATATCAAGTAACACGGGAGGTTTACCGGAGGTTAACAGGGAAGGCTATTCAGGCTACCTTGCCGATGTAGGTGATGTAGAAACTATGGCAAAAAGGGCAATCTCTATTTTGGAAGATGACGAGATATTACTTAAATTTAAAAATAATGCCTTAAAAGTGGCTCAGGAGTTTGATATTCAGAATATCGTACCTTTATACGAAAGATTATATAAAAAAGCCTTAAAACACAAATAATGAAAAAACTAGCCAGCCTTTTTATCGTACTTTTGGTAGTAACCGGATGCCGAATCAACATTGTTAATAATATTAATGCTACAGGTATAGTGAGCTTTGAAATTTTACAGCAGTCGGCTTACGGCGGGAGAGAACAACGTTCTGATATGGTTATAACCAACCAGGATGATTTACAGTCGTTATACAGCGAACTGAACCTAGGAGATGCTCCTCATGTTGATTTTGATACGAATAACGTGGTGGCGCTGTTTTTAGGTCAAAAATCATCGGGAGGTTACAGTATAGGTGTACGCAGTGTAATGGTTGAAGGTAATGTTGCTACGGTAAAAGTAAGCATAAGGAAACCGGAACCGGGAGAAAATGCAACAATGGCAATTACTACTCCATACAGTATAACTGTAATACCAAAAACTGAACGAGTAATAATAGAAGAATAAATAAAAAATCCCGGTACTACCGGGATTTTTTATTTATAGGAGTGTTTTATTTTACTTTTAGCTCCACATACACCGGTAAGTGGTCTGAAGGATACCTACAATCCTTAGAGTCGCTTAAAACAGCATATTTTACAACTTTCACACCTTTTTGAGGTACAAATATGTAATCTATTCTGTTGGTTACCGGTTTATGAAATTCAAAGGCATTGAATGTACCGTCAGGCCCAAAAACCATCTTAGCTACTTTTTTAGAATCGTTAAGCAGTGATGACATCAGTTTAATACTTTCGGTATTTTCTTCCAGATTAAAGTCGCCCGTAACCGCAAACGGAAGATTGTCTTTATTTACTTCCTTAATCTTATCTGTTATCATTTTAACGCTGTTTGTACGTGCAACATTGCCTACATGGTCAAAATGAGTATTGAATATCCATATTTTCTGTTTGGTTTTGTTGTTTTCAAACAATCCGTAAGTACAAACGCGGTTGTAGGCAGCATCCCATCCTTTAGAAGGTACATCGGGAGTTTCAGATAACCAGAAAGTATGATTTTCCAGCATTTTGTATTTTGACTTATTATAGAATATAGCCGAGAATTCACCTTTATTTTTTCCGTCATCACGACCTACACCTATATGATCATATTGAACCAGTGTACTGTCCAGATACTGCATTTGGTGTGGTAGTGCTTCCTGCACTCCCATAAAGTCGGGTTCAAAAAAAAGTACCTGCCCTGCAAGCATGTCTTTACGGTTATCCCATCGGTTTTCTCTGTCGCTTGCTACATCAAGACGGATGTTGTAGCTCATTACTTTTACATCCTGAGCTTTTGCCACTACGGCAAACATGGCTAATGCCAAAACAAAAATATTTCTCATTGTTATTGATTTACGGCTCTTAGGTAGCCGTGGGTTATTAACTTTAGGGTTGTGCATTGCCTGCAGAAAGGTTTGAATTAGTCGCGTTTGTTACGACTTACAAGAAGTTTATCTATAATGCTTTTTGACATTGGGTCGGTGTCCTGCTCATCACCGGTTACCAGTATACCTTTAATTCCGCTTTTAGATTCAATACCATATACGGTAGCTTCATCTCCAGGATTGCTATCGCCTTCGTAGTAGTAAATATGAGAGATTTCAAAATCATCTACCTGAAACTTATCGGTATTGCAAACAAGGCAGTTTTCATGTAGGTTAAAGTCTTCGGTAAATCCTTTTTCTCTTAATTGCTCAATGGCTTTTAGTACCGTGGCATAGTGATATACAGGTTTCATAGTAGTAATAATTATAAGTAGTCTTATCAAATTTAAGCTTAATCCCCCGATTACAGGTTACAAAAAAGTAAAAAACAATCGTTATTACAGCTTTTTTGTGAACTTAAAATGGGTATCGGCAAAACCGTTATTAATATAAAAACGGTGTGCTTCCGTTCTGCGTTTGTTAGAGGTTACTTCCAGTAGGTTGTATCCTTTTTCTTTAAGCAGGCTTTCCATTGTTTCCAGCAAAAACCGTCCTACTTTATTGTTGCGGTATTCCGGAGTTACATATAATTCCTGTATTTCAAAAACCATGCTAAGATGATGCAGTAGTAACTGACCATGGCAACTGCAAAAGCCAATTACGTTTTGTACGGCATCTGTCACCACTATATAGATGTAGTTTTTGTTTTCCAGATTTTCAAAATAGTACTGTTCAAAAACTCCGTAATCAAAAACGGTATTTTCGAGTTCGTTTATAAAGCCGTAAATAGCTTTTACATCCTGTTTTGTGGCAAAACGTGCAGTCATATCACTAATAATAAGTGATTTAAATATAAACAAAAAAAACGCTGGTTTAATACCAGCGTCTTTTCTTTTTCTTTGAAGCTTCCGATTTTCTTGATTTCGAGTTGTTGCTTCCCGGTTTTGATTTGCCACTGCGGGCATTATTCTTTTTATTTCTAAGGTCAGGTTTCTGTCCTTCTTCATTTTTGCTTTCTCCTTCCTGATTCCCATAAGGATAAGGATGCTCATCAATAACTTTAATTTTTAGCCTTATAAGTTTTTCAATATCTTTTAGGTAAGGAAGTTCGTCCCGACCGCAAAACGATATTGCCAGTCCTGAGTTACCCGCACGTCCTGTACGTCCTATACGGTGTACATACGTTTCGGGGATATTAGGCAGGTCAAAGTTTATTACAAACGGCAGACTTTCTATATCAATACCCCTTGCAGCAATATCTGTAGCTACAAGAACCGATATTTCCTTGTTTTTAAAGCCTTCAAGCATACGCTGGCGTGCACTTTGTGACTTATCACCATGTATGGCTCCGGCTTCAATACCATTCTTTTTAAGAGCCTTAACCACATTATCGGCACCGTGTTTGGTACGTGTAAATACCAATACGTTTTTAAGGTTCTCGTTGCGTATAAGGTGGTACAGCAATTTACGTTTATCGGCTTTATCTACTAAGTAAAGTTGTTGTTTAACTAACTCGGCAGTACTTGATATTGGTGCTACCGAAACATATTTAGGGTCGGTTAGGAAAGTATCTGCAAGCTCACGTATAGGTAACGGCATAGTAGCCGAGAACAATAGTGTTTGTCTGTTATCAGGTGTTAGCTTTATAATCTTTTTTACATCATTAATAAAGCCCATATCCAGCATTAGGTCGGCTTCATCAAGCACTAAAAAGTGTAGGTGGTCTAAATTAATAAACCCCTGTTTGTGAAGGTCCAAAAGTCTTCCCGGAGTTGCAATAAGTATATCAACCCCTTTTTTAAGCTGGTCTACCTGTGGTGCCTGGTTAACCCCACCAAAAACGGTTAACTGACGTATATTGGTGTATTTACCATAGTTATCAAAGCTTTCGCCTACCTGTAACGCCAGTTCGCGTGTAGGTGTGATTACTAAAGCCCTGATACTTTTTCTTTTCTTGGCCGAACCCACTATAGGGTGCAGCATATTAATCATAGGTATAGCAAAGGCTGCAGTTTTACCTGTACCTGTTTGTGCCGTACCCACAAGATCTTTTTCGTCTAAAATGGCAGGTATTGCCTGTTGCTGTATAGGAGTAGGGCTCTCATAACCTTCGTCACTAATAGCTTGGAGTATAGTTCGGTGTAAATTTAAGTCGCTGAATTTCATCATATAAAAAAGCATGCCCGATTAAAGTTTACCGGGTGCGCTGCAAAGGTACGTTAAATAAAATTAGTGTTACTCTCCGTTTTTAGCTTTAATAAAATCGGTTACCAGATAAGCGATAAGCTTTCCGGTTAAATGGCTGTTCTTTTCGTTATCTAATGCCGGGGCTCCTTCACAAAGATGAAGGTAAGCTGCATTTTTGTTTTTCCCGAAGTAATGTATAAACTGCCTTACCTTTTCTACACTAAACCCGCTGGGTGTCATGGCACTACTGGCAACATTAGGTAGGGAGTCAAGATCGATTTCAATACCGAATTTTTCATCTTCTATATAACCAAGGGCATGAGCCATTTCGTCACTAAAGCTCTTTTCTTTCCTTACGGCAATTTGCTCATACGTATTATAACGTACGCGCTCACTTAATTTTTTAATACTTTCCATTACACCTTTTGAGGCATAATTTTCATGTAGTCCGAAAATATAGTACTTTTTAAGGAAGCCTTCTTCCATAGCATAAGAGAATCCGTTACCACTATGACGGCCTTCCAGCTGACGGAAATCAGTATGGGCATCAAAGTTAATAGCGTTTACAGGCTTACCGTTAGCCAGTGCTGCACCTTTTATATTACCGTAGGCATTGTTGTGACCTCCGCCAATAATAATAGGTGTTTTACCTGCTGTTATAATTCGGGCAACAATGTGAGAAACCTCTTTGTCAACTTTTTCTACCAGAAGAGAAAGTTTTTTACGGTCTTCCTTTTCGTTTATGTTTAAGGCTTCTGCCTCCTTCATGGCATCTGTAACATCAATATGCCCAAGGATAAGCACTTTATTTCCTTTACTGAATTTATTATGCTGAAGGTTAACAATAGCTTTTATAGCACTTTCCCATGCCGATGAAGCACCTGCACGCCCAAAGTTAGCGCGTACACCTAAGTCTTCGGGCACGCCCAAAATAACATAATTGGCTTCGCATGATTTAAGAAATTCAAAGGGTTTTTCGTCCTTTGGAATGGTAAGCATACGCTCCCCAAATTTAATCTCTCCGCTACGGTGGGAGGTATATTTAGATAAGTCTGTGGCTGTAAACCTGATGATGTTTTCCATACAATAATAATACGATTCAAAAATACGATTTTCCTATAAAATTTCGTTAAAATGAACCCATAGAATTAAAATATGTATAAATTTGGCAAAAACAATTTAATAAATAATGGAACAACAAAAAAGTAACTCTAGTTTAAAAGCGATTATAGTAATACTATCCATATTACTAGTTGGTAGCCTTGCGTACATGTACAAAATGAGCACCGACAACGAGGCAACAGAAAAGCAGTATATCTCTGAAAAAGATCAGCTTCTTAGTGATCTTGAGAGCGCTAAAGCCAGCTATGATGCTGCTATTGCTGATAACTCCGGTTTAAAAAGCGAACTTGAAGCTGAACGTGCAAAAATTGAAGAACTTATTGCACAGGTTAAAAAAGCAGAAGGTGATGTTGCTTCTTTACAAAAATATAAAAACAGCTACTTTAAGCTGAAAAACGAGATGGATAACCTTCTTGCAGAAAACGAAGAGCTTAAAAAACAAAACGAACTACTTACTGTAGAACGCGACAGTACTGCTGTGGCTCTTAATGAAACAAGACAGTATAACGATACACTTGTTGCACAAAACATGAAAATTACTGAGAAAGCTTCTAAACTTTCAATTGTTAATTTAACTGCCGAAGCATTTAAAGAAAGAAGCTCAGGTAAACTTGTTGCTACAGATAAAGCAAGACGTGTAGACAAACTTAAAATATCGTTTACAATAGCTGCTAACGAAGTAGCTCAAACCGGTAACAGAATGTTTTATGTACAGGTTATAGACAGTAAAAACAATGTTCTTGGTGAGAAACAAACAGAAACGTTTGGTGAATACACTTTAACTTACAGCTTTGTTACCAATGCTATTTATGAGAACAAAACTGTTACTGTGACAGAAATCCTTTCGGGATCTGACTTTGAAAAAGGTCTTTACCACGTAAACCTTTTTGATAAAGACAAGCTTGTTGCAAATGATACTTTTACTTTAAGATAATAAGTAACAGATATAAAATAAAAAAGGAGCCATATGGCTCCTTTTTTATTTTGATTTATTCTATAACTTTTCCTTCAACAATTACCGTGTCTATAAGATTACTGCCAAAAGCATAAGGCAGCTGATAATAGGAGGTAAGCGGTTTAGTTATAATAAGGTTGGCTCGTTTACCTTTAGTGATACTACCGTGTGTTTTTGATAAATCCATGGCATAAGCACCATTTATGGTTGCTGCATTTATGGCCTCTTCCGGTGTCATTTTCATTTTAATACAGGCGGTTGCCACTACGAGGTTCATGTTGCCGGACGGAGTAGTACCCGGGTTAAAATCGGTAGCAAGTGCCAGAGGTAATCCGGCTTCCATCATTTTACGTGCCGGTGTATAAGGTATACTTATAAAGAAAGAACATGTAGGCAGTGCTACAGGCATTGTTTTAGTGTCTTTAAGTACTTCAATATCCTCATCGGTTACAATTTCAAGGTGGTCTACACTAAGCGCATCATACTTCACACAGGCTTCAATACCCTTAATAGCGGTAAACTGGTTTACGTGAATTTTAGCCTGTAGTCCGTATTTTTTACCGGCTTCCATAATACGTTCGGTTTCCTCAACAGAGAAGTAACCCGTTTCAAGGAAGGCATCAATATAGTCTGCCAGTTTTTCCTCTGCTATTTTAGGAAGCATTTCGTTTATAATAAGGTCTATATAGGCACTGTGATTCTCCTTGTATTCTGCCGGGAAAGCATGTGCTCCTAAAAAGGTAGCCTTGATGGCTATAGGATATTCTTCTCTTAAACGCTTAATAACCCTCAGCATTTTAAGCTCACCTTCAACGGTTAGCCCATAACCCGATTTAATTTCTACAGCTCCCGTTCCCTGTTGCATTACCTCTTCCAGTCGGGTGCGTGATTGTAGATATAAATCCTCTTCAGATGTTTCGTTAAGCTTTTTAGCCGAGTTAAGTATACCACCACCACGGGAGGCAATTTCCTCATAACTAAGTCCGTTTATGCGGTCTACAAACTCCTGTTCGCGGTTACCGGCATAAACAATATGGGTATGGCTGTCACACCATGAAGGCAGTACGGTTTTTCCGGTAGCATCTATGGTTTGTATACCTGATGTAGCAGGGCAGTTTTCCATAGTACCATAATCGGCAATAATGTTGTTTTCAATCAGTAAGTATGCGTTTTGTAAAGAAGGCAGCACAGCCATGTCTTTTCCTGAGACTTTCTCAATTCCGTCCTCCCTTACCTGCAGCAATTCTTTAATATTCGTAATAAGTATCTTCATGAATTAAACTTTTTGTAAAAATAGAATGGATTTTAAAAAACTCCTATATTTATGGAAACAAATCGACATGAAGAGGATTAAATATCGAAAAGTACGCAAAGTTCAGCCTAATTATTATGAGTATACAGGTGCCTATAAAAATGATCCTGTTGAAATGCAACTTTTTACTTATGATGAGCAGGGTTGTAAGGAATACCAAAAAGTACAGCTTGATGTTATACAAAAGGAATGCACTTCTCCTCAAAATCAAAATACAATTAAATGGCTTAATATACATGGGCTTCATGATGTGGAGCTTATAAAGCAGATAGGTGACCTGTTACATGTGGAAAGTTTTATAATTGGTGATATACTTAACACCTCCCGCCGCACCCGTATTGAAGAACTGGGTAACGATATACTGTTTTTCAGTGTAAAATCAGTACTGCCGGAAGAAGAGGAGGGAAGTATGGCTACCGAACAGATAAGCTTTTTGCTGAAGGATAACATGATAATTTCCTTTCAGGAGAAAAAGAGTGATTACTTTTCACATATCCGTGAGCGTATAAGGACAGGAGTGGGGATAATTCGTAAAAAGAAAAATGATTACCTGCTTTATTTAATGCTTGACGCTATAATGGAAAACTTTTTTGTGACTATCGAAAAGTATGAAGACCGTATTGAGGCACTGAATATGCAGGCGAAAACCGACCAGAGAGCCGATTTTATAGCCGATGTTGAAAAAGCAAAAGAAAACCTGAACTTTCTGAAACGTTCTATAACCCCCATACGTGAGGCCTTATTCAATATTAAAAATGATGAGGATGAGCAGGATTATGAGGTTATAGAAAGTACCAGTTATACCTTTTTTACCCGACTACACCAAAAAAGCCTTGAACTACTGGACCAGATTGAGTATGATATGAACTCACTGGACAGTGCTTCTAACTTTTATTATTCGGCACAGGGACAGCGCATGAATGAGATTATGAAAACCCTGACTATTTTCTCGGTAGTATTTATGCCAATGACTTTTGTGGTGGGGGTTTACGGGATGAATTTTGACCATATCCCCGAACTGCATTTTAAGAATGGTTATTTTTATGCTCTTGGGCTTATGGTAGCACTAGCCCTGATTATGATAGTTTATTTTAAACGTAAAAAATGGTTTTGATATGCAGAAGTTTACCAGTGATATATCCAAAAAGCAGTTTCCTGATTCCGAAAAAGTATCGGCTAAACTAGTACGTGAGCCTATACTGGATATCATTAAAAAAGACCATCCGGATTTTGATAAGAACTGTAACCTTTCGCTTTCTGAATTAAGCCATTACAGGAAGAAGTATATATCCGATTTTATGAATACCCAAATGGGGGAACTTACCGATATGGAACAAAAGGTGGTAGAGTCCCTTAATGAAAAAACGCTTATTAGTAATACTCTTGCCGATGAGGAAGAGAGTACTACTTATACGGTAGGGCAACGAGTGGCTGATAAGGTAGCAACCTTTGGTGGTAGCTGGACCTTTATCATATCATTTTTGGTTTTCCTGTTAGCCTGGATAGCTCTTAATGTTTTCTGGCTTGCCAATAAAGGTTTTGATCCTTATCCGTTTATATTACTTAACCTGATTTTGTCCTGCCTGGCTGCATTGCAGGCTCCGGTAATTATGATGAGCCAAAACAGGCAGGAGGAGAAAGACAGGGAGAGGGCTAAAAACGATTATCTCATTAACCTTAAAAGCGAACTTGAAATAAGATTACTGCACGAAAAGCTGGATCACTTAATACTGCACCAGGAACAATCGCTTATTGAAATACAAAGGGTACAAATTGATATGATGAATGATATTCTAAAGCGTATGGAGAAAAGGCACTAAAGTTATAAATGAAGTTCCATAAACACTACATCCAGCCAGCGATTAAATTTAAAGCCCACTTCCTTTAATAATCCCGCTTCCCTGAAACCGAATTTTTTGTGGAATTCTATGCTGCCTTTGTTTTCGGCATCTATACCGGCTATCATGCTGTGCATTCCCTGTTTTTTGGCAAGTACAATCAGGTCGGCTAAAAGCATTTTCCCAATGCCTTTACCATGGTAGTCCTCATTCACGTAAACTGAATGCTCTACCGTGTATTTGTAACCATCTTTAGTACGAAAGGTACCGTAAGTTCCATAACCGGCTACCTTCCCTTTAATATCAGCAACAATAACAGGCCAGCCTGCTTCCTGTTTTTCTGTAAACCATTGTTGCATGTACTCCATAGATTTTACATTGTAGTCATACAATGCGGTAGAGTGTAGTATGTTATGGTTTACTATAGCCAGTATACCTTCAAGGTCGTTTGCTGTGGCAGGGCGCAGGGTTGTTTCCATATAACAAATATAATTTATTCCTGCTTTTGTTTTGTGTCTAAAATTATTTTATAGCTGTAAAAAAAAAAACATTGTTAATTAATTGTCAATAAGTATTTTATGATTTATAAATGTGATTTCTTATTTTAGTAAAAGTATGAATCCCAAAAATACTGTAAAATGAAAAAATTTATTGAAGTTACTTATGACGGAAAGCGTATGGTTATAAATATTGACCATATAGTTAATTATGTTGAACAAAAAAGTAAAGGTGTTTATATTACTTTAATTGATGGGTCTAGTAGGACTATAAAAGAATCTTATGAAGAGATAACCAATCTTATAGAGGGAGTTGAGAAAAGTATTTATAGTGATCCTGATGTTGAGTTTAAATGCTAATATAATCCATTTAATATGCAGATATTTACACCTGAATTATATACAAAAACTCAAGCAGAAGCTTTGGTTAAACATTATTCACTTCTTTTAGTAAATCAACCTTTCTTGTCAGAATATTACTCAAGAATTAAAAAAGTCGATAAGGAGGAGCTTTATAAAGGTAAATATGTTGTTAAAATTTATGCTCACGATAAATATTATTCAATTTCTCTTAAAAGCTGTGCAGAATATTTAAAAATAAAGATGCCTCTTGAATATTTAGAAGAAAACAATATTATATAAAAAAGTCCCGCTATTGCGGGACTTTATATATAAAGTTAAATATGTCTTATTTTAAAGAACCTACCATGTCTTCCGGTTTAACCCAAGCGTCAAAATCTTCAGGAGACACATACCCTAAACGTACAGCCTCTTCTTTAAGGGTAGTACCGTTTTTGTGTGCTGTTTGAGCGATTTCGGCAGCTTTGTAGTAACCAATTTTAGTATTAAGCGCAGTTACAAGCATTAATGAGTTGCTTACAAGCTCGTTGATACGGGTGTGGTTTGGCTCAATTCCTTTTGCACAGTGCTCATCAAAAGATACACATGCATCACCAATTAATCTTGCCGACTGTAGGAAGTTAGCCGCCATAACCGGTTTGAATACGTTAAGTTCGTAGTGACCCTGAGTACCACCTACAGTGATAGCTACATCGTTACCCATTACCTGAGCACAAACCATAGTTAAAGCCTCACACTGAGTAGGGTTAACTTTACCCGGCATGATAGATGACCCCGGTTCGTTTTCAGGGATAAGGATTTCTCCAATTCCCGAACGCGGACCAGATGCAAGCATACGGATATCGTTAGCTATTTTGTTTAATGAAACAGCAAGTTGTTTTAATGCACCGTGAGTTTCTACAATAGCATCGTGTGCAGCAAGAGCCTCAAATTTGTTCTCTGCAGTTACAAATGGATGTCCTGTAAATTTAGCGATGTACTCAGCTACTTTTACATCATAACCTTCTGGAGTATTAAGTCCTGTACCTACAGCAGTACCACCAAGGGCAACTTCAGATAGGTGAGCTAAAGTATTTTTAAGTGCTTTTAAACCGTAGTTAAGCTGTGCCACATAACCAGAAAGCTCCTGACCTAAAGTTAGGGGAGTAGCATCCATAAGGTGAGTACGGCCTATTTTTACTACGTTCATGAACTCCTGAGACTTTTTGTGTAAAGTATCGCGAAGTTGCTCTACACCCGGAATAGTGATTTCCACAACAGCTTTGTAAGCAGCAATGTGCATACCTGTAGGGAAAGTATCGTTAGAAGACTGGGATTTGTTTACGTCGTCGTTAGCTTTAAGTACCGGCTCACCTTCGCCGATTTTACCTCCGGCAAGAACCTGAGCTCTGTTTGCAACAACCTCGTTTACGTTCATGTTACTTTGCGTACCCGAACCTGTTTGCCATATTACAAGCGGAAACTGATCGTCCAGCTTACCGGCAAGGATTTCGTCGCAAACCTGAGCGATAGCATCACGCTTCTCTACAGATAGTACGCCTAAATCGTGGTTAGCATAGGCAGCAGCCTTTTTAAGGTAAGCAAAACCTTCTACTATTTCTTTTGGCATAGAAGCGGCATTACCTATCTTAAAGTTGTTTCTTGAACGTTCGGTTTGTGCACCCCAGTACTTATCTGCAGGGACTTTCACTTCACCCATGGTGTCTTTTTCTATTCTGTATTCCATTTTTTGTGTATTTATTGTAATTCAGTTTGATTTGGTTTTTTAAAACGTAACTGACTGATGTTGTGAACGCGTTTTAAAAACTCAGCCAAAAATAAGCAATATCACCAGGTATTGAAAACGATTTCATAAAATTATTTTGTGTGTTTTTTGGTTTTTTGTGTTGGTAAAAATAAATTTTAGGATTATCTTTGGCGTGAATTAGAATAAACATATATACGATCATGTTCGAATTTCATCAATACTTAGGTTTCTTAGGTTTTCTAACTATTTTAACAATAGGTTTTTGGTTAATGATGTTCCTTGTAAGCTTCGTGTTTTACTGGGTAGGCGGTGCAACTGTTGAATTAATCAAAGAGAGAAGAGCTAACAGAAATAACGAAAACTAATAAAAGCTGCCTCAGGTAGCTTTTTTGGTACTGGCAATGATGTCTGCCTTGAACCGCCCTTAACTGGGCTGATGGCGTCTACAGTTACGGCAATTGCCGTGTAGATGTATTATATAAACAAGGTAACATGAATAAACAATCTTTTAGAAGGCTCATTGCATCTGTCGAACAGATTCCACAATTTTTTTATCTTTTAAAGTGGCTGCTTATTTCGGTAATTGTCGGAATATTATGCGGTTCTGCTTCTGCATTCTTTTTAGTTTCGCTTGAATGGGCTACAAATTGGCGTGAAAACCATATTTGGATTATTGTCTTATTACCATTGGGCGGACTCATAATCGGACTCTTATATCATTATTTTGGCAGTAGTGTTGTTAAAGGCAACAATATGCTATTGGAAGAACTCCATACTCCTAAACAGATAATTCCTTTCCGCATGGCACCACTGGTGTTGTTTGGTACTATAGCCACACACTTTTTCGGTGGTTCTGCGGGGCGTGAGGGTACTGCCGTGCAAATGGGTGGTGCTATTGCCGATCAGTTTACCAAACTTTTTAAAATGCGTCCGCGTGACCGTAAAATACTTATTATAATAGGTATTAGTGGTGGTTTTGCCTCTGTATTCGGCACACCATTGGCAGGAGCTGTTTTTGCGCTTGAGGTTATGGTATTGGGAAGAATGCGTTATGAGGCGATATTACCAAGTTTCCTTACTGCTGTGGTGGCTAATTATACCTGTCATTTATGGGGAGTGGGGCACACGCATTATCATATTCCCTTTGTTCCCGAAATGACACCGCTTAACCTACTGTTTGCAGCAGGGGTAGGTATTGCATTTGGACTTACAGCCATGCTTTTTTCCCGAATGACACACTTTTGGGGCGAACTTTTCAAATCGAAAATTAGTTATTCTCCGTTACGACCTTTTGTAGGGGGTATAGTAATCGCTGTTGCCGTATTTATAATAGGGACTACAAAATATATAGGTTTAGGTGTTCCGGTAATTGTAGATGCTTTTAATCAGGATCTTACGTCATACGACTTTTTGCTTAAAATACTGTTTACTTCCTTTACTCTTGGTGCAGGATTTAAAGGAGGGGAAGTAACACCATTATTCTTTATAGGGGCTACACTGGGGAATGCGTTGGCATTTTTTGTACCATTACCTTTGGCTTTACTGGCGGGAATGGGCTTTGTGGCTGTTTTCTCGGGAGCTACTAATACACCAATTGCCTGTACGCTTATGGGTATAGAACTTTTTGGTGCCGAAAGCGCCGTGTTTATAGCGATTGCCTGTGTGGTTGCTTACCTGTTTTCAGGACATACAGGAATTTATTCGGCGCAGATAGTGGGCAGTTCTAAGCACCTGTTATTTGGCAGGGAACAAGATAAAACACTGGCTACTGTAGGCAGTTCGCGTAAGGAAAGGAGAGCCAATTATCTGGCTACTCTGTTTGCCGGAAAATAAATACTGATTACTGCACCTTCATCTAAATTCCCTGTTGCCGAAATGTACCCGTTGTGATTTTGTACTATCTTTTTACAAAGTGCGAGTCCAACACCCGATCCTTTATACTCGGAAGAGGAATTCAGTCTTGTAAATATATTGAAGATCGATTCGGCATATTCCTGTTCAAAGCCTATACCGTTATCGGCTACATAAACAAGTCTGTAAAGCATTTTGTCTACATCGTTGTATGCTACCGGTACTGCTTCTGCAGATATTTTTACTATAGGGTTTCTGTCGTGAGCCGAATATTTGATACAGTTACTTATCAGGTTAGAGAACAATTGTTTTAAAAGGAATGGTACTCCCTGTATTACAGGAAGCTTATCTACCTGTACTTCGGCTTGTTTTTCTTCTATTGTTTCGTGTAGTTCAATAATAACGTCGTTAACAATATCTGTAAGGTTAACCGGTTCAAAGTTACTGTCCTCGTGTTTAAGTCGCGTGTATTTAAGTATATCGATAAGCAGGTTTTGCATCCTGTTTGCTGAACTGTTCATTCGCCTTATAGAATCTTCCACTTTTTCAGGAATATCCTTTTCGGTACTCAATATACGTGATGATATAAGCTGTATTTTACGTAATGGTTCCTGTAGATCGTGCGTGCTTATCCAGTTGATGTTTTCCAGCTCTGAATTGGTTTCCTTTAATAACTCACTCAGTTTACGATACTTTTCTTCTTCCTGAGTAATGATAAGCAGATTGATTTGTCTTTGAAGACTATGAGCATAAGTAGCTGCTGTATCAAGTTCGGGTTTTTCCCAAGGCTTACTCTGGCAGTCTACTATTTCCTTCCAAAGTTTAAAAGAGTTTCTCGGTGAAAGCCCTTTTTCGTCTTTTATAATCGATTTGTTTGGATCACCACCCCAGTTTACTTCTTTTTTGGTTTCGGGTCTGTACCATATAATACAGTTATTACTTTCAATATCAAGCGAATGGTATATAAGTCCCGATGCATTTTCACACATATCCTTATATTGCGGTAACAGGCTGATAAGCTTCTCGGTATGCGTATGTCCGTTTTGCGTATAGGTTGCCAGCCAGCTGGACAGTTTTTGTATTTCCTCATCAGGAGGGGTAAGTCCGTTTTTGTATACCGTATTGTTAATCAGTATTGAAACCCCCGATGCATTACAGAGTTCCAGTAAATATGGCGAGGCTATAAGTTCGTCAAAAGTATGATTTTCAGTTATGGAAATGGCGTTTAATTTCTCGAGTGCCGTATTTGTTTTTTGTGACAGTTCATACTCCTCGTTTTTTTGCCTTAGGTCAATTTGTGAGGTAATGAAATGTCCCTGTAACTGAGCTGCTAACCTTAGTTCGGGTGACAGGTTTTTAGGCGAATAATGATGGCATGCTATAAGACCCCATAGTTTTTTCTGGTAAATAAGCGAGATGGTAAGCGTGGCGCCAACTCCCATATTATGCAGGTATTGCACGTGTATAGGTGAGGTACTTCTTAAAATAGACAGGCTTAAGTCCAGGTTCTTATCTTCACTGTCATCGATGGTATATACCGGAACCGGAGTGTAGTCTACATCAGTAATAATACGCAACAGGTTTTGCATGTATAGTTCGCGAGCCTGTTTAGGGATATCGGTATGTGGATAATGAAGCCCTAAAAATGGCTCCAGGTCTTCGCGAACACTTTCGGCAAAAACTTCTCCGTTATAATCTTTATCAAAACGATAAATCATTACACGGTCGTATCCTGTTATATCTCTTGTTCCTTTGGCTACAAGCTGACACAATTCCTTAAACGTATTAGTATCGTGCATGTAAGACAGGAACTGTGATGTTTGGTTGTATTCGCGTGAAGCGTCTATTTCATTCACGCTTGCCGGTTCGGCCTCAATAATATAAAGGGAATCGCTTTTGTGAACCGTACATACAAAATGCTTATCAAACAGGTTTATTTTTAGAAGACTTGAAGAAAGCATGAGCTTTTTTTCAATATAGTCCTTCAAATCAATAAGCGCCTGTTCACCAAAAACAGTATCAAAGGTTTTACCTAATGCCTGTTCATGACTAACACCGGTAAAGTTTTTACTGTTACCACTGCAAAATTCTATTTTGTAAGTGTTGGAGTGAACGGCAATTAAAAATCCGTGTGGCTGAATGCTTCCCGGAATATGTATGGGCTCCTGTTCACAATTGGTAAGATTTACAATATCACGATTTACGATATCCTTTATATTCATAAACTAATGGGGGTTAGTTTTGGGTAAAATGCCTGCTAATGGTATTAAAGGCATATTCTGCCCCGGCAATTATTTCATCTTCGTTGTTATGCTCTTCCTGATAAGCTGTTAATGCATTAAGGAAAGATTTCCACATACTGCCTGTTTTGTTACCGTAGCCGGCAAAGTAAGCAGTTCCCTTATCTTCGGTAAGGCCTAAAGATGTGTTGATATTTTTTAATATAACCCTTCCGCCAAGCGAAGAACCTTCAATAACATACAGTATGCCCATCCTAAAGGCAGGTGACATAGCTTCTATATTTTTAAAAGGTTTTTGGTGTTGCATTTTGGCATAGCCCAGTGCACTAAAATCACTTTCTATAAGTGATGCCTTGTTGCGCTCGGCAATATCGGGCATAATAGGAGTAAGGGCAGGAAAAATATCTTCTTCTGCCTGCTTAACCACATCATGCATAAGGTTTAGGTAATATAAGTACTGGGAAGCTGTTACTTCAGGATCCATTATTGATTCTGAAAGAGGAAGCTTTTCCAGATTTGTATGGGCTACCGATGTTTTGGAGCGTAATCTTTCCAAAAACGTTTCGGTAGTCGTAATATCATTATTCATAATAAAAAAAAATTCTTAGCTGAAATACACGAAGTTATTAGCCTCTACACTAAACTTATCCCAGTTGATTTTAAGGGTATGTTCTATAGATTTTTTAAGCTTATCGAAAGCACCCGATTTAGGGACATAAAAAGAGGCTCCAAGTTCTTTACTCTGCTGTATGGTAATATCATCGCTTGAAGTAGAGAACATTACCACAGGAAGGTCTTTATGCTTCTCTGATTCGCGCATACGTCTCAATGTTTCCAGTCCGTTCATTCCCGGCATATTAATGTCAAGAAATACAAGGTACGGAGTGGGAGGCGGGTTGTCTAAAGCATGGAGTAACTCTTCGCCGTTGCGTTGTGTAACTACTTTAACGTTAGTATCTATAATGTCGATAATTTCCCTGAAGAAGTCAATATCTTCCTGGTCGTCATCGGTATAAAATATTGTTAATTCATTATTCATGGCCTATTAATTTTAAGCGGGTTTGAAACAAATATAGTTTAATTAATACTGAATATCTGTTTACAAGCTGTTAATATTAGAGTCGCAGGAAGTTATGCAGAATGTTATAACATCTCTGTTTTAAATTATAAATACTTTACTTACTAAAAATTAAGTATAAAACTGTCTTTATTCAGTCCGTCTGTAATATACTGCCAGTTGATATGAATTACATCTGAAATGATTTTTTTCAGTTCGGTAAAATCTGACGGTTTTTTGATGTACACATTAGCCCCCGAGATAAAAGTCTGTTCCACATCATGATCTGATGAGGAAGTGGAATATATAGCTACCGAAATATTTTTAAGTCGCTCACTGTTCCTGATTTCCTTTAAACATTCCATTCCTGATTTTCGGGGCATGTTAAGGTCAAGAAAAATAATGTCCGGGAGAGGATTCTCTTTAACCACAAGATGGTTCATAAGTGATACTCCGTCGTTAAATGTGGTAAGGGTATACTTAATTTTAACCTCCTCGAAGGCTTCGGTAAAAAACAGGCGATCGTCTTCATCGTCGTCTGCCAGCATAATGTGTAAGTGAGTATGCAGCATATACAGGCTTATATATTATTTTCAGCTATTCTTTTTTGCCTCATTATTTTTTGAAAGGTGGTAGGAGTAACCCCGGTTATATTTTTGAACTGCTGCGACAGGTAAGCGACGCTGCTGTAGTTCATCATGAAAGAAATCTCGGTAAGGGAAAGACTTTCGGTCATTAACAGCTGTTTTACTCTTTCAATTTTATGAAGGATTATAAAATTTTCTATGGATATAAAAGTAACTTCCGAGAATACCTGTGAAAGGGTACGGTAACTTTCATTAAGCTTTTCAGATAGGTATGAAGATATTTTTAACGACTGTACCCCTTTGTCTGCATAAAGCATTTCTATAATAGCATTCTTGATTTTTTGTACCAATATGCTTTTTTGATTGTCAACGATTTCAATGCCATATTCCTTTAGGGAATCAATTAGCTGATTGTATTTTTCCATCGGGATGTTCTCCCTGAATTTGACATATCCGGGTTCGGTTACTTTGCAGTCAATATCAAATTTATCTAATTGCTGCTGTAGCAGAACTTTACACATCTGGTCTATGTTGTATTTTATGTAAAGCTCCATTCGTTATCCTTTAATTAGCGGGTAAAATTAGTAATTTTTATTAACATGTGTTTAATCGCTCTACTTTTCATAGCTGTCCTATAGAGTAATATTTGAAGGTGTGTTTTTTTAAAAAATTTAGTTTCAGTATTTTAGGTCTTTTTTATAAATTTAGAAAACCTTTAAAACTTAACATACTGCGTTATGCAGGCTCTAAGATGTTAAATAACCCTAAATGCAATATAATAAATTATGCTGTTTTTTCAAATACCTCCTCCCGATGGCGGAATAATTTACACTGAAACAAATTTGGATAACCTGTTTCCCGAACCGTTAAACGCTATTACTTCAGTACTGTTTTTGTTTTTGGCCTTTTACTGGACGTTTAAACTGTGGGGCAAGTCAAGTCAACACACCTTTTTGTTTAGTGCTGTTATACTGCTTTATATTGGCGGAATAGGAGGAACAGTATATCACGGACTGCGACAGTGGAGCATTTTTATTGTAATGGACTGGCTGCCTATAATGCTGTTATGTATAGCTGCTGGTGTTTATTTTTTAACCCGACTTACAAAATGGTATTATGCAACAGGGCTGGTACTGCTGTATATAGGTTTTCAGTTTGTTTTGCGAAATAAAATTACCGGCGATATACATTTGTTAATCAATATTAATTATGCGGCTATGGCTGCATTGGTACTCTTCCCCGTATTGGCTTACCTTATAAAAACGAAATTTGAAAATGGGTTATGGGTTGGTATGGCACTCCTGGCTTTTATTTTAGCGCTGGCTTTTCGTATTGGAGACGGCTGGGGCTGGGTAAGCTTCGGGACTCATTTTTTATGGCATTTGTTTGGTGCAGTGGCAGCACATTGTATGTTTCAGTATATATACCGTATAAACAACAGTGATTTACTTACTGCCTAAAAACACAAAACCCGCTTTGTTGCAAAGCGGGAATGGATAAAAGATAAGATGTGCTATTCGTTTGGCATGGCGCTCATATCCATATAGAATATTTCCCATTGGTGTCCATCTAAATCCTCAAAATTGCGGTTGTACATCCAGCCGTAATCTATAGGGTCTTTGTATTGTTTACCTCCTGCAGCAAAAGCTTTTTCTATAATACTTTCTACTTCGTCACGGCTGTTTACCGCTAATGCCGTGATTACCTCTGTTGCTTTTTTAGCATCTGCTACCGGTTTGGTAATAAAGGTACTAAAATACTTTTCGGTAAGCAGCATCGCAAACATGTTTTCTCCTATAATCATACAGGTTGCATTCTCATCGGTAAACTGAGCGTTAAAAGTAAAGCCCATTTTAGTGAAGAATTCGATAGACTTGTTAAGGTCTTTTACCGGAAGGTTGATAAAGATTTGATTGATTTTTGTCATAACTGTTCGTTTGTTGATTTGTATATTACAAAGTTATAAACGAAACCCTCACACAGGGTGTGTATATCTGACAAGCTAAGGGGGGAATCAGGACGATTTTAGTAATTAGAATTGAGAATTGAGAAATCTCATAATATCTTTTCATCTATTATCTCACTACTTTGTACTCAATACTTAATACTAAAACTATAATACCAAATCTTCAAACAGGCGTTGCGTTAGTTTTTCCATATCACCACAAAAGCCCGGGTGTGGCCTTGAGGTTTGTATAACCGAACTGCGCACTGCCGTTAACCACCTGAAACGTTCTGGGGCTTCCATTTGAGCAATAGGTCCGCCTTCTTTGGCGCCACGTGCTATTTTTTCAAACGATTCCAGGTTTTGTTTAATTTGGTCGATATCGGTTTCCGGTGAGAACAGCAGTATTTTAGGTTCGTTAATGGTATAAAGTGCCTTAACGAATTTTTGCCTTTTGCAAAACACTATCACCCCTACATTTAGGAACTCTTCGCGCTCCACACGGGGAACAACACGAATCACGGCATATTCATATAGGTGTTTATCTTGCATTTTTAGCCTGATTTACAAAAATATCACTGTTTTCTAATCTCGTTAGCAGGAACTGAGTGTACACTTCGCGCACCTGTTCCGGCTCAAGGTCGTTATCCTGCCAGTCCATCCATTCGGCAGGTATAAGTGCTGTTATGGAACGTATTTTCTCCTCGTTAAGCAATGCTTTGTATTCGGCATTCACTTCGTCCAGCAGGGTGGCCTGTGGCAGCAGTACATGATCTTTAATCAAAGCAAACGGAGTTACCGCAGCCGCCTGAGGATCGTTAAACGAATGGTGGAAATACAGCGAAGCACCGTGATCTATAAGCCACAGTTCCTTGTGCCATATAAGCATATTGGTATTACGGAAGGTACGGTCTACATTGGTAATAAAAGCATCTAGCCATACAATTTGTGAAGCCATTTTAGCTTCGACAGTAGTAACAACCGGATCGAAGTTTATAGCCCCCGAAAGGTAATGCAGGGCAAGGTTAAGCCCCTGGCTAAATTGTAGTAAATCCTGAATTTCCTCGTCGGCTTCGGTACGACCAAAAGCCTCATCAAGATTAGCAAACACCAGTTCGGGTACAGGTAAACCTAATAGCCGTGCCATTTCGCCACCTATAAGTTCAGCGATAAGGGCTTTGGTTCCGTGTCCGGCACCGCGAAATTTAAGTACGTATTTAAAGTCGTCGTCAGCCTCGGCAATGGCAGGCAGCGAACCGCCCTCGCGCAGCGGGGTAACATAACGCATTACGTTTACGGTGCGTAATTGTGGTGTTTTGCTCATGGTTACTAAGTACAGCTTTTACACAGCAGTTTTGTGATGTAAAAATAGCGAATTTTTATAAAGAAGCCCTGTTTGTTACCCTTATGGGAAACAGGTGTTTAAACCGATGGCATGGCAGTAGGGTACCAGTTCCTGTCTTCAAGGAAGGAAATAATATCGTTAAAGCCCTCTTGGGTTACTTCCTTTTTAGAGATGATGAATGCCGGTGTAGCCGATGTATCAAAATACAACAGCACATTGTTTTTATTGATTACCTTAAAACTGGTGCAGTTGTCCCAGCTTAGGGTTATTGCCACTCCGTTGGTCGTATAATGGAAAGCCTCTTTAGTAAACTCCAGTACTCCGGTTGTGTTTTTCCATTTTTGGACAGCAGCTTCAATAAGACGGTGTTGTTTTTTTCTGTTCTTACTGATGTTTATATAGTGGTTAATACAGTTGATAGCCAAATGCAACCCTACAGCTATAAACACATACCCTGCATTTGCCACGCCAAGCCCCGAAGCTAAAAACCAACCGCCAATACCGGTTATTAATATGGCCTGTACCAGTAATAAATGGGTGTTTCTTACCCTGGTGTACCAAAGGTGATTAAAAGCATCAATAGTTTTTTCCCTGTAAAGGGCAGGGTTAAAGGGTATTTCAAATTTCATTTATATATAGCGTGGTTTGCCGTAAATATAAAGAATAAATTTTGAGGTTATTGGATTATGATAAAATGTAGATAGAATGGAATATAATAAACTATATTTTATATTTACTATAATCAATCTCCTCTCTTGTAAGAGCAAATTGAAAATGAACTTTTTTTACTCTATATACTCTCATTCCTTTCAAAATTTTTGCTTTACACTTGGATAGTATATCTATAATCATATTTTCAGGAAAATTAAGACCTAAGTATAGTTCATCATACCAATCATCATTTGAAGTTATTTTAATGCCTTTCAGGTTTTTTTCTTCATCGAGAACTAATCCGTTAATATTTTTAGGTAAATTATATGTCATTAATCTATATTCTTCTTCATGGCACCAATCTTTTGATTTATAATAAGCCTGTTTATGAGCCTTTTCAGCAAATGATTGATTTGGCTTTAATATAGGGTATTCGTCATATGTAACTAAAGCTCCAGTTCCTATTTTACCTGAAAAGAAGATCTTTTTTAGATTAAACCCTAAACAGATACCAGTGTGATTTAATGCATAATATCCCCACATTGCAATACTATTCCATTTTTTTGAAGTGCAAAAAACACTATAAAAATTATTTATTTGTGAAAATTGATATTCATTATCCGATTTCATTTTTTCTAAATCCTTAAAATCGGTATTGTTCTTTAATTTTAAAAGTTCAGATTTCATTTTATGATCGCTCCAATTTAAATTTTCTATTTTAGATTTAAATCTTAATAATTTTTCTAGATATATATCAACTTCATCATTTGACATTAAATCATATCGTTTCTCTATTTTACAATCGAAAGGATCATTAAAATTTTTAGGAGACGAAAAAAAAAGCTCATTTTCTGTAAGTACTTTTTGATAATAAATATTATTCCAGTCAAGATATTTATAAATAATATTAGGTTGCTTTTTTAGTAACTCTTCATGATTAGGATTCGCAATAGTTTCATACATAGTGTAAATATTTTACCTAATGTAATAAACATTTGTTTGTTAAATATTCAAAAGGTTAAATTTCAGTATTTTACACATAGCTTATTACGTATAAACACGTAATAAAAAATCCCAAAGCATACACTTTGGGATTTTTTATATAGTAGAGTAGGAGTGTTTATTTTAAAAACAACCTCACCGTAGTACCCTTTTCCTCTTTGCTGTAAATATCAATAGCGATACCCAGTAGTGAGCACAGGCGTTTTACGATAGAAAGCCCAAGGCCCGTACCTTTAATATTACTGTGTTCGGTAGCTTTAGAGCGGTAAAACTGATTGAATATTTTTTGCAGGTCGTGCGCCGGTATACCCATACCGTTATCGGTTATGGTAATACAGGTACCGTCGTTTTCGTTTATGGAAACGGTTATAATACCATTATCGGGCGAATATTTAATAGCATTCGAGATAAGGTTATTTATAATAATTGAAAACAGGTATTCGTCGGTTTCATGATAGTAGTCCTTATCAAATTCGGTTACTAGCTGTATGTTTTTGTCCTTTACCGTTTGTGAATAGCGGGTAAGCGTGTCCAGTAATACCGAGTTAAGGTATACGCTTTCGGGCTTAATGGACTGTTTTTGGTTTTCAAAACGCGCCAAAAGCAATAGCTGATCTACCATGTGGTTAAGGCGGTTAACTTCGCTGATGCAAAAGTTTATTTTTTCTTCATATTCCTCACGGTCGCGTGGCTTGCGTATCAATACTTCCAGAGTTCCCTTAATCACGGCAAGGGGAGTGCGCAGTTCGTGTGAGGCATCGCTGGTAAACTGTTTTTCGCGCTCAATGGCGTTTTGTATACGGTCCAGCAGGTTGTTTATGGTTTGCGATAATGTGTACAGTTCGTCTTTATTTGGCGGTAACGGAATACGTGAGGTAAGGTTATCGCGTGTAATATCGTTTGACGTACTCATTATAGACGCTACAGGCTTAATACTGCGCCCGGCAATAATACGGGCAATAATAAACAGTACGACCAATACAAGGGGATAGGCTATCCATAGTATTTTGCTAAGGTTATCCAGTACCATAGCGGCATCTTCAAGCGGAGCAGCAACCAGTATATAGCCCACCACTTTATCGCTATGTATTACCGGAACTTCTATCTGCCTAACCGACTTGTTTTGCAGCCAGGTATCGTAAGAGAGGGTTTGCTTCTTTTTGTATTTTATGTGCAGGAACGATTCTTTAAGGTTTGGCGACTTATCGGTATAATTACCATCGGTATCTACAAACTCAATAAAAATAGGGTTAATGTCGAGTGTGTTGTGTTCTTTTTCCTTCCATTCCAGTGAGTCCTGTATGGCAAAGCCTGTATCGTTTATACTGATTTCGGTCATCAAATCGGCTATCTCAATGCTAAGGTCGCGTTCCACATCGCTGTATACGCTTTGACGCACAGTAAAGTAAATTACCACAAACACGGCAAACACAAGCAGGGCAGTGCTCACAATGTAATAAAACGCAATACGGTTGCGAAAAGAAAACGATATGGCTTTCACTGGGGATTCTTTATGGGTTATTCTTCTGCAATATAGCCTATTCCGCGTACTGTTTTAATAAAGTCGTCCTCTTTTTTAAGGTTGAGCTTTTTGCGGAGGGCATTTATAAAAACATCAATAACTCCGGTGTCATATTCAAAATGAATATCCCAAACGTCCTGTATTATTTGCTGGCGTGTGCAAACATTACCCTTATTTTGGATTAGGTACACTAACAGGTCGTATTCCCTTTGGGTAAGGGCAACCTCTTTACCGTTATGCCATACCTGATGCTTGTTTTGTATAATACGGGTATTACCTATGGTAAGTTCGTTGCTATCCTGCATATAACGGAAGTGAATGTTAATGCGCTCTACCAGTTCCTGAAAGCTAAACGGTTTTTTGATATAATCGTTAGCTCCCGCTTTAAGGCCTTCAATAGTTTCCTGCACGGTATCTTTTGCCGTAAGGAAAATAATAGGGGTTTTGGTGTCGGTTGCCCTTACGGCACGGCACACCTCAATACCCGTAAAGCCGGGCATCATCCAGTCCAGCAGTATCAGGTCGGGGTTTTTATCTATTATATCGTTATAAGCGTCTTTTCCGTTTTCAGAAATGAATACCTCAAAACCTTCTTCCTCAAGCCCCTGCTTAAGGAAGTTGGTAATGCCTTTTTCATCTTCTGCTATAAGGATTCTCATAATTTACTGTTGTACAAATTTGATACCGAAAGATACGATATTTGCGTCTAAACCATCACTACGGGAGTAGTGGTTAAAACGCAGGTCAATGTTTTTGATTCCGTAGCCCCAAACTCTTGCTGCGGCAAAAATATCGGTATAGTTTACACCGAAACCATACTGATGGGCATCGAAAGTTGAAAGGTCATAATCACTGGTGTAATACTGCTCTGTAGACAAATGCGTGTTATATGGAGCAAAATACTTAGATCCCTGTTGTGTGTAATACCTGTACATGGGGAACACCGTGAACCTGTCGTTCAGTTTTATTGGTAATTCTATATTGGCAGTGTGTGAACTTAACCCCCAGTCGTCTGTATAAAAACGATAGTAGGTGCGTACCACAAGCCATTGGTTAACATAATAGTTTAGTCGTGCCCCTAAAGGCAGTTTAAAGCGGTTATCCGGCAGGCGTTCTATATCATCGGCAAGATGGAACTCATTGATAAAAGAGTCGGCCACATCGGCAAAATACACCCTTTGGTAAGGCGTAGAGAGTAATCCCTGCTGATATAGTAAATCGGCAAATAAGGAAAACTGCATTCTTTCGGTTGCCACCTGCGAGAAGCTGAATGACATAGAGTAGGAGTTTCTGTTCTTTTTAGGATGTGGCGAAAACCTGCTAGGGTTATAATCTGTATTACCGGTAATGGTAAAGTAATTGAATATTCCTCCGTTAAGGTCGTAACCATTGTTGTAAAAATCCTGTAACTCCTTAGGGTAAATAGGTCTCCAGCTGTCCAGGTATACATTACCCGAAACGTTAATTTCACTATTCTTATCGTTAAACAGTTTGGTATAACCACCACCAAAGCCTAATGATGAATAATCATACTCGGTAGATCCCGAAAGGTGAGCATTCCAAATGTCGTTTCTGTCGTCTGAACTATGGCTGTAATTTACCACAAGCGAGGTAAGCATATCTGAGGCGGATGCTCCTGAACTTGCCTGCCACGGACTGGGCGTACTGCTGTCAAACGGATTGATGTTCCCCGAAGATGCGGATGAATAGGCCGACAATCCGGCATCTACGGTAAGAACATCGTCATCATTCAATGGCATTGCTACCACTATAGTAGGAGTAACGTCAGACAGTTTCTCCATACCTTTACCTCCTGCAACAGCAGAGTGTACACCATCCTGCTGGTAGTAACTCATTAAAAAGTCGACTTCGGTACTTTCCAGTACTCTCTTTTTATAAGTTACCTGTGTGCTATCCTGTTCCTGTTGTGCCACTGCGGCAACCGAGGTTAATAATAATATGCTAAATAATGTAAATCGTTTCATGCTTAATTACAGCCACAGCCTCCTCCTGTTTTTCCTCCGTTAGCACCTGCTGCGGCTTCCCTGTATACCTGAAAATTAGTTTCAAAACGTTCGGTAGGGCGTGCCGATAGTTTCATATCGGGATCGTTTATATACTGTTTTTCGTATTCTTTAACCGAGTTGCACGATTGTAGTGCTATTAGCACTACGCCCAGTATTAGTATCTTTTTCATGGTTTGTATTTCTCTATATCTATATTCTGTGAAACATGAATGTTTCCTTTATCGTCTACTATTATGCATTCTATGCCTTTAAGCTGGTTTATAAGGTTGAGGCCAACCTCAATACCCATTACAAAAACCGAGGTAGCCAGTGCATCTGAAATTTCGGTGGTTTTAGCAAATACCGAAACACTTACAATTCCCGTTGCCGGATAACCCGTTCTCGGGTCAATAATGTGGGAGTAACGCTTACCGTTAAACACCACATATTTCTCGTAACTGCCCGATGTTTCAATAGCGCTGTCTTCCAGCGGGAACATAGCAAACACCTTGCTTTTGTTCATTGGGTTTACAATGCCTACCGTCCATTGACTTCCGTCCGGTTGCTTGCCCCAGGCATTAATATCGCCCGATACGTTTACAAGCCCAGATGTACATCCGTTGGCATAAAGCAGTTCTTTTATTTTATCGGCTATATACCCCTGACCAATACCGCCCATTCCCAGTTTCATTCCCTTGTCTCTAAGGAATACGGTACTGTTTTCTTTATCAACTATTATTTTTTCATATCCTATTTTCTCTACAGATTTCTTAATAGCTTCTTGAGATGGCATTTCTTTCATGCTGCCGTCAAACTTCCAAATCCTGTCCATAGAGGCATACGAAATATCAAAAGCCCCATCGGTTAGCTTGGATATACTGATTGCCCTTTCAATAAGTGCTATCAGCTCTTCGCTAACCTTTACGGGCTTTATTCCGGCGTTATCATTGATTGCCGAAACCTGCGTAGTGGGGATCCAGTCGGATATAATATTTTCTATACGTTTTACTTCTGCAACGGCAAGATCTATGTATTTGTTAGCCTGTACCGTATCTTTTGCTACTACCGTAATCTCAAAAGGGCTTCCCAGCATGGAAAGTTTCCTTTTGTGGGCTATTTGTCCGTAGCTGCCTGTAAAACATAGCAGCAGCAAAAAGAACATTATTTTTGTCATGGCCTATTTTTCCATTGAATGTAACAGTTCGATGTATTCTTTAGGGGATATATTTTTAAAACCGGTTTTACCCAGTACTTTTCCTGTTTTGTCTATTACCACAACCAGAGGGAAATAACCTTCACGGTTGTATTTTTCTGCCAGTTGGTCATTATGCTTTTGTTGGGCTTCCGGCAGGGCATTTTGTTTCTTTTTAGGGAAGTCGGCTTTAAGAAGCACCCATTTTTCGGCTGATTCTTTTTTAAACTCATCCGACTGCCATATGTTCCTGTCCAGTTTTATACAGGGAGCACACCAGTCTGACCCCGAAAAAACAAGAATAATGTTTTTATTTTCTTTAGCGGCCAGCGCTTTGGCATCATCTATATTGTTGTTCCAGTTTTGGGCAAAAGCCGGAGCACTTATCAGCAATAGTAAGATTAGTATTTTTTTCATGATTATAAATTTATACAAATTAACGCTTGGTTTGTTACTGTAGGTATACCTGTAGCCGTTTCTTAAGCCAATTTTAAGAAACAAAAATCCCGAAGCACAGGCTTCGGGATTACATAGTAAGTGTTTTATTTTTAATTTGTTAGTTTACACTTTTAAAGAAAGCAGGGGAGTTACCGTATATGGCGGTTTTACCATCCCATTTCTCTATAAACTGCTGTTGTATAAGCAGGCTGTTTAACGATTGTTTACGTAGTTCGTTAGCACGGGCTTCGGCTTCTGCCTGTACAATTAGTTTTTTAGCTTCTGCCTGAGCAATTTTAAGCTCGTTTTCAACTTTCATGGCCTGTTGTACGGCAGCATTTTTGGCATTAATAGCCTGAGTGATTGATTCAGGGTACTCTATACCGCTCGTCATTTGTTCCAGCGTAAAACCTTCCCTGTTCAGTAAGTCTCCCATATTGGTTTGAATAGAATGCTCAAACCTTTCTCGGTTACTTATAATACTGTCGGTACTGTACTTATTGAACTCAATACGGAAAGCATCCTTAATGTAGTTGAACAGTGTTGTTTCGGTAATTTCCTTGATGTCTTTACGGTACTTTTTAAATATTACCGGACTGTGTCCGTCTTTTACCTTAAAGGATAGGGTAGGATCTACCGAGAAAACCGAACCGTCTTTAGCATTAACCGTAAACGATTCATAGTTTATGGTTTGTACATAGGTAGGGAATTCGTATACATCCTCAGTAAGCGGATTGTACCAAACCCTACCGGTAACAAGGCTCACATCCTGAACCCCTTTGTCACTACCGTACAGTTTAACCAGGATACCTTCGTAACCTGCGTCTATACGTTCGTTACATGAAATAAATGCAATAAGCATGAATACGCCTAAAATAATGGCGGTAAAAATAAATGTAATTCTCTTTTTCATTGTTTTTAAAATAGTTTTTTACGTATGTATAATATTGATTTAAGAAGGAAGAAAAAAGTAATACACAGCAAAACCACACCACCCAGTACCTGAGTGTCTGATTTTGCACTAAGCATATGGAATGCCTGTGTGGTTATCCATAATACAGCCAGAATTAAGAGCGGTATTGCTGAAAGGATAACAATTTTTTGTGTTTTCATTGAAGTAATTGTATAAGGTGTTTTTAACAAAAATTTGCTCTGTTAAATTACGAAATATTTTTCGATTTTGCAACTATATCAAGCGATAGCGCGCATGTAACTATGATTTAGGTAATTGCGTAATGTTAAAATATTAAGGTAATGGCCTTCCCATTTCTTCCCTGAATATTTTTTTGATGCTTTCTATCTCATCGGCATATATTGTTTTCTTTCTCGTACCGAAGTTTAGGGTATTCACCACCTTGTTTTTTCCTTCCCAAAGCAGTTTTAACTGTTTGCTTTCTATCTCTTTTCTGCATAGGAAATCGGGGATAACAGCAAGCCCTGTACCGCTGCTCAGGCAGCGCACAATAGAGTTGAGGTTGGGAACTATATAGTTAGGCCTGAAATCAGGGTGTTTGTCTAGGTTTTGTTTCCAAAAACGCCTTAAATGTTCCATATCGCCCGTTGTTCCATACCATTTTTGTTCCTTCAACCACTTTTCAATGTCTTTAGGATTATCTTTTTTAATGAGTGAATTCAGGGTTTTATCGTCTGTATTATTACCACCTACAAGGACTATGGTTTCGTATGAAAAAGGCTCGTAATCAATATCCTTACTGTTTATAGCCTGAGGTGTAATAATAAGGTCGAGTATTCCTTTTTCAAGACTATCCACCATTTCAGGATATTCCCCAAACTTAATAATGATATTAAACGGAAAGGAAGCTATATAAGGCTCCAGTGTAGTTTGAAAAGTTTCAAAGCACATACCTATACTTATTGTTGGTGTATGCTTTTCGGTACTGCGCTGAAAGCTTTTTTCTGCCTCTTCCAGTTTGGTAACCGGTTCGATAATAAAATTGTATAGTGCCTTACCCCTTTCGGTAGGTATCATTCGGCGTCCTCTTCGTTCAAAAAGCTTATACCCCGTGTAGTTTTCAAGTGAGCTTAAATGCAGACTAACACCGGGTTGGGAGATGTAAAGTTCTTCGGCAGCACCGGTAAGTGTCCCGGTTTTGTATATGGTTTTAAACGTGCGATACCATTCTAAATTTACCATAGCTAAACTATTATTATAATAATACAAAGGTATGAATTATGTTATTTTTATAATAGGTTACCCCGTAATAACTTTGCATTGTAAATTTTAAAGGAAACATAAAATGAAAAAAATATTTGTAATAAACGGAGGGCAAAGCTTTGGTCATTCTGGAGGGAAGTTCAATGAAACCATAGCTAACGAAACAGTAGCCTTTTTTACTGATAATGAAGATTATGAAGTGCAGGTTACACATGTTAGTGATGATTATGATCCCGTAGCCGAGGTTGATAAGTTTACCTGGGCCGATGTGATTATTTATCATACCCCGATATGGTGGTTTCAATTGCCTCATAATTTTAAAAAGTACATTGATGAGGTATTTACCGTTGGACATAACAATGGAATATACAGGAGTGACGGAAGATCATCTGAAAATCCGGCGATAAACTACGGTACGGGAGGGCAGATGCATGGTAAGAAATACATGCTTACCACTTCATGGAATGCACCGCAAGAAGCCTTTACCTTACCGGGTGAATTTTTTATGGAAAAAAGCGTAGATGAAGGGCCATTATTCGGTTTTCACCGTATGAATGCTTTTACGGGTATGCAGCCACTTAAAAGTATCCATTTCCATGACGTGGAAAAGAATGCCGATGTAGAGAAGGATGTTAAAGTATATAACCAACACCTTACAGAAGTTTTTACCCATGCCGCAAATTAATTTAACCGCCATAGTAAAGAGTCTTCCTGAAAAGATAGAGGAAACAAAGGCTATGTTGCAGGAAATGGTGTTTTATTCCATTAAGGAAAAAGCCTGCCTTAAGTATGAATTGCATCAGTCACAAACCGAACCGCATGTTTTTATTTTCCACGAAATCTGGAAGAGTAGGGAAGACCTTGATTTACACAATAAACAGCCCTATATAACAGGATTTATTGAAAAGTCAGCCGAATTGCTACAGGAACCTGTTTCGGTTTACATTACCGACATTATATAAAAAATCCCCTCAAGTGAGGGGATTTTTTTACATATAAAGCATATCTGCCAGTCGGTCATCACGTTTATAAACATCATCAAAAAATACTACGTTACCGTTCTTATCGGCCCAAGCCGTAAAATAGGTAAGGAATACAGGGATTTTTTCCTTGAGCCTGTATATGTTTTCGCTGCTTTTATGCATAGCGGCATCTACCTGTTTTTCGGTCCATCCTCCGTCTTTTGAGGTAATAGCTATAGCAAGTTCACGTGCTTTTTGTACCCTTACACACCCGTGGCTAAAGGCTCTGTCTTCTCTACTAAACAGGCTTTTTGCCGGAGTATCGTGCAGGTAAATATTATTTGAATTAGGGAACATAAATTTAACCAATCCCAAAGAGTTGTTTTTACCCGGTTTTTGCCTTACACTCTTACCGTTCCATTCCATATTGTGTTGGGCTAGGTAATCAGGATTTTTAGCAATAGCAGGTTCTATTTCGTTTCTAAGGATACTTGTAGGTACATTCCAGTAAGGGCTAAATGCCAGGTAGCTCATTTCTCCGCTAAAAATTACAGTTTTATGTAGTGCCTTACCCACAACCACATTAGAGATCAGCACGGTATCTTTATCTCTAAAATAATATAACCTGTATGAAGGGATGTTTACCGCTATGTATTCCTTCTCGCTGTTTATGGATGATGGCACCCAGCGGCAACGTTCCATGTTAACGGTAATGGTTTTTATACGCTCTTCTACCGGAACGTTAAGTTCAGCAAGAATATCTTTAGTGATAGCTTTACTTTGGTTTCTGTAATGTACTTTTTCATACCTGTTAATGGCAGTAAGCAATTCGTCGTCAAATACTTTGTTGCCCGAATCGTTTTTAAGGTAACCTTCTGTAAAAAGCCTTTTTCTAACCTCTGTTACAGTAACCGATGAATCTCCGGGCTTAATTGATTTTACACCGTCTTCAAAAGCAATTTTGGTATTCCAACCACCGTTCTTTTCAATAGTACGGTATTTTTCAAGTCCTTTTCTAAGGTTGTAATACTGAGTGAAAACTTCGTCTCTGTCTTTTTTAATCAGTTCGGGCTTTCTCATCAGGGTGTCAAGGTAGCTTACATAATCTACCCTGTCACGCGGCAGATACCAGCCTGTCGCTTCACTTTCTGAAGGGTCAAGCCCCTGCAGTACATTCTTGGCATAATAGAAATACATGGAGCTTACCAGTAGTTCAGATTCTGTGTCGGGCTTACTGTTTCCTGCAAAAAATAACTGGTCTACACTATCTTTGTAGGGCATATTTTTTTTAACCCCTTCCTCTTCAAGATTTGAGGATAAATGATGCAGTACATCGGCAAATTCAATGAGTCCCTTATCATCATGCCATATATAATGATCGTGCTTGCGGTATAGTTTTTTTATTTCACCTTCAAACTTTTTAAAATCCGGATATTTTTGAAAAAAGGCATCAAATTTTGTGGTGTCTATAGGTATAATATTATCATGTTCATGTACATCTGCACGGGCAATTTCCTCAATTTCTTTTTCTTCTTCGGTTTTCTTTTTACAGGAAAATACTGTAAGTAAGGTAATTACGGTAAATAGGGTTAATAAAAGGGGTCTTTTCATAGTTTTCAAACTTTTTTTCTAAAATTAAATAAAAAACACATGGAAATCTTTGTTTTAATAAAAATGTAATCTATATTTAACTAATGTTTATTATTTTTTGCTAAAAAAAAATTTAAGTTTCTTAAAATTTTAAATAATTAGTAAAATTTTAGTATTTTTTTGAATTAGTGTACGTATTTTTGTGACATAATGAGGAAAGAGAAAATGTCATGTCTGAGTATACTAGCATAGGGAGTCGCATAAGCGTTTCTGCAATAAGGGATTACCTGTTTGCAAAAAAGATTGAAAAAGGTGATTCGTTAGTGCTTAACAGTGCCGATTATGAACACCTTGTAGAAGAAATTAAAAAGAAAAGTGAGCCAATAGAAATACCTTTAAACATTTTTGGCGTGCTTATTGTTAAAGATAAAAGTGGGAGAGTGCCCACAGGAAAAGTACAGATTGTTGAAGATGACAAAATGTAGTGAGGCTAACAATCTCCATTTAAACAGAAAAAAGCTTCGTAGTAGTGCCCGAAGCTTTTTTTATTTGTGTACCTTTATGATAGTATCTCATTGTTAAAGCTGTCCCTCAATAGGCTTAAATTATAATGTTATTTACTCATGAACGATTACATTGGGCGGAACATAAAGTTTTTATGTGACAGGTACTCGTTGTCACAAGATGAATTTGGGGCTCAATTTGGTCTCAATAAGAGTGTTGTAGGTACATATGTGAGAGGTATTTCTCATCCTAAAATTGATACTATCCAGAAAATTTGCAGTAAATACCAGTTTTCCATGGACGATTTTGTAAATCATGATCTTAGTGAGAAATATACTGGGCATACTCCGGCATCAGAAATGCAAAAGGTTATGGAGGAAGCTGCTGTATATAAGGCGGAAAATGCTGCACTACTAAAAACCATAGAAGCTCAAAGGGATACTATTGAGGCTATGCGTGTAACTATTGATACTTTGCTTAAACGATAAATTGCTGTGTGATGAAAGAGAATTTTAAAATAATATTAGCTGCTTTACAGGAAGCAGGCATGGAAATGGGGCAGGCTCAGTTTAGTATTACAGAGTATTCGCTTAAAACCCGACTTAGTTTTAAATTTAAGCATATAGATGAGTTTCTGGATTTTTTACAGTTAGAAGCATCTCATAATGATGAAAAATCAGATCACATCAAAAACATATTTATAGAAGAGGGGATTAATCCCGATAACTTTTTTTACGTTAACTTTTATAAGACAAAGGTTACTGAACTTTAAAATTTTCAATAACTGTTAAAGTGAGAAAATTAACCTAAAAAAAAGTTAATAACACATAATAATTTCTAATTTTGCCCGATATAAGTATGTTAACATGTAAGCGGGTAAACTCAGGTAGCATGAGGGAATGAAAATGGTAATATACTTTTCCCTTCAAAAACCATATTGGTTATTCCTTACATTTTATTGCTGGCAAAAAAAGAAAAAGAAAAATGAAGCTGTTTTCACTGCTGCTGTCTGTTATTATGTTTTTTGTATCACTGTATTTTTTTAGTATACAATTAGGTAGTATAGACAGTTTAAACGATGTAATTTACATATCTCTTCTAGTTACCCTTATGGCTATTTGTGTAGTAGGGGTAATTATTAATTGGGATATTTTAAAGAAGAAGAAAAAGAACAAAGAGAATGTAATACTCTTTGTGAGTAACAGTTTTTCAAGAAAAGAAAAGAAGAACAAAAAATAAAAAACTCCGGTACTGTACCGGAGTTTTTTTATTTATATCTAAGGATTTATTTACCGTCTTTATCTACAACAGGTCTTTCGTCTCTGTTTGCAAGCTCCCAGGCAGTAACAAAAGCAAGTTGGGCTCTTTTTGCCAGTAGGTCGTATTCAATTTTATCGGGAGTATCGGTTGGCTGATGGTAATCAGCATGTACACCGTTAAAGTAAAATATAATCGGGATTCCTTTTTTAGCGAAGTTGTAGTGATCTGACCTGTAGTAAAACTGGTTTGGATCGTTTCGCTCATTGTATCTGTAATCCAGCTGTAGGTTAACGTATTTTTTGTTTGCCTCTTCGTTTATGTTGTGTAAATCGGTACTTAACCTGTCTGACCCGATAACATATACATAATTACCATCTTCTTTATGGTCGTCGTCCCTGCGGCCTATCATATCGATATTTAGGTCGGTTATAGTATTAGCAATTGGGAATAACGGATGTTCAGAATAGTAACGTGAACCGTGAAGCCCATGCTCTTCACCTGTAACGTGAAGGAATAGGATGGAACGTTTTGGACCATGACCTTCTTTTTTAGCTTTCATGAATGCCTGTGCTATTTCAAGAAGCGCTACAGTACCCGATCCGTCATCATCGGCACCATTGTATATCTCTCCGTTTTTCATACCTACGTGGTCATAGTGAGCAGAGATGATAAGTATTTCTTCCGGCTTTTCAGTTCCTTCAATAAACGCCCAAATGTTTTCAGAATCGTTAAGCTTAGGACTAAACGGTCTTCTCATAAACTCAGAAGGTACGGTTTGGTACCAGCCTTCTGCTGCTTTAGGGTACGATATATCATTAGCCTTGTACTGGCTAATAAGGTACTTACCTGCTTTTTTTTGTCCTTCTTCTCCTGTATTACGCCCCTGCATCTCATCAGATGCTACAATGTAAAGATGTGTTTTTAAATCATCTGCCGTAATTGTATTCATGTATTTGGATACATAATCTTTATTTTTTGTGTTTGTCGACCCGCACGATATTGCAAGGCAGGACAACGAAAGCAGCAATAATTTATTCATAAATATATTTTGGTTTATTAAGAGCTTTAAAGATAGGAATTTAATGCAGGCTGTAAAATGCAATTTTTATAAAAATAAAAGTTAAGAACAGTACTGAAATAAAGTTTATGATTAGCATCAGTAAACATTTTGTAAAATTAATTATCCATTTTTCATGATACATTTTTCTATGTGATCTAAAAAAGTAATATACTGTCCATAGGGTTACTAATCCAATTATAATAGGAACTACTATTTCTTCAAATACCGCTCCTAACGGACTTATAAATCTAGATAGGGTTATCATTATAAATGATGTTAACAACAGAAAGGAAAAATAATGTAATGTGAAAATACCGTGATCAAAAAAATACCATCTTTTTTTGCCATGGAAAAGCCATAATATAAAAGCAAAAAACGGCATATATATAAAAAGGGCTTTAGGGAAATTATGCTTAATAGATTCCTTAAGTTTTTCTCCTACTTGTTCTGGAGAATTATGCTCATATAGTTTTAGTATTTTTTTACCTAATATATAGTCAGATTTACTAAGCCTTAAATGTTCTGGTTTTATTTTTTCAATGGAGTCCATTTCTTTAATAGAACTGTATGTCATAGGTGTTTCTACAATAAATTCAGTACTGTTAATTGTAGCCGTTTTAAAACCTACATTTTGTTTAGTGTTGATTTTCTCCTCTAGGGTTACTTCTTTATGTATTACTACTTCTTCAGTATGATGTTCGTTATTTAGTAACCCATTAGTATGATTTTCAAAATTCGGATAAAGGCTTGGAATAAAAAATGTTATAAAACTTATAAAAATATAAAGTTTCACCGGTGCTACATAGCGTTGCCTGTAACCTTCAAGATATTCTTTAGTTAGTTTTGCAGGCCTTAGCAGTAGGTATTTAATAGTTTTCCAAAAGGCACTGTCATAATGGGTAAAATCTTCGGCAAAATGGGTTATTAAATGCCAAAAACTCTGACGTGTTTCTACATTCTTTTGTCCACAATTGGAGCAGTAAGCTACATCTACTGTATAGCCGCAGTTTTCGCATTCTTTTTCGGTACGTAAATCACCAGACATAGTTTTAATAATTAGAGGCGGTTTGTTAATTGATTGTTCTAATGTTAAAACTATGAAAAAAATACAATAAAAAACAAAAAGCCAAACTTTAAGTTTGGCTTTTTGATGTATTGTTGTTTAGATATAAAGTTATTTAAGTACTTCCTTTAAGAATAATAAAAAATGTTCCCAACTTCTTTTATCTGCTTTTTCATTATAGGCAGCACCCTTTGAGTTATCGTTGCCGGCTTCTTTTTCGGTAAAGGCATGTACAGCATCACTATAGTACACCATTTGCCAGTCGGCATTACTGCTGTTCATTTCCTGTTGGAATGACTGTATATCGCTTTGGGAAACGTATGGGTCATCTGCACCGTGTAATACCAATACTTTTGTATTGATGGTATTGTTTTCTCTCGTGGTATCTTTACCCAGCCCACCGTGGAAAGAAACAACACCTCTTACATTAAGGTTACCTCTGGCAGCCTCCAGTGCACCTGTACCTCCAAAACAATAGCCTATAACAACAATATTATTAGCATCGGCTCCTGATTTAATAAGCTGTTCCAATGCCAGTGTTATTCTTTTTTGATACTCTTTATAGTTGGTTTTATAGTACCCCGATTGTTGTGCGGCTTCGTTAGTATTGGTAGGGTAGTTGCCTTCACCATAAATATCGGCAATAAAAGAATGATACCCCATACCAGATAGTTTTTGAGCTACTTCTTTAGAGTGGTTATTTATTCCTTTCCAGGCAGGTAATATTAGTATGCCGGGATTGTTGCTATTCGGTTTAGAGGGGATAGCTGCAAAGCCGTTAAGTTTTTGGTTTCCGTCGTTATACGATACAGGTTTAAGCTGTGCTTGAGAAATGGTTGTCATACAAAGTGCTATAAAAAGATAAATGGTTTTCATGGTATGATTAGTTTATAGGTAAATATAAAAAAGAAAGCTTTTAGAAACAATTTCTAAAAGCTTTCGGTGAATTAAAGTATTAACCCTAATTTATGCTCTTTGCAGCTCGTGTTTACCTTCTTTAATTTCCTCTACCATTTTTTTATTAAAAGCCGGTAGGTCGTTAGGGGTACGGCTTGTTACCAGTCCGTTATCCACAACCACTTCTTCATCCACCCATTTTGCCCCTGCATTTATAAGGTCGGTTTTAACCGATGAGAATGATGTTAGTTTCCTGCCGTCTACCACATCGGCCTCAATAAGCATTTGCGGACCGTGGCAAATGGCAGCTACAGGTTTTTTATGTTCAAAGAAATCTTTCACAAACTGAACTGCTTTTTTATCCCTTCTCAGTAAATCCGGATTAATAACACCGCCAGGTAATACCAGTGCATGATAGTCTGATGCCGAAGCTTCGCTTACAATTCTGTCTACCTTAAAATCTTTACCCCAGTTTCCGTTTGTCCACGATTTAATTGTACCACTTTCCAGGCTAATAATTTCGGCAGTCCAACCTTGTTGTTCAAGATGTTCTTTTGGTGATTGTAATTCGCTTTCTTCAAATCCGTTAGTTGCCAGTATGGCTACTCTCTTTTCCATAATTTTTTATCTTTTAATGGTTAGTAAATTATTTTAGTACTATAAAATTACATCATCAAAAATGGTACTTGTTTTAAGGCTGTACTAAAGTTGTGCTAATGTTTGTTAAGTAAGAAAACATTAGTAGTAATTTTAGGATGATTCTAATTAAAATACTGAAAATGAATACTGTTTTTGAATGGGACAGGATATTTTTTAATGATTTGCCTGTCTCTTTTTTAATTGAAGTTGTGTTTAGAACGGTGATAATGTTCATTATAGTTTTACTAACCCTTAAACTCACCGGAAAGAGAGGGGTAAAGCAACTTTCGGTTTTTGAGGTGGTAATAATTATTTCGCTTGGCAGTGCTGCAGGTGACCCTATGTTTTATAAAGACGTAGGCATTATACCTGCCATAACCGTTTTTGTGTGTATACTTATTATGTATCGTGCCATAACCGTATTATTGGGTAAGAGTAAGAAGTTTGAAATTTTTATGGAAGGAAAGGTACAGTGTTTTGTGGAAGACGGACAGTTTTCCATCAATAATTTTGAAAGGGAAGATCTTGCCAAAGATGAGTTTTTTGCCGAGCTCAGATTAAAATCAATAGAGCACTTAGGTCAGGTAAAAAACGCTTATATAGAAACAAACGGTGCTATTAGTGTATATTTTTATGAAGAGGATGCCATAAAGTACGGTCTCCCTATACGTCCTCAGCTATTTGATTTAAAAAGTACGATAGTACCAAAATCAGGGATATATGCCTGTACTTTTTGTGCTAATACACAGGAGTTACAACCTACAAGTGCAGTTTGTTCGGTTTGTGGTAAAAACGAATGGGTAGAAGCAATACGAACCAAACGTGTACAATAAAAAAACACTGTTGTGATGGATACAACAGTGTTTTACATGATAGAATTATAGTAAATAATTAACCTCGTGAATTTCTTGAGTCTGTAGATCTTGAAGGAGATGATGTTCTCGCAGGAGAACTGCTCCTTGAAGGTGAGCTTGACCTTACTGCAGGACTACTGCTTCTTGAAGGAGAAGAATTTCTTATTGACGGGCTACTAGACCTTGAAGGTGAACTCGATCTTACTGCCGGAGAACTGCTCCTTGAAGGAGATGAACTTCTTATTGTAGAAGAACTGTTATTGCTTGAAGGCGAACTTCTCCTTACAGATTGTGAGTTATTTCTCGAAGGGGTAGCATCAAAACTTCTTGTCGAAGATGATGAAGGTGTAGACCTTACAGTATTACTGTTACCGTTTGTTCTTGACGGGGTTGTAGTGGTTCTTGTATTATCGTTACCTCTGGTAGAAGGTGAAGTAATTGCCGAGCCTCTTGAAGGTGTTGTTACCCTTACATTTCCGTTATTGTCTGTTCTTGCAGAGTTTAAGCTTCTGCCTCTGTTATAGTTACTGTCCTGAGATACGCGGGATGGGTTAGAGTAAGAAGTTCTTGCTGATGTTGAAGCCGAACGTTGTACTCGTGAGCTTTCCCTTGTTTGTTCAAGTGCATATCTATTAGTAGCATTTGTCCTGCTTGTAAATGAACGGTTAGGATGCTGCCTTTCGTAAGCGTTACTTCTTCTGGTGTTATACATAGCTACCGCTCGTGAGCTTCTTCTTGTGCTTACATAGTTGTAAGTATTGTTTACGTTAATGTGCACGTGAATATTGTTTCTGTATCTGTACACAGGACACGGAGCCCAGTAGCTGTAATAGGTGGGGTAGTAACCCCAATACCAAGGTGAATAGTAAGGACGGTATGACACTGCCCAAAACACATCAAATATTACAGGTCTTGAAACATACACGGGTTCGTATATATAGTTAGGGCCATACATGTAAACATCGCCTACTACCTGTACCTGTACATTGCTTCCGTTTCTTTCTACTTCAATAGTAGCAATATCCTGATAAGTATCTATACCTAATACGGCCTGTAGTATGATTAAGTGTGTATTACTTTGTGTTGCTTCAACCACCCTAAGGTAGTCTACATAGTTATCACCATTAAGGTCAAGGTTCGATATTCTGGCATCCGGATCGTTAATTCTTCTTTCAAAGTCTTCAAGATCGGCCGATTCTCCAAAAATAGAGGCAACTGCCCTAAGGTCTAAGTTATCGCTTATATCGGTACTGTTAGCCCTGACGGTGGTAACGTCCTGAGCGAAAATTTGATTTACAGAAAGTAAAACAAAAAGGGCTATATGTAATATTCTCGTTTTCATAGTCTCAAAGTATTTATTTGCCCAAAAAATTAATTTTTTGTTGTTTGATTATAAATAACCAATTACTGTGCCAATAATTTTTTATACCTTTATGCTACCGTGAAAAACCCTTTATTTATAGGGGTTTTAAATAAATTGCACTTAATATGGAAATTATAAAAGCCGGCTTTGGTGACTATAATTTAGTTTATACCCTGGCCGAAAAAGTTTGGCCACAAACATATAAAAATATTCTTACTCAGGATCAAATAACCTATATGTTTGAAATGATGTATAGTCAAGAGGCTTATAATGAGCAAATTGAAAAAAAAGGTCATCAGTTTTTACTTATAAGAGACGAGAATGGTTATTTGGGATTTGCCTCTTATGAACTTAACTACGATAATAAACCTATAACCAAAGTGCATAAAATATATGTACTACCCCAAACACAGGGTAAAGGTGTAGGGCGTGCTCTTATTGATAAGATATCAAAAATTGCGACAGATAATAATAATACTGTTGTATCATTAAACGTAAACAGATATAATACTGCTATTGGGTTTTATGAAAAAATAGGCTTTGTTAAAGTAGGGCAGGAAGATATTGATATAGGTAACGGTTATCTTATGGAAGATTATATAATGCAAAAAGCAGTGTAATTACACTGCTTTATTTTTTATCTGGATTTGCTCTCCCTGCTACGGAGAGCTGTTATGGGGAGCACTTTTACTTCCTTTTCGGTTTCTTTTTCCTCTACATACACTGCATAATCGGCTGGTTTGATGGCCGAACCAATATGTTCTGAATAGGCCTTTGTAAATTCGGCACCAATGTACAAAATAGCTGCCGAGAAGTATACCCACAATAATATAACTATTATAGATCCGGCTGCTCCATAAGGAGATCCGGCTGCCGTAGTTTCAATATATAAGCCTATAAGGTACCGACCCAGCATGAAAAGGCAGGCTGTAAAAAAAGCACCAACTCTTACATCTTTCCAGGAAATTTGGGCATCGGGCAGTACTTTGAATATTACCCCGAATAAGACGGTTATTACCCCGAAGTTGATGAGTATATCGGCAACGTTAACTAATATAATGGCTATTTGCGGGAAGTAAGATCTCATGGTGTCACTTAAAGCGAGCAATACACCATTTACCAGTAATGATACTATTAGAAGAAATCCAAGCCCAATAATTACTGAGCCCGAAAGCAATCGGTTTTTAATAAGTTTTAACCATCCTTTTTTTGGCTTGGCTTTTAGTTTCCATATCATATTAATGGAATCCTGTATTTCATTGAAAACTGTTGTAGCACCAATAACAAGGGTAACCGCTCCTACAATCATGGATATATTGGTTTTACCAGATAGTTCGAGGTTTTGAATAATGTTTTGTATTTGTGAAGCAGCATCACTGCCTATAAGTCCGTTAATTTCGGCAAAAACCTTTCCTTCTACGGCTTCCTTACCAAAAAATAGTCCGGTTAGTGATATTATCAGTAAAAGTAGCGGAGCAAGCGAAAAAACCGTATAGTAGGACAGTGAGGCACTCAGTTTTAGTCCTTTATCCTGCATAAAGCCGATAAACGTATCCTTTATAACTTTTATAATAGGTTTCATGAGTTTCCTTTTAGAATATGCGATCATGGGAGGTGTGTTTGTTGTGTGACTAAGTTATTAAGCCTGTTTTTTAAATACTATAATATTAACATTCTTATAAGGAACTTAGATAATTAAAAACACTTTTTAAGTGTAAATTTTAACCTACACTTTAAAAACCCAAAGTTTTCATAAAACTTACAATTTAAGCTGATTACGTATTGTTACTAATTTTTTAAGCAGTAAATTTATAGTACTTATATAAGTAAGTAAAAACTTATATAAAGCATGTACTATCACAAAAAATCGCATCTATGAGAATTGTAATTATTGGCGGAGGTTTTGCCGGGATCAATTTAGCCGAAAAACTCGCCGGGAATGAAAACTTTAAGGTAACGCTGGTAGATAAAAATAACTATAATTTTTTCCCGCCGCTCATCTATCAGGTAGCTACGGCTTATTTGGAGCCTTCGAGTATAAGCTACCCATTCAGGAAACTTTTCAGAAAAAAGAAAAACATACAGTTTCGTCTTGCCGAATTTCATTCGGTTAACATGGCTGAGAATAAAGTAATATTAAGTAACGGCGAACTGGAATATGATAAGCTTGTTTTTGCAACCGGGGCAGAGAGTAATTATTTCGGAATGGAAAATGTAAAGAAAAATGCCATTCCGATGAAAACGCTTAATGATGCTATTGAAATGCGTAATAAATTATTACAGCGCATGGAAAAGGCAGCTATTTGTAAAAACAGTAAGGAACGCCGTAAGTACTTAACTATTGTTGTAGCCGGTGGCGGACCAACAGGTGTGGAGGTATCGGGTATGTTTGCCGAAATGCGTAATGGTATTTTACGTAAGGAATACCCTGAACTATCTACAACAGTGAGTAATATTTACCTTGTTGATGGCGGACCTAATTTGTTAGGCCCTATGAGTAAGGCTTCGCAGCAAGATACTCTTGATGCTCTTACTAAACTTGGGGTTATTGTCAAGCTCAATACACGTGTTACCGATTATGTTGATGATGTGGTACACTTTGCTGACGGACAAACCATAACCACAAAAAACCTTATTTGGGCAGCAGGTGTATGGGCTAAGGTATTTGAAGGGCTTCCGCAGGAATGTTACGGCAGGGGCAGAAGAATGTTAGTTGACGGACATAATAAAGTACAGGGCACCGAAAATGTATATGCTTTAGGAGATACCTGTATAATGCTTAATGTTGATAAAGCTTTCCCTGATGGGCATCCGCAATTGGCACAAACAGCTATACAACAGGGAATGCACCTGGCAGAGAATCTTAAAAGGGAATTAAAAGGAGAAACATTAAAACCTTTTAAGTACAATGATAAAGGCTCAATGGCTATTATAGGTAAAAATAAGGCAGTGGTAGATTTACCTAAGCCTGTTATGCACTTTAAAGGCTTTATTGCATGGTTAATGTGGTTGTTTATCCACGTGATGTCGCTTATAGGCTACCGTAACAGGTTTGCCACAGCCTGGAACTGGATGATTGCTTATTTCTCTCAAGATCAATCACTACGTATGATTATACGGCCTAATAAGCGTAAAGGCGCTATTAATTAGGGAGTATAATAACATAAATAAAGGGAATATCTCAAAAAACACTAATGATTACGCATTGTCATTTTGACGATAGGAAAAATCTCTTCTAAAATTAGTTTGAGATTCTTCATTTCACTGCGTTACATTCAGAATGGCATTTTTGAGATATTCTCTTTTATATTATTTGTAAGGTATATAGTTAAGCCATTGCCACGGCATATATTTATCGGCAATGCTATACTCTAAAAGCTCTTTAAAAACACTCTCGGCATTATCAGAATTGCTCATAATCAATATCCCTTTTCCTGATTTAGGGAAGATAATGGAGTAGTGCTGGAACCCACTACCGTGACCTCCTTTAAAAACACCTACGCCATAAGGAGTTTCAATATAACCCCACCCAAGTCCGTAGCTTAATTTTATATTCTCATATTTATCAGTAGTAAGTTTAGCACCTTCATTAAACTGGGTAAGAGAGTTTATTTTTACCTGTGGGCTAAACATCTCATTGGTCGATTCCTTACTGATTAATTTATTATTAAGCACAGCGGTTAAAAACTTCACATAATCACTAAATGTAGTTTCCATAGTACTGGCCGATCTGGGTTCGTTATCCTTGTCCTTTTCATAAAGGCTTCCGTCTTTAGCATGCCCGTAAGCAAAATCCTTTTCAAACTCAGGTTTCCATTCAAAAGCAGAATTATTCATTCCTAACGGTTTGAAAATATTTTCCTGAACCAGTTCTTCCAGGTTTTTACCGGTAATCTTTTCCAGTACTACCTGCAGGTAAACAAAGCCTTCACCACTATAGGAGTATTTTTCACCCGGAATACCGTGTACCTTTAATTTCATATCGGGTTCAAAAAATCTCCAGTTAATAAATCCGGTAGTATGGGCAAGGCACATGCGGGCAGTTATTTTATGATACAGGCTATCGGTTTCTAACCCCCTGTAATCGTCATGCCATTTGGTTTGCGGCTCGTATTGATATATTTTTTTGGGCAGGTAGGACTCAAGCGGAGTATCAATATCAATCACACCATCTTCAACCATTTTCATTGTTAAAACAGCAAATACAGCCTTACTTAGGGATGCTCCATAAATACTTGTAGAATCGGTTAGGAGTAATTTTTCTGAAGCATCCTTATATCCGGTTACATGTTCATATACCGGTTGATTGTTATTAAATATAGCTACTGCCATGCCTGTTACATTAGCCTCTTTTGTAAGGTGGTCAACTTTGTAGCTAACAGAATCTTTTATAATAGTACTACCGTCTAAGCGTTCAATAGTATTGTTGCTTTTGGTATTACAGCTACTAACAAAAGCCATAATGAGAATAACAGCCAGTATTTTTGAGGTAGCTCCTTTTTTATATTTTAAAAACGGAATAGATAACGGGTAATAGCATTTGTCCTTTTTCAATACATAAATGATATTGAATATTACTATTGCAATGCAAATAGGTACAGTGAGTATGAATATTAGGAATCCTAAGCCTGCTCCTACAGTCATTAAGGCAACAAATGATAATACTGCATAAATTAATACCGAGATTTGGAAATTGATGACCTTTATACCGTGTTTGTCATAAATAGGATTGTCTTCTCTTTTATGTATCCAAAGGAAAAGAGGTATTAATACATTACATAACGGAATGAAAAGACCTAAAAGAGGGGTGGCATGTATTAGTAACAGCCATTTCTTTTTTATGGTTTCTTCCTTTGGGTCATCCAGGGGTAATAAGTCGTTTACTTCAACATCAAGGGCTGCGGCAAGCAGTTTAATGGTATTAAGGTGCGGATTCACATCTGCGTTCTCTATACGTTGTATAGTACGCACGGTAACATTTGTTCTTAGGGATAGTTCTTCCTGAGATAATCCTTTAATTTTTCTCTGATACTTTAATCTTTCGGCAATTGATTGATTCTTCATGATTTTTAGTTTTAGATTATGAAGCAAATGTATCCTATCCGGCCTGTCTTTACCCCGACATTTACATGTCATGTATCTGTCATTACCTATAAATAAAGGGGTAGCCGTTTATTATAGCCATTTCTTTTCATTTTCTGTTGCGTCGAGTATATCAATGTCTAAAGCTAGTTTAAAGTGTTCTGCAACTTTAAAAGCATCCTCTTTACTATTGGTTTTATAGAAAGTAATGTGCTTATTTCTGTTATAAAATAAGTTGAGTAGTATTACTTCAGATGACGTTGTAGCTTCTGCAGTTACCACACGTACAGTTTGATTTTCTTTAGTTCTGAATACCGAAACATATTCAAATTCAGGTATGGGTTTCCAGCTGCCAACAGTTATTCCAAAAACAGACCTGATTGTTCTGTATGTTTTTGAAGTAAGGTTTATTTCAGAACCTTCTTTAGTAGTAAGGCCTGCACCTAATACAATCATAATTACTCCCATAATTAGATCTCCGGTAACTAAAAGTGCAAATCCTAAAATCATTAATGCGTATCCGAAAACAGTTTTAGCCACAGGGGCTTTTTTTGTGTAAGTAATAATATTATCCATTTGTGTTTATATTTTATATTATGCATTTCCGTTAACTTCAAGGTCAAATAGTTCTCCGGTATCAAGGTTGTATTTTACATTCCAGTAAAAACTTCCGCCATCAGCTACGGTTATTCTGTCTTTAAGCCATAACTTTTTTGCCATTTTATCTACATTCTTCCAAAAGCAATTGATAATTAATATGCGGTTACCGTTTTCATCTATATAACCAAAATACTGTCTAAGGTATTTGTTTAGGTTTTTATGTATTACAGGAGTGTCATACTGGTTTGTTAATAGGTAGTTCAGTTCTTCCAGTTTTGTACGTAATGCCATTTCGGCTTCTGTTATATTTTCATGAGTAGGGGTAAACCTTTTTTCGGGAAGTAGTTCCTTGTATGTTTCCGGGAAAATGGCAACATCAAACTCTTTTGTTTTATAATGTTCTGCTTCCTGAGAAAAGCAAAATGTTGTGAATAGTATAAAGTAAAGTAAAATACCTTTCATTATTTGCTGTGGGTTACTCTTAAAATTGTTCCTGTTCTTTCGTCAATAATACATACAAAAGTACCTCCTCTAAATCCTGTTTGTAGAGTACCGTTTATTACCCAGTAATTATCAATATGGTGTATTTCGTAAGGGCGTTGTTTTATAATATTTTCTTTTGTGTATATCCCGAAAAGTATTGGCTCTGCAACACTTATTGCTGTGAGTGTATCTTTAATGATGATGTTTTTACCATTAACTAAGTTATGACTGTTATCCTGTAAAGCTTCCTGCAATTCCTGTTTAGCATGGTCTATACCCAAGAGGATACGGTCATTGGTTTGTGCCTGACTTTTAACAAACAGAGTAAAGACAAAGAATAATTCGTATTTCATATAGTTGGTTTATATACAAATATATAAAACTAGAAAGGATAGCCAATAGCAAGATTAAATACCAGGTTATCTTTACGCCAGGTTTTACTACCCATTTTTACGTCGTCAATAACCCATTCGTACCTGTTAGTATTGTAATTAAGGTTTCTTATAGGGAAGGCTCCGTCTAAACGAAGTACGAGGAAGTCAAGATCGAGCCTTAAACCTAAACCGGTACCTACTGCAAGCTGATCCATAAAGCCTGAACTGAACTCACCTCCGGGCTTATCATCTTTTTTGTTCCAAAGCCATACATTACCGGCATCTACAAACACGGCTCCGTGAATAATACTGTATAGTTTGGCTCGGTATTCCAGATTAAGTTCCAGCTTAATATCACCCGACTGATCGGGTAGGAAAGTATCCTCAAGAGGTTGCCCATCACTGTCTTTAGCATAATATACCCCCGGACCTACAGATCGTGCCCTGAATGCTCTTAAACTATTTGTACCTCCCGAGAAAAACTGACGTATAAAAGGCAATTCTGTAGAGTTACCATAGGGGACACCTATACCTGCAATAACACGGGCAGCTAGTTTTGAGTCTCTACCCAAACGCATATAGTACCTAAACTCGTGTTCTGTTTTGGTATATTGACTAAAAGGTACTCCCAATATACTTATTGTGTCTCCTTTTTTAGCATTAGCTCCCGTTACTAAACCGCTTAGTGTACCAGCCACTTCTACAGAGCCTTTGTAGTATATAGTATGCCTTTTATACTTTCGGTTAGTATTGGTAAAAGTGTAGGAGTAAGATGGGGCTATAATAAGCTGTTTGTCTATTACCCTTTGTAGAGAAGGGATAGAATCCGCCTGTTGTTGGTATTCATCTGTAACGTTATTGGGGCTCACATAGTTTACATCAAATACATTTAGCTGATGTTCTTTTGTAGCATCTTCCTTCCATAAGTAACTAAACTGCGACCTGAATGAGTTTAAAGCATATAGGTGAATCCTTTTTTGGTATTCATAATTAACCAAGGCTCTTGTTTTTGGTACAAATGCACTAGGCGAATGTACCGGAAACGGGGTGATAAAACGCGGCCATACTAAACTGGTTTCTCCACCTACGCGGTATATGTTATAGCCCTTGTTTTGTCCGCCCATTTGTACTTCCAGTCCGCCAAAGGCAGAAATACTCAAAAGTTCAGCTCCCTTAAAGGTGTTACGGTTGCTCCAGTTAACAGTTAGTTCAGAACCATTGTAATTAGCTGAATTGGTTTTTGCCGAAAGCTCTGTTCTAATCGACTTTTTAGGCATAGGGGTAAGATAATAATAAGCATCGAGAGTATTATTAAGGGAATCGTTTACTTTAAACTCATTTTTTACAAACCTAAAAGTTCCTAAGCTTATCAATCTGCTAAGGGATAGGTTATGATCGTTCCTGTTATATAAATCTCCTTTATGGAAGTAAAGGGTACGATCGTATATAAGAGGTTTAAAAGTATTATGCGGATCTATTATCGTAAAATCCTTGTATTGTTGTGTGGAATCAGTAAGAGTTGTTTTAGCTCTAATAGTGTCTCTGCTATCGTTAAGGGAGTAGTTAGGATAAATATATATATTGTTTATTCTATACTGTCTTTGAGCTTTTTCGGGAGTTTCTTTTTTTACTATTAACTTCATATCCACCTGATGGTCTCCTACAGTACTATCGGCCCTTACCAGTATATAGTCGGGATTAAAAAAGTAATAGCCCTTTTGTTTAAGGCGCTGGTCTATACGGTCGCGTTCATCTTTAATAACATCAAGATCATAAGGACGACCTTTTCTAAGTCGGGTTCTGCGCTGGGTTCTTGCTACAGCACTATCTAGTTGAGTAGAAGCCGAATCTTTAGGGAACTCTACATTACGTATTTTATATTGCCATTTTGGTTTTACGGTATAAATCGCCTTTACTTTTTTATTTCCTGTAGAAGTAGAATCAGCCGATGTTCTTGCCTTAAAGTAACCGTTGTTTTCCACATGGCTTTGTAGCACATCGGCATTATAATCCATATCTACCTGCCCGAACAATACAGGCGGTTCACCCACTTTATTACGCAGCCAGTACCTAAAGCCTTTATCTTTTTTAGGTTCTCCTGCTATGTTGTATAGGTATAGTTTTATTTTAAGTCCCAAAAACGACCTGTTTGGCTTTGGTCTTGCCAACTCTTCCATTTGCGCTTCAAGGTCTTTACGTTCACGTCTGGACATAGTGGTATCTTCCACTTTAACTTCCGCTCCGGTGTAAAGCATTTCACCGTCCTGCAGATAGCGGGTATTGCTACAGCTATACAGGATAAGCAGTAGAAAAGTAAAGAGGATGTATTTTGATATGTTACTCATTATTTTCTTTTTTGGCAGCTCTTTTATCTCTGGCTTCACGTTTCTCACGTTCTTCCTGTGCTTTTTCTTCCTGTTTTTGACGCTCTCTCAATTCTTTCTCCCTTCGTTTTATTTCCTTTTCTTCTTCAGTTCTGTGGAACAGTTCCCTGAATTTATTGTAATCCATAGTGATGATAAATGCAACACCGGTTTCAACTACCTGTCCCTGTACGGCTACCTGATATTCGTCTTTCCTATAGGCCCTAACCATGTAACGTCCGTCCTTAGTAAGCTGATAGTCTAACGAAACATCTCCGGCTATGTTAGTGGTTTCCTCATTGGCTTGTTGAGGTCCTTCTAAACCGAAACTACTACCTACGGTTACTTTAAGCCTGTCATTTAGCAGCTCCTTAGAAACCCCTACATTAAGGTCGGTCCTGTTTTCACGTTGTCCTGTAGTGTAATCTTCGGTAGATTCCAAATCGAAATTAAGTTCAAACCCATTTATAAGGTCTCCTGCAATATTATTAAGTTGTTGGGAGAGGAGTTTACTCACACTTTGTCTTGCAATAGCTTCGGTACTTGTGCCTGCTTCGCTTGAAAACGGATTCTCATTGATAAAATGGTTTAACAATAATAAGGCAAATACCTGTTTGTTGAGATCGGACGATTGCTGACGTAGTTGTGCCAGTTTTGTTTTTGTATTATTGATAATGTCGGACGATACACCATAGTTACCATCCGGTAATATAATATCAAACGATAGTTCTGGTTTAAGCAATTCACCTTCCATTTTAAGTACTGTTTGGAAAGGTATTTTTTGTTTATAAGTATTCCTGATGGAAGGGGAGGCTGTTGCCAGTTCGTCGCCTAACAGGTCTATAGGGGCGGCTTCTACCTCATAAATGGCAGTGATGTCTATAGTAGCTTCAGTAGGTTCACCAGTCCATAAAATATAACTGTTTTTTTGAATGTCAAATTTCCTTTTCAGGAAGTTGAACGACATCCTGTAAGCACCGTCATTAAATTCATAACGCCCTGTAAGCGTTGTTTTACCCGAAGGATCTATACCGCCATTTAGTTTGGCATCACCCTTTAGTTCCAGGTAATCACCATTACCTTTATCAATAATCAGGTTAAGTTCGGCCTCTTTGTTTACCTGTATCGCTACCGATACGTCTATACCTAATACATCACTTTGGTTTACGGTTTCTTCAATTTTAAGACGTTGTTTTAAAGCAGCATTATCTTCATCTACAAATTCCACAACACCCTCCCTGTCGGCAATACCGGGGTCTGATTGTGGCAGTACTACTGTAAAATCAGTATTTTCATCTATATTGATGTTACCGTCTATTACAGGGGTTTGTAAGGTTCCTTTAATGTTGAGGTGGGTATCAAAGTATAGTGTACCGTAATAAAAATCGTTATCCTTTTCGGTAGAGTTCACCGCCTTAAAATTTTCGGCATCTACTGTCATACCAAAATTATAATCGGTATAATCAGTAGTGGTAATCTTTCCGTTAAGTATCATCAGGTTTTTATCCTCATCTTCAATACTAAAGTCATTAAAAGTAATGGCATTATCATTTAGCGTAATATTATCGTTCATGGAATTGAAGTAGGAGTTAAGCTGTGTAACCCTGAAACCTACATCATTAAAATCTAATGTTCCGTTTACAATAGGTTTTGCAATAGTTCCCGTAACCTTAAAATTACCCGATAGATAACCGTTACCGTCTTTAAGCGCTCCAAATGTAAAAGCCTGTACACTGGTTGTGTTCAGTTTTCCCATATCCAGATTAAGATCGAAAGACTTAGAAGTTGAGGTATAAGTCCCGTTTAAGTTTACTTCATTACCATTACCTGTAATGTTTACATCGGCATTATAGACACTGGAAACCGTATTGTCTACCTTAATTTTTATATCGCCTATAGTATCTTTACTTATAGCAAAGTTGTCAATGCTAAGGTTTGATACAAATACCGGATTAGTGGTTATATCACGTAATTCGGCATCACCATTAAGAGTACCACTTAATTTAAGCTCCTCTTTTTGTATCATGTTTGTAATGGTCTCAATTTTAAAATTGTCCAGTTCAACATTTAACGGAGCGTTAGGCACATCTTCCTTAGACTGTATTTTTATAGTACTGTTCTCATTGCTTATTTCACATAGGTTGGCATAAATACCATCCTTACCAAAGCGCATTACGTTTTCGGGGTTTACATCCCATAGGTTGTAATTAAGCCTTAAACCTTCGGGGTATAATGAGATTTCAGTATTATCGCCTTGAGTCCTTAATTCACCCGAAACCAAATAATGCTCTTCATCTTTGTTGTCCAGTACCTGTATATGGTAGGTTAGGGTATCGTTTTTTAACCTTCCAGTAATGCTTGTGTGAGGTACTATAAACTGTTCGTTTTGTACTTCATCTATCACAATATTGTAAGTAAGGCTGTCTTTTTGGGTGGAGATATCTATAGTACCTCCCGAAATGGTATTAGATCCGTAAACCAAGCGTGGTATTGAGCCTTTAATGCTAAGGCTGTCTATACCACTCCTGTAAGAAGCGGTTAGCTCTACAGGCTCAATACGGGTTATTTCGGGGATAAGTTTTGTAATGATTGGGTCGTTATCAATTCTGAGCTTTAAATCGAAGTTTTGTTCTTCACTTACTTTTTTAGGTTCGCCCGAATTTATATCATAATACTTGGAAACAGTGTTTGTTATAGCGTTTGCCAGTTCGGCAGGGTTATATTTCCCTACTATAGAGGCATCGACAATTTGCGAACTAAGCCTTATAGAGTCTTTCTCCGGAGATGATACTGCAAACAGTTTAACCGAATCAAGTACAATCTCTTCCCTTGGTGTTACCACCATAAAATCATACAGGTTTACCTTACCGTTCAGGTTGGCAGGGTTGGAGTCGGTTATATAGGCATCCAGATTACCACGCATTTTTAACGGACCCGCATGCAGATTGAGTTTATCAAGGTCTATCAGGTCGGCATTAATTTTAATGGTTCCGTTAGGATAATTACCGTCAAAACCACCATTAGCCACAACTTCAAAATCTAGGTTAGGATCTTTCATCGTGGCGGTAGCATCAAACTTACCATTGTTAACAGTACCTTTTACTTTGAGGTCTTTGTATAGGTAACTGTTATATTCGACAGCTATTACATTAGCATCAACTTCTGCAGTGGCTGTTTGCATATTAAGTCCTTTACCTTTAACTGTAGCTTTAAGACTCAATTTACCTATTGAATCATTTTTTAAAAGTCTTCCCAAATCAAAATCAGTAAGCTCAGCATCGGCATCATACACTTCAGCATCTTTATTTCTTCTGTCAAATGTGGCTTTTACATTGGCTTTACCATAGGTGCTGTTAAGGTTAAAGTCGGCGTTAAAATTTTCAAGAGTTCCTTTAAACTTAGCTTTTACAGCAAGCTCTTTAGGTAGTTCTATATTACTTGGTAAAGTACCCTCCGGAAGGAAAAGAGCAATATCATCAGCTGTTGAGGTAAACTCCCTTACATCCATATCAAAATACGCCTTTTCAATATCGGGTAGCCCCGTTATTTTTCCACTGGCAGCAATAATAGTATTGCCTACACCTCTTATTTCGAGATTAGGGATGGACAGGTTATTTACCCTGCCATTTACTTTACTGTTAATATACATAATACCGTTAGGATCGCTTTTAAACGGATTGGTATCGGCTAGGGTAGGGACAAACAACAGTATATCCTTAAAGCCTATGTGGCTGCCTTTAATATCAGCATCTACAGCCATTTGCCCTATGTTATCACTAAGAAATTCAAGGGAAGGGTAACTCACAACTATTTTATCTTTTACTTCAGTTTGTGGGGTTTTTAGGTATAAATCGGTTAAGCTTGCACCTTTATTGGTATAGGTGAAATTAGTTGTTAGCTTTTCAAGGTTTACTCCGCTTTTATCCTTAACGGTAAACGACTGTATATTTCCTGCAATACTATCGGTAGCATAGGAAAGCTTTTTAGCTTCCAGATTAAAATTAGTAATATCAAGGTGTTTGTAATCAATCCCTTTTGCTACGGGAGCCGAATTGTTATCATCAAAACGGAAGTTTACATCTTTTATAACTGTTTCATTAAGCCTGAATTTCCAGTCGTTTGATGAGGTTGTTTCGTTATCAGTAGTAGTATTTTGTATTGTTTTACCCAAAACCAATTCACCTCTTAAACCGTTTATCTCAAGGTTATCTAAGTCAATATTCTGTTTGTTTAAGTCAATGTCATTTACCTTAGTGATGAGGTTGTTTAGGGTAAGTTTTGTATCAAGTTTACTACCATTGTTTAGGTAACTAACATCTATATTGGTTATGTTTATATCCTTTAACTTAAGCTTTAGGTTAGATGATTCAGTAGTTTTATTAATAGTGTTTTGAGTATCACTTAAAACTTTTTCGACACTACCTTGAGTTAGGGTTAATTTGAGTCCGTCAAGATTAATTTCGGGGATATCAAAATCCATTTCATCCAAATCAAATTTCCTGAATTCGGTATCAAAATGAGTCAGGTTGGCACTAATGTCATTCTTAGAAATATCGTCTTTAAAAGTTACTCTAATCCTGTCCAGCTTTATATCTTTAACCGATATTTTCATTGGGGTAGCCGTAGTATCTTTTGGTTCATCTGTTGCAAAAGCATTAATAATGTAATCAAAATTGAAGACAGAATCCTTATCCCTGCTAACATTGGCAACAATACCCTGTAGGTTTACCGAGTTGATCTCCAGTTCATTTTTAAATAATTTGAACAGGCTTACATCCACCGCCAGTTTTTCGCCTGCTAACAGTGTGTCTCCCTGCTGGTCTTCAAAATAAACGCCTTCCAGTATTATTTTTTTTGGAAGCCCTATTTCTATTTTATTTACATCTACATCGGTGCCTATTTTCTTTTCAAGATAGGTAACGGCTTTGTCTTTAATTATGTTTTGGAAGTATGGGATTTGTAAGAGCAGGACAATGAGAAGAAATAGCCCTATTAAAGAGCCTATTATCCAAAGTATAATCTTTATACCCTTACGTACGTATTTTTTGTGCTGTTCCTTCATTATATCACCCTAAAAGTAGGACAATTTGAACAGTATAATTTTAAAGTTTTGCTAAAATACTTACAAAAATGATCGTTTGTAAGGTTTTGTGTTCAATTCTTATACTTCTATGGAATCAATCTCTATGGCTTGGCCGGGTTGAAGTTCTCCCAGTACTATTTTTCCAACACGAACCCTTACCAGTCGTAAGGTAGGAAAACCAACTGCCGATGTCATTTTTCTTACCTGCCTGAACTTGCCTTCGGTAACTGTTATACTAACCCACGATGTTGGTCCGTGGCGCTCATCCCTTATTTTTTTACCACGTTCCGGCAAGTTTGGAGCTTCATTTAAACGGAACGCTGTACAGGGTAGGGTAGTGTATTTTTTTCCTTTAAATCCAATCTCTACTCCGTTTTCCAACTGTTTTACAGCCTCATCAGTTATCAGTCCGTCAACTTGGGCATAGTACTCCTTTTCTACTTTTTTACTTCTAACCACTTCACTCATCCATCCGTCTGTAGTAAGTATTAGTAAGCCTTCGGAGTCTTCATCAAGCCTGCCTATAGCCATAGTGCCCTCTGGGAAATCATGTAATTCTCCTAACAGTTTTTTATTTCGTTTAAGGTTATAAATAAACTGACTTAAGTATCCAAATGGCTTATAAAGTAAAAAATGATGGTGCATAGTATAAGTTTGTGCAAATGTAAAAAACTCATAAATTATTTTGTGTAACCAAATGGTTTCTTATATTTGTAACCGAAAGGTTACTTATTTTTAATTCAAAAACAAGTTATATGAAATCAACTCAATTAGAAATTCAGTGCTCAATGCAAATTTTAAAGCCGGTAAACGAGGTGTTTGAGGCTATAGTGAACCCTGAACAGATGATTAATTATTTTATATCGAAGAGTTCAGGAAGGATGGAGGAAGGAAAAAACCTTACCTGGAATTTTCCAGAAATTGAAATGGATGTACCTGTAAAAGTAGCTAAGATTATTAATGACAAATATATTTCTTATTACTGGGAGAATGGTGAAAGTACCCAGCTTGTAGAGATGAACTTAAAGCCTTATAAAGATGGATTTACGGTAGTAACTGTAACCGAAAAAAGTATGGAAAATACTGAGACCGGTATAAAATGGCTTAAGGAAAATACCGAAGGATGGGCTAATTTCCTAGCCTGTCTTAAAGCGTGGTTGGAATATGGTATTCATTTGCGTAAAGGCGCTTTTGATTATCGATTTGAGAAAAAATAATTATTGAATAAAAAGAGAATACAATATAGATGAGAAGAGATGTTTTTCAGGCTATTGCCGATCCTACCAGAAGGGAAATTATTAACCTCTTAGCCCAAAATGAGCTGAACCTTAATGCTGTTGCCGATAATTTTGAAATTAGCCGTCCTGCTGTATCTAAGCATATTAAGATACTTACCGAATGCGGACTGATAGTCATTAAGCAACAGGGTAGGGAGCGTTATTGCCGTGCCGAACTTAAAAAACTTAAGGAAGTGGCCGAGTGGACTAACCTATACAGGGAGTTTTGGAATGAAAAACTGGATGCTTTAGGTAGCTTCCTTGAAGATGAACAAACTAAATAAAATAAATTATTAATTATGGAAACAACAACTAAACCATTGGTAATGGAGCGTACATATAATGCTTCTGCCGAAAGAGTATGGAGTGCCATTACCAATGTTGAAAAAATGAGACAATGGTACTTTAACCTCGAAGCTTTTGAAGCCAGGGTTGGCTTTAAATTTCAGTTTTCTGCTTCATGTGATGACAAAGAGGTTTATGTACACCTTTGTGAGGTTACAGAAGTGGAGGAAGGTAAAAAGATTACCTATAGCTGGAAGTATGAAGGCAGAGAAGGTATGTCATACGTAACATGGGAACTTTTACCGGAAGGGGATAAAACCAAACTGATATTAACCCATAGAGGACTGGAAACATTTCCTGCTCACGAGAATTTTACAAGAGATTCTTTCAATGGCGGATGGACTCACTTTTTGGGTACTTTACAGGATTACGTGGAAAACAATTAAGAAAGAAACCGGCTTTATGCCGGTTTTATTTTTCCAGTATAACGGTCATTCCCTGTCCGCCCGCAGCACACACAGATATGAATCCTTTACCTGATCCTTTTTCATGTAATAGTTTTGCCATAGTTGCCAGTATACGACCTCCGGTTGCTGCAAACGGATGTCCTGCAGCAAGGCTGCTTCCGTTTACATTGAGTTTACTTCGATCTATGGATCCCAAATTTTCATCAAGTCCGAATTCTTTTGTAAACTCCGGACTTTCCCAAATTTTTAAGGTAGCCAGTACCTGTGCTGCAAAAGCCTCATGTATTTCATAAAAATCAAAGTCTTGCAGCTTCATTCCTACTTTCTGTAGCATTCTTGGTGCTGCATATATAGAGGAGAGTAGTAGGTTTTGTTTGTTTTCTACATACTCAATAGCTGCCATTTCAGCATGTGTTATGTAAGCCAATACAGGTAAGTTGTGTTGTTTTGCCCATTCTTCACTTGCCAATAAAATACAGGAAGCACCATCAGTTAGGGGAGAAGAGTTCCCTGCAGTAAGACTACCGTTTTCTTTATCAAAAGCCGGAGGAAGTTTAGCCAGTTTTTCTAAAGAGGTATCTCTTCGTAAATTATTGTCTATAGTGAGTCCATTATAAGGGGTTATCATATCGTCAAAAAATCCCCTGTCGAGAGCAGCAGCCATTTTTTGATGACTGGATAATGAAAAAGCATCCTGTTCCTCACGCGATATTTTATAGTACTTAGCAGTATATTCAGTATGTCCGCCCATTGAAAGACCTGTACCGGGTTCTATGTTCATTGGAGCGATAGGAGTGAAGTCCTTAAGTTTTATGCCAAAGAGTTTTTTTATTCTGTCGAAAGAAGATTTACTTCGCCTCACAGATAAAAGAATATTCCTGATATGTTCATTCAGTACCAATGGTACATTGCTGGTAGAATCAACTCCTCCTGCTATACCACATTCTAACTGACCCAAAGCTATTTTGTTTGCTATATACACAGCTGATTCTATACCTGTGTTACAGGCCTGTTCAATATCGCATGCGGGTGTTTTGGGATCAAGAGAAGTAGATAGTACACACTGTCGCATTAGGTTGATTTCCCAACTGTGTTTAATAACTGCCCCTCCAGCCACTTCGCCAAGCAACTTGCCGGATAGACTATATTTTTCTATAAGCCCGTTTAAGGTTGCTACCATCATATCTTTGTTCCCTGCATTTACATAAGCTGTGTTTTGCCTAGCAAATGGGATCCTGTTATAGCCTACAATGGCTACTTTTTTGGCTTGGTTACCTGTAAGCATAATCGTTTGATTTAGTTATACTAATTTACGAATTATACTCCATAGGGGTAATAAAAAAAGCGGCCAATAAATGACCGCTTTAAACATTATAGGTAGTTTGTTAAGTCCTTATTTCTTCACGATAATAAACTCAGATCGTCTGTTTTGAGCATGTTGCTCTTCAGTACAGTTTTCTTTACAATCAACAAGTGGTTCGC
>NZ_JRLV01000010.1 GCF_000769915.1 Flavobacterium beibuense F44-8
TATGAACGTGTCTTCTTATTTCTTAATCACTTCCCAAACAACACCTCTCAGCGTTTGTCTCTCAAAGCGGCTGCAAAACTACAACTTCTTTTTAAACCTGCAAGCTTTTTTTAGAAAAAAATTTCTTTCATTTTAAAAACTTTAAACCGGTAAAAACATCAGTGATTTTCACTGTTTCGATCGCTCAAAACAGGAAGGCAAAGGTAATATCTTTTTCCCTTAACCTGCAAATCTTTTTGATTATTTTTTTTCGGTTGTTTTAAGTGATTTTCTTTATTCAATATATCACTCAAATGCCGGTCTCAATTTCTCAATGTACGTCGCTGTATTAGCGGGTGCAAAACTAGTAAAGTTTTTCTTTTCTGCAAATGTTTTCTGAACTTTTTTTTTCGAAGCCTTTTTAAAGCAACTCCCTTTATTTAAAAGGGTTTCAGAATATTTACACTACCAAAGAACCTTGCTGTTATTGCGGGTGCAAAAGTAGCCATCTTTTCCGCTTTCACAAACTTTTAATGCTATTTTTTTAATGTTTTTTTAACCTTATTCTATAACTAACTGAACAAGTGCACTTTGATAACTAAAAAAAATCACTTTTCACAAAGCTATAGTCAACTGATTTTAGAAAATTTTCATCCAGAAATTTTAAAAGGCTCTTTTTTATTAAAAAGAGCCTTTTAAAACACATATAGATTATTAATTTTTCAATCTGTTATTCGTAGCGAAGTACTTTTACCGGAGAAATTTTAGTTATTATATAGGAAGGAACCAGTAATAAAAGTAAACATATTAGTATAGTCCCTGCATTTACCGCTAAAATAAACGGCACGTTTATACTTACCGGCGCTACTGTTACATAATAATTTTCTGGCGGAAGCTTAATTATTCCGAAATATTTTTGAATTAAAAGCAAACCTATACTTATTATGTTACCCCAAATAAGTCCTTTTATCACAAGGTAAGCCGCATTGTACAAAAATATTTTCCTGATTGACCAGTTTGGTGCCCCTACAGCTTTGAGCATCCCTACCATTTGTGTACGCTCTAAAATAAGTACTAATAAAGCAACTATCATATTAATGGTAGAAACCACTATCATAATAGTTATTATAAGAAGAATATTAAAATCGAACAGTTTTAACCATTCGAAAATATTGATATACTTATTTTCTATAGTACGGCTATCAAGTGTGGATGATATAGCCGAAAAGACTTCTTCCCCTTTTTCCTCTATCTTATCAAAGTCATCAATAAAAACTTCAAAAGAGCCTACCTGATCTTTCTTCCATTTATTAATACGCTGTACGTGCCTTATATCACCTATCACTATTGAGGCATCAAATTCCTGGAAACCGGAATTGTAAATCCCTACCAGTTCAAACACCCTAAGGTTTGGGATGCTATTACCGTCTTCTTTCATAAAGTAGGTACTAAACCTATCACCTACTTTAAGCTGAAGTCGGTTAGCCATATATTCGGAAAGTATAACTTCTTCATTAAGCTTCTCTTTAAGGTTTGGAATTCTCCCCTCTTTTAGATACTCTTCCAGGTTATCCCATTTATAGTCCTGCCCTACTCCTTTAAATATTATTCCCTCAAAAGCTTTCTCGGTCCTTATGATACCTGCTTTAGAAGCTACAGCCTGAACATGGTTTATTCCCTGCACGGTTTTAAACTCAGGGTAAAAGTCCTGATTAATACTTATTGGCTCCACACTAACTTCCGACTGGTTGTCGTCAAAGTTGGATATAATTATATGCCCGTTAAAAGCAGATATCTTTTCACGTATTTTATCCTGTAATCCTACACCGGTAGCTATAGATACCACCATCATTATAATACCAATAGCTATTGCAATAATTGCTATTTTTATTATTGGTGCCGAAATACTACTTTTATGGTCTTTTGAAGTAATCAGCCTTTTGGCTATAAAATATTCTAAATTCAATTTGTATGGTATCTTTTTCTTTGCTCAAAAATACATTTTTATTCTCATTTATACTGATTGGTTCCTGCGGAAATTCGGTTTCGGTACAAAAAGCAAAACCGGAAGCCCAAAAGGAACAAACGGAGACATATTATAAGGAGGACCAATTACTAACCAAAATTAAAACCGGAGCAGAAAACTACAAGGCATACTTACCTTTACTTGAAGGAAAGAACATAGGTATTGTAACTAACCAGACAGGCACCATAATTAATAATGGAAACACAGGGCATGTTGTTGATTTTTTATTTGAAAAGAAGGTAGCCCTAAAAAAAATATATGCACCGGAACATGGTTTTCGCGGTACTGCCGATGCTGGCGAACATATTAAGGACGGAAAAGACACTAAAACCGGACTGCCTATTATATCCCTTTACGGAAACAATAAAAAACCCAAAGCAGAGCAACTTGCCGGAATCGATGTTATGCTTTTTGACCTACAGGATGTAGGTGCCCGTTTTTACACCTATATATCAACACTACATTATGTAATGGAGGCCTGTGCCGAAAATAATATACAATTAATAGTACTAGACAGACCTAACCCTAACGGCAGTATTGTTGACGGACCTGTTCTAGAAAAAGAATATAACAGTTTTGTGGGTATGCACCCTATACCTGTATTACACGGAATGACAATTGGCGAGTACGGACAAATGATTAATGGTGAAAAATGGCTAAACAATGGTATTCAATGCAATCTTACTGTAATACCATGTTTAAATTACAACAGAAATATGGAATATCATTTACCGGTAAAACCATCACCTAACCTTCCTAATGACCAATCGATAAGCTTATATCCCAGTCTTTGTTTTTTTGAAGGTACAAATGTGAGTGTAGGTCGTGGCACAAATAAACAATTCCAGATATATGGATCTCCTTACCTGCCAAAAAAAGACTTCAGTTTTACTCCGGCACCAAACGAAGGCGCTAAAGACCCAATGTATAATGGTAAAATTTGTTTTGGTGAAGATTTAACTAAAACAACCAAGCCAAAACAACTGGAGTTAAAATGGCTTATTGAAGCTTACAGCAAAACTGAAGACAAATCAAAATTCTTTATTTCATTTTTTACCAAACTTGCCGGGACTAAAAAGCTACAGGAACAAATCGAGAACGGTACTAGCGAAACTGATATAAGAAAAAGCTGGGAACAGGGACTTGACAGCTTTAAAAAAACAAGAAAAAAATATCTTATTTATAAGTAAGCTATAGCCAATTCTTAATGTTTTTACAAAGTACTTTTACTTACTATAATTGTTTTGTAACTTTCTGCTAAGTATTAACCTAAAAAAATAAGCCATGAATATAGCAGAAACAATAGACAACGTTATACAATACATAGTAGGTATGATTGATAAAGCAAAAGGTTATATAAATGAGGTAATTGAGTTTTTCACGATGTTAAAAGAAAACATAGATGCCCTATTAGAATATATAGATGAAAAAATACAGCACATTCAGGATATTATAAGCGAAATAAAATACCATGAAGAAGTTGCTGCTTAATAAAACAAAAGCCCTCCTATTTACCGGAGGGCTTTTTTATTTTATCTACTTTAATTGATTTTATAATTTTTACTATCAACCATACTATTGCGTGAAGTATTGCAAAAATTATAAAGAGTACCAATGACGCACTTAATACTTCAAACATTTTTGCAGTCCAGCTCGCATCAATCAAATCACTGTTTATAAAAAGCAGTGATAATGATATAAAAAAAGCCAGTACATATAGCAATAAAAGCCTTTGAGGTGTTTTCATACTTAATTAAACGATTTTCTTTTTCATTTCTTCTACAATATTATAAGCTGCAGGGCAAATGGCAACATTTTTAAGGGTAAGGTTGGCTATTTGCTGAAACTTTTTCCTGTCGGTATGCGGAAACTCCCTACAAGCCTTAGGTCTTACATCATATATCATACAATAATTCTCGGCATCCAGAAAAGTACACGGCACACTTTGCAACACATAATCATTATCCTCATCTATTCTTAAATACTTTTCTATAAATTGCTGAGGCTTCATTTTAAAGTGCTTCGCAATCCTTTCAATGTCGGCAGTTGTGAATAATGGCCCTGTAGTTTTACAGCAATTAGCACAGGTAAGGCAATCTGTTCTTTCAAATTCCCTGTCGTGTAAATCCTGCATAATGTAATCCATATTTTTTGGAGATTTCTTTTTCAGCTTATCAAAAAACTTTTTGTTCTCGTTATGCTTATCTTTGGCAAGTTTTGGAAGCTGTTGTAAAAATTTCTCCATCACACAAATCATATTATAGTAAGCAGCAAAAGTATAAAAAAATGAAAGACCTTTTTGGTAAAGCAATACTGGATTATCAAACCAATAATTCTCCTGAGGATATTATTACCGAAACATCAATATCTGAAGAAGATGAAATGAGCGTTGCTTATTTGTTTAGAAGCTATAAGCAAATGCCTAAAACAGAACAAAAGGCACTTTCATTGTGTAAAGGTCGCGTACTTGATGTAGGCTGCGGTGCCGGAAGCCATAGCTTATACCTTCAAAATGAAAAAAAACTTGATGTTACTGCTATTGATATATCTGCTAATGCAATTGAAGCCTGTAAACTTCGTGGCGTAAATGATTGCCGTACTATTAACGTACTTGAACTTGATAATGAAAAGTATGACACAATTATCCTATTAATGAATGGTACAGGTATTTTTGGGAAACTGAAAAATATAACTCAGTATCTTGAGAAGCTTAAGTCGCTACTTAATCCGGGTGGACAAATACTAATCGATTCATCTGACATTATTTATATGTTTGATGAAGATGAGGACGGAGGTAAATGGATCCCAACTGATACCGACTATTATGGAGAACTAACCTTCTCGATAGCATATAAAGGGGAAAAAGAAGAACAGTTTGACTGGCTTTATATTGATTATAATACAATGCAAAACGCAGCCCATGCCAATGGCCTGAACTGCGAACTTATATTAGAAGGAGAATATTTTGATTATTTAGCAAAACTCACCTTATAATACACATTACTCCTTATTCTTCAATTTTATATTTACCTACTCTAACATAATACTGTAAATCGCCCATTTTTTCATAAAAAAGACTTTTAGCCTCATCATAAGCAGTAATATAACTTTTGTTTTCAGCCGAAAACTTTTTACCTAAAGGCGAATTGTAAAACTTAATTATATCTTTTACTTCCTCATGAGTATACTTTTCTAAAAAGTGTTCTTCCACCTTCTTATTGTACACAACAAGCAAAGAGTCAAGTTTTTTAGTAAATTCTGCTTCATTTTCAGGACTAACAGAAAGTATCTTATCCTCACGGGTGTGCTCTGTTTGCTCAACAACTCCCATTAATTTAATCAACTCGTTTACGTCTTTTTTAAAACTATCATCCTGAGCCTTTACAGGTAAAACTGGCAATAACAATAATGCAATATAAAATATTCTTTTCATGGTATACTATTCTTCTTTTTTCTCCTTTTCTTTCTTTTTCATTTTATAGATCTCCATTCCCAAAGGATATTCATCCGGAAAATCATTTTCAACAAGAAGTCTTTTATCTGATAAAAACTTTTTCCCAACAGGTGTTTTATAAAATGCCAGAAGCTGTTGAATTTCATCATGGGTATATTTATCCATGTAATATTTTTCAATATCACTTGTAAACTCAGACACTATTACATCATAATCTTTGTTGAAATTCTCTTTTTCTTTAGCATTAAGTCTTACAGACAAAGCGCGTCTCATAAGTGACATGTCTTTAGTATCAACTGTGATTTCAACGAGTTTACTTACATCTTCTTTAAAAGAAGTATCCTGTGCAGATGTAACATGGTAAGAAAAGAGCAGTATACCGCTTAAAAATATTTTTTTCATTAGGTAAGATGTTATTATTAGTAGGTGCAATATAAAAAAAGTCCGGTAAAACCACCGGACTTTTTTTATATGTATGTTTTAATACAATGTTACTGAGCGTATTTCATTATCATACTTTGTAGCGACATACTCCAATCCTGAATAGACTGTAATGAAGCCTCTGTAAGTGCTCCTGCATTAGCTGTAATTTTTTTACCTACAGGAGTTTCATAAAACTTAATGATTTCCTTTACTTCCTGATGAGTATAGTTTTCAATATAGAAATCTTCCATAGTTTTAAATACAGGTTTTAAAGACTCGTCAAACTCTTTTAAAAACTCTTTTTGTTTATCTGCAGGAATCATACCTACTACTTGTTTTTTAGCCACTTCAATTTGAGAAGTTGACCCTGTCATTTCAATTAGTTTCTTTACATCGTTTCTAAAAGCATCATCCTGAGCAGAAACTAAGTTTGCCGAAAGGATAAAAACAAAAATTAAAAGCAATTTTTTCATTGGTTATTATTTAGTTGTTATAAATTAAGGAATATTCAAATATTTATGCGTTTGTAAAGATACTCTCCATTTAGGGTTGTTCATCACATAGTCTACAATAAGCGGGGTCATTTCCTCTTTCTTACTCCACTCCGGCTGTAAAAACAAAATTGCATCCTTGTTTACCTTTGCAGCCTGTTCTTCGGCAAAAATAAAATCGTGTTTATTGTAGATTATAACTTTAAGCTCCTGAGCTTTATTGTAAACTTCATCAACAGGAAGCTTTGTTTTTTTAGGCGAAAGACATATCCAGTCCCATGTACCTGTTAAGGGGTAAGCCCCCGAAGTTTCAATATGTATTTTTAACCCTTTTTCTTTCAAGCCTGCAGTTAATGGCCCCATGTCCCAAGTTAATGGTTCACCACCGGTTATTACAATAGTCTTAGCATACTTAGCTGCGTTTTCTACTATAGCCTCAATTTGGGTTGGCGGGTGTAAATCAGCATTCCAGCTTTCCTTAACATCACACCAGTGGCATCCCACATCACATCCACCTACACGAATAAAGTAAGCCGCAGTACCTGTATGGTAACCCTCTCCCTGAATGGTATAAAATTCTTCCATAAGCGGAAGCATTACCCCTTTCTCTACTGCTATTTGTATATCTTTCTTAAGCATTTTAATTTAAAATAGTTGGCAAAGATACATATAAAAAAATCAGTGCAATAAAATCCATAAAAAAAGCCGACAGTTAACTGTCGGCTTTTCAATATTAAAAGTTTATTACTTTAGTCTTTCTAATTCTCCTTTAGCATATCCGTCGTTTGGATCAAGCTCTAAAACTTTATTGTAGTACTCAATAGCTTTTTCTTTCTCTGTTACTGCATAGTAAGAAGCAGCGTTAGAGTAAGCCTCAATAAGGTTCGCTTTTTGTTTTGCTACTTCTGCATCACCTTTTTCAGTAACTATCCTGATGTACTCATTATAAGCCTCAACCATTTTTTGGTATGACTCATCTGTTTTTATTCTTTGATTAACTCTTGCTTTGTATAGGAAAGCATCCTGAGCATCCGGAGAAAGTTTAATTACATAATCAAGAGCAACATCAGCTTTTTGAAGTTGTTCTGCATTTTCTGCCTGAGCTTCAGGCGACTTGTTTAAGTGATCAAAATAAATTGAGTAAGCCAGGTAGAAATTATCATAGAACAGGTTTCTGTTATCCGGATTTGTAGTAGCTACTTCAAACACTACAGAAGCAGGACCGTATAATTTTTGTCCGAATAATTTCTTACCAATTGCGTTAAACTGGTTTGTAATCTCGATATCTTTTTCTGCAGAAGCTTTAATATCACTTATCGCTTTATCAAATACAGTTTGATCTGTAATAACTGTATTACCCTGCTCGTCTTCACTGATAACAGAAGCCATTTCAGCTAAACCTAAGTAAAGGTGATCTCTCGCAATAACACGCTTAGGATCTACCTGCGACATAAAATCTGTCATCGCTTTAATACTTTGCTCATAGTTACCATTCTCGTAAGCAGAGTAAGCCAGGTAACGTAAAATTCTAGGGTTAACCTTGTCTAACTGTTGCATTTTCTTAGCCTCCTCTTCAAGAGCTTTATAGTCTCCTGCAAGTACAAGGAAGTCAGCATGTCTCATACGTGAGTTAAGAGAGTAGTCAGTAAGCGTCATATACTTCTCGTAGTACTCTAAAGCTTTCTTTATATTCTCATTATATTTTTTTGGCTCATAAGCACCCCATAGGTAATATGTCTCTGCAAGCTCACGGTAAGCCGGACCATAGTTAGCATCTTTAGCTATCACTTTGTTAAATGCAGCAACTGCTTCAGGGAAAGCAGCTCCGGTATTTTTAGTAATTACACCAAGCTGTATATCTGCTCTTAGAAGATTTGAATCAAGATTAGATGCTGTACGGTAAGCTTTGTAAGCTTCGTTATAGTTTTTATCTCCTACATAAGCATCACCTAAACTAAGGTAAGCCTGTGCTGATTGTGAATCTTTTTCTATTGCCTGGTTTAATACAGCAATTGCTTTTTTATAATCAGGGTTATCAGATTCAATGTAAGCTCTACCTATATAAATAAGTTGCTCAACATCTTTTCTTCTTAACTCATCTTTAACCGCTTTGAATTTAGCTTCTGCAGCCGATGCGTTTCCTTTATTTAAATCAATTTGTCCAAGACCAATTGTATTGTACTCAGGGTCGTGTTTTACCTTAACACCTTTATTGAAGTACATAGCAGCAGAATCCTGCTCTGTTTGTTTAAGATATACGTCTCCTAAAAGAAAGTAGTTTCTACCCTCGTCAGAATCTGATGCAATTAAAGATTTTAAAATTGTTTTGGCCTTCTGATATTGTTCGGCATCGATCGCCTTCAAAGCCTGCTCTGCATCCTGCGCATTAGCTGTACCGAAAACCAATAATGACAAGCCAATGATTTTTAATTCTTTCATTTTAATTCTCCTTTTTAAATATATAATATTACTTTTCTTCTTTATTTATAACTTTTTACGAACAGATATCTCTCTCGTTGGTATATCAATTGGTAAAAGACCGGACTTTAAAATTATCCTTTGTCCTTCACGCGCACTTATATATGTGTCAAAACCCATGCCTAAACCCAAACGTCCCTGATAATTCACCACATAAAGGGTTCTTATTAACGGGTAATCGCCTGTGGCTATATTACTTTGGTTAGGTTTGTAATATTTTTCTTTACCCTTGTCAGCCTCAGCATTATCCACTGCTAAAACTGTAATTTCATTAATATATTGTGTAAGGTGTGGTGGTGCCTGTACAATCCAGTCAATACCAATAACTCCTATGGCACCATCATTATCATGAACATATTTAATAACGTCTTCATTTGTTTTAAACGCATAAATACCTTCTTGTGGTAATTTATCAATTCCGGCAAGTTGCTTCATATATTCAAGCGTACTTGAACCCGGATTATCAAAAACTAAACTTTTAATATTCCCTGTAGGCTTACCCTTAAGTACGTTTAAAACATCCTCAAGTTTAACTACAGTATCATTTCTTTTATTATTAGACAACAAAGCTATGGCATCTTTAGCAAACTCTGTCACTCTTGGTGTAATCTTTCTGTTAGTAAAGTGCTTTTCTTCCTCAGTAGTTAACTTACGGGACAAAACAGCAACCGAAATAGAGTCCTGTAAAAGCGCATTTATAATTTCCTGTTGCGGTTTATTTACCTGTGTAATTTCGGCTCTTGGATAAACGCTGTGAAAAACAGCCAATACATCTTCAATAATAGGGGTAACTGTATTATCTGTAACCAAAGTGGTTTTACCCGATGTAAGAGTTTCTTCAATTATCTCCTCACCATTTTCATTTTTTTCTTTACAGGAATAAACCACTGACACTACAACTAATGCAGCAGCAAAGAAAATGGATGTGTATTTGTTTCTAATTTTCATTGAAGTTCTTTTTTGGTTAACTGTATTTTTGCCTTAGTCTTATAAAACGTATAGCTGAATATACTATAAGTACAACTCCTAAAGCCATCCTTTGGTTATACGATAACGGCAAAGGTAAAGTTTTCCAAAAAATTATCATAAGGCCTAAGCCAAGATACATTAAGAAGAAGAATAAGCCAAAAACAAACAGAAATCGCTTGTGAAGCGATTTCTGTTTTTCTCTTTGAGAGTTTCTACGTTGTGAAAGCATCTCTTATATTTTAATTTATGATCTGATGTTAATTGTAATAGGCAGCGTAAATGAAGCCCTTACATTTTTACCATTCTGAACACCCGGAGACCATTTTTTCTTCATTGACTGAAGTACACGGATAGCTTCTTTACCCATACCGTATCCAGGATCTCTTAAAACTTTGATATTACTCATAGAACCATCTTTTTCAATTACAAAAGAAAGATAGATTTTAGCAGTCATATCTCTGTCAACATCAGGTATTCTGAAGTTGCTGTTTACATAGTCATAAAAAGCTTTCATACCACCAGGGTACTCTGGTTGTACCTGAAGACCGGCTGTACTATATACATTTGTATCTTCCGGTTCAACACCTTTATCAAGATCTCCTGCAGGAGTACCAATTACGATATCACCTGTTGGGCTGGCTTCAGCATTTCTTGAACTTGGATCAGCTTTTTCAAACTGCTCTGTTCTAGGCGGCTCTTCAACAACCTCTTCTTTTTTCTTAACCTCAAGTTCCTTGAATTTCACCTCTTCAACTACCGATTTAGGAGCTTGCTTCACTTCCTCTACCGGTGGCGGTGGCGGTGGTGGCGGTACATCTTCTACCGGTGGTGGTGGTAAATCAATCACCTCAATCACTTTATCGATAGTTTCCGGTTTATCTTTTTTACCAACTAAGTTATCAAAAGCTGCATAAATCTTAGGTAGTGAAATTAAGAAAACAAAAAGGGCTGCACCGATAAAGAAGGCTCTTATCGTTATCTTTGGATTTTCTGACCTTAGTTTGTAAGCACCATATTTTTTGTTACGGCCCTCAAAAACTATGTCAATCCATTCCTGTTTGAATATATTAAGTTTAGACATAATTTATATTTTTTGATTAGCTGAAATCAGGAATTAATACATTCCCTTTTCTTCTAATAATTCCACTTCCGGCTTAGATATATCACCAATAGCATAAAGCTGTACATTGGTAATTGCCATTTCATCAAGAATATCTATAAGATTCTTGTAATGTGTTTTATCACTTGGCTTAATGATTACTATAAGACCTTCACCTTCTTTTGTATAAAGTTTTTTTACTGCAGCAATACGCTGTAATAAAATCTGACGGATACCATCTTTCCCGTATTGGGTTTCAGTTGGAGCTACAAGAGGCTCATCAAACTTACCTAAATACCACAAAAGTGTATTATCCTTACCCATAAGGATTGTTATAGTTCTGTCATCCTGAACCTCGGTAGTACCGTCATCTATATCTTCTTTATTTTTATCTGGCATCGCCAAATTCATAGACTGTGGCTTTGATAACGATGTGGTAAGCATAAAGAAGGTAATCAAAAGGAATGCAAGGTCAACCATCGCTGTAAGGTCTACCCCCGGATTCGATTTCTTACTTCTTACTTTGCCACCCTTGCCGCCATCGCCGCCGGTATTTAATTCTGCCATTTTATATTATATTTTATAATATTAAAAATCTTCATCACGTAAACCTGTTACCAGGAAGAATCTGTTTTTCTTTTGATCCTGCAGGATATCTATAACTCTCTTAATAGTAGTATAGTCTTCATCGGCATCACCTTTAATGGCGATATCAAGATCAACATACTTAACATCTTTCTTACCACTATTAATCTCTTCGTTAAGAAACTCTCTTGAAGCTTCACGTGAAAACTTAATCCAGTCACTTAACTGGTCGTTAATAGTATCAAACGGTATACCTTTTTGATAGCCCGGCTCATTTCTTTTAGCCGGCTCCATAGCCAATAAACCCTTAAGTTGATTTACAGGAACACCAAACCCCTCCATTAAAGAAAAACTAGTATACTCCTCTTCTGTAAAAGGAACATTATATTTTTCTGAAATACGTTCTAGGGTTTTTCTTCTTACTTCTCTACCTAATACGTTAAAGAAAACTTCGTTATCACCTACAGTAATTGTTGCCAGGTTATCTTCAGGCAACTTTGTTTGTACGGTTGAAGCCGGTGCATCCACAGGGTGTGGATCAGGCATTTTTGCCGTAGCTGTAAGGATAAAGAAGGTAAGCAAAAGAAAGGATACATCACACATCGCGGTCATGTCAATCCTTGTACTTTTTCTAGAAACTTTTACTTTAGCCATTCTTAAATTTTTAGCTTACATGTAAAGGGCAAAAAAGTGTGCGCAGTCGCACACTTTTAAACCTTACACTATTATTAAAACTTAACTCTTTTTATCAATTATGCGTTGTTTGCACGCGCTCTAAACCTTCTGTAAGTTTGAACGATTGTGAAACCAGCCTCATCGATAGAGTAAGTTAGCTTGTCAATTTTAGAAGTAAATGAGTTATAAGCGATAATCGCCACTGTAGATGTAGAGATACCTGTTGCAGTGTTGATAAGCGCCTCAGAAATACCGTTTGCCAGCTGAGCTGAATCCGGAGTAGAACCTGCACCAAGAGCAGAGAACGCTTTAATCATACCTGTTACCGTACCTAGAAGACCTACTAACGTACCAATTGACACAAGAGTAGAGATTACAACTAAGTTTTTCTCTAACATTGGCATTTCAAGAGAAGTTGCCTCTTCGATTTCCTGCTGGATAGCAGCCTCAGCTCTTTCGCTGTCAAAACCTTCTCTTTTAACTTCTTCATATTTTAATAAACCTGCTTTTACAACATTTGCAACAGTACCTTGTTGCTTGTCGCACTCAGCCATAGCCTCAGAAATGTTACCATTGCTGATTTGTTTTTGTACTTTTTCAACAAAAGCGCCTACGTTACCTTTACCAGCAGCTTTTGATATTGAAATTAAACGCTCAATTGAGAATACAACTGACATAAGGAAAAGTCCCATAAGTACAGGTACTACATAACCTCCCTTATATACCATTCCAAGATAGTTACCCGGTTTTGGGTGACCAGCCTCAGCACCAAGCTTGATTATTTCTTCTTCATTTTCGAAGTTTGACGGAGCACCCATTATGTATCTCCATACAAGTATACCTATTACGATACACAATACAATTGTTAATGCAGCGAAAACATTTGACCCTTTAGATCCACCTTCTTTTTTTTCCTTCTGAATAGATGCGTTTGCCATTTCTTTTAAAAATTTAGTTTTTTTTGATTTTTAATAATAGTTCTTATTGTTATTTTTTTGCTTTTTAAAATAAGATTGGCAAATTTATATTATTAGGAGATAAAAAAAAATAAAATGATTTTTTTTCTCGTTTCTTAACATTAAATTATCACAATCTTAAAGATTCATAAACACCCAATTTAAGGGCTCAATTTAAACAATTTCTATTTTTTTACTTACAAATCTGTTTTTCATTAGTATTTCCTTTAAATTTATATAGATTACGTATAAATAACATAAATCCCCTGTTTTTATTGTGCACGCATTGTAAAATAGTTTTTTTTCACGAAATTAATGCTCAAACTAACACATTATTACCCTAAACAAAGAACGTTTTGTAGTACTTGTTTTATAAAATTACAACTAAAACGTCAAATCACCTAACAGTGCACTAAATTTTAATTAAAAAATAACTCATTATGAAACAATATTTTACACAAAAAAATCCGTTTATAGTACCTACAAACGATGGCAAACTTATAGAAGAACATTTTGGAAACGTCTCAAACGGAGACAGTAACATATCTATAGCCCACATGATAGCCCCTCCGCAGTGGAGCGAGCCTTTCCAAACTCCTGAGTTTGATGAATACACCTATATAATTAAGGGAAAGAAACAGTTTATTATCAATGACGAGAAAATAATACTGGAAGCAGGCCAGTCAATCAAAATAATGAAGAACACCAGAGTGCAATACTCTAACCCTTTTGATGAGCCCTGCGAATATATAGCCGTTTGTACACCTGCCTTTACAATAGAAGCCGCTAACCGCGAAGCATAAAAAAAGCTGCTTATTTAAGCAGCTCTATTATTTTTTGCTCCACTTCGGGGCTATTCCATTTGTTTTCTATACCATCTATTTGCATCACCTCGTCCATAATGGCTTTTTGCCTATCCCCTATCTCAAGAGCTTCAGAGTACGGCCTGTAACTAAATGTCACTCTACTATATAACGGAAGCCATTTATCAGGATGCCTGTCTGAAAACCATTTTTCTATCTTTTTCTGTAAAAGAAACTTATCATCTATGGTTTTAGAACTCATCTCCATAAAGTTACGGTAAGAAAGCTCAGCTATCGCATCGGCATTTGGTTTACGACTTTCCTGATACTCCTTGAATATAGCATCCCAGTCGTCACCATATTGCTCTATTAACTGACTGAGTATGGTTATATCTTCAAAACCGGCATTCATACCATGACCGTAAAAAGGAACAATTGCGTGGCAGGCATCTCCTATAAGAGCAACCTTATCAGAATACGTCCAGGGATAACATTTCATTGTCACCAGTGTACTGGTAGGATTTTTAAAGAAATCTTCAACCAGTTCCGGTATTACATCAATGGTAGACGGGAAATAATCTGCAAAGAATTTCTCCAGAGTCTCCCTGTCCTTTAACGCCTCAAACGAGTTTTCTCCTTCAAAAGGCATGAAAAGCGTACAGGTAAAACTACCGTCAAGGTTTGGCAATGCAATTAACATAAAATCGTTTCTTGGCCAAATGTGTAGTGAGTTTTTATCAAGCTTATGAGTACCGTCGGCATTTGCAGGTATATTTAGCTCTTTATAACCGGTATTTAAAAACTGCTGAGAGTAATTAAACATACTTTGCCTTTGCATCCTGTGACGGATTCTTGAAAAAGCACCATCGGCACCAAAAACCTTGTCATACTGAAGTTCTTTCCACTCCCCTCTTTCCGTCTCACCGGCATGAAGGGTCGCATCAGCAAGCGTTACATCCCATATTTTTGTTTCAAAGAAGAATTTAACACCTTCTTCCTCTGCCAGGGTAACCATCTTTCTGTTTAGCAGTCCGCGTGAAATAGAGTAAATACTTTCACCGTCTTTCCCGTAGTACTGAAAATTAAGCGGCTCTCCTATTGCATGGATAGCACGTTTTTCCATTGGGATTGCTATTTTCCTTATCTCCTCTCCCAACCCTACATAATCGAGCGCTCTCCATCCTCTGTGCGACATTGCCAGATTAATGGAACGTCCTGAAAACTCTACAGTTCGTATATCCGGGCTCCTGTCATAAACATGTACTGTGTGCCCTGCTCTTTTTAGGTATATTGCTAACAGAGATCCTACGAGTCCGGATCCCACTACAGCAATTTTTAAGGGAGTTTGCATGGAAAATAATCTAAAACACTGCAAAAATACTGATTTAATATCACAAGCCTTTGTTTTTAGGGATTTATTTCATGCTCAGTATTTTATTAAGAAAACTTTTGCACATAAAGGATTCTTAATTAATTAACAGATACGAATCACTATGTGTAATTTTACTTCACTAACTATAAAAAAATACTGTTATGAGAGATTTAATCTGGTTAATTATCGTTATCCTTATCATAGGCTGGTTAATAGGATTCTTTGGATTTGGTGAAGCAGTAGGTAGCCTAATTCACGTTTTGCTTGTACTGGCAATTATAGGAATACTTTACAGACTGGCTGTAGGCCGACGCCCGTAAACAGCTTTACTTAAAATACAAAAGCCCTGCAATTGCAGGGCTTTTTGTTTTGTAAATACAATATATAAGTTAGAACTTAACTTCATTACCTATTTCCATATTGTTGTTTTTTACCAAAACACCACACATATGGAAAAGCATTCTTGCTCCTACGTTACCATCCCAATCATCACCTTCTTCTCCCGGAGCTACCTCCACAAGATCGAAACCAATGATTTCTTTTCCGCTTTTCGCGAGAAGACTAAACAGATAAGCTGCCTGCTCAAAAGAGAAACCTCCCGGTACCGGAGTCCCTGTATTAGGACAATACCACGGATACATACCGTCTATATCAAAACTGATACAAACTTTTTGAGGTAATTGTGCAATAATAGTTTCACACTGCTGTTTCCATGTGACTCCTTCAAAAGTTTCGGCTTTCAGGTCACGGTCTGTAAATACCTTTACGCGTCCGGCTTCAGCCTGTACCACTTCTACTTCTTCTTTACAGAAATCACGAATACCTACCTGAACGATTTTTGATATTTGCGGAAGTTTAAGTGCATTATACATAATAGATGCATGCGAGTAAGTAAAACCTTCGTAAGCAATACGTAAATCCATGTGAGCATCCAGGTGAAGCAGCCCGAAATCGCTATGCTTTTCTGCCAAAGCTTCATAATATCCCAGTGGGGTACTGTGATCACCTCCTAAAAGCACCACTTTTTTACCCTGCTCCATCCAGTACTTAACTCTGGCTTTTACCTCATCTTTAAACTGACCACAAATAACATTAATCTCATCAAGGTTAGCTTTAAGCTCAGGGTTTCCCTCTATTTTCTCTCCGTTTTCAAGAGCCTCAATAATAGGCTGCGCCAGATTTTTGTATTTCCTGCTTTTATCAGACCATTCTTCGGTCTTATCATTCAGGTCAAGAAACATACCCAGTTTCCATAAATCAGGAAACTCCTGATGAAGCAAATCTACCTGAAACGAAGCCTCTAAAATAGCTTCGGGTCCCTGAGACGCACCCGCTCCATAACTCACGGTTACTTCCCACGGGGCAGGAACAATAATAATTTCACTTTCTTCAGCCGTAAACGGAAGTCCGAAAACACTCGCGTCTGCCAGTCCCGGCTGACTTGGATCGAATGTTGCTATTTTTTGCTCTTTTGTCATTTTATTATTTGTGTGACTGTATACCAGCCTTTAAAATCTGACCAAACTCATACATATCTTCAAACGAACAGTATAATGGCACCGGCGCCAGCCTGATTACGTTAGGCTCTCTCCAGTCTGTAATAACACCGTTCTCCATTAAATAGTCAAATAACGACCTTCCTTCACCATGAAGATAAACCGAAATCTGGCTTGCTCTCTCCTTTGGTTCAGAAGGGGTAATAACCTCAAAGTTACCGTTCACTTCCTTATCTATTTCATGAAGCACATATTCCAGGTATGACGTAATCAAATCACGCTTTTGTATAAGTGCCGGCATACCTACCTCATCAAACATCTCTACCGATGCTAAATATGGCGCTAAAGAAAGTACAGGCAAACAACTTACCTGCCATCCGTTTGCCCCACGAATAGGGTCAAACTGCGGCTCCATAAGGAATCTTCTTTCCTTGTTGTGACCCCACCATCCTGCAAAACGAGGAAGATCCATATCGTTGTGATGTCTTTCGTGAACAAATGCTCCCGATGCATTACCCGGACCCGAGTTCATATATTTATAACTACACCATGCTGCAAAGTCAACATCCCACTCGTGCAGTTCCAAATGGATATTACCTGCACCGTGAGCTAAATCCCAACCTACATAAGCACCTGCATCCTGACCGGCTTTTGTGATTGCCTTAATATCAAACACCTGACCTGTATAGTAGTTTACACCTCCCATTAAAACAAGGGCTAGTTCGTCACCTACTTCCTTAATGGTATTAATAACATCTTCATGTCTTATATTATGCTCGCCCGGTCTTCTTTTAATCTCTACAATTGCATCTTCCGGATCATAGCCATGGAATTTAACCTGACTTTTTATCATGTACTGATCGCTTGGAAATGCTTTCTCCTCACAAATTATCTTGAACCTTTTTTGTGTAGGCTGATAAAAAGTAACCATCATAAGATGAAGGTTTACCGTTAGGGTATTCATCACCGTTACCTCACTTGGTAAAGCACCAACTATTTTACTCAACGGAGCTGCAAAACGCTCATGGTAATCCCACCAAGGCTTATCGGCATAAAAGTGACCTTCTACCGCAAGTTTACCCCAGTCGTCCATTACTTCGTCAACATAGGCTTTAGTCCTTTTTGGCTGTAACCCAAGCGAGTTACCCGTAAAGTAAATTACCTGCTTACCGTTTACATGAGGAAAAATAAATTCGTCTCTGTATTTAGCAAGTTTATCGTTGGCATCAAGCTGCCTTGCAAATTCTCTTGTATTTTGAAATTCCATTGTTATTTGTTTGTTGGGCCGTAAAATTACATAATTAATAAAAAAACATGAAACAAAAAATCCTGCCGTTAAAAGCAGGATTAATTTTTTATGATTTTTCTAATTAAAGAATAAGCATTGCATCTCCGTAAGAGTAGAACTTATAACCTTCTTTCACCGCCTCTTCATAGGCTTTCTTCATTAAATCGTGCCCCATAAAAGCACTAATCATCATAAGAAGTGTAGACTTTGGCGTATGGAAATTAGTAATCATACAATCGGCAACACTAAAATCGTATGGAGGGAATATAAACTTGTTAGTCCACCCAACATAAGGATTTAATGTTTTTTGTGAAGAAACAGAACTTTCCATTGCTCTCATAGTAGTTGTACCTACAGCACACACTTTCCTTTTAGCAGCTTTAGCTTTGTTTACAATATCACAGGCATCCTGAGTAATGATTAACTCTTCAGAATCCATTTTATGTTTAGATAAATCTTCAACCTCAACCGGGTTAAAAGTACCTAAACCAACGTGAAGTGTAACCTCTGCAAAGTCGATACCTTTTATCTCAAGCCTTTTTAAAAGGTGCTTAGAGAAGTGAAGACCGGCAGTTGGTGCTGCAACAGCTCCTTCTTCTTTAGCATAAATAGTTTGGTAACGGTCTGCATCTTCAGGAACAACTTCCCTGTTTATGTATTTAGGTATTGGAGTTTCTCCAAGCTCATTAAGTTTAGCTCTGAACTCTTCGTATGAACCATCATATAAAAATCGTAAAGTCCTTCCTCTTGAAGTAGTGTTATCTATAACCTCAGCTACAAGAGAATCGTCATCTCCGAAATAAAGTTTATTACCTATCCTTATTTTTCTTGCAGGATCTACAAGCACATCCCAAAGACGTTGTTCTGAATTCAGTTCACGTAACAGGAAAACCTCAATTCTTGCTCCGGTTTTTTCTTTATTACCATATAAACGGGCAGGAAATACTTTAGTGTTATTAAGCACCATTACATCACCTTCGTCAAAATACTCAAGAATATCTTTAAAAAGCCTGTGCTCAATAGTATTTGTTTTTCTGTTAACCACCATTAAACGGGATTCATCCCTGTTTTCTGCAGGAAATTCAGCCAGCAATTCTTTTGGCAGATTGAAATTGAAGTTTGATAATTTCATCTTTGTATTTTTAATTGAGTGCAAATATACTACCGCAAAACAGGGGTTGTCAAGTATTTTGGGATATATTTATTTTTTAACTGACAAAAGCCTTTAATTTAAAGCGTTTTTACAGCTATACCTACCTGTTGCATATCGTCCCAAAATGACGGGTATGATTTAGAAACCACACCTGCATCATTTATTACAATGGATGTTTTTAATGCAAGCGGAGCAAATGCCATTGCCATACGGTGATCGTTGTAAGTATTTATAGCCACATCACTGTTTATATGTACCGATGGCTCTAATGTTAGAGAATCATTAGTCACGATAACTACAGCCCCCAGTTTGGTAAGTTCTGTTTTAAGAGCTTCAAGCCTGTCGGTCTCCTTAATTTTAAGAGTGTGGAGCCCTGTTAAATGGCATGCAGTTCCTAAACCGAAACAGGTTACAGCAATGGTTTGAGCAATATCGGGTGTATTTACTAAATTTAAACTGAGCTGTTTTTGTGCCTCACCTGTATTTTTTAGTGTGATTGTATTTTCACTAAAAATTGTTTCAACACCCAGTTCTTTATAAATCTCTGAAAGTGCACTATCACCCTGAAGGCTTTTTTGTACATAAGAGGAAAGGCTTACTTCAGTTCCTTTTTGTGCTAATGCTACTAATGAATAAAAATAAGAGGCACTACTCCAGTCACTCTCTACTATTAACTTGATTGGGCTAACCTGCTCTAAAGGCTTAACCCTAATTACATTATTCTCCAAGACTGCCGATATTCCAACCTGATTTAAAAGATTAAGTGTCATTTGCAGGTAAGGCAATGATGTTATTTCTCCGTCGAGAGAAATCTCAAGTCCGTTTTTAAGTTTAGCCGCAACAAGTAATAAAGCTGTTATATACTGGCTGCTTATGTTTGCCTTTAATGTAACCTTATCACAAATTATCTCTGTCCCTGTAATCTTTAACGGCGGATAACCTTCATTCTCTATATATTCTATTTTAGCTCCCAGGCTTTTTAAAGCCTCTACAAGTATACCTATAGGACGCTCCTTCATTCTGGCAGAACCTGTAAGCACTACTTCCTTACCCGGAGTCACAGCAAAATAAGCTGTAAGAAAACGCATGGCGGTACCGGCATGATGAATATCTATCACATTATCATCACTGTTTAATGCTTTAGTCATAACAGATGAATCATCTGAATCGGAAACATTTTCTACAGTGATTTGAGGATACAAAGCCTGCAATAACAAGAGTCTGTTAGACTCTGATTTACTTCCCGTTATCTGTATTGACGAAGAAAGCATCCCGGAGGATGCTTTTAGTAGAATATTCATTAATCTAAATATTTTTATTTTTCTTACTAAACCATTTCCCTTCCCTAATCTTTGACAAGATAAACATTTCGCACAATGTCATAAACAAAGTAAAGCTTGCCATAAAGCGCCATTTGTTCTCAAAGTCATTCCACCCGTCAATAAGGACAAGAATGACAGCAAGTGGAAAATAGATAACTATACCCCCTATAAAATGTGCTATTTTGTTTTTTATACTCATATTAGGTTTGTAACAACTCAAAAATAAGAAATTTTACTTTAGCTTTTCATTATTATGATGACGATCGTGATCGCGTTTGGTTTTAAGGTCCATTTTTTTATCAAAAGCAGCCTGTAGGTCTACTCCTGTTTGGTTTGCAAGGCACAGCACTACAAAAACAACATCGGCCAGCTCTTCACCTAAATCCTTATTTTTATCGCTCTCTTTTTCACTTTGCTCCCCATAACGTCGTGCAATAATCCTTGCTACCTCTCCTACCTCTTCGGTAAGCTGCGCCATATTGGTTAGTTCATTAAAATAACGAACACCGTGTTCCTTTATCCAGTTATCAACTTCCTGCTGTGCGTTTTTAATATCCATTTTATATTTTTTTAAGTACTATTTTTTCTGCCTGTTTACTAACAATATTAGCAGTATATTCTTTAAGGCCATTGTAATATTCTGCACCAACACTAGAATAGTTAATACTATTTACCATAACAACCTGTATTTGATTTTCTTCCTGAGCTATTCTAAAAGCGAAAGAACTAATATTATCTACCATTGTAAAACGGGCCGCTTTTGGCAGCGATTCCACTTGATAGCCTTCGGGAATTGTAAGTACAAAAGTAAACCTTACAGCTTTAGGATATGTAAAATTTACAGGATATAATCTTTTATCTTCCTTGAACGGATTTTCAGTATCAGCATAAAATAATAGCGGCGAAACATAAATCTTATCGCCAATCACCTCAGCATTTTTAGCTGTAAAACCAAAATTAACCTCAGCTTCTTTACCGTCTTTAAACTCAAAATCACTTATCTCAATATCTCCTATCCTTTTTTCTGTCTGTCTTATATGTTGCTCTTCATTAATATCGGCATATTTCTCTCTGTACTTTATTGCATTGTAGTCGTAATACCTAATACTGCTTTTACCTGTCACAGTACCATCTGCATTTATTTGAGCGGTTAGATAAACACTTTCTCTTGAGTTATCTGTAGGATTAAGCCTTACTTCTTTATCCGTCTTATCTTCCCTTAACAACCTACCATAACCATTTAAATCATTAAGAGGCAACAATCCCGGTTCAGCATATTTACTAGTCGCATCCATAAGCACTACTTCATCTCCAAACTCCACCCCTGCAATTACATAATTAAATGCATAAACACTAATATATGAGGCAACACCATTATCCCTCGTACTTATAATTACCGGACTCGCCTTAAGACCTGCATATTTTAACATTGCAGTAAGCATAAGATTAATCTCTCCTGAGTTACCCGAACGTTCATCATAGGCTTTTTTAACACTTTCCCAACTCGTTAAACCATACCTACCAGTCCAGGACATTCTGCTCTTTACATAATTAAAAACAGTTTCCATTTTTTTCCTTTCATCAGTAATGCCTGATATAAGAGCCTCAATATCATCCTTAAAATAAGACGTCTTTCTAAGTTCATCACCAAAATCATCTTCCATATATAACACTTTGGCTACCGACTCCCAATTTGAGGCAAATTTTGTTACCTTATCATTCATGTTTCTACTTTCGGAAAGTTCATGTTTCACAAAAAGCAGATAATTATCAACATTATCTATGTAGGCTTCTGTTTTAAAGGCAGGCAAATCTTTCACCACATACTCCTGGGCAACCTCATGCAAATTAATTTTAGCATGCCTGTCTATTATAGTACGCTTAACAATATCGGTTTTTTCCTCTACAGGATAATACGAATTAATTATACGATTATAGGAAAAAAACTGAGGGATATTTAGATTATATTGAACATAGTTTACCGGAATTCTGTCCTGAAAAAACCAGTCTGCAAGGCTATAAATATAAGGTGACTTAACGATATACCTATATTCAATTACAGAACCCGCCTTTACATCAGGAAGAATTATTTTTTTCTGTCTTCTGGTCTTACTAAGCTCATCTGTAAATTCTTCACCTTTCTTTAAAGATGTTTTTTGTATTTCTCCGTCAACAAGATTGTAAGTCACGGCATCCTTAAAAGTAACCGATTCTCCACTTACTCTTTTGTAATAATAAGGCACAGCAACATTTGCCCAATCGTACCCCTCTTTACTATAAATTTTAACCCTTACCTCTACTTCGGTAAAAACAACCCATTTTTCATTTTCTATATCAAAATAGGTTTTCCCTTTTTTATATAAGACAGCTGCTTCTGCAGAGGGATCCAGAGGATGCTCTTTCTCCATCAGTTCTTCTTTAGATACTTTACCTAACCTAAAATCGCCGGCAAAAACAGTACAGGCAAAACTCACAAACAGCAAGGTGAATATATTTCTCATAACTAATCTTTTATCAATACTATTTTCTCTGTTTGCTTTTTAACCAAATCACCATAAAATGCTTTTAAGTCCTTATAGTATTCAGGGTTAATCCTGGCATACTTAACATCTTCCTGAGCTATAATTTGTATTTGATTATTTTGATTTACAGCCACTACAAACTTATAAGAAACAAAATCGTCTTGTGTGCCTAACGCTATTGATTCGGGCAACGACTCTACTTTATACCCCTCAGGAATGTTTATGGTTATAGCATATCTTTCCTGATGCGGATATAAAATATCAATAGGATAAACCCTTTCTTCCTGTTTAAAAGGATTTTGGGTCATCCCCAGCATAAGCATAGGAGAAAAATACATTTTATCACCTGCTACATCTACGTCACTTGTAAACGACACCTCTTCTACTACTGCCTTATCAACCTCATTAACATTTGACGCACTATATTCTTCAACCCTGATACCATATCTGTTTTCCAGCCCTCTGATTTTATCATCCTCAGAGGTATTACCTTTTTCTTCTCTGTAAATTAAAGCTTCATAGTCAAAATACTGCTTTTTCATGTTACCAGCTATTTGCCCATCAGCATTAAGTGAAGCTATCAGCATAACATTTACTCTGGATTTTTTTTCGGGCATCAAACTGATTTCCTTTGCCTTCAAATCATCAGTAATCATCCTACCAAAAACATTAAGGGTTCTTACCGGAACCACATCAATACCTGCATTTTTACTTGTAGCATCCAGAAGCACTACTTTACCGGGTAATTGTGCCCCTGCAATAACATAGTTAAACTCGTTTCTGTTTACAAAAGCCACGTGCCCGTTATCTCTGGTGCTTAAAAGAATTGGATTAGCATTTACACGGGCATACTTAAGCATGGAAACCAGCATAAGGTTTATATCGGCAGAATTTCCTGTTCTGCTCTCATATGCTCTTTTTAAATTCCCTGTACACAAATACGATTTATCTCCGTTCCATGCCATTTTATTTTTTACATAATCAAAAATAATCTCTACTTTTTTTTCATCGTTAGTTACTCCTTTCAATAGAGCATCAATATCTTCACTGTAGTAAGACTGATTTTCAATTTGTTTTCCAAAACCCTCATCCTCATATATTTTGGCCGCAACAGTATCCCAGTCTGAAGCATATTTCTTTTCAGCTTCTCCAGGCATTTGTGAACTGGATAACTGATGCTTTACAAAAGACCTGTAGTTATTAATATTATCAACAAACACCTCATTCTTTAAAGCAGGAACATTTTCGGCTTTATAGATATACACATTTTCGATAAATGTTAATGATGCCTTTTCTGATTTGTTGGACCCGCTTGATGTTCCATAAACACCTTTCCCTACCGATGTGCTGTATTCTCTATAGGCATTTCTGGTTTTTTTATCCTGTTCTAAAGGAAAGTAAGGACTTAATATCCTGCTGTAAACAAAACATTGTGGCACTCCAAACTCAACCTCTGATTTTTTAACCGGAATATCACTTTGAAAGTACCAGTTTGGCAGACTCGCTATATAAGGTGTTTTTTTAATGTATCTATACTCAATAACACTACCTTCCTTAACATTAGGAAAAGCTACTTTTTTAACTCTCCATTTTTTATTTATCTCTTCGTCAAAAACGCCATCATCCTTAATTTTAGTTTTATCAACCTTTCCGTCTGTCAAATTATAAACAACAAGATCTGAAAATTCAACACTTTCACTGTTTACCCCATCAACATAATAACTCACACCTTCATTAGCATAACCATAGCCGTCTTTACTATAAACTTTGAGTCTCACAAAAACATCGGTTACTATAATCCATTTTCCCTGACTATTAAAATCAAAAGAAATCTCTCCTTTTTCATACAGTATAGCTGCAGGAGCATCAGTATCATAAGGACATGCTTTTTCTTCCAACTCTTTTTCAGACACCTTACCCGGCTTATAGTTTTGAGCAAATAAAGTAGCTGTAGTTAACAACAATAATAAAACACTTATTTGTTTTCCTATTTTCATTTATATCTTTTTTGTAAGTACAATTTTTTCGGCCTGCTTTTCTACCATTTTTTGGTAAAAACCTTTAAGCACAGTATAATATGCTGGTGAAACAGATGCATAATTTATATCAGAAATAGCCATAAGCTGTATTTGATTGTTTTGTGCCTGTATGGTAAATTTAAACGACCCTATATTATCTTCCATAGCCAAAGCAATAGACTCAGGTAATGACTCTACAATATATCCGTCAGGGATTTTTAAATTAATCATATATCTGTATTGTGTAGGAAAAACAAAATCTATTGGATACTCTCTTTTTTCCTGTTTAAAAGGATTTTCGTCATCAGTAAAAAACAGTAATGGGTTAATATAAATTTTATCTCCAATTACATCTGTAACATTATTGTGTGTAAAATTAAATTCTTCTGTTACCGGCTTACTAAATTCATCATACACTACAGTGTAGTCATTAATCTCAATACCGTTATATCTTTCTTCCAGTTTTTCAAGATAACTATCTTCATTTGTACCACTATATGCTTCCCTAAACAAGTAGGCATGATAATCATAATACTGATCTCTTGCTTTACCCGATATGACTCCGTCTTCTGCTATTTCTCCCATTATTGTAATATTCTCCTTGGAGTTAAACTGAGGCAGCATATTTATCGCAACCGAAGTCCCGTCTTTCTTTATCAGCCTTCCCTCCCAGTTAAGCGACCTTATAGGTCTTATATTAGGCAGTGCAGATTTTGAACTCGCATCAAGAAGCACAAAGCCTCCCTGTAGCTCAACAGATGCAATCACATAATTAAAAGCTGACCTGTTAGGGAATAGTGCTATTTTAGATGATCTGGTAGTTACCAATACCGGATTAGCTTCTAAACCGGCATAATTTAGCATTGCTGTAAGCATTAAGTTAATTTCTGCAATGTTACCGGTTTTACTTTTATAAGCCTGCTTAACCCCATCATGACAACTATATCCGTAATAGTCATTCCAGTTCATCCTGTCTCTTACATAAGTAAATATAATAGCTAATTTTTCTTCAGGCAAAGTAACACCTGCTATAAGAGCATCAACATCATCTTCAAAATAATTTGTTTTTTTAAGCTCTCCTCCAAAATTATCATTCTTATAAATAGTTTTAGCCAGGTCTTCCCATGTATGAGAGTATGACTTTACGGTCTCGTTAGGGTATTGTGTCATGGTAAGCTCATGCTCAATACTACTGGTATAATTATCTATATTATTAACAAAACGCTCTCCTTTTAACATTGGAGCATTCTCTATAATATAGGTTACAACATTTTCAAAATAGTTAATTTCATTGTTAGAAAAACCGGTTTTACTAGCGTTAAAACCCTGTCCTCCACTCCTGTTTTTTGATGTGTAAGTAAACTTTTTATTATTCTTTGTCCTGTTAACCTTAGGTACAAGGTACCCCCTAAACACAGGATTAAAAGTATAATATTCTGGTATCCTGGTTGTATATTCAGAATAGTTTACCGGGATAGACTCCTGAAATCTCCACTCAGGAAAAACACTGGTAAAAGGAGATCTTATTTCATAATGATACTCTACAATGCTTCCCTCTTTTACATCGGGCATCATTATTTTTTTCTGTCTGTAAAATTTACTTAGTTCTTCATCAAACTCACCTTCTCTTTTTAACTTCGTTTTTTCAACTTTACCGTCTATCAGGTTATATGTTGCCGCTTTATTAAAATCAACAGACTCATCTCCGTTATCAGAGTGATAATAACTTACAGCTTTATTTGCCCAATCATACCCATCTTTGGTGTAAATCTTTATTTTCATATCAACTTCAGTAACTAAAGTAAAACCTTCATTCTCTGAAAGCTCCATATAGGTTTCCCCTCTTGAAAATAATATTGCTGCCGGCGCTGTAGAGTCTGACGGATGTCTTTTTTGAGCCAGCTCTTCTTTAGTTACTTTTCCAAGCTCATATTTTTGAGCATAGGTACTATGGCCCGCTAAAAGCAGGAACATAAAAAATTTGAAAATCTTCATAGTTGTAAGGTTTGGTTTTGATTTGGTTCGGTTTGTGTTTTTATTGTTTTAGTAGTACTACTTTTGCATTATCATTACGGCTTATTTTTTCCCTAAACTGCCTGTACAGGTCGTAATCTGATTTTTCATACATACCTTTGTTAATTACAAGAGTTCTCTTATATACAAGTTTATTTCCCTCAACAAGATTACACTCTGCCTTGTATTCTCCAAATTTCTCTTTAATATCTACAGCATTAGGCATAGCCTCTATAGTATACCCTTCAGGCAGGGTTATAACAACCTCATCATTGTCACAATAACCACGCAAAATTTCAAAAGGATTATATCTCTTGCGGTAGCGTTGCGGCACATTATCATTTTGATTAAAAGCATTAACCGCAAATATTAACCTTTGCCCGCTAAGGCTTGCATAGCTATTTGCCTCAAGCTCTAACACTTCTGTAAACTCAGCATCATTACGATTATTGGAAAGCTGAATTTTATTGAGTTTAAGATTATTGATATTGCTAAAATAACTGGACTTATAAATTTTATCCAAATCATCCTGTGATTTTCCCTCAAGATGGTACTTATTATTGTATTGTATACCTTTTGAGACTACAGTAAGATTTCCTGTTATTTTTCCGTCATCAGAAAGTATATAGTTTCCTTTTAAAAACTGTGTATTCTCTTCCTTTTCATAGACATGAGTACGCATTAGCTCACCTTTTTCAGGTGTGATAACCAAAGCCATTCTGTCATCGGTAAAATTACCCTGAAACGCAAACGGAACAACCTGACTGGTACATTCCAGCCATATCATTTCGTCATTGTTTGGGATTGCAAGTATCATATGATTACCCTGCATAGAAACAAAATCATCTGTTATATCTTTTTTACCCGGGTCACCATATATAACTGTACAGTAAGACTCAACTCCAACTTCTTTTAATAAAGCTCTGGTATAATTTGAAAGCGCTTTACAATCACCATACCCCAGCCTGTCTACATCTTTAGCCAGCATAGGTCTCCACCCGCCAATACCAAGCTGAATACTAACATAACGGGTTTTATCCTGAACGTACTTATATACTATTCTTGCCTTTTTTAACCTGTCGGTCTCTGTACCAACTAATTCTTTTATTTTCACTTTAGTCTCATCAGGAAGCTCATCAGTCCCTACAAGCAAATTATTATAATACCATGATCCAAAAGAAGCCCAGTCTGAAAACTCACCGTCTACCCCTTCAAGGTGGATACTGGTTAATGAAAACATTACTTTTGGCATAACAGAAGAATATGGAGTATAGGCTTCCGATTTGATTGCAGGAACATTTCCACATGTTAGTTTAAGCAAACCTTCCTGCTCCTCTTTAGTTATTGTAATATCATTAGTGTTATATTCCTTATATCGAAACCCAAGACCGGGATCATAGGCAATACTATACTCTGACTTCTCTACCGAGGTAAAAAGTCCTTCAACAGGAACCCAAGGAGAGATAAAAACTGTATTTATGGTTTCTACTTCACTTTCATAAACCACAGTAAAAGGATATTGCACCGGAGTATAATCAAGATACAGTACTTTATTATCTGTAATCCCTGCACCCTGGGATACCGAAGTCATTTTAAAATCTTTTTTCTTAATTTTCTTTATCTCACTCCCTGCCGAATTATATATTACAGCCTGTAAGGATTTAATTTTTTCAGAATCGGAAAAATATTCATAAAAACCTGCGCTTTCAAATCCTGTTTCGTTTAAAAAAGTAATCGCTTTTTTCTTACTAACTTTCATGGATTTACGTGAAGAAATCTCAACATTTGTAGTGTTTAAACGCACAACGGCGTTTGCATGTTCTTTTAACTCTGAAGGAATAGAAAATGCAGATAGATTTTCCTGAGCTTTAATATTATAACAAAAGAACAGTAGTAGTAAAGGTGTGTAAATTCTTAAAAACATTTTGTTAAAACTTTTATCCAAAAATAACCGTTTTTAACAAAACAGAAAATTATTCTTTGTTTTTTGAATCAATCAAAATAGTTACAGGACCATCATTTACAAGAGCAACTTTCATATCGGCTCCAAATTCACCTGTTTGAATAACCTTACCTGTTTCCTGTTGTAACGTTTTAACAAAGTCTTCATATAGCGGAATTGCCACATCTGGCTTAGCTGCTTTTATATACGACGGACGATTTCCTTTTTTTGTTGCAGCATGTAACGTAAACTGACTTACAACTATAATATCCCCATCAGCTTCGGTAACACTTAGGTTCATCACTCCGTTATCATCGCCAAAAATCCTGAGCTTTGCTATTTTGGCACACAACCAGTTTATATCTTCATTAGTGTCTGCACCCTCAACACCTACAAGTATTAATAGCCCTTTTTGAATATCGGCAGTTATCCTGCCCTCTATGGTTACAGATGCTTCGCTTACTCTTTGTATTACTACTCTCATTATTCCTGATTATCACTGGCACGACCATCGCCATAAATATCGGTTCGGTAATTCTCGTCTTCTCCATCCAGCATTTGCAGATAACTCTTATAACGTGACCAGGATATCTCATCATTTTCCAGAGCATCTTTAACGGCACAATAAGGTTCATCCTTATGCAGGCAGTTGTTAAACTTACATTGATCCTTAAGAGCAAAAAACTCCGGAAAGTAATCACCCAGTTCATCCCTCTCCATGTCTACTATACCAAAACCTCTTATACCCGGAGTATCTATTATTTTGGCATCAAAATCAAGCTCAAACATTTCGGCAAAGGTAGTAGTGTGCTGCCCTTGGCTGTGTTGTTCGGATATTTCTTTTGTTTTAAGGTTTAGAGAAGGCTGTAACTTATTAATAAGTGTTGATTTACCAACTCCCGAATGACCGGAAAACATATTTACATTTCCTTTCATCATTTCCTTAAGTTCATCAATACCTTTATTCTCGGTAGCCGAAACTCTTAAACATTTATAACCTATACTGCTGTATATGTATTGCAGGTAAAGCTGTTCGTCTAACATCTCTTCGGTAAAAGTATCTATCTTATTAAAAACAATTACTGCTTCAATACCATAAGCTTCTGCCGTTACTAAAAAACGATCTATAAAACTGGTTGTGGTAACAGGGTTATTTACGGTTACCAGCAGAAAAAGCTTATCTATATTAGAAGCGATGATATGTACCTGCTTAGAAAGGTTTACCGATTTACGAATGATATAATTTTTTCGTTCGTGGATATTATGAATCAGTCCTGTAGTATCATCTGAAGTTTCATCAAGTTCAAAATCTACCAAATCACCTACTGCCACCGGATTGGTACTTTTAATTCCTTTAATACGGAATTTACCCTTAATACGGCATTCATAAAAGTCGCCGGCTTCCGTTTTAACGGTATACCAGCTTCCGGTAGATTTATAAACAAGTCCTGTCATTCGGCAAAGATAAATATTTTAACTCCATGAGTTTATTAATCCTTTCTATTTATCACATTTTGCTGATGACTAATACTTTCATCATGTATCGCCTTAAATATGCTCATAATAAAATCTTCACTTAATCCCTTCTCATTACCCTGTACAATCATCTTGTCAAGTATCTCTACCCAACGTTTATTTTGAAGTACGGCTACATTCCTGTCTTTTTTAAGCTGACCTATCTCATCGGCTATCTTCATTCTCTTTGCCAGCACATCTATTATTTTAGAATCCAGTTCATCAATATTAAGCCTAAACTTATTCATTTTCACTGTAAACTCATCTTCGGTATCGGTTTCCTTCCTAACTTTTAAATCCTTACATATTTGCTTAAGGGCAGTAGGGGTTACCTGCTGTGCCGCATCACTCCATGCATTATCCGGGTCAATATGAGTTTCAATTATAAGTCCGTCATAGTTAAGATCAAGTGCCTTTTGGGAAACATCCTGTATCATATCCCTTTTACCGGTAATATGTGACGGATCGCAAATAAGCGGCAGGTCGGGAAAACGGTTTTGAAGCTCAATTGCCAGTTGCCATTCGGGTATATTTCTGTATTTTGTTTTTTCGTAAGTAGAGAATCCTCTGTGAATAACACCCAGTTTTTTAATCCCTGCATTATGCAGTCGTTCTACCGCTCCTATCCATAAAGCCAAATCAGGATTTACCGGATTTTTAACCAACACAATCTTATCTGTATTTTTTAATGCATCGGCAATTTCCTGAACTGCAAACGGGTTAACTGTAGTACGTGCCCCAATCCATAGCACATCAATATTATGCTCTAAGGCTAACTGAACATGGGTAGCATTAGCAACCTCTACAGCCATGGGTAGCCCGGTTTCGGCTTTAGCCCTTTGCAGCCATTTAAGTCCTATGGCACCAACACCTTCAAATCCTCCGGGACGGGTTCTGGGTTTCCATATACCTGCCCTGAAAAAACTGGCGTCAGAATCTTTAAGTTCGTGTGCAATTTTAAGCACCTGTTCTTCTGTTTCGGCACTGCAGGGACCTGCTATTAAAAGTGGATGTGACAGGTTTAAATCATCGAGCCACGTTCTCATTAATATATCGTTTTCCATTATTACAACTCTGTACAGCACAAGGCTGTTTTAATATTTTACAAATTTAACTTATTACTTTTACTAAAGGCGCTGTATGGCCTCACTAATTTGGCTTTCGTTTACACACAGTGAGAACCTTATATAGCCTTCTCCAGCCGAGCCGAAAACCGTACCGGGTGTTATAAAGATATCCTTACCGTAAAGTACCTCATCAATATAGGCTTCTGCCGAAGCTACCTCTTCGGGTAATTTAGCCCAAACGAACAATCCTGCAGAATCGGTTTTATAGGTACATCCCAGCTTTTCGGCCATTTCATATATAAGCTCACGTCTTTTACCATAGGTTTCATTAAGCATGGAAAACCAGCCCGAATCACTGTTAAGCGCAGCTACCGCACCCTTTTGTATACCATAAAACATACCGCTATCCATGTTACTTTTAACTTTTAATACCGAGACTATCAAATCAGGATTGCCGGAAATCATTCCTACACGCCATCCGGCCATATTGAATGTTTTACTGAGAGAGTTTAACTCCAGTGCAACATCTTTTGCTCCCTCTACCTGAAAAACTGAAAGCGGACTATCATTAAGCACAAAGCTGTAAGGGTTATCGTTTACTATTAAGAAATCGTGCTTTTTAGCCAGTGCCACCAGTTTTTCAAACATGGTACGACTACCTTTAGCTCCTGTTGGCATATGCGGATAATTGGTCCACATAATTTTTACCCTGCTCCAGTCTGTCTCATCGAGAGCATCAAAGTCGGGTTCCCAATTATTCTGTTCACTTAACGTATAAAATACAGGCTGTGCTCCCACCAAGCGGGTTGCCGAAATATAAGTAGGATACCCCGGGTTTGGTATTAGCACCTTATCTCCTTCATTCAAAAAAGCCATGGAAACATGCATTATTCCTTCCTTCGACCCCATTAACGGTAAAATCTCTGTTGCCGGATTCAGTTCAACATCAAAATGCCTGCTGTAAAATCGCGCCATGCTTTCCCTTAGTTCAGGCAACCCCTGATAGCTTTGATATTCATGTGCAAAACTATCGTTCACTGCATTACTCATCGCTGTAATTACCTGTGGCGATGGCGGTAAATCAGGACTACCAATTCCCATATTAATAACCTTTTTCCCCTGGGCAACCATTTGTCTCACTTCTCTTAATTTGCCGGAAAAGTAATACTCCTGTATATGTTCCAGCCTTTGTGCCTGTGCTATCATACTTTTCCGTTTTTATATTCGCCTAATACTTTAAATTGTATGGTCATTATCTCTAATACCGATTTTGCCTTTTCATAATCTCCGTAATCGTTAAAAACCATATCGGCAAAAAACGAGTACTGAAAAGGCTTCTCGATTATCGGCATTGATTGTATTTTGGTTAGATTGAGTTTACAGTCGTTAATCACATTAAGTACCGTTGCAAGGCTGCCGGGAGTATCGTTTAACTCAAACTTCACCGACACCTTACTAACCTCATCCTTATTTACCGGATTGTATGCCGACTGTAAAACCACAAACCTTGTTTTATTATTTTTTATAGTGTGAATGGACTGTGCCAGTATATCCAAATCAAAAAATTGCGCAGCCATAGACCCCGCTACCGCTGCTATACCTTTTAACTGTTTTTCGTTTATGCGCTGGGCGGTTTCGGCGGTATCAACACTTTCCACCAGTTTTATATGCGGATACCTACTAAAAAAATCAGCACACTGCAGTAAAGCTATAGGGTGTGAATGCACCTCTTTAATATCTTTAATTGTCTGCCCCTTTAATGCCATGAGATTCATGTTAATATCAAGGTAATACTCTCCTGTAATGCATAGGTTATTCCTGTCTATAAGTGCATAGTTTGGAATAATGGAACCTGCTATGGAATTTTCGAGCGCCATTACAGCATGCCGGGACTTTTGGCTTACCACACTGGTAACCAAATCAGGAAACGTCATACACTCATCAAACAAAATATCGTTACCAAAATAAGCCATAGCGACCTGATGATGAAATGACCCTTTAATGCCTTGGATTGCGATTTTTCTTTTCATATATATCCAAAAAAAATCCCGACGGTTAGGTCGGGATCTGTATATCAATTTAAATTCTAAATGATTATTTTAATACAATACAATCCCGCCCCTCTCTGTTAAAGAAGAAATAAAAATAAGCGTTAAAGAAGTTTGTATTGAACATCTTTGGGATTGTTTCCTGCTAAAATAGGAAATTTTTCTTTTCAAAATACACATTAGTAAAAATTAATCATCATAAAATTGGAACCTGCGGCGTTATCATATTGTTTTCTTATTATTTTTGTTCCAAATACAGGTAAATTATGTCTATAGAAGTTAAGGATATCTCTAAGAGCTATGGTGCACAAAAGGCACTTAATAATGTTTCATTTTCTGTAAAGAAGGGAGAGATAGTAGGTTTCCTTGGCCCTAACGGTGCCGGAAAATCTACCCTTATGAAAATCCTTACCACTTTCCTTATTGCCGATGAAGGCACAGCAAGTGTAAACGGACATGATGTTACTGCCGAAGAGAAAGCGGTACAAAAATCGGTAGGTTACCTGCCGGAACATAACCCGCTTTACCTTGACCTGTATGTTAGGGAGTACCTGGCTTTTAATGCCGATGTTTATAAAGTTGCCAAATCCCGTATTGAGGACGTAATACAGCTTACCGGACTTACCCCTGAAGCACACAAAAAAATAGGTTCGCTTTCTAAAGGGTACCGTCAGCGTGTGGGGCTTGCTACCGCATTACTTCACGACCCTGAGGTACTGATACTGGATGAGCCTACTACAGGACTTGACCCTAACCAGCTTGTAGAAATACGCGACCTTATAAAGAATATAGGGAAAGACAAAACCGTTTTCCTATCTACACACATTATGCAGGAAGTGGAAGCTATTTGCGACCGCGTTATCATTATTAATAAGGGAGAGATTGTAACCGACAAAAAACTGAACAACCTTGTACAGGATTCTCAGCAGGTTATTGAAGTGGAATTTGATACTGCTGTAGAAGAAGCAAAGCTAAAAACGCTTGATAATCTTACAATCGCCAAAAACGTACAGGGACACATATGGGAACTTACGTTCTCTACGGATAAAGACATGCGCCCTGTAATTTTTGACTTTGCACAAAATAACGGCATCAAGACGTTACAACTTAATTTAAAGAACAGAAACTTAGAGTCTGTCTTCAGGGAAATGACTAAAAAGTAAGATTAAAAAACTTCCTTACCTATTGCTTTTATATTATCTGATTTACCCATAGAGTAATAATGTAATACAGGTATACCTGCTTTTACCAATTCTTTACTTTGGGCAATACACCATTCAATACCTATTTGTTTAACGGCATCGTTATCTTTTGCTTTTACCACTTCCATGATAAGCTCATCGGGAATATCTACCTTAAAGCGGTGTGGTACTTGGTTAAGCTGTTTTTTTGTAGACAGTGGCTTTAACCCCGGAATGATAGGCACGTTAATACCCTCTTTCCTGCATTTGTTTACAAAATCAAAGAACTTTTTATTATCAAAAAACATTTGGGTTATTATATATGATGCCCCGTTCTTTATTTTTTGCTTTAAGAAATAAATATCACTGTCAAGACTAGGTGCTTCCATGTGTTTTTCAGGATACCCAGCCACCCCGATACAAAAATCGGTCGCTGATGTATTTTGCAAATCATCATCCAAATAAATACCCTTATTAAGATTTACAATTTGTGATACCAGTTCGCTGGCATATTGATTACCTTCTTTTTCCGGCTTAAAATAGATTTCGCTTTTTACCGCATCTCCCCTTAGGGCTACCACATTGTCTATCCCTAAAAAGTCAAGATCGATCAAAAAGTTCTCGGTATCCTCTTTGGTAAACCCACCGCAAAGGATGTGCGGAATAGCATCTACCCCATACTTATTTTGTATGGCCGAACATATACCTACCGTACCGGGACGCTTTTTAACTACCTTTTTTTCCAAAAGTCCGTTTGCTAACTCTTTGTAAGTATACTCTTCCCTGTGGTAGGTAACATCTATAAAAGGCGGATTGAATTCCATTAACGGATCGATGCTGTCAAAAATAGACTGTATGTTTTGTCCCTTTAACGGTGGTAGTATCTCAAAAGAGAACAATGTTTTGCCATTTGCATTTTCTATATGCTCAGTAACTTTCATTTAATCTGCAATATTTGGGTTAAGCCATTTTACGGCTTCATCAATAGTTATATTTCTTCTTTTGGCATAATCCTTAACCTGGTCCAGTTTAATTTTACCAAGACCGAAGTACTTACTTTCAGGATTCCCGAAGTAGTACCCCGATACCGATGAGGCCGGCCACATGGCAAGGCTCTCGGTAAGTGTTACACCTGTATTTTTCTCTACATCCAACAATTCCCAGATGGTTGTTTTCTCTAAGTGATCAGGGCAGGCAGGATATCCCGGTGCCGGGCGTATACCTTTGTAGCTTTCTTTTATAAGCTCTTCGTTAGAAAGCTCTTCGTTTGCGGCATAACCCCAAAACTCCTTCCTTACCTTTTCGTGCAGGTATTCGGCAAAGGCCTCTGCAAAACGGTCACCCAGCGCCTTAACCATTATAGAGTTATAATCGTCATGGTTCTTTTCAAACTCGGTAGCTTTTTCATCCACACCAAAACCGGTAGTTACACAAAACGCACCCATGTAATCTGTTTTACCTGTTTCCTTAGGACAAACAAAATCTGAAAGTGCAATATTTGGTGCTCCTTTAGTTTTTTGTGACTGCTGCCTTAGTGTAAGGAAAGTAACCAGTTCATTTCCGTTTTCATCATATACGGCTACATCATCATCGTTCACCTGGTTTGCCGGAAATATTCCGTACACTCCTTTTGCTACCATCCAGTTTTCCTCAATAATAGAAGCCAACATTTTTTTAGCATCATCAAACAGGGCAACTGCCTGCTCTCCTACTACCTCATCAGTAAGTATATCAGGATATTTACCATGCAAATCCCATGTACGAAAAAATGGGGTCCAGTCTATATAAGGCACCAGTTCCTTTAACGATGGTGAAATGGTATGTATGCCTGTTTTTTTTGGCTTACAGGCAATGTAATTTTCCCAGTCCATCTGAAGCTTATTAGCCCTTGCATCGGCTATGGAAAGGAAATCCTTATCACGCGAACGGTTTAAGTAACCTTCCCTAAGCTTGTCGTATTCTTCCCTTATGGTTTTGGAATATTCGGTTTTTGTACCTGTATTAATAAGATTTCCCGCCACAGTTACCGCTCTCGAAGCATCGTTAACATGCACTACGGTTTCCCTGTATTCAGGTGCTATTTTAACCGCTGTATGTGCCCTTGAGGTTGTAGCTCCCCCTATCATGATAGGAATACTTATATTCAGTTTATCGAGTTCCTTTGCCAGATACACCATCTCATCAAGTGACGGCGTTATCAGTCCGCTCAAACCTATAATATCTACTTCTTCCTTAATAGCGGTTTCAATAATCCTTTCGGGCGGTACCATTACTCCAAGATCTATAATCTCAAAGTTGTTACACCCCAGTACTACCGACACGATATTTTTACCAATGTCGTGCACATCACCTTTTACGGTTGCCATCAAAACCTTACCTGCTGAAGTTCCCTTACCTTTACCTTCCTCAATAAAAGGCAACAGGTAAGCCACCGCTTTTTTCATTACACGTGCCGACTTAACCACCTGTGGCAGGAACATTTTACCACTACCAAACAGGTCGCCCACCACATTCATACCCGCCATTAGGTTTATCTCAATAACCTCAATAGGTTTCACGGCAGAAAGACGTGCTTCTTCCACATCGGCTTCTATAAATTCGTCAACCCCTTTTACAAGGGCATGCGTAATTCTTTCCTGTAACGGGAGTGAGCGCCACTCCTGCACCTGCTTCTCTCCCGACTTTGCATCGCCTTTTACATTTTCGGCAAAAGCCAAAAGACGTTCGGTAGCATCATCCCTGCGGTCAAGCAGTACATCTTCCACATGTTCTAAAAGGGCCGCATCAATCTCATCATATACTTCCAGCATTTCCGGATTTACAATACCCATATCCATACCGTGCTTAATAGCATGGTATAAAAATGCCGAGTGCATTGCTTCCCTTACCTTATCGTTACCCCTAAAAGAGAATGATACATTACTCACTCCTCCACTCACGTGGGCATAAGGCAGGTTTTGCCTTATCCACTGTGCTGCCCGGAAAAAGTCAATCGCATTTTTGCGATGTTCCTCCATACCGGTAGCTACTGGGAAAATGTTCGGGTCAAAAATGATATCTTCCGGAGGGAAGTTCACCTTATTAACCAGTATATCGTACGATCGTTTACAGATATCTATACGCCTTTGGTAATTATCAGCCTGACCTACCTCATCAAATGCCATTACAATTACAGCAGCACCATAGCGTTTTACTTTTTTAGCGTGTTCAATAAACAGTTCTTCACCCTCTTTAAGACTGATGGAGTTTACCACACTTTTACCCTGTACCACTTTAAGCCCTGCCTCTATAATCTCCCACTTGGAGCTGTCTATCATAATAGGCACACGTGCAATATCGGGTTCAGAGGCTATAAGGTTAAGAAATGTTGTCATAGCACTAACGCCGTCTAACATCCCTTCATCCATGTTAATATCTATAATCTGGGCACCACCCTCTACCTGTGCACGGGCAATGTCCAGCGCCTCTTCATATTTTTCTTCCTTTATAAGGCGCAAAAATTTTCGGGATCCCGTAACATTAGTACGTTCCCCTACATTTATAAAATTACTCTCGGGCGTAACGATTAACGGTTCAAGCCCCGACAGCTTTAAATATCTTTGTATATTCTCCTTCATGTTTCCTCTTAGCTAACAACGGGCAACTGTCTTGGCTTATAGTTAGCCGAAACTTCTGCAATTAATCTAATATGCTCTGGTGTTGTACCGCAGCACCCTCCTATAATATTAATCAGATTATCATCCAGATACTCCTTAATAAGCACCTGCATCTCCTCTGCTGTCTGGTCATACTGTCCAAATGCATTTGGCAGTCCCGCATTAGGGTGTGCCGATACATTAAATGATGTGTTATGTGCCAGTCTTTTCAGGTATGGTTTTAACTGATCGGCACCCAGTGCGCAATTGAAACCAACACTCAGCAGCGGTATATGGGAAATGGATATCAAAAAGGCCTCAACCGTTTGTCCTGAAAGTGTTCTGCCCGAAGCATCGGTAATGGTACCGCTTACCATTATAGGTATGTCCAAACCTAGTTCTTCCTTTACCTCCTCTATCGCAAAAAGGGCAGCTTTAGCATTAAGGGTATCAAAAATGGTTTCTACCAAAAGCAGGTCACTACCACCGTCAATAAGGGCACGTACCTGTTCTTTATAAGCGATTAAAAGTTGGTCGAAAGTAATAGCCCTGTATCCCGGATCGTTTACATCGGGCGACATGCTTGCCGTACGGTTTGTAGGACCTAAAGAGCCTGCCACAAAACGTGGTTTATCAGGATTCTTGGCAGTGTATTCATCGGCAACCTCACGGGCAATTTTAGCCGACTCATAGTTAAGTTCATATACTAAATGTTCCATGTGGTAATCGGCCATACCAATGGTAGTACCCGAGAAGGTATTGGTTTCCACGATATCAGCCCCTGCTTCAAAGTATAAGGCATGAATATCCCTTATAGCCTGTGGCTGGGTTAGTGATAAAAGGTCATTATTCCCTTTTAACGGATGCGGAAAATCTGCAAATCGTTCGCTCCTAAAATCTTCTTCCGTAAAATTATACCGCTGTAGCATGGTACCCATAGCACCATCCAGTATAAGTATCCTTTCGTTAAGAGCCTGATGTATTTTTGACATAACAGTTTATATTCGGATTAATGTTCCGTTATAATATCAATATGTCATCAAAAAAGTGGAGAGAGAAAATACGGGAGTATTTTCCTTGTGTTATCTATCCGCGCTTGCGGTAGAATTTAGCACCTTCTTTAAAGATTAAAGGGTTGCTAAGGCTTCATCGGGTCTATTCCCTCTGCCTTTCGTGATAACAAATCAATTTGTATAAGAACAGTGCAAAGTAATGTAATAAATTAATATTATGCAAATAAAAACAGCATACTGAATTACAAGTCTATAATTCTACAATAAATGCAACCTGTAAAAGCACATAGAAAAAGACAGGCCCTTAGACCTGCCCTTTAAACACACATGATAATGAATTATTAGTCCCTGTTTTATTAAGCTGCCAGTTTCTTTTGTTTTTCGGCAATCTCTACCAGAGCTTCAAATAACTTTTGTACTATTTCCCCTCTGCTGTCTTTAGGAGCACCTAAAAAGAGGGCTTCTAACCCGTGTACCGATGCTGCCAGTTTAACCTCATCTTTAAATGATGCAGGTAGTCCTGTTGCATTTTTATTTACCGACACTACATTAAACCCGCTTTTAAGCAACTTTGTATAATCTAACGGAAGACTGTCATCCCCCGAAGCGTCAACTGCAATGAGGTTGCTAATATTATTAGCACGCAGGTATTGTACCACATCTTCCATTTTGAACGGAATGCCAAACTGTATAAAGTTAGCCTCCCACGAGAAGTTTACCCCCTCCTTTTCAAAAAAGGCTACAGATGAGTTGGTAATCACCGGAAACCTCAGGTCTATTTTATTATCCAGCGCAAGGCCTTTTCTTTCTTTTAAAACTTTATTTATGAGTGCGCTCCCCACGTTTCCTATACCGAAGAGCACTATGTTTATCCTGTTATTCATTTTTTTTTACTTTTTTCTTTTTAAGAATGGACTCCCCCCTGTTATGGCGCAGGGGGAGAGACCAGTTCTTCACAAACAAACAAAAAACAACTTAAAATCTTTTTATATAAACCATTACGAAATTAGTAATGGTATTCTTTGTAGAGTATGAGGTCGACGGGGGTAGTATTGACCAGATTATCATACACAGGGCTGCGCGCCTGTATCTCTTTTACCCATCGCTGTAAAGCGGTTAAAGAAGCTTTTGTTGATGGCTTAAGGGTAATTTCCAGTTTACTGAAACCGGCTCTTTCTTTCGTGTTCTTTCCTTCATATTTTGCTGCATTAAAGTTTCCTGTAATTTCTACCTGTAATGAGTTAAGCTCAATACCCTGCTCTCCGGCCACCAGTTGTCCCAATGAATTAATGCATCCGGCAAATCCTGCTAAAATATATTCATAAGGATTAGGTCCCTGTAGTTCCGGAAACTTTTCGTTCTCACTTATCCTTAAATCAGTATTAAGTGTTTTAACTACAAATTGCTTATTGTTACCTGTGTACCCCAGTACGTTAATAGATGTTGTGTTCATAATATTGTTATTTTTAAATGAGAATGATTGAAATAAAAAAAGGTCCTCCTGGAGTTTACCAAAAGGACCTTACACTTGAATTATAAAACTAAATATTAAGTCGTTCGCTTTTGGCAATATACATAGGGCTTCCACATCCAGGTATACGAGATACAGATGAACTTATAAATGATTGCGGTAAACGATGTAAACGAATTAAAAACTTTCATGTCCCTATTACGGTTATTGCCAAATAATAATTTAAAATAAAAAAGCCCCTGCTGTCGGCAGGGGCTCTGTGTTTTATATAATTTTAATTTAAAATTAGTCAACAGTCACCCCTGCGGAAATCTTCCACGTAAAGTATGACATATTGCAAATAATAAATTTCATTTCTCTGATTTTGAATAACAAACATCCGAACAATTCCCGACATAAGCAACACAAAAAGTAAAAATTAACATTTTAAAAATACATAAACAGGTACTTAAATACTACGTATTTAAATAAACAGCGTTAAAAAACACTTTTGAAAATATTAAAATCCTAAGCAGTTTTTTTTATTCCAAATAGGTTTTATACCTTTGCAGGAGAAAAAATTAGAGGAAAGATTTGTACTGATTGCAACCTCAATAAAAAATGCTAAAGCAGGACCACTTCCCTTTAGCACTTGCCGCATTCAGCACTGTTTTTCATTACATAAATTAGTAAACATTTTATGGCATATTTATTTACGTCAGAATCAGTGAGCGAAGGGCACCCTGATAAAATTGCTGACCAGATTTCGGATGCGCTGATTGATAACTTCCTGGCTTTTGACGCCGATTCAAAAGTAGCCTGTGAAACTCTTGTTACAACAGGACAGGTAGTACTTGCAGGAGAAGTAAAATCAAAAACTTACCTTGACGTGCAGCAAATTGCACGCGATGTAATTAAGAAAATAGGCTACACAAAAAGCGAATATATGTTTGAGGCTAACTCATGTGGTGTTTTATCTGCCATACACGAGCAGTCTCAGGATATCAACCAGGGAGTAGACAGGCTTACTAAAGAAGAGCAGGGAGCCGGTGACCAGGGGATGATGTTTGGTTATGCTACAAACGAAACCGAAGATTATATGCCACTGGCACTTAACCTATCGCACAAACTACTACAGGAACTTGCAGCTTTACGTCGTGAGGATAAAGAGATTACTTACCTGCGCCCTGATGCTAAATCTCAGGTTACGCTTGAGTATGATGATGATAACAAGCCTGTAAAAATAAAAACCATAGTTATCTCAACTCAGCATGATGATTTTGCTGATGAGCCTACTATGCTTGCTAAAATTAAACAAGATATACTGGATATCCTTATACCAAGAATACTGGAAAAGAACCCACAGTATGCTTACCTGTTTAACGATGAGATTGAGTATCACATTAACCCTACCGGTAAATTTGTTATTGGCGGACCTCACGGGGATGCCGGACTTACAGGAAGGAAAATTATTGTAGATACTTATGGAGGTAAAGGTGCTCACGGCGGTGGTGCTTTCTCGGGTAAAGACCCTAGTAAAGTAGACCGTAGTGCTGCCTATGCTACACGTCACATTGCTAAAAACCTTGTTGCTGCAGGTGTTGCCGATGAGATTTTAGTACAGGTATCATATGCTATTGGGGTGGCTAAACCAATGGGTATTTACATCAATACTTACGGCACTAAAAAAGTTGACCTTAAGGATGGTGAAATCGCTAAAAAAGTAGAGGAAATTTTTGACATGAGACCTTACTTTATTGAGCAACGCCTTAAACTAAGAAACCCTATATACAGCGAAACAGCTGCATACGGACACATGGGCCGTAAGCCTGAAACGGTAACAAAAACTTTCACCTCTCCAAACGGAGAACAAAAAACACTGGAAGTAGAATTGTTTACATGGGAAAAATTAGACTATGTAGAAAAAGTAAAAGAAGCATTCGGGCTTTAATATCCCGATTGTTATACAAATAAAAAAGGCAGCCAGTTGGCTGCCTTTTTTATATTATATACCATACTTTATAGTAAGCATTAAATATCGTGGTTGAACCCTGTATCGAGATACACTTGTTCTAAACTGGTTAAAGCTGTCATCATTAAGCGAAGTGGTATTAAGCAGGTTGGTTCCGCCCACTTTAAACTCCCATTTGCTTCCCGGTTTCCTGTACATAACATAAGCATCCAGAAAATCGTATTTGTTATCTGATGTCCTTGCGTCATTATAGTAATGGTTAAACTGATAATCAGCAGTAACGGTAAACGAATCCCAGAAATAATAATCAAGTTTAGCAAATGGCCTGTGGTTATAGAATTTGTTATTAGCATAGTCATTAATACTTATGCTGTAACCAAGCTCTAAGTTAGGCATGGTTTTATAATTAGTAGAGAAACTAACCGAATAACTTTGTGTAAACTGTTCGTTGGTTTGCCTGATTGAGTTTTCCAGTGACGGCACTCCCTGTACCCCACTTTGCGGATCGAACCTGAAGTTGTTGTATTTATTCCAGTTTAAATTTGCCCCTACAGAAGCTTTGTAGTAACGCCAAAAACTCCTGTTATAACCTATTACTCCGCTTATAGATTCATCGGCAAAATTAGAGTTTTCCATAGTACTTATGCTGTTAGCCCCGTTATACCCTGCAAGGCTTTTAATAGCATCCATACGGTGATTATAGGTAATTGAACCAAACACCTGTGTAAAGTTGAACATATCAAACTTAAAGTAACGCAGATTATGGCTTTGATAAAGAGCATTTTCAAGATACGGGTTACCCCTGAAAAGCGAGTTATAGTTCGTGAATATAAGTCCCTGTGCAAAGTTGGTCACATCGGTAAACTGGGTAGTCATGTTGTAGGTATAGGTAAGGCTCTCCGATTTTTTAATCTGGTAAAGTGCATATACATCCGGCAATAGCCTGTAAAAATCGTTATTGACTTTCACATCCTTCTGCTCATTATACACATTATAACTATGCAGACTCACACCCGGATTAAAAGTAAACTTACCGGTTATAAATTTATAGTGCAGCCCAAGAAACACATCATTAAAACTGTAGTTCACATCGTTCTTACTGTTATCATCAAGATTGTCCTGAGAACCGTCGTCCAACATTTGGAAAATATCCGAATTAAAACTCTGGTATGAATACGTATCCCCCAGCGTCAGGTTGATGTTACTTCTTGGCGTAACCATATAGTAATAGTCAGCTTTAACATCAAGTTTATTGGTAGTCACAAAGCGTTCCTGCGAAATATCATAACGGGTAGCAGGCGATAAACCTAAGTTAAGAGATGTATCTCCGGTTCCCGAATCAGGAAACGGATTATTACCCAAGTTAGCATTATAAAACGGATCTTCATCCTGATACAGGTGCTGTGCTTCAAAAGCCAGTACATTTTTATCATCTAAAGTATAGTACAGGTTGAAGTTTTGATTGAATGAAAAAGGTTTTTGCTTTTTAACCGAATAGATTTCCTGATCCTGTTCTGTTTCCGGAAAAACCGACGAGAACAAACCGTTATCTTCCTGTTGGCTTGAAGCTTTTACGAAAGCATCATAATCAACATGAAGGTTTTTATTTGGAATATAACTTCCACTTAACTTAAACAGGGCAAAATCACTTTTTTGCAGTGACCTTTCATCTGTTTCCTGTGTGGTTTGTGTTTCTCCTGTTTCAGGGTCTAATATCTGGTTTCGGGTTTGTGTTTCGGTCTCCGTACGGCTGGAGTTATAGATCCCAAAACCGCTAATGGTTAACGATTCGGTTGGATTATAACTGAAGTTAGCTGCTCCAAATTTGGTTTCAATCTCCTTAGCCCTGTTATTTCTTAGCAGCGATATACCCAAATCGTTAGAACCGATATTAAAACTGGTACCACCTTTACGCATCATGTTACGGAAACCTCCCGAGAACTTCATATAATCCTGAATGGTAAGTGGCAGTTCACCGTTATTATTAAGGTTACCTATAACATTAATACTGTATTTAGGACTATAGTAAAACATCTTAGGGTTTACAAGGTAGCGTTCGCCCTCGCCTATACTGGCTCCGGCAGTAACATCTCCAAACCAAAAATTCTTTTTACCGTCCTTCAGTTTAATGTTCATTGCCACATTATCCTGATTGTTTTCAAGCCCTTTTAGCTGGCTAACCTCATTGTAATTACGAAGCACCTCGATCTTATCTAAGGCATCCGCAGGAATATTTTTAACCCCAAGCTTGGTATCTCCGTCAAAAAAATCCTTCCCTTCCACCATAAGCTTGGATACGGTTTTACCCTCTACAGTTACTTCTCCGTCGTCATTTACCTCAACCCCGGGAAGCTTTTTTAGTACATCTTCCAGTTTACGTTCACTACCGTTTGTGAAAGAATCAGAGTTATACACTATCGTATCTCCTTTTATGGTTACCGGCATTTCATAGGTAATTTCAAGTCCTGCCAGCTCTACACCCTGCTGAAGCACAAGGTCTTTCACCATATCATCGGTAGTTGTGGTTATTATCTCTTCTTTTGGTGTATATCCTATATAGCTTGATTTTAAAATATAACTCGTATTGGTTTTCAGGGTAAGTTGGTACTTACCTTTCTCATTGGTAATAGCATACGATTCCATCTCGTTGGTGGTTTTGTTAACCGCCATTATATTGGCCATTTCCAAACCTGTCCCGGTAGAATCTTTAATCGTACCCTGCACGTGAATGCTTTGTGCCTGCACAAAGGCCGAAACCAAAAGTACAACAGCAAATAAAAAATTTCTCATTTGGTTGGTTAGTGTAATTTTATTCTGTTTACCCTGAGTAATAATTAATAGGATTCCCCTCCCCATTATACCTAGGCTTATTATTTTTTCAATCAGGATTATGGTCTGCCCATACCACGATGACCTCCGCCTCTTGGCCCACCACGCATTTCCTGCATTTCCTGTATTTTTTTCATCAGGATTTCGGCAAATTCTTCCTGAGTTACTTTCTCTCCTTTTTTAAGCTCTTTAATCTCGGCCTTATCTTTAGGATTAAGTACTATTTTAGAACAAAGTATCATTGTTTTACCGTCGCTAACTTCCAGTATAAGTCCCGGAAGCCCCCAGTAATTACCCGGCCCCTGGCTAATAGGTATTTCGGGGGTATACCACGCAGTTATCTCAACCGCTTCCGGCATCTCTACCATATCCATAAAATTGGTTTTTCTCAACTCTTCTTCCTTGCCCTCTTCCTGTAATTTTTTGATTTTTTCTTCCGCTCCTTTTTTAGGTCGCATGTTCATCAGGTTGGTTTTATCTACCGGCATATTAGCAGTAGCTTTAAAACAAGTGTAGTTTCCTATTTTTTTGGTTTCGTTTACCATTTTCCATTTAATTGCCGGAAGCGAATCGTCTATTAAAAACTCTTTCCCAAAAATATCTTTCTCCATAAGTATACGCTTATCCTTAATATTTTTGTAGTGTTTTCCGCCGCCGCCCATCATGGATGACATCATTTTAAACATTCCTCCACCCTGTCCCGGTGCATCAAGTTTTTGCTCTTCCTCATAAACAGAAGCTGTTTTATCAAAATGAAGTATAAAGGTCTTTTCAAACATTGGACGCATTCTTTCCTCAATCATTTTCCTCATTTCCGGCGTAATATCCTTATTCCCGTCTAGTTGTTTTGTGGCATCTTCCATACTGGTTTTAGACTCATACACGGCCTCTCCCTGAAATTCCTGAGCGTTAGACACGAACACAGAAAAAAGTAATGTTATAACATAAAAAGTGAAGTTTTTCATATCGATTGGTTTTTGCATTTATTTGTTAGACTATCCAAAAGCCCATTCGTTACATGACTTTTTTAAAAAAAGATTAAGTTTTCTCTCATTCTAATTTTTTGTATTTTGGCTAAGTATGAAAAATCCCCTTGTTATACTCCTGTTTTTTGTTTGTACCTGTATATCAGCACAGGAACTCACCATACCTGTCAAATTTCTTTCTAACAGCAAGGCTGCACCCGAAAGATATATAGGCACCGATGCCTTTGGTTATGAGTATACCATAAGCGATAATGAGTTTAAGAAACAAAAAGACAATAAGGTTCTTAAATACAAAAGCCTTTCACTGGGCGATATTTATCAGGTAGACCTGCAAAACCCGTTACAGGTAGTTTTGTTCTACAAAAACTTCAATACCGTAGTGTTGCTGGACAGCCAACTTACCGAAACTGCCAGAGTAAATTTTTCTGACACTCCCCAAGCCATAATAGCTGAAGCCGTTAGCCTGGCTTCACAAAACCGTTTGTGGATTTATGATATTAACACACAACAGATAGGACTGTATGATATAGCCCAAAATAGCTATAAAACAATTACACCACAATTAAGTGGAGGCATGAAATATTATCAGTCTGACTACAATTACTTTTACTGGGTAAACAGCACCAATACCTGCTATAGGGTAAACCTGTTTGGTAAGGTAAATACACTGGGCACAACAGAGGACTTTGACCAACTGCAGTTTATAGCTCCACAAAAAGTACTGTACAAGAAAGACAATAATATGTACCTTTACGACTTGGAAACCCAGAGCCGTAAACTAATTGAGATAAAGGAAAAAAGCTTTAAGAGTTTTCACTACAAAGAGCAAATTTTATCTATTTTTACAGACAACGACATCATTCAATATAAAATAACAAGTACCTAATAATGCATATAGCAGTAGCCGGAAATATAGGGGCCGGAAAAACTACCCTAACAGAACTACTGGCCAAACATTTTAAATGGGAACCACATTTTGAAGACGTGGTAGACAACCCTTATCTGGACGATTTTTATCATCAGATGGAACGCTGGTCATTCAATCTGCAAATCTACTTTTTAAATACCCGACTAAGACAGGTATTACAGTTTAAGGAAAGCGGAAAGAACATCATTCAGGACAGGACAATATATGAGGATTCGCATATTTTTGCACCTAACCTTCATGCCATGGGCTTAATGAGCAACAGGGACTTTAACAACTACACTTCTCTTTTTGAGCTTATGGAAACTTTTGTGGGCGCTCCTGATTTGCTTATTTACCTAAGAAGTTCCATCCCTAACCTTGTAAAGCAAATACATAAGCGTGGACGCGACTACGAGAACTCCATATCCATAGACTACCTTAGCAGGCTAAACGAACGCTATGAGGCCTGGATTCAAAACTACGATAAAGGCAAACTGCTTATTATAGATGTAGACAAGAATGATTTTGTTGACAGCCCCGAAGATTTGGGTGACATTATAAACCGAATTAACGCTGAGTTAAACGGACTTTTCTAAAAAATAAAAAATGCCCCTGCAATTGTAGGGGCATTTTCTTTAAAGTGGATTAATTTACTTATTATTTTCCCGTAATTCGTTAATCTTTGCATCCACTTCTTCTTCTGTACCTTCAAAGGATTTCTGCTCCATTTTTATATCTTCGTTTGTGGTGTAGGTAGATATTACCACATTAGCAGTAACCTTACCATCTTCACCTCTTTCTTTTTCAACTGTTATTTCTGTACGTTTTTCAACCGCAGTATTTATAGGTTGTTCAATTACTGTAGCCGACTGCACATTCATACTGTGAGCATCATGTCCCCCTAAAATAGGAGCTACAACAAGACCTATAAGACAGGTTAATTTGATAAGGATATTCATAGACGGACCCGATGTATCTTTAAAAGGATCACCCACAGTATCACCTGTTACGGCTGCCTTGTGCGCGTCAGACCCCTTATAGGTCATCTCCCCGTTAATCATAACTCCGGCCTCAAATGATTTCTTTGCATTATCCCAAGCTCCTCCGGCATTATTCTGGAATACCGCCCAAAGTACCCCTGATACGGTTACACCTGCCATGTAGCCACCCAACATTTCGGCCACCAGCTGATGGTTATCAGGATAAACCAGCATCCCTATAAGTACAATTGCAATAGGAAAACCAATAGTTAGTAATCCAGGCAGCATCATTTCGCGTAAAGCGGCCTTTGTAGAGATTTCTACACATTTACCATACTCTGGCTTACCTGTACCTTCCATTATACCTGCAATCTCCTTAAACTGCCTTCTAACCTCATAAACCATATCCATTGCTGCTTTACCTACCGAATTCATAGCTAATGCTGAGAATACAACCGGAATCATACCACCTACAAAAAGCATAGCCAGTACAGGAGCTCTGAATATATTAATACCGTCTATACCCGTAAAGGTTACATAGGCTGCAAAAAGCCCTAACGATGTTAAAGCTGCTGATGCAATTGCAAACCCTTTACCGGTTGCTGCAGTAGTGTTACCTACAGAATCCAGAATATCGGTACGACCCCTTACTTCTTTAGGCAGTTCACTCATTTCGGCTATACCTCCTGCATTATCTGCAATAGGACCGAAAGCATCAATAGCCAACTGCATAGCAGTAGTTGCCATCATTGCCGATGCCGCCAGTGCAACACCATAAAAACCTGCAAAAGCATAAGCCCCCCAAATCGCACCTGCAAAAAGCAGTACTGTTGGGAAGGTAGAAACCATACCTGTTGCCAGTCCGGCTATAATATTGGTTCCTGCGCCTGTACTTGATTTTTGAACAATGGCCAAAACCGGTTTTTTACCAAGCCCTGTATAATATTCGGTCACAGATGATATAACACCTCCCACAAAAAGACCTACCAGTGTTGAGTAGAATACCCGTAGTGAAGAAATCTCTTTTGGCTCTTCTCCATAAAAATTCATCATCATAGTTTCCGGCAATAAATAAGTCACCAGAAAATAACATGAAACAGCCACAAGAGCTATAGAAACCCAGTTACCCACATTAAGTGCTCCCTGAACCTCTGCCTCCTTAGCATCGTTACTTTTTATTTTAACCAATAAAGTACCTATAATAGAAAACAGGATTCCGAATCCGGCGATCGCCATAGGTAACAATATAGGACCAATACCTCCAAAGGCAAGACTAACATCAGGGTTAGCAACCAGTATATCTCTTAAAACATAATTACCCAAAACCATTGCCGCCAAAACTGTTGCTACATACGACCCGAACAAATCGGCTCCCATACCGGCAACGTCTCCTACATTATCCCCTACATTATCGGCAATAGTAGCAGGGTTACGCGGATCGTCTTCCGGTATACCGGCTTCAACTTTACCTACTAAGTCGGCACCTACATCGGCTGCCTTAGTATAAATACCACCTCCTACGCGGGCAAAAAGAGCGATAGATTCGGCTCCAAGAGAAAATCCTGCAAGAGTTTCCAGTACTATAGTCATTAGTTCCTGAGCAGTTTTTGGATCACCTCCTAAGTCTCCCGGTGCCCAAACACCATTCATAAAGTAATGAAAGAAGAAGATAAAGAAACCTGTTAACCCTAATACGGCAAGCCCGGCAACACCAAGTCCCATAACCGTACCTCCGCCAAACGAAACTTTAAGTGCCTGAGGCAGGTTTGACCTTGCGGCCTGTGTAGTTCTAACATTAGATTTGGTAGCTATTTTCATTCCCATATTTCCTGCTAGCGCAGAAAAGAAGGCCCCAAAAATAAAAGCTACCACAATAAGTATATCTGTAGTGGGGACTATATAAGAAATAACCGCCAGGGCTATACTGGCGGCTATAACAAAAAATGCTAATAATTTATATTCTGCTTTTAGGAAAGCTAAAGCTCCTTCATAGATGTGATCTGAGATTTCTTTCATTTTCCCGTCACCGGCATCTTGCTTAAGGACCCATGATCTTTTGACTGCCATAAACAGCAATCCTACAACGGCCATTATTACAGGCACGTAAATCATTATTGATTCCATAAAAAAATTGTTTGGTTTGTTAATACATTAGTAAATGTAACAAAACAAAAACAAATAAAAAAGCAATATTCTATACAGAATATTGCTTTTTTCATATTTTTTTAGGAAATATTATTATCTGATGCTAAATAATTCAGCAGGTTTGTCTTGTAAAGACTCAAAACGATCAACACATTTCTCTATAATTTCACGAGCTTCCTTAACATCTCCCCATCCTTCTACATCAACTTTCTTGTTTTCAAGATCTTTGTATACTTTAAAGAAGTGCTCAATTTCTTTTAGAAGGTGCGGATTCATATCGCTTAGGTCTTCTAACTTATTCCAGATTGGATCTGACATGGGTACACAAACAATTTTCTCATCCGGACCTTTCTCATCTGCCATATGGAATACACCAATCGGCTTAACTTCCATAACACAACCAGGGAAAGTAGGTTCTGTAACAAGTACTAGTACATCAAGAGGATCACCGTCAAGAGCAAGAGTTTCAGGAATGAAACCGTAATCTGCAGGATACATCATAGATGAGAATAACATCCTGTCATAACGTATTTTCTTTAGTTCAAAGTCATACTCATATTTATTTCTGCTTCCTTTTGGTATCTCGATAAGTACATCGAACGAATTTGATTTTGCTGCGCTCATTTTATTTTGTTGTATTTATTTCATTTACAGTTTTTGCGGCTGCAAAATTAATGCAAAAAATACTGTTTACAAAGCAACACCCCTATTAAAAACACTGGTTAGTAGTGTATTTACATAAATTTAATAGGGAAACCATATTATTTTACACCTTGAGCAAAAATAAAAAGTATATGAAATAAAAAAGTCTTCTTAAAAAGAAGACTTTAAACTACTATACGTATTAACTATTAATAAAAACTACTTTCAGTATTTTAATTATTGATTTAAAGGATTACCCTCTTCAAATTGCTCACACCACCAAATAGTACAAGGCCCTTCATCACAATAAGGTATAAGCTGACCTTCATGTTTCAAAAACTTAATATGACATCCGCTTGGACAACCTTCACAAAAAGCAACAAATTGAAACGAATCATCTACAGAAAATTGAGGTGAAGATGGCTCTGACCTTAATATAACATTAGCCGAAAGGTTATCAGCTGTTGAGCCTATAAGAAAAAAACGTTCTATACTAGAATCGTTAGTTGCTACTTTTTTTACGACAGAAACAGATTGAACCTGCTCTACATGACCATTCTCTTTAAAATACTCATTGAAAGCCTGTAACAAATCACTTTCAGGCACTATTAAAACGACTTCACCATTTTGCATTTCAGCAATGGGAGCACTCCATATAGAAGACCTGCTTTTAAGACTCAAAGCTGTATCTCCATTATTCATCTCAACGTTAGATTTGTCATCACTACAGGATACAAAAGCTAGAGAAACAAATAAAAATAAAAGACCTAATAAAGTATTTTTTTTCATAATAAGGCAAGGTTTAATTATTTAAATGACACTATTTCAAACGAAAGTAATCTTTTTCGCTTATCAAAACTCCTAACTAAATGTTAAAAAACTATTGCTTACTCCTCTTAAGCCTGAAAACACCTTCACGCTTAATACAATCAGAACATCCTTCTGAACACGAAAGACTTGCTACCCCTCCATTATAAGCCACAACAACATCACAATCATCCACACACCCCTTACACATTATCATAATCACCATATCCTGCGCAGCATAATAATACAGCTTAGAGTCACGCACGGTAAGTAAAGTTCCGAATTTTGTTTTTTTATCAGCACTGGACGCCAGCACCATATAAAAATTACCATCTCCATCCTGAACATCAGTCTCCTTAATTTCTATGGTCGCTATATCTCCTTCTTTACCGGTAAATAACTTCCATTTCTCAAAAAAAGCATCATAGTCAGTATACTCAATCTCCCCATTTTTAATTACAGCAACAGGGGTATCTGTAAAATATCTTTCGGCTGGAGCTACATTTTGCTGTGACTCAACATGAGTTACTTTATCAATAACTTCCTCAGGTTTACTTTGCTCTTCTTTTTTTTGTTGTTTACACCCCAAAGACACTAAGGCAAACAAAGTAAAAATGCATATAACTATGCTTTTCATATAGTAAAAATTAATGGACAATTAGGTATTCGATACTAAAATACAATTTTTTTTATACCAACGAAGAATATTAAAAATGAAAACCAAAAGTTCCTTTAACAGCAAACGTGTTAATATCGGGTAAATCAAGGTAACTACCCCTCCATGCAAAATCGATACGGAACACTTTAAATATATTCCCCACACCCGCATGATACTCCCAATACACATCTTCAGGAGCACGATAAGTTATACTTGAAGCATTTAAATCGATGTTTCTTTGAGAAACTGTACCATATACCCCTTTAACACCAACTATCTCCCTTAGGTTAAGTTTCCTTAAAAGCGGGATTCTGGCAAAAAGCCTACCATTAAAGTTATGCTCTAAATGTAACGAAACATACTCATCGGCAGCAAACTCGTAGTAATTCATCAGGTTATAAGTGTTCTCTATAATAAAGTACGACTGGTTACCCGGCACAATACCCATTAATCCAAGCGGTACAGCTCCAAATATTTTACCAGCCTCCAGTGTGGTAAACAACCTACCGAATCCACCTATAAGTACAGGTTGCCTATAGTAGAACTGTAATTTTTGATATTCAAAATCACTATCAAACAGCTTTACTCCCTGTGTAAAATTTAAGTACAGTCGGGCATAATTTAAATCTACATCACTACGCTCTACACCATAACCTATTGTTCTTCTTCCGGGAGTATAATCTGCATGTAAACTGTACTCATACTGATTCACTCTACTCCTTACCCCCTGTGACGGATTGTTTGGATCTATATAATAATCCATATTAAAGGTTTGCGGCGAAGCCGACTTTAATGTCCTGTAAGAGAAGCTTGTTCTGAACAACAAATTCTTAACCGGCTCTATTTCTGCCGAAAAAGTAGTTAGTCTAATATTGGTTAGCTTACTGTTATCACCACTGGCAAAAAGAGAAGATGAGGCAAAACTACGACCTAAAACATCGTTAGTAGCGGTAAGGCTTACCCCGGTTTGCTCTATATCCCTGCGGTTACCTCCAGACAGGATAATCCTGTTCTTTTTGTTCACCATCCATTTACCGGAGATTCCATATTTAAACTTATTATCTTTAAAACCATAAGCAGTATAGCCCTCTACTCTCCACGGATCATTTTGACCAAAGTAGGTACGTCCTCCGGTTCTCACCCTTATTCCTTCAACATCATTATAACCGAAGGTGGAGAAAATAGGTCCGTAATCAAAATGATTTATCTGATAATAGCCGGACCCCAGCGTTGCGACGAGATTATACATTTGCTTAAACCTCGGTACGGTTTTAAGAGTATCCAGCATTTTATAAATAGCCTTCTCATCTTTATTGAGTGACTCAAAACGGTTTTCTGACCAGTAATCATCTGATTTGTTATTTACAGTCTCGTCATACTCATTGACTTCCTTATGATAAAAATCGGATGGCTTTTTAATATCAAATTCATAGTTTTGGAAAAGCGTGGTTCTTTTACCGTAAACCCCTTTAGAACCTTCTTTTTTCCTAAGTGCAAAATCAGACATCATATGATCTCGCGTTAACAGGAAGACTGAATCATTCATTACCTCAAACTCCTGCTCAATATAAATATCTTTTACCCAGTTAATGTTAGCACTTTTACTGGCCGACATTACAATTTTCTTTATAGCAAAAGTGGTATCATTTACCCAAAAATTACCTTTAAAGGTAAGTTCGTTTTTACGCCTTGGATAGAATACTATATTATAACACCATTTATTATCTACATACGAGCTGTCGTGCAATACATAATTATACACATTAATACCTGTACGAGATAACGGACTCACAAAGTCCTTATCAAAAAACTTAAGGTAATTATCGTAAATGTCATAATCAGCATACAGGTCTTTAATAAAAGCTATTATTTGCTGATTATCACTAAAGCCTGAGTTTTTATTAGCCTCAGTTATTTCTTTACGACTGTTTGTAGTATTGTCTCCATATACTTTACCAATATTCTCATTAATAAATATTGGCAAATACGTTTTACCGGTAACACTAGAGGTGTCTACATGATCAAATATAAACTCCATACCTTTAAAAAGCTTTCTCTTAGTAAAGGCACTATCTATATTATTCATATCAAACTCCACCTTTTCATACTTATCAAACTGGTACTGGTCAAACATTTTAAGTCCGTTTTTCCTTCTGCGTTCCCAAATTTTACGAAGTATATCTATGGCAGGGTTATTCTTTTTTGAGGTTTTACCCGAATAAAGCACAACCTCATTCAGCATTTGCCCTTCACCCAAAACTACCTTAAGATCGTAGGTAATTTGTTTTTGAAGCTGTATATCTTTTGATTCGTATCCTACAAAAGATATTTGTATTTCCGTGTAGGTATTTTGAGACTCCAGATAAAATTTCCCGTCCTCGTTAGTTATCACACCTTCGGCCGTCCCTTTAAAGTAAACATTAGCATACGGTATAGGCTCATTCACCTCATCCAGCACTATTCCGCTAACTTTAGTTTGTGCTGATAAACAGGCTGTAAACGCAATAAACGCTACCAGTAAAAAAAGTATTTTCTTTTTCATATATGCTATAAACAAAAAACTTCATCATATAGTATGATGAAGTTTCAAATATAATCAGATTTTGGCTGAATTCTTACTTATACATAACTTTCTTAACTGCTTTTACAACATCTTCAGAGTTTGGTAACCACTCTTTAAGCAGTACAGGAGAGTATGGTGCCGGAGTATCGGCAGTTGTAATTCTTTGTACAGGCGCATCAAGATAATCAAACGCTCTTTCCTGGACCATATATGTAATCTCAGAAGCTACACTCGCAAATGGCCAAGCCTCTTCAAGAACTACAAGTCTGTTTGTTTTTTTAACAGAGTTTAAAATTGCATCATAATCCATTGGACGAACTGTTCTAAGATCGATAATCTCACAGCTTATACCTTCTTTCTCTAATTCATCTGCAGCAATGAAAGCCTCTTTGATGATTTTACCGAAAGAAACAATGGTTACATCTTTACCTTCACGCTTAATATCGGCAACACCTAGCGGAATAGTGTACTCACCTTCAGGCACCTCTGCTTTATCACCATACATTTGCTCTGACTCCATGAAGATTACAGGGTCATTATCACGAATAGCCGATTTTAAAAGCCCTTTTGCATCATATGGATTTGAAGGAACTACAACTTTAAGACCCGGAGTATTAGCAAACCAATTCTCAAAAGCCTGTGAGTGAGTCGCAGCAAGCTGACCTGCAGATGCTGTAGGACCGCGGAAAACAATTGGCATAGAAAACTGCCCTGCAGACATCTGTCTCATTTTAGCAGCATTATTTATAATTTGATCAATACCCACTAACGAGAAGTTAAATGTCATGAACTCCACAATAGGGCGGTTACCGTTCATGGCAGAACCTACTGCAATACCGGCAAATCCAAGCTCGGCAATAGGAGTATCGATTACCCTTTTAGGACCAAACTCGTCCAGCATACCTTTAGATGCTTTATAAGCACCGTTGTATTCGGCAACTTCTTCACCCATTAAATATACTGACTCGTCGCGACGCATCTCTTCGCTCATTGCTTCGCAAACGGCCTCTCTAAACTGTATAGTTCTCATGTAATATTGTATTTCTTAATTTTATGATTGGCAAAAATAAAGATTTTATATTTATTTCTGTCTCAAAAAACATCAAATAAATCCCCCTGTTTTTCTTCTGTTTTAAGCAATTAAAATTCCGCAATTATCAAGCTAAAACGTATGCGTTTTTCGCAGTATCTTAAATTTTAACACCATTTATTTAAAAAAAGCATATTTATTATGCATGCATAGTTTTTTATTTAAATAAAATTATTAACTTCGTAACCGGAAAATAATCTTTATAACTTTATAAAAATGAAAATATTAGTTTGCATCAGCCACGTGCCTGATACTACTTCCAAAATCAACTTTACCAACGGGGACTCAGAATTTGATACTAACGGGGTACAGTTTGTTATAAATCCTAACGACGAATTTGGTTTAACCAGAGCAGTTTGGTTTAAAGAGCAACAGGGAGCAAACGTTACTGTTGTGAATGTTGGCGGACCTGACGCAGAGGCTACTCTTAGAAAAGCCCTTGCTATTGGTGCTGACGAAGCTATTCGTATAAACGCTAACCCAACCGACGGATTTTTTGTTGCAAAACAACTTGCTGAAGTTGTGAAAAACGGAAATTACGACCTAGTAATTGCAGGTAAGGAATCTCTTGATTATAACGGAGGAATGGTACCGGGTATGCTTGCAGCAAACTTAGGTTACGACTTTATTAACTCATGCATTGGTTTAGATGTAAACGGAACCGATGCTAAAGCTGTAAGAGAGATTGACGGCGGTAAAGAAACTCTTAGCGCTAAACTTCCTCTTGTAGTAGGCGGACAAAAAGGACTTGTAGAAGAAAAAGACCTTAAAATACCAAACATGAGAGGTATTATGCAGGCAAGACAAAAAACACTTACAGTACTTGAACCTGTAGCTGCTAGCAATGCTACACAGGCAGTGAAGTTTGAAAAACCGGCTCCAAAATCGGCTGTGAAACTTATTAGCCCTGATAACCTTGACGAACTGGTTAACCTACTACACAACGAAGCTAAAGTAATCTAATCAAATTTAAAATTATTACGACTATGTCTATCTTAATATATGCTGAATCAGCAGAAGGTAAATTCAAAAAAACAGCTTTCGAGCTTGCTTCTTACGCTAAGAAAGTAGCAGGCCAAACAGGAAGTACTGTAACCGCAGTAGCTGTTAATGCTGCCGATGCTTCTCAACTTGGAAAATACGGAGTTGATAAAGTATTAAACGTAAAGAACAACAAACTAAATTCTTTTAATGCTAAAGCTTATGCTGATGTAGTTAAGCAGGCAGCACAAAAAGAAGGTGCTAAAATAGTACTTCTTTCCTCTACTACAGACAGCCTTTACCTGGCTCCGCTTGTAGCTGTAGGTCTTGAAGCAGGTTATGCATCAAATGTAGTTGCACTACCGGAAAGCGTTTCACCTTTCCGCGTTAAAAGAAATGCTTTCTCTAACAAAGCTTTCAATGTAACAGAAATAAACACTGACGTAAAAGTATTAGCTATTGCTAAAAACTCTTTCGGACTTATTGAAGCAGCTGCTGCCGCTACAGAAGAAGAGTTTGCTCCGTCATTAAACGATAACGACTTTACTATTAAAGTAGAGTCTACAGAAAAAGTAACAGGAAAAGTAACCATTGCTGATGCTGAAATTGTAGTTTCGGGCGGACGCGGACTTAAAGGCCCTGAAAACTGGGGACTAATTGAAGATCTAGCCACTGCACTTGGTGCTGCAACGGCATGTTCTAAACCGGTATCAGATCTTGGATGGAGACCTCACTCTGAGCACGTAGGACAAACCGGTAAACCGGTAGCTTCTAACCTTTACATAGCAGTAGGTATATCGGGAGCTATACAGCACATTGCAGGTATCAACTCCTCTAAGGTAAAAGTAGTTATAAACACTGACCCGGATGCTCCTTTCTTTAAAGTTGCAGACTATGGTGTTGTAGGCGACGCTTTTGAAGTTGTTCCTAAGTTGACTGAAAAAATAAAAGAGTTTAAGGCTCAAAACTCATAATTTTATTATAAATTGTGCCCATTAAAGGGCTATCTGAAACAGATGGTTTTATATTTGTTCAGATAGCCCTTTTTATTTGAAAAGAGGAACGATTTTTATGAGCTTAGTTAAACTTACTATTAAAGGGATTTCGTACAGTCAAACACAAAACGGCGCGTATGCTCTTATCCTGAATGAGGTGGACGGTGAACGAAAATTACCAATTGTGATTGGTGCGTTTGAGGCCCAGTCTATCGCAATAGCGCTGGAAAAAGAGATTAAACCGCCAAGACCCCTTACCCACGATCTTTTTAAAAACTTTGCAGACCGTTTTGACATCGTAGTAAAGCAGGTAATTATACACAAACTTGTAGACGGTGTTTTCTTTTCGAGCATTATTTGTGAACGCGACCGCATTGAGGAAATTATTGACGCCAGAACTTCTGACGCTATTGCCCTTGCCCTGCGTTTCAATGCTCCTATTTTTACCTATAAAAACATTTTGGACAAAGCCGGGATTTACCTTAAAATAAACCCTGAGCCTGATAATCCTGAAAGTGAAGATGTACTTTCGGAACCACAAACTTTCGGAACCGAAGAGGTTTCGGGAGAAGGCTATTCACAATACTCCATTCAGGAACTGTATGATATGCTGGATGGTGCAGTGCAGAATGAGGACTATGAAAAGGCAGCTAAAATAAGAGACGAAATATCTAAGAGAGAGAGTTAATTTGGCAATTCGTTAATTCGGTTATTTGAGAGTTAAATCAACAAATAGCCACATAAACAAATCCACATAATAAGATGAAGCAGTATTTAGATTTAGTGAAGCATGTAATGGAGAACGGAAACCAAAAAGGTGACCGTACAGGAACGGGTACTAAAAGTGTTTTTGGTTACCAGATGCGTTTTGACCTTAGTGAAGGTTTTCCGCTTGTTACTACAAAAAAGCTACACCTTAAATCTATTATATATGAGCTGCTTTGGTTTTTACAAGGCAACACCAATATTGGTTATCTAAATGATAATGGCGTAAAGATTTGGGACGAATGGGCCGATGAGAATGGCGATTTGGGTCCGGTATACGGTCACCAATGGAGAAATTGGGACAGTCAGGAAATAGACCAGATCAAAGAACTTATAGAGACTCTTAAAAACAACCCTAACAGCCGCAGGATGCTTGTTAGTGCATGGAACCCTAAAGTACTGCCGGACACATCTAAATCATTTGCAGAGAATGTAGCCGAAGGTAAAGTAGCACTACCTCCCTGCCACGCTTTCTTCCAGTTTTATGTAGCCGACGGTAAATTATCATGCCAGTTATACCAAAGGAGTGCCGACATATTTTTAGGTGTTCCGTTTAACATTGCATCATACGCATTACTTACCATGATGATTGCTCAGGTATGCGACCTTAAACCGGGAGACTTTGTACATACTTTTGGCGATGCACATATTTACAACAACCACATGGAACAGCTTGAACTTCAGCTAACCCGTGAACCGAGACCGCTCCCTAAAATGATACTTAACCCTGAGGTTAAAGACATCTTTGACTTTAAATTTGAAGACTTCACATTAACAGACTACGATCCGCACCCACATATTAAAGGAGTTGTGGCCGTGTAATTATTTTTTTCCTATCTTTAAGTTATATAAAATTAACTTATGGAACCAAATCAACAGGAGTTGTATGAATATGCCCGTAAAAGGGTAAAGCAGAAGAAACGTGTTTACTTCCATTTTATACTGTTTTTTGTAGGCAGTATATTTTTATACATTATAAACAAATGGCTTAATGTAACCCCCGAAAAGGACTGGTACCTGTGGGCTATTACCGCATGGGCATTCCTGTTTATAATGCACTTTATAAAAGTATTTGTTACCGAGAGTTTTATAAACAAAAAATGGGAACAGGAACAAATTGACAAACTTGTAGCCAGACAGGAACGTAGGATAAGCCAGCTTGAAAAGAAACTGGAGAAAGACAGCGAAAACACACAAACCGAAACCGATAATACCACTACCCCAACAGAATAATGACTATTACCCTTATAGCTGCTGCAGCAGAAAACAATGCTTTAGGAAAAGACAACCAGATGATATGGCATCTGCCGGATGATTTTAAACGCTTTAAGCAGTTAACCTCCGGACATTATATAATAATGGGACGCAAAACTTTTGACAGCCTACCGGGAATGTTACCTAACCGCACCCATGTTATTATTACAAGACAACAGGACTACACTGCCGAAAACTGTATTATAGCCAACAGCCTTGAAGAAGCTTTAAAAGCCTGCCCGCAGGATGAGGAGGTATTTATAATAGGTGGCGGTGAGATTTACAAACAGTCGCTACCATTTGCTGATAAAATAGAACTTACCCGTGTGCACGGAACCTCTCCCGAAGCAGATGCTTTTTTCCCGGAGATAGACCTCAACAAATGGGAACTTACTGAAAAAGTGTATCATCCAAAAGACGAGAAGCATAAGTTTGACTTTACGTTTGAGACTTTTGTAAAGAACACTGGTGAAAATGAATGACAACTTATTTGAAACAGAAAAGAATCAAAATAGGAATTGGAATTTGTTCCTTTTTAATTTGTCCTTTTCCTTACTTGATAAAAATCAGATTATCCTCATAAATTATTCTGAAAAAAATTGTGGCTCATGGACAATTGAACACACTTTTATAAGAACACTATATGATGGCAGAGATGATATATTCTTAACACAGATAAAAAACAAAGATGAATGGGTTAACACCTATGCTTTTTTCAAAAAAGAATTAACTTATACATTATTAAAGCTAAGTATTAAATAATCAATCCGTATAGCTAATAATTAAAATCTGTTTTCCAAAAAACTATTTTTATCTTTGCGCCGTAAATATTTGTAATGTCACAAAACGTAACCCCTTATAAAGACTCCCAACTGGGAAAAAAAGAACAGGTAGCCCAAATGTTTGATACCATTTCAGGCAAGTATGACGGGCTTAACCGCGTAATCTCTTTTGGTATTGATGTTAAATGGAGAAAAAAAGTATTAAAACTGGTATCGGACACAAAACCCGAAACTGTTCTTGATATTGCCACAGGCACGGGCGACCTTGCCATTTTAATGACACAAACCGGAGCAAAAAAAATTACCGGACTTGACATTTCTGCAGGTATGCTTGAAGTAGGCCGTAAAAAAATAGCCGAAAGAAAGCTTGACAGTAAAATTGATATGGTACTGGGCGACAGTGAAAGCATTCCGTTTAAAGACAATAGCTTTGATGCAATCACCGTAGCTTTTGGGGTTCGTAACTTTGAAAACCTTGAAAAAGGACTTTCCGAAATTTTAAGAGTTCTAAAACCGGGTGGCATTTTTGTAATACTGGAAACATCAGTACCTACAAAAACACCTTTCAAACAGGGATATAAATTCTACACCAAATATATATTACCGTTAATAGGCAAACTGTTTTCTAAAGACAAATCGGCCTATGCCTACCTTAGCGAATCGGCCTCGGTTTTCCCTCATGGCGAAATGTTAAACAATATTTTGAGAAAAATTGGGTTTATAGAGGTGAAGAACAGACCACAAACAATGGGTGTGGCTACAATTTATTCCGCTTCAAAGTAATACAATGAAAAGATATTTAATATACCTTATCCTTATATGTGGTATGCAAGGCCATGCCCAGCTTAAAATATTTGGTAAAGACCCAATTATACACCTTGAGAACTTTGACAAGCAAAGAGTTCACTGGGGGTACTTTTTAGGCTTTAACAGCTATGGCTTTAAAATGGATTATATTGATGATCCGGTAACCGATATTGTAGTAAAACAAACCACCGGATTTAACGTAGGGCTTGTAGGAAACCTAAGGATTATGGAGCATCTGGACCTTCGTTTTGAACCGGGACTGTACTACACTCAAAGGGATCTTACTTATCCTGACATTGAACGCCAGAGCGACGCTTTAAGACAGGCAAAATCGACTTATATTCATTTCCCGTTATTACTTAAATTTTCTGCAAAAAGAACAGGTAACATAAAACCATACCTTGTGGGAGGTTTTTCAAGAACATTAAACCTTTCAAGTAACGCTTCGTCTCTTGACGACAACTACTCAGGAACTTTCAGGATGAAAAAATGGACCACCAACTATGAAGTAGGATTTGGTATTGATTTATACCTGGAGTACTTTAAGTTTTCACCATCCATTAGGGGAGTATTTGGGCTTAACGACGAGCTTATTCGCGACAACAACCCAGACAGCCCATGGACAGGAAACATAAACTCCATGAAAACAAGGGCCATTTTAATCAACTTTACTTTCCACTAAAAGAGCGCCTAAATTCGCTTAGTATTATCGCGGTAGCTGTAGCTACATTAAGGCTTTCGGTTTTTTGTATTGCACCAAAACGCGGTATGGCAATTTTATCGGTTACGGTTTGCTCAACAGCTGTTGATATTCCGTTTGCCTCGTTCCCAAAAACGACAATACCGTTTTCAGGAAGTTGCTGAGTATAAATATTTTCACCATCCATAAAAGTACCATATACCGGCAGTGACGTATTTTTAAGATATTCTTCTAAATCAGTATAAACAACTTTCACCCTGCTTATGGACCCCATTGTAGCCTGCACCACCTTTGGATTGTAGACATCCACACAACCTTTAGAGCATACTAAGTGGGTTACACCAAACCAGTCACACATCCTTATAATGGTACCTAAATTCCCCGGATCACGCACCTCATCTAGTGCAACTATAAGTCCGCCGTCAGGCAATATCTCATTTTCGTCAGGTATTAAAAAAACAGCCAAACAGGTGTTTTGTGTAGTAAGCGCACTAATTTTTTTCAGTTCGGCATCAGTCACCTCTATCCTTTTGGATTGAGGTATTGTATTAAAATCGTTTTGCGTAGTAAACAACTGATGTAATTCAAAATACGAGTTCAATAGCTCTTCCACCACTTTAACACCTTCGGCAATAAACATTTTATGCTCCTTTCGGTATTTTTTTTGCTGTAAACCCGTTATTGTCTTAATTTGGTTTTTACTAACCATAAAAAATGTATTTTTGAATTACGATTTAGAGCCCTGCCCTTGAGAAATAAGATAACAAAAATAGCACTTATTATATTAACCGCTTCTGTTTTATTTTCATGTTCCCTAACTAAAAGGGTTCCTGATGATAAACAGTTATTGCGTGAAACCGATATAACCGTAAACGACAAGAAAGTAAATGATGAGGATGTAACCAATCAGCTATATCAGTTACCCAACAGCGATGTACTTGGACTTAACATCAGGCTGCACATGTATAACTGGGCAACTCCTAACCCCGATTCATCATATCAGGCATGGCTGGACAGGAAACCTAACCGTCGCAAAAGATACACTGCCTTACTTTCAGACAAGCAGGTTCAACGCTTAGGACAGTCATTTTTGGTTGCCGGAATGAGTAGTTTTCTTAAAAATGTTGGTGAACCTCCTGTTATTGTAGATGAAAAACGCACACAAAGATCGGCTTCGAGATTAAGAGCCCACTATTTCAGACAAGGATATTTCCGCACCAAAGTAGATTACAAAATTGACAGCATAGGTGAGAAAAAAGCAAAAGTAAGCTACACAGTAGACACCGGAAAACCTTACATAGTAGACTCTATATCTACCCAAATCGCAACTCCGGTTCTGGACTCACTTTACCAAACCACAAAAGCAAAATCACTTATCAAAAAAGGGAAACAGTACAACCAAAATGATTTTTCGGGAGAACGCGACAGGATTACAAACTATTTCCTTAACCATGGGGTTTATAATTTCCAGCCTAACTATGTTTCCTATAATATAGACACAATCGGGACGGGATATAAAGCAAACGTAGAACTTTTAGTCACCGATGAGCTTATAAGAACACAGGATTCCACCTATACAAGACCATTTAAAATATACACCGTTAAGGAGGTTAATATATACACCGAAAACCCAAATGGTGAAGAAAACCCCGTTATAGATAGCACTACCTATAAAGGGTTTAACATATACAGTAACGGAAAACTTAACTACAGGCCAAAAGCTTTGACCGACCCTGTATTTATTACTCCGGGCAGTACCTATGCCGATTTTAGACGTACGCTTACTTACAGATACCTTTCTAACCTTAGTGTATTTTACTATCCTAAAATAATTTATGAGGTAGACCCAAATGATCCTAAAGGAACATCGCTTATTACAAACATATACCTTAAGCCTAAATCAAAGTTTGACCTTTCTACCAGTGTAGACTTTAATCACTCTAACATTCAGGATTTTGGTATACAGGGTAACATTACCTTATCTGCCAGAAATGTTTTTAGAGGAGCCGAGGTATTAAGTATCAGTACAAGAGGCAACATCGGTTCTTCAAGAGACCAGGCTATTAAAGACCGCTCATTCTTCAACATCCTTGAATATGGTGCCGATTTGAGACTGACCTTCCCGCGTATATTTTTCCCTATCAATACCGACAGGGTAATACGTAAGGAAATGATACCATCTACTACAATGAGTTTTGGTATAAGCAGGCAGCAAAACATCGGTTTAGATAAAGAGAGTTTTACAGGAATATTAAACTACAACTGGACACCTAAAAGAAACGTTACTGCAAAACTGGACCTTCTTAATATTCAATACATTCGTAATGTAAATCCGCAAAATTATTTTAACGTATACCAATCGTCTTACTCACGATTAAATGGTTACGCACTGCAATACCAGTCGCAAGTTGACCCTGATTATTTCACGACCAATCCGGACACAGGAGCAGAAGAGCTAATTATAGAATCTGGAACCAATGGTTTTATAAACGACGTTAAAAATGAAAGTGTAACCGTAAGTGAAGAAGACTACAAAAGCATTAACAGCCTTGAGGAAAGAAGACAAAGACTTACAGAGAACAACCTGATATTTGCTTCAAACTTTACTTATACCACAAGTACAAAAGAGAATCTTTTAGACAATACCTTTTTCATCTTTAAAACCAAACTGGAAACGGCAGGTAACTTCCTTACACTACTTTCCAGATTACAGGGTGATAAAAACATGAATGAAAACGGAAGAAGAACGTTTGTAAATGTGGAATACTCGCAATATGTAAAAACAGAATTCGACTTTATAAAACACTTTGACCTAAGGCGTGGAAAAGTACTTGCCATGAGAGCCTTTTTTGGTATCGCCATTCCTTACGGCAACTCCAACTCAATTCCGTTTACACGAAGTTACTTTGGTGGTGGGTCTAACGATAACAGAGCATGGCAATCCTACAGTCTTGGACCGGGACGAAGCGGAAGCCCTAACGACTTTAACGAAGCTAACTTCAAAATGGCTTACAGTGCCGAGTTGCGCTTTAATATATTCGGGCAGTTAAACGGCGCCGTGTTTGGCGATGTAGGTAACATTTGGAATGTTTTTGATAATGAGGAAGACGAAGACTACACCTTTAACGGTATTCAATCCTTCCGTGACCTGGCTTTTGGTTCGGGTTTTGGATTTAGATATGATTTTAATTTCTTTGTAGTCCGCCTTGACCTAGGTTTCAAAACATACAACCCGGGCAGGGAGGTAAACGACAGGTGGTTTAAAGAATATAATTTCTCCCACTCTGTTCTAAATGTCGGAATTAATTATCCGTTCTAAATTTAAAAATACTATTTTTGTAAATTAATTTTAAAAATCTATAAATAAATGGCTCATAATATTAAACCCGGGGTTGCAACCGGAGATCAGGTTCAGGAGATCTTTCAGTACGCTAAAGAAAAAGGATTTGCTCTACCGGCAGTAAACGTAACGGGATCAAGCACAATAAACGGAGTACTTGAAACAGCTGCAAAATTAAATGCACCGGTAATCATTCAGTTCTCTAACGGCGGTTCGTCTTACAATGCAGGTAAAGGATTATCTAACGACGGTCAGAAATCTGCTATTTTAGGTGCTATTGCAGGAGCAAAACATATACATACACTTGCAGAAGCTTATGGAGCTACTGTTATATTACACACAGACCACTGTGCTAAAAACTTACTACCTTGGATAGACGGTTTACTTGATGCTAGTGAAGAGCACTTCAAAGCTACAGGAAAACCACTTTTCAGCTCTCACATGATTGACTTATCAGAAGAGCCTCTTGAGGAAAACATAGAAATTTCTAAAAAATACCTTGAGAGAATGAGTAAAATGGGCATGACCCTTGAAATCGAATTAGGTATTACAGGAGGTGAAGAAGACGGAGTAGACAACTCTGACGTAGACAGCTCTAAACTATACACTCAGCCGGAAGAAGTAGCTTATGCTTATGAAGAACTAAGCAAAGTTTCTAACAGATTCACTGTAGCGGCTGCTTTTGGTAACGTACACGGTGTATACAAACCGGGCAACGTAAAACTTACACCAAAAATCCTTAAAAACTCTCAGGATTACATTCAGGAGAAATACAACACAGGTGTTAACCCTGTAGATTTTGTTTTCCACGGTGGTTCAGGTTCTACACTTGAAGAAATCAGGGAAGCAATTACTTATGGTGTAATCAAAATGAACATTGACACTGACCTTCAGTTTGCATTTACAGAAGGTATCCGTGATTATGTTTCTAAAAACATTGAATATCTTAAAACTCAAATAGGTAACCCTGAGGGAGCCGACTCTCCAAACAAAAAATACTACGATCCAAGAAAATGGATGCGTGAAGGAGAACTTACCTTTAACGCAAGGCTTGCAAAAGCTTTTGAAGACCTGAACAACGTTAATACCCTATAATAATTAGGGCCGTATAACTAACTAATATTTGTAAAATGGCTTGGTTTAAAAGAACGGAAAAAGGAATACAAACACCAACCGAGAACAAGAAGGATGTACCTAAAGGATTATGGTACAAATCACCAACCGGTAAAATTGTTGATGCCGAAGAACTGGCAAAAAACTTTTATGTAAGCCCTGAAGACGGATACCACGTTAGGATAGGCAGTAAGGAATATTTTGAAATACTGTTTGACAATAACGAGTATGAAGAACTTGATGCCGATATGACATCAAAGGATCCTCTTAAGTTTGTGGACACCAAAAAGTATGGCGATCGTTTAAAAGACGCGCAGGAAAAAACAAAACTTAAAGATGCCGTTAGAACCGGAGTAGGAAAATCTAAAGGAAAAGACATCGTTATAGCATGTATGGATTTCGCTTTCATCGGCGGATCTATGGGAGCTGTGGTAGGTGAAAAAATTGCACGTGCAATCGACCACTCTATCAAAAACAGGATTCCATTCCTTATGATATCTAAATCTGGTGGAGCAAGAATGATGGAGGCTGCTTATTCACTTATGCAGCTTGCTAAAACATCGGCTAAACTTGCTCAGCTTGCAGATGCTAAAATCCCTTACATCTCTCTATGTACTGACCCTACAACAGGTGGTACAACTGCATCATACGCGATGCTTGGAGATGTAAACATTTCAGAACCGGGAGCTCTTATCGGGTTTGCAGGTCCGCGTGTAGTAAAAGACACTACAGGTAAAGACCTACCTGAAGGATTCCAAACTGCAGAGTTTGTATTAGAACACGGTTTCCTTGACTTTATCACCCCTCGTAGAGAGCTTAAAGACAAGATTAACCTGTACCTTGACCTTATTCAAAATCAACCGGTACGATAAATAAACAAATAAAAAAAGCCCCTGCAATGCAGGGGCTTTTTTTATTTGTTTATACTTTAATTACATTCCACTTCTGATAGCCTCTACAGGATCTAACCTTGACGCCGAAACCGCAGGCATTATTCCCGAAACAAGACCAATAGCTACCGATATACCTACACCCCAAATAATATTGGCTGCACTTAAAACAAACTCAAAGTCAAACACCTTGGTTAAAACAGCCGCTATTACCCATACGAGCGCCATACCTACCAGTCCGCCAATTACGCAAAGTATAATAGCTTCAAACAAAAACTGAAGCAATATAAATTTCCTTTTTGCACCAAGCGCTTTTTGAATACCTATAAGATTAGTCCTTTCTTTAACTGAAACAAACATAATATTAGCAATACCAAATCCGCCAACAATAATGGAGAAAAAGGCTATTATACCGCCACCAAGGTTTAGGTTAAACACAATATCATCAATAAAATCAGTAAACCCCGAAAGGATATCAATCATAAAATTATCAATCTCACCAGCTTTTATACCCCTGTAACTTCTTAACTTATAAGCCACCTCTGCCTTTACTTCTTCCCCGGTATAACCAGCCTTTGGTTTTATGATAATTATAGGCGTCATAAAATCATTATGATCACCATATTTGCGACGTAAAAAGTTAACCGGAAGAAATACAGCCGTATCATTATTTTCGCCAAAGCTCCCCTGCCCCTGTTTGTTTAAAACACCTATCACGGTAAATTTCTGACCATACATTCTTATTTTCCTACCTACAGGATCAGCAGCTCCAAACAAAGCATCGGCCACTTCATAACCAATTACGATAACCGGCGTACCGGAAACCGATTCGGCCTCATTATAAAAACGCCCGTTAGATATATCCAGCTTCTGTATATCGGTAAACTCATACGACACCGGAACAACATTTATATCACTAACCGATTTGTCGTTGTATTTCACTACTTCCCTATTGGTAAAAATCTGGTACGCCAGCTTATCAGCCATTGTTACCGATTCTTTCAGGTACTGATACTCGGCATAAGTAACATCAGGAAACTGATCTCTTTTCCACCTTGGCACATTACTGGGCGCAAAAGAAAATCTTTTTAAATACATGGTATTCCTGTCCACACTGCTAAGCTGCTCTTTTATTTGCCTGTCCATAGAATCTACAGCCGCCCAAACAGCAATGATAGAAAATATACCTATAGTAACTCCCAGCAGCGATAAAAAGGTACGCAGCTTATTGTTTCTAAGTGCATTTAGGGCAAATCCGAGGCTTTCTCTAAGCAAACGCAGGTATAACAGCATAACATTTTTTATTGAGTTGTGTAAAATTCAATATTTTTTTCGCAAAATCCTAAAAACTAAAAACATTAAAATAAAAAAAACATAAAATTATATGTTATATCTCTTTGAATGTTAGCCATACAATAACTACTTTTGCACCTTTAGAACACGCATCAAAATGAGCACAGTAAAAAACATTTCATCGGCCCTTATCTCAGTATTCGATAAAGACGGCTTAGAACCTATTGTTAGGAAACTACACGAAAATTCAGTAACCATCTATTCTACCGGAGGAACAGAATCTTTTATCAAAGATTTAGGCATACCGGTTGTAGCTGTTGAAGACGTAACTTCTTACCCTTCAATACTTGGAGGACGAGTAAAAACATTACACCCAAAAGTATTTGGAGGTATTCTTAACCGTCAGGATAACGAGTCGGACGTACAGCAGATGAAAGAATTCGATATCCCGCAAATTGACCTGGTTATCGTTGACCTGTATCCTTTTGAAAAAACTGTAGCATCAGGAGCTCCTGAAGCCGACATTATAGAGAAAATCGATATTGGTGGTATTTCACTTATCCGTGCTGCTGCAAAAAACTTTAAAGACACAGTTATTGTTGCCTCTGTAGATGAGTACAGCCTGTTTTTAGATATGATTACTAAAAACAACTGCGGTACTACAATTGAGGAAAGAAGACTACTTGCTACAAAAGCATTCCATGTTTCTTCAAACTACGATACTGCTATATTTAATTACTTTAATACAGACGATACTTACTACAAAGAGAGTATTGCTAACGGACAGGTACTTCGTTATGGCGAAAACCCTCACCAAAAAGGTTTCTTCTTTGGCGAGTTTAACAAAATGTTCAGCAAACTTCACGGTAAGGAATTATCATACAACAACCTTCTTGATGTAGATGCTGCCGTTAACCTAATGCAGGAATTTAAAAACGACGACCCTACGTTTGCTATACTTAAACACAACAATGCTTGTGGTTTAGCAACAAGAAGCAATGTAAAAGACGCTTATCTTGACGCTCTTGCAGGCGACCCTACTTCTGCCTTTGGAGGTGTACTTATCTCTAATGCAAAAATAGACAAGGCTGCTGCCGATGAGATAAACCAGCTTTTCTGTGAGGTTGTTATCGCTCCGGCTTATGACAACGACGCTCTTGAGGTGCTTCAGGAAAAGAAAAACAGAATTATTTTAATTCAAAACGAAGTGGAACTACCTGCTAAACAGGTTAGAACATGCTTAAACGGATTATTAGTTCAGGATAAAGACAATATTACAGACAATAAAGAGCATTTAAATACCGTTACAGTAACTTCACCTACTGAGCAGGAAGTGGAAGACCTGCTGTTTGCTTCAAAAATCTGTAAGCATACAAAATCCAATACCATCGTTTTTGCTAAAAACAAACAGTTGTTTGCCAGCGGTACCGGACAAACGTCTCGTGTAGATGCTTTAAGACAGGCTGTAGAAAAAGCAAATTCATTTAACTTTGACCTTAACGGAGCTGTAATGGCAAGTGATGCGTTTTTCCCTTTCCCGGATTGCGTTGAACTAGCTAAGCAGGCAGGAATCACCGCTGTAATACAGCCTGGAGGTTCAATTAAAGACGAACTAAGTATAAACTACTGCAATGAAAACAATGTTGCAATGGTATTTACAGGAACACGTCATTTTAAACATTAATTTGTTATTTTTGTTTGTGCATCTAATTTTAAATAAACTAAACCCTGAGGAATTAAAGTATGGGATTTTTTGATTTCATGACCGAGGATATTGCGATTGACCTTGGTACCGCAAACACCCTGATTATACATAATGACAAAGTTGTTATTGACAGCCCGTCGATAGTAGCACGGAACCGTGTTACCGGTAAAATAATAGCCGTTGGTAAGGAAGCCAATATGATGCAGGGTAAAACCCATGAAAATATCAAAACCATACGTCCGCTTAAAGACGGGGTTATTGCAGACTTTGCTGCATCGGAAGAAATGATAAAAATGTTTATCAAAAGTATTCCGGCTTTAAAAAAGAAACTGTTTCAACCGGCCCTTCGCATGGTTATCTGTATCCCTTCGGGTATTACCGAAGTGGAGATGCGTGCAGTAAAAGAATCTGCCGAAAGGGTAAACGGTAAAGAAGTATACCTAATCCACGAACCTATGGCTGCGGCCATAGGTATTGGTGTGGACATCATGCAGCCTAAAGGTAACATGATTGTAGATATAGGTGGTGGTACTACCGAGATTGCTGTTATAGCACTGGGTGGTATTGTATGTGACAAATCGGTTAAGATTGCGGGTGACGTTTTCACTAACGATATTGTTTATTACATGAGAACCCAGCATAACCTTTTTGTTGGTGAGACAACTGCCGAAAAAATTAAAATCCAGATTGGTGCCGCCCTTGAAGACTTAGAGTCTCCACCGGAGGAAATGTCTGTTCAGGGTCGTGACCTTTTAACAGGTAAACCAAAACAGGTTGATGTTTCATACCGTGAAATCGCCAAAGCCCTTGATAAGTCTATTCAACGTATTGAGGACGCTGTTATGGAAACCTTATCACAAACCCCTCCGGAGCTTGCTGCCGATATTTACAATACCGGTATTTACCTTGCAGGTGGTGGTTCGATGTTAAGAGGACTTGACAAGCGTATATCACAAAAAACAGACCTACCGGTTTACATCGCCGAAGACCCTTTAAGAGCGGTTGTACGCGGTACCGGAATGGCACTTAAAAACATCGAGAAATTCAGGAGCATACTTATCAAATAAACAGCAATAGTTCATGCAGCAAATATTTAATTTTATATTTAAAAACAGTATCTTATTACTGTTTTTGCTGCTTTTAGGCATATCGTTATCGCTGGTATTTCAGTCTCACTACTACCACAGGAGCAGAGCTGTTACATCGGCTAACGCTATATCGGGCTATACCTACGAAAAAATAAATGACGTAGAGCAGTATTTTAGCCTTAAAGAACAAAATGATAAGCTTGCTACCGAAAATGCCACATTAAAACAATTGCTGTACAACAGTCAGGACACTATTAATATTCCTGCTGTACAGAAACCACAGGGACTGGATAATTTTACCGTTATACAGTCTAAAGTTATCTCCAACTCTTACAACAATCAAGAAAACTACCTTACGATTAATAGCGGTACTAACGACGGCGTTAAACCGGATATGGGCGTTGTAAGCAGCTTAGGTGTTGTAGGTATAATAGAGAATACATCAAAAAATTACGCTACGGTAATCAGTATACTAAACTTAAAGTTTAAACTGGATGCCAAGATTAAAGGCAGTAACTACTTTGGGACCCTGAAATGGGATGCAAAAAATGCAGGTTACGCCCTACTTACTGAAGTACCAAGACTGGCATCTGTAAAAAAAGGTGACACTATTGTAACCGGAGGACGATCGGTAATATTCCCGGAAAACATTCCGATAGGAAAAATTGAAAATATTTTCAGGGACACCAAAACAAATTATTACACCCTAAATGTTAGACTGTTTAACGACATGACTAACCTTGACCATGTATACATTATAGAAAATAAAGACTTACAGGAAATAAGAGACCTGGAAGCCCGTACCGGAGATGAATAGTACACTTATAGGCAACATATCACGATTTGTTCTTTTAATGGCAGCACAAATTCTTGTTTTTAACAAGATGGAACTGTTTGGCTATACCGCATTTCCGTATATATTATACATCCTTTTATACCCTGTTAACGGCAACAAAGCTTTATTACTTATCACTGCCTTCTTTTTAGGGCTAACTCAGGATATCTTTTTAAACACATCAGGACCACATGCCGCTGCCTGTGTTTGCTTAGCCTATTTCAGGCCTGCTTTTTTCAGATTCTCATTCGGTATCAGTTACGAATATCAAACTATACGGATAAATGACCGCCTTACGCCCGAACGTTTTTCATTTATTCTGATTTCAGTTGTAACACACCATTTAATTTTATATCTTTTGGAGTTATTAAGGTTTTCTCTTATCATAGACACCCTGATAAGAACGGTTGCAACTACTGCATTCACCTTGATTCTTAGTATTACCATAATTTATTTAATTAAGCCGGGCAAACAATGAGAAAGATTTTACTGCCAGCCATAATTATAGCTGCAGCGCTACTGATAACAGTCAGACTTTATTATCTACAAATACTTGACGACTCCTACATTGAGGCATCAGACAACAATGCCGTTAAAATAAAATACGAATACCCTGAGCGCGGTTACATATACGACCGTAACGGAGAGCTACTGGTAGCTAACCAACCTTCATACGACATTATGGTTACACCTAATGAAATGAAGGATACAGATACGCTTGAAATATGCAGTCTTTTAAGTATCACCAAAGAAGAATTTATACGAAAAGTTGAAAAGGCAAAAGTATACAGCCCAAGGCTACCCTCTATCTTTTTAGCTCAGCTGAACAAAAAAGAGTTTGCCGCTTTTCAGGAAAAAATACGTCGCTTTAAAGGTTTTGATATCGTTAAGCGTTCACTAAGAGATTATCAGGTAAACGAAGCAGCCAATGTTTTTGGCTACATCCAGCAGGTTAATGATTATATCATTCAAAAAAATCCATATTACAAGAGCGGTGACCTTATAGGCAGACAGGGAGTTGAAGAAATGTATGAGGATGTACTTAGAGGTGTAAAAGGTGTAAAACGCATACAGAGAGACCGTTTTGGAAGAGAAATAGGTCCTTTTAAGGAAGGCATGTATGACACTATTGCCGTAAAAGGAAAAGACATCACATTAACCCTTGATGCCGAACTACAAAAATATGGCGAATCACTAATGTTTGAAAAGCGGGGCGGTATTGTTGCTATCGAACCAAAAACCGGCGAAATACTGGCATTGGTTACCGCTCCCTCTTACGACCCTGCTATACTTGTAGGACGCAAACGTTCAGAGAACTACACCAAATTATCAAGAGACACAATAGGTGTACCCTTATTTGACCGCGGACTTTTAGCCGAGTATCCTCCCGGATCTCCGTTTAAAATTCTTACCGGACTTATAGGACTACAGGAAGAGGTAATTGACGAGAATACTACCTTTATTTGCCACCATGGTTTCTTTTATGGCCGCGGCGCTTTTATGAAATGTCACGATAGCGGTCCGTCAAAACTGCATAACGGTATATACAACTCCTGTAACACTTACTTTGCCAGCACTTACAAACTGACTATAGATAAATACGACAAACCTAAAGACGGTATGGATGCCTGGAGCAACCATTTAAAGAGTTTTGGGCTTGGTAACTTTTTAGGGTATGACCTGCCACCGGGAAGAAGAGGATTAATACCCGATGGTGATTACTACAACCGTTACTACCCTAATGGCGGTTGGAGAAGCACAACCACGATATCAAATGCTATTGGACAGGGTGAGATTAAAATGACGCCTATCCAGCTGGCAAACATGATGGCTACCGTTGCTAACGAGGGTTATTATTACACTCCTCATATCATCAAAAGCATTCAGGATGGTAAAATTGACGAGAAGTTTACCACCAAGCATGAAACCACTATCAACAAAGAGCATTTTAAACCGGTTATAGATGGGCTATATGATGTGTATAATTTAGGTACAGCAAAAAGCCTTCGTGTTGAAGGCATAGAGATTTGTGGTAAAACAGGTACAGCCGAGAACTATGCCAAAATAAACGGTAAAAGGGTAAAACTACAGGATCACTCGGTATTCGTAGCATTTGCTCCAAGGCATGATCCAAAAATCGCTATTGCCGTATTTATTGAAAACGGATATTGGGGAGCGCGTTGGGCAGGACCTATTGCCAGCCTTATGATAGAAAAATACCTTAAAGGCGAAATAACACGTAAGGATTTAGAAACAAAAATGCTTACACAGGGCCTTAAAGAGGAATATGATAAAGTTATAAACGGATATTATAATAACAAGTAATGAGAAATCAGAGTGTAATTAATAATGTTGACTGGCCTTTAATTTTCCTATATACCGCATTGGTATTACTGGGCTGGATGACTATATACTCTGCTTCCTTACCAACAAACCCGGGTTCTATTTTTGACCTGAGTGAGATTTATGGTAAGCAAATGCTTTTCATAATGATGTGTATCCCTTTGATAAGCGTGATACTTATGCTCGATGCTAAAGTTTACGAGAAGTACTCCCTCATATTTTACATTCTATCACTCATACTACTTGCCGGACTCTTTGTTGCCGGTAAAACCATAAAGGGGCAAACCAACTGGTATGCCTTTGGAGGCTTTAGCATACAACCTTCAGAATTTGCCAAGATAGCCACTTCGCTTATACTTTCTAAATACCTGAGTGATGTACAAATAAACCTAAAGACGACCAACAATCAAATGGTAGCCTTTGGTATCCTTGCAATGCCGGTACTACTTATCATGATGCAGCCAGATGCGGGTAGTGCCATGATATTTTTATCACTAGCTTTTGTACTGCACCGTGAAGGTTTACCGTCGTGGTATTTATGGACAGGCTTTTTTGCAATACTGTTATTCCTTCTAGCATTACTTATAAAACTACAGTTCCTGGTGGTTTATATTATTGCCGGAATTATTATCCACTATGTACTGAACAGAAAAAACAAAAGAAACATATTCATCTACGTTATCACATTAATAGCAATGATAGGTTTTACCTTCTCGGTAGATTATGTTTTTAACAACGTACTGGAAGAACACCAAAAGGATCGTATTAATGTACTTTTTGATAAAAATGTAAATATTCAGGCAGAGGGTTACAACCTAAACCAATCAATGATTGCTATTGGATCGGGTTCGTGGACAGGTAAAGGATACTTAGAAGGAACACAAACAAAAGGTAAGTTTGTACCCGAACAACATACTGATTATATTTTTACTACAGTAGGTGAAGAATGGGGCTTTGCAGGTTCAATGGTTGTAATAGTATTATTCGTAACTCTATTACTACGCATACTATATCTCGCAGAAAGGCAAAAATCGCGCTTTAGCCGAACGTATGGTTATTGTGTGGCAGCATTGCTGTTTACACACTTTTTCGTTAATATAGCGATGCTTATAAAGCTTTTCCCAACTATCGGGGTACCGCTTCCGTTTTTCTCTTATGGAGGATCAAGCCTGTTTGCTTTTACTACCCTGCTTTTTATTTTTATAAAACTGGATGCCAATAAGGTTAATGAGTGGTAGTTATTATTCTACTCTGCTTTAACATCGAGAGCATCCCTTAAGGCATTACCTACCATCATAAAGGCAAGTACCAATAATAACATGGCTATACCCGGCGCTAATGCCAAATAGGGTTTTCCTAAAATAATATAATTGTAGTGATCCTTAATCATACCTCCCCAGCTTGGCACGGGCGGCTGTGCTCCCAGTCCTAAAAAGCTAAGTCCGCTTTCCACCAGAATTGCCGAGGCAAAATTGGCCGCCGATATCACTATAACCGGAGCCATACTATTAGGCAGTATATGATTAAATATTATCCTGATATTGTTATACCCTAAAGCCCTTGCAGCCGTTACAAACTGCATTTGTTTGATACTCATAACCTGCCCCCTAACCACACGGGCAACCTCTACCCACATAGTGAGTCCTACAGCTACAAAAACCTGCCAGAATCCTTTTCCTAAAGCCAAAGTGATAGCTATTACTAAAAGTAGCGTAGGTATAGACCAGATTATATTTACCAGCCACATTACAAAAGCATCTACCTTACCGCCAAAAAACCCGGCAATGGCACCAAAAAATATCCCTACAATAAGTGAGATAAATACGGCTACGAAACCAATAGCAATAGAAACACGTGAGCCAACAATAAGCCTGCTTAATAAATCCCTTCCCTGACTATCAGTCCCCAGTATAAACTTTTGTTCCTTAATAAAGTCTGTCTTAATAGTTTCGGGATCAGTTGTACCAAATACCGTAAGCGGAACTGATTTAGTAACTGCTAAATCAGGGTCGTTAGCATATTCGGTATAAGTAAGGCTGTCACTGTTTATTTCATAACCAAGTATAGGCACTTTAGGCTGAACAAATTCTTTCCCTGTAAAATAATCAGACAGGTGTGTTTCCTCTGTTTTACCCGGCACAGGAAGCGTTAGCATTTCTACTTTAAACCCCGGCGACTTAGAATGAATAGACAAATCCCCCCAGTTAGCATTTTTGGTATTATCGGGCGCAAACACATAGGCAAACACAGCAATAAATACCAAAATCAAAATGAATGATAAACTTAAAACGCCCCAAAAGTTCTTTTTAAACTTTTGGAGCGCTAAGATTGTGAGGGATTGATTATTTCTACTCATTAAAACTATCTTGTTTTAATAGGTTTTTCTTTCTTGTTAAGTGTAACCGCTGTTTTAGCCGATTTATCCTGCATGTCACCAAGTACATTTATTGCTTCTTCAACATAAACATCTTTAGCCAGGCTCTCATACCATATTTCCTTTTTCTCTGCAAAGGCAGGGTCTTTATCAAAAATCGCCTGTTCGTATGGAAGCGGTTTAAATTCAAGTCCGTTTTTGTAATCAGAGATAGCTTTAAACTTCTTGGTAATATCTTCGGTCTTTTTAAGCTCTGCCTTAAACTTATCAATATTCAGGTCAAACTGATTGTCGTCTTTTTTAGCATCAATCCACTTTGCATTTTCGTCAATAAGTTTAAACTGGTCATTTTTAGAAATCCTGTCGTTACTTTTAGCAATAACTAAATCGTAGTTACTTTTAAACGGCTTAAATGAAGCTGCATCTATTTTATCCCAAGGCATAGCCGTTTCACTATCACGCTCACCCATTTGCAGATAAGCATACCTGTCCGGCATTACAATATCACTGTAAACACCTTCTCTTTGGGTAGAACCACCATTAATTCTGTAAAACTTCTGCGTAGTGGTTTTAAGCGCACCAAGATCGCCCATTGAGTTACCTCTTACAAACTGGTTAAGATCTATTACATTTTGTACTGTACCCTTACCATACGTATGTCTGCTACCCAGTATTAATCCGCGGTTATAATCCTGAATTGCTGCTGCAAAAATCTCTGAAGCAGAAGCTGAGAAATTGTTCACTAAAACTACAAGCGGTCCGTCCCACTCTACTTTAGTTCCTTTATCCTCTAATACTTCTTTATTCTTGTTAGATGATTTTACCTGAACAACAGGTCCTTCAGGCACAAATAAACCTGTCATATCTACAACAGTTCTAAGTGAACCTCCACCGTTATTTCTTAAATCGATAACAATACCGTCTACTCCATATTCTCTTAATCTGATAACCTCCTGCTTAACATCTTTAGCAGCATCACGGTTATCTTTATTTTCAAAATCAATGTAGAACTTAGGCAAGTTAATGATACCGTATTTTTTTCCGTCTTTCTCTACAACGCTCGATTTGGCATAGGTCTCTTCAATCTCTACAACCTCTCTCACTATAGGAATAACATCAATACTACCGTCTACTTTTTTAACGGTTAAGCGAACCTCAGTTCCTTTAGGACCTTTAATTTTCTTAACCACATCATCAAGGCGCATACCTGCAATATCAACAGGCTCTTCTTCACCCTGAGCTACTTTCATAATAAGATCACCCTGCTCAAGCTCTTTCCCTCTCCACGCAGGTCCGCCCGGAATAAGTTCAGATATTTCTACATAATCACTTTTCTTTTGCAGCCTGGCACCAATACCTTCAATAGAACCTCTCATACTGGTATCAAACTTCTCCTTATCATCGGGAGCAAAGTAGAATGTGTGCGGATCAAACCTCTCTACAATAGAGTTAAGATATATACTAAACCACTCATCACGGGTAAGATCGTCAATAAACTCAAAGTATTGGTCTAATGATTTACGACTTGATTCGCGCGCCTCTTTTTCCAGCTCTTCAAAAGATTTCATTTCAGGCTTATCAGCTTTCTCTTTTTCTTCAGCCGACTTCTTGTTGTAAGTCTCAAGATTTTTCTCCTGCACTTTTTGCTTATCTGTTATAGATGAAAGTACAGATAGCTTAAGTTGTTTTTCCCAACGTAACTTTAGTTCATCTTTAGATTTAGCATATGGCTTATGCTCATAATCGGCATCAAAAGTTTCATCAATACTGTAATCAAAAGGTTTATCCAATATATCTTTATAAATATCTTCAGACTCTTTTAATCGCTGGATCAATTTAGTGTACGTAAGATCAAAAAAGGTAAGATCCTGAGTATTGATCATATCATCTATCTGAGTTTCATATTTAGCAAACTCATCAATATCTGATTGTAAGAAAAAACGTTTTGAAGGATCAAGTCCTTCAATGTAGTCTTTGTATACTCCTTTAGAGAAATCGTCGTTAATAGCAGCCGGATCATAATGCCCTTTTTCAATAACAAACGTTATAAGTTCCAGTAAAAGTTTGTCCTTATCTGGGTCAGATTCTTTTTTTCCGGGGATAAAACTAAGTAGTGCCACCGCAAGCACGGCAACAAACATCAGTATTTTATAGTTTCTTTTCATAAATTCCAAAATAGCTTTCATTATATAATCTGTATAAAAAAGCGTGCCAAAAATTCAAACGGCATGAGTTAACATCAATAAAAATAAAGGGCACGAAAGCAAAAATGCTTATTTTAGCTAACGTAAAAGTACAATACTTATTTTGATTTTACTAAAGCATGAAGAAAAAACCGCTAATACTGGTTACCAACGATGACGGTATTTCCGCACCCGGAATAAGGGCATTAATATCGGTAATGAAAACCATAGGTGATGTTGTGGTAGTGGCACCCGACAGCCCACAATCTGCCACAGGTCACGCCATAACAATAAACAGCACACTGTCTATCAACAAAATAAACATTGATCCGGATGTTGACAGCGAATACAGCTGCTCTGGCACCCCGGTTGATTGTGTGAAGTTTGCCGTAAACGAAATACTGGACCGAAAACCAGACTTATGTGTATCGGGTATTAACCACGGATCTAATTCATCCATAAACGTAATATATTCAGGAACACTAAGTGCCGCGGTAGAAGCAGGTATTGAAGGCATTCCTGCCATAGGTTTTTCATTACTGGATTACAATTGGAACGCAGACTTTGAACCTGCTAAATCGTTTATTAAAAAAATAACCCTACAGGTACTTGCAAACGGATTACCGGACGGCGTTATTCTTAATGTAAATTTCCCTAAACTAAAGGAAAACGAAATTAAGGGTATCAAAATATGCCGACAGGCAAAAGCCATGTGGATGGAGGAGTTTGACAAAAGACAAAACCCTCAGGGGCGTGATTATTACTGGCTAACCGGAAAATTTGTAAATCTCGACAATGGTGAAGACACTGACGAATGGGCTTTAGAAAAAGGCTACATATCCATAGTACCGGTTCAGTTTGACCTAACTGCACACCATGCCATACAACAATTAAACTCGTGGAAATTAAATGAAAACAAGTAAATACATACAGGCAGCTATAGGTATAATTATTGGCTTTGCTATTGCCTCACTAGGTATATTTTTATACCTGAAATATGTGGAATCTACTACAGGGAGTAACCTAAACGATACTATCACTGCGATTAAGTCGCAGGGCGTAATGGGTAAAGTAATTACCATTGGCGCAATACCTAACCTGCTTATATTTTTCCTCTTGCTACGATTAAAAAGAGATATGATGGCATGGGGCATAATAATTGCTACAGCAATTTTAACTTTAATTACAGTATTTGTATAAAGAAGGCTGATTAAATTAAGTACTTTTGACCTATAAACACTAAGCATGAAATATTACATTATAGCCGGTGAAGCATCGGGAGACCTGCATGGTTCCAACCTTATGAAAGAACTGCACAAACAGGACCCGGAAGCAAACATACGCTTTTGGGGAGGTGACCTTATGCAGCAGGCAGGCGGAACGCTGGTTAAGCATTATCGTGAGCTGGCATTTATGGGGTTTGCAGAAGTTGTAGCCAACCTGCGTACTATTTTAGGTAATATTAAATTTTGCAAGGAAGACATACTGACTTTTAATCCTGATGTAATTATTTTTATAGACTATCCCGGTTTTAACATGCGCATAGCCAAATGGGCAAAAGAACTGGAAATTAAAACACATTATTACATTTCCCCACAAATATGGGCCTGGAAAGAAAACAGGATCAAAGCCATTAAGAGAGATGTAGACCATATGTATATCATACTTCCTTTTGAAAAGGATTTTTATGAAAACAAGCATCAGTTTGCCGTTGAGTTTGTAGGACACCCACTAATTGACGCCATACACAACCGCAAACCAACCGACATCGAAAGTTTTAAAAAAGAGCACAACCTTGATGAGAAACCTGTTATTGCACTTTTACCGGGTAGCCGTAAGCAGGAAATCTCAAAACTGCTTAGTGAAATGCTTTCCATAGTGAAGGATTTCCCCGACTATCAGTTTGTAATTGCCGGAGCTCCGTCTCAGGATTATGAGTTCTACCAGCAATTCCTTAAAAACAGTAATGTTCATTTTATAAGTAACAAAACTTACGATCTGTTAAGCATAGCCTATGCCGCTTTGGTAACATCGGGCACCGCTACACTGGAAACGGCCCTATTTAAAGTACCTGAAGTAGTATGTTATAAAGGCAGTTGGATATCTTACCAGATAGCCAAACGTATTATAACTCTTAAATTCATTTCACTGGTTAATCTTATTATGGATCGTGAGGTAGTCAAGGAGCTTATACAGGGAGAATGCAACCGTAAGAATATCAAAAAAGAGCTACAAAAAATATTAGACCCAAAACACCGAAAGAAAGTACTTGCTGACTACGACTTACTGGAACAGAAGCTGGGCGGTGAAGGTGCTAGCCAAAAAACAGCTCAACGAATAATTAAGCATTTGAACGAAGGAAAATAAAACACATATTTTTATTTTTATATTTGTGTATAGCACAACTGCAATAATAACAAAATAACCGATTTTGAAAAAATTAGTATCCATATCTGTTTTCCTGTTACTAGCGCTTTCCTGGAAAGCTTCGGGACAGATTATAACATCTAAGGAAGAGGCTGTGGAGAAAGGATTATATTCTTACAGTGAAGTACCCGGAAGCCTCGACATTACATCGGGCAACAGCGGAAACCAAAGTAGTGAGACTGAAGAAAAATCAAAGAAAAAGAGAAAGCGCAGGAACAAAAAAAATGAGTCGGCAAACGAACTGGCTACACAACCTGTATCCGTTACTAAAACAGAAATTGAACTGGACGAAAATGATTATGGTTTTGTTTCTGACTTCACCATGGATAATTATACCCAAATCCAGATTGTAAATAATGCCATGGATTTTGAAGGTGTACGTTACAGAACAGGCGGAACTACAAAAGACGGTATGGACTGCTCAGGACTAGTATTCACAACCTTTAAAATTTTTGACATTTCTCTACCCAGAAGCTCTTACGAACAGGCAAAAGTTGGCGAAGAAATTAAAATAACTGAAGTGAAACCAGGTGACCTGCTTTTCTTTAAAACTAACCGCCGTAAAAAAACTATTAATCACGTAGGACTGGTTACATCTGTAGAAAACGGCGAAATCCTGTTTATACATTCAACACTTAGTTTAGGTGTTACTGTTTCTTCCATGAGTGAAGAGTATTACACAAAAAGTTTTGCTCAGGCGAACAGAATACTAAACTAACATCTCCCTTTTACAAAACTAACTTTTACTATCTTTGGACAACACCTTACCTAAAGATATGATAATAGCATTACTAACCCTGTTTTTTGCAGTAGGCATTATTGCCGGCTATTACATAAACCCATATTTAGGTTTAGCATTATCTTTTTCGGCAGTTGCCTTATTACTTTTCCTTCTCATGTACAGGAAAAGTAAAAACAAATTAATACAAAAACCGTACTTTTCAATAAGTACATGGCTGTTAACTTTTAGCCTCGGGATACTTTCTTACACTATACACAACGCTCCCAATCAAAAATCTCATTACTCTCACTATTTAACCGACAATGCAATTATTGAAGGCACTATAACCCATCGATTGAAACCTACCGAATTTTCTGAAAGGTATTATTTTGACGTAAGCAGAGTAAATCACTATAAAACCAAAGGCAGAATATTAATTAGCTCAAAAAATAAAAAATTCAGACCGGGAGATAAACTAATCATTACAGAATCACCAAAACCTATAAACAAACCTCTTAACCCCTATCAGTTTGATTATACCGCTTACATGGAAAAACAGAATGTTTTCCATCAATTAAACCTGAATAAGAATTATATACTCACCGGTCAAATCAAGAGCTTCAATTATTATCTTGACTACACAAGAAACAAACTGACAGAAAGTTTCAACGAAAACACTTTCGCCCCAAAAGAAATTTCTCTACTAAAGGCTTTACTACTGGGACAACGGCAGGACCTGAGTAAAGAAACAACAGAGACATTTGCTTCGGCAGGAGCTATACATATACTGGCTATATCAGGACTACATATTGCAATTTTGTTTTTCCTGCTTAATCTGTTACTAAAACCGTTAGACCGATTATCAAAAAGAGGCAAAACAATAAAGTTGATATTATTACTACTATTACTTTCGGGGTTCGCCATACTTTCGGGTTTATCACCATCGGTAGTAAGGGCTGTCATCATGTTTAGTTTTATAAGTATTGGTCAATATCTAAACCGAAACAGTAGCATGATGAATTCAGTCGCCATATCTATGCTACTTATACTCCTGTTCAGCCCCAAACAGCTTTTTGATGTAGGTTTTCAGTTAAGTTATACAGCAGTTATTGCCATTATTGCCTTAAGACCTGTTTACAAAAACATAAGGCTTTCCAAATACAGAGTTATAAACTATTTTACCGATATAGCCATTATATCAGTCATAGCACAAATAAGCACCCTCCCGCTATGCCTTTATTATTTTAAACAAATCCCATTACTATCTGTCGTTACCAATATTATTGTTGTTCCGCTAACCGGATTACTATTAACCTTTGGGGTACTGACATTACTATTCAACTTTATTAGTCCATACTTAGCGCATGTAACAGGAACAATCTTAAAATGGCTTATACAAATCCTTAATCGTTATACCGAATGGATTGCCGGATTTGAGGTTTTTAATATTAAAGACATTACATTCCCTTTGTTACTTTCAATTACCCTAACATTAGTAATCACTGTATTTGGTATATGGTTAAGAAAGCCAACTTTTAAAACCACAATAGTTGTATTAAGTTGTTTTTCTCTCTTTCAAATTAGCTATTTGAGTTATAAAACCTACATGAATGACAAAAGTGAACTGATTGTATTTAACAACTATAATGAATCGGTTATCACTATAAAAGACCGTAACAGATTAACTATTTACTGTAAAGACACTGTCGCATACCCTACAAAAACAATTAAACCCTACCTAACAGCCACTTTTAACCCCAAACTTACACTTACCCAACTCAACGCATTATTATGGTTTAAAGGGCAAAAAATAGCTGTTTTAGACCCCAACACTATTTATCCCGAAAATCTGAATCCGGATATAATACTATTGAGCCACTCACCTAAAGTAAATCTTGAAAAAATAATTATTGAAATGAAGCCGAAAGTAATAATTGCCGACGGTACCAATTACAGGAATTTAATACAACACTGGAAAGCTACCTGCCATAAACAAAATATCCTTTTCCATGCTACTGCAGAAAAAGGATATTATAAACTTGAATAAATAATTAATCACTAAAAAAATCCCTTTTCACCAAAACGGGAAAGGGGATAATATCTTTAATTTTATTTTTTTTGTGTTTTACCGTGGTCTAATATTGCATTAGCACCTTCAAGCCAAGCTGAAGCTCCGCCTCTAACATAGCCTGTTTTACCAAGCTGTTTCAGCACAGGTTTTTTATCTTCACCCTTTTGCACATCTACAAACCATACGGTAGGATATCCCTGCACAGCAAACGATCTTGCCAGTGAAGCATTTTGTTGCTTCAGTTCGGCAGACTGCGCTGTTCTTTTAGGAAAGTCAAGCTCTACAAGAATAACATTGTCTTTAGCCCATTTTGCAAAATCTTCTGTTTTAAGCACTTCTTTTTGCAAACGCATACACCAACCGCACCAATCACTTCCGGTAAAAAACAACAATAAAGGCTTCTTGTTTTTTTGTGAAAGCTCCATAGCTTTATTCATATCAGTATGCCATTCAAGCTCCTGAGCCTGCATGGTAATTGAACCCAGTACAATAAAAAGCGTTAAGAGTATTTTTTTCATGAGCTATATATTATCCGGTAACAACCGGAGTTAATTATTCTTCTTTTAAAGCAGTAAGCAATTGATCGGGAGTTTGTAAACCAACAATGGTGTTTATAATCTCCCCTTTTTTATCAAAAACCATCATAGTAGGATATGCCCTTATACTTAAAAGCTTTGCGAATTCATGATTGGAATTTCTTCCTTTACGTCCTTCTACAAAACCAGGGTTAGCATATTTTTTACCTTTATAGTTCACCTCAGAGTTACCTTCGGCATTAAACTTAACTGCATAATAATTTTTACTTATGTAATCTACTACTGCAGGGTCATGAAAAGTGTGTTTATCCAGTATTTTACATGGACCGCACCAATCAGTATACACATCCATAAAAATAGGCTTAGCTTCCTTTTTCTGAGCCGCCAGTGCCTCATCCATAGACATCCATTTTATTTCCTGAGCCTGTACAGCTACAGCACTTAAAGCCACAAATAGTATTAAAAGTATTTTTTTCATAAGTATTTATTTTTACGATTGGGTCCCAAAAACAGTGCCGAAGTTATTTAACCCCGTGCATAAGTTTTTTGATAGGCTTATTTAACAAAATTGCCACAACACCTACAATAATAGCAAGTACCATAATTATCATAAAGAATGTACCTATACCTTTTTCATTAGCTATATCAGTAGAGTTTTCACCTATTATACCCGCAACTTTATTTGCAATGGCAATAGCTAAATACCAAACACCAAACATAAAAGCAATCATACGTCCAGGCACTAATTTACTAACATAGGAAAGTCCTACAGGAGAAATACAAAGTTCACCCATAGTATGGAACAAGTACACAAAAACTAACCAGTACATTCCTACTGAAGCAGATGCAGCGCCTGGTTCAATATTCCTACCTCCATATGCAATAAAGCCCATACCAAGACCTAATAAAATCATACCTATACCAAACTTGGCATTAGCAGAAGGATTAAATTTACTTTCCCACCATTTTGAGAATAACGGAGCCAAAGTAATAATAAACAATGAGTTTAATACATTAAACCATGTAGCAGGTATCTCAGTTAATTTTTCGGTTACCTTATCAATTTTTAATGCTTCAAGTGTCCTATCTGAAAGATGAAGATAACCAGCTGAATAGAAATCTTTTGTAAGCATCCATATTGTAATAATCCAAATGATAACAAAACTTAGGCTTAAGAAAATATTTGCTAAAGCATAATTTTTAAATGTTTGTTTAAACAACTTAAACAACACCCAAGTTATGATAGCCAAAGGAACAACCGCAATTAGCGTATTAACAACTAAAAATACAAGACTAGCCCCTCCTGTTAAAATACGATCAGTATAATCTCTTGCAAAAATTGTTAAAGTACCCGGCGCCTGTTCAAAAACCACAAAAAAGCAAAAGGTTAATGCTGCAAAAAACGTTACAGCAAGTAACTTCTGACGGGTAATAGTTGAGTACTGACTTAATCTGTAAGCAAGTAAACCAAAAAACAATAATAAAGCGGTAATAATAGCTATATTAGATAAATCGTGACCCCCTATACTTAAAAAATTAACCGAGCCCTCAGATATTTTAGATGCAGGATCATTTATTACCCACACCAAGCCCAAAATACTACAAATTGCAATTACAGCTAACTGCCACCCTGTAAACGGAACTTTTTTATCCTCATTATTCTTATTTACTTCTTTTTCTTCTAATACCGTTGTATTAATTTCTGAAGCATCAGAGTTAGCAAGAGCAATTTCATCAGCCTTTTTTGGCTTCAGCCCAATATCTCCAAATATTCTTTGAGAAAAATAAAACTGTAAAAGTCCAAAAAGCATAAAAATACCTGCAAGACCAAAACCTATACTCCATCCAACTTTTTCTCCTAAATACCCACACAAAAGGATACCAAAGAAAGCACCAGCATTAACACCCATATAGAAAATAGTGTATGCACCATCTTTTTTCTCAGGCTTATCTTTATACATTTCAGAGATTATAGATGTCATATTAGGTTTAAAAAATCCAGTACCAAAAATAAGTAATGTTAAACCTAAGTAGATAAAAAACGGCGTTTCTATAGCCATACTGGCATGACCCAAAGTCATTAAAAAAGCCCCAACAACTACAGCCCATCTGTAACCTATTAATTTATCAGCAAAATAACCTCCCAACATTGTTGAAAGGTAAACTAGAGCTGTATATGAACCAAACAAAGCATATGCATGCTCCTGTGGCCAACCCCATCCAGGATGAGATCCTGTTATTGAAGCTGTTAAAAACATTACTAATAATGCTCGCATACCGTAATATGAAAAACGTTCCCACATTTCGGTAAAAAACAATACAAATAATCCTGCCGGGTGGCCTAATACATTTGTTTTAAAAAAGTCATTCGTTGTTGTCGTAGACATATTAAATATATTAATTCCTAAATAAATTCTATTTTACATCCTGCATTAGCTTTCTTACAATTGGTGATATTGCGATTAATACCACACCTGCTATTGCTGCATAAATTGCTAACTGTAAATAACCGTCGGTATAAGTTACCAGTTTTTGCTGTAGTGAATCTCCTTCACCAGCCTGAGAAAGACCGGCTCCAAGGATACCTGCCACATATTGACCATATGCACTTGCAAGGAACCACATACCCATCATTACACCCTGTAGCCTTTGTGGAGACAGTTTTGTCATGATAGATAAACCTATAGGCGATAAACAAAGCTCGCCAAAGGTAATTACAAAATAAGCTAAAACAAAAACATCTAAGCTTGCAATTCCTGAGCCTGCAACTACTTCAAAGAATCTTGTAGTATAAAACGTATAAAAACCGCCTGCAAGGAAAAGGAAACCTAAGCCAAACTTAATAACTGTATTAGGCTCTATTTTCTTTTTAGCCATAGCAATCCATACAAGACCTACTATTGGTGCAAATACAATTACAAATATTGAGTTGGCTGCATTATTCACCCCGTTTGGATCAAGGGTAAATAAGCCCAGCACTTCATTATTAAGGTTTTTAGCAGCAAAAATACTTAACGACCCTCCACTCTGCTCAAAAAATGCCCAAAAGACAATAGAGAACAAAATGAATACAAGTGCAGCTATAAGCTTTTTACTCTCTTCCCAAGAGTGTTTTGTCATTTCGTAAATAAGATATACTAATGTACATGGCCCTATTATATACATAAACCAGTCAGTATACTCGGTCTTGGCAACCATAGTCATAATAACAGGGATAAGAGCAAGTGTACCTAAGTACACCACATACTCATACCACGCTTTACCTGATTTAACTGTAGTTTTTACTGTAGTAGCCTCAGGCTGTACTGTACCTACACCATCAATTTCAGGAATATCTTCAATCGTATCATTATTCTTTCTTAAAGGAGAAAGACCGATAGGGCCTAATGTTTTCTGAGTAAAAATAAATGTTACTAAACTAATAGTCATTACAACACCTGCAAGACCAAAAGCCACATTCCAGGTTTTATCGGCAGGAATAAGGCTTGTAAACAATTGCCCTTTACCTATTGCAATACATGCATACCCTCCTAAAAGGGCACCAATGTTAATACCCGAATAAAATAATGAGAAACCAGCATCCCTTCTAGGGTCACCTTTTTTATAAAGCGAACCTACCATAGTAGAAATATTTGGTTTAAAGAAACCGGTACCAATTACAGTAAAACTAATACCTAAAAAGAAGTTCTTCTCCGGAAACGGGTCAAATGCCAAAATAAGGCTACCAATAATCATTAAGATACCACCCCAGAAAAGCGATTTACGAAAACCTAAAATCTTATCGGCAAACAATCCGCCTATAAAGGTAAAGGCGTAAACAAAGGCCTGTGTTGCCCCATACTGAAGGTTAGCCTGACTTTCCTGCATGTGCTCTCCGTTTTCCAGTATAAGATGGGTAATCATAAAGTAGGTTAAAACCCCTCTCATCCCGTAGAAGCAAAAACGCTCCCACATTTCAGAGAAAAATAAGCCCCATAGTTGTTTTGGATATTTCCCTTCAAAACCCTGAATATCTTCCAGAGTTGCCGTTTTAGTAATAGTACTCATTATAGTTTCTCTTTAATAAAGTTGGTCATTTTTGTAAATAACTGAAGGCGGGTTGCGCCTCCGTAAATCCCGTGATTCTTATCAGGATAAATAGCCCAGTCAAACTGTTTGTTAGCCTGAATTAAAGCCTCTACCATAAGCATGGTATTCTGTACATGCACATTATCATCGGCAGTACCATGAATAAGCAGGTAAGAACCTTCCAGCTTGCCTACATGACTTATCGGAGAATTATCATCATACCCAGATGCGTTTTCCTGTGGTGTTTGCATATATCTTTCGGTATATACCGAGTCATAAAGACGCCAGTTTGTTACCGGGGCAACAGCTATTGCCATTTTAAACACATCATTTCCTTTCAAAATACAGTTAGACGACATGAAGCCCCCAAAACTCCAGCCAAATATACCTATTCTTGACGCATCTACATAATCATAGCGCCCTAATACTTTTGCAGCATCAATTTGATCTTCCACTTCATACTTTCCAAGTTCCTTATAAGTTACCTTTTTAAAGTCGGCACCTTTAAAGCCTGTTCCCCTACCATCAACACAAGCTACAATATAACCTTGTTGTGCAAGCATTAAGAACCAATAGTCATTATAACTATTCCATTTGTTAGCCACTTCCTGAGAACCCGGACCGCTATATTGATACATGAACAGCGGATATTTTTTTGAAGAATCAAAGTTTGCCGGTTTAATCATCCAGGCATTAAGCTCATGCCCTTTATCTGTTTTAATGGTAGTAAACTCTTTTGTTGGAAGATTATAATTTACCAATCTGTCCTTAAGCGCATTATTATTAGCTATTTCTTTCACCTCTTTACCATTCTTGGCATTCAATAAAGCATAAGAAGTTGGCTCCTGAGCACTTGAAAAACTATTAATAAAGTATTCGAAATTAGGACTGAATGTAGCATTGTTAGTCCCTGTTTTTTGTGTAAGTCTTGTTTTGTTCTTCCCTGTTAATGCGATTCTGTACACATCACGGTTAACGGAACCGTTTTCTACCGATTGGTAAAAAATATTCCCTGTTTTTTTATCAAAACCATAGTAAGCTGTTACTTCCCAATCACCCTTTGTTACCTGACGGATAAGCTTACCCGATTTATCGTAGTGGTAAATATGATTAAATCCGTCTTTCTCACTGGTCCATATAAAACTGTTATCGTTAAGGAAAGTTAGATTATCAGTAATATCAACATAAGCCTTATCTGTTTCATGAAGCACTGGTGTAACCTTACCCGAATTTCCGTTTACAAAAACAAGGTTAAGGTCATTTTGATGCCTGTTGATTAACTGAACGCTTAGCGTTTGCTCATCATTAGTCCATTTAATTCTTGGAATATAGTAAGCATCTATATTAGTAAAAGCTATTTTTTGTGTAGTATTATTTTTTACATCATAAATATGAAGAGACACTTTAGAGTTGTTCTCCCCTGCTTTAGGATATTTAAATGAATATTGCTGAGGATAAAGTCCGCCCTGGTAAATATCCATCGAGAATTCCGGCACTTCGCTTTCATCAAAACGGATGTAAGCAATTTTATCTCCGGCAGCATTCCAGTCATAAGCTCTTACAAAAGCAAACTCCTCTTCATAAACCCAGTCGGTAATACCGTTTATCACAGCATTTTTTACTCCGTCGGTCGTGATTTGTTTTGTAGCTCCTGTAGCCATATCATAAACATACAGGTTATTATTGTAGCCATAGGCTATTTTAGAATTATCGGCAGAGAAGGTAGGCTCCTGAACTTTATTATCACTAAGCCTTACCAGTTTTTTGGAAGCAATGTCATAAATAAAGTAATCGGCTACAAATGAATGCCTGAAAATTTGTTCTGAATTAACTGCTATCAGCACTTTTTTCTCATCCGGACTAAAAGTATAACTATCTATACCATCAAGCTCACTAAAATCTTTTGAGCTGATAATAGTAGTCACTTTTTCCAGTGTAGCAAAATCATACAAATCGATTTGCCCGCTACCCCAACCACCGTTTAATACAGTATATTGGTTAGTGTTTTTCATGGCTTCCAGCGAATACATTCCCTGTGTTCTGAATGCTCCGCCCCAAATCTCTTCGAGGGTTATTTTTTGCTGACCGAGAACCGGCAGGCTTAACAGTAAAAATAAGTAAAGTGAGTTTTTGATATTTTTCATTTCATACTTGGTAAAAAACTTCCAATTTTAGTAAAATTTTATGAGATAACCCTGCTTTTTTTTGTTAAATGAAATTTTACCGCATATTCACTAACAATATCGCACCTATACTTTTTTAGTATTTACACATGTTAAAACGTATCTTTGCAACCTGTAATTACTTTAAGACACTGAAAATGAGCAAGGCTATAGCTGGTTTTTCAAAACTGACTAAACAAGAAAAAATTAACTGGATTGCAAATGAATATTTTACCAATCCAGCGGTGGCAGTTTCACTATTAAAAAAATACTGGAACAATGACGAAAACCTGCAAAAACTACACGACGAGTTTATAGAAAACACTATTACCAATTTCTATCTTCCGTTAGGGGTTTGCCCAAACTTCAATATCAATGGCAGGGAATATACCATACCAATGGCTATTGAAGAAAGTTCGGTAGTAGCAGCGGCATCAAAGGCTGCAAAATTTTGGGCACAGCGTGGTGGTTTTAAAACCATGATACTGGGTACTGAAAAAATAGGCCAGGTTCATTTTATATATAAAGGAGACAAACAAAAGTTAATAGCCTTTTTCAATACAATAAAACCTAAGTTCTTTAGCGAAACCGAAAGTATTACCAAAAACATGCAAAAGCGTGGCGGCGGTATTACAGATATCGAACTAAGAGATAAAACCGAATCGTTAGACAATTACTACCAGCTTCATGCTACTTTTGAGACTAAAGACAGTATGGGGGCTAACTTTATAAACTCCTGCCTGGAGCAGTTTTCTAAAACACTTAAAAGCGAAGCATTACAGTATACCGATTTTACCGAAGAAGAAAAAAATATCGAAACGGTAATGAGCATACTTTCCAACTATGTTCCTAACTGCGTTGTAAGAGCAGAGGTTTCATGCCCGGTAGCCGATTTAAACGAAGGAAACAATATAGACCCTCAGGAATTTGCCGAAAAATTTGTTACAGCTGTTAAAATAGCCGAGATAGAACCTTTTAGAGCCGTTACCCACAACAAAGGGGTAATGAACGGTATTGACGCTGTAGTTGTAGCAACTGGTAATGACTTTAGAGCTGTTGAAGCAGGAGTTCATGCTTATGCATCAAAAAACGGCACATATAGCAGCCTATCACACGCTAAAATAGAAAACGGTATTTTCACTTTTTGGATGGATGTACCTTTAGCTTTAGGAACCGTAGGCGGACTTACAACACTACACCCGTTGGTTAAGTTTTCACTGGAGATGCTGGGCAACCCAACAGCAAAAGAACTGATGCAAATTGTAGCTGCAGCCGGACTCGCACAAAACTTTGCTGCCCTGCGATCGCTTACAACTACCGGAATTCAGCAGGGTCATATGAAAATGCACCTGATGAACATACTAAACCAACTGGAAGCTAACGAAAGTGAAAAACTACAAACCGTTAAACATTTTGAACAGAACACCGTGACTCATGCCGCAGTGGTAGACTTTATAAAAGATTTACGTAAAGCAACAGCAAGCAACATTGAAACAGACATTTTATAGTAACGGAAAACTTTTAATAACCGGCGAATATACCGTACTTGATGGCGCAGATGCTTTCGCCCTGCCTACCAAATACGGTCAGTACCTCCATGTGAATGAAGCGGAAACCCAATTGGTTAACTGGACAAGTTTTGATGCTGATAAAAGCATATGGTTTGAAGACACTTTATCCTTCAGCGATATAAAAGCAGGTAAAACAGAAAGTATTAATCCTGTTACTCAAACACTGGTAAAAATACTGCACACGGCAAACAGTATGAATCCGGAAATGCTATCGGACTCAAAAGGGTTTAATGTAGTTACAGAATTAACTTTCCCAAGACACTGGGGACTTGGAACGTCATCTACACTTATAAACAACATTGCACAATGGTTTACCATTGACGCTTTTATTTTGCTAAAAAATAGTTTTAGTGGTAGTGGATATGATATTGCCTGCGCTCAAAATAACGCCCCTATAATTTACAACATAGGCAGCCCGACACCAACTGTAAAGAGCGTAAGTTTTAACCCGGAGTTCTCTAACAGTATTTATTTTGTTTACCTAAACCAAAAACAAAACAGCCGTAGTGCTATTGCAGCTTACAATGAAAAGAAAAGCAATATAGCCACCACTACAGTTAGCCAAATAAACAGCATTACACAGGAACTACTAAACACAAACAACATTGAGCGATTTATGGAGCTACTGGACAAACATACAGCCATAATGAGTGATGTACTGGAAACAACTCCTGTTAAAGAAGAATTATTTCCCGACTTTACAGGAAGTGTAAAGAGCCTAGGAGCATGGGGAGGTGACTTTGTATTAGCCGTATCTAAAAACAGCGACACAGCCGCTTATTTTAAACAGAAAGGCTATCCTGTAGTCATACCTTACAAAGACATGATATTATAAATAAAAAATCCCGCTTTAATAGCGGGATTTTTTATTTATATATGTTTGTGAAATTACATTTTCACTCTGTTGTCTTCGATATCAGCATTCTCTTTAAGAGCAGTGCTTATTCTTGAAGCAGCAGCAGTTTTCTCCTGCTTTTCAACCCTTGCTAAATAAGAGTTATAGTTAGGAAGCTCAGCCGCTTTCTCTACAGTTTTTGTAGCAATTTTAAATACACCTGACTTACCTACTATAAGACCTGATGTTTTACCAGCCTCAAGAGCAAAAGCAGAACCTACTATTTTTGGCTCAACTCCAACTGTTGGAACCATAGCAGAACCCATTGTTACATTTTCTGCAGTACTAACCTTAGAACCTGACGCTTGTGAAACGGCCTCAAGAGTATCACCAGTCATTTTTCCTTTTATTTGTTCAGCTTTTTTCTCATTTCTGATTATCGGAGCAATAACAAGTCTAGCCTCTTCAACCGGCATTAACCCAGATTCGTTTACATCTTTAAGTCTTGCAATCACATACCCGTCAGACACATCAAATCTCTTAACAGCTCCAGCTTCAGAATCTTTAGAGAAAGCCCAAAGAACAATACCTCTTTGCGAACCTAATCCCTGAATACTCTCATCACTTGGAAGTAGTTTAGCAACATTAACAACATTTAGATTAGCCGCTTTAGCAACTTCTTCAAATGGTTTTTCTGTTGCATCAAGTTCAAACTGAGAAGCTTTAGCATAAGTTTGGTCTCCTGTTTTATCACTTGGAAGAATCTCTAAAGCTATAGTAGCAACTCTTACAGCCTCATATTTCGCATCTACTTTAATAACGTGGTAACCAAAATCAGTTTCTACAACTGCAGTTTTACCTACAGGATTATTAAAAATGAACTCATCAAAAGCAGGAACCATTTGTCCCGGAGTGATGTTATCATAAGTACCACCGTTATTTTTAGATCCCGGATCATCACTGTTTTGAGCAGCAAGCACTCCGAATTTAGATGCATCAGCATTTATTTGTTTTAATAAATCATCAGCTTTTGCTTTTGCTTCCTCTTTTGTAAGCTCTACAGTTGGGGCAGCTCTCATAGCACCTTTGTATGCAATAAGTATATGGCTTGCTTTAACGCTACCTCCATCTTTCTTATCTAGCATTCTGGTTACTTTATAATAACCACCTTCTACATAAGGACCAAAAACTTCACCTTTAGCTAAGTCAAAAATATCATCTGCATGATCTTTAGGAAGGTTCTTTTTAACTACATAAGTAGAATCATATTTGATATCTGAATTTGCATTAACAAAATCAGGAACCTCTTCAAGTTTCATATCTTTAAAACCTGGAAGGGTATCATTTTTACCGTCTCTGTATTCTACTCTTGAATTTAGAAGAGAGTTTATTCTTTCTCTAATCTCAAGCTCATCTTCAGCAGAAGCTTTATCTTCTATCTTAACATATTCAATAGAACGTGTAGGCTGAGATTTATATTTTTTCTCGTTCTTTTTCATGTAAGCAATGATTTCATCATCTGAGACTGTAATCTCATCATCATTGATACTTGAGAAAGGAACATAAACATAATCAAAAGTAACTTTGTTATTTTCTGCCTCATATCTGGCTTTAGCATCATTGTTTGTTGCTACATAACCCGACTTAACCATGGCAGTATATATTTGCCTCATAGCAGTAGTCTCTGCAACAGGTGTATTAGCCTCCATTAATCCCCACATTTGTGGATCTGTGGTTTTGATGTTCACAAGAAACTCATTGAACTTAGCTTTATCAAACTGACCTGCAGCATTAAGAAACTGAGGGTTTTGAGCAAACTGAGGAGCTTGAGCAAATATGTTAATAACATGATCTTTACCTACTCTTAATCCCGCCTGTTCAAATCTTTCACCAAAAAGGATTCTGTCTACTTCTTCGCTCCAAACCGCATTAGATGCCTGAGTTGGAGATATCCCCGGCTGTCTTCTTTCCAGATTATTTACTTTCTCTAAAAATTCCTGTACAGGTATATCGGTACCATTAACACTACCTATGTTTCTGGTAACTCCAAACCCGCCGCTTTTGATAACATCACCTATCACAAAAGCGAAAAGACAAAAGCCAATAACAAGTATCAGTATAAGCGAACGCTCCCTAATTTTTGATAAAACTGCCATTTTTAATGTTGTTAAATTTTATTTCAGTGGGCGAAAATACAATTATCTATTTAATAATAAAAGTCGTTAAGTTATATTTTCGGATTAAAATGTTAATTTTTTTATTTCTGCTGCAACGGAACAAACTTAATAAGCTCAATCTTCTTATTTGACGCCATTTCTATAAGAATTTCGAAATCATCAAACTTTACACGTTCCCCGGTTTTAGGAATCTCTTTAGTGTTATAAACCACAAAGCCTCCCAGTGTGGAATAGGAATCACTCTCCGGAATTTCCAACCCATACTCTTCATTAACATACTCTACATCAAGCCTTGCCGAGAAAAGATAAACTCCATCCCCCAGTTCTTTTTCTATTAACTCTTCCTCATCATCATGCTCATCCTCTATCTCACCAAAAAGCTCTTCAATAATATCCTCAATGGTAACAATACCCGATGTACCTCCGTACTCATCTATCACCACAGCCAGACTTTTTCTTTTCTTGGTAAGTATATTTAAAAGCTCTTTTATATAAATTGTACCGGGAACATATTCGGCAGCTATCATCATTTGCCCTACAGTTTTCGGCTTCTTAAAAAGCTCAAACGAATGTATATAGCCTATGATATTATCCAAAGACTCACGATATACTATCATTTTAGAATACCCGGTATCTACAAACAGATCTTTAAGTTCCTGCACAGTATCGTTTATCTCTACCGCTACAATTTCGGTTCGTGGCGTCATGATATCCCTGGCTTTGAGATCAGAAAATTCGAGAGCATTTTGGAATATCTGAATTTCAGAATCAACCTCTTCCTGCTCTTCCACACCGTTCATTTGCTCAGTAATATAATGCCCAAGCTCACCACGACTAAAGTACCCCTGCTGTTTATCACCACTTGTACGAAATACTTTTATCAGAATAAAGTCAGACACATGAATAACAAATTTTGAAGCCCACGAAAAGACACAGTAAAAAGCATAGGCAGGTAATGCAAAAAGCTTAATTAGCTTATTGGCATACACCTGAAAAAATACTTTTGGAATAAACTCGGCCGTAAGAAGTATTATAAAAGCCGATATAATGATTTGAAGTAATATAGCCGAAGCCAGTGAAAAGTGCATTGGAGCAAGCCACCCCATTACAACTCCCCCCATGTAGTAACCGTAAACCACAAGACAAATACTGTTACCCACCAACATAGAGGTAATAAAACGTGCCGGTTTTTCGGTAAGTTTGGTAAGTATCCTAGAGAGAAAAGAAGTTTGCTTTCTCTCTACACCAAGGTAAATTTTATTTGACGACACATAGGCTATCTCCATTCCCGAAAAAAAAGCGGAAAGCAATAGGCATACTATGATAATTGTCGCTTCCATAAGCGTTTACTGTTTATCTCCTGTTTTGAAACTTTTTGATTTGGCTTTTCCTGAAGAAAAACATAAAAATACAAACGGCAACAATCGCAAATGACATATATGGCGCCTCACCTGCCTGTATTCTCATAATACCATCATACACAAAAAAAGCGGCCACTACAAGATAAAGATATGCTGTAAACTTAAAAATTCCCATTTGTTATAATTATTCAATATTATCTACATTTCCTTCACCGGAGTTCTGTTGTGCATTAATAATGCTGAAATCCTTATTGAAGTCTATACCCGGACCTTCATAATAACGTCCGTCCTCATCTGTAAATTTAAAATTTTTCTCGGTATAAAACCACTCATTTTTCTGATCGTAGTAAAGCTGCTGTGTTTCCAGCCTTTTCCCGTCATGCGAAGTAATCTTTACATTACCCTGCAAATCTATCAGCTGTGTTTTATTGTAACTAATAGCATAGTCTGACTCAATAAAGGTTTTATTCCCGTTTTCATCCAGCATAGTTACATGAACCCCCTTGGGAAACTCATTGAAACCATAATCAAGATTAGAAAAATCAAGCATTAACGGACTCTCAAGTATTGCCTTAAGCTCTCCTGAATCGGTATATTTTAAATTTATATCTTCAGATTGACCTGCCGGCGAAAAAGCCACAGCATTCATCATCTGAACATCTTTCAGATTACTTTCGCAGGAAGCAAGCACTACCGCTAAAAGACCCATACAAATAAAAGCTTTACTTTTTAAAAGCATCATTATTTCACTTTTGGAATAGTAACTGTTTCATTAATCCAGCAACCATAAACAATTTCGTCGCCTTTTCTTTTTCCGGCTTCTTTCACCTCATCACGAGTAGGCAGTCTTTTCTCATAATTCTCAATCATGGAAGCAACAGTGCCTTTATACTTAACATCAGCCTCTTCAGCCTTCTTTACAGTATCAATAGCAAGCCAAAGCAAAGCTTTCCTTTCAAAATCAGTAATATTACACTCTTTTGTTACCGAAGCATACATCTCAGCAAGGAAAATATAAGCTCGGGCTTTTTTAGGATTAGCCTTAACCGTTTTCAAAATATATTCTTTGGCTCTTGCCTTATCTGAATTTCTTAATATTCCGGCAACTTTATAATACACCTCAGCCTTTTGATCAACATCAGTTTCAAGTTGTGCCGACTTATCAAAGTATTCTGCAGCACCGTCAACGTTATTTTTCCTAAGCTCAATAGTACCCATATTAAAAGCCGATTGAGCAGAAGGTTTTAACTTATATAAAGCTGTAGCGCCTTTTGTTAATACTTCCGACTCATAACATCTGTTTAGAAACATCACATTAACAAGAGCCTCAAGCCAGTCGCTGTTTTCTTTGTTCTTTTCAAAATTAGCAGTGTAATATTCTTCCAGCCCTTTGCAACTAAAATGCTTTGACGATTGCCTGTCTACATTCTCCCCCACAGCGGTAAGCACGTCAATATCTTTATTTGCCCTTCCCAAAAAGTCTTTCTCTTCCTGAGTAAGTGGCTCGGTCTCTTCTTTTAGCTTTAACTGATTTTGCCTATCGGCAATTCTGTTTTTTGCATACATTACCTGAGTGGAAATAGCCCCAAATTTTTCGGTAAAATCAGTTAGCGTAATTTCCTGTCCGGCTTCAAAACGTTTAAGATAAGTATTATAATAAGCCTCTATAGCTTTGTAATCAGTATAATCATGCGGTTGCAATACAAAAGCAGCATCAAGCGCTTTAAAAACCTCCTTCTCATCTGCCAGCCTGTAATCGCTTTGTATTAAAGCCTTATTGATATCATTGCTGTTCTTAGCTTTCGGGAAGTTTTTATTATGCAACTGATACACTCCAAAAATACTATCGGCAAATTGCTGTCTTAACTCTTTAGTTTGAGCCGATTCAATCTTATACACTAAAGCAGTTTCCGCCAGTATGTATAGTTTTTCGTCAACATTAGGGCATTTTTTCACAAGCCCTTTAAACTCCTGCAATGCATCATCATATTTTTCAGCTTTTACAGTTTGCTCAAAAGCAGCAATTTGCTCTTCACATTTTGAAGTTTGCTGCGCTACAGCTGTAAAAACCGAAGCGATAAATAAAAAAGCTGTTAGATTTTTCTTTATCATAAATGACACATTTTTAAGGATTAGTTAAACTTACGCTTAACAAACCATTTTTCGTTAAACGATAACCCAACATGCAGGTTAAAATAATTTTCCTGTATTAGTCCGGCGTTAGTAGTACCACGCTTGCCATACTCAAAACCTATGTTAAGGTTAGACCCGCCAATACCACTTCCAAGCGGCAAACCTAAACCGAAGCTTACACCAAGATCGGTTATATCTTCACCATTTAAAACAAGACCGGTATTTTCATACCTCACACCTGCCCTGTAAGTAACCCTGCTCAAATAACTGGTAAACGAATTGTACTTAGGAATAAAATACCCTCCTAACGACATTCTGTATGAACTTTGGAATGAAGCATCAGATACGTTATCAAACCTATTACCAAGTTCGTTACTTTCCTGAGCAGTATATTCTGCACCTACAAACCATTTTCTCTCTACACCAAATCCTGTACCAATACTATATGCTGAAGGTAATTTTACCTTTTCATCAAAGCTAGATTCATCAAGCGCATCCATAATCGTTTCTGCCCCACTATTAGCATAAGAAACTACCGCTATATTACGTGTTACCGAACTATTTAACGTAGCAGAAGGCGCGTAAGTCGCAGCAGCATACCATGTAAGACCATTTTCAAAACGGGTTTGATATGTAGCACCTAAATTAAATGATGCACCACCATAGTGGGAATCGTTACTCTCTCTTGTAGGATATTGCACATCTGAAACAGCTATTATAGATTTTGTTTCAATATTACCAAAGTTGTACTGGATTTCTGCACCAACACTAAGCTTTGGAGTAATAGCATAAGAAGCCGCTCCATACACACGGTTCAATCCGCCCTTACCGTTAAACCTTCTGTATCTCTCTAAACCATCACCGTCTACAGATGAATTATCCAGCTTATACCCTACCGAAGTAAGCGGCATTAAACCAAAGCCCACCCCAAATTTATTATTTACAGGAACCCCTATTGCAATATAATTAAACGTAGTTCTATTAGCTTTTTCACTAGCTTCATCTGTTTTTAAAGTGGTAGCCGAAGTATTGGCCCCAACTGTAAAAGTGGTGAATTTTAAAGCTGCATAACCCGAAGGGTTTTGAAGATTAACGTGAATACTATCTCTTAGTATCCCTACGCCTCCCATACTTATATTCTCTACAGTACCTTTAAACTTTCTGTCACCCAGGCCGTAGTATGAATATGGTGACGAATTACTCTCTTGTGAAAATATTACCCCCGAAGAAAGAAGGAATATACCTGCGATTATCTTTTTAATCATTGTTGGTTTTATATATATACAAATTGTTCAAACTTTCCAGTAGAAAATTTGAATTGGCAAATATGGTGTTTTTTAATCTTTTAGCCAAAAATTCAGCATCTCCTCCTGTTAATATAACCGTTAAATCTTCATAGTCCCTACTATAGTCTTTTATAAACCCCTCAATTTCATGCAAAAAACCATTCACAGCTCCCGAATGCATTGAGCCCGAAGTAGAGTTTCCAATATAGTTTATCGGCTCTTCAGGATATAACAACGGAAGTTTAGCGGTAAAATTATGCATGGCATCATAGCGCATTTGTAATCCGGGAGCAATAGCACCTCCAAGGTAGTGATTGTTCCTGTCTATAAAATCGTAGGTTATACAGGTTCCGGCATCGAGCACCAGTCTGTTTTTATCAGGATATTGCAGTACGGCACCTGTTGCTAGCACCATCCTGTCTATACCTAAAGTAGCCGGAGTGGCATATTTATTTATAAACGGAAACAAAAAAGTATGATTCACTACCTCAACACGGGTATGTTTTTGAAGTAGGCTTATTACTTCTTTTTCCTTTTCTCCTACCGAAGAGAGGATGGAAACCTCAATTTTTTCATATTGATGAAAAATTTTTTTAATTTTTTTTTCGGCCTCGTTTTTCTCAAAAACAAATTTCTCTTTTAAGGCATTTACCTCAAACACAGCGGCTTTAATTTTTGTATTTCCTATATCTACGGCTAAAAGCATTTTCCTTTTGTTAGTGCAGCAAAGATACAAATTGATTTTTTTTGATTTTTGTTTTGGATAATATAAAAATGGTTCTATATTTGCACCCGCAATGACAACGGTACCTTAGCTCAGTTGGTAGAGCAATGGACTGAAAATCCATGTGTCCCTGGTTCGATTCCTGGAGGTACCACAAACAAAAAAGCCGATTTACAAAATGTAAATCGGCTTTTGTTTTTTATGTAAAACCTGTACTGATTATTTGTATTTCTTGTTAAAAGCATCACTACGCTTTTCATTTTTCACTTCAGGCTGTTTTTGTACCGGTGGTGTAGAGGTTAACTGCCCGTTCTTATCAACATAGACAAACATATCTTCCAGGCTTTTCCCTTTATTGTTGTTTGTTTTCCTGTCCTCCCTCTTTAATTCTTTTTCTTTTTTCTTTTTAATCTTCTTTTTGATATTCTCTTTTTTTGTAAATGAGTCTGGCATAAATGTTATTTAGTTTTTAATTTATATTTACTTGTTTGTATTTGGCTATAAAAGCCAATGTAATATTCTAAGCACGCCTTGAAACAGAAAAACTAAGGATAATACATAAAATGTGCTACCCTTAGTTTTTTTTTAGTCAGGTTAGCTCTAGTAACTTCTTTTATTGAACTTAAAGTTCCCTCCTCCCGAATGGGAAGGCTTTTTACGGGCTTCGTTAACAACTATCGTACTGGATTCAAAAACAGTTGCATTAAGCTCATCAATAGCTTTCTCTCCTTCTTTTTTACTACTCATTTCAACAAAACCAAATCCTTTGGAAAAACCGGTAAGACTGTCTGTTATAATTTTCGCTGTTTCGACCTCGCCATAAGTTGCGAATAGGTCGCGTAATTTGGTTTCTGAAGTCTCCTGACTCAGATTCCCTACATAAATGTTCATGATAAAATTTGTTTAGATTAGAAAAGTGGCAACTGAAACGCCGGGCTGAAGAGAAAGTGTAAACAAATTGCAGATCAGAAAAAGCTCAGGCAGAAAACCAATATCGGTAAAGGTAAGCATAATAATTTCATTTACACCATTTTATTGTAAAAATCACACAAAACAGCACTTATATATCACTACATAAGAGTTAAGAAAAAACATAATAATAAATACTTCATTTTTTAAGACTAAAACCAAAGAAAAAGCCTACAACATTTTTAAACCGATTGCGTTATTCATTACACAATCAAACCAACAGTAATGAATAATTCAAACACCTTATCTCAAGCGCCATGGAATGGCTTCACTAAATTTCTTTTCAGGTTTTTCTTTGCTTATTGCACCTTTTCAATACTACCCATAATAGGGAACACCCTGTTTAACATCACTAACGAATTAATTAGTCCGCTACTGGACATTGAAATTGTTAGACACCTCAGCGGTAGTGGAGACACCCTGTATGACTATTCCAAACTAGCCTTCATACTTATCCTTGCACTAATAGTAGCATTAATTTGGACACTTATTGACCGTAAAAGCAAAGAATACAAACTTACACTTTACTGGCAGGAAACCTACATCCGTTATTACTTAGGTGCTTTTATGCTGGTGTACGGATTCTCTAAAGTTATCAAAACCCAGTTTGGATATCCTTCACTTAGTGCCCTGCTATCACCTTTAGGTAATAAATCACCTATGGGGCTGGCATGGACATTCATGGGATATTCTGACACCTACACTATATTTTCAGGTTTATGTGAAGTAGCAGGCGGCTTACTTTTAATGTACCGTAAAACACGAACACTGGGAGCCGTTGTATGTTTTGGCGTAATGCTAAACGTGTTTCTAATGAACATGTCTTATGATATACCGGTAAAACTATTCTCTTTTGAATTGCTACTCCTTTCCGCTTTCCTTATAGGGCTCGATTATAAAAGACTTGTAAATGTATTTATCCTGAATAAACCCGTAAGTGCACAACTTAACCGAAACCCATTTAAACCAAAATGGGCAAATCTTACTACACAGATATTAAAAGGGATAGCTATTATAGCAGCAGTGTCGCTTATGATTTACAGAGGGGTAGAATCGCAAGTACAATATGGAGATATCGCCCCTAAACCACCCATGTATGGAATTTATGAGGTAGAAAACTTTATCATAAACAACGACACCCTTCCACCTATGCTTACTGACACCATAAGGTGGCGCTATGTTGTTTTAGACAAATGGGATTCAGGTAATATTTTTAAAATGCATACAAAAGGATACAACAGCAGGATATATTTCAGATCAAAAGCCGATACCATTAACAAACATATTTCATTTTTAAGCTATAAAGATTCTATAGAAATAGGTAAGTTTAAATACTACAAAACCGATAGTATTCATTATGCCTTTGAGGGCATTTATAAAAATGACACTATAAAATTAAATACTCTGCGTACAGATGAGAACGACTACCTGCTTATGAACAGAGGGTTCCATTGGATAAACGAATATCCGTATAACAGATAAATAATCATTATCGATATTAAAACACAAAAGCCTCTGAAAATCAGAGGCTTTTTTTTTGTAAATTAGTTATACCCAACTGAAGACCAACCCAATGAACAAAATATTACCTTACCTGCTTTTGCTCCTCCATTTATCGGTATTTTCACAAACCGAGAAAGATTCCTCTTCCGTTGTAAAAGTACATTACGGACACAAAGGTTTTGAACTCACTACAGCAAACGACCGTTTTGAGATGCAGATAAGGGCGCGACTACAATTTAGAGCAGCTACACCGGGTGACCAGAATCCGTTAACCTATGATGATTTTCAAACCGACAACAAAACGGTTTTTAAAATAAACAGGGCGCGACTCAAGGTAGGCGGGCATGCTTATGAATCATGGCTTAAATATTATTTTGAATACGAACTCTCACAAAGCAACCTGCTTGACTTTAGGGTAATGTTAGAAAAGTGGGACTTTTTAAGTTTTAAGGCTGGGCAATGGAAAGTGGAGTTTTCCCGTGAACGATTTATTAGTAGTGGTGAACAGCAAATGGTAGACCGCTCCCTTATAAACCGCGAATTCACAATGGACAGACAGCAGGGTATTGAGGTTTACGGACACCTGAAAGGCAAAGGTATAATTGACTTTAATTACTGGGTCGCTGCACTTACCGGAACAGGGCGCGGTAATACTGCTAACGATGATAATAACCTTATGTATTTCGGGCGATTGCAATGGAATTTTTTAGGGCGTGAGGTAGGATTCGAAAGCAGTGATTTGGAGTTTCATGAAAAACCTGCTGCTATAATCGCTTTTTCAGCAGCCACAAACCGTAGTCCTTACACGCGTTTCTCACAGGCAGGTGGTGGTTACATAACCGGATTTGAAGACGGTCTTGACGGACAGTACAGGGTAAACCAAAACAATTTAGAAACAGCTTTTGTATACCGCGGATTTTCGGGACAGGCCGAATGGCATCATAAAAATATTTTTGACAAACTTAATGGAGACCAAAAAACCCAAATGAGGGGATATTACTTTCAGGGCGGGTACTTTTTTCATTACCTGCTGGACTGGTTTCCTAAAAAAATGGAGATTGCCGCCCGATATGCCGAATATAAACCAAACATTGATTTAGCGCAAAACCTGGAGACAGAAACCTCTATTGCGTGTAACTGGTTTTTCCATGGGCACGCGTGCAAACTCACAGGCGAAGGATCGTATTTCAGTTATCATGACAAAAGTCTTCCTTATGAAGGCGGATGGCGCTTTAGGCTTCAGCTAGATATTTCTTTTTAATATTTCTGTCCGTTTATATTTTCTGTAACTAGGCTATACTTTACTTTTGCAAAGTATCGAGCTAAAAAACAATTATGGATAATTTTGAGTTTAAAGATTTATGGACACAAACCATAAAAGAACATGCAGCACAATCAGAACAAAACGGTAAACTGCATCATGAAATCCTTAACCTCATCCATTCCCAAAACTGGTTTAACATTTATGCACCGAAAGTATATGGCGGACTGGAAAAACCATTACCCGAAATACTGCGACTGGAAGAACAGATTGCAAAAGCCGACGGCAGTACCGGATGGACCGTTACCCTATGCAGCGGAGCAGCATGGTTTGCTGCATTTTTAGACCCTGATTTAGCAAAAGAGGTATTCAGTAACCCAAAAGCCTGCCTGGCAGGAAGCGGTGCTGCAACAGGAACAGCAACCGTTACCCCAAACGGATATAGCATTAACGGTAGCTGGAAACATGCCAGCGGAGCATTGCACGCCACTCATTTCACCATGAACTGCATGATTAAAAACAATGATGGATCTGCAGTTTTTAATAATGATAATGAAGAACTCGTACTTTCCTTCCTTCTTAAAAAAGAAGAAGTGACCATAGTACCTAACTGGCCTTCTATGGGAATGGTAGCATCGGGCAGTCATAGCTTTACGGTAAATAATATTGAAGTCCCTGCAAACCGAAGCTTTACTATAAACGGAAGCCCTAAAACAGCTGCTCCCTACCTCAACTATCCTTTCCTGCAATTAGCCGAAGCCACACTGGCTGTAAACTTTTTAGGAATGGCATCACATTTTATTGAATTGGTTAAAGATTTGTTTTACAACAGGTCGGGTATGGAACGTTTCACCCCTGAACAGAAATCTTATTTTGAAAACGAATTCATAAAAGCAAAATCACAACTTCAAAATGATTCACAGCAATTTTATGAAGTAGTAGACCTATCATGGGAGAACTACATAAAACAAGATACTATCCCTAACGATATACTGAAGCAGGTATCACATTACAGCAGAACTTTAGCACATACTGCCCGAAAAGTAACCGATACCCTTTACCCTTACTGCGGACTGGAAGCTGCCAAAACCGAATCGGAACTTAATCGTGTATGGAGGGACTTACATACGGCAAGTCAGCATTCGTTACTCACTTTCCCGTTTTAAAACCGTCTAAAACCTCATCAATTTAAACATTATATAACACAAACTTAAAATAAATCTCTGGTAGGTTTTACAGGATTGTCATTCATTTGCCTATGCTGTTTTTACCATGAGAGAAAAGCTTACTTCATTACCAGACAATGAATTACAAAACCTTTTAAAACAAGGGAATGAGGCGGCTTTTGGTGTTATTTTTGACCGCTACTGGAAAAAACTCTACAACTACGCCCACAAGATTTATCGTGACGAAGAAATTTGCCAGGATATCGTTCAGGAAATTTTCATCAGTCTTTGGAACAATGCTTCTTCCTCAAACATATTAAATCTTGAAGCCTACCTTATGCGTTCGGTAAAATACAGGGTAGCAAACCATATCAGAGGATTAAAATTCACTCAGGAACATATTGATGTGTTACAGGATATTCCGACTCCGGCAAAAACAACTGCCGATATCGAGTATCAGGAATTTGAAAAAGGCATCCTTACCGAGATTGAAAAACTTTCACCAAAATGTCGTGAAGTTTTCCTTTTAAGCCGTTTTGAAAACTACACCAATAGCGAAATTGCAAAAAAACTTGATTTATCGGTACATACCGTAGAAAAGCACATAAGCAACGCTATTAAACACTTACGCAACAACTTAGACAATTACCAGCTGGCTATAGTTGTTATCTCATTGTTTCTTTAATGTTACGGCTTAGCCTCATTTTTTAAGAAAACATTAAACGTAATTTTCTTACTACTTGTTTGGGTCAAAAAATGTGACTTAAAGGTAAAAGCAAGTATTTTGAAAGAAGAAGATTTTATCGTTTTAACCCAAAAGTATGCATCAGGCAACTGTACTGAAGAAGAAAAGACTGCCGTTGAAGCTTACTTTGAAAAAATGCAAAAAACCACTAATGATATCCCTGAGCATATTCTTGACTCAAAAAGGGATAATATTTACAACTCTATAAGCAAAGCTATAAAACCTGTAAAGGTTATTCCTTTATGGAAAAAGGCCATGAGGGTTGCCGCTGCCCTGTTTATAGTAGCCGGACTTGCTTTTTGCTACACGCTTATTAATAAAGAGATACCTACTGTTACCGAGTTTGCCGCTAAAGGGGAGAAGAAAGAAGTTCTGCTGAATGATGGCAGCGTGGTAGTACTTAACTCCAACAGTAGCATAAGCTACCCTGAAGAATTTGGAAAAACCAGAGAAGTTACTCTGGAAGGTGAAGCTTACTTTAAAGTATTCCGTAACCCGCAACAGCCTTTTATAGTTCAAACTCACAAGGTAGACATAAAAGTACTGGGAACCTCATTCAACATTAATGCTTACGACACCCTAAACACTAAAGTAAGTGTACTTACCGGAAAAGTACAGGTAACCGATGGTGCCGGAAAAAAAGTATTCCTTATTAAAAACGAACAGGCAGAATATACCACCCATAATGAATTTGTGCTTTTTAAAGAGAACAGCAGCGATGGTATTGCCTGGACTAAAAACATAATAATACTTAAAGACAATACGCTTGCCGAAACTGCCAGAATACTTGAAAACTGGTACAATGTGACTATAAAATTTGAAGACAGCAGCCTTGAAAACCTTACCATAACCGGTAAGTATAAAAACGAGAAGCTGGAAAATATACTTGAAAGTATCGCCTTCCTTAAAGAAGTAAAAATCGATTATTTAACTAAAAACCAAATTATTATAAGAAGAAATACTCACCATTAACCAAAACAAAAAAACCCGCGTCTGCTGCAACAGAAACGGGCCACTTACTTAAAACAAAGACTACAAACAAAATCAAATTTATAGCCTATAGTAATGGATACTAAACTACAATTTTTTTTGAATCGAATATCAAACAAATTATTTTATTTGTTTTGCACCATCCTCATGGCTGCAACCACTTTTGCTGCTCCGGTAAAAGGACAGCCAACAGGTAAGCAAATTAACCTAGACCTTAAAAATGCCTCAATTACAGAAGTTTTTTCTGCTATTGAAAACGAAACGGAATTCACTTTCGTTTTTGACGAAAAAATATCTCAAGCTAACCAGCGCCTAACCATCAAAGCAGTTAACGAAAGTGTTGAAGATGTTTTAAATAAAATCACCATTAAAACAGGTTTCCTGTTCAAAAAAATAAACAACACCATCACTGTTACTAAAAACCAGCAGGAAATAATCCGTGGTAAGGTAATAGATGAAGACGGACTTTCATTACCGGGTGCTTCGGTACTGGAAAAAGGAACCAACAACAGTGTAGTAACCGATATGGACGGTAACTTTACCATTACCACTTCGGCAGGTGCTACCCTTGCAGTGTCATTCATCGGTTTTGAAACCGTAGAAGTAAAAGCAAACCCTTCTAAAGAACTTATTATTACACTTTCCCTAAAATCAAACGAGCTTAATGAGGTAGTAGTAACAGCTCTTGGTATTAAAAGGGAAGAAAAACGTTTAGGTTTCGCACAACAAACCATTAAAACAGATCAGCTTGAAACTACAACTCCAAACAACTGGTCATCTGCCTTAAAAGGTAAAGTAGCCGGTTTAAATATAGTATCATCAGGATCAGGACCACTTAACTCACAACAAATTGTATTAAGAGGAAACAGATCGCTTGTTACCGAAAACAACTATGCTCTTATAGTAGTAGACGGTGTGCCGATGAATCAGGAGATGACAACATCTGGATCATCATCAGCCTATATGGGTCAGGACTCCCCTATTGACTATGGTAACGGTATATCTGAACTTAACCTTGACGATATAGAAACCGTAACCGTACTTAAAGGCGCAGGTGCAACAGCACTTTATGGTAGCCGTGCAGCAAACGGTGCATTAATCATTACAACAAAATCGGGTAAAAAGAACAAAGGTTTAGGTATTACTTATACGACAGGCGCTACTTTTGATGTAATACAAAGATGGCCGGACTGGCAGTATAAATACGGCCAGGGCACAGGAAACTCTTTTGGCGCAGACGGAAACCCATATTACTCTTACGGAAGCTCTGAAGACGGAGGTAGTACCGGTGGTACAAGTAGTGCATGGGGACCTGAGTTTAACGGTCAGTTATTTTACCAGTACGACCCAACACTTGAAGGCCAGTCGGCAGAAAGACAATTATGGCAGCCATACAAAGATAACCGTAAAGATTTCTGGAGAACAGGTGTAACGTACAACAACAACCTTTCTATTCAGGGAGGTGACGAGAAAGGTTCTATGCGATTCTCTTTAGGTCACCAAAAAAATGAGTGGATTATGCCTAACACAGGTTTCGAAAGAATATCTGCTGCCGTGAATGCCAATTATCAGGTTTCAGAAAGAATTAAACTGGGAACATCTGTTAACTTTAATAACAGAACCAGTGACAACCTCCCTTCTACAGGGTACAATAACGGATCTATCGCCTACTTCATGATTTTCCAAAACCCTAACGTAGACCTTGACTGGTACCGTAGCATATGGCAACAGGGACAGGAAAATATCCAGCAGGTACACCCTTTCAGTTCGTACATAGACAACCCATATCTTATAGCTTATGAAGCTACTAACTCACTGGATAATGACCAGATAGTAGGTAACATTTTTGCTAACATTAACCTGGCTACTAATCTTGACTTAATGCTTAGATCGGCTATTAATACTTACAGTCAGCACAGGGAGCAAAGAAGACCTTACAGCATTAACCGTTATGCAAAAGGTTTCTTTAAAACACAAAATGTATATAAGCAGGAAGTTAATACTGATTTCTTACTATCATACAAAAACAACATAAGCAGCTCTATTGCTTTCTCAGGTTCTGTAGGTGGTAACCTTAAAAATTATAAATACAGAAATACTGAAGCAGAGGTTGAAGGCCTTGTGGTACCGGATGTTTACAAATTAACTAACGGTATTAATGCCCCTCTAATCAGGGCAAGAGATGCTTTTGAAAAAGTAAATTCACTTTACGGTTTAATGTCTTTTTCTTACAAAGACCAGATATTTATTGACCTTACAGGACGTAACGACTGGTCAAGCACCCTTCCGGCTGCTAACAACTCGTTCTTCTATCCTTCAGCTAACTCGAGCTTTATACTGTCGGAAATGTTCAACATGCCTAAAACTATCGATTACTTAAAATACCGTTTCTCTTTTGCTCAGGTAGGTAACGATACCGGACCTTACAAAACGCAGAAATACTACGACCAGAGTGATTTTGCGAGTTCGGCTGTAGCTCCTGTATTATTATTTAACGACCACTTTAAACCGGAAATTACCACCAGCTTTGAAACCGGTTTTGAGTTGTATATGCTTAAAAAGCGTATTAATCTTGATGCTACTGTTTATGAGAGCAACACCAAAAACCAGATTATTGAAGTACCTATGGATTACAGTACAGGTTACAACAGAGCCGTACTTAATGCAGGTAAAGTAAGAAACCGTGGTATAGAGTTACTATTAGGCGGTAAAATATTTGACAATCCAAAATTCAAATGGGCTGCTAACCTTAACTGGTCCCGCAACTGGAACAAAGTACTTTCGTTAGCCGAAGGCATTCAGGATCAGCAGGTAATTGGTGAAGGTGGTACTGCATCTGTAATTGCTCGTGTAGGCGGTACAACTACTGCAATTTACGGTTATGGTTTTGTACGTTCTGACGACGGACAGATTGTTTATGACAATGCTGGTTTGCCTGCTTACCCGGATGAGATACAATACATAGGCGATGCAAGCCCTAAATGGAAAGCCGGTTTAACAAACGTATTCACTGTTGGTGATTTCACTGCCAGTGTAACGGTTGACGGACAGTATGGTGGTATTATTTACTCTCAAACGCACCACAAGTCTATGGAGCAGGGTAAACTTACCTCAACATATTATGGTAGAGAAGAAGGGTTTATTGTAGGTGACGGTGTTGTTCAAAACGGCGACGGTACTTACTCTCCAAACACTACACAGGTTAAACCTGCCGACTGGTATAAGAGATACTACCGCAGGGCTAATATTGAGTCAAACTCATTTGACGCTTCATACCTGAAACTTCGTGAGGTGAGCCTTGGATATAACTTCCCAAAAACGTGGTTAAAAAATACAGGACTTAACTCAGTTCAGCTTTCAGTATTCGGTAGGGACCTGGCAGTAGTTTCAGACTTCCCAATATATGATCCGGAAACTGCAGCACTTAACGGTAACGTAATGCTACAGGGTATAGAAATGGGGCAAATGCCTTCGCCTGCAACTTATGGTTTTAACTTAAAAGTGAATTTTTAATCTGATTTGAAAATGAAAAAGATAACTTATATAGCCGCCTGCTTATCGCTGTTTATGCTTAACACAGCCTGTACAGGTGATTTTGAAGAAATAAACGAAGATCCAAACCGAATAGCACAAATTAGTCCGGGTACACTTATTAACCCTATCATTTATGGTATGGCAAGTCACAATGCATCACGCAGTGCCAGTACTAATTTTGACCTTATGCAGGTTACCCTGCCTTTCCCAAGTGTATCGGGAGGCTTACATCGTTATGACGTTAGTCCTAATATAGGTAACTCGTCATGGAATACATCCTACAAGTGGCTGGCAAACATACGTGAAATGCGTATGGCTGCCGAAGCTTCGGGAGACAACAACTACCTGGCAGCTGCCTTAACGCTTAATGCATGGGTATACTCAAACCTAACAGACCAGTTTGGACCTGTACCTATGACTGAGGCAGTAAGAGCCGAAGACGGTATACTTTACCCTGCATACGACAGTCAGGAACTTATTTATGAAACCATACTTAGCGACCTGGAAACGGCAAACCAACTATATGATACCGATATGGGTATGATATATGCAAGCGACATCCTTTTTAATAATGATGTTGAGAAATGGAAAAAATTCACCAACTCATTACACATGAGACTTTTATTAAGAATCTCAAACCGTACTGAAACGAATGCTTTCCAAAAGCTTACAACAATGATAAACAACCCTGAAGAATATCCTGTATTTGAAAGCAATGCTGAGTCGGCTATACTACAGGTAACAGGCGTAGGTGCAAACGTATCGCCTTGGGGAAGACCTCAGGATTTTAGGCTTAACGTAAAAATGGCATCATTCTTTATTGACAATCTTAACGACTGGAACGACCCAAGAAGACCGCTTATCGCTACAACAGGTACTGATCTTGACAATAACAACATTGGCTATATAGGTATCCCCAGCGGTTATGACGGACCGGATTCTCAGTTTGAATATAATGCCTCTACCTTACAGATACTACAGGTTACTAACCCAATGCAAATTTTTATTCTTCCTTATTCTGAAGTAGAATTCATTAAGGCAGAAGTTGCGCAAAGAGGATTTACAGGTGATGCCGAAGAGCATTATAACAAAGGTGTTAAAGCAGCTATAGAGCAGGTTAAAGCCACTATGCCCGAAGATTACTTTGATAATACAGCAGTACAGTATGACGGCACACTGGAACAGATAATGCTTCAAAAATACTATGCCCTGTATTTTGTAGACTACCAGCAATGGTTTGAGTTTAGAAGAACCGGCTTACCAGAGCTTCCTACCACTCCTGCAATGCTTAACAACGGTATAATGCCATCAAGGTTCCCTTATCCTTCAGACCAGCAGGTATACAACCTTTCAAACTACCAGGCTGCTGTACAAATGATAGGTGAAGACGACATCAACACCAAAGTTTGGTGGGATAATTAATAGATTCAACTAAAAATGAAAAAACACATTATTACAACAGGTATGCTGCTTTTTGCAGCATACCTTTCTGCCCAAACCGTTACAGGGACAGTATATAACGATATTAACCAAAACGGTAAAAAAGAAAGAAAAGAAAAAGGCGTTGCCAATGTTGCCGTTACTAACGGACGTGATGTAGTACTTACCGATAAAAAGGGTAATTATGAACTTAGCATTAGCGATGATGCTATAATATCGGTAATAAAACCGGCAGGGTATAATGTTCCTGTTAACAATGACAACCTTCCTCAGTTTTTTTACATCCACAAACCACAGGGTTCTCCTAAAGCAAAATTTGATGGTGTTACACCAACAGGAAAACTACCTAAATCGGTAGATTTTGCACTAACGACTGCTAAGGAAACCGAAGATTTCACTGCGCTTGTTTTTGGCGATCCGCAACCATACAATCTTGAAGAGATTGACTTTTATGCAAGAGGTATTGTTGCCGATGTCCAGGACACAAAAGGTGTTGTTTTCGGACTTAGTATGGGTGACCTTGTAGGTAACGACCTTAGCCTTTTTAATCCATACATTCAGGCTACAAAAAAAGTAGGATTACCTTGGTACAATGTACTGGGTAATCACGATTTGAATTTTGACGCCGAAAATGATAACCTTGCCGACGAGACCTATGAGGCTCACTTTGGCCCTGCCAACTATGCATTCAACTATGGTAAGGTTCACTTTATAGTGCTGGATAACGTTATGTACCCTGATCCAAGAGATGCAAAAGGTTACTGGGGTGGTTTTAGGGAAGACCAACTTGAATTCCTTGAAAACGACCTGAAGTTTGTACCTAAAGACCATCTTATTGTACTGGCATTCCATATCCCAATTAGCGAACCGGAAGCAAATGATGATTCTTTCCGCGATGAAGACCGTAACAGGATGTTCCGTGCGTTAAAAGATTATCCTTATACCCTTTCCCTTTCGGCTCACACGCATTTACAGCGTCAGGATTTCTTCAATAAAGAAGACGGATGGTTACAGGACAAACCTCATCACCATTATAATATCGGTACAACTTCGGGCGACTGGTATTCGGGTAAACTGGATGAAAAAGGAATCCCTATTTCTGTAATGAGAGATGGTACACCAAAAGGTTATGCTTTTATCCACTTTAACGGTAACCAATACAGCATTGAATATAAAGCTGCCGGAAAAGCCAAAGAACATCAAATGGAGGTATTTGCCCCTAAGGTTATTGCTAAAGGAAAAAGAACAAAAGCAGGTGTTTTTGTAAACTTCTTTATGGGTGGTAAAAATGACAAAATTGAATACCGTGTAGACAATGGTAAGTGGGAGCAAATGCATCACGTTGAAGCGCAGGATCCGTCGTATGTGGAACTGGTTTACGAATGGGACCTAGCGGAAGAACTCATGGCAGGAAGACGTTCGTCAGATCCGGTTATCAGTACGCACGTATGGAGAGGTAGTCTTCCGGCTAACCTTGAAACCGGTGAGCATAAAATTGAAATAAAAGCTACCGATATGTTTGGTAAGGTACACACAGCCGTAAAAAGCTACCGAATAGAAATGCCTAAATAATTATGAAATATAATAAAGCCTATTTAGTTTTCGCAATGGCAGGAGCAATAATTTCCTGTAAAAACGAAAGCAAGAAAGTACAGGAAACTGTTGAGCAACCTAATATCACTATAGAGGTACAGGGACACAGGGGTGACAGGGGTAATTTCCCCGAAAACACCATACCTGCCTTTTTAAGTGCCGTTAAAAAAGGAGCAGATGTGGTAGAGCTTGATGTGGTAATCTCTAAAGATGGTAAAGTAGTGGTTTCACACGAACCTTTTATGTCGTCATTATATGTTACCACTCCGGCAGGAGATTCTATTGCAAAGGAAACCGAACGCAGTTATAACCTGCATGAAATGACCTACGACAGCATTAAGAAGTTTGACACGGGCTCTAAAGGAAATAAAAACTTTACCCAACAACAAAAAATGCATACCTACAAGCCATTACTTGAAGAAGTGATAGACAGCGTAGAAAACTATGTAAAGGCAAATAATAGTAAACCTGTATATTATAATATCGAAATCAAGTCGGAGGAAAAAGAGTATGGTATCAGTCAACCACATCCAGCTGTTTTTGTAGATATGGTAATGCAGATACTTACTAAAAAAGCGATAATAGGCAAAATGAACATTCAGTCATTTGACCCTGCTATCCTTAATGAAATGCATAAAAAATATCCTCAGGTAACCCTAGCTTACCTTACCGCAAAACCGGGCATAGAGAGCAACCTGTTGCAAATGGATTTTACACCATCTATTTACAGCCCTAACTATAAGTTGGTAAACGAGGCTTTCATAGACTCTTTAAGACAGAAAAACATGCGCGTTATTCCGTGGACGGTGAATAACGATGAAGACATAAACCGCATGATACAGCTTAAAGTAGACGGTATTATTACCGATTATCCTGAGAGAGTACTTAGCAAGTTATAAAAATCGTTTCGTTGTGTTTAATTGAAAAAACCCTCAAAGGCATTGCCGGCGAGGGTTTTTTACTATATATAAAATTAGGTTGATACTTATGGCAAATGGTCCACAATTTCCTCAACACTTGCTCTTTCTCTATAGTTAGGATTAAAGTGTCTATACACTATTTTACCGCCTTTATCAATAACAAACGTTGCCGGAACCGGTAACACAGCCTCACCTGTAGCATTAGTTTCCGCTACCGATGCGCTTAATTTTTCCTTAATCATATCCTGATAGCTGTCGGTTACTTTAAAATCTACATCAAAAGCACGCATTATGCTTCCGTCAGCGTCAGATATGGTAGTGAAATCAGTTTTCGTTTGTTCTTTGGTTTTGGCTACATTCTCATAGGTTTCGGGTGTAATAATAACCAGCTTAGCACCTTTATCTTCAATCTCCTTAGCTCTTTCGGCAAACTCAGTTAAGTGCCTGCTGCATACCGGGCACCAGTAAGCACGGTAAAACAATACCACAACAGGTTGTTTTTCATACAGGCTTTGCAGTGTAACCGTTTTATTATCGGCAGTAGTCATGGCAATTTCCGGAGCCATATCCCCTACTTTAAGCCCTTTTGGCAAATCGGTAGTATCCATTCCAAAATCGGCATAAGCAATAGTGTCTTTTACAGGTTCAGCCTGTTCTGTTGCTACAGTAGGTTCATCAACTGTTTCTTTGTTTTCATTTTTACAGGCAGTTACCGCGCTAAGCAGTAATAAGGATGCCACAATTTTTTTCATAATGTTTTTAGGTTTCTTAATACAGTTTAATAATTATGCCTACTTGCGAAAACAAATTAGATGCAGTTAGACAGATAAAACATTTCACAAAAAATTTGCCACTTTACTCTTCTCATTAAAATCTTTTAACTGAAAGCAAAAAAGTAACTGGTAGAAAAACATATGATTTTACCTCTCAACAAGTGTTTGAGTTTTCTTAAAACACATTGTCTCCCGTTCAAAAATCCTTAATTTTACAGCTTTTACAAGCAGCCTATGAACGAACTTCACTTTGAAACAAGTCCGTATTTACTACAACACGCCAATAACCCTATACATTGGAAAGCATGGAACGACCATGCTCTGGCAAAAGCCCGAGATGAAAATAAGCTCATCATACTAAGTGTAGGATATTCGGCCTGTCACTGGTGCCATGTAATGGAACATGAAAGTTTTGAGGACAGCGAAGTGGCCAAAGTAATGAACAGCCATTTTGTATCGATTAAAGTGGACCGTGAAGAAAGACCAGATGTTGATGCCGTTTACATGAAAGCCGTACAGGTAATGACCGGGCAGGGAGGCTGGCCCATGAATGTGGTTTTACTACCCGATGGCAGGCCGGTTTGGGGAGGTACCTATTTCAAAAAAGAAAACTGGATTGCATCACTGGAGCAACTGCATCAACTCTATGCAACCGATCCTAACAGAGTAACCGAATATGCCGGAAAGCTGATTGAAGGCTTACAGGCTATGAGCCTTATTAATACAAATGAAGAGGAGCACATACCTGAACCCAATGCAATAAGACCACTGGTAGAAAAATGGTCTAAAAGTTTTGATTGGGATTTTGGCGGTTATGCCCGTGCTCCTAAATTTATGATGCCTAACAATTACCTGTTCCTGCAACGCTATGGGTATCAGGCACAATCAGAAGACCTGCTTAATTTTACCGACCTTACCCTTACCCGCATGGCATATGGCGGATTGTTTGACACTATAGGCGGTGGATTTTCAAGATACTCGGTAGACATGAAATGGCATGTACCCCATTTCGAAAAAATGCTTTATGACAACGGACAATTAATGAGCCTGTATGCCGAAGCCTACAAACGTACCAAAAATCCTTTATATAAAGAAGTTATAGAGAAAACCCATCGTTTTATTAGCGACGAACTTACTACAGCAAACGGTGCCTTTTACAGCGCACTGGATGCCGACAGTCCCGATAACGACGGACATAGTGAAGAAGGTGCTTTTTATGTATGGGAACAACAGGAACTTCAGCAATTACTAAAAGATGATTTTACTGCCTTTGCAAAGGTTTTCAATATAAACGATTTCGGGCACTGGGAAGAAGGAAAGTATGTACTTATACAAAAGGAGCCTCTTGAAAAACTGGCAAAAGAACTAGGCTATACCCAAGAAGAGCTTAGCAGTAAAAAGAAGAAATGGGAAAATATATTATTCCACCAGAGGGAGAAAAGAACCAAACCCGGACTTGACGACAAGATACTTACCTCATGGAATGCCATTATGCTAAAAGGATATGCAGATGCTTATAAAGCACTGGGAGAAGAACAATATCTGGATGCCGCACGTAAAAATGCATTATTTATAACCGAGTACCTTTGGGATCCTGACGGATTTTTATGGCGTACTTACAAAGACGGGAAAGCAAAAATTGAAGCCTTTTTAGAAGATTATGCCCATGTGGCAGATGCTTTTATAAGTCTGTACCAGGCTACGCTTGATGAGAAATGGCTGCTTTATGCCAAACAACTAACCGACTATACACTGGAGAATTTTTATGACGAACAGAAAATGTTCTTCGCCTATAATTCACAAAAGGCAGAACAGCTTATAACACCGCATTATGAAACCGAAGATAATGTAATCCCGGCATCAAATTCGGTTATGGCAAATGTGCTGTATAAACTAAGTGTAATTTTCGACAACAATTACTACGAAAAAACAGCACTGCAAATGCTGCACAACATGATCCCTAATATGGATTATCCTTCTGCTTTTTCTAACTGGCTTAACCTGTGGCTGGATCTTTCGGCAGATAATAAGGAACTGGCGGTATGCGGTACAGAGGCAACAACGTCAATTAAAACTATAAACAGTGAATACCTGCCACATGTACTGATAGCAGGAAGTACTGGCGAAAGTAGTATACCTATACTCAAAAACCGCTTTGTGAAAGACAAACAGCTCTTTTATATTTGCAAAAATAAAACCTGCGAACTCCCGCATACCTCAATAAGTGAAACTCTAAATAATTTAAAAATAAAATAGAAATGAAAAATTTTGAATCATATTATGACTGGTTTGTAAACTTAGTACTAGAGTATACTCCTAAAATCCTCGTAGCATTAGGTATACTTATAGGTGGTTTAATAGCCATTAAACTTATTAGAGCTATTATAGTAAAAGTAATGAAGAAAAGGGATATGGACCCCACTGCGGTACGCTTCCTTTTAGATATTCTTACCTGGGCATTAAGAGTAATGCTTTTTATTACAGTAATTGGCGAGCTCGGCGTACAAACTTCTTCATTTGTAGCCATACTGGGTGCTGCCGGTTTAGCCATAGGTTTATCACTACAGGGATCACTATCCAACTTTGCAGGCGGATTACTTATTATAATATTCAAGCCTTTTAGGGTTGGAGATTATATAGAGGCACAGGGTGAAGGTGGTACCGTGAACGAAATCCAGATTTTTGCAACCAAACTTACTACCCCAAGCAATCAGGTTATTTACATTCCAAACGGATCACTTTCTAACGGTAACATTAAAAACTATTCAAAAGAATTAACACGTCGTGGTGAAATTATAGTTGGTGCCGGATATGGCAGTAACATGAAACACGTAAAAGATGTACTGACTAAAATTGTTGCCGAAGAACCTAAAATATTAGAGGAACCAGCTCCTATTATCAGGGTAAAAGAACTTGCAGACAATTCGGTTAACTTCCAGATACTGGCTTGGGCCAAAAATGAGGATTACTGGCAAATGCTTTCTGATGTTCAGGAAAATGTAAAATTAATGTTCGATCAGGAGAAGATAGAAATACCTTTCCCTCAAAGAGATATTGTTATAAGAAACCTGGATACAAAAAATCTGCCTTCTTAAATAATATATTAAAACATAATGCGTTAAAAAAACGCAGGGTTTGTAAAACGGCACATTTGTTGCCGTTTTTTAACATAAAAACCTAGCTATATTACCTATTTTTGAGCATAAAAAAACTATAAAAATGAAATTAACTAAATTACTTGTAATCCCATTCCTATTTTCATGTGCTTTGTTAAGTGCCCAACAAACCACATATAATTACAACGACGGACAGATTGGTGCTATTTACACCAAAAAAACTGAAGCTGAGACTGCACAGGGGTCTCAATATTATAATGAGAAATTCATGCCTGCAAGTGTTGACAGCTCTAAAGATATTTCTATGGTAAGATACAACGCTTACAATGATGAAATTGAAGTAGAGATTAATGATGAAGTGATGGTTCTTAAACCAGCAAACAACCAGATTGTACAGCTAAAAGGAAATGGTCTTAGTTACGAATATCTTCAGTACACAGATAAAGAAGGCACAAGTAAACAACGCTACCTTATCACTGTAAATAAAAGCGACAAAGTAAGTATTTACAAAGAAGAAAGCATTTACCTACAGCCGGAAGAACATCCTACAAGCGGATACGGAAGATATAAAGCTCCACAGTTCAGAAAAAATGACATTGAGTACTACATTCAGTTTAACAACGGAGAAATAGTACACATGTCTACTAAGAAAAAAGATGTTTTAAGCCTTGTACCAGGTAAAGAAAAAGAGATCAAAGCCTTTATTAAGGAAAATAAAATCTCTACTGATGAGGACGAAGACCTAAAGCAACTTGCAAACTATCTTGGCACTCTTATCTAAGATTATTATTTATTTACAATAAAGTCTTTTAAATAAAAAGGCTCGAAATAAGCGACATCTACAGTGTCGCTTATTTTGTATTTATTATACGCTATACTGCACATTTGTTTAGCCGAGGGAAACAATGCCTCGTCATGATAAACAAATTTATCATCTGTTAGTACTTCTTTACACTTAGCAGCCCCATCACCTAAAAGATGAACTTTTCCGCTAAGCTCAGTAAATAATTCTTCAGTTATTATTTCAGCTTTGGTCTCCCTTAGCTTATTGTAGTTACTGTCAAAAATGGCTGTATAAGCTTCCATTCTTCTGGCATCAATCATAGGTAAGAGATATTCACCTTCTCCAACCTCAATATTCCTCGCCAACACCTCCAGAGTATCTACCGCTATTAACGGAATACCTAAAGCATAACAAAACCCTTTAGCTGCCGAAACACCTATACGTAATCCGGTATAAGACCCCGGCCCCATACTTATGGCTATTGCATTTAAGTCTTTAATTTCCTTATTGGCCTCAGCCATACACTCTTCAATAAAAACATGCAATTTTTCGGCGTGCAGGTATCCCTGGGCCGCTATTTCTCTTACTGCAATCACCTCTCCGTTTAAAGACAAAGCTACAGAACAGTTTCTGGTAGCTGTTTCAATATTAAGTATTAAAGCCATTTCTATCTCCTGCCTTCTGTATAAAATTACTTTTTAGATGTATCCTGTTTAACCCTTACCATGTCATTTGGGTTAAGTTCTTTAGAAACTAACGTATAAGGCCCTGTAATCACTTCATCACCTTTTTCAAGCCCACTTACTACCTCTATGTTAGTATCGTCCTGTATACCCGTTTTAATAGGCTTAAGAACAGCTTTACCTCCCTGGTTTATAAATACACATTCAAAACGTTCATCCAGTTTACCTGTTTTTTGCTCTTTTTCCTTGCGCTCCATTTCGGCAATAACATCTTTTTTAGCCGATGTGGTATCTGTTTTTATCACTACGGCACTAATAGGCACTGCAAGTATATTTTCCTTACGCTGGGTAATAATTTCAACTGTAGCGGTCATTCCAGGCCTGAAAGGTGAGTAATTAGATGCCTTACCTTCAGTCATATCTTCATACGACTCTTTAAGTATCCTTACTTTTACTTTAAAGTTAGTAACCTGATCGGCAGTAAGATCACTACTTGCCGAATTTGATATACTGGTTACAACACCTTTAAATTTTCTTTTTAAGTAAGCATCTACCTCAATATCTGCTTCATCTCCTATTTCAACCTTAACAATATCATTCTCGTTAACATCAACTTCCACCTCCATGTTATTAAGGTTTGCTACCCTTAAAATTTCGGTACCTGCCATTTGCTGAGTCCCTACAACACGCTCACCCAGTTCGGCATCCAGTTTAGATATGGTACCGTCTACAGGTGAATATATGGTTGTTCTGTTTAAGTTATCGCGTGCTTCGCTAACTGTAGCATTAGCACTTTGTACATTAAAGTAAGCCGATTGCTTTGCAGCAACTGCCACCTCATAAGCCGAAACGATTTTATCCCACTCTGATTTAGATATTACTCCCTTATCATAAAGTGACCTGTTTCTGTTATAATTTGCCTCTGCTTCCTTTAACTGTGCTTCAGACTGGCTTAGCCCTGCCTTAGCGGTAGATAATGCAGCTGCACTCCTGTTAACACCCGACTCATATAAATCAGGATTAATCCTAACCAGTAAATCACCTTTTTTTATGGCCTGCCCTTCTTTTATAGGCAGTTCAATTATCTCACCCGAAACCTCAGAAGATATTTTAACTTCCACCTCTGGCTGTACTTTTCCTGTAGCCGAAACTGTTTCGGTAAGTGTTATAGCTTCCACTTTTGCAGTTTCAACCTCTTTACCTTCTTCTCCTTTACCTATAACTCCTTTTTGCTTTAAAACAATAAGTAGTACTACAACAGCAGCAGCAGCTCCTAATAAATAATATAATGACTTTTTAGACATAAGGTTTTAGTTTTGAGTAATTGGTATACCGAAATAGAATTCTAATATCTTAACTTTAAATATATAATCGTACTTAGTTCTAAGCACTTCACTTTGTGCGTTAGCCGAAAGTGTTTGAGCCTGATTAAGATCAAAAACATTAATAAGTCCCACTTCATAGCGTTCTTTAGCATAAATAAGCGCTTCCTTTCTGGCATTTGCCGCCGATACGGCTGCCTCATACGCTTTTTGCGCTCCCTGTACATCTGTATAAGCCGTGTACACGTTACGCTGTAAATCCAGCTCTTCCCTTTCAAAAGCCAATTTAGAACGCTCTAGGGCTATTTTAGATTTCCTCACACTATTACGGGTAGAAAAACCATTGAATATTGGAATGTTCAACTGAAAACCGAAAGAATGCCCTTTATTATCCCAAAACTGATTCCAGAATGGCGGTGGTGTAATACTCACTACCTGTCCGTTTTCAAAAGAGGAATAATCAGCATAGGTAACCCTTGTATTCAGGTTATAAAAGCCGGTAAGTGTAGGCTGGTATGCAGCACGGGCAATTTTCACATCCTGCTCGGCCACTCCAAGGTTCGCCTGGGCTATTTTGATTTCCGTACGCAGTTCTCTTGCCTTATCATATACCTGCATAGGGGTATTAAGCATTACCTCACTTTCAGTTAGGTCATACTCCTCATCTGCTATATCAAATTTCCAAAACTCCTCCAGTTGTAACAGCTGTGCAAGGCTAAGTTTAGAAATAAGCAATTGGTTTTCTGACTGTATTACCTTTTGTCTGTCGGCTGCAACAGTAGCCTCAATATCTAAAAGATCACCTCTTGGCACCATACCTCCTTCAACAAGATCGGCAGTACGGTTTTTCTGTTCCAAATCAACTTTTAGCTGTTCCTGCTGTACTTTTAAATTCTCTTTATTAAACAGTATCTCAAGAAATGCATTAGCTACATTCAGCGAAATATCTTCTTTCATTTTAACCAATTGATACTGGCTTGCTACCAGTGCCATTTTTTGCCTGCGGTACTGTTTTTGGTTTAAAAGTCCTTTGTACAGGTCAATACTGGCACTCGCACCGGCATTAGTAAACTGGGTAGTTTGCTGTTCAAGTATACCGGTAATACTTTGAGTTAAACCTATATTCCAAAAATGGCTGGCATTAACATTAACACTCGGCATAAAGTTCCCTGAAGCATCACTTTTATTAACTGCTGCTAACTGGACATCAAGACCGGCTTCCCTTATCGAAATGTTTTTTTCCAAAGCATAATTCACACACTCCTCAAGCGTCCATTTCTTTTCCTGAGAAAAGGAAACGAAAGCCGAAAATAAAAAAAACAATAAAAAAGTTATTCGTAGGTTGGTTTTCATAGCGTAAAAATACGGGTTTGACAAAGGTATTTATTTTATTTAAAGTAAATAGCCTTATACTCTATACTTTTAGTCGACAAGATATTGTAAATGTTACAAATTAACTCTTAAATTAGCCAAAAAAAAGCCGCACACTTAATGAAAAAGTTACTCGTGTTTAGCCTGTTAGCCTTTATACTCACAGCCTGTTCCACAACAAAACACATACAGGCATTAAAGCCCGAACCTTCAAAAAACACTCCAACGGTTTATGAAACCACAACATCATTTATAAACCTGCCCGTAACTATATCCCTGAGCGACATTGAAAGTCAGCTCAACAAATTTTTCACCGGACTTATTTATGAAGACAATGATATTAACGATGATGATATCGCCCTGAAAATATGGAAAACCGCTCCCATAAAATTTACCGATGAAAACGGAAAACTAAAATCCAGAGTACCCATAAAAATAAATGCCAAAGTAAAATATGGCACATCGGCACTTGGTATAAACATTGAAGACACCAGAGAGTTTGATCTTAACGCCATTGTAACAATGGAGAGTAGAGTAGGATTAACCAATTGGGAGCTTAAAACCGATACCAGCCTGGAAAAAATTAAATGGCAGGAAAGTCCAACCACAACTATTGCCGGACAAAAAGTAGCTATAACCTACCTTATAAACCCTGCGGTAAAACTCTTTAAATCTAAAATTGAAGAGATGCTGGACAATGCTATTAAAGAAGCTACCAATTTTAAACCGAACGTGCTGGATGCACTGGATAAAATAAGCACCCCGTTCCTCTCTAACGAACAATATGAAGCATGGTTTAAACTCAACCCAATAGAACTTTATGTGACCGATGCTGTTTTGAAAAACAAACAAATCACTATGGACATGGGACTTAAATGTACCATGCAAACCATGATAGGACAAAAGCCGGTCAATACTTTTAACAAAGATAAGGTTGCACTGAAGGCGGTAAGCAAAATGCCTGATAAGGTTAATGTGGTAGTAGCCGGAATATCAACCTATGAGAGCGCTTCAAAAATTATAACTAAAAACTTTAAAGGACAGGAATTTGGCTCAGGCAGCCAGAAGGTAACCGTAAATAATGTTGACCTATGGCATAAGGACGGAAAAATGATAATAGCCCTAAACATGTCGGGGAGTATTAACGGAACTATTTACCTTTCTGGATATCCAAGTTATAATGCCACAACACAGGAAATTTATTTTGACAGGCTGGATTATGTTTTGGACACAAAAAGTGTTTTAATAAAAACCGCAAACTGGCTAGCGGAAAAAACAGTATTATTGAAAATACAGGAGAACTGCCGATACACTATAACCGAAAACCTAAATGAAGGCGAACGAAGCCTTGCCCCATACCTGGACAATTATTCACCGATGCCGGGAATTTTTGTAAACGGAAAACTAAACGGTTTTGAGTTTGATAAAATCGTGCTTACAGACAGTGCCATTATAGCCTTTATCAAAACTTCGGGCAATATGAATATAAAAATAGACGGCATGAAGTAGCCGTCTATTTTATTATTACTCTGCCTTAGCAACTTTCTTTTTCCTGAGTTTATAAACTGCAAATCCTACAAGACCTACAAGTATGTAGGGAAATGCCATGAGGTATACTATACCGTCGTTAACCGCTTCGGGCTTTATACCACTGTCACTACTTTCTAAAGCTGCCCTACACATTGCACATTGTGCCTGCACATCAACAGAAAGAAACACCACCACAAGTAGCAGCACATATTTTTTAAGTCCGTTATTCATAACGTTCTTTATTTAATAGTTATAATAAGGCGATATCATCAAATAAACCACCACTCCTGTAACTGCAACATACAACCATAACGGATAGGTGATACGAGCCAGTTTTCTGTGCCTTACAAAGCTTTTTGACAAAGCCCTTACATAAGTCAACAACACAAGCGGAATAATGATTACAGAAAGCGCTATATGAAATAAAAGGATAAACAAGTATATGTACCTTGAAAAGCCTACTTCATTTTGCTCAGAAAGCTCTAACACACCGTTATGGTTAAAGTCACCAAATATGGTAGAGTCAGCAGTCATATGGTAAGCCACGTACATTACAAGGAACATACAGGAAAGAGTTATAGCAAACTTCATAAGGTTTTCATGCAACTTTTGTTTACCTCTCCTAATCGCCATAACTGCCACTACAAGCACCACAGCTGTAAGACCGTTAATCCCTGCATATATAGGCGGAAGGAAATACAAAGGTTCTACATCAAAACCAAAATCCTTAAGCTTAACACTAAAAAGTACTGCAACGGCAATAGGTATAACAACTGATAACAGTATTATCCAAACCCTGTACTTTTTTTCAACACTTTGAGCTGCTGTATCCATATTATTCTGCTAATAATTTTCGTATATCTTCTTTGATTGCCTTAACACCCTCTTCCTCCAGTCCGTCATAATACAAAATAGGATTACCATATTGATCTTCCCTGCATCTTATATTACCATCCTTATCTACAAGAGCAAACAAACCCGAATGTTCAAAACCTCCCGGCACTTTATCGTTTTGTCCTGCATAAAGATTAAAACCTTTTTCGGCAAGGTTAAAAATATAATCCTTATCTCCCGTTAAAAAATGCCAGTTATAATGTTTAACTCCTAAATCTTCGGCGTGTTGCTTTAATACTTTTGGAGTATCATACTCCGGATTAATAGTAATAGACGCTATACCAAACTCAGGGTTTCCATAATATTCATTTTGTATCTCAAGCATATTCTGGTTCATCACAGGGCAAATAGTAGGACAGGTAGAGAAAAAGAATTCTACCACATACACCTTACCCAAGTAATCTTTATCAGTAATAGTTTTGTTATTCTGATCTGTCAATTCGAAAGAAGGAACAGGCCCTATCTCTACCAAATCAGATTTACTAAAGCGTTCACCTATCTCTTTTACCGCCCAAATACCAAAAACCAGGACAATAAACGATATACCTATATATGATTTATTTTTCATTGTAATTAGATTTCTCTTTTAACTCCTTTACCCGTATTCTTTTTCAGGGCAAGTCTGTATTCCCTTAAAATGATTTTTATATCATCGGTCATCTCATTATGAAGTTCAGCAGCAGAAAAGGTATTATAACCATCCATAACATTATTACCTTTTTCACTTTCAACTTCCCCGTTTCTACCTCTAAGATTTCTCTCTTTATCGATTATATAAACATAAAACGACCCATAATCTTTATCAAGGGGTTGTTTGGTTTGTAATGACCTGTGAAATGCCTCTATATTTTCTGGCTCAGTAAAAAGAAATCTCCACCCCGATAAGTCACTCATTCGTTTCAAATCAGAAATAACCTGTTTCACCTCTTCGTCACTACCTTTAGGAAGCAACATTACCATTTGAAAGTCATCAAACTCGGCACATTTATTATAAATCTTCTGATTCAGGTTAAAAAGGCTCTCTTTTCTCTTTGTAAGGTCATCTCCGGGAAAACCAACTACGGTTATCTTATCCAGTAAATGTACCTTCATTCCATTGAGAGTGGTCCCTTCAGGCAATTCATCTACATTCTTCACAAGTGTAGACAAATAAATAGAGTTATGCTTTACCATTGAGAAGTAAACATAAGCTGTTATAGGGAATATAAGCAGCAGTATAAGGACAAACTTTTTTTTCATAATATTGAGGGGAAGTTTCCGGGTACAAAAATAAAAAAAGGCGGTTGAAAAACCGCCTTTTTTATCGTTAATATGTGCTCTTTAGAATATCCATTTATATTGAGAAACCTGGAACACATCAAATACATAATTACCTTCTATAAGTAAGATGAACACTAAATAGATAATTAGGAATACCAGTGGAGCTACAATAGACCATCTTAAATTAGCCTTCTCACCTTCAAGGTGCATGAAAGCCCACATGATATAATAAGCCTTTACTACTGTAAGGATAATAAATATCCAGTTAAGTAGGTGCATTTTAAACAAGTCAGTTTTGAAAAGGAAATCAGGTTTTACAATACCTAATGCTACCTCCACAATTGTAATTACTGACAGTAGTCCGAAAACGGTCCAGATTCTTTTTGTATTGGATTCGTGAGTATGTGCCATGACATTAATACTTTTAACAATTAAACAAGATAGAAGAATGTAAATACAAACACCCAAACTAAGTCTACAAAGTGCCAGTAAAGACCAACTTTCTCTACCATTTCATAGCTCTTTCTTCTTTCGTAAGTTCCTAATAACACGTTAAGGAAAATAATGATATTGATCATTACACCAGAGAATACGTGGAAACCGTGGAAACCTGTAATAAAGAAGAAGAAGTTTGCAAACAATTTGTGACCGTATTCGTTTCTAACAAGGTTAGCACCCTCAACTACATATTGAGCATCTTTAATCCTTACCAGAGATTCTTCTCTTGAAAGTACTGTCTTATGTTTATCTTTAATTACTTCTGTTCTGATTAAAACTTCAGGATGTGCCTCAAGTCCTTTAGCAACCTCTTCAACAGTAAAGCTTGGTAAAGCTGCAGCATCTTCAAACCAAATACCATGACTTCTGGTATTATTTATACGGTCTGTTTCAATGTGAGCAGCAAAATCAGCAAGTTTTACTCTTTCGTAGCCACCATCTTCACCTTGTTTAACAAACTGAAGAATTGCTCCACCTTTAGTTTCAATTGCTCCATATTCACCTTTAATGAAGTTTTTCCACTCCCAAGCCTGAGAACCTAAGAATATAAAACCTCCTACAATGGTAAGAGCCATATAAACAGCAACCTTTGTTTTTTTCAACTGGTGCCCCGCATCTACGGCAAGTACCATGGTTACTGATGAAAAGATCAGGATAAATGTCATGAACGCTACATAGTACATAGGTGCATCAACACCATGCATAAACGGGAAGTGATTAAACACCTCATCCGCAATAGGCCATGTTTCTATAAATTTAAATCTTGAAAAACCGTAAGCTGCAAGGAATCCTGAGAAAGTTAGAGCATCTGATACGATGAAGAACCACATCATCATCTTGCCGTAACTCGCGCCCATAGGTTCATTACCGCCGTCCCATGTTTTACCTGTAGTAGCTGAAGAAGTAACTGTCGCTGCCATAAAAGTTAGTTAATTATAAAAAGTTTCCAAATTTACATTTTTTTTTATTAATAGAAATACAAAAACAAAAACAAGTAAACCCACAAAACATCGAGAAAGTGCCAAAACATCGCACCTAACTCTATACCAAGCGTTTGAGAAGAGTTGTATTTTTGTTTAAAATGATTATAAATTACCACCAAAAGCACAATAAGCCCGGCAAAAAGGTGAGCCATGTGTACCACAATAACAATGTAAGCAAAAGATGTTGTCACAGTACTCTCGCTACCGGTGAAAAAATAACCACTTTCTATAATCTCATTAAAGCCGTTAAACTGACAAAAAACAAAAGCAATACCTAACGCCAATGTAGCCAAAAGCATTGTACCGGCCATACTATTGTTCCCTTTTTTTACAAAGGTTTTAGCCATATGAAACGTAATACTACTTAAAACAATAACTACAGTACTGATTAAAAAAGCCTGCGGAAGTTTAAAATCATTCAACCAGTCAGGCCTTGATGCGCTCACAACATAAGCACTCGTTAAACCGGCAAAAGTCATAAACATACTAATCATAGCAAACCAAAGCAGCATTTTCTTTGATTTCGCATTTCTTTCCATATGCTCCTGGGCAGTCATTTTCTCTACCATAATTATCTAATAAATTTATCTATTACATATATCACCTGTAACAGGGAAATATATGATACACTTACCAACATAAGTTTTCGGGCAGCAGGCCCATCCATTTTTTTATAAAGTTTAATTGCATAAATAAGCATCCACACTCCTACAAGCAACACAACTGCCGCAGAAACATAACTTAGTTTAAGCTCACCTGTAAACCCTGTAACAGGAAGCAATGATGCTAATATTAACCAAACGGTATACAATATGGTATATAAAGCCGTTTTCTTATCTTTTTTCCTTGTAGGAAGCATAAAGAAACCTGCTTTTTTATAATCGTCATATAAAAACCAGCCAATAGCCCAAAAATGAGGAAATTGCCAGAAAAACTGAATCATAAACAGTGTACCTGCCTCAATACCGAAATTATTTGTTGCAGCTACCCATCCTAACATATAAGGTATAGCCCCGGGGAAAGCCCCAACAAATACAGCAAGAGGTGTTTTGGTTTTTAAAGGAGTATAAACACTGGTGTAAAGAAAAATTGAGATTGCCCCAAACATAGCTGTTTTAGGATTAATCGCATAAAGTATCCCTATCCCTAACACAGTAAGCAGACAACCTAACCAAAAAGCATTTTTTACAGATATTTTTCCGGAAGGAACAGGTCTGTTTTTTGTCCTGTCCATAAGGGAATCCAAGTCTTTTTCTATTATCTGGTTAAAAACATTTGATGCTCCAACCATGCAGTAACCGCCTATTCCAAGTAAAATAAATGTAACCCAGCTAAACGGATTTGCATCAGAAAAGCCTAACAGATATCCTGCCATAGACGAAAAAACAACACTCACCGCAAGCCTTGCCTTGGTAATTGCTGTAAAATCTGCAAATAAAGACTTAACGGAAATAGTTTTTTCAGTAGTATCCAAAGTAATTTTCATTGTTTTCAAAAACTGGCGCAAAGATACTTGAAAAATTGCTTTTCATCAAAGCATTAGCTTTTTAAAAAGGGATTTTATAAAAAAAATATTTTTTTTCACTACCCAACGCAACCTTTTGCGATAAATATGCATCTATATATATACAGCTGCTATGGTAGTGCAGGTGTAACGAAAAAGAAAAATTGGGAAAAATTGCTATGAAAAAGAAACCTTCCTCCATACCGGGAAGGTTTTTTTGTTTTTAATACCCACCTGAAGCCTGCTCTCCGGCAATTATTTCACTGGCAGAAGATGTACCAATACGCTTTACACCAAGTCTAATCATCTGCACAGCTTCATTGTAATCACGTATCCCTCCGGCAGCTTTAACCGGCAACGGAAAAGAATTTTCAAGCATCAGCTTAACTGAATGAATAGTGGCTCCGTTAGGCTTACCCCCCTCCGTTTTATAAAACCCTGTTGATGACTTTACGAATACATTGAAATAATCCGACTCTGAAAAATGAGTCAGCACTACATTTTTAATCAATGCAGTAATGGAAATAATCTCTTTATCTGACAAAGCCGCTACCTCAATAATCCATTTCACTACCTTTTTATGATCTAAACACAAACGGGTACACTCAATCACATCAGCTTTTACCTTCTCTATATCTCCTCTTTTAAAAGCTTTGTAATCGATTACAAAATCGAGCTCATCAGCACCATCCTGTATACTCTTATTGGCTTCATCGAGCTTTTTAAACAACATACCCTCACCTTCAGGAAAATCAATCACGGTTCCAATCAAAACTTTACTCTTTTCAACAGAAAGCAACTCCTTAACAAATGGAACCATTTCAGGCCTTACCATAACTAATTTGCAACCATTAACAACAGCATCCTTAACAAGGTTATTCAAAATCCCTTTGTTTTCCTTAATGGTAATACCTGCCATAGCAGGAGTTTTTAAATAGGTAGAATCTATGTATTGCCTTATATCCATACTATAAAAATAAAAAATCCCGCATTATGCGGGATTTTATTATTGCTTATTTTTATTTAAAAGCCAAAAAAGTATCGTTCCTAACAGTGCTCCGAAAGTATTAACTAAAGCATCTGTAATATCTGGACTTCGTGTTACCGTAAACAGTTTTTGACATAGCTCAATTACAACTCCGTAAAAAACTGCACCTGTAAAAATTAAAAGTCTGACTTTTATATTTTGCTTCATTTTAAATGCGTAGTTCCACAACAGAACCAGCACAAAGTAAAAAGTAAAATGAACTATCTTGTCTTTATAAGGGATTGGAAATTCTTCAAACTCATTAAAGTTACTAGCAGGCATAAGACACATAACTGTGATTACAACCAGCCAGATAACCGCACCCCAAAAAGATTTATTATGCGCCAATTAGTTCTTTATATTGGTCACTAGTTAAAAGTTCACTTTCCTCTGCAGGGTTAGAAATTTTCACTTTAACCATCCAACCGTCTCCATAAGGATCAGAGTTAACTGTTTCCGGTGTAGTCTCAAGAGATTCATTAAATTCAATTATCTCTCCCGATAGTGGTAAGAAAAGATCAGATACCGTTTTCACTGCCTCAACAGTACCAAAAACTTCATCTCTGTCTAGAGTCTGGTCAAGAGTATCAACCTCTACATAAACAATATCACCTAGTTCTTTTTGAGCGAAGTCTGTAATACCTACAATAGCTACATCTCCATCAATTTTAACCCACTCGTGGTCTTTCGTGTACTTTAAATCTGCCGGAATATTCATGTTAGTTTATATTTTTAGCAAATGTATGCTGAATAAAAATAATTATAAAATGTTTTTTTTATTAATTTCCAAAATTATACCTCAAAGTAAAGCCTGATCGAATATTTGTTAACGGATAGGCTGTTGAAATAACCGCTTTAGAGAACGAATGATCATAATAGAATATAGCCGTTAGGTTTTTACTGAACGAATAACTTGCTGTAAACTTAACCGACCATATGTTTTGACCACCACCTAACTGGTTGTTATCATAATCCAAATAACGTACTATGGTTTCATTTTTCCTCAGTGTAAAATCGGCTTTTAAATCAATATCACTCTTAATGACATTTGTAGGGTTATCCGCCAGGCTTGAATTAATTGTAACATCTTTAATACGGTAACCTAACCCCACAGTATATTCATTACCCTTAACCTCCGTTAAAAGGTTATTATCAAAACTCATATTAAGCGTACGGTCTTTTTTAATCTCTGCCAATATCTTAATAGAGTTTTTCATCTCCATATCAACACGTATAAGCGGATTAAACTGCTCTGCAAGGTTAATATTAGATATAATGTACTTATTAGCAAAGTTACCGTTAGCATCTACAGGTGTTGATTCATACTCCAAATTAGTTCTGTAAGAGTTAATATTGTATGAAGCCCTATATCCATGTTGTAACGAAAATCGTTTAAACCTCTCTTTAAAGTATTTGTAACGCATTAAACCGGTATACTTAATTACCCAGTTAGGAAGCGGAACATCTCTAAACGGACTCGTTTTTACCTTAGATGCATCCTGCCCCGAATAAGCTGAAAGAAAAGCAGGAAGTAATACTGCCTGAGAGTTTTTACCATAACCTAAAGGATAACCTGCATTGGCAACACTATATTCACTACCTGCATTAATATCACCTGGACCATTATATACAGGGAAGTTTGTAGTACCATAACGCTGTTCAGCCAATCTGTTAGCTACAACCAACCTGTTTGTACGGAACTGATCAAAAGCTGCAGATGAATTTACATCACTCTTACTGAATGCTGTTGAAATAAGTATGGTACTCATTTGAAGGCTACCTGTTGTATAAGGAGATTCTGCTATGTACAAGCCATCCTCTACGTGATATTGTTCTGAATCGTTTTTAGAGTAAGTCCTATCAGCGCTTAATTCGATTTTTAAATCAGGGAATAAATCTATTGAAGCTGTCATGTTCAATATTTGGGTTTTAACCCTGGTAAAGTTCTGATTGTAATCCTCATAGTTAGTAAGATAACCATTGCGTGCCATTTCATACCTAATATCACCCTGACTACCCAAAACGAAATCAAGACCGGGCTTAGTTGTACCAAAGAAACCTATACCCGGTATATAACCTGGCAATACAGTACCCCTATTCTCTACATATTTAACACTTATGTTTTTTACACTGGTAACAACACCTACAAGTCCGTTTAATAATACATTACCATCGCCACCTGTTTTTTGATCGTTAGTAACCTTTTGACCCGGCTTAGGCGCCTGTGGTTTAGGCTTAGCATTTTTAGCTACTTTTTTACCGGTAAGCCCAATATACTTATAGAATACATCCATATTAAACTGAGTATTCAAATTATGTGAACTCGAGTTTTGAATAAGGTTACCTAAATCGTATGTAGTAGTTACATCATTAACATCTGTCACATCAAAATAGCGCAATCCATCAGTAGACCTTTGCCAGTTAAAGGTTGTATTATAAGTATATGTTGGCTTAATAAAAGCAAACATAGGCAACTTACTAATAGGAATTTCATAATTCACGGTAAGCTGCTGCGTATGCTGATTAGCCGAACCTACACTCCAAAAGTCATCCCATATGGTAAAATCTTCAATAGGGACATTATTTTCATCAAGGTAATTTCTAACAATATTACTGGTAGAAACACTATAATTAAACTTAAGCCCTTTTGACAGCACATAGTTAAAACCATACTGATAGTTAAAGAAATAATTCCTTCTGTAAAGCGGATCAATAGGAATACCTTCTACATCTACATTTCTAAACTGCTGTCTGTTATATTGCCTTAATATATTAGAACTAAAAGAAATACTGGTAGGCAGATAATTAAAGTTAAAATCCCTTAACAGCTTCCAGTATTGGCTCTTACTCATAAACTTTGTTTTAGCAAGAGGCTCAATAGGCTTACTGTTAAACGAATAACTATAATCTACAGATGCCCTTACCTGCTGATCAACCAAATCTTCCACCTCATAATCATGGTGATTGGTTTGATTGTACGAATATGAAAGTGTAAAGTTTTCAGGATCGTATACATGAGGTTTTTGCTCTGGCGATCTGTTCTTTTTAACGCCAATGAAGTTGATACTTTTTGTCTTGGTATAATCTATTGCCCTATCCTTAAGATTGTCTTTTTCAGCCTGTGTCTCTGCTAAATCTATTAACTGATCCAACCTGACATCCTGTTGGAACGGATCGTATTCCGGTGTAATTATCTCTTCACCCACACCATAGTTGAACGGAAGATTAATACCCCATTTTTTAGGAAGTAACTGCCCAAGGTTAAGATTAGTTACCACATTATACTGCTTAGCATCTTCCCTGCTTCTCTCATTTGGTCCCTGCTCAATAGTACCAAAACCTATAGTACTTACTCTACCGGTTGCCGAAAAGTTTGCAAAATCAGCAAAGTTAGTATCCATACTGGCAAGTGCAGCCATACCTCCATTACTGTCCATATCTGACAGGCGTAACTCATTAAACCAAACTTCACCTCTAAGGTTTCTGGCTCCGGGATCTCCTACTTCATATCCGTTTTTAACACCTACCATTAAAGTACGCACCAAACCAAAGTTAGGATTACCTTTAATCCTTACCGTCATCCTGTCGCCAAGTGAAGGATCTAAATCAATCACATCAGCATATCTTGCCCCTTCCTGGTCAATAGGAAGGTTATCCTGCATTGCTAAAATTTTTATTTGGGTAAGCAATTCCAGCGGTAAGTTAATTTCATTTTCCTCAGGCCATATCGCTTCAGCCGTAGTTGCATTTAACGAAGTTTGATCAAGCTTAATTTCCACCTGATAATAGTTATCAGTAAAGTCATTACCAAAACGGATAAATGCTTTTAGTTCTCCACTCTGTACAGCACCGTTTTCTTCTAATGCTCCACCTCCGCCGGCAGACAATGGTTCTGCATGCAGGAACATTCTCAGCTTTTTAAACTGGCGCATGTCTACATTTACATTTTTAAATACAGCACGAGAATCGCCTGGCTCTAAACCACCATCTGTACCCGATCCGCTGGTAGAATAAACCCTTAACGATAACGCCTGCTCATTTTGATTAATAACAGCAGTACCACTATATAATTGTTCACGAACAACTCCCGGTGGTGATACATAATTAATAGGTGAGCGCGCTCCGTTTTCCTGTACGTTAAGCGATGTTACATCAAAGCCGGTTTGAGTATCACTGGTATTCCCGTCAGGATCTGTATCTTCATCAAATAACCCTGTATATCTTCTCCATTCACCCCTTACAAGGTCTAAGGCACCAAACCTTAGGGTTATTTCCTCTTTAAATCCGGAAACAAACATCCTCATAAAACGTATAGAACGGGTATTCGTTATACCTCCTACCGCATATTGTTCATCATCCTCATCCGGCACTTCAATAGGCACTTTATATAATAACCATCTACCTGTAGCCTGATTACTTCCTGCATCGCCATTATTACCCGGCACATCTACAGTAAAAGGTCTTGCATCTATAACATAGCCCTGCCCCGGCTGAACTCCCGGTTCAATAGGAATTCTATACCTGTAGTAAGCATCAATGGTATTCATGGTATTATCTCTATTGATGTCTTCTACATCAGGCAGGGAAGTAGACCCTCTACTATTACTCGTAACATCTACAGGAGAGTTCCCCTCTGTACCATTATAATTTTTATATCTGTTGATTACATCGCCATCGGCATCCAGGAAAAACTGATAGTTATCTCCCGAAGGATCTTCATAACCACCATATCCCTGAGCAGCAAATTTTGCTGCTTCTTCCTGATCGCTTAAACCATCAAGACCTACATCCTGTAAAGCTCTGTTACCTGTATCAGTATCAAAAGCATAAATAAGCGATTGAGAAACCGGAACCCTACTCCATGAAGATGTAAATGTTGGCTGAGTTCCTCCCGCTGCCGGAAGTCCGTTCTCATACTGCTTACGGTTATCTTTTAATATATCTTCAGATATTTCCCCAAGGTTAATTTCAAGCATACCTGTATTAGTAGGGTCTGCTACATCTCCGGCATTACCTGAATACGGGTCAAGAACCCAAAACTGAATATATTCAACATTGGTTTGCTCAAAGTTAGTAGAGGTTATAGATCTCATTATACCTCCCCAGTTTTGTTCTGCCTGTACCTGGTCAAAAACACCCCCTGTACCTGCTACTGTAGGGTTATAGTTGTATGGACCTCTTTCCTGCGGAAAATAAGTAAGGTCTAAAGTATTAACTACTGTAGTTTGACCCGGTGCAACATCTGTCACAGGATAAAGCTCACTGTAATACACACGTCTTGTTCTGTTTGAAGACAGATCATCATCACTAATACCGGTAGGACGCTGGTTTGTAAAGAATGTAGGATCTATGGTATACCATGCAAGTTTAGCTCTCTGGTAACCATAAGAGAGATCATCTACAGGTGGCGCATTACCCGGAAACAGGGTGATTGGCGCACTGGCAAGCGACCACGATAGCGGCGAACGCATATCAATAGTAGTTTGTGAACCCTCAAAGTCATCTACATAAGTAGTAGGCTCACTGTTAAACTGGTCTGCCTTTGAGGCTCCCGGTTGTAAGTATGCTATTTCCCCTCTAAATGATAAGTTAGAAGGAACATCTGTATCTATGTTTGGAAGTTTATTTACCAGTCGGGTAAAGAAAGGCACTTCTGTAGAATAAGTCGTATTAAGTCCGAAAATAGTATTGTTAACTGATTCCTGCCCGTAATTTGTTTTTTGGGTAAACGGCCTTTCTGCCATATTCAATAAGGTAGCCCCTACCAAGAATTTATCGGTAAACTTATGCTCAACATACACTCCGGCAAAACGACGGGTTTGTTGCCCGAATACTGCATTGTTCTCTACAGAAACCTCAATAGGCGTATTGGAGTTTTGAAGGGAAGCATCTAAAATTTGTACCCTACCTAACTGATAGTTCACCGTATAATCTACACCTTCAACAAGTGTACGACCACCGGCTGTTACCACAACCGAACCCTGAGGAATATTAAACGCTCCCAGAGATATACCGTCACCTCCGGTGGATTTAAACTTACCTCTTAACTGGAATTTATTTTTTGCACTTTCCTGCGATGCATCTGCCTGTGTACTCATGTACAGCCTGCGGTATACATATTTTTCCTGGTTAGCATTATAGGTGGTTTCATTTTCGTCACCATAATTCTCTAAGTTATCTAACCTTAATTTTTCAAACAGGTATTGACCAAATGGCTCTACAGTAGTAAATATTAAATTACCGTTTTGAGTGTTTACGGTAATCCCCGGATAAAAGTCAAAAAAACCGTCACCTCCCGGCTGCGGGTCATTAGCATAGCTTAACCTATCTACATTAAACACCCTTAAAAGAGGTGTTTCTGCAACCTGCTTATCAAATTCTGCAGGTCCGGCTGTAGGGAATGGATCTATAATGTTACCATTAACATCGGTAGCCGGTGTAATATAGTTTAGCGGAGAAGGATCGGTATAAAGGATATTCATTTTGAAATCCTCCTGCTCTAACTGGTAAGCTCCCGGGATAGAATAGATGTTTTTCATCATCAAATTCCAAACCGGCTCATCTACATTTACCAAACTACTCTTAAGCATTTTCAATATAAGACTCTTGGTACTGATAGAGGCGTCTTCATTTGGGTTATCTGATTCTGTTACCGAAGTAGCATCGGTACCGTCTGTTGCAAATTCACCTACCTGATACACTTCGCCACCAATGGTGTACTGATAAGCCACAGCAAGAATTTCATCGTTAGAAAGTCTTTGGTTTAAGGAAATATAACCTAACTGCGGATGGAATGTAAATTCATTTGAAGTAAGTTTCCTTGCATTTTCAAGTTTAGCATAATCACGCCCTTCGTTAGCATCAAGACCACCAATAAAGCTATTGTTACTTAACGTTACAATTTCCCTTACCGACGGACTTAAAAACGGGCTATTCCCATTATCAACAAGAGAAGGATCAAGTCCGTTATTACTATTATCAGAAGGCGAGTTAGGGCTCGAAGTAAAGAAACCTCCCGGCGCACCACCACTGGCAAAACCTACAGCATCACCCGTAATATCGGCATTACTATAATAACCGGTTAATTGCGATTCACCTAAATCCTGTAGTGCAAGAATGTTACGGGAGTTATTTTCCTGAGAATTGATTCTGTTTTGCCTGTTTGTAACCCATACTTCCACACGGGTAATTTGTACACGGCTATCTATTAAAGGATATTGTTTTAATGCTTTATCATAGTTATTTCTAAACCATTGTGAAAGGAAGAAGTGTTTGTCACTGTCATACTCAGCAGCAAAGAAACTAAACTCCTGCACTGTACCACCACCCTGAGCGGTTATGGTTTTGGTTTGTGACTTTTGTTCTGAGAAAATCCCCGTTACAGTAGTTTTACCAAACTGGAACTGTGCCTTAACACCAAAAAGGCTTTGCGCCCCTCTAACCAATGAGTTAGAAAGCGGAAAGCTCACATTACCTACTTCAATTTTCTGGATAATATCATCCTCATCGGGAGTATACTCTAACTTGATAAGGTTTTGGAATGCAAAGGTCGACTCGGTATCATAATTAGCGGTTACCCCTAATTTAGTACCTACCTGCCCCTGGAGACTCATACTGATCCTTTGGTCAAAATCAAAGGTAAAAGTACTTCTGTTTCTTGGTGAAAGTGACGGATTATCCTGCTTGGTGTACCGAACCCCCAAATCAAGCTCTACCGAACCCTGAGGCTTAATATCAATGGTATTACCACCAAATATGGTTTCAAAGAATTTGGAATTTACATAATACCGCGGGAGCAGGTTTTTCTGTTCCTCTTCTGTTCCTTTACCGTCAAGTGCCTTTGATTTTTGCTGGTAGTATTCGCGAATGGATTCACGCAAAACCAGCTCCTCATACTCCTCGGGAGTAAGGATAAGCGGATAGTTGATATTAAAATCATCTACACTTTCCGTGTAAATATATTTATTTGTAATTGGATCATAAGTATAGCCCTGTACTATACTCCTGGGATTTTCGAGCTCTACCCTTGCAGTACTGTAACCGGTAAGAGTGTCCTGTTTTTCGTTATCATCTTCATCATCCTGTGCCTGTGCGGTTAAATTGAAAAATAAGAACAATAGCGAAACAGCCAGCCTTAACTTTATATAAAAATCTTTAGAGTATTCTGTTTTCAAGGACTATAAATTTTTTAATGCTTGTTTGATAATTGTTTCAACAGTAACATCCGGATTTTCCCTAACAATCTTATCTACAACTTTTTCTGCAGATTTTTTGTTAAATCCTAAAACCTCTAACGCAGATAACGCCTCATCTTTATTTGTATTGTAACCCGATACCGAAACTTCACCCAAATCGTACACTTTTAACACTTTATCCTTAAGGTCCAGTATTACCCTTTGTGCCGTTTTTGCACCAATCCCTTTTATAGACTGAATTGTTGCCACATCTCCCGATGCAATGGCGTTTATAATTTGTTTCGGTTCAAGCGAAGAGAGCATTGTACGTGCCGTACCAGCCCCCACTCCTGAAACAGAAATAAGAAACTTAAATAGTTCCCTTTCGGCTTTTTCCATAAAACCAAAAAGGGTATGTGCGTCTTCCTTAACCTGTAAAAAGGTATACAACCTTATGTTTTCAGAATCAGGTAAAAGAGAAAAGGTGTGCAGGGAAATATTAACCTGGTAACCAACCCCATTACAGTCTATTACTACTTCTGTTGGTGTTTTCTCAACAAGTCTTCCCTGAAGATGTGCTATCATAACATTTTTTTATCCGTTCCCAAAAATAATAAAATTCTCTAACGATTAGCTATGTATTAATTTTTTGCCATTTTTAAACGTTTTTCCTTCTCCTGAGCATCTACAACAGCTACTGCTGCCATATTTACCATCTCCTCTACACTGGCTCCTAACTGGAAAACGTGAACAGGCTTGTTCATACCAAGCATTATAGGCCCGATAGAGACTACCTTATTCAGCTCTTTTAACAACTTATAAGTAATGTTAGCTGCATCCAAGTTAGGAAAAATTAATGTATTAACCTTTTTTCCTGCAATTTTTGAAAAAGGAAACTTATCTTTTGACATTTCTGCATTTAAGGCAAAATCGGCCTGAACTTCTCCATCTACCAGTAAATCAGGATAATCACGATGAAGTATCTGTACCGCCTCTCTTACTTTCACTGCTTCAGGATCGGGCGATGAACCATAGTTTGAGAACGATACCATTGCCAGTACAGGCTCCATACCAAACATTCTTACCGTTCTTGCAGTCATAATAGCAATTTTAGCAAGTTCTTCAGCATTTGGATTCGGGTTAATTGCCGTGTCAGAAAGGAACATCGGTCCGCGTTTGGTAAGCATAAGGTTTGTAGTAGCTATTTTAGTTACACTTGGCGCTTTACCTATAAGCTGGATAATAGGCTTAACCGTTGCCGGATAACTCCTTGAATATCCAGTAACCATAGCATCGGCATCTCCTTCGTTCACCATCATTGCCGCAAAGTAGTTACGCTCACGCATCCACTTTTGTGCGTCTAAAAGGCTTACGCCTCTGCGGTTCCTCGAACTCCAAAATACATCAGCATAACGGTTTCTTCTTTCCTCTTCCTCATCGGTCTTCGGATCAATAATAGCCACTTCGGCCTCAAAACCTATTTCTTCCTTAAGTTCATTTATAATTTCGCTGTTACCTAACAGGATCGGAATACCAATTTTCTCCTCATGAACAATTTGTGCAGCTTTAAGCACATCAAGATGATCTGCCTCGGCAAATACAATTCGTTTAGGATCGGTTTTAGCCCTATTGGTAAGCAGTCTTACCATTTTGTTATCGTTACCCAGCCTGTCTAAAAGCTCCTCGGCATACTTATCCCAATCGGTTATAGGGTTTAACGCCACACCCGACTCCATTGCTGCCTGAGCCACTGCCGGCGGCACCACTGCAATAAGCCTTGGATCAAAAGGTTTTGGAATAATATAGTCACGACCAAAGTTAAGTTTGGTTTCACCATAAGCGATATTTACCTGCTCGGGCACCGGTGCTTTAGCCAGTTCAGCAAGCGCTTTAACGGCAGCCATTTTCATAGCCTCGTTAATTTTTGTAGCCCTAACATCCATCGCACCCCTAAATATATAAGGGAAACCAAGTACATTATTTACCTGGTTAGGATGGTCAGACCTACCTGTTGCCATGATAATATCGTCACGTGTTGCGACAGCAAGATCATAATCAATTTCCGGAATTGGGTTTGCCATTGCAAACACAATTGGATCATGATTCATGGTAAGCAGCATTTCGGGTGTAAGCACATTACCTACCGAAAGTCCTAAGAAAACATCGCTCCCCTTAACCGCTTCAGATAAAGTAACAGGCTCAGCATCCTTAGCATATTTCATTTGAAGATCTAATAAATCGGTACGGCTTTTTACAAGCATACCATCTTTATCAAACATGGTTATATTTTCGGCCTTTACCCCTAAAAGCAGATAAAGGTTAGCACATGCCAAAGCAGCCGATCCGGCACCCGAAACCACTACCTTAACATCTTCTATTTTCTTATCAGCAAGCTCCAACGCATTTAAAAGTGCAGCCGAAGAAATTATGGCCGTACCGTGCTGGTCATCGTGCATTACAGGTATATTAAGCTCTTCAACAAGCCTTCTTTCTATTTCAAAAGACTCAGGCGCTTTAATATCCTCAAGGTTAATCCCTCCAAAGGTAGGAGCAATATTTTTTACCGTTTCGATAAACTTATCTATATCCTTGGTATCTACTTCGATATCAAAAACATCAATATCAGCAAAAATCTTAAACAAAAGACCTTTACCTTCCATCACCGGCTTAGATGCTTCAGGACCTATGTCCCCCAAACCTAAAACCGCCGTGCCGTTTGATATTACAGCTACAAGGTTACCTTTTGCAGTATATTTATAAACGTTATTTACATCTTTGGCTATTTCAAGACATGGCTCTGCCACTCCCGGAGAATAAGCTAACGACAAATCCCTTTGTGTAGCATATTTCTTTGTAGGCACCACCTGTATTTTACCCGGATGGGGTTTGGCGTGGTATAAAAGTGCTTCTCTGCGCTTACTGTACTTGTTCATTCTATTTACTTTTATTACAGAACTTACAAAGGTAAGCGTATCGCCGAAATTGAGAAATTTTTAAGAACTTTCTTTTTATTTAATTAATGAATAGTCAACAAATGAGCTTGTAGCCAAAACCCCGAACATTTACAATCTCTACTGATGCATCTTCCCTTAGCTTTTTCCTGAGCTTTGTTATGTACACATCCATATTACGGGTAGTAAAAAAATTGTCATCTCCCCAAAGTTGCATAAGGGCAGATTTTCTTTCCAATACCTGATTTTTATTTTGCAGCAGCAATTCTAAAAGTCGGGCTTCTTTATAAGAAAGCTTTACCTTTTTTTTAATCCCGTTTATCAACTCCTGCCTTTTAGGGTAAAAAATATATTGACCAATCATTAATTCATCGGTCTCCTGTTTTTCGCTCTTACTTCGCTTAAGCAGTTCGGCTACTCTTAAAAACAATTCTTCCAAACTAAAGGGCTTCCTTAAATAATCGTTACCACCACTGGCATACCCCTGAGCAACATCTTTAATATCTGATTTTGCCGTTAAAAACATTAACGGAATATTTTTACTGAACTCCCTCATCTGGGCAGCCAGTGTGAATCCGTCTTTATAAGGCATCATCACATCCAGTATACAAAGGGAAAACTCCTGTTCATTAAACAGGTTCCACGCCTCTTTACCGTTTGAAGCCAATATTACCTCATAATTATTTTTCTCAAGGCTTTCTTTTATCACCTTTCCTAAAAAAGGCTCGTCTTCGGCTAACAGTATTTTATACTTCATACGGAATCCTGATTATAAAGACACTCCCCTTAGGGTGATTATCTTTCACTTCGACACTTCCCTTATGGGCTTTCACTACTTTTTTCACATAACTTAACCCCAGTCCGTAACCTTTTACGGTATGTACATTGCCGGTAGGTATGCGGTAAAATTCGTCAAATACTTTTTGTTTGTACTCATTAGGTATGCCCGGGCCGTTATCTGAAACTGTAATGACAACTTCTTTACCTTTAACCTCACCTTTTATATCGACAACCGAATCATCCTCCAGATTATACTTAACTGCATTTTCCACCAAATTAGACAATACTGCAATTATATGTTTCTTATCTCCCCTAAACACTACATCATTGCCGATGTATTGTATATTAGCCTTAGCACTACAATCACGAATTATAGTAAAGGCAATATCTTTTAAAGATATTTCATCATTAGCCAACTGCCCTTTGCGTTCAAGTTTTACTCCCGTTAATATATCATCAGTAAGCGCTGTTAGTTTAGCCGACTGGTATAAAATTATATCAATATAATTATCACGTTCCTCTTTAGTCATCTCAAAACCTTTTAAAGCTTCGGCTGTAATTATAACCGATGCCAACGGAGAATGTATCTCATGGGTCATGTTACTAATAAAATCGTCCTTTAGTTCACTCAGTTTTTGCTGGCTAAGCAACACCTTTGCCGTATACCAAAAACAAAACAGTGTAATAATTATAAGCAACAGCGAACTGATTATTATCCATTTTAATTGTTTAAGTAAATACAGTTCGGCATTATTAAAGCATGCCCACACCTGCCTGTCTTCAGGATTTTTAACCCCTATATTATAACTATTTGAACAAAAACCAGATTGGCTATCTCCCTTTACACCTAACAAAAACGGCAATTCAATTCCTTTTCTTTTTAATGCAAGGGTATATTCACTTTCCAAAACATTAATATCTATCTGCATTTCATCTTTACGTTTTGAAAGTCGTTCTCCTATTCCCTGAGTATAATACCACACCATTCCTTTTTTCAGTCCGCTCCTTACCATATCTCCCATTTTTGTCACAAACTTATCCTTTACCAGTGGGGTTAACGAATCGACCCTGTCCTGAATTTCCATCACATTCATACTTAACTCATTTTGTCCACCGGGTCCGGCAAGCTTACGCTCCTTTATAGTAAATACTGGCATCTGTTTAATTTCGTCCCATTTACAGCTAAGGGTAACAAAGGTTGTATCTCTCAACCAACCTTCAAACTCCTTAACAATATTTTCATTCCTTACCACAAAGGCACTATCAATAGCCTCACTAAATGCCTTTTCTACATCTTTCTCAAAAGATGCCTGCTTAACAGTATAATTAGTATAGCTATAATAAAGCTGAAGCAGGGTTATTCCCGCCACACAAACAGACATTAGTATAAAAATGAAGCGAATATTTTTTTTCATAGGTTATCAAAAATAAAATTTAAAAACAGCAACACCCATTTTTATTAACGCTAATTAACGCTAATTAACCCCCTTTCACTCCCTTGTGTTACAATCCAAAATACCTTTGTACTATAAAATCAACCCAGTTATGAAAACAAAAAACCTGCTTTTATGCATAATGACTTTTATGTTATGCGTAATCAAACTTAATGCACAAAACACTCCTGATGTAAAAATGATTTACCCACAACCTACCACCGATGAAGAGGTACTCAATTTATTATCGTGGCAAAAAATTGAGTATTATGATGTTATGTTTACCGGAAGTGATTTAAATAAGAAAGACTACTATTTGGTATCTAAAGAAATATGGAACAGTAAAATCAAAAAGGTGGACACCTTGCTTAACTCGGCTACATTTAACCTGGCAAGAGTTACTAAAGACACCCTTAAGATTACTTTAATGAGTGGTAAAAGTTCAAAGAAAGAACTGAGAACATCTTTTGATTTTGGAAGATTCAGCATAGACCATAAATACAAAAGCCTAGCTACCGATGATTATAGCATGAGGGTATACGGAACTCAGCTAAACATAAAATACAACGAACCTTTTTATGCTTTTGCCTATATACTACCTTATGAAAAAGACCAGGCAAAATATTACTGTGCTGTAGAAAGTAGCGGGAAAGATATTGAAAGCTGGGGGAAAGTGTTCAATATAAAACACTATATACTTTATGAAATGTGCTTTTTTGACGGTACGGAAGAACAGGAATCACAAAACGAAAGTTTCACAATTACCACAAATTAATTTTGAGTTGTTTATAAGGGCTTAAGGAAATTTATATTTCTTGTAAGCCCTTCAAATTTTGTGCGCTTAACCGCCGAGTTTTTAAACACCGCCCTAAAAGTTTCTTCGGTAATTTCATCCCAGTCCTTTTTTGTCATGGATAATAAATCAGGATGCGGATTAAATAACGGTTCACGATGTGGTTTGGAAAAACGGTTCCACGGACATACATCCTGGCAAACATCACAACCAAAAGCCCAGTCGTCAAACTTACCCCTCATATCTGCCGGAATGTTTTCCTTAAGCTCAATGGTAAAATAAGAAATACACTTACTGCCATCAACAACATAAGGCTCTATTATTGCCTGTGTAGGGCAAGCATCAATACAGGCTGTGCAGCTTCCGCAATGATCTGTAGTTACACCATCATATTCTAAATCTATATCAACAATAAGCTCGGCAATAAAAAAGAAAGAACCCACCTGCTTACTTAACAGGTTACTGTTTTTACCTATCCAACCCAAACCACTTTTTGCCGCCCAAGCCTTATCGAGCACCGGAGCCGAATCTACAAAAGCCCTACCTTCTACCTCACCTATGATTTCCTGAATGGATTGCAGTAGCTCCTTTAACTTGGATTTAATTACAAAGTGGTAGTCCTGCCCATAGGCATATTTTGATATTTTATAACTCCCCTCCGTTTGGGTTTGCTCAGGATAGTAATTCAGCAAAAGAGAAATCACACTTTTGGCTCCGTCAACAAGCAGGGTTGGATCTAACCTTTTATCAAAGTGGTTTTCCATGTACTGCATTTTACCGTGCCTATTATCATTAAGCCATTTTTCCAAACGGGGTGCTTCCTCTTCCAGAAACCCTGCTTTAGATATACCGCATGACAAAAACCCGAGGCGTTTGGCTTCGGCTTTAATAAAGTCGGAATATCGTTTTCTGTTATCCAAAGTAAGCTATAATTACGCAGGCAAAGTTACCAAAAGCAAGTTCACCCTCAAAACAATAAAAAAGCCGCTGTTAGCGGCTTTTTTATTGTTTTATATTATCTACGTTTACATAGAAGTATTGTATACTGTCTTTATACCGTTTCATACTTTTTTTGATAAGCTTATCCTTAAACTTAGCATACCTCGCAAAATAATAAAAGGCATAATACTTTTTAGAAGCATCAAGTTTAAGCGTTTCACCTCCCTGAATGGTTTCAAAAACTTTGTTTACATCTCCGTCAAACTTCATATCATACATGCTAAGAGTATCCTTAACCTGAGACTTCATTTCAAAAAAAACATCCATATAGTACGGAAACTCCATATAACAGGTTCCGGCTTTAAGTTTTTGCATCTGCCTGTTTAAAACAATAAGATTAGGCTGACCTGTTTCAAGATACTGAGCCTGTAAGTCGCTTTTTATAAAATACAAATCTTCCTGAGGTATACCTACACTCTTTGCATACAATTTGATTTCGTCTTTAGTATATGCATCGGCTATACCTTTGTAAGAAAGAAGCGCAACAACTCCTACCAATAGTAAGGATGGAATTAAAAATCTTTTCATTAATAATTATATTGGTTGATTAATAGTTAAATGCTAAAACAATCCTCCCTGCGTCATTCTAATCTTACCCAGATGCTTGTATGCTTTCTCGGTAACTTCCCTGCCTCTTGGCGTTCTTACTATAAATCCTTCCTGAATAAGGAAAGGTTCATATACTTCTTCAATTGTCTCTCCGCTTTCAGACACTGCTGTTGCCAGTGTAGATAAACCAACAGGTCCACCTTTAAACTTATCGATTATAGTATTAAGTATCTTATTGTCCATTTCATCAAGACCATGAGCATCTACATTAAGAGCCTTAAGTGAATATCTGGCTATCTCAATATCAATTTTACCGTTACCTTTTATCTGAGCAAAGTCACGAACCCGTCGTAAAAGTGCATTGGCAATACGGGGTGTACCACGGCTACGACCTGCTATTTCAATAGCAGCTTCCATAGTAATAGGCATTTTAAGTATGGCAGAACTACGCTCCACTATACTCGTTAAAAGTTCGGTAGTATAATACTGAAGTCGGCTTGAAATACCAAAACGGGCACGCATAGGCGCCGTTAATAAACCCGAACGGGTTGTAGCCCCAACCAATGTAAACGGGTTAAGACCTATTTGAACGGAACGGGCATTAGGCCCCGACTCAATCATTATATCTATTTTAAAATCCTCCATAGCCGAGTAGAGATACTCCTCCACAACCGGACTAAGACGGTGAATCTCGTCAATAAAAAGTATATCCCTTTCATCAAGGTTGGTAAGCAATCCGGCTAAATCGCCCGGTTTGTCTAAAACAGGTCCTGAGGTGATTTTAATACCCACTCCCAGCTCATTTGCCAGTATGTTTGCCAAAGTGGTCTTACCAAGCCCCGGGGGACCGTGAAACAGGGTATGATCTAAAGCCTCATCACGAAAGTTTGCCGCTTCCACAAATACCTTCAGGTTTTCCAATACCTGATCCTGACCTGTAAAATCATCAAACGACAGGGGTCTCAGCTTTTTCTCTAAATCAAGCTCTTCGGGATTAAAGTTTTTATTAGTAGGATCTAAATTCTCATTCATACGGCAAATATAATTTAATTAGGCTCACATTTGATAACCTTCAGACAACACATCATTCCACTGCGGATTATCATCAATAAAATGCGCCACATAAGAACAGGCCGGCACAACAATTAAATTGTTTTCCCTGCAATACGCCAGGCTCTTCTCAACAAGCTTTGCCGCAATGCCTCTTCCTCTTAAATCAACAGGAACTTCGGTATGGTTTAAAAACATTTTTTTGCCGTCGGTATAGAATTCCAAAAAAGCAATATTATCCTCATCCACAACCAGTTCAAACTGATTCATGTTTTTATTAACACTAAAAGTATAATCGTCTGCCATCATATCATTTCTTATTTTATATAAAAATAAGCATTTAAACAAAAAGCCTCCCTGTTAGGAGAGGCTTTTATTATGATATGTACCATTTATTAATGGTGTAACTGTTCTTCGTTTGGTTTCATCGGTACAGTTTGAGGTACGAAGTCTTCATCGTGACCTGGTTTACTGTAGTCATATGGCCATCTGTAAACTTCAGGAATTTCACCTGGCCAGTTACCGTGAATGTGCTCAACCGGAGTAGTCCACTCAAGAGTGTTAGATCTCCATGGGTTTTGAGGAGCTTTTTTACCTTTAAAGATGCTGTAGAAGAAGTTCCAAAGGAACACTAACTGGAATGCAGCACCAATAATAGCAAACATTGTGATGATAACGTTAACATCTGCAAGGTCATCAAACAATGGGAAAGCAGAGTTAGTATAGTAACGTCTTGGAAGACCCGCCATACCTATAAAGTGCATTGGGAAGAATACTCCGTAAGCACATACTGCTGTTACCCAGAAGTGAATATAACCAAGGTTCTTGTTCATCATAGTACCGAACATTTTAGGGAACCAGTGGTAAATACCGGCAAACATACCGTATAGAGCAGAGATACCCATTACTAAGTGGAAGTGAGCCACAACGAAGTAAGTATCGTGAACGTTAATATCAAGTGTACTGTCACCAAGGATGATACCTGTAAGACCACCAGTGATGAAAGTAGATACAAGACCAATAGAGAATAGCATTGCAGGGTTCATTTGCAGATTACCTCTCCATAGTGTTGTAATATAGTTGAATGCCTTAACAGCCGACGGAATCGCAATAAGAAGTGTTGTAAAGGTAAACACAGAACCTAAGAACGGGTTCATACCTGATACGAACATGTGGTGACCCCAAACGATTGTTGAAAGGAATGCAATTGCAAGAATAGAAGCAATCATCGCACGGTAACCAAAGATTGGCTTACGTGAGTTAGTTGCAATAATTTCAGATGTAATACCTAATGCAGGTAGTAATACAATATATACCTCAGGGTGACCTAAGAACCAGAATAGGTGCTCAAATAATACCGGAGAACCTCCCTGGTAATGAAGAACGTCACCAGCAATAAAGATATCTGAAAGGAAGAATGAAGTACCGAAACTTCTATCGAATATTAATAGTAATGCAGCAGAAAGTAATACAGGGAACGAAACTATACCGATAACAGCAGTAATAAAGAACGCCCAGATTGTAAGAGGTAGTCTTGTCATAGACATACCTTTTGTTCTAAGGTTAATTACAGTTACCACATAGTTAAGTGATCCCATAAGTGACGAAGCAATGAATATTGCCATAGATACTAACCAAAGTGTCATACCTGCACCAGAACCACCAATTGCCTGCGGAAGTGCACTTAAAGGAGGGTATATTGTCCAACCTGCTGAAGCCGGTCCAGCCTCTACGAATAGAGAGATAACCATGATTACAGAAGAAAGGAAGAATAACCAGTATGATATCATGTTCATGAAACCTGATGCCATATCCCTTGCACCAATTTGTAACGGAATAAGAAGGTTACTGAAAGTACCACTCAAACCTGCAGTCAATACAAAGAATACCATGATGGTACCGTGAATGGTTACAAGCGCCAGATATATATCGTTACGCATTACTCCACCCGGAGCAAATTTATCTCCTAAAAGAACTTTAAAAATTGTGAAAGACTCTTCCGGCCATGCAATTTGCATACGGAATAATAATGACATCACAATACCAATAATACCCATAACTACACCGGTAAGCAGGTATTGCTTAGCGATCATTTTGTGATCTATACTAAAGATATACTTCGTGATGAAGGTCTCTTTGTGATGCCCATGATCATCGTGACCGTGTATTTCGTGTCCTACTGCTGACATATTTCTTTAATTTGAATATTTAAAAAGAATTATTTTATTATTTATGGTCTACTACTGTAGAATCGATTACAGTTGCTGCCTCTTGCTCTTCAGTAGCAGGAGCAGGAGCCGCCTCAGCCGGAGCTTCACTAGCCTGAGATTCTTTTACAGCTGCACCAAGTGTTTTTTTCTCACCTAACCATTTATTAAAGTCGGCTTCATCCTCAACAACAATCTTCATTTGCATGTTGTAGTGAGAAGCACCACAAATTTTGTTACAAAGAAGTAAGTAGTCAAATGTATAAGGAGAAAGCGCTTCACCACCATCAGCAATTAAATCAGCACTTTTCTCAGATCTGATTTTGTTAATGTTAGCTACTTTATCCATGATTTTTGGATCTAAACGCATCTCTTCAGTTGTGATTGTAGGAGTAAAGGCAAACTGTGTTACCATACCAGGTACTACGTTCATTTGAGCTCTGAAGTGAGGCATGTAAGCAGAGTGAAGTACGTCCTGAGAACGGAACTTAAATATAACCTGCTTACCTTTTGGTAGGTGAAGTTCTGTAGACTGGATATCATCCTGAGCATTTGGATCAGACATATCCACACCTAAAGTATTAACACCTTCAATATATCTTACGTTAGCTTTACCAAGCACACCGTCTTCACCGGCATATCTTGCTTCCCAGCTAAATTGTTTAGCATAAAGCTCAACAACAATAGTATCTTCTTTATTTTCATCAACAAACATGATGTTTGTCCAGGCATAAAGACCGTAAAGAATAAGACCTGCAAGTACAATTACCGGGATAATTGTCCAAACAAACTCCAGTTTGTCGTTATCTGCATAATAAAAAGCAACCTGTCCTTTTTTACCTCTGTATTTAAATGCAAAGTAGTGTAAAAGGAACTGAGTAATCGTTTGTACAATAAAAATTAATACTAACGAAATAGTCATAAGGTTATCATACTGCGGACCATGCTCTGATGCAGGAGTACCTAATGCAAGGTGACCCCATTTTACAAGAGAGTATATAGTGAACACATAGATGAAGCCAAGAAAGGCAAACATCAGGTAACCATTTACATTATTATCTCTATCATTAGCAACTTCTGAATCGCCGTTAACAGCTGTGCCGATTTGAGTTAAATCAAATATTTTAGTTAATTGCCATATTGCAATGCCTAATAAAACTAAAACTATAACTATCAATAAACTTGTCATCTGTTTATTCTTTAAATATTAATAATGAAAATGCTTACTTTCTTCAATCAGCGGGTTACGCTTAGCTAGTAACGGCGCTTTTGAAATGGCACTGAACACAACAAAGATAAACAATCCCATAAAGAATAGTATAGAACCTATCTCACCAGCTCCAATGAACCACTGGTCACCAACTGTTGCAGGCATAATCATATTGAAGAAATCAATATAGTGACCGCAAAGGATGATTGTACCTGCAAGAACTACAATCCATGTAAGACGTTTAAAGTCGGTATTAACAAGGATAAGTACAGGCAGAACAAAGTTCATAACAACCATACCAAAGAAAGGAAGATTATAGTGTTCAATTCTTGTTACGAAGTAAGTAATCTCTTCCGGTATATCAGCATACCATATAAGCATGAACTGAGAGAACCATAGGTAAGTCCAGAATACACTGAAACCAAACATGAATTTAGCTAAATCGTGTATGTGGCTTGTATTAACATACTCTAAATAACCCTGAGATTTTAGGTAAAGAGTAACCATTGCGATAACAGTAACTGCACTTACAACAAAACTTGCAAACACATACCATCCGAATAGCGTACTAAACCAGTGTGGGTCTACAGACATGATCCAGTCCCAAGACATGATAGACTCTGATACGATAAAGAATACAAGGAATGAAGCCGCAGCTTTAAAACTCTTCTTAAAGTTCAGGTTATCTGATGCCTCATCCTGAGCTAAAGAAACTTTTCTTGCATACTGACGGTAGAAAATCCATCCACCCATGAAAAGTGCAGCTCTTATAAGGAAGAAAGGACCGTTAAGGTAGCCCGATTTACCCTGAATTAAGTGATCGTGAGCAACCACATCTTTGTCCATCCATACGAACAGGTGGTGTGATCCCATAACACCTAATACAAGTAATAAAAATACTATAACAGCACCTGGGATAAGGTAAGCAGATATACCTTCCATAACTCTAAACAGTACAGGAGACCATCCTGCAGATGCAGCGTTTTGGATAGCATAGAAAGCTAATGCCCCAAGTGAAATTAACATAAAGAATAAAGCCGCTACATAAACACCAGCCCAAGGCTTGTTTTGTAATTGCTGTAAAACGTGTTTTAAATGATGAGTGTGTTCATCATCATGTGCTTCATGAGCATCTGCTCCGTGAGCATCATGTGCATCGTGACCCGCTGCTGCATGAGCATCTTCAGAGTGAGCTGTATTAACATGAGCATCTTTAGCATCATGGTGCTCTGCGCCTTCAGCGTGAGCATCACCGTGATGGCCGTGTTGACTGGCTAATATTGCCTCAACATCATTGATATCTTTTGGCGCAGTAAAAAAACTATAACCGATCCCCAGAACACCTACGATCATAAGGATGAAAGAAAAAGTTTTTAATTTACTTGAAAATGTATACATATTTTATGCTTTCAGTGTTCTACAATTATAATTCACTCCTAAGTTTCATTACATAGTGAGCTACCTGCCAACGTTCTTCCTGACTTAACTGGTTAGCATGAGACCCCATACTATTAAGACCGCAAGTAACTACATGAAACACACTTCCTTCAGTAATTTGCCTGTCTTTGTAGTTAGGCACACCAAGGAATTTTTCTCTTTTTACCAGATTTCCTTTACCATCACCTTTATCACCGTGACAAACTGCACAGTAAATTGTGAAAAGCTGTTCAGCTCTTGGTAAGTCAACTTCAGCACTGTCAAGAGGAGATACTAAGTTAGCTTTAGCTAATTCGTAACCTTCAGTACTATTTTCATATTCGTATGGAGTAAATCCTCTTGGTATAGATCCTTCAGCAGGGAGCTGACCTTCTTTACCGTTAGCGAAAGTTGGAACCTCAGAATAAGTTTCATAAGGAACCGGCTCATACATATTTGGAAAATACTGGTAGTTTGGACGTGATTTATCGAAGCAGGAAGTAGCTACTGCCGACACACATGCCAATAATGCTATTTTATATAATGCTTTCATATCTCTCTTAATGCTTTTCAATTACTTTTACTTCCACAGCTCCTGTGTTCTCAAAGAATGAAACCATCTGGTCTACATCACCGTGAACAGAAACTTCCATTAAAAAATGGTCATCTGTAGTTCTTACATCCGGGTTCTCTGCTTCTTTAAATGGCCATAATTTACTTCTCATATAGAAAGTAATTACCATTAAGTGAGCTGCGAAGAATACTGTCATCTCAAACATTACCGGTACGAATGCAGGCATGTTTTGAATGAAACTGAAACTTGGCTTACCACCAATATCCTGTGGCCAGTCTACAATCATAATGTAGTATAACATAGATGTAGCAACAGATAAACCTACTAAACCATATAAGAAAGAGCAAATAGCTAATCTTGTAGGAGCAAGACCCATGGCCTTATCTAACCCGTGAACCGGGAAAGGTGTATAAACTTCTTCAATGTGATGATGAGCAGCACGCGTTTGCTTAACGGCATCCATCAGGATATCATCATCATTGTATAGTACATGTATAACTTTATTACTCATGATTCTTAATGATTATCTGAATGTGAATGATTGTTGTGTCCTTCCTGATCTCTTAATTTCTTGTACTTCTCACTTGAAGACTTCATGATAGATTTCACCTCTGCCTGTGCAATTACAGGGAAGCTTCTTGAATAAAGTAAGAATAATACAAAGAAGAAACCAATTGTACCAATGAAGAAACCTGCATCTACAAATGTAGGCTGGAACATAGTCCATGATGATGGCAGGTAATCTCTGTGCAGTGAGGTAACGATAATTACGAAACGCTCAAACCACATACCGATGTTTACCACGATAGAGATAATAAACGATGCCATGATACTAGTTCTGATCTTTTTAGACCACATAACCTGTGGAGAAACAACGTTACAAGTCATCATTAATAGGTATGACCACCAGTAAGGACCTGTTGCTCTGTTAAGGAATGCATATTGCTCGTATTCAACTCCTGAATACCATGCAATAAATAACTCAGTAATATAAGCTGTACCAACAATCGAACCTGTAATCATGATAATGATGTTCATAAGCTCAATGTGCTGTATTGTAATGTAAGCTTCAAGGTTTGATACCTTCCTCATAATGATAAGAAGCGTGTTTACCATCGCGAATCCTGAGAAGATCGCACCGGCAACGAAGTATGGAGGAAGAATTGTAGTGTGCCATCCCGGTATAACCGAAGTAGCAAAGTCAAACGATACGATAGTGTGTACAGAAAGTACAAGAGGAGTTGCTAAACCAGCAAGTACAAGAGAAACCTCTTCAAAACGCTGCCAGTCTTTTGCTCTACCACTCCATCCAAAACTAACGATCGAGTATACTCTTTTTGTGAAAGGAGTTACAGCTCTGTCACGAAGCATTGCAAAGTCAGGTAATAAACCTGTCCACCAGAAAACAAGTGATACAGACAGGTAAGTAGAAATTGCAAATACGTCCCAAAGTAGAGGTGAGTTAAAGTTAACCCAAAGTGAACCGAACTGGTTAGGAACCGGCATTACCCAGTAAGCTAACCAAGGGCGACCCATGTGGAATACAGGGAACATTGCTGCCTGAATTACCGAGAAAATGGTCATCGCCTCTGCAGAACGGTTAATCGCCATTCTCCACTTTTGACGGAATAATAATAATACTGCTGAAATTAGTGTTCCGGCGTGACCGATACCAACCCACCAAACGAAGTTAGTAATATCCCAGGCCCAGCCAACTGTTTTATTTGAACCCCAAGTACCGATACCTGTTCCAACTGTGTAAGCCACACAACCTACACCCCATAGGAAAGCTGCCAAAGCGATCGAGAATACAATCCACCATTGCTTATTTGCCCTGCCTTCCACCGGTGCTGCAACATCTACTGTTACATCGTGAAAATTTTTATCACCTATAACTAAAGGTTTTCTAATGGGTGCTTCGTAATGAGACGACATAATCCTTTATATTGTTTCTTATTAATACTTATTTGATTTTAGGTGTTTCTTACTTTAACCTGGAAGAATACGTTAGGCTGAGTACCTACATGCTCCAGTAGGTGATACATCCTGTCATCTTCTTTAAGTTTAGTAACTGTATCCTCCGGATTGTTGATATCCCCAAATACAAGTGCTCCAGATCCACAAGCTTCTGAACAAGCTGTTGAGAATTCATCCTTAGCAACCGGACGACCTTCTCTCTTAGCTTTTAAGATTGTTGCCTGAGTCATTTGTAAACATAGAGAACATTTCTCCATTACACCTCTAGAACGTACGTTAACATCAGGGTTAAGAACCATACGTCCTAAATCGTCATTCATATGGTAATCAAACTCACTGTTCTTGTTGTAAAGGAACCAGTTGAAACGACGCACTTTGTAAGGACAGTTGTTAGCACAGTAACGAGTACCCACACAACGGTTATAAGCCATGTGGTTTTGACCCTGACGACCGTGTGATGTAGCCGCTACCGGACATACAGTTTCACATGGTGCGTGGTTACAGTGCTGACAGAATACCGGTTGGAATGCAACCTGTGGATTTTCTGCCGGATCTTCCATAGCATTAAATGTACTGATAGAGTTCATTAAGCCGGAAGTATTCTCTTTAAGCTCTACATCCTCTGCAAAAGTCTCTTCAGAAGAGTAGTATCTGTCGATACGTAACCAGTGCATATCACGGCTTCTTCTAACTTCAGACTTACCTACAACCGGAACGTTGTTTTCAGAGTGACAAGCTATAACACAAGCTCCACAACCTGTACACGCATTAAGGTCAATTGATAAGTTAAAGTGGTGACCTACTGTTCTGTCAAAAGACTCCCATAAGTCAACCGAAGTAGAAGCTACTTCACTGTGATCTAAAGAAACCTGAGGAACTTCATTCCATTCAGAAGCATCTTTAGTATTGAATATCTCAAGGGTAGTTTCTTTTACGATATCCCCTCTACCCATTAATGTTTTTTGTAACTGTAAACAAGCAAACTCGTGGTCACCGTTTCCTTTAGAGATTTTAGCCGACTGGAATGAGTTGAAGTTTTTGTACACAGGATAAGCATTGATACCCACCTGCATTTCCTGCTTCATTGCCGCTGTACGACCATAACCTAAAGAAAGACCTAATGTACCTACTGCCTGACCCGGTTGGATCATAACAGGAACTTTTTCAAGTTTTATTCCGTTTACCTCAAGAGTCGCATAGCTACCGTTAAGACCACCATTAGCAACATGGTAGTTTTCAAGCCCAAGCTTTTCAGCATCAGCTTTAGCAACTGTTACATAGTTATCCCAAGATGCTCTTGTGATTGGATCAGGGAACTCCTGTAACCATGGGTTGTTAGCCTGTTGACCATCACCCATACCTGTTTTAGTATAAAGTACAAGCTCAAAATCTCCTGTAGCTTTAGCACCTGCTAATGCGCTTGCAGCACCACCAAAATCGGCAGCACCTGCAGTAAGAGCAGGAACGTTTTCTGAAACAGAAATACCATCATGAACTAATTGGTTCCATGATTTTCCTGTAAAGAACTCAGAAGAAGAAGCTTTTAAATATTCGTAGTAAGATTGTGAGTTACCACTCCAGCTTAATAAAGCATCCTGAAGTTGTCTTGTATCAAACAAAGGACGGATAGTTGGCTGAGTAACACTGTAAGTACCTTTTGTGATAACCACATCACCCCAAGACTCAAGATAGTGAGGGGCAGCAGCAGCTACAGTAGTATGAGCTGCGGTTTCATCCTCTTTCATAGAGAATGCAACAGAAAGTTTTACCTTACCTAGAGCCTCTTTAAATTCAGCTCCGTTTGGTAAAGTATACACAGGGTTAACACCGCTCATGATAAGCGCACTAACACTTCCTGCTTTAATATCATTGATAAGCGCCTGTACCTGTTTAGCATCACCTTTACGGGTGTAACGAGCCTCTTCCGGCTTGAATGCCTCACTTTGAAGCGCCTGGTTAATTGCAATTACAAGAAGCTGAGCATTAACATCATCTAAACCTGTCATAACAACACCTTTAGATCCGGCATCTTTTAACTGCTTAGCAGCCTTCTTAACCTCTGCAGCATATTTCTCACCTACAGCAGGAACGCTTACAGAAGAACCTGTAACTTCATTATATAAATGAACTAATGCGTGTTTTTGTTGAGTAACAGTTAAAGGTATACGCTTATCTGCATTAGAACCTGACAGAGTAAGATTTGCCTCCATCTGGATATGCTTAGACATTTTACCCTGTTTCGGGATACGCTTACCGGCATAACCAGTATCATACCCTCCACCTTGCCAGTCACCCAGGAAATCTGCTCCAACAGCAACAATAACATCAGCACTTGAAAGATCGTAATTAGCTAAAGCCCTCTCACCATAAACAGCTTGATAAGCATCAAGAGCTTCAGACGAAGAAACTGAATCATAAACAACATGCTTAAAGTTCGCATATTTAGCACCAAATTCAGCAATAAGCTTATCTGTAGACGGGCTAGCCATAGTGTTAGTTAATAAAACTACCTGACCACCGCTTGCAGCAGCTTCTGCTAAACCAGCTTTAACCCTGGTATCAACCTCTTCCCATGAAGCCGGCTTACCAGCAACCATAGGCTGCTTTAAACGCATGCTGTCATAAAGAGAAAGAACAGAGGCATAAACCCTTGCGTTAGCACTAATGCCCGAACCAGGCATCCTGTTATTCTCAACCTTAATTGGCCTACCCTCACGGGTTTTGATTAATATGTTTGCAAAATCAAAACCATCCGCTATTGTAGTTGCATAGTAATCTGCAACACCCGGAATGATTTCCTCTGGTTGAACCACATAAGGAATCGACTTAATTACTGGTCCTTCACACGCTGCAAGAGAAGCTGCAGCAGTACTGAACCCGACATATTTCAAAAAGTCACGACGGCTTGTTGAAGAAGAAGACATAGCCTCTTCATTACCAAGAAATTCATCAGTAGGAATCTCCTCAACAAACTCATTGTTTCTTAGCGTCTCAACAATAGAACTGTTTTCGTTCAGCTCCTCAACACTTTGCCAGTATTTTTTGTTTGATGCCATGTTGTATATAGATATTAGCTTCTTAAAAATTGATTAATAGTGACATTTTCCACACTCTGTACCTCCCATGTTGGCAGCTGTAAGTTTCTGCACACCATATTTCTTAGCAAGTTCGTCGTGGATTTTTTTGTAGTAGTCATTACCTTCTACTTTCACATTTGTCTCACGGTGACAGTTAATACACCAACCCATTGTTAATGGAGCGTTTTGTTTCATAATCTCAAACGTCTCAACAGGACCGTGACATGTTTGACATTCAACACCAGCTACAGAAACGTGCTGAGAGTGGTTGAAGTAAACAAAATCAGGAAGATTATGAATCCTAACCCATTTAACCGGTTTAGTTTTACCTGTGTATTGTTGTGCAGATTTATCCCAACCTACAGCGTCGTATAGTTTTTGGATTTCTGCAGTATAGAATTCTTTCGAATATTCAACATAAGTAGAATCTTTGCTACCTGTAAACTCAGAGATGTTTTTATGACAGTTCATACAAACATTAAGAGACGGTATACCTGAAGTTTTACTTACTCTTGCAGAAGAGTGACAGTATTTACAGTCGATACCGTTTTCACCTGCGTGAATTTTATGAGAGAAATGTATTGGTTGAATTGGTTCGTAACCCTGATCAACACCAATTTGCATTAAGTAACCATAAAGGAAGTAAGCACCCGATAATAATAAAAGGATTGAAGTAACCAATACAAGGAACTGGTTTCTTGCATAAGCCTGCCAGAAAGATATTGTATTTCCTTTTTTAGAAACATCAACTCCGTTTGCAGCAGCAACTTTTCTTAATGTAGTGTTCACAAGAACAAGCATAACAATAAGAACTAAAAGAACAAGAACAAGCGCCCCAAGAATTAGATTATTAGAAGCTCCACCTTCTTGAGCGACAGGTTCACCTCCAGGAGTCTTTTTCTCAACAACAGGAGCAGGCTCAGACGTATAAGCAAGGATATTATCTATATCCTCATTAGAAAGCTGCGGAAACGCAGTCATCACCTGATTATTGTTTTCTGCAAACAGCTTTACAGCCGCCGCATCACCTGATTTAATCAGCTCACTACTGTTACGAACCCATTTGTAAAGCCACTCACGGTCATGCTTCTCAGAAACACCCCTTAGAGCAGGACCTGTCATTTTAGCATCAAGCTTGTGACATGCAGCACATAATGAATTGAACAATTCTTTACCTTTTGCCGGATCTCCGGCACCTGCCGAAGCCGCAGCTTCCTGACCTGCATCAGCCGCCGGAGCAGCATCTTGCGCGTAAGAAGCAAATGAGAATGAGAGCGATAAAGCTAAACAGAAAAATAAAATTCTCGAAAACGAAGTATGGTTACCCACTTTTTTCATATTAAAAAATGATTATCGACTTAAATTGGTATAGTTTTTAAGGGTATATTTGAATGAATCTATATACTTTTTTAAAAACTCCCACAAAAATACGACTTATGTACTATTCTCAAACCTTAATTAAATCTTAAAGCATAATTTATAACAATTCTAAATAAATATATTCTAAAGAGATTTTGTAATAAATTGTAATTTTGCATCCAAACCCTATTCATTATGAGAATTTTAAAAATAAACGCCCTAAAAATAGCTACAGTTTTTCTTACTTTTTATTCTTTAGAAAGTACTGCCCAACAACAGGAAAATCCTATTTCTCAGGACCCCAAATTTGAGCAATTACTAAATGAAAAAAGAAAACTGAATTCAAACATCGATATTAACGACCGATACAAGATTCAGATTTATTATGGCGAGAACAGCAATGCCAGAAAAACATTAGCTGAATTTAAAAAAGAATACCAAGATTTAGACGGTACAATAATATTTGAAAGCCCAACCTACAAAGTATGGGTAGGCAGCTTTAAATCACGTATAGAAGCAGAAAGACAGCTTGTAAAGGTAAAGGAGAAGTACCCTTACGCTCTTTTAATAAAACCAAGTAAATAACAGCTCACAAATAATAAAAAAGCCCTGACAATGTCAGGGCTTTTTTATTATATAGGGAAGTAGTCCCCAAACAATGTGTCAAAACAAAAAAGTCCGGCCATTGGCCGGACTTTTTGTCATATATAAACTCTTATTATTTAAGTGTCTTCTTAACTTCAACCTCTTGGAATGCCTCAATAACATCACCAATTTGGATATCGTTATAGTTTTTAACCTGCATACCACAGTCGTAACCTTTAGACACCTCTTTAACGTCATCTTTAAATCGCTTAAGGGTAGCAAGCTCTCCGGTATAGATAACCACACCATCCCTGATAAGACGGATTTTAGAACTTCTGTATATCTTACCATCGGTAACCATACATCCGGCAATAGTACCCACTTTAGAGATTTTGAATGTTTCACGGATTTCTGCAGTACCAGTAACTTCTTCTTTAAGTTCCGGAGAAAGCATACCTTCCATAGCATCCTTAACATCATCAATAGCATCATAGATGATAGAGTAGTTTCTGATATCGATTTCCTCTTTCTCTGCAAGTTGCTTAGCACTACCCATCGGTCTTACGTTAAATCCGATGATAATCGCATCTGAAGCCGAAGCTAACAACACGTCAGACTCTGTAATAGCACCTACACCTTTATGTATGATATTGATTTGAATTTCTTCTGTAGACAGTTTAGAGAACGAGTCAGATAATGCCTCAACCGAACCATCCACGTCACCTTTAAGGATAATGTTAAGTTCTTTGAACTGACCTAAAGCAATCCTACGTCCAATTTCAGCAAGCGTAATGTGACGTTGAGTACGTACTGCCTGCTCACGTAGTAACTGAGTACGTTTTGCAGCAATTTGCTTAGCCTCTTTCTCATCTTCAAACACGTTGAACTTGTCACCCGCTGTTGGCGCACCATCAAGACCAAGTAACGATACCGGTGTTGACGGACCTGCCTCCTGAAGACTGTTTCCGCGCTCATCATGCATTGCCTTAACCTTACCGTGGTGTTTACCTGCAAGCACATAATCACCTACTTTTAGAGTACCACCCTGTACAAGTACAGTAGCTACATAACCCCTACCTTTATCAAGGAAAGCCTCAACTACAGTACCAACTGCAGGCTTATCAGGGTTAGCTTTAAGATCAAGTATCTCTGCCTCAAGCAATACTTTTTCAAGTAATTCTTTCACACCTAAACCTGTTTTTGCAGATATATCGTGTGACTGAATTTTACCACCCCAGTCTTCCACTAACAGGTTCATACCTGCTAAGCGTTCTTTAATTTTATCCGGGTTAGCTGTTGGTTTATCAACTTTGTTGATTGCAAATATAATTGGCACACCTGCCGCCTGAGCGTGGTTGATTGCCTCTTTTGTTTGTGGCATGATATCGTCATCCGCAGCAATCACGATAATAGCGATATCTGTTACCTGAGCACCACGTGCACGCATCGCGGTAAACGCTTCGTGACCAGGTGTATCTAGGAATGCGATTTTCTGTCCGCTTTCAAGAGTTACCCCATAAGCACCAATGTGCTGTGTAATACCTCCCGACTCACCTGCAATTACATTTTCCTTACGGATGTAGTCAAGTAACGACGTTTTACCGTGGTCAACGTGACCCATTACTGTAACGATAGGAGCCCTGAACTGTAAATCTTCTTCTTTATCTTCTACAACCTCTATTGATTCTTCAATATCAGCTGTTGTAATTTTAACTTCATAACCAAACTCATCAGCAACAATAGTAAGTGTTTCTGCATCTAAACGCTGGTTCATACTTACCATGATACCTAACGACATACATACAGAGATTACCTTAGTAATAGGCACATCCATCATACTTGCAATTTCACCTACAGTAACAAACTCTGTTACTTTAAGCACTTTGCTTCCTTCTTCAAGCTGTTTTTGCTCGTCATCAGTACGCTGACGGTGTGTTTCACGTTTATCTCTTCTGTACTTAGCCGCTTTAGACTTGCTACCTTTACCCTGAAGTTTTTCAAGGGTTTCCCTAATTTGGTTTTTAACTTCTTCATCGGTAGGCTCCACCTTGTTAACAATAGCCTGACGTTTGTTGTTGCCTCTGTTATTATTGTTACCAAATCTGTTACCGCCACCTTGTCTGTTACCACCCTGGTTATTTCCTCCCTGGTTGTTATTGTTACCACCCTGACCGCCACCTTGAGGTTTGGTAGTTATTCTTTTTCTCTTATTCTTGTTATTGTTATTTCCGCCGCCTTGGTTGTTATTTCCGCCTTTATTATCTTTTTTAGGCTCTTCTTTTTTCTTCTTAGCTTTTTCGAACTGGGAAAGATCTATGGTTTTACCCGTAAAGGTAGTACCGCTAAGTTTTTGATATTGTGTTTTAATAACATCCTCTACAGGCGTTGCCCCTTCACCTTCTTTAGGCGTTTCCTGCTTAGGTGCCTGTTGTTTTGGAGCTTCCTGTTTTGGCGCATGTTGCGGCTTATCCTGTTTTTTATGCTTAACAGGCTGCTCCTGCTGTTTTGCAGGCTGCTGCTGTTTTGCTTTTGGAGCTTCCTGCTTTGGCGCAGGTGTCTCCTCAGGTTTTTTAACCTCTTCTTGTGCTTTCACAGGTTCCGGTTGTTTTACAGGCTCCTCTTTAGCTTTTGGAGTATCCTCTTTAGGTGCAGTTTCCTGCACAGGTTCCTCCACAGTGTCTGAAGATTGCTGCTGAGCCTTTTTATCAGAATTAAGATCTATTTTACCCACTGCTACCGGACCGGATATACTCGCTCTTGCACGGATTACTTCCTGCCTTTGCTTTTCTTCCTCTTCCTGCTGCTTACGTTTCTCTTCTAACTCACGCTCCCTCTCCAGCCTTAGAGCCTCCTTCTCCTTCCTTTTCTCTTCACTCACTTCAAGAGAAGCCTCTTTCTTACCTTTATCGGCAGAAAACTGGTTAATAAGAGCTTTATATTCCTCATTGGATATTTTAGCGTTAGGGGTAGCATCAATATTATGCCCCTTATCCTTAAGAAACTCAACAGCCCTGTCCAGCGAAATGTTTAATTCTCTTAAAACTTTATTTAATCTTATTACTCTTTCTTCAGACATAAAATCTTTTTAATATTATCTTTCCCGGTTGTATGTTATATTTATACAATAGTATTATTAGTCTTCAAACTCTTCCTTAAGTATCCTTACAACTTCAAGAATCGTTTCTTCTTCCAGGTCTGTTCTTCTTACTAGGTCTGCCACATCCTGATTAAGCACGCTTCTGGCTGTATCTAAACCTATTTTAGCAAACTCCTGGATAATCCAATCTTCGATTTCGTCTGAGAATTCTGTTAATTCAACATCCTCATCCTCCTCTAGATTACCTTCACGTATTACATCAAGCTCATATCCTGTAAGCAACCCAGCAAGCTTAATGTTGTGTCCGCCACGGCCAATAGCCTTAGACACTTCTTCCAGCTTTAAGAACACTTCTGCCCTTTTAGCCTCTTCATCAATTTTGATAGAAGAAACTTTTGCAGGACTCAATGCTCTTGTAATATAAAGCTGAGTATTAGACGTATAGTTTATTACATCTATATTTTCATTTCCTAATTCACGTACAATTCCGTGAATTCTTGATCCTTTCATACCCACACAGGCACCAACAGGATCAATTCTGTCATCATAAGAATCAACAGCAACTTTTGCCTTTTCGCCCGGTATTCTCACTACTTTTTTGATAGTGATAAGTCCGTCAAACACCTCTGGTATTTCCTGCTCGAAAAGTTTCTCAAGGAATTTCTCAGAAGTTCTTGACATTATAATTTGCGGCTTATTTCCTTTAAGCTCAACATTTTCTATTATACCGCGAACGTTATCTCCTTTTCTAAAAAAGTCTGAAGGGATTTGTTTTTCTTTTGGCAAAACAATCTCATTACCTTCATCATCCACCAAAATTACAGCTTTTGGCCGAACATGGTGCACTTCTGCAGTATAAATATCACCTATAAGCTCTTTAAACTGCTTGTAAAGGTTTGTATTATCGTGTTCGTGAATTTTAGATATAAGGTTTTGGCGTAACGCAAGTATGGCACGACGACCTAACTGTATTAGCTTCACCTCTTCAGAAACATCTTCACCCACCTCAAAGTCAGGCTCAATTTTTCTGGCTTCAGAAAGAGAAATTTCCTGGTTAGGATCTTCTACCTCACCATCGGCTACAACCACACGGTTCCTCCAAATCTCCATATCCCCTTTATCAGGGTTTATAATGATATCAAAATTATCATCAGAACCATATTTCTTCTTTAATGCATTTCTAAATACATCTTCCAGAATCGCCATCAGCGTAACGCGATCTATCAGCTTATCGTCCTTAAACTCTGAAAACGAATCAATTAATGCAAGATTTTCCATGCCAACTCTCTTTATTTTTTAAAATTTTATAACAACAACTGCTTCTTTAATTTCTGCATAAGGGATTTCCGCTCTTTTTTGTACGGTTTCTTTCCCTTTACCTATCTTTTTAGGCTCCCTTGCCTTCCACTCCAGCACTATGAACTCCTCAGTAGCATCTGTAAGGTTAGCCTCAGTCTCACCACTCTCAGTCTTTACCTTAAGTGTTCGTCCAATATTTTTTTTATACTGCCTGATGTTTTTTAAAGGGCTTGTCGCTCCTGCCGAAGCTACTTCAAGGGAAAAATCCTGCTCTTCCCTATCCAAGTTATGTTCTACAGCCCTGCTTACATCTATACAGTCCTGTAAATTTATCCCGTTATCGCCATCCAGCGTAACATTAATTTTATTGGAGTCACTTATGGAAAGATCTATAAGAAACAACGAAGGGCGCTCTTCCAGCGCTGCATTCACCAGTTCTGCAACTTTCTCTCTAAATGTCATATCAAGTATAAAAAGAGGGGACTCCTGTCCCCTCATTATTTAGTTTTTTAGTAAATAACTGTGCAAATATACTAATTTTTTTATATATTGAAAATCATTACATAATGTAAAATTTATTCACTACTTTTATTGTATTATTTTTCCAACCAAATTTTTGTTAATAATTTACACATATGAAAAGAATTTTAGTACCTACCGATTTCTCAGACCACGCTGAGTATGCACTTAAAGTAGCAGCTCAGATTGCCCGCAAAAACAACGGCGAAATATACCTGCTTCACATGCTGGAACTGCCAAACCACATAAGCGATGACGGTATAGGAGAAAGTAATGCCGTAGGACGAAGTGCAGGAGTACCTGAAGTTATGTTCTTTATGGAAAAAACACGCGAACGCTTCCAGGACCTGCTTAACGAACCATACCTTGAAGGCGTAACTGTTATTGAAGCCATTCAGTTTGACAAAGCCTTTGACGGTATTATTGCTCACAGCAAGAAACATGATATCGACTTAGTAGTTATGGGATCTCACGGAGCAAGCGGATTTAGAGAAATGTTCATTGGCTCTAACACTGAAAAAGTGGTTCGTACTTCAGACATCCCTGTTCTTGTAATCAAGAAAGAGGAAGGCGAGTTCGCTCCGCAAAACTTTGTTTTTGCTTCTGACTTCTCAGACGAAATCAAAAAACCATTTAAAGACGTAGTAAGCTTTGCAAATCTGTTTAACGCAAACCTACACCTTGTTTTTGTTAACACACCAAACGACTTCAAGTCTACACACGCTGCAGAGAAACTTATCCATGATTTTGCTGCAAATGCAAACCTAACAGGAGGCTACTCTACACACATATACAACGACATTAATGTAGAAAAAGGCATACTTCACTTTGCAAACAGTGTAAACGCCGACCTTATTGGTATGTGTACTCACGGAAGAAAAGGACTTGCACACTTCTTTAACGGAAGTATTAGCGAAGACCTGGTTAACCATGCCGTAAGACCGGTTGTAACTTTCAAAATCTAACCCGAAAGAAAAAACATAAAGCTGCCCTTGGGCAGCTTTTTTTATATAATTAACCTAAAAATAACGCAATAAAAAAAGCCTCACAGTTTCCCGAGAGGCTTTTGTTGGTCTACTAGGACTCGAACCTAGAATGACTGAACCAAAATCAGTAGTGTTACCATTACACCATAGACCATTGTTTTGGTGCGTGATTGCGGGTGCAAATGTAGCACATAAATTCATTTTTGCAAATTTTTATTTCAAAAAATATTAAAAAAAATTTTTCTGCGTTACTACTCTAATATTGCCTGTAAAGCAAACAAACTGATAACCAATAAAAAGACCCATTATGCACGATCATTACTTTAAAAGATGGAACCTTATTTTAGGATGGACTTCTTTTGCTGTTGCTCTTATTACCTATTCGCTCACTGTAGAACCCACTGTTAGTTTTTGGGACTCGGGTGAATACATATCTACTGCCGCCAAGCTACAGGTAGGCCATCCGCCAGGCGCTCCGCTCTACCAGTTAATAGGATCGGTCTTTGCACTTTTTGCATTCTCTAAAGAAAAAGTTGCTCTAATGGTAAATATGGTATCGGTATTTTCGGCAGCATTTGCCATACTTTTTATGTACTGGTCGGTTTCATTACTATTAAAAAACATTGTTGTAAAGTTTGGAGAACTAACAAAAGGCAACACCATAATGATACTGGGAAGCTCATTTATAGGCTGTTTGTGCCTTACCTTTTCAGACAGTTTTTGGTTTAACGCTACCGAAGCCGAGGTGTACGCCATGGCATCTTTATTTATATCGTTATTAATGTGGGCAGGATTACGCTGGGGCGAAGAAATGCATTTACCAAACGGTAACCGTTGGCTATTATTAATCTCACTCTTGGTAGGATTATCATTTGGAGTGCATTTTTTAGCACTATTAACCATACCGTCAATTGGCCTTATTTATTACTTTAAAAATTATAAAACAGTAACTACTAAAAATTTTATACTAGCCAATATCGCTATAGTAGGTGTATTGCTTTTTGTATTTAAGTTTTTAATGCCATACACAATGGCACTGTTTGGCAAAACCGAAATATTTGCCGTAAACACGTTAAGACTACCTTTTAATTCGGGCACTATAATAATGGGGCTATTGGTTGTGAGCTTCTTTTATTACGGACTACGATACACAAAACAAAAGGGACTACCTCTTTACAACACAGCAATACTTTGCACCCTTTTTATGTTTATTGGTTTTTCCAGTTGGCTGGTTTTACCGGTACGATCTAACGCCGGAGTAGTAATTAATGAAGTGCCTCCTACCGATGCTGCCGAACTATTGGCATATTATAACCGCGAAAATTATGGCGAGCAAAAAGTATTTTACGGTCCGCTTTATACCGAAACCTATGCAGGCTTAGACCCGGACAATCCGTTTTCAGACGCAAAACCAAACTATGAGCGCGATTACAAAACCCGTAAATATGTAGCCGTAAACAATTATAAAAACGCAGTACATAACACCCACAAAGACCACAACGGTATATTACCCCGTATGATTAGCGAAAAACACGCCGCTAATTACATGGCATACACTGCCCCACCAAAATTTAAGATAAATCCGCAATACGATTTTTCTCAGGATCTTGGCAAATATGGCATTGATATAAATAATATTAGTCAGGATGAAGCCTATACCGCCATGAGCGAGATAAAATCACAGCTTACCGATGTGATAAACGAATTCAAATCGGCCTACAATAGAGGGGAAATCGATTATGAAGGTTATGACAGATTCCTTAAAACTTACAAAAGCTACCTTATTGTAGAAAAACCAACATTAATGCAAAACATGCAGTTTATGGCCGAATATCAGTTTGGCTATATGTTTTGGCGTTACCTAATGTGGAACTTTGCAGGAAAACAAAACGATGTGCAGGGAGAAGGCGACCACCTTAACGGGAACTGGCTTAGCGGCTTTAAAGCCATAGATGAAGCCCGACTGGGAGCGCAAAGCCATCTTACCTCAGACATGTTAAATAACAAAGGACGCAACATATACTTTTTTATACCTTTTATACTAGGCCTAATAGGATTTATTTTCCATGCCCGTAAGGACACTAAAAGTTTTTACACTTTATTAGTACTATTTGTATTTATGAGTTTAGCCATAAAGGTATTCCTTAATGAAAAGCCTTTTGAAGTACGCGAAAGGGACTATGTAATGGTTGGTGCTTTTTATGTTTTTGCTATTTGGATAGCTATGGGAGTTTATGCCTTATATAACAGTATACAAAAACATATAAACCAAAAAGTAGCCGTTCCGGTTATATTAGGAGCAACATTACTGGCCGCTCCTACCCTTATGGCTTTTGAAAACTGGGATGACCATAACAGATCAGGCAGGGATACTGCGCTTGTTATGGCAAAAACCTATCTTGATTCATGCGATCCTAATGCTATACTATTTACTATAGGAGACAACGATACTTTCCCGTTATGGTATGCACAGGAAATAGAAAACTTCAGGACTGATATTAAAGTTGCCTGCTCTACCTACCTACCTGCCGACTGGTATATTGACCAGCTGAAACAAAAAACTTATGAAGCCGAAGGTGCGCCTGTTTCAATGAATCACAGTCAATATGTAGACGGAACCCGCGACTTTATACTATATGTACCAAGAACAGAAGAACGTTTGGACATAGATGACTTTATGGATTTTGTTTTAATGGATGACGAGCGCGCAAAGGTAGAACTCAATAACGGACATTGGGCCAATTATTACCCGAGTAATAAAATACGCATACCGGTAGACAAAGAAGCTGTTATTAAAAATAAGGTTGTATCGCCAGATTTATATGACTCTATTGTACCGTACATAGAAATAGACCTACCTAAAGAGGCTATTTTTAAACATCAGCTGGTTATGCTGGATATTATACGCAACAACAACTGGGAGCGCCCTATCTATTTTACAGGCGGAAGCCCTAAAGCCGAAGATTATCTTTGGTTAAAAGACTACCTTCAGTTAGACGGCATGACCTACAAACTGGTACCAATAAAAACAGAAGTACCAAAAGACAGCCCAATTGACATTGGCCATATTGATTCACAAAAAATGTATGATACCGTTATGCGATGGAACTGGGGTAGCAGTAATAAAAAAATATACCTTGACCCCGAAACAAGACGTAACAGCATTACCTACCGTAAAAACCTTGCACGATTAAGCGACACTTTAATTCAGGAAGGCAAAACCGAAATGGCTAAAACCATAATTGACCTTGCCGTAACAAAACTCCCTACGCAAGATTATGGCTACCACTTCATGTCTGAACCTTTTGCAGAAGGATATTATAAAGTAGGTGAAACCGAAAAGGCCCGTGAACTGGCAGCGCTGTTAATAAAGAAATATCAGGAAAACATCGCCTTTTTCAATTCGGTTAACTCACCGGGTGACATAGGAGGTTATTACAGATTATTACAAATGATCAAAAAGCAGGGTGACAATGAATTTTATGACAAACAGCTCCCTGAATTTGACCGATATTACAAAATGATGGAGCGGTTTATGGAAGACAATAGCTGACAGAAATATTTTACAGGGCGGGAATTACAATAATTCCCGCCTTTTTACTTTATATTAAACATTAAAAATAAGTTTGCTTAATTACCTTTAAATAAAAAATAGTTTCTTTGCATATATAAATCCGGAATTTTCAAAACCGCATGATAACATTCAACTTTAAAAAATGGAACACCATCACCGGATGGTTTGTTTTTGCCATTGCATTTATTGTTTATTCGCTAACCGTAGAGCCAACCATGAGTTTTTGGGATTGTGGCGAGTACATCACCACAGCCGCAAAGCTTGAGGTAGGTCACCCGCCGGGAGCTCCTTTATTCCAAATGGTAGGTGCTTTCTTTGCCATGTTTGCATCGGGTCCTGACAAGGAAGCTCTTATGGTTAATATGGTATCGGTAGCCTCCAGTGCATTCACCATACTTTTTATGTTTTGGTCATTAACCATGATAATACGATCACTGGTTGAGAAATTTTCCGAATTTAATAACAACAATGCCTTTATGGTATTAGGGAGTTCTGCCGTTGGCGCACTTGCCTTTACCTTTACAGACAGCTTTTGGTTTAATGCGGTTGAAGCCGAGGTGTATGCCATGGCATCGTTATTTATAGCATTATTACTTTGGCTTGGATTACGCTGGGAGCAGGACATGAACACTCCGCGAGGCAACAAATGGTTACTTATCATATCACTGGTAGTAGGTTTATCATTTGGTGTTCACTTTATGGCACTGCTTACCATCCCTGCAATCGGATTTATATACTTCTTTAAGAACTACGAAAAAGTTACAGTAAAAAGCTTCATCATAGCAAATATTGTTATTGTAGCCATACTCCTTTTCATTTTCAAATTACTATTACCATACACACTTGCTCTTTTTGGTAAGACCGAAATATTTATGGTCAACAAAATGGGACTTCCGTTTAACTCAGGAACCATATTTGTAGCCATACTACTGGTAGCCTTCTTTTACTTCGGGCTTAGCTATACCCGTAAAAAAGGATATGCACTTGCCAATACACTTACTCTTTGTATACTATTTATCTTTATAGGTTTCTCTACCTGGATGATGTTACCTATACGTGCTAACGCAAACGTGGTTATTAATGAGAACAGACCATCGGATGCTGCCGAGGTACTTGCTTACTATAATCGTGAGCAGTATGGTGAGCAAAAACTGTTTTATGGCCCTATGTATTCTGATATTTATGCCGGACTTGATGCCGACAAACCATATGAGGATGAAAAACCAAACTACCAAAGGGATTATAAAACCGGAAAATATGTTATTGTAAACAATTACATAAACGCAAAACAGAATACCGATGACAACCACAAAGGCTTTATGCCGAGAATGTGGAGTACAGACAACGGTCATCCGGTAAACTATATGAATTTCACAAAACCTCTTGACTTTAGGATAGACCCTAATTATGATTTTTCAAGAGACCTTGTACAATATGGCCTTCCTTTAGATCAGATGAGTGATGAGGAAATAGGGAAAGCTATGGCACAGGTGCGTGATGAACTTCAAAACATAATCAATCAGTTCAAAGCCTCTTACCAAAAAGGAGAACTGGATCTTGACGATTACGACAAATTCCTTAGAAACTACAGCAGTTACCTTATAATAGAGAAACCATCGTTTACTGACAACATGAAGTTCATGTTCCAATACCAGTTTGGTTATATGTATTTCAGGTACTTTATGTGGAACTTTACCGGTAGGCAAAACGACATACAGGGACGTTATGATAATTATGACGGCAACTGGATGAGTGGTATCAAATTTATTGATGAGAACCACGTGGGTCCACAAAGCAATCTGACAGAAGATCAGCTTAACAACAAGGCAAGGAACTTTTACTACTTCTTACCTCTATTATTAGGATTTATAGGATTATGCTACCATGCATCAAGAGACCCTAAGAGTTTCTATGTATTACTTATACTATTCCTGTTTACAGGACTTGCCCTTAAGGTGTACCTAAACGAAAGACCTTTCGAGCCAAGGGAGAGAGACTATGCCCTTGTAGGATCATTCTATGTATTTGCCATGTGGATAGGTATAGGTGTATATGCTATTTATGAAGCTATACAAAGATACTTAGCTCCAAAAATTGCAGGACCGGTTGTACTGGCTGCTACATTACTGGCAGGACCTGTATTACTTGCTTCTCAAAACTGGGACGACCACGATCGTTCAGGTCGTTATACTGCACTTGCTATGGCTAAGGCTTACCTTGAGTCGTGTGACGAAAATGCCATTTTATTCACCATTGGGGATAACGACACCTTCCCGCTTTGGTATGCACAGGAAATTGAAGGCATACGTACAGACATCAGGATTGTAAACACCAGCCTTTTCATGACCGACTGGTATATAGACCAGATGAAAGCGAAAGCATACACATCTGAACCGTTACCTATATCCTTTACGCACGATCAGTATGTACAGGGAACCAGAGACTACATGTTCTTTGATAAGCAAACTGAAAACCGTTGGGACATAAACGACTTTATATCATTTATCGCTTCAGATGACCAAAGAACAAAAGTTGAGCTTAAAAACGGACATAGCATTAACTACTTCCCTACTAATAAAATCAGGCTTAAAGTAGACCGTGAATCGGTTATAAAACACAAAGTAGTAGAGCCTGAGCTTTACGACTCTATTGTTCCTTATATCGATATTGACATTAAAGGTGATGCTATATACAAAAACCGTCTGTTAATGCTTGACATTGTTAACAACAATAACTGGGAACGCCCTATTTACTTTACCGGAGGAAGCTTTGGTGATGACGATTACATTTGGATGAAAGACTACCTTCAGTTAGATGGTATGGTATTCAAACTTGTTCCTGTAAGAACTCCGGTTCCTAAAGAAGGAAGCCTGCTTGATATGGGACATATTGATACCGAAAAAATGTACAATATTGTTATGAAATGGGATTGGGGTAACAGCGAAAGCCCTAACATTTATCATGACCCGGAAACCCGCAAAAACAGTATTACATACCGCACCAACCTGGCGCGACTTATGGAAAAACTAATCGAGGAAGGCAAAAAGGATAAAGCTAAAGATATTGCTGATCTTGCCATGACTAAGATGCCTGTAGATTACTTTGGTTACTACACCTTACTGGAGCCTTTTGCAACAGCATACTATCAGCTTGGCGAAAAAGAAAAAGCACGTGACCTGCTTACTCAACTTATCAAAAAGTACCAGGAGAAGCTTACCTTCTACAACAGTGTTGATGTAAGGGAACAAAACAACATTATTGTTGATATTATAACCGATATTGAACGCTACAGAAGCCTTTTACTAATTATGAAAGACGAAGGTGATACCGAGCTTTACAACAAGGAAAAACCTACCTTTAATAAGTACAACGAAATGTTTAAAAGGTTTAAACGTGAAAACGAATAATAACTAAATTATATTAGTAACTTTATAAGCAGCTTTGAGTAAAGCTGCTTATTTTTTTAGCATGAAAGCATACTGGGTCAAAACAGGAAAACTGATTAAAAAGTTGTTTAACGGTTTTGTTTGGGACATCCCTAACAACAGTAATACCGTGTACCTTACTTTTGATGACGGCCCTACTCCCGAGATTACCGAGTGGGTACTTGGTGTACTGAAAAAACATGACATTAAAGCCACTTTTTTCTGTATAGGCAATAACATCAAAAAGCATCCGGATATTTTTAAAAAGGTAGCAGACGATGGTCACACTATTGCTAACCATACCTACAATCACTTAAACGGATGGAAAACCAAAAAGGAAACCTATCTGGAAAACACATTTGCCTGCGAAGAGGTAATTAAAGGCTTTACACACGAAGAATACACTACAAAACTATTCAGACCACCTTACGGAAAAATAAAATCATCTCAAGCTAAAGCAATAAGGGATGAGGGGTACAAAATAATAATGTGGGATGTATTGAGTGCTGATTTTGATAAAACCATAACTCCCGAAAAGTGTCTTGAAAACGTTACAGAAAACACAACAGAAGGTAGCGTGATTATTTTTCACGACAGTGTAAAAGCATTCCCTAATCTGGAATATGCCCTACCAAGAGCAATAGAATACTTAAAGAAGAAAAAGTTTAGGTTTGAGGCTATGCACTAGTACTGGTAAATTCCTGTACCAGCCCGATAATAGTATTAGCATCCAGTTCGCCTGACTGCCTCCACACCATTTGTCCTCCCTTGTAAATCATTAACGTAGGAAGTCCTTTTATTCTTAAAGCATCGGCCAGTTCCTGATTTTTATCCACATCGATTTTTATCACCTTTGCCCTGTCTCCCAGTGCAGCAGCTACATCTCTAATTACAGGATGCATTGACACAGAAGGCTCGTTCCACTCTGTGTAAAAATCGATTAGTACAGGTACCGGGGAGTTTATAAGTTCTCCAAATTTTGACATAAAAAAAGATTTAAACTTACTTAAAAACCTTTAGTTCCAAATAATCTATATACAAATATAACATTTTTAAGCAATCACGCTACTTTTGGGCCTTTTTTTAGTTCTAATACTGTTATTTCTGGCCAAATACCTACCCTACCTGGATAAGCGTGGAAGCCAAAGCCTCTGTTTACATATATATAGCGCCCTACATTTTCATACAGTCCGCCCCATTGTTTGTAACGATATTGTATTGGACTCCACTTTACAAAGCCCGGTATTTCTATACCAAACTGAGATCCGTGAGTATGTCCGCTAAGGGTTAAATGATAATTATCTCTGTGGGTTTTTACCTCATGCTCCCAGTGTGATGGGTCATGACTCATAAGTATTTTAAAATCGGTTTGTTTAATACCTTCGGATGCTTTTACCAAATCACCTGCCTGCTTAAACCCAATTCCCCAGTTCTCAACACCTATAAGGGCAATTTCATCATCCCCTTTTTTAAGCTTCACATTCTCGTTAAGCAACAGCTTGAAATCAATTTGCCTGTGCAGGTCTTTTATAGCCTCAAAGTTTTCGTTCTTGTCCTTTTGCGAAGGCCAGGTAACATATTCACCATAATCATGATTCCCCAAAACCGAAAACTTACCGAACTGAGGTGTTTCAATAGACCTAAAAGTCTCAATCCACGGATTCATCTCATCAGCATGGGTGTTTACAATATCACCGGTAAACAATATAATGTCTGACTTCTGCTCATTAATCATATTAATGGCATGTTCAATTTCATGGTGATTATCAAAACTGCCACTATGCACATCAGATATCTGGGTAATGGTAAACCCGTCAAAGCTATCCGGAAGGTCGGGATAGTAAATCGTTTTTTTATGCACCTTAAAATTATACTTCCCTTTTGTCATACCATATAACAGGGAAAGAAAAGGTATTGCAGCAGCACCAAGTGCGATCTGGCTTACAAACTTTCGCCTGCTGGTAAGAAACGACTCGTTTGTAGTACCCGAGAATTCTTTAAGGAATCCGCCAATAACACGAATAATATCTTCACCAAACATAAATGCCATAAGCAGCATTTTGGGAATATAAGTTATCAGCAACAGCCCTATAGTGAACAGGGTATGTTTATTTTGCCCCACGCTTCGGTCAAACTGAGTGGCAAACGAGTAAAATATATAAACTACAATTAAAAGGGAAATCACCTGATAAGCAATAAGCACCCATTTTATTCGGGTTAATGTTTTTACAGCCTGAAAAGCATACAGCTCTACCAAAACCACAAAAACAAAAAGTATAATCCAACGTAACATCTAATTATTTTTAAGTAAGTGGGAATAAAGGTATTTCAAAAAAACACCCGATATTCAAATTTAACAAAGTTTCGCATGGCTCGCCTCAAAAAACGCACCATAAAACAATAAACGACACAGTAGCAGTTATGTAACACAAAAGCCTGACATATTATTCTTATTCTGCACCAGTTTGTTTATTTTTACGCCAAATAGATTTTATCATGTCACAGCAAAAACGACTTTTCCTACTCGACGCATATGCATTAATTTTCCGTGGTTATTATGCTTTTATCAAAAACCCGAGGATAAACTCCAAGGGGATGGATACATCGGCCATTATGGGATTCATGAACTCCCTGCTGGATGTAATAAAACGTGAAAAACCAGATCATTTAGCCGTTGCTTTTGACAAAGGAGGAAGTGCTGTGCGTACTGAAATGTTTACCGAATACAAGGCCAATAGAGATGAAACTCCTGAGGCTATAAAACTGGCAGTACCTTACATACATGAAATCCTTAAAGCAATGCACATCCCAATTGTGGAGCTTGAAGGCTGTGAGGCCGATGACCTTATAGGAACCATTGCAAAGCAGGCCGAAAAACAGGGCTACCAAACTTTTATGGTAACACCCGATAAAGATTTTGCTCAGCTGGTTAGCGAAAACATTTTTATGTACCGCCCTGCCAGAATGGGTAACGGTATTGAGATATGGGGCGTACCCGAAGTACTGGAGCGTTTTGAGATAGAAAGGCCGGAACAGGTAATTGATTTTCTGGGTATGATGGGCGATGCTGTAGACAACATCCCTGGGCTACCTGGTGTAGGTGAGAAAACTGCCAAAAAACTACTTAAAGAATACGGCTCTATGGAAAATCTTTTAGCCAACACACACGAGCTAAAAGGTAAAATGAAGGAGAAGATTGAACAGAATGCCGAACAGGGGCGTTTATCTAAAGTACTGGCCACAATTATTACCGACTGTGATGTGACCTTTAATGAGAAAGACTACGAGCTTTCCAAACCGGATACCGAAAAAGTGGAAGCCATTTTTAATGACCTTGAGTTTAGAAGAATGGCTGACCAGTTCCATAAACTGTTTGCCGATGGTGAGGAGTACAGTGAAATTTCAAATAACAGTACTGCCCCTACCAAAAAGGTAGCCAAAAGCGATGACCAGCAGTTTTCACTGTTTGGAGGCGGAGAAGAAACTCCGTCGGCCAATACTGCAACCGAGAGTTTTTACAAAAACCTGGAGACCACAAACCATTTTTACCAGTTGGTTCAGGGGAATCTGGCAACAGGGTTGCTAATTAAAGATATGCTGAAACAGCCAAGTGTTTGTTTTGATACCGAAACCACAGGGGTAAACACACTTACCGCCGAACTGGTGGGTATGTCGTTCTCATGGGAAACCGGAAAAGCCTTTTATATACCGTTCCCGGAAAACAGAGATGAAGCTCAGGAACTAATCAATAAATTCATTCCGTTTTTTGAAGATGAGAACATAGAAAAAATAGGTCAGAATCTTAAATACGACCTACAGGTGCTTTCCAATTACGGCATTACTGTAAAAGGAAAGATATTTGATACCATGATTGCCCATTACCTGATTAACCCTGATATGAGGCACGGTATGGATATACTGGCAGAAACCTACCTGCAGTATTCGCCTAAACCTATTGAGGAACTTATTGGTAAAAAAGGTAAAAACCAAAAGTCAATGCGCGATGTGGAACTGGAGCTTATTAAGGAATATGCCTCTGAAGATGCAGATATTACACTACAGCTAAAAGAGCTTTTTGCCCCGCAACTGGAAGCTACCGGGACACGTAAACTGTTTGATGAAATAGAAATTCCGCTGATGCCTGTACTGGCCGATATGGAACACGAAGGCATAAGGCTTGACTGCGATTACCTAAAACAGCTTTCTACAGTACTTTCTAACGATGCTAAAACTTTAGAACAACGCATTTATGAAGTTGCCGGAGAGACATTTAATCTTGCTTCCCCAAAACAATTGGGTGACATTTTATTTGACAAACTAAAGATAGGCGGAGCTAAACAGAAGAAAACCAAAACCGGACAGTATGCTACCGGTGAGGAAGTACTTTCTTACCTGGCAAAAGACAACCCTATTGTACAGGATATTTTAGACTGGCGCCAGTTGGTTAAACTGCAAAACACTTATGTAGATGCGCTACCGCTACAAGTACAGGAAACTACAGGCCGTGTGCATACCGATTATATGCAGACAGTTGCAGCTACCGGACGCCTAAGTTCCAACAACCCTAACCTGCAAAACATTCCTATCCGTACCGAAAGGGGAAGACAGATACGTAAGGCCTTTATAGCAAGAGATGAAAATCATACCCTTGTTTCTGCCGATTATTCGCAGATAGAGCTTCGTATTATTGCTGCCCTTAGCGGTGACCCCGAAATGGTAAAATCATTCCAAAACGGAGAGGACATTCACGCCTCTACCGCAGCAAAAGTGTTTAATGTACCGCTTAATGAGGTAACCCGCGAACAGCGTAGCCATGCAAAAACGGTAAACTTCGGTATTATATATGGTGTTTCGGCATTTGGGTTAAGTAACCAAACATCGCTGAGCCGCTCGGAATCAAAAGAGCTTATCGATACTTATTACAAAACCTACCCTACCCTTAAAAAATACATTAACGACCAGATAGAGTGGGCACGTGAGCATGGTTATGTTCAAACCATATCAGGACGCCGCCGTTACCTTAAGGATATCAATTCGCAAAACGCGGTAGTACGCGGAGCTGCCGAACGTAATGCCGTTAACGCGCCAATACAGGGTAGCGCTGCCGATATTATTAAGATTGCGATGATAAACATCCATAAAAAACTAACCAACGAGAACTGGAAGAGTAAGATGTTGCTACAGGTACATGATGAGCTTGTGTTTGATGTTCACAACAGTGAGCTGGATAAAATAAAACCTATGATTAAGCATGAAATGGAAAATGCCTTTAAAATGGCAGTTCCGCTTGATGTGGAAATTGGCGAAGGTCACAACTGGCTTGAGGCACATTAAAAATCACAAAGAGCGCTATTATAGCGCTCTTGTTATTATATCTTTTATTAGACCAAAACTTGAATCTGACATATATCTATCTTCAATAAAAACATCAATATTCTCTACGATGTAATCATAAAAAAGTATCTCAATACTGTTTTCCTCTGACAAAAACTTTTTGCCAGAAAGAGGAGATCCTTCACTTACCATAGTATGGAAATTAGAAGGACTCAACATTATAAAAAAGTCATCTAAATCTAATAAATTATCATCTTTAGAAAAATTCTTATAAGGTATATCCAGTTTTTCTTCTTCGGATAAAAGCTTTAAATAGCTTGGTAAAGGAAAAGAGGAACTATTAGACTTTTCTTCCTCATTAAACTTAACAAAAGTTAATCTTTTTTTACCAAAATTTAAAAAACTCTGAAAACTGTCATGGTAAAACTCATGTAAAATAATTAGATAAACAACCAATAAAACTTCAAAAACACTAACTTTCTTATTTCTTTTAGTACTACCTATATTAGGAAAACCAAAAAACAGACCTAGACCACTTATATTTCTTAAAATCAAAAACTTATTAAAAACCTTTTTTACTCGACGAGGATTTGTAAAATCCAATCCAATCAAAAAATGCTCTACCCACTCACTTAATGTCCATAATGTTCCAGATATATTATAACGCGTGGAGTTGTTAAAGTAGTTATTCAATAAAAGCCGTAAATCATCATGAAAAGGCATAGTAAAAGACACGTCAAAAATTTTCTCTAAATATTCATTCGCTTTTATCACCTCTCCATATTTTGTTTTTACCGCCTCTTCAACTGCTTTTTTATCAACTCCGCAAAAGAAAATTGTTTTCTTTCCGTAAGTAAAAAACAGTTTAATAGCCGACAAAAGATTTAGCACCTGTTCTGGCTCACACCTGTCTAAATCATCAATAAATATTATATTATAATTATTATTCTTTTCCGAAGATGTCATTCTACCTTCAAGACGTTTAAATTCATTTTTAAACTCTTTCAATGCTTTATAAAAAGTCAACTCTTCTTCTTTTGTAACCTCTTCAACAAAAGCAGCTGGATCTAGTTCAATCCCAGGACCATTAGTAAATAAAGGAATATTCATCTTAATAGATTTGCCTAATCCTCTTAAAATTCTACCTCCAAATTTTAATATTTCATCACAGGTTTCTTCTAATATATCTTCATTCTTGGAAGCTAAAAATTCTATAAGAGAATAGGCTAGATTTTCATCCTTTTCATATTCCCAAGCCTCAAAAAAGAAAGTATTAAATTCATCTTGTAACTCACTTTCAAGATATTTCATCAAACTACTCTTCCCACTTCCCCATTCTCCATACAATGAAAACATTTTTATTTCATTAAACTGTTCTTTGTTATTTGTCAGAATCAGTTTAATGATATCACCTTTATCTCTTAAACCCAAATAGTCAGTATCATCAGTAAGTTTTTTAACAGGTAAATTTGAAAATAGCTTTGGTGTGGTCATTTATTTATGTTTTAGGTCAATAAATTTAACTAAATAAAAATTATAATTTAGTGTTATGAATTTCAATCAACAAACAGCTATGAAAAAAACCGCTTTATTTCTATTTTTCTTAATGGCTTCGGCGCAGGGTATTGCCCAAACCGAGCCTAAATTTGAAAAAATAGACCAGCTTTTAAACCACTTTTATACCAACGACCGCTTTATGGGATCAGTCTCCATAAGAGAAGGTAACGATGTGGTTTTTGAAAACGCTTACGGCTATACCGATGCAGAAAACGGCATTAAAGCCAACACCCATACCAAATACAAAATTGGGTCAATAACCAAAATGTTTACTGCTGCTATTGTGCTTCAGCTAATTGAAGATAAAAAGCTTACACTGAACACCAAACTATCACAGTTTTATCCGGAGATAAAAAATGCCGACAGTATAACCATAGACCACCTGCTTAGCCATAAAAGCGGTATTTATAATTATACCAATGCAGATGATTTTATGGAGTACACCAAAAATGCCCAAACTAAAATGGAGATGCTAAAAAGGATTGCCGGATTTGATCCTGTGTTCAAACCGGGAGAAAAAGCCGAATACAGCAACTCTAACTATGTACTACTGGGCTATATTATTGAAGATGTAACCAAAAAAACATACAAGGCAAACATTAACGACAGAATCACCAGACCATTAAAACTAACCGACACCTATTACTACTCTAAAACCAACCCAAAAAGAAACGAGGCGTACTCCTATACTTTTGAAGGAGACAAATGGGTACAGTCGGATGAGTGGGACAGCTCTGTAGCCTATGCTGCCGGCGCATTGGTTTCTACACCAAACGACCTTACCAAGTTCATAAAGGCTCTGTTTGACGGAAAAATAATCAAAAAGGAATCCCTTGAAACAATGAAAACCATGGATATGGGTTACGGCAGAGGAATGTTTATTTTCCCTTTTAACAGCCGTAATTTTTACGGTCACAATGGCGGTATCGAATCGTTCACTTCTGTTTTAGGTTACTACCCAAAAGAACAGATGTCAATATCGGTTATTCAAAATGGTAGTAACTACGACCTAAACGAAATTTTAGTAGGTATTTTAAGCTGTTATTATAAAATACCTTACCCATTACCTAACCTGACTATTGCAGAGGTAGCTCCCGAAGTTTTAAAGGGTTATGAGGGTAATTACAATTCATCTGAGATTCCGTTAGAGATAACCGTTAAATACACCGAAAACGGATTGACAGCTCAGGCCACAGGGCAAAGCGCTTTCCCGCTAACACCTACCAGCGACACCCAGTTTATATTTAATCAGGCGAATATTGAAATAACATTTAAGGATAACAACAGCTTTATACTCAAACAGGGGCAAATGCAGTTTAATTATACCAGGAAAGAACAATAAAAAAAGCCTCCGTTTAGGAGGCTTTTTTTGTTTTATAACTTACGGGTCGATTCCCTTTGTCTTAATTCGGTTTTAATTACTCGGGTTTCATAATCAGGTTCTTCTCCTTCTTTGGCTTCCAGCCTGTTGATAAGCATTTCTGCCGCTGCCGACCCAATCTCTGGTCCGTGCTGACTTACTGTGCTTAGGCTTGGCGTTAATCTTCTGGACCAAACCCCGTCGGCAAAACCTATTATGGAAAGCTCTTCCGGAATTTTAAGACCTTTCTTAATAGCCACTTTCATAGCCATTACTGATGCGTGCTCGTCGAGAGCAAAAACCCCGTCCAGTTTATTATTATCAAATAAATCCTGAAGCTTAGCATCAAACTCCTCGGTACTTTCCGTTCTCAGTATTATTTTATCATTTACTTTAATATCGTTTACTGCAAGGGCTTTTAAATATCCCTCTGCCCTAAGTTTACCAACACTAAGGTTATCAATTGTAGAAAGCAGCGCTATATTCTTGCAGTTGGATTTTATAAAGTGATCCATAGAGTAGACTGCCGAATCAAAATCATCTACAATAACCTTATCACAATTTACATCGTCAGATATCCTGTCAAACATCACTATAGGCAAATCATCTGCCATAGCTTCCTTAAAGTGTTTAAACTCGCCTTCCTTCTGTGTCTCTTCGGATATCGAAAGGATAAACCCGTCTATAGTACCATTACTAAGCATGTCCATAGCGTGGATTTCCTTTTCAAGCGATTCGTTAGAGATACAGGTAATTACATTGTAACCCTTTTCGTTAGCAGTTTTCTCTATACCGCTAAAAACCTTGGCAAAAAACGGGTTCAGGATATTTGGAATAATAACCCCAATGGTTTTAGACCTTTTGTTTTTAAGGTTCACCGCCATGTGGTTAGGCTTATAGTTTTTAAGCTTGGCAAACTCCTGTACTTTAATTTTTGTAGGCTCACTAATTTCAGGACTGTTGCTTAAAGCTTTAGACACTGTGGACACAGAGACATTTAGCTCTTTTGCGATCTGTTTTAATGTAGCTTTTGGTTTCATATACTGCGGATAAATTCTTAATGTAAAGAAACGAAAAAAAATGAATTTATAACGGTTATTACACCAATAAAATGGACATAAAACACTAAAAACTCATTATTTCTCATCCTTTTTATTAAAAAAGAAAAATTAAAACCTCCTTTTAAACACTCATAACTCACATACAGCTAATCCTTTGAAACAAAAGACTTAAACACTGAAAAGTATTCAGAAACAAGACATTAAATACTACATATTAAAATTAAAAAATGTTAAAAAAATACAAAAATGGGAATATACCAAAAACCAATATTGAAAATAAGGCGTAAATAAAAACATCAACCGTACACTAAACCTACATCGGTAGAAAAGCAATTATTATTAACCTCAAAATCTTTAATTATGAAAAAAGTAAAAGTTGAGGAAGTAAAATCAAACCTGACCAACAGGCGAAGCTTCCTTAGAATCAGCGGGCTTGCCATTGCGGGAACCGGTCTTGTTATAGCAGGATGCAGTAACGATGATGATGGTGGTATGACAGACCCTCCGGTAGATAACCAGCTTCCCGGCGTAAGAAACGGCGTATTTGACCTTGGCGGCGGAGATGCCGGTATTCTTACTTATGCTTATGCTTTAGAACAGCTTGAGGCTGATTTTTATACACGAGTAGTTAACGGAAACAATTTCGGATCGGTTTTCAGCAGTGAAGAACAGTCGGTTCTTACTGACCTGTACAGGCATGAAGTAATACACCGCGAGTTTTTCAGGACAGCACTAACAGGCGTACTAAATGACCCAGACCGCGTGTTACCTGACTTGAATTTTGATTATGGAGACCTGAACTTCAGTAACAGGCTGCAGGTACTGAATACTGCAAAAACACTTGAAGACACAGGTGTAGCTGCTTATAACGGTGCCGGACGATACATTACAACACCTGATTACCTTGTAATAGCAGGTAAAATTGTATCGGTAGAGGCTAGACACGCATCGGCTATCAGGAGTTTATTAAACCCGGGATCGGCAGATTTTGCAGGAAACGATGTGATTGATGCAAACGGATTAGACCTTGCACAAATGCCTTCAGAGATTTTAGCAGCGGTAGGTTCGCTGGGTGTGGTACAAACACCTTTCACAGCACAGTTCTTACCATAATCAACTAACATTTAAACTTCAGCAATATGAATATTTTAAAATTTATAGAGTCGTTTACTGATGATAATTTACTAAACAGTAAAAGCTCCAGAAGAGATAGTTTTAACCAGTTTAAAACATTAGGAAAAAATGCAGCTTTGGCATCCCTGCCACTGGGTATTGCATCGCTTGTACTGGCTCCTACAAAAGCTAATGCAGCAGCTACCGCATTTATGACTACTCAGGATACTCCAACCACCGCCCTGCAACTGGCACTGATACTGGAATACCTTGAAGACGAATTTTACCAGATAGCACTGGACACTAACGGACTTATCCCGGCTGCCGATCAGGCAATAATAGCACAGATATCACAGCACGAAGCGGCACACGTACAGTTCCTTTCTAGCGCGTTAGGAGATATGGCTCCCGAAAAGCCAGACTTTGACTTTACCGTAGGCGGAGCCTTTAATACCTTTAGTGACTACCCTACTTTCATGGCTTTAGCGCAGGCTTTTGAAGATACCGGAGTTCGTGCCTATAAAGGACAGGCAGGCAACCTGATGTCTAACGGAGATTTGCTTACCGCCGGATTACAAATCCACTCGGTTGAGGCACGCCATGCTTCACAGATAAGAAGACTGAGAGGACAAAAAGGATGGATTGTAGGCAGTGACCGCGGAGGGTTACCGGAAGCTGCACAGGCAGTGTATGACGGAGAAGAAAATGCAATGCAGGCCGGCTTCAATACCGCATCGGTAATGGCTACAAACGGACCGGATATCCCAGCAGCAGCAGGACCGGAATCGTTTGATGAAATTCTTACCGGACAACAGGCAAGCGACATCGCTTCCCTATTCTTTGCACAATAAACATAAACATAATTTTAGTATATAGAGTTGGTTTTTAAAAGCCATAAGAGATAATCTTATGGCTTTTTTATATGTTCCCACGGTCTGCCCGAAGCACCAAAGCTATTTAGTGCACTCATGGCTACATGCATGGAAATAGGTTCGTATTCACATGTTGCCTTTTCTACAAAGCGTATTTCCCCTCCTCCCATATTTGGGGCATCGGGTATAAATACACTCATAAATTTATCATCCCCCTCATCAGTAATAAAAGCGAGCAGATAAAAATCGCCATCTTTTAGCAATATAGCTTTCCACGCTCCTTCTACCCCTGTCCGGTTTTCATCAATAAGCCTGTATTTAAGCACCTGCAAACTGGGCACTACCAAAAAAAGCTGCTGTTCCATTTTTTTACCCCATTGCCTTACGAGTCCTATTTGAATTAGCATCCCGGCTACATAACACAAAAAGACAATGAGCAAAACACATATAACAGTTAAAGTGGCTGCTCCAAAAACAGAATGAATATTTAAGAGATCGGAGATTTTTTGACCTAACGGAATTAAAATCTGAATGGCATGATTAATAATAATAAGGATAAGCACTAAGGGAATTACCAAAAAAAGCCCTCCTAATATTACTGCCCTGGTTGGTTTTTTAATGATTGACATAGGCAAAAAAGGTTAAGTTAGTTATTGAGAATAAGACAATTACACTAACTAATTTACGCACTTTTTTGATTAGCTGATAAATAAATATCTGAAAATGAGATTATTTGGAATAAAAAAAGCCTCTGATTTCTCAGAGGCTTTGTGCGGGTGATAGGACTCGAACCTACAC
>NZ_JRLV01000011.1 GCF_000769915.1 Flavobacterium beibuense F44-8
CATAACGGTTAAAGATGCTTATTTTGGTTACTCCAAATCCGGTAAGGTCGAAGCTGTCGTTCATTGTATCGCCGTTTGGAGAGATACCACGAGGAATAAGACATGCTGTAGCATTAACTTCAACAGTTTGTGTTAAAACACATCCCTGAGCAGTAATTACTTCAACCGTGTAAGTTCCTTCTGCTATAATTTCTACAGAAGCATCAAAGGCAACGAATCCTTCCGGACCTGTCCAGTTTATCTCTGAATCAGCTATGTCAAAAGAGCCATTAACATCACTAATACTTAATACATAAACATTATTATCACAGCCTTGTTGTACATCTGCAACTACAGCTGGCAGGATTGATACCTCTGTCTCACTGGTTCCAAGTTCGCAGGTATCAGGGTTCACATACTCATAAGTAACAGTATAAGTTCCTGACTGTGTAGCCTCAACATCTATTGAACCGTTTTCAGGATCAAGAGCCAGGCCAGCTTCTGAAGTAAATAATCCTCCCTGAGCAAATCCTTCTGAAAGTAATGGTAAAATTTCACCATTATCTGCACAATACGGACTTTCATATTCAAATCCAATTTGTGGAGCAATAAGATCTGTAATTATAATTTGAGTAGTATAACTTCCTTCTGCAATACAGTCAGTAGTGTTCGCATTTACAGTATATTCAACATTATAAATACCTGGAGCTACATTTTCAAGAGATACCTCACCTGTTTGGGCATCTACAGTAAGTTCATTAGAGCTAAAAATACCACCTGTAGTAAATCCTTCTGCTAAAACAGGAAGGATATTTTCAGAGAAAACACATGCATCAGCATAATTAAATTCTGTTACTGGTGTATCAGGTGCATAAATAACAACCGTTACTGTATAAGTTCCACCTGCTGTACAGTCAAAAGAAGCCAGCGTATAACTCACTTCGTAACTTCCTGCCTGAGAGTTTGTAACATCAATAGTACCATTTTCAGCATCAATTACCAGTCCGGCATCATTTGATATAAATGAACCTCCTGTTTGGAATCCTTCAGCTAATGCAGGAAATACTTCAGCATCGCCTATAGCACAAATAGTATCTGCATACGAGAATTCAATTACAGCAGTTACATTTGGTAATACGGTAAGTTCAAAAGGATATACCATTACACATCCCGTAACAGTATTATAAGCACGCACATAAACTGTAGTAGCTATAGATGTATAGTTTACAGCATCCTGAATAGCTGTTAAGTCGTCTCCAGTATTGGCATCTTCCTCTGTAGTATAGTAGCTAATTTCATAATCTGCGACATCAGCATTTTCAAGTACTATCTCATCATTTTGAGTTAGATCGAAAACTCCCTCATTTGTTAACGAACAAGCTTGGATATCCTGAGGTGCATTAACCTCATTATTATAATATTCTACCGTTATAGCTGCTGAAGTAGTACATCCTGAAGCTGTGTATATAGCCGTAACGCTATAATCACCGGATTCTGTTACTGTATAACTAGCTCCTGTTGCACCATCAATAACATCACCATCTTTACTCCATTCAAAATCAAAATATTCTTCATCCAAATGAGTGTCAAGTACTGTAGTTGTATCATAACAAAGGGCATTGTTAGTGCTTACCAATAAATCGTCACCCAGGCTTAATGCTCCGGTATCAAAACTACTACCATCAAGGAAAATAGCTGAATCAAAATTACCGTCATTCTTTTCGGCAATAACCATTTTAATATGATACTGATGCCCCGGCTCTACAGTTGCATTTACTGATAACGGTACTGTATTACCATAGAAATTATTATTACTACCATATCTTGAATCACCTCTAAAACCATCATAAACCCTTTCAAAATATTCAGGATTTTGAGAATCACAATCTACATTATACTGCTGATCCCTTACTGTTACTACAGATATTGGAGTAGTTGTATTAGGAACTACCGCAAGATTTGTTGTATTTCCATCCTCATCTGTAAGAAGGAATGCAAAGGCATCTGCCCATTCACACTGGAATCTACCATAATCTTCTGAAGCAAAAAGGAAGTTGAAGTTTAATTCATTACCAAATGGCATAAAATCAAATTCAATTAAAGTAGCATCATAATAGTTAACAATGTTATCATCAACCCCAGAAGCAATCATGTAATCCAGTAAATCCTGGTCTCCTAACCAAGCCTCGGTATTATTTACCTGATCATAAAAATTATACGATTGTGTAGTTACTTTTGGTCCTGTTGCAGTTTCTGCCTTACCTGTAGAAAGGATAATTCCTCCTTCAAAAGGGAAGTTTGATGAACCTTGAGTAAAGTAACCTATACCATTGTGAGGCGCACCATAGTTTGTACCTGTAGAGGTATTTACATTGGTTATTTGTGCACAGTTATCACTCGCAAAAACATTGGTAACAAGTTCTTCGGCCGTATAAGTGTCCTGATCTATTAAAATAGGATTGACCGGAGTGGCTATACAAATATCAAACCTTGTATTACTTGCTGTAGCAGCGTTTGAGAATACTCTTATTTTATAAGTCTCCCCTACTGTTAGACCTTCCAAAAGGATATCGTTATTATTAATACCAACATTAAAGTTAAATAACGGATCTGTACTTGGCTCTCCAATTATACATTCAACCTCCTGAAGATCACTACAATCACCCGAATATACTACCTTGGTAAGGTTTAGGTTATTCCCTTCCCTGTTACTGATATACATAATTTGTGATGCTGATGTAGCAGTAAACTCAAACCATACATCATCGTTTGCAAACGATGCATCACTACATGTACTTCCCTGAGATGAAGCTGTTGCCAGGTTTAATGTGGCATGATAGGGTGAATCACAATATCCTGATTCACTTACCGGTAACACTATAGCGGTATCGCAGTTGTCATTAGATATTAGTGTAGAATATACCTGTTCGGCTGCCCAGGTACTATTACCGTTCTCTCCTCCACAAACCGATCTTACATAGACAGAATATAGTGTCCCCGGATTTAAATCTTCAACAGTATATGGGTGTTCATCAACTATAATACCTTCACTGTCTTCGGTTGGAGCATCCTCCCCTTCTTCAACAACATATATTTCCCACTGAGTAGCATCTGCAAGTTCAAGCCAATCTATAGTTAAAGTTGTTTGTTGCTGATCTGTAAGCTGAACCAATTGCGGTTTCGGACAAAGTTCCAAAGTACATACAGGGAAGCCTTCAAAGAAAGGGGTATCAATAGGAGTAACATCTTTCACCCAGTTGTAAACTACTTCATCAAACGGATTTGTTATAGTAACCTCCTGAGTATAAATGTTCCAGTAAGTAGTACTCCATGTTACTGTAAAAGGAACATCCGGACACAAAGCAACAGTACCGGTATTATTCAAGCCAAATGCGTTAATCGTACCTACTAATATATTGTTTTGATGTACATATATTTTTGAGAAAGTACCTGATCCTGATGTAGCCAAAATATCAAATGTGTAATTACACATATTAACCGGATTACAAACCATTGTGTTGAAAACAAAGGGTCCTACCCAGTTACTATCATCAGTATCAGAACAATGGGCTCTTACATAATATTCGTAATAAGTAGCTGCAACAAGATCTTCTGCCAGATATGTACTATCATCAATTAAAATTCCATCTCCTGTTGGTTCTCCTCCATCCTGTTCCTGTACTACAATTTCCCATTGAGTTTCCTGATAACCCGGTGTCCAGCTTAAAGAAGCTGTGGTATCAGTTATATCCGAAGCTGATAAATCAACAGGATCAGGGCAAGCCGGTATATCCTCTATTACAATACTATCAAGAAACAGGGTCCATGAACTTGTATCTACGTTAGGAACGTGAAAAGCAATATTTACAGCTCCGGTATAATCATCAAGATATATTATTTTTTCCTGATAAACATTGTTAGCTATTGTTTGTTGTGGCAATAATTCTGTAGTAAAAGAAGGTAAAGCAGTTCCTGATGAGGAGAGGAGTATCTCCATTTCTGTAGGATAAGTTGCCGAAACTACTCTGGACTGATAGCGTAGCCTTTGATTCCCGTTAAGCTCTACACTAGGACTAATTAACCAGTCGTCATTATTAACCGAATTCCATTGTTTTTGCAGTGAAGCGGCCTGATTACCTTCGTACATGAAGTAGGTAGTATTAAGGTTCCATGTAAGATTATCACCATTGGCATTTACCACTGTCCAGCAGGACTCCGATGCTGAATCAGAATTAAACCCTTCAAAGAACGGAACATTAAAACTAACGCATGCGGTATTAAAGTTTACAGGTCCAAGCCAACTACTGTATACCCCGGAACCGGCACCACATTCAGACCTTACATAAATCTCATACGTTGTGTTAGGGGTTAATCCTCCCTGACTGCCGTTGGTAACCGATGAATCTTCTATATTACCTGAAGGAAAACCTGAACCACTCGGCTGAACTGCAAATTGCCATCCGGTCGCTGTACCTGCCTCTTGCCAGGAAAATGCAACAGAATCTGTAGTAATACTGTCAAGCTGTAAACCTTGAGGTTTAGGACAGTTTTCTTCCTGAATATTCATAGTATAGCCTACCGACTGACCATACGCCCTACCAATTAAAATAAAATAAGTATTACCACCTGTAAGGCTTAAATCTGTTATATTCAGATCAGTCATTGGTGCTGCATTATATGCTCCTGCATAACATTCAACACCAATATCATCACAGGATTCATATACGAATAATCCTGCATAACTAATATTAATATTAGTCAAATTAATTGATATTACCTGATCCTCATCCGGAGTATAGGAATATATCGTTTCATAACCGTTAAGATATACAACTGTAGTACCACAACTGGAACCGGGTGTTCCTGTAAAGTTACCATTCGCATTATTGATAGTATTTCCTGATATAGAATAAGGAAGATCTGAAGGTGTAATAGCTATAGGGTCCTCACAAGTAGAACCATATGAAACTGAATTAAAATTAAATGGACCGGCCCAATCACTTTCGTTAGCACCTGAATCACAAACAGATTTTACAAAAAACTTATATGCAGTTCCCGGATTAAGAGTAGGTGAATATTGCGATGTACCAGTTACCGTAACTCCGTTACCTGTTGCAGTCTGACTTACTTCAACAACTTCAACTTCCCATTCAGAAACACCCGCTGCGTCCCATGTTAAAAGAGCAGAAGTGGCTGTTATATCACTAACCATAAGATTTTGAGGAACTAAACACTGCTGAAAGACACTTACATTATCAATTAGCCAGCGATCTGTACCTCCTGATCTTACAAATGCTATATATACGTCCTGTCCAATTGTCGTACTAGGTAATTCTACCGATACTTCGGCATAATCACTGTTTGGATTAATTTCATTATCAGCCCAATCTTCCAGAAGTGTATAACTAGTAAGGTCAGACGGATCGGCCGCTGTAGAAATCATTACCTTCACTGTAGTTCCTGAAGGTCCTGTTTGCAGCATTTTTGAATAAAAAAGTAATAATGGGTTTAATGGTACATTGAACTGAGGGGTAATTAACCAGTCTTCAGGTGTACCATCACTTACATTTTGCGAAACCATATAGGCTGCATAATCTCCTTCATATGGAGGTTGAATGGTACTTCCATACGGACTTTGCTCCCACGAGAATTCAGTACCAATCTCATTGTCTGTTATTGTCCATCCTACGGGCGGCCATGTTCCCTCAAATCCTTCCTGAGGTAATTGACCAAACATGTAAAACGACAATAATGACATTAAAGACATTAAAGTAATTTTTTTCATAGTTTAAGTTTTTAGATAGTTAAACGTCATAACGACAATTCCAAAAATAAACTTAAACTATAAAAAAAGAGTTAACTATGCCCTAGACAAATACTGAACAATTAAATATTAAACTTTACACAAGTAATTGATAATTAATTATTTAAAAAATATATAACAAATTAATACTCATAGACAACATTTTTATAACTCAAAATTAAGAATAAAGTCATCAAGATTTATATCAGTATCTAATTTTAGTTTCTTTCTTATCCTGTAACGCGAAGTGTGTAAGCTTTGAAGTGAAATATTCATTAATCCAGCTACTTCATTTAAAGACATTCGTATACGTATGTAAGCACAAATTCTACAATCTGTAGCTGTAAGTTGAGGATATTTTTCCTTAAGTTTTTCATAAAAACCGGGATGGATATTCTCAAAAACCTCTTTAAATTGTTCCCAGTCTTTTTCCTGGTTTTGATTTTGAAAAAGTATCGATTTGAGTTCTGCCTCTATCTCTGCGGTAGATTTCTTCTTCTTATCAATCACTTTAGATATTTGTGACATAATTTTGTTTTTTGCCAGTAATTGAAGACTCATAGAAGTTATTTCCCTGTTCTTAGATTCCAGTTCAAGTAACTGTCTGTCGGCTTTAACTTTTAACAAATCATTTTCAGCTTTCTCTTTTTCTGTTTTAATACGTTCAAGCTCTATTTTTTCATGTAGGCGTTCGTTATCAATTTCAATTAGCTTAAGGCTTTTCTTCTTATTACGATATAAAAGCCACCCAAGACTAATAACCAAAACAGAAGTAAAAATAACCAGTAAAGAAAGAAAAAATAACGATGTACTACGCTCCTTCTCTATATCATATTTACTTTTTAAAAGTTCACTTTCCATTTTAGACTTTTCAAACTCGTTACTCCATTTGAGCTCCTCAATACGTTGCTTTACTTCATATCCGTAAATACTGTCTTTTAGTTTGTAGTAACGTTTTAAGTAAGCAGCTGAGTTTTTAAAGTCTGCTTTTTTATCTAAAATTAACGCTAATTGTCCATAGCCATCCATAATACCCTTGGGATAGTCCGATTCTTTTGCATAAGCTATATGCCTGTTAACATAATCAGATGCTTTTACTAAATCTCCCTTTGAAGTATAAATAATTGAATAATTCAGTAAAATCCTCTCCTTTAATCTGCTGTTATCACCTTTTTCTGCTATATCCAACGCTTTATTAAGCACTACTAAAGCTTTCTCATAGTTTTTTTGGTTTGTTTCAATATTACTGATATTGATCATACAGCTTGCCATGCTGACAGAATCTTTAATTTTTTCAAAATTCTTTAAAGCACGTTCCTGATATTCCAAAGCTTTTGAGTAATCTTCGGTTATCATATATATATTACCTACATTGGCATAATAAAGCCCTTTACCCCTTACATTTCCTATTTGATTATATACAGAATAGGTTTTATCAAAATAATTACGGGAATTTTGTAAGTCTCCTGTTTCAAAATAAAAAATCCCCATCGCATTATATAGAGCACTGAGATTTTCAATATCATTTTTTTGCTCAAAATAGTTTTGAGCTTTTAAATAAACAGTAGCTGCCTTTGAATATTCATTTTTTTGCACGTAATAGTTACCCAGTACTATATACAACTGATTAACCAGTTGTTCCTCATTAAGCTTTTTAGCAATATCAAGTGCTTGTTGGGCATAAGTACCTGTTTGTTCAATATTACCTTCAATGATTTCAATACGGGTTTTGTAGTAATATGCTTTTAATAATAAAATGTTACTTGTATCTCTTTTTATTTCATCAAAAGCCTTATCAGAAATAAAATTAGCCTTCGCTCTATCAGTAGCTGCTATTGAATCAAATGATTTTATCTGATTATATAAATCCGATTCCTTATGCAGGGAAACATTCTTTTTACAGCTAAAAAATAAAGTAAACAGAAAAAAAGTTAAAAAGAAGTGTAATTTCATAAATAATTCATTCCGAAAAGCAAAGTAAACAAATTCTCATTGTTAAAGCCCAATTAATCATAAAAACAATTACTTACTATGCTTATAGTACAATCATTCAAAAATTAGCAAATTTGCCCTTTCTCATTGAAATAATATCTTACATTTGTAATATAACGATCCTCTTTGTTCCTACACATCTCTGATATAAAACAAATGGTTTGTTTGTGATGTTTATTGATATTTGGATAGAAGTTGTACCTCTATTGTACCTCGAAAGCCAGAAATTTAATAATATAAAGGTTTGCTAATTTTTGCATCGGAAAATAGCAGGCGCAAAACATCACAAGACAATACAAACAAAACCAGTTAAATTGTTATAAAACAGTATTTAACTGGTTTTTCATTTTTAGCCACTTTATCTTTATTTGGTGATGTTTGGCTCAAATTTGTACCCCATTTGTACCTCGCTCTAAAAGTTGTCCTCCGGAATCTTTTTTTGGCGAAATAATGGCACACAGAGACACACTTAGGCACAGGGAGGCACTATAAGTAAAGAATTTATACAACCTGGGAGGTAGCATTGATGTAAATAGTGAATTAGGAGAAGGGAGTGAGTTTATAATCTCTTTGATTATCTTGTAATCATTTCCACACTTAAATCTAAACTATTAAAATAAAGATTTACTTTACATAAAGGACGCCATTTTTTTCAAACCCCATATAAAATAGTTTAAAACTTGATCAATCTAAGTCCGGCAACGTACTATATCCTATTTAATCTTTAATACAAATTAAAGCGTTTTCAATAAATCTTCCATACTCTTCGTTTTTTCGTTATTTTCTTTACCTACTCTTATGGCTAATTCTGCTATTTCTTTTGCTTTCTGCTTGTCTCCTGATTTCGCACATAGATAGGCATAGGTATCCAAATAGGTATAGTTTACATCTTTTTGGGTCAATTCTTCCATCCAACTGATACAATTACTTAAAACTTTTCTGTTATCACACTTTTCGTAAACTTCCCAACAAAACTGATTGATAACATAGTTACTTAACTTCCCCTTTTCTTTTAGATCATTATAAAAATTATACACTTCAACCCACTTGTTTTGCGCTTTTAAAAATTTCACTTCATAATTAGGAATAATATCATCTGTCCATTCTTTGGTCAAAGTTTGATAAGCGTATTTTTTTGCCTCATTAAATTCTTTTTGACTATTATGCAAAATAGCGTTATTAAATTTTCCGGCAGACAAAAAATAAAATAGAATTTCAGTATCTAACTTTCCATAAAGTTCGAGATATTTCTGCTTATGCTTCAAAGCTAAATTTGATATAGAAGGAGGGGTATCTCCGGCAAAATATAACATCGTTGAGAAAAATTCTTCAGAAAGAGGTTTTTCCACCGCTTCCCAATAATTATTGAAAGCCTGTGTATTAATCACCTTTGTGTTATCTCTATTGATGTAATCAATATAAAATTGTGGATAGCCTGACAAATCAATTTGGTTTGAATATCCTTTAATTATACTATTTTCTGAATTTAATACTGTTGTTTCATTCGTGAATTTTAAAACACTTGTACTTAAACTGAGAAAATCGTCTCCCGAAAATCCATATTTACGATTAACTATATACCCGTTACGATTGAGTACGACGGCAGTAGGATAGCTTGATACATGATGTTTTTTGGAGAGATGATATATTTTATCCTCTTCGGCATTATAGCGTAATAAAACAAACTCTTTCGACAATATAGCCTGAATGGAATCATTTTGAAAGACCAGTTTATCCAACTTTTTGCAGGGAGCACACCATGTGGTATAAAAATCAATAAAGATCATTTTATTTTTCTCCTTGGCAATTGCTATGGCTTTTAAATAATCCTGTTCAATAACATCTAAATTTTGAGCGTTAACAAAATAAAACAGTAGTAGAGATACAATTGTAAAATTTTTTCTCATAATATAATCTTTATTTTAAAAGACTGCTTTAAATTGAATCTGTTACACTCAATTAGAATTGGTATGCTAAATTTACTACCGAAGTGTGTATCTAAAAACCTTGAGTTCATACCAAAAAGTGGACTTCTAACGAGACGATGATAGGTTTGAGAAAAAATAAAAGAATAAAATGAAATTAGATAATGCTAAGATTAAAGTACAAAATGAACTAAAGTTAAATTGGAATGAGATATTTTAATAAAGTGTAGTCATTATTTATCAGCACCAAAGAAGGTCAAATTTGAATTTATAAAACATAATGTAGCTGGTTTTAAGGTAAAAGATATGTGCAGGGTTTTATGCGTTAGCGAAAGTGGGTATTACAAATGACTGGTGAGAACCCCGTCAAAAAGATAAAAACATAATCAGATTATCCTTAAAGAGATAACAAAAATACATTTTAAGAAAAACAAAAGATATTACAGTCCCAATGCTTTGTACAGTTCAAATAATGAGTTTGACTCTAAGTTGTCTGTTATTTACAAATTAATTTCCTGTTATGATGATGCAATAAATTTACATGTTTTAATTAAAAAAATTTAAACAGCTTTAAAATCCCATAGGACATCTAAACCGCTAAAACAAAAACTTATCTTACGGAAAATTGGCTAATCTCTTCAAATATTCCATGAAATGGTTTGAAATTTGTCCTGTTTGGTTCACTCTACAGAACAAATCTCTACCTTAATATAATAGTTTTTAAAACACCATAAAATCATCTTAAAATCCGAATAAGGTTACTCTGAAAGCCATGCCAGTACTAACAAATATTCAATAAAGGTATTCGAAAATTTTCCGGACAAATCCACAAAATATAAAGTTAATTTACCCCTGATTGGCAGACAACCTTGCCTGATTTTATTTATAATTAATAAGTTTGTAAAAACTTACAGTCACATGAATATCCTCCTGATAGAAGATGATAAAAGAATTAGCGATTTTGTATTAAAAGGCCTGCAGGAAAATGGTTTTAATGTACATTTAAGCGATAATGGCGTAAACGCCCGCGAACATATTTTATCTTCGGAATGGGATATTATACTAATGGATATAATGTTACCCGATATTGACGGTGTCGAATTGGTAAAACTAATACGCTATAAAAAGAAAAACACCCCTATTATAATGCTTAGCGCTTTAGGCGATCCTGAAGATAAAGTCAATGCGCTCGACTCGGGAGCTGATGACTACCTGGTTAAACCCTTCCATTTTAAGGAACTTATCTCAAGGATAAATGCACTGGTAAGGCGCACTAAACTTAACTATGATAAGGAACAGAACATACACCAATGCGGAGATATAACCATAAATACAGATGAGCATAAAGTACTGGTAAATAACAAAACCATAGATCTTTCCCCCCGAGAATACAAACTACTGCTGTTTTTGGTAGAAAACAAAAATAAGGTAATGCCACGCACACAAATACTAAATAACGTTTGGGGTATTAACTATGATAATAATACCAACGTAGTTGATGTATATATATCGTACCTTAGAAATAAAATGAATCTTACCTCTGCAACACTCCAAACTATAGTGGGTACAGGTTATATGCTTAAAGACAGTTAAATGAAAATAAGAAACAGGCTTACCTTAATCTCTTCATTAACGTTTGGGGTAGTATTTGTTACCGCCGCCTTTATTATATATATCGCTTTTTATCAAAGTTCCGAAAAAAGGATCTTTAATGATTTACAACGTATATGCCTGCTTTCTGCAATTTACTATCTGGAAAAGGATGAGCTACCTATAGACCAGCACAAACAGATAAAAGAACAATATAACGAAAATATACAGGATGTAGAGGTTGGTGTTTACAATAAAGAAAACAATGTTGCCTATGGTGATAATTTAAGTGCCAACAGCATAACTCCCCAAATACTTAACAAAGCACGGGAAAACCGAAAGGTTATGTTCAAATCAAAGGACCATTTCTATTTCGGGATTTTTTATCAGGATAATCAGGGAGACTTTGTCGTTTTTGTAAAAGCAAACGACAAGGATTTTAAAGCCCAGACGCATGAACTTATGATTATCATGATGATTGTTCTTTTGGCAGGTTTATTGGTTATCTACATATTAAGCCGATTCCTATCCAAAATTGCCTATAAACCCATTAATACAGTTATAAAACAGGTTAATGAAATTGAAGCTTCTTCATTGGATGAAACTATAGTGAATGTTAATACACATGATGAAGTACAAAAACTGATAGAAACCTATAACAACCTGTTACAACGACTATCAAACACTTTTAAAACGCAAAAAAACTTTATCAATTATATTTCTCACGAGTTTAAAACACCTCTTGCATCCATATCAGGTCATTTGGAAGTATTTGCCCAAAAGGATAGGTCTCCCGAAGAGTATCAGGAAATGACAGATAAAGTACTTAATAATGTCTATGAAATAGAACAGATATTAAATACCCTCATGATTCTTTCCGGTCTTAAAGCTGAAACAGTAGGCAAAGAAACCTTTAGGGCAGATGAAATGCTGTGGGATATTAGTGATAAAATTTCCAATGTGAAAGAATTTGCTAATGCCAAATTGCGTATAACCTTAAAAGTAGAAGACGAAAAACTGTTAAAGGTAAAAGGTAACGAATCGGAAATAGGTATGGCTGCATACAACATTATCGAAAATGCAGTGAAATACTCAGAAAATGAACCTGTAGAGATTACATTACTAAACAGTGACAACCAACTACAACTAACAATAAAAGACTCCGGAAGAGGGATTAATGCAAACGACCTTAACCATATTAGGGAAACTTTTTACAGGGGCAGTAATGTAGGCAACGTACAGGGAAGCGGTATAGGCTTATCCCTTGCTTCCATATTATTTGCAAAAAACAATGTTTCATTTAAAATTAACTCTAAAGAGCATGAGGGCACAGAGGCCGTAATTACCTTCCCTAAACTCTAATCGTTTTCTAATACCATTCTCATAGCTTTCTAACAAGACACAAATACTGTTTTAATATGGGCACAATAGTTTTGTCCCATATTAAAACATAAGCCTTGAAACGATTTTTTTTATCCTTTGTTTTGTTTAGTACTATAATAGCATCGGCACAAAATAGTGTAAACGATACTATAGTACTTACACGCGTTGATGCCGAAACGATTTTTTTACAAAGCAACCTTAGCCTACTGGCAGAGAAACTTAATATTGATATAGCCGAAGCGCAGGTTATACAGGCTAAAGTATGGCCTAACCCTACCCTGTCTGTAAGTGAAGTTAATCTTTGGAGCAACTCAACTTCAGAAGAGCTTCCTGTGCTATGGGGCAACTACGGCCGTAATCAGGAAATAGGACTTAGTCTTGAACAACTGGTATATACTGCCGGTAAAAGAAAAAAACTTATTGCTATTGAAAAGGTAGGTGCACAAATGGCTGCCCAATACTACAAAGAGATACTGCGAAGCCTAAAAACCGAATTCAGAAACAATCTTACCGCGTTACAGTTTAACCAGCAGCAAAAAAGTGTTTATGAGAAACAATTACTATCGGTAAGGAAACTGATTAATGCTTATGCATCACAGGTAAAAAAAGGTAATATCAGTCAGGCAGAATATGTAAGGTTAAAAGCATCTGAACTGGAATTTCTAAACGAATTAAACGAACTGAACACTGAGGGTAATGCACTGCAAAAGGAAATGAAAATCCTTATGAACTTACCTGCCAAAAGCTATATAAAACTGGAAAACGAAGGGTTTGTCCCTAACCTTAATCCTCTTGACGAATTAAACCTGGCAGATATTATTAACGAAGCCGAAAATAACCGTCCTGATTTACAGTTTGCCAAACTGGCTCAACAATACAGTGACAACAAATATGCCTACGAAAAAGCTTTACGAACTCCTGATATTACATTACAGGCATCTTATGACAGAGGCGGTAATATCATGAATAACTTTTTTGGTGTTGGTTTCGCTATAGACCTTCCTTTTTTTAACCGAAACCAAGGGAATATTAAAGCGGCAAAATACGCTATTGAGAAAAGCATCCTTATTAAAGAACAGACCTTTAAAAGCGCTCAGGCAGAAATAGTACAGGCTTACGGCAACTTTACTAATGCGCGTCAACTTTATGAAAGTATTGACACCGGTTATGATAAAGATCTTGATATGATACTGGAAAGCCATCTTAAAAACTTTAGTGACCGCAATATCAGCCTGCTTGTATACCTTGATTATGTAGAGGCTTACATTAAAAATAAAGAAATAATACTTACTTCAAAAAAACAGCTTAACGAACGTTTGGAAGAGCTACGCTATGCAAGCGGACAGGAATTAAACTAATCATTATGAAACATACATTTTTAATCGCTGCAACAACCTTGGTATTGGCTTGCGGTTGTTCAGAAAAACAGGAAACTGCACAACGTAATACCGAAAACTTTTGCCTTAATACACAGCTTAAAGGAAAAATAGAAATACAGACAGTAAAAAATCAAACTGTAGCCGAAAACCTTTCGCTAACGGGTAATATAACTTATAACACAGACGATGTGGTTCAGTTTTCAAGTCTTGTAAGCGGACTTATTACCAATACTTACTTTTCGCTTGGCGACTATGTAAAAAAAGGAGATGTACTGGCCGAAATTAAAAGTACCGAACTTAACAGCCTTCAGGCAGAACGCAAATCGTTAGAGGCACAACTACAGGTAGCTAACAGGCAACTACAGTCTGTACAATCTATGTTTAACGATGGTATAGCTTCACAAAGCGAATTGGTACAGGCTAACAGCGAAGTGAATGTATTAAAATCTTCATTGGAAAATGTAGAACAAAACCTTTCGTTATACAGTGCGAGTAACGAAAAATCAGTATTCCAAATAAAGGCTCCGGTAACAGGATATATCGTTTCTAAAAATGTGAGTCCGGGTATGCAGATTGCTGCAAACGATGCTCCACTTTTTACCATATCAAACCTTTCAAAAGTATGGGTTATGGTCAATATATATCCTGCAAACCTTAAAGATATACATGAAGGCATGGATGTAACTATAACTACACCCGCCTACCCTAAACAAACCTTCAACGGAAAAATAACCGTGATTTCTCAGGTTTTTGATGCCGAAGAACATGTACTGAAAGCAAGGATTGTAATGGATAATACTGATTTAAAACTTAAGCCGGGACTTACTGCCGATATACTTATAAATAAAAAAAACAACGATACCAAAATGGCTGCTGTTAGTGCCAAAGCCCTGATTTTTGACAACAACCAAAACTACATCATGGTATATAAAGACGATTGCCATATAGAAAGAAGACAAATAAATCCTACGGTAAAAAACAGAGACTTTCTATACTTTGAAAGCGGAGTTAGTGAGGGAGAAAAAGTTATTATTAAAAACCACCTTCTTATTTATGAACAGCTAAAAGCAACTAACTAATACAAGGTTAACACTAAATTACACATGCAAAAATTAGTTCAGCAAATAGTAGCGTTTTCCCTTAAAAACTCTGTTATCGTATTTTTTATGACAGCAGTGCTTTTAGGTGCAGGGATTATAAGCTATATACATACCCCTATCGAAGCATTTCCTGATGTAACCAATACAAGGGCACGTATCATTACACAATGGCCGGGGCGTAGTGCCGAAGAGGTTGAAAAATTTATTACACTGCCTATTACAAAGGCAATGAATACTGTGCCTAAAAAGGCCGAAGTACGTTCCATATCACTTTTCGGGCTTTCGGTTGTAACCGTATTGTTTAATGAGGATGTAGATGATTTTTATGCACAGCAATATGCTTCAAATAGATTGAACAACATCGATTTACCCCAGGGCAGTGAGGCAGAGATCGATCCGCCTTCCGGGGCAACGGGAGAAATTTTCAGGTATGTAATTAAAAGTGACCTCCCTATAAAAGAGGTAACTGCCTTACAGGACTGGGTTATTGAACGCGAACTGGTTTCGGTGCCCGGTGTGGCAAACGTAGTAAGTTTTGGTGGTGAGGAAAAAACCTTCGAGATCAAAATAAACCCTACTGAACTTAATAATTATGACTTATCAGCACTAGATGTGTTTGAAGCTGTTTCAAACAGTAACATTAATGTAGGCGGAGATGTTATACAGCGTGGTGACCAAGCCTATGTGGTGCGTGGTGTTGGGCTTATAGATAAGGTTGAAGATATAGGAAACATTCTTATTAAAACCGTTGGTAATACACCAGTGCTGGTAAAACATGTGGCCGATGTTTCTATTTCGGCAAAACCAAGATTAGGACAGGCGGGACTTGATGAAAATCCCGATGTGGTTGAAGGCATAGTTATTATGCTTAGAGGTGAAAACCCTGCCGATGTAATTGAAAGTTTAAGAGATCGTATAGACGAACTTAATAGCAGGGTACTACCGTCTAACGTACAAATAGTACCATTTATAGACCGTACAGAACTGGTTAGCCATACCGTACATACAGTTAGCAAGAATCTTATAGAGGGCGTATTATTAGTTTCACTTATAGTTTTTATTTTCCTGTATAACTGGCGTACAACATTAATTGTAGCTTCGGTAATACCGTTATCATTTCTCTTCGCTATTATAATGTTGCGTATACAGGGGCTACCGGCTAACCTTATTTCCATGGGCGCCTTAGACTTTGGTCTTTTGCTCGAAGGTACTTTGGTTATTGTGGAACAGGTATTTGTTACCCTCGAGAAAAAAGCACATAAAGTAGGCATGGACCGTTTTAATAAAATGTCTAAAATGGGACTTATTAAAAAGAGCGTTGGTAGCGTTGCCACATACATATTTTTTGCACTTATTATTCTTATTGTTGCCCTTATGCCTATTTTCTCTTTTCAGAAGGTGGAAGGGAAAATGTTCTCCCCACTGGCATTTACACTGGGTTATGCACTCGTAGGTTCGCTTATATTAAGTCTTACCTATGTACCGGCCATGTGTAAAGTGCTCCTCACAAAAAACATAGTGGAAAAGGAGAACAAAATATCGCGCTTTTTTAGGGAAAAACTGTTTGGTTTATTTCAGTTGAGCAGCAGGTATCGTAAAGTGACCATTTACAGTTTCATAGCACTTTCTACTGTTTGCTTTGTACGTTTTATGTTTTACGGTTCTGAGTTTATCCCTAAACTTAACGAAGGTGCGATTTACATAAGGGCAACTTTACCTAATAGCATTAACCTGGAAGAATCGGTTAGACTAACGGGAGAAATGAAAAAAAGACTGGCAAAATTTGAGGAGGTGAAATTTATACTCTCCCAAACGGGAAGACCTAATGATGGTACCGACCCTACCGGTTTCTTTAACATTGAATTCCACATGGAGCTGAAACCTGAAGGCGAATGGAACAGGAAAATAACTAAAAGTGAACTTATTGCCGAAATTAAGGAAGAACTCGAAGTGTATCCGGGAATCAATTTTGGTTTTAGCCAGCCTATTCAGGATAATGTAGAAGAGTATGTAGCGGGAGTTAAAAGTCCGCTGGTAATAAAAATATTTGGAGACGACCTTTTTGAACTGGAAAAAATGGCCGAAGAGGTAGCCTTATCAATTAAAGATGTAAGAGGTATAGAAGATATTAATGTTTATAAAAACATTGGGCTGCCGGAACTCCGCATCCAACTCCATGATGAGAAGATGGCTCGTTATGCCATCACGACCGCCGATGCACAGGCAGTAATAGCTATGGCTATTGGCGGTCAGGCAGCCTCTACTTTTTACGATGACGAGAAGATGTTTGATATCAGGATCCGTTTTCAGAAAGAATACAGGGATACCAAAGAGAAAATAGAAAACATACTTATTCCTGCTACCGATGGTAAGCGTGTACCATTAAAGGAAATTGCGACCATTGACTACAAAACCGGACCTACATTTATTTATCGCGAAGGTAACAGCAGATACATAGCAATAGGCTTTAATATTGAAGGAAGGGATTTAGGCAGTACAATTACCGAAGCACAAAAGAAAGTTGCAGAAGAGGTAAAACTGCCTAAGGAAAATACAATTAAGTGGGCAGGTGAGTTTGAGAGTAAAGAAAGAGCCTCTAAGCAATTAGCGGTAATTGTACCAATAGTGTTACTGTTTATTTTGTTTTTACTGTATTTCAACTTTGGCAATCTTAAGGATACTCTTATTGCCACAAGTACAATACCGTTTGCATTTATTGGAGGTTTCCTTTCCTTATGGATTACCGGTACTGTGTTTGGAATCTCGGCGGGTATTGGCTTTATAATACTCTTTGGGGTAAACACCATAAACAGTATTATACTTATAGCCGTAATGAAAGAAAACATGAGGAAAAAAATGCATTTAAACGATGCGGTTAGTGAAGGTGTTTATGACAGAATTAGGCCTATTGTAATGATTGCACTAATGGGGTCGCTTGGGCTACTGCCCGCAGCCATGTCTACAGGAATGGGGTCTGAAATACAAAAACCGTTAGCCATTATGATTGTGGGCGGACTACTGTTTTGTATGATACTTTCCCTTACTGTACTACCACAGGTATTTTATTTAAGTTATAAGAAAAAACCATTGTAGTTAGGTTAATTTGTTTTTGAAGAACTGCCACAATTTTATTGTGGCATTCTTTTTTATATTAACACTCTTAACACACCATAAAATTCTCACAATATATTGTTATATTTCAAAAATATTTTTCTCCTTTATTCTTTAATTGAGATTTCATTTTTCTAATACTTTTGAACATTCCGCTCTGAACTGTCTTTTTTCTTTGTTCATATTGCTGAGTACAGTGACTTAAATCATTTAAAAGTGAGTGGAATTTAAAGTACAAATTACGAAGTTCTTCTATTCCCTTTCTCGTTTTGTTATCCTCATCTTGTGGTAATTTATTTTCAACAATTTTCACTAATTCTTCAAATTTCCTGTAGGCCTCTATGACATTCTGATGTTCTTTTGCGTTTATTCCCTGCATTTTAATTATCGAGTTATTAGTATAATTTAATTGTAAACTATTTGTTGTTTGAAATATTAGGTATTATTACAAAACTGTCGGTATTATGTGTTTTTTGTAATCCTGAGGTCGTCCCCCTTTCTTTCCTTCCGGAGCTGCCTGTTATGTTATTTATAGCCTCATTAAAAAGTAATTCAATTTGATCTCCTAACGGAAATAATTCAATTTGAGAAAGTTCATCCAGTTCAATATCTACTGAAATTCCGTCATTGTAATCCCCCTGTCCTAATGCATTATAAAGCTTATATATTACGGGATAAATAGTCCAACCGGGGCTATCAGGCAGTCTGTTATCCTGAATAGGGAATCCTGCCATATCTTTCCCTCTTGTAGTCTCTCCTATTGTTATGACATTCATGTATGGGTTAAGGTTGTTTATGATAATCTCTGATGCTGATGCCGTATTCTTACCACATAAAACAAAAACTCTGTTTAAAAGTATATTGGATTGCCTTAACTGATTAAAATCAACATTAAATTCATTCATTTCCAAAGCTTGTTTAAAAGACTGATTTATCTCTCCGCCATTTTGGTTTCCCTTAAAAATAATGAACAAATCATCCTGATCTATATTTGGAGCCAAAAGGATACTCAATGCCGTAGCCGACGAAACATCTCCTCCTCCGTTATACCTTAAATCTAAAACTACCTCATTAACATTTTGAGATTTAAACTCATTGAAAATATTCCGCAATGATTGAGCTAATCCTACGTCAAAATGACTTATTTGTAAATAGCCAATATTTTTATCACCTATTGAAATAATATTATATAACGGAGCCTGTAAAAAAGTATAATAACTCGTAAGCTCTTTGGCTACAGGTTGAGAAAAACCGGTTTCTTCGGTAAATTCAACAATTGTAAAACTAACATTATCAGCATTACCCATAGCTTCATATAATGTATTGTAATTGGCTTGGGAAACTGGAATATTATTTATAGTAGTAATTAACTGACCTCTTTTTAGCCCATTATTCTGCGCCGGAGAACCGGATAGTACATACAAGACCACTCCATAAACATTTCCTTCATATAAAATAAAGCTAATATCCATTCCAAAAGAGGAACGCAATGTAGAAGGAATACTTTCGGGTATTGATGGATGATAGACATAGGAAAACCTATCCTGATGGAACAACAATGAAGAAAAATAATCTTTTGGAAACTGAGACAAATCTGTATTATTAGGAATTTCATTATTCCAATAATAATATCTTTTCATCTGTTCATATATCCACTGATTGTTATACTCATTAGTTCCTGCACTATAAACAACAGGAGCATCATCTTTTTGACAGGAAACATAAAATAAAGCTAAAATTAAAACTGCTAATACCTTATTTATATAATGATTTATCACTCTTTTTTAGTCTTAATTATTATTCTGTTTCAAATTCAAAATAATCATTTAAGTCAACTATACCATCAACTCCTGAAAAGCTTCCTGATTCATCTTGCTTTTCTTCTAAAACAATCATTCTTGACTTATTTGCCTGCATAACCATTGTCACCAAAATCTGCCTGCCCGCTATATATGATTCGGTTGTACCATGTTTAACCAGTTCCATCTTAATTATAGGTGGAGATGAAAATGAAAACTCACTAAAAGAACTAAAATTATCTGATGTAATATTTTCTACTGTTCCAAGTACAGTACCACTTGTGTTTCGTATTATACCGTCTAATGGACCGGTATAATTTGTGTTGGAATAACGGTTTAGGGAAGGGAATATAAACTTATAGCCTGTAGTCCCCTGCTCGTTTAAAACACTTTTTTTAAACCTTAGCACATTATCGATATATGTTCCGTTACTATAAAAAAAGGAAAGTGTATCAAATGGTTTGTTGTTTGTAAAACTGTAAGATTTAAGAATCTCCCAGGTTTCATTAATTACAATATCAACATTTTTTGCCTTATCGTTATAATAAACAAACTCATAGTCGCTATCCATATATTTAAGGAAAACCGATTTTTCGTTAATAATAATGGGGGCTTCATCGACAATTACCTGCAATGAATCTGAAACCGAATATCCTCTAATCACTATTTCACCCGGCTGCTGAGTATCATAATAAGGGAGCAAATTATCATCGCATGATAACAATAACAATAATAAAGAAATGATAAGGAAAAATCTCTTCAATAAATTAAACATATTAAATTTAAATTAAAAATACTACCGGTAAACAACTTACCGGCAGCATTTTAGTTAGATGCTAAAAGAAAATCAATAATTTATTTTTTAATGAATTTAAGCTTTTCGGTAGTTGATCCATCTGTAACAACCATAAAGTATACACCCGAAGGTACATCTCCTACATACATTCCTTCTGTAACAAAGCCAGATTGCTTAATTAATGATCCTGTAGTATTATATATTAAAACTGAAGTGTTTGCAATATCTAATTGATTTCCGGCAGATAAAAGAAGATAGTCTTCTGCTGGGTTTTGTTTTAAACTAAACCTGGTTATATTAACATCTTTAGTATCAAGAATATTTTGTGCTGTAACGGTTACTTTATCTATCTCTACACCTGTTCCCATATTACTTGGAGTTGCAAAAACAATATATACTTCTTCAAGTCCTATATACTCAGAGATGTCAATGGTATGGTCCTCAAAAAAATCACCTTCATTATTACCTCTTACCAAGTTAACAATTACGGGCTCTCCCTCCATAATTTCTTCAATATCTGAAGATTCAGAAATATAAACGGGTAAAGAGAAATTTGTTCCACCATAAATAGCCGATTGTGCATTAATTATAAGTTCACCGCTTCCTTCGTAAAAGGAAAGGTCTATAGCAGGGCTGATAGCCCAATTATTTTCCTCGGGAGTAAGTTCTCCTCCTGTAGACATATCAATATTATACGTACCAAAAATATCCTTCTCCCCGTCAGCAGGCAGCCCTTCATTACTGATTTGCAAATTTTTTCTTGCCATCCAGTTACTGGAATTTTCATCTACGTCAATAAGTGTCCAGTCTGAAACATCGGCATCATTAAAATCGTCTTCCCAAACTGTAATTTGTGCCGATGCACCAAAAGTGATAAAAGTAAAAATTGCCAGAAGTAAATTTTTTTTCATTGTATTTGTGTTTAAAAAGGCATGGGTAGAAAACTACCCATGCCGGGTTGGTTACTATGTATTAATTAACAAAAACTATAAACTATTAAAAGCCGCTGAACTTTGTCCATCCAGTTGTCCATCCAGACTCAGTAGCAAAAGCACCTGTATTACCAGAAAGGCTAAAGCCTGAATTATTAAAGAATGGCTGAGTAAGCCCCCAAGCCTGCGCAGGGTTTGATGTTGAAGTTGCATTACCAAAACCTAATGAAGAAGTAGCCGGAGTTACAAAAGCATGAGCATCAAAGTCAGACCAAGATGAATTAGAAGATACTGAAGGGCTTTCCCATCTTATACCAGTATTATAACCTGTTACAGTTACATTAGTTAGGTCAATTTCTCCCAATCTGCGTACGTGTATAGCATTTTCATAAAGACCTCCGTCTGAAGAAGAGCTTACACCAACAATAGAAAGATCAGAAATTACCGGTCTTGTTATGATTGTTGTAGAAGTACCTCCTGCATTGTTATCAAGCTCAATACCATTAGAATCCGGATTACCGCCACTTTGGCTGTGTGTAGAATTTTTATCGGCAATAGCGATCGCTTTTGTAAGTGATCCTGTATAACCTAAATCAAAATCAAAGTTATCATCATCAGCAGCAAAAGATACAAGGTGAGTTGGGCTTACAGTACCTCCAAAGAATTCGTAAGAATCGTCTCTACCATAAGAAACCTGTATGTGGTTGATGTTTGTACCATTACCAACACCACCAAATGTTAAACCATTAATTTCAATACCTGCATCAGCATCAAGAATACGTCCTGCAAATTCAATGCGAACATAAGCCATGTCTCCTGCATCGTGTGAATTGTTTGTGCCTCCAAAATAAAAATCTGAAACTGTAGGCTGATCTCCTAATCCTTCCACAATATTTGTTGTAGAACCGTTATTTACCTGAGCATCACCAAGAAGTACTACACCACCAAAATCACCAGGAGAAGCTACAGTAGAAGCAACACCATCAAGAAGATTGTAACTTGTAAAAATAATTGGGCTTTCAGCTGTACCCTGAGCATTTATCTTACCGTTTTTAGTAACAACAAGTACACCAGTTGCAACTCCTGCTCCAAGAGGTTTAGCTTTTATAAATGTACCAGCCTGGATAGTTAAAGTAGCACCGTTTTTTACACGAACAACTCCTTCTACTTCCCAAACTTTATCATTTGTCCAGGTAGTATTAGTTGTTATGCTACCACTTACAGTTTGAACTGTTGCCGGATAGCCGCTATAATCTGCCCCTGCAGACTGTAAGGTGAATGAAGAATCTGCAACGTCATCATTTTGACAAGAGAACAGCAGTAAGGTTGAAGCTGCCAGCATTAAAAATTTTTTCATAATAATATAATTAGTTGGTATATTTGCTGCTACACTATTTCCCAGGCCTTTGGAAAGGCAGCAAATTTACTTTCCTCAGGCCTTTTTTTATTAAGGCATTCTGCATCCATGCCTTATTGTATTACCTTCCGTCTTTCACTATAGGTTTTGTTTTGTGAAAGGTTATCCGGTCACAGGCTGTAATATCTTTTAGGCTATTGCTTCAGTTGGCAGCAATTATTTATTAGTTATTACTAATTTTAAATCCTGATTTTCTCTGCCCTTCCGGAATAGTTTTTAAACACATTACAATTAAACCTAAATCGTTATCGTATTTATTCATATTAGACCATAAGCTCTTAGATTATCACGGTCTGTTTTACAAATTAATGGTTTGTTAATCATAGATGTAAAGCAGTTACATTAAAGTAACATTCCCCTAAAAATTGTAGGTTAAAGAAAGTTTTATAGTTCTTCCCGTATACGACCTGAAAAGTACACGGTCTATATCTTCATCATAATTTTTAGTAGCTCCCATACCTAACTGATACTGATCTCGTGGGTTTTTTCCTGCCTGTTCTCCCGATAATGAAGAATAGCTGTTTTGATTGTTATAGGTTTCCAAAACCCTGTCAAAAATGTTTTGAGCACTGCATTTTACCTCAAAGTTTTTTTCTTTAAAAAACCTATAGCTTATTTGGGCATCTGTAACGGCATACGGTCTGCGTATCTCTTCATCCTTATAATCAAAACCAACCAAAAGGTATTGATCTCCGCTACCGTTATACCTTATATTAAATGATAGTCTGTCGCCTATATAGTCTAATCCTAAATTATAACTATATGGAGATTGTCCGTACAAAGGTCTGTTTGCTTCATATAAACCTCCCGTACCGTCTGTATTAACATAAGAGGTAACTGTGGTTTCATTAATTGTCCCGTTAGCATACAAATAAATATTTTCAAGAGCTTTGCCTTCCCCTAAAAAGGAAAGATTCTTTAAAATCTCTGCTTCAACCCCCCAAAGCTCTGCTTTATCAGAGTTAGTAGTATAAATAAACCTAGTTGCGCTATCGTATGGCGAACTCGAAATTTTCTCTATAGGATCATCAATTTTTTTATAGTAAACCCCGGCAGACAGTATTTGCCCAAGAGAAGGGAACCACTCCAACTTAAAATCATAATTATTTGCAACAGAAGAAAGTATACCACCCCTTGCAGTGAAATTGATGATATTAGCCTCATAAAGAGGGTCATAATATGGTATTTGTAACCTTTCGGAAAACTGGGGTCTTAATACTGATTTGTAATATCCCAGTCTAATATTAATTTTTTCTGCAGGGCTATATGTTATGTTTACTGAAGGAAGATATTGCCACAGTTTGTCTGGCGACTCTGTTAAAGCAAAATCTTCCGCTTCACTTTGGTTAGAAATCTCATTATAATCATAACTCTCCGCCCTTAAACCCCAAACTATTCTTAAAAAATCACCTATTCTGTTGTCCAGCATTATAAATGGAGAATGTGTTATTACTTCACCTTCATAACGATTTCCGTACGTACCCGTTTTTAACCAACCGAAGCCGCCATAGTAATAATAGGATCCTGACAGAGTTTCATGAAGATTATATACTCTTACCCTGTCTGAGTTCTGCCCTATCACCTGTAAGTTCGCACTTTCCTGTTTATTTGTAGCTGTTTTAAAAGTACCGAAATAGCCTATTTTAACATTGTTCTTTATATTATTAAAATTAAACGACTTATTAATATTTAATGCTATATTATAATCGATTTCATCATTATTAAAATTCCTCCTTTTAACATTATTTGCTGAATTATAAACTTCTGTATAAACCAAAACATCATCTCCTAACCTTTCTCTTTGATTCGTTAAAAAAGTAGCATCTTTAGTTTTCTTTGTTGTGGAATTTACTGCACCAAACCAGTTAAACTCATACCCATTAAAGCGATGATTGCCTTCAACCTTTGTTTGAAAGAAATCAGTATATACAGGATAATCCGTTTCTTTTGTTATAGGCTGGGTACTGCCATCCAATATTTCATTATATGAAATACCATAGCCGTCCCACCCTGTTATTTGAGTTAACTGGTTATCATAGATATGGATAAGAGTGTTTCTTATGGTAATTTTATTATTCCCAAATTGTATACCTCCATTAAGCATCCCAGCAAGTGTGGAATTATAGGTATAAATTGCTCCCGAATTCCTATAGCCATACTTTTTTAAAACAGGATATTCAAGCGGTGCCTGATAATCACCAAAATCGTAGTCTATTCCTTCAGGGAAAAATTCAGCATTAGGTTTAAATACCCCTCTTGAGGTATGATCTATAACCTGTTTGCTTTGTGTATTTCTAAACAATAATGAACCTGAAAATCCCCATTTACTGTCTTCATTAAGGTTATATACCCGTCCCAATGCAAGCTGAAAAGAGGTATTAGGCATTGCCTTATCCTTATAAGTTGTAAAATTATCCTGAGTAAATTTTTTAGATTCTTCAAAAAACGGACCTGATTCTGCTTCATTTACAGGAACAGGGTAGCTCTGAAAATCAGGATAATCTCTTGTACCGTCATCAAAACCAAAATAATCGTACTCTCCCCTTTGCTTAGTCAGGAAATCTTTAAAAGTACTTCTATTATTATAGGAGTTACTTATCGATATACTTGTGAAGTTTTCTTTAGGTATGTCTTTCGTTTTTACCTCTATATTACCTCCGGCAAAATTAGCATACATATCAGGAGTTGCCGTTTTGTTAACCACAATACTTTGTACCATAGCAGTGGGTATAATATCAAATGAAAAGCTTTGTTGAGTAACCTCAGTACTCGGCAAACTAATTCCGTCCATCATGGCCTGATTCCATCGCTCGCCCATAGAGCGCACCACTACATACCTGTCATCTATTGTTGTCACTCCCGTTATTCGCTTAAGAGTACTCCCTACATTATTATCCGGAGTTCTGGCTATTTGTTCGGCAGATATACCGTCAGACATCTGGGCAGCCCTTTTTTGCTGAAGCAACAGTCCTTCTGTAGACTCTGTCGATTTGTATTGTTGTCCTGTAATGGTAACTTCCTCCAGTGTGATGTTTTGATTAAGTTCCAATGCTAAATTCAATGGTGTTAAACTTCCTGCATCTACAGGTATGTTCTGAATAAATCTTGAGGCAAAACCCTGAGCTGTTATTTCCACATCATAAAACCCTGGTTCGAGTTCAAGGATAAAATCACCGTTAACATCTGTAAAAACTGTAACATTTCCGGGAGAGGGAGTAACTATAGCGTCAAAAACAGCGATTCCGTAATTATCTACTATCTTTCCTGATATTCCCTGTAATCTTTTTTTTTTAGCCTCAGTATCAGGTTTGTTAATGGCAATATTATTCTCATTTCTCCTGAAATTTAAGCCGGTAAGTTCCTGTAACTCCTCCAGTAAATCATCTATTGAAACATTGTCCTTTTTTAAAGTAACTTTAGGAGAATCAAGATTAATATTATCCTGATAAATAAATCGATAAGGAGTTCTTGATTCAAGATTATCTATAATATCTTTAGGTGATGCATTTTTAAACTCTACCGATACTGTACCTGTTTGTGCTGTCGCAGTAGTTATATTAAAAAATAAGCCGATAAATAAAATCCAAAAGGCAAAAAAATATTGCCCTGAATGTGGGTTGTTCATAATCTTAATAATTTGTGTTGGGTGTTGGTTATTATATTAAAGTATTACTTACTCAGCATATACCTGTGGTTTGCAGTCTCTGTAACTTTTAGATTTAAGGCAAAAGCAAGTGTGTTAAGCATCTCTGTAATGCCCTGCTTTGTTCCTAATGTTCCTTTTATCTTAAGCTTTTTTAAATCCTTTGTGCTATATTCTACAGAAAAATCATAATCTTTTTGAAGAAGAGTAACAACATCTTCAAGGGTTAAACCGTCTACATCAAGAAGTTCCTTTTTATAATCAGGCTCTAATTTTTCAGCTTTTTTCCTAACTAAAGTTTCGCTTGTAGGCATATATACTGCTGCATCACCTCTTACTAAAAATATAGAACCATTTTTGTTTTCAACCTTTACTTTACCTGTTCTAACCTCCACAAGAGGTACAGTTCCGTTATAAGCCTTAACATTAAAGGAAGTACCTAAAACAGTAGTTTTAATTAAACCTGAAGATATTATAAAGGGTTTTGAGGAATCTTTCTCCACTTCAAAAAAAGCTTCGCCGGTAAGAACAATATTTCTTGTACTTCCGTCAAAATTTTCCGGATATTCAATCTTTGTGCCTTCATTTAACCACACACGGCTTCCGTCAGGTAACCTTACAAGACGAATATCATTATCAAATGTTTGCATAACTACTATATGCTGCATATTAACAGTCCTATTAAAGAATTGATAACCTATAGCTGTCATTACCAATATTACTGACGCAGCAGTCATCCATCTGTAAACATTTTTGGTTTTAGCGATTGTTACCTTTCGAATGTTCTTCCACATTCGTAATTTAAGGTCCTGAGGCAGCATTCCTTTTAAAGGAATATCATCCCACTGTTTTTTCATTTCCGACTTCATTTCCTATAAGGAATTTTTGGGGTTTATACTATTATAAGAGCATTAGCTAATACAGAAATGAAATGTCACGGGTAAAAAGTATACTTAAAGATTTATTAATAAAACATTAGAGACTAAAAATGAAAAAAACATCATAAACAACATAAAAACAAGACACTAATCATATTTTACATGTAAATACACTAAAAAATACTGATTACAATTAATTAACATTACAACTGGTCAATAAAAAATAATATGAACCAATAAAGCTCGTTGCTGTTTATAGAATTTTTTTTTAGGTATTGTAAGGTTTTTGATATTTGATTTGCTACTGCGCTGGTAGTCATATTCATTTGAAGGGCTATTTCCTTATAGCTTAATTCTTCAAATTTATGCAGTACAAAAATTTTTTTTCTCCTTTCCGGAATCTGATTAAGCAGATACTCTATTTTCTGCATTTTCTCAGCTATCTCATCTTCATCATAGGATTCATCCAATTCGGCAATTATTTCTTTCTCGTTTAAAGTAAAAATCCTGTTTTGTTTTTTATACCATTTGGAAATTTCCTGTTTAGAACTTTTAAACAAAACAGACTCAAGAGGAATTTCCGGATTAAGTCTCTCCCTATACTTCCATAAATGAATAAAAACGTTTTGGGTTACATCTTCGGCATCAGCATTCTGTTTTGTATATTTCTTTACGAAGCAATACACTTTAAAGGAATACAGCTCATAAATTTCCTGAAAACAAGATTCGTCGCTATTGTTCAATCTTATTATCAAATCAGTATCCATAATATAGTGGGTGAGGTTTATAACAAAATTAAAAGAATAGACACTACACAATTAAGCTATAAGGACATTTAAAGATTTAATAATGTTTAGGGAAGTCAAGTATATATAAGTAAATGAATTATTAGTTGAGTAGTTTTGAGAAATATACAAAATGATATTTCAGCTTATTTGTGCAAAGCCCTTGTACAATAGTTACTATACAAGGGCTTCTATATTTAAGTATTTAACTACTAAAAAATTAATTCATTAGTCCCGGCCACGTACTGTTATTTACAGGCTTAGGATAACCCGAAACAGCCGAATCAGAATACTTATCATACTTTATATAAGTATTATTATCTAAAAATATATAGAAGTACTGTGCACTCCAGTCTACTGCAGAAGTTATATTGTTAGCATAGTTACCAACTCCCGGCCATGTACTGTTATTTATTTGCTTAGGATATCCGGCATCCATACTGTCGTTTGTAATACTGTAACGTATATAAGTACCGTTATTAAGGAAGAAATAAACTCTTGACTGATTCCATTTAACCGCTGCAATTATCTTGTCGCCATATCCTTCTAACCCTGGCCAAGTGCTATTGCTTATCGGTTTTGGGTAACCTCCATCTACCGCATCGTTATTCATATCATATCTTAAAAAAGTTCCATCGTTTAAAAAGAAAAAGCCTTTATCGTTGCTCCATTTAAAAGCAGCATTGATTTTATCTTTATAGCTGTCAAGACCAGACCATGTACTGTTGTCTACTGGTTTAGGATAACCGCTATAGGCAGCGTCAGATAATTTATTATATTTTACATAGCTCATATCACTCCTAAAGAAATAAGCTACATTATCAAGCGCATCATTCCAGTCAAGACCAGCTATGATTTTTGAATTGTTTTTTTGAACAGAGCCTGTTTGACCATCAACAACTACAGTATAATTTACTTTTCCGAAAGAAGCTCCCGAATCTGAATAACTTCCCTGTGTTGCAGGGACAGTAGCTATAAGTTCATTGTTTCTGTAAATCTGGGCATCTGCCGGACTTTGTGAATACCAGAACAAATCATTGTTCGTATTAAACATTACTTTTCTAGGACCTACGCTTCCTACTAATGAAGTAGATTCCAGTTGCCAGTTAGCATCAATATCAATTCCTAAATACGATAAAACAGTTGGAGTAACAGATGTTTGTGAAGGATAACCATATATACCGTTAAAAGCCTGATTTGGCAACTGATTTACAGTTGATGTAAACTCTTCATTCCCTACTTTATTCATACCGATGAAAATAGTTTTTTCACTTTCAGTCTGTGAGCCGTGAGAATAACCACCTGAAGGCTCTCTTCCGTGATCAGTAACAAGGATAATTAACCAGTCTTCATTGTTTTGTTGTGCATGTTGATTAACGGCATTCATAAGCTGACCCAACCTGTTATCCATATCCTTAATACTGTTGTTATAAGAAGTTGAAAAGCCTGAAGCATGCCCCACGTGGTCAACATTATCAAAATGGACAAAAAGAAAATCAGGACTATTGGTGTTCACTTCATAAATCGCCCTGTTTAAAGCATCATCGTCATCTCCTCCATCATACCTATGATCCACAAAGCTCATCTGATCCTGTAAAAACTCATGAATTGGTGACCATGTTGCTATACTTGATATGGTTAGTGACGGGTTAGCCTCTTTTATGTATTGATACACACTTTTTGCCTGCGACTTATAAGTACCCGAACTGTTATTTGGCACCCCATGTTTGTTTACCCATACTCCGGTAAGTATACTCATCCAACCCGGACCACTTGAAGTAGCCTGCTCTGACGATGTACCTGTAATACCTCCTGCAAATGCTTTTGTCATATTAAAAGCATCCATGTTAGGTGTATCTACATTACTTATTTTTTCATACTGGCATCCGTCTATACCCACTACAAGCACTTTTTTTACAGCGGTAGATTTAAGGTTTACGTCTGTTTCATTTGTGGTCATATCAGGTTCATAACATGCAGTTAAAAGGAGAAATATCCCCAGTAAACTAAAAATAATTGGTGTTGATTTCATAATTAAATTTTTAATATTAGTAATTTTTATACCTTAAAATTATACTAATATTAAAAATCATATTACTCTGAATCACTTTTTTAAACTATTATTAATATCCTTAACATTAACTAAACCGTTTAAAAACAAATCATTTATTTTTTCTTAATAATCAACAGTATTACAGCATTTTAAACCTAAAACAAAATTTAATTTTGAAGTTAATAAAGGTTTTAAGACATTTGACGTTTATTACCAATAAACCGCATCAATGGAAGATTATCTCATAGGGTTAGGAAAACGCATTAAAGAAATCCGAAAAAAAAACGGACTTACTATTAATACCGTAGCCGGTAATGCTGATGTAAGTAACGGACTAATATCGCGTATTGAAAACGGAAGAACCATCCCTTCCCTACCAGTTTTACTTAATATTATACAGGCACTGGGTATAGAGGTATCTGACTTCTTTAACGGACTGCCTAAATCGGACAAAAACAACTTTATAGTTTCCAGAAAGGAAGAGAATACTGTTATTGAAAAAGAAGATGAAGCTAAGGGATTTGAATACCGTTTCCTTTTTGGCAAACAGCTTTCATCTGTTGGTTTTGAGGCTGTATTGCTTGAGGTAATGCCTAACTCAGAACGCGGTAAGGTTGAAACCGATGCCTATGAGTTTAAATATATTTTAACGGGCGAATGTTCGTACATTATTGGTGAGGAAGAAGTATTGTTAAAAGAGGGAGATTCCATATTTTTTGACGGACGTATACCACACGTACCTGTAAACAGAAGCAATGCTCCTTCTAAAATGCTGGTGCTTTATTTCTTTTTCCATAAAAATGAATAACCCACCTCTTTAAAAAGGCGGGTTAAGTAACGAATTGAAACTCACTATTTAAACAGTATTGCTTTTAGTCCTGTAAGGCTATCCAGTATATAATCGGGCTGAGCCAGTTCAAGCTGTTCACGTGTTTGTGCCCCGCTTAGTACGCCTATTGTAAGTCCGCAACCAGAGTTTCTTCCTTCAATAATATCAATTTCAGAATCACCTGCTTTTAGTACCTGAGCCGCATTCTCAATACCAAAAAGCTCCATTGCCATATTAATCATTTCAGGGTGAGGCCGTCCGTTTACCACATCATCCGATGTGATTAGCGCGTCCACCTGCTTCCCTACTCTCCATTCCAGCCTGTTCATTAATTTGGTCGCTGTTTTAAAATCATAACCGGTATTAAGAACAATCTTAATTCCGTTATCATGTAGCTCGGTAAAAAAGTCTTCCATACCGTCAAAAGCTTTAATCTCACCTTCATTGTAAGCCTTCTCAAGCATTATTTTAAAATTAGCAAAAGCTTTATTCGCGACTTCAGCTATATTGTAAATACCCGTACATGCTGTTAAAACATCTGTTATGGCTTTGTGTTTTTCTTTACCTGCACCATGTTCAAGAACCTGCTCTAAAGTAACATTAAACCCTTCGTCATTAATCGCTTTCTGTACTGTTTTATAAACCAAATTATCCTCATTAACGGTAGTTCCTGCCATATCAAAAACCACCAGTTTAATATCTGTCATGTTTTAATTTTTATTGAAAATTTTTAAAATATTCTCTTTTGAAAATCCGGCACTTCCAGTCATTCCCTTTCCGCCTATACCTGTAACGATATGAATATTATTATCAATGGTATGCTGAAAAATATCATGGTTTTTACACTGAGAGTATATTCCAAACCATCTGTTTTGTATTTCAAACGTAGGCAGGTTAAATATTTTTTTTGCCTCTGCAAGCATAAACTCATCAATATCCATATTCAGGTAAAAGCCAAGGTCATCAATATTAGCCGCATCGGCATACTCATGGGAGTCCCCTATGATTACAGAACCATCTGTGGCCTGTTTGAAAAGAATATGCACTCCCCATTTCTTTTCTAACGAATCAGGATTCTCGTTTTTCTTTATTTCATTGAAAGACGGACACTCATAAAAAGCCTCATATCTGCGTATGGACAACCCTGTAAGTATAGATCCGTTTAGTTTGTAATTCCCCTGTGGTTTTGTTTGCATCATTTGAAGTTTAGTAACCTCAATATCACTTTTCTCAAAAACTTCAGGGTATAATGTTTTAAATTCAGATCCGCAGCATATAATAACCTTCGAGGCTTCAAACACCTTATTTTTAGCTGTTACAACAGTAACTTTATCTCCTTTAGATTCGCAGCTCACTACTTTAGTTTCGTTATAAAACTCAAGCCATTTATTGTTAATCAGGTATTCCAGTAATCTGTTAATCATTACACGCGGTTCAACAGTTACTTCCTGCGGAAAGAACAAGCCTGCTTTTACGTAGTCATCTTTAAGTCCCTCATACTTTTCAAGGCACTGTTGTTTAGTAAGTAAAACCGACTCATAATCGTTCCCTTTATTGATTTGATGAAGCTCTTCTATAAGCCTTACTTCATCGTTATTTGATGCCAGATAAACCGAACCGTTATTACGTATTGAAATATCAAAGGTGCTTTGTATCTCATTATAAATTTTAAGACTCTCCCTTCCGTAATTTTGCCATTTGGTATCCATCCCTGATGGTACAACCTGACCAAAATTTCGTACTGTAGCGCTTATTGGGGCTTTATCTTTTTCAAGCAAAGCAACTTTTAGTCCGTTTTGCATTGCATGATAGGCATGGAAAGTACCTAAAGCCCCTGCGCCCACAATTATTAAATCATATTTTGTATTCATTACACTAAGTAGTTAAATGGATTTTTCTTTTTCAGATAAGTTATGCGGTAGCACTCTGGATTTTTACAACCGTAATCTTCCGGTTAAAGTAAAGCATGGTTAGTAATGATATTATTAGCACCAGTACTGCCGTTTTAATATTAAGCCCTGTAAAAAAGGCTACCCAGCTTTGTTTAAAACCTGTTACCTCTTTTAAAATAAGCACTACTACACTTCCAAGATACCCCAAGGCATCTGCCAGATAAAACAGAAAGCCTACATTACCCCTGTAGCTCAACAGTGCAATAAGCCTTTCAAACAACAGGCAGTGAAACAGTATATAAGGCAGATAAATCCCTATACCGCTTATTATGGTCCAAAATACAGGTGATAAATAACCTTTTTCAAAAAGCATGGTAGAAACAAGTATAACAACAGCCCCCGAAATTGTAAGCCACATACCCGTATTAAAGGCTTTACTGTTATTTCGTATAAGTATACCCATAGCTGTAATAACAAGCACTATGACAGCTACAGGTATTTCGGTTAGGGTTATTACCTGCGGAGCTTGAGAATACCCCTGTTCTGCCCAAAATTCAACTATAAAATTATCCCTAAAGTCTCTAACTACAGTAAGCAGTATATAGATAGCCACAAGCCCAAAATAACCCCATCCGTTTTGTTTTAAAAAGTCTTTGCGTTCACGGGCATACATAGGCACCCTTTCGCTTCTTTCCTCAACATCCATACTGCATGGGTCTTTAGCCCTTTTAAGCATCCATACGGCTATTATAAATAACGGCATAAAAAACAAGCCTGTAAAAAACGGCATATTGTATTCGCTAATACTATAATCCTGCATTAGCACAACCCCTACTGTTTTTACCAATCCTGTAGAAAATATAAAGGTAGCACTTAGTGCCGCGGCAAGCATTTCGCTATTCCTCCTGCCTTCTATGTAAGATATAACCACCCCAAAAACCATCCCTAACGGCAGGCCGTTTAAAAACAAAGCCAAAGGTTTTAGTACGTTTGGCAGTATAGAAAATAATCCAAGCATGGAAAGCCCAAACAGTACAAAACCAATTAGCCAGTTTGCTCTTTTATGTTTAGGCATTTCTGATATTAGTTTTATACCTAAAAACTTTGACAGCATATACCCCATAACCTGGCTTATAACCAAAATAGTCTTTGCATCCAGTCCGTACCCAAAATCAAGATCCTGGTATTGCCCCGCCAAAAATGATTTTCTTACAGCATACATACCGGTATAACAAAGAAAAGCCGATAGCATAATCCACACTGTGGACATGTCTTTTATTTTTTTACTATTAGTTAATTTATATACTGTTTTCAAAATTACTTCGATTAATTCTACATCAACAAAAATAGAATTAGAAAGCTATACATATATTAACTTAAAGTAAATTAATAGTTAATATTTTTACAAATAGTAAAACTTTAAAAAAAAGTCAAACAATCACAATAACCACTGAAAAACAAGGATTTAAATAAAAATAAATATGAAAAAACCGTACCTATCTATATTAAATTTAGTACATTAGGAATTAAATGCTTTATAAAATATGTTTATTTGTAAACTTATTAAACATAGTATTAAAAGGTTTTAAATACAAAATCAAAAAAATTACAAATAGTAAACAAAAAGACTATGAAAAACACCACTGCAAAAGCTATGGTTTTTAGCGAACCTAATAAAGAGTTTGATGAAAAATCTATAGTAATACCTAAGGCAAATGAAGGGGAAATTGTTGTACGAATTACCTATACAACCATATGCACAAGCGACCTGCATACTTATACCGGAAGAAGGCAATCTCCTGCTCCCTGTATTTTAGGTCATGAAATAATAGGTACAATAATTAGTATTGACGATACTATAACGACCGATTACCTTGGCAACAGCCTTAAAGAGGGTGATTTAATAACATGGGCAGTATATGCTTTTGATAAAAACAACCCGATGGCAGAAAAAGGGATACCACAAAAATCACCAAATCTCTATAAATATGGGCATCATACACTTAGTGATACCGATACATTAAACGGTGGTTTTGCTACCCATTGCGTACTTAGAAAAGGTACAGCCATTTTTAAATTACCCGAAAATTTAAACGTTAAAAGTTTAGCTCCGTTAAACTGTACTCATGCTACCATTGCCGGAGCCATGCGACTGGCAGGAAACCTAAGCGATAAAAACGTACTGGTAACAGGTGCCGGAATGTTGGGACTGTCTGCCTGTGCAATGGCTAAAAATAACGGAGCCAAAAATGTGTATTGTATGGATATTAATGAAAACCGACTTGAGCTTTCTAAAAGTTTTGGTGTAAATAGAACACTTACTTCAAACCAGGCTGAGGAATATTTTACAGATAATGACAAAATTGATGTTGTGATTGATACTACCGGAGTACCATCGGCAATGGAAACAGGATTATCAGTATTAAATATAGGTGGTACGGCTGTTTGGGTTGGTGCAGTTTACAATCAAAAACCAACACAGGTAAATGCCGAAATGATTGTAAGAAACCTTATCACTATAAAGGGGTTACATAATTACACTCCCGAAGACCTTAAAACAGCTATTTTGTTCTTAATTGAAAATCACAATACGTATCCTTTTGAATCTTTAGTTAGTGATGAATATAATTTAAATGAACTAACAACAGCATTTAAAGCAGCTAATAATGGTGAACATTACCGCGTAGGTATAAAACAATAATAAAATTAAAAAAGCCTCTGTTTTTCAGAGGCTTTTTTAATAAGGTAAGCCGGTTCTTAACAGAACCGGCTTTTGATTAAACCTAAACACGCATATTAAAACAAGAATCTATAAACTCCATTTTACCCCTGCCTGACCTCTCACGCCATAATACTCCACCTGCTTAGGTCTGCTTGGGTCTCCATAATAATATTCCAGCTTCTGATTTAAAAGATTATTAACCTCTGCAAACAAAGTAATATGCTTACTTACCTTTAAAGAAACGTTTGCATCCAGTGCCGAATAATCTCCATAATACACATCGTCCCTACTTAGTCCGCTTGTACCATGATCTGTAATATATTTAGACTTAAAGTTATAAGCTGCCCTTATATTAAATCCACCTTTTTCGTAGTAAAGCTGTGCATTTACTAAATGATCACCCTGTCTTGGTAAAGATGTTTTACCCTCTCTACCCGGTATTTTCATTTCAGATTTTGTGTAAGTATAATTAGCCTGTACACCAAAACCACTTAAAAAGCCCGGTAGGAAATCAAACTTTTTATTACCGCTGAATTCAGCACCAAACAACCATGCATTATCTCCATTTAAAGGCTGAGAAATCTCTACACCTGTATGTCCGTTAATATTACCCTGTCTTGTATCAAGGAATATAGGGTCTGTAATAAGTTTGTAGAATACTCCTGCCGATACCACATCAAGCTTACCGAAATAATGTTCTCCCATTAAATCAAAGTTGTAAGAGTATGTTGGGTTCACATCTGGATTTCCTCCTTCATACTCATTATCTGCCGATACATAAGTACCTCCCGGTACCAGATAACCGAAATCAGGCCTTGAGAATGTTCTTGTAGCAGCTAATCTTAAGTTAGTGTTTTCATTAGCAGCATATTTTAAATGTACCATAGGTAATATTGAAAGATAGTTTTTAGTTTTAGTTACTTTAGACACTACCCCGTCAGGATTTTCATCAGTAACATCAAACTGATAACCACTTACTTTTGTGTGGGTGTTAGTAGCTCTAATACCTCCTAAAAATGTAAACTTCTCATTTATTTTATAAGTCGCCATACCATAGGCAGATGCATGAGTCTCATCAACATCAAAGTTTCTACCTAAACCTCCACCGTTTGCCAGTATTTCAGAACTTCCTTCTGATAACGTTAGATTACCATTCCCAAAGTGGTCGTAGTAAAACTGGTTCATACCCTGTTCAGAAAGTACCGGCCCGAAACTGTTACCAATATTAGTATTCAGTTCGTTTAAATAATCAGTTCTTCCCGGTTGATTGATTGTGTATTGTGAATAATCTGCCAGTGTTGGTGCAGCACCGTTACCGCTCCAGTTATAAAACTCATCAGCAAAAGTTGCTCTTCTGTCCTTATCTCTGAATTTACCACCAAACTTAAGTTTTAAATCATCATTAGCATCAAACTCATAGTTTATCATTGCAACAATATTATCGCGCTCTTTTACACCTACCTTGTAGAGTTCAAGTGTAGAGAACTTCATTTGATCGGGGCTATCCTTAAAGTTAGGATCAGATAAATAATCAAACATATTACCTGTACTCATATACCCACCGTCTGTATCCCAGTAAGCACGCGGACCGTTACCTCTGTCTTCAATATAAGCCGGATTAAACCCTACACCATCCTGATTAAAGAAAATAGTATAGTAACTGTTGTTTTGTGAATCAGGAATATTTCCGTAAAAAAATTCTGTACTGTAATGTCCTACACTCCAGTCAAGCACACCGTTATTACCTACGTGCTTACCACCCAGCTCGCCTGCATAAAATTCAAAGTTCAGGTCGTTTCGTATATTTTGAAGTTCAATACGTCCTGTACCGCTGTCTTCTTTAAATTTATCAAAGCGGATACGGTGCTTATAATGTGTTTCCTCATCAAGAAGTTTACCGTAGTTTAATTTAGCAAAAAGCTTATTTTTTTGGTTAGGATTAAATTCAAAACCACCGTTAAATCCGGTTGTTTTTCTTACCCCTACATAGTCCCTTAACTCCAGCCTGTATACACCCTCATCTCCCGATCTTCTTGCTTCAAAGTTATCTGAAGCCCAGTTACGGTTCCATTGCGCTATATTCATAATATACCCAAATTTACCGTCTTTGCTTTTATCTCCTACCAATACAGACGCACTATAAATACCTTTGTCTGATTTTTGGTTATAACCCGCACCAATTGTAGCATCTACAGTAAATTTAGAAGGGGCTGTTTTAGTAATAAAGTTTACACTACCACCTAAAGCATCAGAATCGATATCCGGAGTAAGAGCTTTAGCCACCTGTACATAACCAATCATCTCTGTTGGGAAAAAGTCGAATGCAGTAGCACGACTTGCACCTTCATCGGCTGCTGTTGGTAACCTGTTACCATTCATGGTCGTAGAACTCCATTCGGCAGGTAAACCACGTACGGCAACATAACGGCCTTCACCCTGATCACGTTCAATAGACACCCCAGGTATACGCTGTACAGCTTCGGCAGCATTCCTATCCGGTAATTTACCAATACCATCAGCAGCAATTACATTTACTATGCTTAATGAGTTTTTCTGAATATTCAATGCTTTTGCCTCACTTAACCTTCTTGAAGATGATACTACCACCTCATCAAGTTCTGAGGTTTTTGGTACAAGACTTATTGCAGTAATCTTGTTTATTTTATCGGCTTCAACAGTTACCTGTCCGGTGTAAGTTTCATAACCTATATAAGTTACAGTAATTTCGTAGTTGGAAGCAGGAAGGTTAGTAATAGTAAAATTCCCATCATAATCAGTAGTCGTAGACTTTTGAATTCCTTTGATCGAAACTGTTGCCCCGGGCAAGGGGAAATCACCATCTAAAACCCTTCCTTCAACCCCTCCCTTTTGGGCGAAAGAAGCAAACGACAGCAATAAAAGCATACCGTTTATAAGCATTGTAATTTTTCTCATTGTGTTTGAATTATTAGTATTAGTAAAATTTTCGAAGCAAAATTGTACTATTTTTTAATAATTGTAAACTTTTTGATTTTAAGAAATCCTTAACAAGACATTAATGTTAGGTAAGAAAAATGTTAAGAAAGGTTGCCGATTTATTACAAATACTAATAATGACAAACTATATTTGAATAAACATAAAAAAACAGTAGAAATTTTCTAAAACATTTTTATTTACATATAGTAAACAATATTTATAGTAATAAAGACTTTAAAGGGAGATAGAAAATATTTATAAATTATTTATTATAACGAGCCTTTTTGTCACAGTATATTTCTATATCGGTAAATAATGTTTTTTATTAATAAAAAACACATAAACAAAAACTAAATGAAATTGAAAATCTGTATATTTTTTCTATCTTGATATACCAACAATCAGGATACTTATGAATATTAAAAACAAATTCAGAATACTTTACACAAGAATCATTAACAGTATTGCTTTTTTACCGGGTATAATTGCTGTGTGTTTTTTAATATTATCGATCATTATGCTGGAGGTTGATTTATCATCTTTTGGCACTAAACTTAAATCAGGCAACAGCTGGCTACAATTAAAAGATGCCAGCACAGCAAGGTCAATCGCTTCTACAATAGCAGCTGCACTACTTTCTCTTACTGTTTTTAGTTTTACAATGGTAATGGTGGTGCTTAATCAGGCTGCATCGCAAATGAGTAACAGGGTATTAACCAGTATGATTCAAAATCGTTTTCAACAGGTTGTACTGGGTTATTATATTGGTACCATAGTGTATGCTCTTGCTATATTATCAACAATACGGGATACAAGTGATTCTATTACAATTCCATCCCTAAGTATTTACTTGCTTATTATTCTTACGGTGATAGCTGTTTTCCTTTTCATTTACTTTTTGGATTATGTTACCAAGACAGTAAAGTATGAAACAGTTATAGAAAGAATAGAACGCAAAACACTTACAGCAATATCTAATACGTTTAAAACCGAAGTTGCAGAATATGAACAATACCAGTTAGCAGGTATAAATATAGCAATGCCGCAGTCAGGTTATTTTCAGGGATTTGACACCGAAAATCTTCTTAAAATAGCTATGGAGAACAATTTAGTGATTCATTTTCGCTGTAAACGCAGTAGTTTTTTGTTAAAGGATATTGCGGTAATGGAAGTATTTACCGAAAGTCACATAACTAAGGAAATGACAGAAAAGATAATAGCAACTGTAGACTTATATAATGGCCAGCCTATTGAACTAAATGCCGATTATGGTTGCCTGCAACTTAGCGAAGTAGCTATTAAAGCTTTGAGCCCGGGAATAAACGACCCTGCAACTGCTGTATTGAGCCTCAATGCTCTTGTTAATGTATTAGCCAGTCGCTTATATAGTAAATTGCCTGAAGTTTATACCGATAAAGAAGATATGCCCCGTATATACTGCCCGTCATCCGGTTTTAGAGAAATGTTTGAAACATGTATCATTCCGATATGGAATTATGGTAAAAATGATCAGTTTATACAGGAAGCAATGTTAAACGCTATGATACTATTAAAGCAAAGAGATATTAAAAATAGCTATCAGGATCTTTTTGATAATTTTCAGTTTAAGATAATAGAATTGAAAGAAAAGAATAAACTCTAAACAGCTCACACCAAATTATTAAAGATAATACCATGAACTAGAATTTTACTTCTGCTGAAAAATTCAAAATTAATTCAAAATCTATTTGTTTAAATTGCAGTATGAAAATCCTGATTATAGAAGATGAGCCTGCAATTGCTAACAGTATTATTGAATACATGACTCCTAATGCTATTATATGCGAGTCGGCAGCAACAGCAAAAGAAGCTATGGAAAAGATTGAGTTATACAACTACGACTGTATACTACTGGACCTAATGTTGCCCGATGGTGATGGCTTTGAGATACTTCGTGAATTAAGGATGCTTCAAAAAACAGATGGTGTAATAATTATTTCTGCCAAAGAAACACTTGATACCCGCATTGAAGGTTTACAACTTGGCGCTGATGATTACTTAACCAAACCTTTTCATTTATCAGAATTACTGGTAAGAATACAGGCCCTTATACGCCGCAAGAACTTTAGTGGTAACAACATTATCTCCTTTCATGAAATATCAGTAGATATTTTATCTAAGTCGGTATCTGTAAATAATACTAAATTAGAGGTGACCAAAAAAGAAATAGACTTACTGCTGTTTCTAATAGGAAATCAGGGAAAAGTACTCTCTAAAGGTGCAATTGCCGAACACCTTTCGGGTGATATGGCAGATATGCTGGATAATCACGATTTTGTTTATGCCCATATCAAAAACCTTAAAAAGAAACTGGCAAAAGCAGGCAGTGCAGATTATATAAAAACCGTATACGGACTAGGCTACAAATGGAGCGATGAATAAAAAACTACTCAACATAACAACCCGCAGTTTTCTACGCTATTCAGTAATTATATTAATAGTATGTGCTCCGTTATTCTACTTTATGAGCCATTGGCTGTATGTATATGAAACCGACGAAATACTTTCCTTTCATAAAAAAGCCTTTGTAGAAAATGAACTTCATAATGGGAGCTTCTCTGAAAAGGACATAGAAATATGGAACAAATACAACAGAGATGTTGAAATTGTCCCTGATACCGGAGTACAAAAAGACTCAATTTTCGGCACCATATACTTTGACCCGTTTGCTAATGAGTCAGAACCTTTCAGGGAACTTTGGGCTCCTATAGAAATAAATGGCAAACACTACACTTATATAGAGAAAAACAATCTGGTTGAAATGGAAGATATGGTATATACCGTAGCTTTTATGTTCCTATTGATTATTTTGATTTTAATGCTTGGGATTATATACCTTTCAAACAGGCTGGCTAAAAACCTGTGGGGTCCTTTTTATGATACCCTTTCTCAAATACGCAGTTTTGAAATTGATAAGGACACTAAACCTCATTTCCAAAATACGGGTATTGAAGAGTTCAACCAGTTAAATACAAGCCTTGACCGCCTTATAGAAAAGAATACGGCCATTTATAAAAACCAAAGGGAGTTTGTGGAAAATGCTGCACACGAACTACAAACACCTTTAGCGCTTTTCCAAACCAAACTGGACAACTTATCACAGGCTGAAAACCTTACTAAAGACCAGTTTGAAATATTGGAGTCACTAAATAACGATGTGTCCAGACTGAACCGACTAAACAAAAACCTGTTACTTTTATCAAAAATTGATAATGAAGCTTACTTTGAAAAAGAATCGGTTTCTGTAAATAATTATATAAATAAACACCTTGACTTTTTCATTGAGCAGGCAAACTCAAAACATATTACCGTAAATACTCAGCTCTCTCATGAGCTTACCTTAACAGCAAACCCAATACTTACTGAGGTATTGATTAATAACCTTTTCCTTAACACCATAAGGCATAATGTAAAAAATGGTAGCATTACCATAACTACAGGTACAAACAGCCTTACTTTTAGTAATACAGGAAACGGTATAGCTCTGGATGAGGAAAAACTATTTAACCGATTCTCTAAAACAGATCCTTCCTCTCCCGGAAACGGACTGGGGTTAGCTATTATTAAAAGGATTACCGAGGTAAATAACTGGCAAATTGAATACCTGTTTAATAATAACAAACACAGTTTTATCATAAAGTTTTAAAATTCAGATTTCCTTCTAAATCACTGTATAGTTTTACCCAAAAATCAAACTATAATACCGTGAAAAAAGAAAACACATATCTGCCTTTAAAACACATTTTACTACTGGTAATTTCCTTAATAAGCATTACTGGCTTTGCTCAGGATAAAAAAGTAACCCTATCAGGTACGGTTAGGGATACACAAGGTGCTCTTCCTTTTGTAAATGTTATAATCGCTACACAAAAGGATAATAAGGTTATTGCTGGTACTCTTACTACAGAAACAGGAGTATATACCTTAAAAGATATTCCTTCGGGCAAATACAATATAGAGATAAGTGGTTTGGGCTATGCAAAATCTATTATCCCAGTATTTGTAGGTTCGTTAAGCGATTATCAGGATTTAGGAGAAACTACATTACAGGAAGAAAGTACTGCCCTTAATGAAGTTGTGATAAACAAACAGCAGGATGCCGTATCAGACAAAATGGATAAAAAGGTATTCTCTGTATCCGATAATATTACGCAAAGCGGTGGCTCTGTATTGCAGGCTATGCAAAACTTACCGGGAGTTACGGTTAATGACGGAAAACTGGAACTTAGAAGTAACAACAAGGTAATGGTATTGATTGACGGAAAACAAACAGCCCTTACCGGATTTAATACTCAATACGGACTCGATAATATTCCGGCTTCAGCTATTGATAAGATAGAGATTATTGAAAACCCGTCAGCTAAATATGATGCTAACGGCAATGCGGGAATAATCAATATAGTCTACAAAAAGGAAAAAAGTGATGGATTAACAGGTAAGACTGGTCTTGCAGGTGGCTATGGCGCATTATGGGAACGAAAGGCAAATCTGCCGGGTATGAGTCCGCAATACAACTTCACTCCAAAAATAAACCCTTCCCTATCACTAAATTACAGGAAAAACAAAGTTAACTTCTATGTACAGGGAGATTACCTGTATACCGAAGCTCTAAACAAAAATGAGTTTGTTACCCGTACCTACGACAATGGTACTATTATTAATCAACAGACAAAACGCAACAGGGATACCCGATTCACAACTTTTAAAAGCGGACTTGACTGGGAATACAATCCTAATAACACCCTATCACTATCTGTAATGTATGGACGTGAAAAAATACTCGATCATGGTGAAGAACCCTTTTTTAACGGAGACTACAGTGAACATTTACGTTTTTGGAAATTTCTTGAAGATGAGGTCAAAACCACGGTGATGGGTTCTGCCAGTTACCAGCATAGGTTCAGCCAGCCGGGACATGTATTAAATGCCGGACTGAATTATACCTTCCACAGGGAAGACGAAAAGTACAATTTCAATAACATTATACCTGATTATACAGGTACCGATGCTTTCAAACTACTGTCAGACGAAAATGTGGTTGACCTGAATATCGATTATATAAAACCCTTAAAACAGGGACGCCTTGAAACCGGATTCAAATTCAGGAACAGAGTAATCCCTACAGACATGCAGTTTTATCCGGGCACTAATTCTGTTATTGATGCTGATGCCGGTGGTAAAGCCGACTATGAAGAAACCATTCCTGCCGTGTACGGTAACTATGTATATGAAAGTGATAAGATCGAGGCCGAAGCAGGTGTAAGAATGGAATATCTGGATTTGGAATATGAGGTAAACCCTAACCATCCTGTTTATAAAAGTGACGGCTACCATTATTTCCAGCCTTTCCCTTCCTTAAGGTTTGGTTATAAAATAAATGACAACCACAAACTATCCCTTTTCTATAACCGAAGAGTTGACAGGCCTAATGAGGTTGATATTAGGATATTCCCGAAATACGATGATGCCGAAATTATTAAAGTAGGTAACCCGGGCTTACGTCCGCAGTACACCAATTCGGTAGAATTAGGCTATAAGGCCTATATTAACGGCGGATACTTTTTTGCATCATTATACAGCAAGTTTATAGACGGTACTATAACACGTATAGCCACTACTGTACCCGGTAATACAATTATTTACAATGTGTTTGAAAATGCAGGTAAAAGCCGTGCTATGGGTACACAACTTATATTTTCAAAGAAAGTATCATCATGGTATACCTTCAACATTAATGGTAACCTGTATCAAAACACTATAGATCCTTTTACTGTAAATATAGTATACCCAGTACCTACAACATACACAGGTACAAAACAACAAATTACATCAGGTAATGTAAAATGGAACAGTAACCTTAAGTTTAGTAATAACCTTAGTGCACAGGTAAATATGGTTTATCTGGCGCCTGATATTGTACCTCAGGGACGTACAGGTTCACGATTTTCGGTAGATGCAGGAGTTAAAAAAGTAATCCAAAAAGGTAAAGGTGAAATTTACGCCAACGCAACAGATCTTTTCGGTACGCTTGTAATAAGGCAAAAAGTGCAGGCAAACGGGTTTAACTATACCAGCAACAACTATTATGAAACACAGGTAATACGTGTGGGCTATAACTACAAATTCTAACCGCCTGAGTAAAAATTCTAATTTTCTTCAAAATTGGTCCCGAACATTGTATCAAAAAACACACTAACATGTTCAAGATATTTCGTAATACCGGACGATTTACGCTACTTGCTAATTTTGTACTTTGGTTTGTAACTGTTTCATTACTGCTTCGTTTTACCTTTTTTATATGGGAAAACAGCGAAGTATCATGGAATATTGTTAACCTGTTACGTACTCTTATTACCGGATTATTTTTTGATATAGGTGCAGCGGCATTTATATGCCTGTTACCTGCCCTGTATTTTGTTTTAATGCCTAACAGATGGGTTGGCAGCTTTGTGGATAAGATTATAATTTGGATTTTCACCGCTCTTAATGTATTTATATTTACGTTTTCCTTTTTTGCAGAAATTACCTTTTGGGAAGAATTCTCAAGGCGCTTTAACTTCATCGCGGTAGATTATCTTATCTATACACATGAGGTAGTGGCTAATATAAATGAGTCATACCCCCTTCCCTTTCTTATTAGCGGGATTGTTTTAATTACAGCCCTTATATTATTAATATTTTACAAAAGGAAAGCCTTTAATCTTACTTTTAAAAGTACAGCCACTACTAAACAGCGTATTGCTGTAATATCAACCGTAACAGCCACAGCGCTTTTATTCGGCTTTTTTATAAACAATGCTTCTGCAGAATGGTCTGTAAACCGATATAATTCTGAAATTTCCAAAAACGGAGTGTATTCGTTTTTCGCTGCCTTTAGAAACAACCAAATGAAGTATAATGATTTTTACACTTCAATTGACCAGAATAAAGCATTACAAATAGTAGAAAACAAACTTAAAAGCAGTAATTCAACATTTACAGATAAAAGCAATTCTATTCACCGTACTATTACAGATACGCTTGATTCATCTGTCAAAAAAAATCTGGTATTTATAATGGTGGAAAGCCTTAGTGGCAGTTTTATGAAAGAGTTTGGTAACGACGAGAACCTTACGCCGTTTCTTGACAGCCTGGCACAGCAAAGTATATTTTTTGAAAACCTGTATGCTACAGGTACTAGAACCGTGAGGGGTATGGAAGCAGTAACACTATGTATCCCCCCAACACCGGGAAGAAGCATTGTTAAACGTCCTGAAAATGCTAATCTCTATACCATAAGAAACGTGTTTGGTGATAAGGGTTACGACTGTAATTTCTTTTATGGCGGTGACGGATATTTTGATAACATGAACGCTTACTTTGGTGGAAACGGTTTCTCTATCTATGATCGTGGCAGAGGGAGTGTATTGAGTGACAAGATACAAACCGTTCGTCATAACATAACAGATGATGAGGTTACCTTTGAAAATGCATGGGGAATTTGTGATGAGGATATTTTTAATAAAATGCTATCGGTTGCAGATGAGCAGTACAAAAACAACAAACCGTTTTTCAATTACATAATGACGACCTCAAACCACAGGCCATATAGCTATCCTGAAGGAAAAGTTGATATCCCGTCGGGAACGGGAAGAGCGGGCGCGGTTAAATATACCGACTATGCATTGCGCGAGTTATTTAAAAAAGCTTCAACAAAGCCGTGGTTTAAAAATACTGTATTTGTAATTGTGGCAGACCATTGCGCCAGTAGTGCCGGTAAAGACGCTATTGATGTGGCCAACTACCATATCCCGGCATTTATTGTAAACTTTGACAGAGAACCTAACAGAAAAATAGAACAACAATGTTCTCAAATAGACCTTTTCCCTACCCTGTTCTCCCTTTTTCACTGGAGTTATGAGTCAGACTTCTTCGGTAAGGATGTACTTTCTAATGATTTTGAAGAACGTTCATTACTGGGTACCTACAGGAAACTTGTACTTATGAAACAGGATAAGGTAATGATATTATCAGATCAAAAAGGACAGGATTTCTACAAGTGGCAAAAAGATAAGAATGAGTTAACACTAAAACCTATGGATAAGAGTTTTCTTGACGAAACAATTTCCTGGTATGAAACCGCTGATTATCTTTATAATAACAAATTATTACAGTAACCCATGAAGTACCTGCATTTTATTGTTAACCCTATTTCGGGCAAAGGAAACCATGTAATAGACAAAGAGCTACTGGTTTCTATATTTCCTGAAAATGAATACAGGATTGAAATAAGCCATACCGAAGGTAAAGACCATGCTAAAACATTAGCGGTAAAGGCGGTAAAAAACGGTGCCGACTGTGTAATTGCCTGCGGAGGTGACGGAACAGTTAACGAAGTGGCTTCTGCCCTTATCGGTAGTCAGGTGCCTTTGGGTATAGTCCCGGTAGGTTCGGGTAACGGACTGGCGTCTAATTTAGGAATTAAGGGAAGTCTGCAAGAAGTAATTACTACCATCAAAAAACAAAACATTACCGTTATAGACAGTGGTTGTGTTAATGATAATTATTTCTTTAGTAATGCAGGACTGGGTATTGACGCCGAAGTCATAAAAAAATATGAGCAAAAAGGAAAAAGAAAACTATGGGCATACATCGTAGCCTCACTGGAAGCAAGTTTATCCTTTAAGCATTACAATACAACTATTAAGTTTGGGGATAAAGAACTGGATATTAATCCGTTTTTACTGTTTATATCAAACAGTAACCAAATGGGGTATGATATGAGCCTAACGCCACAGGCAAAGCTTAATGACGGATACCTTAACCTGGTAACGGCTCCTAAAATGTCTTTCCTTCAAAAAATGAAAATGGGTTTCCTTGTTCTTAACCGTAATTTTTTAAAGTTTAAAGCAGCTCAGCATAACCTGGCACAATCACTTACCATATATCAGCCGGAAAGAATTTATACTGATATACAAATTGACGGAGAATACCATAGCCTAAAAACCAATTATATACATATTGAAATAATTCCTGCATCCCTAAAAGTAATTTGCTAAACAATTTTATCATGAAAAATATAATTCGTTTTCTTTTTATATTATTTCTATTAAATGTTTCGTGTGTTAAAAAAACAGAATGTCATTCATTTATTACATACCCTAAACTCACCAAAAGCTTTACTATGGGAGTATGGCATTTTGAAATAATAGACAGTAAACTTCATGACGATTATACCGATTATACCTTTCATTTCAATAAAGACTTATCGTTCACAGTAGATGATAATGAAAAAAGCTACAAAGGAAAATGGAATGTAATTAGTGATAACGGTACAGACGACTCCCCGGCTACAGATATAGATCTTGATTTACTGTTTACAGCCTATGCCCCGCATAAACTGGAACAACTGGGACATAACTACCATATTTTAAACCGTACCCAAGAAAAGATTGAACTTATAAATGAAGACACAGACCATCCGTCAAGAGTAATATTATTTAGAATCTAGTTCGCTTTAATATACATTTGAAAGTTTAAAAAATCACCAAATCACAAGTTTTACAAGCTATTATATAAAATAAATAGTTCCGTATTAGGGTAGCATATTGAGCTCAATACTACCCCTTTACAGAACCTGCGTCAACCAAACGACTCTAACTAAATTTTTATATTATGCTTATTTTAAGGTAAACCTAACATCTCCCTTTATATCCTGAGAAGAAGCACCTATTATTGCCTTAAAACTACCGGGCTCTGCAACCCATTGGTGTTTTTTATCATCAAAATAGCTAAGATCCTCTTTAGCAATGCTAAATGTTACTGTCTTCTCTTCCCCTGCCTTTAGGTAGATTTTTTCAAACCCTTTAAGCTCCTTAATAGGTCTTGGAAGGGACGATTCGGTATCTGATATATAAAGCTGTACAACCTCTGCCCCGTCACGCTTACCTGTGTTTTTTACTTTTACAGATACTCTAAGGGTTTCATCCTGACTTACAGTGGCTTTATCAGCCTTAATATCACTATACTTAAATGTGGTATAGCTTAATCCGTGTCCGAAAGGAAACAATGGTTTTATGTTTTGTTTTTCATGCCATCTGTACCCTACAAAAATACTTTCCTTATAGGTTACCTCATCATCACCAGGAAATGCATTTAAAGCATGTGCTGCATTATCCTTAAGCTGAACCGGAAAAGTAAACGTTAGTTTCCCTGACGGGTTTACATCACCAAACAGTACCGAAGCTATAGCATTACCTGCTTCTGTGCCTAAAAACCATCCCTGTACAATTGCAGGCACTTCTTTTTCCCAGGGCATAGCCACAGCGTTACCCGAAATATTTACATATACAAACTTACTGTTAGCTTTTGCTAAGTCACGAATTAATTCATTTTGTCCGTAAGGTAACTCAAGCTCTTTACGGTCATTACCTTCACTATCCTGAAAATCACTTTTATTAAGTCCGCCCACAAACACAACAATGTCAGCCTCTTTAGCAACACGTAAAGCCTCTTCTCTAAGTTCTGCTTCACTACGGTCATCTTTCAGGTTTTGACCTGAAACTACCCCATTATAATCTCCACTGGCATCTCCTACATAACCTCTGGCATAAACTACCTCAAAATCATTCCCTGCCCTGTTTTTTATTCCGTCAAGCGGAGAAACTTCATATCGCACTTTAAGTGAAGAGCTACCTCCTCCTACGGTCATCATCTTAACAGCATTTTCCCCTATTACGGCAATTTTTTTATGTTTTTTTATATCCAGTGGTAACAGTGAGTTTTTATTTTTTAGGAGTACAATACTTTCTTCTGCTATAATACGGCTTGCTTTTGCATGTGCATCTGTACCGAAAGAACCAAATGGCCTGTTCCTGTCCATTGTTGTTCTGAATGAAAGGCGTAATATGTTCCTTACCTTATCGTCCAGTTCTTTTGTTCCTACCTCACCCGACTCAATTAACTCAAGGTATGGTGCTGCCATATAATAATTATCATAAGCATTACTTCTGCCCCAAGTAAGTCCGTCAGTCCAGGTACCAAACTCAATATCAAGTCCGTTATAAATAGCTTCTTTGGTATCGTGAACGCCACCCCAGTCGGCCACAACAACACCGTCAAATTCCCATTCGTCACGTAAAATATCCTGAAGCAGGTAACTGTTATGGCAGGCCTGCTGACCCTTATACTTATTGTAAGCCCCCATAATAGCCCATGTACCACCCTCTTGCACAGCAGCTTTAAAAGCCGGAAGGTAAATTTCATAAAGGGCACGGTCGTCTACAATTACATTAACACCATGCCTGTTGGTTTCCTGATTATTAAGGGCAAAATGCTTTACACAGGTTGCCACACCGTTAGACTGAACCCCTTTTATATAGGGCACAACCATTTCTCCGGCAAGGAAAGGATCTTCTCCCATGTACTCAAAGTTTCTTCCGTTTAGCGGACTACGGTAAATATTTACTCCGGGGCCTAATAGTACATTCTTATTGCGGTAACGGGCTTCTTCTCCAAGGTTTTTACCGTAAAGAAGCGCCATATCCCTATTCCATGTTGCAGAAAGCGCTGTAAGAGCCGGAAACGCAATGCAGGAGTCATTGGTCCAGCTGGCCTGTTCCCATTCATCCCAAAGTACTTCCGGACGAATACCGTGAGGTCCGTCGGTCATCCAGTTTTCAGGAATACCAAGCCTTGGCACACCTGGTGAACTGAATTTAGACTGCGCATGTATCATGGCAATTTTTTCCTTAGTAGTCATTTTGGAAAGTGCATCTTCAACACGCTCTTCCATAGGTTTTGTATCATCCAGATAGATTGGTAGTGCCTGTTGTGCATTGGCATTAAAAGCCAAAAGGAATAAACAGGCTAAGGTGATTTTACGTATCATATACTGTTTGTTTATTATTTAAGATTGAATGAAGCTGTTTTAACGGCATCGCTACTACCTCCTATCATAACACGGAAAGCACCCGGTTCGCTGGCGTAGTGTAGCTCGCTATTGTAGAACTTCAGAAGGTCTTCTGTAATCGTAAAAGTGATTGTTTTTGATTCGCCCGCTTTAAGGCTTACTTTCTCAAATCCTTTTAGCTCTTTAACAGGTCTTGAAATACTCGCTTCCATATCTCTTATGTATAACTGTACCGTTTCTTTACCTGCTCTGTTACCTGTGTTTGTAACTGTAACACTAGCCTGAATACTACCATTTGCAGTCATATCTGTACTGTTAAGTGTAATATCAGTGTACTCAAACGTAGTATAGCTTAACCCGTAACCAAAAGGATATAAAGGCGCATTTTTCTCATCCATGTAGTTACTCCTGAACTTCTCAAATCCTTTATCTGAAGCCGGTCTTCCTGTCATTAGGTGATTATAATACAACGGAATTTGAGCAACACTCCTTGGGAAAGTAGAAACCAGTTTACCGCTAGGATTAACATCACCAAATACCACATCGCCAATAGCCTGTGCTGCTTCACTTCCGCCAAACCACACATTAAGGATTGCAGGTACATTTTCCTGTTCCCAAACCAATGTCATAGGTCGTCCTGCAAACAATACCAATACCACTGGCTTACCTGTTGCTACCAGCTTTTCCAATAATCGCTTTTGTACCGCCGGAATACCTATATCAGTACGGCTGCTTGACTCTCCGCTCATTTCTGATGCTTCACCCATAGCTGCAATAATTACATCAGACTTTGCTGCTATAGCGAGTGCTTCTGCAGTTAGCTCTTCTTCAGTTCTGTTATCACGGGGAATGTCCCTACCAAACATAGTAGCTGCCTGCTGCATTTTAGGATCACTCAAAAGGTTTGAGCCTACTGCATAAAGTATATTGGGTTTTTTCCCTGCCACTTCTTTTAAACCTTCTAAAAGTGTTAGTGGTTTATCAAGCTTTGCAGCCACACTCCATGTACCAACCATATTAGATGCCGTATTTGCCAAAGGACCTATAACTGCAATGGTTTTAGACTTGTCTAACGGTAAAACATTACCTTCGTTTTTTAATAGCACAAAACTCTCAGATGCCGTTTTTCTTGCTATCGCTCTGTTCTCTTTAGTATAAATATCCTTTTTGGCTCTTTTACTGTCACAAAACTTGTATGGATCTTTAAACAGTCCCAGTTTATATTTAGCTTCCAGTATACGGCGACATGCCTTATCAACCTGTTCTAAATCTACTTTGCCTTCTTTAACCAATGCTGAAAGGTTATTTAAGTATCCTTCAGATACCATATCCATATCCAAACCGGCATCAAGAGCCAGTTTGCTGGCATTCTTCATATCACCTAAACCATGACTCGGAATTTCTCCTACTCCATTATAATCGGCAACAGTAAAACCTGTAAAATTCCATTGGTTACGTAATACGTCTGTAAGCAACCATTTGTTAGCGTGAGCCGGAACCATATCAACAACGTTAAATGATGCCATAACACTACCCACTCCCTGCTCTACAGCTGCTTTGAATGGGTAGAAGTAATCATTATACATACGGATGTGGCTCATATCTGCCGTATTGTAATCCCTTCCTGCCTCTCCTGCTCCATAAAGTGCAAAGTGTTTTACACATGCCAGTATATTTGAGTTTTCAGAAAATGAATTGTCTTTTCCCTGATAACCCCTCACCATTGCTTTAGCAATAGCACCGCCTAAAAAGGGATCTTCTCCGCTTCCTTCAGATACACGTCCCCATCTTGGATCTCTGGCAATATCAACCATAGGGCTAAAAGTCCAGTTAATTCCGTTTGCACTGGCTTCGTTTGCACCAATTCTTGCCGACTGCTCTATGGCATCCATATCCCAGGTACAGGCAAGTCCAAGCGGTATAGGGAAAACCGTTTCATAACCATGTATAACATCCATCCCGAAAAGCATAGGGATTTTCATCCTGCTTTCTTCAACCGCTATTTTTTGTATTTCACGTATCTTATCTGCTCCTTTAATATTGAACATTCCTCCCACCTGTCCTTTACGGATTTTCTCTGCTATATTACTATTACTACCTAGTCCGGTAATAATATCTCCTTCACTTGGAAGGTTTAACTGACCTATCTTTTCCTCTAAGGTCATTTTGCCCATAAGGTTATCTATGAAATTATCCATTTCAGTATTCCTGTCCTGAGCTACTGATGGTAGTCCTGCGAGTAGAGCAAGTACTACTGTCATAATTTTTTTCATTGTATTTCGTATTAGCGCCGTTAATTACCGACAGATGTTATTGAGGGTAAAACTAAAACGTTATAGTAGCAATACGAAATACTATAAGTTATAATGTAGAAGGTAAAAAAACATTAACACCTAATAATCAACAAAATACACAAAATAGTTAATTAGAAATTGTAGCTGTTTTACAGTGTTTATGTAGAAGAAAAAGAGATGATTATTAACTCATCATTACCACAGCATGCAACAAAACCCGAAAATTTAACAATTGGCTAGCCTATAGTTTTAAGCCTTTCATCAAATTCTTCACGTGATACTGCAACTTTATTTCGCACTTTGGTACGGTAATTATAAATAGTACTTAAAGAGTATCGTAAAAAGGAAGCTATCTTCACGGCATCACTAATACCGAGTCTTTCCAGTGCAAAAATTCGTAATTCGGCATTCAGTAATTCACCGGGCTTGAGTTCAATTTTTTCATGGGGTAATAACATATCGTTAAACTCACTTACGAAATTAGGATACAGGTTTATGAAAATGGTATCAAATCGTTCATACAACTCATGAAGTTCTTCATTGGTCACACTACTTGACTTTAATATTTTAGACAGTTCATCAAACTGTTTGTTCATAGCCTTTTTGTTGAGCTTTTTTCTATAATCATCAAGTTTAGCTATATAGGAAGAACAGATATCAAAAAATTGCGCTATATACTCCTCTTTCACTCTGTTGGACTCATGAAGCTGTGAGTTAAATACCTGAAGCTGTTGATTAGCGGTTTTGAGCTCTATGTTAAGATCCTTTTGCTTTTCTCCCGATATAAGAAGTTCTTCCTTTACTTTTGAAATCCGCCTCATTTGACTATAAACATAAACCACTGCTATAATCAAAAAGAAGCTAAGAATACTTATTAAGATAAGATAAGTTCGTAAGGTACTTTTTGAAGCATTTTCCTTCTCCTGATAGGAAGCATTTATAATCGAATAAAACTCAGACATCATAAGGGTTCTGAATTTCACATTACAAGCCACAGCATCTGCCAATGCTGATTGTGCATATTTATAGGCCAAATCAATTTTACCCTGATAGTAATAGTAAATTGCTAAGTTTTGTATAGCCCCATGATCCCTAATGCCATTCTCAATATCAGTAACTGCTGCCAGGCAATAATACCTTACACCTTCCTCCTGCTTATCCTCACGCATATAAATATCCCCTAAAAGGTAAACATACATGGCATAGTCGGCGTCTTTTACCGTACTGCTGTTTTCAATTTTTTCAAGCAGTTCACGAGCTTTTAAATAATCCTTTTTGTACATTAATTGCTGAGCCAAATTAATTTTGTACTTATTGGAATCAGGATTAAGCACCTGCAACAGAGAGTCTCTATATACCTCTATTTGTTTTGCATAATGCTCACTTGGATTATTAGTTGTATAGTGCTCGTAAAACTGACTGTAAAACTCATAATACAAAGCTTTAAGATCATTAGGCTGTTTTGCAATAGTAACACCATCCAGTAATGACTGTGATTCCAGAAAATTTCCTTTTGAAGAATATAGGTTTGCCAACTGTATTGACGAGTGGTCTCTGTAGTATCCGTTATTAAGCGTATTGCCAATAGAGATGTTTCTGTTTATGTAGTAAATAGCACTATCAAGATAAAACTTCCGGTACTGTTCATAGAGTTTTTCATTAATCCCGTACTCCTCTTTTAAATCTAAACCGGGAGTAATTTCTTTTTTGTAAGCGGCAATCTTTTTTCTTTTTATATCTGCAAAATGCTCTTTTTGCAATAAGGCATTATCCAATTCCTGCCTTGCAGAAGATAAGTCCTGCCCCCTTAACCCAAGAGATGATAATATGGTAACAAAAAAGATAATAAGTGATTTCAAAAAGAAAGGTGTTTAATGAATTAAGGCAAATATATGGAAATCGGTAAAATTTTATCTCCTCTATTTCCTAATTTAAAAACCCGTTCTTTTCTTTTACAATCGTGGAAATATTTTTTTGATACTATTTTAAAAGATATGTTTCTACTATAGTTTTCACCCTGTCTAAAATAATAGGCTTGGAAAGATAATCATCCATTCCATACTCAATACAGGTTTCGCGCTCTCCGTTTAAAACTCTTGCTGTTAACGCTATAATTGGTATATGCTTATCTTGCTGGCTTTCAATCTCCCTGATTTTTTTAGTGGCATCTAACCCACTCATTTCAGGCATTTGAATATCCATAAAAACAATATCAGGATTTTCGGTTTGATACATCTCTACGGCTTCTTTCCCGTTTTCGGCTATAATCAAATTAGCATCAGGAACAATTTTCATTAAAATTTCACGAGCCAGTAATTGATTAACAGGGTTGTCTTCTGCTACCAAGATAGTTGTATTTTTTCCTGAGAAAGAAACAGCATCATCTTGTGAAGAAATAGCTTTACTATTAACCGTAGCCGCTGTAGCTTTAGAATAATTAGCTAATCGGTCTAATACAGTTTTTAACTTACCGGAATGTATTGGTTTTGTATAATTGAAATTAATATTGTAATCTTTAATTGCTTTAAAAATAATATCGTCATCGGCCGTACTGTGCAAAAGCATTATAGGAAGGTCATCGGCAGAGAGGTTGAGTGTGTTTCTTATTTGCGAAATCAGGTCGGTTCCCGGCATGTAAGGCATATTATAATCTACAATCGCAAAATCAAAATCCTTATGCTTTTCCAGTAATTCCATTGCCTCAATACCATTATTAGCAAGCAGGCTTTCAATATTCATTTCGGCAAGCATTACTTCTAAAATACGCCTGTTGCTTTCATTGTCATCAACAACAAGTACTTTTTTTACATTACGGAACAGCACTGTCTTATCAGTTAATTTTCCATCAGGGATTTCAAACTGTACTTCAAAAGAGAACTCACTACCTTTATTTAATTCACTCTCCACATTAAGCTTACTGCCCATTAAAGCCAATAGCTTATTGCTTATGGTAAGTCCTAAACCTGTACCACCGTACTTACGTGTGGTCGAACTGTCTTCCTGATCAAAGGCTCCAAAAATTTTACTTAACTTATCTGAAGCTATCCCTACACCTGTATCCCTAACTAAAAACCGGAAGTATGTTTTATTCTCATCCTCCTCGGCTATTCGTGACTCTAAATGTAACTCTATCTCTCCTGCATGTGTAAACTTAATAGCGTTTGACAACAGATTGGTTAATATTTGCCTTAACCTTACCGGATCAGCATACACATATCGCTGAATATCCGGCGGGATATTTAATAAAACCTCCAGCTTCTTTTGTTCTGCCTGATGGCGAATAACATCAATGGTTTGTTCGCACAGTTCATAAACATCTACCTCCTCATAATGCAGTTCCAGTTTACCGGCTTCAATTTTTGAGAAGTCTAATATATCATTGATAACATCCAGCAGTAGATTAGCCGAATTATTGACATTTTTAAGATATTCTGACTGGCTCTCGTTTAAAGGTGTTTTAATTAAAAGATCTGTAAAACCAATAATCCCGTTAAGAGGTGTACGTATTTCATGGCTCATATTAGCCAGGAACTCTGATTTTGATTTACTTGCCGACTCAGCTGCTTTTTTAGCTTCAATAAGAGACGCTTCAAGTGTTTTTTGCCCTGTTATATCCCAGTTTGTACCCAGCATACGGACAGGCTTTTTATTTTCATCCCTGTAAACAGTACCTTTTGCCCTTATATGGCGTATAGTACCATCTGGAAGTACTATCCTGAAATCAGTATCATAAACCGAATGTCCGGCTATTGAATCGTTTAAAAGGGTTTCAATTTTGTTTTTATCGTCAGGATGTACTCTTTTTGTCCATAATTCATAAATAGACTCTTTAATATTATTACTGGTTCCATAAAGCTTATACATGGTTTCATCCCAATACACTTCGCCCTGTAAAATATCGTAATCCCAAATCCCTATAATAGAAGCTTCCAGTGCTGCCTGTAGCTTATTCTCGGCATTAACTCTTCGGGTAACATCCCTAAAGGCAGCTACAGTAATGAATCCTCTGGGAGACCATGTTGAGTTTAGGGTCATTTCTACGGGAAACTCTTCACCATTTCTCTTATTGGCATAAATCTCTATTACTGAAGAGCTGTAATGTTCCTTTTCTTTTTTCTCTACAGTATTTATATACTCAAAGTAATATTCTAAATGTTTTTTGTATTCGGAATGATACCTTACAGGAATAAGGGAGTCCATTGTTTTGCCTTTCAGTTCATCCTCAGTATATCCAAAAACTTCAGACATCAGGCTATTGGTTAGTTCAATAGTACCCTGTTTATTAACCACAATTAAGGGATCGGGTGTAGTATTAAGGTACATATGGATTATATTTAGTTCTTCCTCTGCAGCCCTTTTTTCCCTGTCAATACTATTCATACTACGGGAAACTACAACAAGCAGTACAAGTGTGGCAAAAATTACAATTACTGCTACCATAGCAATAGAGAAATCGGCAGCAAAATAGCCTACCCTGTAGCAATATAATATTAAGTATGATAATAGTAAACTGACAACCGTAAGTTGGAAAAACAACCTTCGTATCATATAACTACCTATTCTTTTACTGGTAAAAAGTTCTGTTATACCATGTTTAGGAATAGTTAGTGTAATTGCAAGCCCAGCTATAAAAAAGCCTATAGCGGTATGAATCGCCATTGATGATATAAACCTTACTTTATCAAAAGCAGGAATGTTATATATAAACGTAACAATAGCAAAAAATGAAATTACAATTACTATTAAGGACAAATAGGAAGCGCCCTTTTTTGCCTTATCATTATTAAACTTTACTAAGCCAAGGGAAAAACTTAAAAGGGAAAAACATAATGAAGTTGCCATTGACATCCTTCCGGGTGTAGGGTTTCCTTTAGCAACACCTTTATGGTCTGTAGCTGCAAGTTGGTCAATTCCTAAGTTAAAATCGCCTGCATCCTGCAAAAATGTTACAAAAGCAATAGTAAAAAGCAGCAGGTTTAAAACCATTGAAATTTTAGAACACCTACCCTCCCTTGTACAAAAAATAACAAATGCCAATAGGAAAAAACAAAAGGCAGTGTTGAACTTCATTGTAGGTAACTCGCTGTGAATCTGTGTAAAGATTTCTATATGAAAAATCCAGCCTAATATTGCCAATAATGAAACACAACAAAGTACAAAAGCAATATACCTGATAAACTTTTGATAAAGATTCACTTTTACCATACCTAAACTTAAAGCGGAATTTAATTTTAAAGATAGTAATTTATTTATTACATCTGTTAAAATTTAAGCGCCAACCCTTAAAAATAAAGACTTCTTTTTAAGCTTATCAAAAACATTTGTCTATTCAAAAAATAATTAACTGATTTTATGAATAATACAGAATGCTTACATAATTAATATTTTCTATTTAATAAGACCTGGTTACATGTAAAGGTTTTGCCGTCCATGATAATTTAATAATCGTAAACGATAAAAGTAATCCTCTACTAATCTCTTTTATATTTTTGAATATTGTATAACTTAAATGAACTCATAAGTATCTTCATCAAGAGTAATAAACGATTGTGAGAAAACAGGAGTAAATATTAGTAGAAATAAAAGTGAATAAATTATTTTTATAATACTATTTTAAATTAAGCCCGGGCTCAGAATTTTGCCCGGGCTTAATGTTTTATGGATTATATGTCTCTCCACATGGAACCTGTGCCTGAACATAATTCCCATTATCATTAACTATCATTGTAGGTCTTGTTTTACCTAATTTAATACCTAAAAAGTAAGGTGTTTGATAAACTCCCTGAGTACATCCATCAGGACCATATACAGGAGATCCATAAGAGTATCTGCTACCCATTGTAACTGGCTGTCCCGGATCTGGTTCCTCAAAACCAGGTTCCTCAATAACTCTTATAGGATCAAAATCATCACCATCGTAATATTTATTAAAGCCTTCTAAATCAGCAAAACGACGAACACTTTGCCTTTCCTCATCAAAAGTAGTAACCTCAAATGTTGTCTCTTCAATATTCATAAAGTAAAGCGCATCATCTGAAGCTGTCAGACTAACCATATAGCCTAAAGGTCTATTATTTTCTCCTAAAAACACTTCCGTCAGATAATACTCATCAACAGTTGTAGATTTTAGAAAACTAGTTGTATTAATACCAGATACAGCATTATTATCTGTTTCATTGTCAGCAGAACAGCTAACTAATAAATTTCCGCCCATAATAAGGGCAAATGCAACTAAGCATGTTGTTTTTAAAAATTTCATTGGAATTGGAATTGGTTATAATTTTGCCTACTGTCGTTACTGGGTGTCTTTTCGGCTTAATCCCCAAATACAGCTTTGTTATCTTCAAAAGAATTTGAATAGTAAAACTATATTCGAAATTTCTAAGATCGTGAGAATAAAATTCTTAAAAAATTATCATAATAGTTTTGCTTAATCAAACAATACTTCTGGCTATAATATGGCTGTAATATTTTAGTTATGTAGAATTGTAAATAATTTAGAAGTAATGATAAGAGCTTATAGCCAAACTAATCTCCTCCAAATTTGTAATTAAGTAGCCTTAAAAACAATTTTAGTTTGTTCTTCAGATTTATATAGCTTTTCTTATCATCTATTTTATCAAACTTAACAAAACTGTTATTGAAATTGATATTTTGAATAGTATCCATAAAGGAAGGTGTGTGTTAATTTCACAAAACAAATATAAATAAAATAGTTAAAAAAACACATTAAGCTAAAAAAAATACAATAAATGATAAACATTATTTAAAAACCAACTTCAATCCTTCCTTTATTAGTAGTATTGTAAATAATTAAATATTATTTAATTATTTACATGTATTTTAATACTATTTTTTGGTATTAAAACACATTTCCATCATTTTATACAATTCCGGGTGCTTACGTTTCAATAAATCAGGACGTTCAAAAAAATACTCTGATGCTACCGCAAAAAACTCTGCCTGATTTGTACCTCCATACTGGCGAATATCTGACTTGTCATCATTAATAGCTTCCATTTTTTTATGTATCAAATCTAACCACGGTATTGAATATTGATGTCCCAGTAGTTTTTCGGGAACTCCGTCTACAAGTCCGTCCATTTTATCAATTAAGTGCACAAACTCGTGTATACCTGTATTCCCTTTATCTGTAGTATTAGAAAAACCGTGATATAAAGCTTTTCGGGACAAAATCATTTGGTTTTCAAACCTACCTGTACCTACCAGTCCGCCTATATTACGTGATTGGGCAGTATCGGCAAATTCAAGGTCTTCATTAAAATAATCAGGATACAGCAATACACCGCTAAGGTTATAATAATGCCATTCGGTAAAACCAAAAACAGGAATAACCGCACTACAGGCTACCAGTATTTTATCTAAATCGGTTACCTCAAGCTGTACACCTTCAATATACACCTCACTAAGAAACTGCATAATACGCTTTTGAAATTCGGCTTGTCTCTCAGGTGTCAGATTACGATAAAACAATACATTATCCAGTAATAACTGATGCCAATGTGGCGGAAAAGGTTTTGCAACTGCCTTTTTAGGCTTTTTAAGAATAAAGAAAAGTGCGATGATTATAATTATCGCAACAGGTATGATGTAGTTCATGAATGCTTATTTGCCATAAAGATAATATTAAGATTTTATATAGGATTAAATTTATCAATATGGCATTAAGTAAAAAACCATTCCTTATTTTAAAAATTGCCATTATAGTAAAAGTATTACAAATCACTTTTTTCGACAGGATTATTACTTTTTCCCACCAAAAAAATAATAAAGTTTTTTGATATGTAATTTATTTGTTTTAATGTTGCATTAAATATGACAACAAATATCCTAAATAATAACTGGTGGTGGTTTACAATAAATATTGTGAACAGCTAAGTTATTATATACACTCAAAGGATACCAATATACACGGGCCCGCTGTTCACTAACAGCGGGCTTTTTGTTTTTAATTCACTCCTAAATCTAACGATATGAACACAAAAAAAATGTATTCATGCTATAAAAAAATTTCTTCAGATACGCTGACTCCCATACAGGTATACCTCAGGGTAAGGGATAGTTTTGAGAAACCGTTACTGCTTGAAAACTCAGAAATACTAAACAGAAAACACGGTTATTCCTACATTTGCCTTAATCCGCTTTCCAGTATCCAAATTGAAGATAAAGCTTTTTATATAGACAATGAAAAGGTTGATAGTAATCAAAGTATTACCGACTTCATTTCTAACTATATCAAGTCTTTCTCTGTTGAAAAATTCAATTTCCCTTTTACCTCAAACGGACTGTTTGGATATACCGGATATGACACAATACAATATGCCGAAGATATTAAACTGAATAAATCGGGCGAAAGCATACCTACCCTTTTCTATGCTATTTATCAGTATGTTTTGGTTTTTGATCATCAGTATGACGAACTTTATATATTCTCCCACCATACAGAACAGGAAACAGCTGAAAGTAACCTTGACAATATCAGCTCACATATAGTAAACAAGCCTGCTAACGTATACGACTTTTATACCATAGGCACTGAAGAAACCGAGATTGATGACAACAGTTTCAAAGACATGGTTAGTACTGCAAAAAAACACTGCCTGCGCGGAGATGTTTTTCAAATGGTACTTTCCAGAAAATTTACCCAACATTTTAACGGTGATGAGTTTAACGTATACAGGGCTTTGCGTAGTATAAACCCTTCACCATATCTTTTTTACCTGGATTACGGTAGCTTTAAACTGTTTGGTTCATCTCCCGAGTCTCAAATCATTGTAAAAGATAATAAGCTTACAGTACACCCTATAGCAGGAACTGTAAAGCGAAGTGGTGATGAAACCGAAGACTTACTTGCTGCCGAAAGACTAAAAAACGATCCTAAAGAAAATGCCGAACATGTTATGCTTGTAGATCTTGCCCGTAATGATCTTAGTAAAAATGCTACCGGTGTTACTGTAAATTATTACAAAGAGCTTCACTCCTACTCCCATGTTATTCATATGGTGTCGGAAGTTTCGGGAGAGCTGAGAGAAAACCATCAGGCATATAACGCCTTACTAGATGCCTTCCCTGCCGGTACATTAAGCGGAGCTCCTAAACACAAGGCTATGCAGCTTATCCATGAGTATGAAACATCCGGGCGTAGTTTTTACGGTGGCAGTGTGGGGTACATCGACTTTAATAATCAAACCCAGCATGCTATTATTATCCGTTCGTTTTTAAGTAAAAACAACATACTGCACTATCAGGCAGGTGCAGGTATAGTACATTCATCCAATGAAGAAAGCGAACTACAGGAAGTAAACAATAAGATAAATGCATTAAGGAAAGCTATCCAAAATGCCAATTCAAACAATAATTTAAAAATGATTAATAAAACAGAAGATGAAACGGTTGCTAATATTAGATAATTATGACAGCTTCACTTACAACCTTGTTCAGCTTATAGAACAGGTAAGTGATATGGAGTTTGAAGTACACCGAAACGATAAAATTGCCCTTGAGGATATAAATCGTTTTGATAAAATACTTCTGTCTCCCGGTCCCGGTATTCCCCGTGAAGCAGGTTTACTGCCAGATATTATTAAAACCTACGGTAAAACCAAAAGTATTTTTGGAGTTTGCCTTGGGCTACAGGCTATTGGTGAGGCTTATGGGGGGAAACTTAAAAATCAGGAACAGGTATTTCATGGTATTGCTACAAACATTACTATCACTAATACTGATACTATTTTTAACGACTGCCCTAATAGCTTTTTAGCCGGACGTTACCACTCATGGACCATAGATAACAACTTTTTACCCGATACTCTTGAAGTCACAGCTACAGATGACAAAGGGAATATTATGGCCATAAAGCACAAAACACTTGATGTTCGCGGTGTGCAGTTCCACCCTGAATCGGTACTGTCTCAATACGGTAAACAAATACTTCACAGCTGGCTTAGCGCCTAACTCTACCCTTCCATATAACTAATTGGCTCAGCCAAAAAAATAAAGGTGATTTACTCACCCAGGATAACTATTGCCTAAACTTAAATGAAATAACATGAAAACATATTTGGAAAAACTATATCAATATCAAACGCTTAGCAGCAACGAAGCCTATAATGCACTGGAGCAGATTGCTACAGGGAAGGTAAATCCCAGCCAAATTGCATCGTTCATTACCGTATACCTAATGAGAAGCATGACAACAGAGGAACTTAACGGATTTAGCAATGCCTTGTTACAACTGTGCATCCCTGTCTCCTTTGAGCAGGAAGTAATGGATGTTTGCGGTACAGGTGGCGATGGTAAAAATACTTTTAACATCTCTACCATTACGGCACTTATAGTGGCTACTTATGGGATACCTGTAGCAAAACACGGCAATTACGGAGTTTCATCTGTAAGCGGTTCGTCAAATGTATTGGAATATTTGGGGTATTCATTCACCAATGATCTTGATGTGCTAAAAAAGCAAATGGACAACTACAACATCTGCTTTTTACATGCCCCTTTGTTTCACCCTACACTTAAACATGCTGCTGCGGTAAGGAAAGAACTGGGGATAAAAACCTTTTTCAACATGCTGGGTCCTTTAATTAATCCGGCGTTTCCTGAAAACAGAATGATTGGTGTATACCATGCCGAAATAGGCCGTAACTACCACTACCTGCTACAACAACAGGAATGCAAATATGCCATAGTACACTCTATTGACGGTTATGATGAGATCTCTACCACGGGCGATTTTAAACTGTTTAGCCGTAAAGGTGAAGAGCAAATCAGTATGCGCGACCTTACCATTCCTACCGCTTCTCCAGAGGCATTATTTGGAGGGCATAGTGTAAAGGACGCCGCCGATATTTTCATCAATATCATTAAAGGCGAAGGGACATCTGTACAAAACAATGCCATTGCAGTAAATGCGGGTATAGCGATTGAGTCGGCTACCGGGAAAGACAGGCTTTCAAGTATTGCCCAAGCCAGGGAAATTATAGAAAGCGGGAAAGCATACCACACATTTAAACAACTTATAAACAGTAATTAACATGGATATTTTAGATAAAATAATTGAACATAAAAAGAAAGAGGTTGCAGAGAGAAAAGGTCTCTTTCCTATAAAACTACTGGAAAACAGTATCTACTTTAACAGCCCTACAGTATCCTTAAAGCACTATTTACAGTGTAAGGACAGCGTTGGTATTATAGCCGAAATTAAACGTAAATCTCCGTCAAAAGGTAATATAAACCCTTATGTAGATGTAGAGAGAACATCTATTGGCTATATGCAGGCAGGTGCCAGTGTTTTATCTATACTTACTGATAATACTTTTTTTGGTGGGAATAATAGTGATTTGACAACCGCCCGTAAGTTTAATTACTGCCCTATTTTAAGGAAAGATTTTATAGTTGATGAGTACCAAATTATTGAGGCTAAATCTATAGGTGCCGATGCCATACTCCTACTGGCAAATGTTCTGACTAAAGAAGAATGTAAAGCATTTACAACCCTAGCCCATCAGCTTGGTTTAGAGGTACTATTGGAAACTCATACCCTTAACCAACTGGAGTATTACTTACCGGAAACAGATGTTTTAGGAATCAACAACCGTGATTTAAAAACCTTTACGGTTAATATTGAGCGTTCGTTAGAACTTGCAGTTCATCTACCTAATAGTGTTGTAAAAGTATCTGAAAGCGGAATTAAAACAGCCGATGATATACTACTACTCAAAGAAAACGGATTTCATGGTTTCCTTATGGGAGAGCAGTTTATGAAACATGCCAAACCCGAAAAAGCCTGCTACGAACTTATCCTTCAGGTACAACATGCTTTAAACCTTAAAACTGTAAGTCATGAAAATTAAAGTATGTGGGTTAAAAGACCCGACCAACGTAGCACAGGTAACAGGTTTGGAGCCTGACTATATGGGATTCATTTTTTATAAAGAATCTAAAAGGTATGCTGCACCAACTATTAATGAGAAAGTGATGGCTAAAATCCCAAAAAATATAACCAAAGTGGGAGTATTTGTAAATGAAACGGAAAAAAACATTATCAACCTTATTAAAAAATACAATTTGGATAGCGTTCAGTTACATGGTGATGAATCGGTAGAGATGTGTGACAAAATCCAAAAGTATGCCCCTGTAATAAAGGCCTTTGGGATAAACAGCTCGTTTGATTTTAATAGCTGTAAGGAATATGAGGGAGTAACCGACTTATTTCTGTTTGATACGTCCACAGAAAATTATGGCGGTAGCGGAAAACCATTTGACCACAACCTACTTAAAGGATATGATTTAGAGACTCCGTTTTTAATAAGTGGCGGACTCGACCTTAAAACAGCCACAGCACTTATTGAAACTCCTATTCATCCCAAATGCATAGGTATAGATGTAAACAGCAGGTTTGAACAGCCAAACGGTATGAAGGATATAACACTTTTAAAACAATTATTCAGCAGAGTATGAAAACACAATATCATATAAACGACAAAGGTTTTTACGGCGATTTTGGCGGTGCCTATATCCCCGAATTGCTGCACAGTAATGTTGAGGAACTTCTTCAAAATTATAAGACGGTACTAAATGACGATAAATTTAAAGAAGAACTTAAAACCCTGTTAAGGGATTATGTAGGCAGGCCAAGTCCGCTTTACTATTCCAATAGGCTCTCACAAAAATATGGTGCACAAATCTACCTGAAACGTGAGGACCTTAACCATACCGGTGCCCATAAAATAAACAATACTATAGGGCAAATACTACTGGCAAAGCACCTTAACAAAAAACGCATTATTGCAGAAACCGGTGCAGGACAGCATGGTGTTGCCACCGCTACGGTATGTGCTTTACTGGGACTTCCGTGTATTGTGTATATGGGAGAAACAGACATTAAAAGACAGGCCCCTAACGTTGAGAAAATGCGTCTACTGGGCGCGGAAGTCCGTCCTGCCCTTAGCGGAAGTAAAACCCTTAAGGACGCTACAAACGAAGCTATTAGGGACTGGATAAATAACCCGGAAGATACTTATTACATTATAGGATCGGTAGTGGGACCGCATCCCTACCCTGATATGGTAGCTCAATTCCAGTCGGTAATAAGTGAGGAAATAAAACAACAGCTAAAAGAAAAAACAGGAAATGAAAATCCTGATTATGTAATAGCCTGCATTGGTGGTGGTAGTAATGCTGCAGGGGCTTTTTATCATTTTATTGATGAACCTAGTGTAAAACTAATTGCTGCCGAAGCCGCAGGAAAAGGCATCGATACTAATCATACGGCTGCTTCCATCTCCATAGGTACTACCGGAATCATTCATGGGAGTAAAACCCTGATGATGCAAACCAGCGACGGACAAATAGTTGAGCCTTACAGTATATCTGCCGGATTGGATTATCCCGGTGTGGGGCCTATGCATGCTCATTTAGCCGAAACAGGCAGGGTTAAAGTAATTGCTATAACCGACAGCGATGCGCTCTCAGCAGGATATGAACTGTGTAAACTGGAAGGGATTATCCCTGCTCTGGAAAGTGCTCATGCCCTTGCCTGCCTTAACCACATCTCTTTTAAGGAAGATGATGTAGTGGTTATTAACCTATCTGGTCGTGGCGATAAAGATTTAGAAACTTACACAAAACACTTACCTCATGGAAAACAGAATTGATTCATTATTTAAATATAAGTCGGGAACCGTACTATCAGTGTACTTTACGGCAGGTTACCCCAACCTGAACGACACCCTTACAATAGCAAAAGAACTGGAAGCTAATGGTGTAGATATGCTTGAAATTGGCATCCCGTTTAGTGATCCGTTGGCAGATGGTCCCATTATACAAAACAGCAGTAAAATAGCTATACAAAACGGAATGTGTATTGAACTGTTACTGGAACAATTAATTACACTAAGGAAACATATCTCTATTCCTGTACTACTTATGGGGTATTACAATCCTATGCTGCAATATGGAGTTGTCTCTTTCTTAGAAAAAATAGCTGCTATTGGTATTGACGGACTCATACTACCCGATATGCCCATAGAGGAATATCAGGAGAATTATGAAGCTGATTTTAAACGGTTAAACCTAAAAAACATTCTGCTTATTACCCCACAGACTTCTGACATCCGAATAAGATACATCGACTCTGTTTCGGGAGGTTTTATCTATGTGGTATCATCATCAGCAACAACCGGAGGACATACTGATTTTTCAGAAAAACGTGAAGCCTATCTCAGTAAAATCAGCTCCATGAAATTAAACAATCCTTGTGTTGTAGGTTTTGGTATTCAAAACAAAGAAGATGTAAAACAGGTAGGTAAGTATGCTGACGGAACAATTATAGGTACGGCATTTATTAATGCCATAGCACAGGGAGAGCTCAAACAACAAATTAAAAATTTCATTAAAACAGTAAGCCATGATACTGCAGTTAGAACATAATACAGAACCAAAAGATATACTCTCCTTAACTGAAACCATAGCAGGACTGGGGTATAAATCTACTCATGTAAAAACACAGCGGGAAAATTACCTTATATGTATTGGTAACAAAGAAATAGACATAAGGCAACTGGGGCATTTACCGGTTGTGAAAGATATACATCGTGTTTCCGATCAATACAAACTGGTTTCCCGTAAATGGAAAACCAACTATACATCAATAAACTTAGGGGATGATGTATATATTGGTGGCAAAGAGAAAACTATAATAGCAGGTCCCTGTTCTATTGAAAGCGAAGATCAGGCTGAAAGTATTGCCGAACACCTTTCACAACAAGGTATTAAAATAATGCGTGGAGGTGTATTTAAACCCCGAAGCTCTCCATATGCTTTTAGAGGATTAGGCCTTGAAGGAATGAAACTATTTCACAACGCCTGTAAAAAAAGGGGTATTAAAATTATTACCGAAGTAATGCAGGCCTCACAAATTGAGGAACTCTATCCGTACATAGACATTTTTCAGGTGGGTGCCCGTAATTCCCAAAACTACAACCTGCTGGATGCACTTGGGGAAAGTGACAAGCCTGTTATGATAAAAAGGGGAATTAGCGGTAGTATTGATGAGTTGTTGTATTCTGCCGAATATGTGTTTAGTGCCGGTAACGAAGATATTATTTTATGTGAAAGAGGTATAAGAACCTTTGAAACCAGCTATAGGAATACCTTTGATATTAACGCCATACAGGTTTTAAAGGATAAAACGCATTTGCCTGTACTTGCCGATCCTTCTCACGGTGTAGGGATAAGAGATTATGTTCCGGGTATTGCACTTGCCGCTATTGTTGCCGGAGCAGACGGAGTGATATATGAAGTACATCCTTCTCCGGAAAGAGCACTGTCTGACGGACAGCAAACACTTAATTTTCAGGAATCAGAAGCTTTAATACAAAAAATTAAAGTCTTAGAAAAACTGTAACAGGTTAAGGGTGTTCCAAATAAAAAAACATCTAAACCATAGTGATTTAGATGTTTTTTATGTTTAACCCTTAAAGTTAAAAAGGATGATTATTTCTTTTTAAAAAGTGATATTACTTTCTTAATACCGGTAATAAGTGCTACAGTCACCAAACCGGCAATCAAACCTGCTGCTGTTTCTTTCACTATCGATGGCAAATCCGGGTATATATGGTGAAGGTAATCTATATTATGAACAAATATACCTCCTGCAACCAAAACAAGTGCAATAGTACCTATTACAGCAAGAAACCTGATGGTTAAAGGTAAAAGCTTAATTAAGGTTTTACCAATAGCTGTAAAAAAACTACTTCCCTTAGAGTATTTTATCAGTTTATAACCTGTATCATCCATCCTTACAATAACAGCTACAAGTCCGTACACACCAACTGTTGCCAAAAACGCTACAATAGTAACTGTTACAATTTGTATGGTAAGGCTTTTGTCTAAAACAGTACCCAATGCAATTATCACAATCTCTATAGAAAGAATAAAATCGGTAGTAATGGCTGCTTTAATTTTGTTTTTCTCCATATCAACAGGAGCAACTTCTTTCAGTTCGGCAGCTTCTTTATGATCTGAATGATGGAAAAAATACTCTATTATTTTTTCTACCCCTTCATAAGCAAGATAAAATCCGCCTAGTATCAAAATTACTTTAATGGCTATTGGGAAAAATGCATTTAAAAGTAAAGCGATAGGAATTATTATCAGTTTATTGATAAACGATCCCTTAGTTATAGCCCAAAGCACAGGCAGCTCTCTAGACGATACAAAGCCTGTAGCCTTCTCGGCATTAACCGCAAGGTCATCACCTAATATACCTGCCGTTTTTTCTGTCGCTACTTTACTTGCAACAGCAACATCATCCATAAGGGCAGCTATATCATCTAAAACTGCAAAAATACCTGAAGCCATAATTTATCTTTTAAGAGGTGCAAAAATATAAATTTAGTAGTGCATTACTTAATTATTTTAATACTACAGTAAAGAAATTTAAATCAAAATGAGTAACTTAAATCATGTTATTAAAAACAAATTCAATAATTTAACCTTTACAAAACCAACTAAATAAACGTTAAAATTAAATTTAAAATTCATTTTTAAAAGTATTACTATTATTTTTGCATGTAAATATTTCAAAAATGAGAATAGTACTATCCAATGTAAAGCTTATGATAAACGAAAATGTTTATCTTAAAGACCCTGAAAGCTCGGCACTGGGAAAGAAAATATTAAATGAAAGTATACTCCTTATTAAGGAAATAGGCTTTGAGGCATTTACCTTTAAAAAGCTGGGGCAGCGTATTGAAAGTAACGAAAGTTCGATATACAGGTATTTTGAAAACAAACACAAACTGTTGGTTTATCTTACTTCATGGTACTGGAGCTGGATGGAATACCGCCTTGTTTTTGAAACGGCTAACTTAACCGACCCTAAAGACCGCCTTAATAAAACCATTGCATTATTTACAGAAGAAACTAAAGATGATGAATCTACCGAACATATTAATGAAGCCCTTTTACAGCAAATAATTATATCTGACTTTACTAAAACCTTACTTACCAAGGAAGTTGATGAAGAGAACAGAAATGGTTTTTTTGTAATTTATAAAAGGGTAATACACCGTATCGCAGGTATAATTAAAGAAGTGAACAGTAGTTACCCCTACCCTGATTCTCTTGCCAGTACAATAGTTGAAGGGGCATTGCATCAGCATTTTTTAAAACAGCACCTAACATCCATCACCAACTGTAGTGATGAGATTTCACCAAGTGATTTTTACCTTGATTTGATTAATAAAGTTTTAAACTAAAAAATATATGACCCCATTAAAACGCTTCTATAACCTTTTAAAGCTGGATAAGAAAGATATATACCAGATTGTTTTCTATGCAGCTTTCTCAGGACTAATAAGTATGTCATTACCTCTTGGTATACAAGCCATAGTTAATTTTATACAGGGAGGACAAATAAGTGTTTCCTGGATTGTACTTATTATTATTGTAACCCTGGGTGTAGCATTGGTTGGTATACTTACCCTAATGCAGTTAAGAATAACAGAGAACCTTCAGCAAAAAATATTCATCAGGTCTTCTTTTGAATTTGCACACCGCTTACCCAAACTTACTTTTGATTCCCTTTATGATAAATATCCGCCCGAGGTTGCCAATCGTTTTTTTGATACACTAACCATTCAAAAGGGTACATCAAAACTATTGCTTGATTTTACAACCGCTATATTACAGGTTGGACTTGGTTTGGTACTGTTATCGCTTTATCATTCCTTCTTTATAATATTTGGCGTACTGCTGCTTATATTACTTTATATCATATTTAAGTTTTCGTTTCAGGATGGTTTAAATACCAGTTTAAAAGAATCTACCTTTAAATATAAGGTTGCCTACTGGTTACAGGAGATAGCAAGAAACAAAAGTAGTTTTTCACGTAGAAACAATTTTGAATATGCTCTTGATAAAAATGATAAACTGGTAAACAACTACATTTCTTTTAGAGAAAAGCACTTTAATGTAATTAAAAGGCAGTTTTCACAACTTATCGCTTATAAGGTATTCATAACCGCCGGACTCCTTTCGGTTGGAGGTTTCCTTGTACTTAACCAGCAAATGAATATTGGTCAGTTTGTTGCTGCAGAGATTATTATACTTTTAATTATCAACTCTGTAGAAAAACTTATTTTAGGATTTGAAACCCTTTATGATGTACTTACAGCGGTTGAGAAAATAGGTGTAGTAACCGATCTTGAAATTGAAAAAAGTACAAAAAACACTAACATAGATTGTGTAGAAACCGACTACACCTTAGAGACTGAGGATATGACATACAGGTATCCTGATAATGATAAGGACATTATTAAAAAGGTAAACATTAAAATAAATCAGGGAGAAAAGGTATTCATAACAGGTGCTAACAATTCAGGTAAAACAACATTAGTAAGACTGCTATCGGGTTTCCTTTCTCCAAGCTCTGGTGTATTGTACATTAATGATAACATAGTAAAAAGATCTGAGGGTGAGTGTTACAAAAGCCATATAGGTGTTGTAATGCAGGAGGATACTCCGTTTGAAGGGACATTACTGGAAAATATAACATTCAACAACCCTAATATAAATGGTGAAGATGTAAAATGGGCGCTTAATGCCGTAGGTTTAACAACTGCTACAAAAAGGCTGCCTATGGGGCTGGATACACCTGTTAACGCTGACGGCAGACAATTAACCCGATCAATTATTCAAAAAATAATGATTGCAAGAGCTATTGTAAAGCGTCCTAAAATTCTTTTCCTGGAAGAACCTACTATCAGTATGGATCCGCAATCGGCTAAAAAAATAATCGACTTTTTAATAAGCCCCGAAAACAAATGGACAATAGTTATTTCTTCGGTTGATGAATACTGGAAAAAAGCCTGTAAAAGGCAAATTGAAATGGAAAACGGACAAGTGATTAACGACATAAACATAAACGGCAATGCTTAATATATCTAACAACAATCCGGTACGTGTAGAAAACCCAACCGGATATGAAACCATTAAGGTGCTTAACAGCAGGCCTCATTATAAAATCCTGAACAGGATAATAGTACTTGTATGCCTTTTATGTTTTATTGGCCTGTTTTTACCATGGACGCAAAATATAAGAGGTACAGGTTCGGTTACTACATTAAAGCCCGATCAGCGTCCGCAAACCATTCATTCAGCTATTGCCGGAAGGGTTGAAAAATGGTATGTACAGGAAGGTGATTTTGTAAAGAAAGGTGACACTATTGTATTTATATCTGAAGTTAAGGAAAACTACTTTGACCCTAACCTTGTAGAAAATACAAAGCAACAGGTAGATGCTAAAAAAATGGCTCGTAAGTCGTATGACGGAAAAGTACTGGCGCTGGAAAATCAAATAGTCTCCCTAAACAACGAGTTAAACCTTAAACTGGAACAGGGACGCAATAAAATAAAACAGGCACAGCTAAAAGTAAAAAGCGACAGTATGGACCTTGCAGCGGTAAACACTCAGTTAACCATTGCACAAACCCAGTTTGACAGGGCTGTTACCCTAAATAAAGACGGACTGAAACCGTTAACCGATGTAGAGGAAAAACGTCTCAAATTACAGGAAGCACAGGCAAAAATCATAACTCAGGAAAACAAACTTTTAGGTTCGCGAAACGAGCTTATCAACTCACGTGTTGAAATAAACCGTATTAAAGCTGAGTATACCGAAAAGATTGCAAAAGCAAACAGCGACAAATATACTGCTATGAGCAGCCTTTATGATACCGATGCTCAGGTTACAAAACTGGAAAACCAGTATGTTAACTACAGCATCCGTAACGGATTGTATTACATAAAAGCACCACAGGACGGCTATATAAACAAAGCCTTACTTAGCGGTATTGGAGAAACGATTAAAGAAGGGACTTCTGTTGTGAGTATCATGCCGGCAGGTTATGATATTGCTGTAGAAACATTTGTAGATCCTATTGACCTTCCGTTAATTAAAAAAGGTTCTAAAATAAGGGTATGGTTTGACGGTTGGCCTACAATTGTATTTTCAGGATGGCCGGGTATTTCATACGGTACGTTTGGCGGACGCGTAGTTGCCATAGAAAACTTTATTAGCCCTAACGGAAAATACAGGGTACTTGTATCTCCCGATGCCGATGAACAGGCTTGGCCGGAACAGTTGAGTATAGGTGCAGGAGCACAAACCATCGCATTGCTTGATAATGTACCCGTATGGTATGAAGTATGGCGAAACCTTAACGGATTCCCTCCTAACTATTATACTGCAAAAAATACAGATAAAGCCACAACAGCAAAGGATAACGAAAAGAAATAGGAATGAGGCATTTATTCTATATAATACTAATTTTAATCCCGGTTTGTGTTTTTCCACAGGAATTTAATGAGGAAACACTAAGCTACAGGGAATACCTGGGGTATGTAAAAAAATTCCACCCTTTGGTTAGTCGTGCTAACCTTGAAATAGACAGAGCCGAAGCACAATTAATGCAGGCTCGTGGTGGGTTTGACCCTAAAATTGAAGTTGATTTTGATAAAAAACAATTTAAGGATACCGAATATTATTCTTTACTAAACAGTAGTTTTAAAATCCCTACATGGTATGGTATTGAAATAAAAGCTGCTTTTGACAATAGTGAAGGCTATTATCTTAATCCGCAAAATACTACTCCTAATCAGGGACTAACATCACTCGGTATTACTGTACCTGTTGGACAGGGACTTTTTATCAATAAGCGTATGGCCGATTTAAGAAAAGCCAAGTTACAGATAAACCTTAGTAAGTCACAGCAAAGGCTTGCTGCTCTTGATGTTTTGTATGATGCGTCGGCAGCTTATTTCTCATGGCTTAAACATTACAACGAAATGGTAATGTATAAAGAATACCTAACCGCTGCAGAAGAACGTTACACAGGAGTGTTAAGACTTATTGAACAGGGAGATAAACCGGCTATAGATAGTGTGGAGACAGGTATTTCGGTTAAGAACCGAAAGCTGAGTCTGGAAAACTCCATACTTAAACTAAATAAGGCAAGGCTGGAACTGGCTAATTATTTATGGATAAATGAGACTCCTGTAGAGCCATCGGAAGATTTAAAACCTGAAGTGGGGCTTCTTACAGAAATTGAAGATATACTGAATACCGGAGGAATTAATGATACTGAGGCTATAATTTCAGCACATCCTAAACTTAAAATGCTGGAAACTAAAGTTGAAATGCTTGATATTGAGAGAAAACTCAAGGCAAACTACCTGCTTCCTAAAATTGATTTAGGGTATTATTATCTTTCAGAGCCTTCCTATATTGATAATTTCCGTACGGATGATTATAAAATTGGGATTAATTTCTCTTTCCCTATATTTTTAAGGAAAGAAAGAGGTGCGCTTAATATGGCTAAAATCAAATTACAGGATACAAAATTAGAGCTACAGCAGGAACAGCTTCAAATTAAAAACAAAATTGATGCACAGCTAACCGAAATACAATCCCTTAAAAAACAGTCTGATTTACTAAACGGACTGGTACAGGATTATCAAACTATGCTTAATGCCGAAGACCGGCTTTTCTCCTTCGGGGAAAGTTCCATCTTCATTATCAATTCACGCGAAACTAACCTTATATCGGCCAGAATACAGCAAATAAACATGGAAAACAGTTTATTAATGAGTAATGTAGGACTTTATAGAATTATGGCTAATTCTGACAACTAAAAAACACGTCTGGCTTTCCAATAGGGTTTATTAAAGTACCTCATCTCTGTTGAGTAGAAGTACTTTCTGGACTTTTGGTTTTCCATAAACACGCGGTCTATGAGCTGCTGATAATGATTAAGGATACTATCTTTTTGTAAAGGAGTATCCAAACAACCAATAACAGACTCGGCAGCTTTTATACCGCTATACAGCGCAAAAAATATTCCTTGTGAAGAAAGCGGATCAAAGGATAAGGCAGCATCGCCTACACATAAAACTCCGTTATAAATAACCGATTCGGGCTTGGAAACACCTGCTTCCACTGCATTACTGTGAAGCAATGATTTTGTAGTCAGCTTATATGGCAATATAGCTTCACTATTAAATTTTTGCAGTAACAGCTCAGGATTTTTATATAGCGTACCTATATCATCTGAAAGCCCCTGAAAACTTATAACTCTTTTCCCTCCCGGTAAAAGTGAAGTATACCACCAGCCTTCCTGCACTGATTTTATTCGGGTACTACTGTCATTATCCTGCTTAGGGACAGACACCCAATTAACTACCGCCATCTGGTTATCTACCTTAGTCCGTTTATAACCCAGTTTTTTCCCTATAACAGCTTTACGACCTGTAGCATCTATAAGCCAGTTGGCAGAAACTTCCTGTATCTCCCCTTCCCTTAAACTTACTTTAAATATTACACCACTGACATTATTCAAAACAACATCATCAATGATAGCAGAATATACCGGTATACCTAAAGCTTTAGCTTTCATTAATAATGCCTTATCAAACATTACCCTGTCTACATGGAAACCAGCCCCTTCAGGATTTAACATACCACTACTGTATACCCAGTCATCGCTACCCCACGATGAAACATTAGCACTGCAACGTTTATATTCGGTATCATCAAGCAGGTCAGTAATAGTATCTATGCCTAATCGTTTTAAAAGGCGCATGGTAGCCCCGGGGATGGATTCCCCTGCCTTATAGGGCATATTATATTCTTTGTTTATAAGGCAAACATTAAGTCCTGCCTGCTTTAATACAATTGCAGCGGCACAGCCCGAAGGGCCGCCACCTGCTACAATTATTTCAAAAACATTGGTACTCATTAGTTACCTCTGCGTTTTATGTTTACAAATTCATTACGTTGTTCTTCACTTATCCAGCCTGCTTCAGCCAATTGGCGGTTGTATAATCCAAGCTCACTAAAGGCTTTTTCATACATGCTGTGGTCTGATTTAAGATTAGCCTGCTGTGCTTTGGTAAGGTTCTCCACGTATATATTTTCCGGTAACCAGTCCATATCTTCAGGTCTTGGCTTTGCTTCCAGTATCCCCATACTGCCAAAATGCGCAATCATATACATCATTTGTTCGGGAGCCGGATTTTGTAACGGTAACTGCCTTAACCATTGTGGTCTGTTTTGGAAAGCAGCAATACGAATTTCCATTGGCTGTTTTGTATCACAAAGGGTATTGTAGTCCACTTCGGTTAAAACCTGATTTGGCACCCTTGCAGGCCAGAATGTTGGTAAATACGGATCGTACTCAAAATCGTATCCCGAACGACAGAAGGCTGTATCTCCCTGCCATGGCAGTGCCATCCAGCGGGTTAGATCACCGGCAGCCTGACCGTATAAAGGTCCGTTAACTTTCATTACCGAATTATTATCCAGCGTAGCACCATAATTAGGTTCTGCTAAGCCTTCCTCACGCTCCCTGATTCTGTAAGGTGCCCTGTACATAGAAGCATTTCGCATAGGCCATGTAAGCTCTGCTCCCGGGTGGAAAGCATCAGCAAGGCAATAATGCATTGCTGTTCTGTCCAGCATTTCAGGTTGTTTTTGCAGGTCTACATCTTCAATTTTATGAGGTTCTTTATCGTCAGGATTATAATCATTAATAAACAGTCCGTTTACCCAGTTGGTAAGCACATAGGTATAAAATGGCGGAAGCTGTAGATAAGTAGACGGAGCCGGTGGCACATTAGGATTAGGATTGGTATATCCAAACGCATCGCCATAAATAGGCGGCCATGCAGCTACCTCGGCTATCTTAGTATTCGTAGGCCTGAAGCTGTTGTATATACCTCTGCGCAGTTCTGCATAAGGATCAGGATACATAGAGTTATCTAAAGGAGCGTAAGACAGCTTTTTCATAAACTCAGTATCCTTAAAGTTTAGAGGGCCTCCCGCACCAAACATAGAAAGGAATCCTTTATTTACCCATTGCAGTTCGCTAAGGCGTTCCAGTATAGGCCTCACATGATCATTAAATGATATTTGCTGAGGCACTTTTAGCATACCTACTTCCATATACAGGTTTTGCAGCAAATCGTCCATAGTTCTCCACCCTACTAAATCAGGTGCAAAGTTAGGCGGCGCCGAAGCTACCCAAGCCGGATCGGCGTCATAATCAACGCCTCCTATGGTTACTTTCGCATAAACAGGCCCGTCAGCAATATCATCATACCATCCGTTAGCATTATTAAAACTATCCGGATCAGCAGGTCTATATACAGGTTGGTTAGACGGACTTGCAGAAACCCCAAAGCCCGGTAAAACCAACAGGCGCCCTACAGCGTCTGTCCTTAATTCCCCTAAAGTAACCGGTGTTCCTTCAAATTCACCCGACATTACATAGCTGGAATCTTTCATCTCAATACCCATAATAGATTTTTTACCGGTATCAACACAAAGAGCACTCCTATCGTCTCCTTTAACATCTGCATTTCGTAAAGGTACACTAAGGCTTACGGTTGCAGGTATATCAAGCGCTGCATTAAACTGATACCAGGCTGCTTTTTTATTAGCAAGATGTACTGACCATTGAACACTTGATTTCTTGGTTTGCTGTACTTCGCCCACCACATTGCCATACTTATCGTAAGCATATATACGGAAACGGGCTGCCTGTCGCTTAATAGCACCTCCGGCATCCCTGGTACTTCCAAATTTTGTAGGTTCAGGTTTAAATACTTCCGGACCAATATAATATCCGTCAGGACTATCACCTACACGGGCAATACCAATACCAGGGTGTATCCTTACATGGGTTATTCTTTTTATCTGGTCATCAGTCAATTCTTTTGGGTTTTCCTTGTCTGACGGGCTATGCCCCGAAAACGGACATTTAGGATTTTTAATAACAGGCTTACCCGGTTTTTTAGGCTCGGTTACAGGCTGTTTGTTCATTTCCCTGCGGTAATTAGCACTGGTTTGATATACGCTCATCCTGGCTTCGGCAACACTACCTACCGGCTGATTCTCTAACGGAACACGACCAATGTTAAACGACAACCAGTCGCCATAAATTTCCTGTTCATCAATAGTAATATCCTGTTGCGGCAGGTGTATAGTAGCCACTTTTAGAGGTACGGCAACCGTTTCGTCCCAAACTACAGTAGCCCTGTCTAATGGAAAATGCTGTTCTATATAAGCCTCACCATATTGGGCTACATCAGGTCTTTTTTGGATAAGGATATCCAGTGTAACAGGTCCTGCTGCCAGTCGTGCAGCAAGATCTTTACCCATAAAATCAGGGTCGTTTATATCTACCTCTCCCGCAAAAGTCGATGTTCCCGGGCGCAGTATGTATTTACAGTAATTATCTGATCCAAGCATAAACGGAACCACACTCCAAAGCTGTGTCTCCAGTACCGAATGTATCGGTTTTGCCATTTTATCCAATAACTCGTTGGTTTTTGGAGCATGTTGCTGTACCCAATCGTCACCCCAGCCTTCAAGACTGGCTTTTGTGAAATTACACATATCAGAAGCGTTATCCACAAAAAAGAAAGGTACATTTTGTAGTAGCAAATCCGCTGTATCTGCTTCGTCATCGCTTACCTTTTTCTCTCCCGGAATTCCGAAAACCTTAATTCCTATTCCAATAGTACTTAGCCAGTCGGGTCTGCCATCGGCAAGGTCAGACGAATAACGTACATATACAGGAAAATCCCCTCCTTTTTTAAACATTCCGTGTTTATAATCTTTCGGAAGATCTTCCTGTATGGTTATATTTCCTTTTATGATACCGTGTGTACGTAAAAATACAGGTCTGCGCACAGGGCATTGCCCCTGTTCTACCCTCTTTTTCTGTACAAGGTCACAGAACATGTGCCTAAGCCCCTCTATAGGGTTTTCGCATCCGCAGGATGTATTATCCTCACTCCTGTTCTCAATAATACTTTTCATAATCAGTGATTTATAAATTGGTTTGTTCTCAAATGTATTCCAAAAAATAAACCTGACTATACGTAAAACTACCTGATTAAGCTACCCGTAAAAACTACAATTGAAAGAAAGCTAATCATAATTTAACTATACAAAAGCTCCGTTAATCGAAATATCTGCTAAAAATCAATTAGTAAAATGAAATTTGTATATACAAAACCACAAAATGTTTTGCGTGTATCATTCTAATAAAACCAATGCATTATGAAAGCTACAACTACTACTCATTCAACAATTGTAAAGAGGCTTAGCCAGGAGCAGGTATTTATGTTATCTGTACTTTTGGTAAATGCCGGAAATTACTTTTATAATCTTATACTGGGACGTGTTTTAGGACCTGCTGCATTTTCTGATGCTGCAATTCTTATTACGCTGTTATTAGTGCTTTCATTTGCGGGTATGACATTTCAAATTGTTACCGCAAAATATGCTGTAGTACTCAAGTACAATAAATTATTTTCCTTTAAACGGTTTATTGTAAGGCTGGCCTTTGCTGCCGGATTGCTTTTAGGTATCAGTGTTATTATGATGGCCGATACACTACAGCAAATATTTAATACCCAAACATCTGTTATGTTTACCATTTTCGGGATGGGGCTTCCCCTGTATTTCATAATGAGTATAAACAGAGGGTTGTATCAGGGACAAAATGATTTAAAGAGATTATCTGTTACGTACCAAACAGAAATGCTGAGCAGGCTTATTATTACATTAGCTCTTGTATTACTTATTCCCTTTGGAACATCTTCGGTTTTTGTTGCTATGGGTATTGCCATCTCACTTTTATTCGGACTAATACCTTTTAAAAGTAATCTGGTTCATGATGCTTTTACTTTTGCATCTGTAGAAGATAAGGCCGATGCCAAACCTATAATGACATTTTTTATGTTAACGGGCTTTTATGAGCTTTCGCAGATTATAATAAATAACAGCGATATACTATTAGTTAAGCATTATTTTAATGATGTTGAAGCCGGACTGTATGCATCACTGGCACTTATAGGCCGTATGGTTTACTTTGTAGCCTGGATGTTTGTAATGATGCTTTTACCTAAGGTTATTAAACTGCATAAAGAAGATGCCGATACTACACGAATACTTTTTAAATATGTTAGTTATGTAACATCGCTTTCGGTCCTAATTGTTTTTGCTACGTTTCTGTTCCCTGTAACAGCCGTTAAGTTACTTTTTGGTAACGAATATATTAGTGTAGCTCCGTTATTATGGAAATATGCTGTAGCGACTTCTATATTCGCCGTAGCAAACATTTTTGCTTACTATTTCCTTTCCATAGGTAAATACCTTCCGGTTGCTATATCTGCCTTATTGGGCTGTACACAAATATTATTGATTGTATTATATCATAGTTCTTTAGAGCAGGTTATTAATGTACAGATAATTGCAATGTTATGCCTGCTGAGTTTCCAAGTTGGATACTTTTTTTATCATAAACTGAAAAACAGATTGCTAAACACTTAACTAGAATATATAATACAAACACACAAACAAAATATCAGTAAATTTTTTTCATAATGTTGATTTGGTTTTTATGATGACACCCATAATGCGCAATTATGGGTGTTTTTCGTTTATTTCTGGTCTTTTTAAGGTGATTTTCATTCAAACTGATTAAAAAACACACCTTTTTGTTTGTTGGATAAAAAAAATAATTACATTTGCCCTTACAATTCACAGAGTGATTATGAAAAATTTATTTACAGTTTGTATGCCATGTAACTGCTGCGCTAAATGTGGGGAGGTTACTGCTATGGTATAAATTGTAAAACACAATATACTTTTAGTTAAAAAGCCTTCCGTTTCGGGAAGGCTTTTTTTATACCCATATTTTAAACAACAACAATGAAAATAGTAACAAACATAACGGCAAATACAAATACAACTAAGTGTTGTATGATGTGTTGTATGCAGAATCCTGCAGAGAGCCGTATGCTTTGTTGTTGCTGTTGTTAATTACTTCCGCTTGTTAAAACAAAAAAAGGCCTCTTTGCAAAAAGGGGCCTTTTTTGTTTGCCGTCATATCATTCTTTTCTCATAAACCATAATTAAATCGATTATGAACACTCAAAGTTATCTGGGCAGGGTAATACTTGCCGGAGCGGGTCCGGGCGATCCCGATCTAATTAGCGTTAAGGCTTTAAAATACCTGCAACAAGCAGATGTAGTACTAACAGACAGGCTTGTATCTCCCGAGCTTATTGAAAAAAATGCAAGGAAAGATGCACTTGTAATTTACGTTGGTAAACAGTGCTCAAAGGGTATACACACCCCACAACAGGATATTAACCAGCTTATAGTAGAGTTTGCACAAAAAGGCAAACTGGTACTGCGCCTTAAAGGCGGCGACGCTACCCTGTTCTCAAACATACTTGATGAACTTAAAACAGTGAAGCTACATAATATACCTTATGAAATTATCCCCGGGATTTCTGCAGCACTGGGAGCCGCAAGCTATACCGGCATCCCGTTAACGGCAAGAGGGTATTCTCGCGGGGTACGCTTTTTAACGTTATATGACCTTAGTAATGTAAAATACCAGCAATGGACCGAATGGGCCGATACAGATGATACACTTGTTTTCTACATGAGTGGGCAAAAGCTACTGGAACTTACCCAAAAGCTATATTCCTTTGGTATAGATCCTGAAAAAGGTATTGCCATAGTACAGCAGGCTACTACCCCAAATCAAAAAACCACTATTCTATCCTTTAGTGATATAAGACATAAAAAACTGCCTGAGTTTCAATATGTACCTACCCTTATAATTATAGGAAATGTAGTAAACCTACATGAACACTATGCCTGGATAAAGGAAGGAGCTACAAGTACATCTTATTTTGATAATCACAAAAACATATACCAAAATGCTGTCTGAAAACAAATTAACACTACTACAACAGTTGGTTGCAAATGCAACTGATACCGAGATTATATGGACAAACGGTTACCTTACAGGTTACCTTGAGGCTGTAAAGGGTACTACTACTGCCCCATCCATTCCTGCCTTAAATAATGCTGAACCTAAAGTTACACTGAAACCTACCATTTTGTATGGTACCGAAACCGGTAACTCTAAAAAAGCAGCATCGTCATTACATGCTGCATTTAAAAAGAGTAAAATACAATCTAAATCGACCGATATAGTACAATATAGTGTATCTAAACTGGAGAAGGAAGAACTATTATTGTTTGTAATCAGTACGCAGGGAGAAGGAGAATTTCCTTTAAATGCTATTGCTTTTTATGAAGAGCTTGTTGCCTCAAACATTAAACTCGATAATTTAAAGTATGCTGTTTTCGGGCTGGGTGATACTTCCTATCCTCTGTTTTGTAATGCCGCTGTATTGCTTAATGAGGCATTACAGGAAAAGGGAGCAGAAAGTATTTTGCCTCTTGTAAAATCTGATGTGGATTACAGTGAAGAGTTTGCAAACTGGCAGCAACAACTCTTAAACTTACTTCAAAACAATAGTACTGCTATCACTGTTAGTGAAGCTCCCGTAAAAACTACTGTTCCGCATAAAAAGGACTATAAAGGAACTGTTAGCCACAAGGTAATATTAAACGACCATGGCTCTAACAAGCAAACGTATCATATTGAAATAACCGGTGACGAAGACATTATTTATGAGCCTGGTGATGCGCTGGGAATAATTCCTAAAAACAGTTATGAGTCGGTTATTGAGATAATAGGATATTTCACTGATAGTCCCGACAGGAAAGTTACTTTTAAGGATAAAACCGATACCTTACTTAACTGGCTTACACAGCTCAATATTAAAGGGCTTAGTAAAAAAACATTAAGCAGCATAGGTGAGCTTCTTGGAGTAAACATATCTTATGAAAAAGCCGATTTACTTGATGTACTTATCGAGAACCCTGTACCTGTTAATATTAAAATTGAAAGTCTTTTAGAATTACTTCTACCTATAGCACCAAGGCTTTACTCCATATCATCATCGGCTGAAGCACATGAAGGTCAGGTACACCTAACAGTAAACCTTAACCGGTTTGTAGCTAACAATAAGGTTAAAACCGGACTGGCATCTCAATATATAACTGATATACCTAAAAAGGGAGAGATTGACTTTTACATACATCGTAACAATAACTTCAGGCTTCCTGATGCCGATACTGATATTATTATGATTGGTCCGGGTACAGGTATAGCACCTTTCAGAAGCTTCTTGGCAGAACGTGATATTACAGGTGCCGATGGCAGGAACTGGCTGTTTTTTGGTGAACAGCATTTTACACTCGATTTCTATTACCAAACAGAAATACAGGAATGGCTTAATACCGGAGTTCTTGCTCGTTTTGATGGTGCTTTCTCCCGCGATCAGGAGCGAAAAATATATGTTCAGGACAGGATTAGGGAAAATGCCGCCGAGTTTAACCAATGGTTACTGGATGGTGCCTCAATATACATTTGCGGACAAAAAGCACCTATGAGTCTGGATGTGGAAAATACTATCATTGAGGTAATTGCCAATGAAAGAAGTATACCTGTAGAAGAAGCAAAACAAGTACTGGAAAGTCTTGAACTGGAAGGTAAATATCAAAAAGACGTTTATTAAAATCTGAAAAAAATGAGCAATAAAAAACTATCGCCTACCGAAGGCATTAAAATAAATAGTGACGGATTAAGGGGTACCCTTAAACAAAGTTTAAAGGACGGACACACCGGTAATGTAAGACCTGACGATGAGATACTGGTAAAGTTTCATGGTATGTATGTTCAGGATGATCGTGACCGCCGTGCCGAAAGAGCTGAAAAAAAACTGGATAAGTTTTATTCGTTCATGATACGTCTTCGTATACCGGGAGGTATAATCAATGCACAGCAATGGCAGTCGTTACACGATATATCTGAACAATATGGTACCGGTACTCTAAAAATTACCACAAGGCAAACCGTACAGTTACACGGTCTTTTAAAACATCAAATAAGGCCTACCATACAGGCTTTTAATACCGCTGCGCTCGATTCTATCGCTGCCTGTGGTGATGTAAACCGCAATGTAACAGTAAGTGCCCATCCACAGGTTTCGCCTATCCATCAGCAGGTATATGAGTATGCCGATAAAATATCTACACTACTGTTACCTAAAACACAGTCGTACTATGAAGTGTTTGTAGATGGTGAGAAAATATACGATCGCTCATCTGAAGCCGATCCGTTGTATGAAGACCGTTACCTGCCACGTAAATTTAAAATAGGGATAGCTATTCCGCCATCAAATGATGTGGATGTTTTTACTAATGATATTGGCCTTATTGCCGTTATTGAGAATAATGAGCTTAGAGGGTTTAATATCGCCGTAGGTGGCGGACTTTCAACCACACACGGTAACCCCGATACTTATTCAAGACTGGCAACGGTAATAGGTTTTACCGATACCGAAGAAAAAACACTTAAAGCAGTATATGAGGTTCTTACCATACAAAGAGATTACGGTAACCGCAGTGACCGTAAACTGGCCCGTTTAAAATATACGGTAGACCGTATGACTGTACAGGGCTTTAAGGAAGAACTGGAAAAACGTATTGGTTTCCAATTACAGGAAGAGCGCCCTTATACTTTTACCGAGCGTAACGACCGCTACGGCTGGGAACAAAACAGTGCGGGCAAATGGTATTACAACCTGTTTATTGAAAATGGCGTTGTACAACCGCATCAAAAAGAGTTTCTGTATAAGGTTTCAAAACTGGAAATTAGCAATTTTATATTCACCACTAACCAAAACCTTATTATTGGGGAAGTTGAAAGCGAAAACAAACAAGCCATACAGGCACTGATTGATGAATATGCTATTGAAACCAATCAAAGCGGAATACGAAAAAGCTCTATGGCTTGTGTGGCTTTACCTACATGTCCGCTTGCACTGGCCGAAGCACAACGTTACCTGCCTGAACTGGTTACCAAAATTGAGCCTTTACTTGCCAAACACGGAATAAGCGAAGAGGAAATATCAATAAGGATGACCGGGTGTCCTAATGGCTGTGGGCGATCGTATGTTGCCGAACTAGGCTTTGTTGGTACAGGTCCCGGACAGTATAACTTTATGCTTGGTGGTGACCGCTACGGATTACGTCTTAACAAAATATACAAAGAGAAATTAAACGAACAACAAATACTTGAAGAAACAGATAACCTGTTACTACAATATGTTAACGAACGTACTAACGGAGAGCTTTTTGGAGATTTTACCTATCGTAAATTTTTTAGCAATAATTAATTATGAGCAATACACTTTTCCCCATATTTCTTAAAACAGAAACCGCCCGCTTTTTAGTGGTGGGCGGTGGTAATGTAGGTCTTGAAAAGGTTGAGACATTACTGCGCCAAAATCCCAAAATACATATTAATCTGGTAGCAATTGAGGTTCTTCCTCAATTGCGCCTTATTATTGATAATCACACAAATATTAACCTATATGAGAAACCTTATGAGGAAACCGACCTCAACAGGGCAGATTATGTAATTGCAGCGACAAACAATCGTGATGTTAACCGACTTATAAAACAACAGGCTAACTCACGAAACATATTGGTAAATGCTGCCGATCAGCCGGAACTGTGCGATTTTTATCTGGGTTCAATAGTAAATAAGGGGGATTTGAAAATAGCCGTTTCAACAAACGGTAAATCTCCCGTATTGGCAAGGCGCATAAGGGAATATTTGGAACAGGAAATCCCCGATGATGTAAATGTAATTATTGAGCGCCTTAATGAAATAAGGAAACATTTAAAAGGAAACTTTGCTGCCAAAGTAAAAGAACTGAATGCAATTACAGCGTCTTTCACAAAAAGCATACATGAAAAATAAATACGTTGCAGATTTGGTTAACAAATAAGCTTGTAGCCAAATCCGCGACTGTTTATAATTTGTACCGCCGGATCGGCACTTAGTTTTTTACGAAGTTTTGAAATAAAAACATCCAGGCTTCTTCCGCTAAAAAAGTCGTCATTACCCCAAATATCATTAAGGATAAAAGAACGGGTAACCATTTCGTTTTTATTTTGATACAAATGTTTAAGCACCTCTGTTTCCCTATGGGTAAGTACTTCGCTCTCATCCTTATAAGTTAACGTTTGTTTGGTAGGGTTAAATACATAACTCCCTATAGCAATATCGTCATCCTTTTTTATTTCCTCACTACCACCCACTACCCTATTAAGCAAAGCATGTATCCTTACAATGAGTTCTTCCATACTAAAAGGCTTTTTAAGGTAATCATTACCCCCATGTTGAAAGCCTTCAACAACATCTTTAGTTTGTGATTTTGCCGTAAGAAATATTATGGGTGTCCTCTTATCTGTTTTCCTAACCTGTTCGGCAACAGCAAAACCATCTGTTTTAGGCATCATAACATCCAGCACCAGTAACTCCGGTTTCTCTTCGTTATATTTTTGCAGGACTTCTTCACCGTCAGCACAAACTATTACTTCAAAGTCTCGGGTTTCAAGGCTTTCTTTTACAATAAGTGCTAACGATGGCTCGTCTTCAGCTAATAATATTTTAATGGTATCAGGCATAAGGCAGGGTAATTTTAAATGTGGTTTCTTTAGTATCTGGTAACAGGGTTAAGCTTCCTTTGTGTTTTTCCATTATGGTTTTAGAATAGTATAGTCCTATACCATAACCTTTTACATCGTGTTTGTTTTGGGTAGGTATCCTGTAAAATTTATCAAATATCTTTTCTCTTTGGCTTTTATCTATCGGTTTTCCGTTATTAGTTACCAGTATATCGGCATTAAGATAATTCGCTTTTATGCTTACCGTAATTTTATCACCTCCATACTTAATAGCATTCTCGATAATATTGGAAAGTACATTTTCAAAATGAAACAAATCGGCCATTGCTTTTAATTCGTCCCTGTCGGCAACAAAAAGTATTTCTTTATCCGTGTTTAACTGATGTTTCTCAACTGCACTCTTAACCATATCAATAAGGTTAAACTCCTCCTTTTCAATAGCAAGCCTATTGGTGTCCAGAGATACGGTTTCTAATATTTTCTCTACCATTATATTCAGTTTACCTAGCTGACCTGATGCTATAGACAAATACCTGTCGGTCTTCTCTCTGTCTTCATCATTATTAAAACGCTGAATAGCTTCAAGAGCACTCATGGATGTTGCTATAGGTGTTTTTAACTCATGGGAAATATTACTTATAAAATCATTTTTACTAAGCATAATCTGTTTTTGCTGACTGATAATTTTTAACAGATACAACAAACATGCAATGATAAATACCGAAAGTAAAAATGACAGAAACAAACCTGCAAAACTTTCCTTTAATACCAATAACGTAATATTAGGGAAGAATATATTTATGGCACTGTTACGCGCCAGGTAACCTGATTTTGCCTCAACCGACAATTTAAATTTACTGTCGTCAGGGTTATTGTATGTATTAATAGTTTCCTGATTTGTTGTTTGCGAAAGAGCATAATCAAAATGAAATCCCTTCCGTTCAAACTCATCCTTAACATAGCCTGATAGCTTATCCAGCTCTACATCCTGATTAAGCATGGATACCACAATTTTTGAAGCCATCTCCGTAAGCTGAGTCAGGCTGTCTATAGGCATAATATTATGTCCTAATATAGTATTAAGTCCTTTAGTTCCGGCTTCTGTTTCAGATGTAATAGTGATATTCCTGTTATCTCCCATACCAGACTGGGCAAATACCATATCTGAATCCTCAAAATTGTATTTTGTTTTAAGGCTGTCCAACAAGTCATCAAGATTTTCGTCAGATGTTGCTTCAATAGTAATAGTACGTCGCTCTCCCGAAGTAGTATCTGTAGAGGCTCTGCCTTTAATGTCGGTTTTTACTAAATCGGCATAATAAGCATCAATACTATTGTTTAACCCCGAAAGGACCTCATTAGTAAGCACAACTTTATTGGCTTTGTAATTTTTTACATTCCAATAGGCTTGGATAGATAAAGTTATCAGGATAACTATACCTATAAAATAGATCAACCTTGTTTGACTGCTTCTTTTCATAACTTCAAAAATAGCAACAAAAAACCATTTTTCATGCCGGTTAACATACGTTAACTTTCATTATACAAAGTAGTTATCCCAAACTCCCTTTTCTGCTGTCAAAACTCCCGATATCCCTTGTTAATAAAGGATTTCCTTCATTTTTTAAGAACGGTAACACTCGTTAACCTTAGTTAACTCAATAAAAAAACAGGCTGAACTTACTTTGTACCATAACAAAAAAATATTACAACCATGAAAAAATTAATAATCACATCGGTAGCCATTTTGGCTTTATTATTAAGTCTGCCTACACAGGCACAGGACTTTTTCGGAACTGTTACTTATGAAACTAAGCTAAGTATGCCTGATTTTGATATTCCCGAAGATCAGGCTCAAAAAATTCCGGAAGACATGCAAGCCCTCATTAAAGAACAGCTTGAGGCAGTAGGACAAAATACCTATACACTTAACTTTAATAAAACAGAGTCTTTGTATGAGAAAAAAGAAACTCCAAAATCGGTTGATCTAAACAGCAGCATAATTATTCAGACCGAAGGTGGTGAACAGGTTAATTATACCAACCTAAAAGAAGGGATAAGTATTGCACAGGTAGATTTGTATGACAAGCTTTTCCTGATAACCGATTCTGTTAACAACTACAAGTGGAAAATAACTCAGGAAACTAAAAAAATAGGTGATTACACGGCTTATAAGGCTACTTATATTTTAAAAGGAGAAGAGGCAAAAACCGCTTGTAATCAAACTCCTAAAGACAGAGAAATAACTGCCTGGTATACTCCACAAATTCCGGTTCAGTTTGGTCCTGCCAATTATGGCGGACTACCCGGACTCATCCTTGAGTTAAACGACGGAGCCCAAACCATACTTTGTTCCCAAATTGTACTTAATCCTAAAAAAAGACCTGAAATAAAAGCACCTAAAAAGGGTAAAAAGCTTACTGCTAAGGAGTTTGAAAAAATATCTGAACAGAAAATGAAAGAGATTCAGGAAGATATGAAACGTAAGTACCCTAACGGTAATGGTAGTTTCCAAATTGAAGTAATAGGTAATTAATTAAAAACTAAACAACCATGAAACGTTTTATTTTATTGCTGGTTCTTATTGCTGCTACAGGCTTAAAAGCTCAAAGTATAAAATTTGAAGGCTTTGTGAAAGACACCTTGGGTCAACCTCTGGAAATGGCTAATGTACTTGCTTTAAACAGCAGTAACAATGAGACGGAAGCATACAGTATAACCAGTGAGAGCGGAAAGTTCTCACTGGGATTAAAAAAGAACACTACATATAGGATACAGGCTTCCTTTATAGGTTTTGAGCCAGAAGAGTTTGAACTTACAACTAGCGACAGGCCTATTTTAAGGGAAATAAAACTTAAGGAAGGGGTATTACTTGAAGGCGTAGAAATTGTACATGATATCCCTGTAAGGATTAGCGGTGATACTATTGTATATAACTCTGACTCGTTTACTAACGGTACTGAAAGGAAACTGGGTGACGTACTTAAAAAACTACCGGGTATAGAGGTTACACCAGAAGGCGATATTATTGCCGAAGGTAAGCAGGTTACCAAATTGATGGTAGAGGGTAAGGATTTTTTTGACGGCGATACCAAAATTGGTACTAAAAATATTCCTGCTGATGCGGTAGATAAAATTGAAGTGCTAAAAAACTATAATGAGGTAAGCCAGCTTAAATATGTAGAAGACAATAAGGATAACGTTGCCATGAATATTAAACTGAAAGAAGGTAAAAAGAACTTTTGGTTTGGAGATATTACAGCAGGCGCAGGTCCGGACGAACGCTTTGCTATTAACCCTAACCTGTTTTATTACAGCCCAAAATATTCGGTTAATCTTATTGGAAACTATAATAATACAGGAGAAATACCTTTTACGTTTGAAGATTACTTTAAGTTCTCCGGCGGGTTAAAACAGTTTATGAAAAAAGGCGGAAGTAACTTTTTTGTAATCCCTCCCGAATTAGAGTCGCTTATCATGCAAAATAATAAGGCAAAACAAGTCACATCGCGTTTTAATGCTGCTAACTTTGGCTATAACCCAAACAAAAAATGGAGTTTTAACGGTTTTGGAATCCTTTCTAATAATAGTATTGATACTCAAAATAACACACTAAGCTCCATACTGAATACCCAAACCGGAGAGGCTGTAACAACCCAGTACAAAGAAAGTACTGCCAGTAGTAAAAACACTTTGGCACTGCTTAAACTGAATGGTAATTTTAAACCTAATAACCGATTTGAGGCAAACTACGATTTGTTTGTAAAGGGCTCCAAACTAAACACCCGTAATTACAGCAATACCACTGTATATCCCAATACTGAACAGGGACAGGAAATAACCGACAGTAACTCAAAAAATCCGTTTTCCCTAAGTCAGAATCTGGATATATACCATACCTCAAAAAACGAGAAAAATGTATTTGCGCTTAACGTACAACAACTGTATCAGGATGAAGATCCGTTTTATAATGCCATACAGCAACAAACTCCCTTTGTATTCCCTGAGTTTATTGCAGGGCAGGAAAGGAATAATCTTAATCAGGAAAAATTTGTAAAAACAAGTAAACTGGATGCCAAGCTGGATTATTACTATCTTATTAATAAACAAAATCAGCTTAATTTCACTTTTGCTAATACTTATGCCTATCAAAATTTTAATTCACACATTTTCCAGTTACTGGACAATGGTACTAAAAACGATTTTAATGATGCTACGCTAAATAATAAGGTAAGGTACAGGTTTAATGATGTCTTTGCAGGTATTCACTATAAGTTTGTATTAGGTGATTTCACTTTCAATCCGGGAGTTACTTTTCATACTTACAATACCACCAGTAATCAATTAGGTACTGATTATGAAAATAATTTCACAAGGTTGCTACCTGATTTTAATGTTGACTATACAATTGGTAAAAACGAATCCATACGTTATGATTTTGCACTGGTAAACAACTTTACCGATATAACCTACCTGGCAGAAGGAACCTTTTTAAACAGCTACAACAGTCTTTACAACGGTAACAGGGCGTTAAACAATTCGGTTTCACAAAAACATTCGCTTTACTATCAAAACTTCAACTCGTTTAACATGAGTCATCTTAACGCCAGTATTAATTACAGTAAAGTGACTGATGCTGTTAATGCTAAAGCCGACTTTGATGGTATAAACAGTGTACAGACATCATTCAATTCGGCGTATGCCAATCAGGATCTCACAGCCTCAGTTGGTTACGGAAGATCGGTGTTTAGGAACTATAAAATAAATCTCGGAGCAAACTTAGGATGGTCTAAAGCTTATAATATTCAGAAAAATGACCAAACCGGAGAGTGGACAGAATCACCATTGGAGTCATACAACCAAAAATACAGTGCTGCCATTACTACCACATTTAACGACTTACCCTCACTAACGCTTGGATACTCATTAAACGTAAGTAATTACCCTAATGATACTTATTTAACCCACAGGCCAAATGCCAAATTGGAGTATTATTTCCTTAACGGTTTTAGCTTAGTATCTAACTATCAGTTGTACAACTATAGCAACCACTCTAAAACCATTAAAAATAAATATGATTTTCTTGATCTTTCATTATCCTACCATAAGCCAGACAGTGCCTGGGATTACAGGATAAGTGCTACTAATTTACTTAATACAAAAACTATAAACAGCGACAATTTCAGTCAGTTTTCCAGCAGTACCTCATTGTATACTGTACAACCAAGATACCTGCTATTCTTTTTAACATATAAACTTTAATTCATTACAGTTATGACCACAAAAATTATTTATTTCGTATTTGCCCTGTTGGTGTCTGTAGCAGGCACAGCACAGGACAGCAGTAAGTTTGAGCCACAACTCAATACTGTACTAAAAGCATTTCAAAATCAGGATGTTTCAAAACTAAATACTGTTTTAGCAGAAAACTTTACCATAGCCGGTATGCCTAAAGGTTTTGAAAAACAAATACTGCCTCAACTTATAGAGCAGCTTCCTCCTTTTGATTCTTATAAAGTAACAAAGGTTAAAGAAGAGACTAACGGTACAAGGGTTTACCTTTATTTTGTTGAACCAAAAACTAAAGAACAGGTAACAAGTAACTTCCTGTTTAACAAAAAAAATAAAATACAAGAATTCAATCTGCTCGATGATAGTGAAATAACCACACAGGTAATAGGGCAATAAAATTGACAGTTAGGTTGGAAACACCTGTTTTTACCTTTCAGGTACTTATACCTGCAAAAAAAATCTAGGTTTCGGGTATATTTACAACCTAACAATACCCCCATTAATACAAGCTTTATAATGAGTAAACCTGTTTATGTTTTAGGTACCGGACTTTCACACAACGGATCGGCAGTTTTATTAAAAGACGGACATATTTGTGTCGCTATTGAAAAGGAAAGACTAACCCGCATAAAACATGATGGTGGTAATGATACAGAGGCTGTTCAGTACTGTCTGGATGCCGAAGGTATAACACTAAAAGATGTTACGCTTGTAGTACAATGTGCCAACTTTGAAATTCCTGAAAGAGACCGTTATAAAGGAAAAAGAGTATTTGCCGAAACCGATAAACCCGAAATCGTAAATATATCCCATCATTTGGCACATGCCTACAGCGCTGTGGGTACTTCTCCTTTTGATGAATGTGCTGTAATGGTTATTGATGGCTGTGGCAGCCCTTTAGAACAGTTTTTAGAACTACACCCTGATCAGCAAAAACATGTTCCAGAAGAAATACTTAATCCAATGGAAATGTTTTGTGAAAAGGATAGCTTTTATCACTATAACGGTACTGAGCTTATCCCGTTAGTAAAGGATTTCAGTCCTATGTCTAAATTACAGGAAACTGCTTTTACTTTGCCAACAACACAGCACTCCATAGGCGGATTTTATTCTACTATTAGTAAGTATGTTTTTAGTGATATGGACGATGTAGGTAAACTAATGGGATTAGCCCCTTTTGGAGAAAGCGGAATTTTTGATTTTGAGGCTTTTGAATTTTTAAATGGTAGATTATTTGTAAAAAACGATTGGAAAAACAGGTTTACCAATCCGTCACAGGGATACGAGTATTTTAAGGAGTATTTTAACTACTATGCTAATGTTGCACTATGGGCACAACAACAGGTTGAAAAAGCAGTAATACAATGTATTACAAACAGACTGGAACAGTTTCCTCATAAAAACCTGTGTTATAGTGGCGGTGTGGCTCTTAATGCTGTAGCCAATGCCAAACTGGAAGACAGTGCTGTAACTGAAAACATTTACTTTGAACCTGCTGCAGCCGATAACGGACTGGCATTGGGTTGTGCTTTTTACGGTTGGCTTGAACACCTTAAAATGCCCAAACAAAAACACAACGGCAGTACCTGTTTTGGTAAACAGTATACAGATGCTGAAATAGAATCGGTTTTAAAAGATTACTCTCAGTATACTTTTAAAAAGTTTAGTACCAAAAATGAAATGGTTCATTATGTGGCTGATAAACTTAATGAAGGTAAAACCGTAGGCTGGTTTCAGTCGGGTTCAGAGTTTGGACCACGTTCATTGGGGAGGCGAAGTATACTTGCGCATCCGGGTGTAAACGGTATGAAAGATCATATTAACAGTAATATAAAGTTTAGGGAGGATTTTCGCCCCTTTGCTCCTGCTGTGCTTAAAGAACATGTAAATGAGTATTTCTCCAAAGGACGATACAGCCCTTATATGATTCTGGTTGACCAAACCAAACCGCAATATATGGAACAACTAAAAAACGTTACTCATAAAAATGGTTCGGCAAGGGTACAGACTGTAGAAGAAAGCTGGAATGCGGTATTTGCAGAATTGCTCGAAGAGTTCTACAAACAAAGCGGAATTGCGGTACTACTAAATACCAGCCTAAATAAAAAAGGTATGCCAATAGTAGAAACACCACAGGAAGCCCTTAACCTGTTTGATATTACCGCCCTAGATATTATGGTACTGGAAAATTATGTAATAGAAAAATAGCTATGTTATTGCTCCAGTTCTTTAATAAGCTGTAATGCTGCAGGAGTGTCCATTCTTTTCAATTCTGCTATCATAAGCTGTTTCTGTTCGTCGCTAATAACAGGTTTCGGCTTATCAAAGTTTTCTTTTGGAGCTTCTTTATAAAACATTTCATCGGTCCAATCGTTTTGAAGTCCGTCAATAACCAAATGCACACGGTTTACGGTTCCTCTATTCGCTACAGAATGGGTAAAATTAGCATTGATATACCAGCATTCGCCTTCTTTCATTTCAAGCCTCTTTCCGTCTAAAATAAACTCAACCTCACTATTAGTTACAATAGGGATATGTAGCCTGAAACTACCATCTTCATACCCAAGGTCGTTATCGGTATGTGGTTTTATCTCAGCTCCTGCTTCAAGCTGTAAAAGGCGTACTGCGGTTTTCTCAAACGGAAACCTATCTAAAACCTCTTTAAAATAATCACATATTTCAAGAGCATCGGTAGCTATAAGCTTACCATCGTCTGACGGTACGGCATAAATAGAATCTGATTTTCCGTTTTGTGACATCAGTGCAACCGATGTCCAGTTCCCCGAATAATTATCCGTATTATAATGGGCTGTCCATTTCTTATACAAAACCTTATCAAGGTCTTCCTTTAGGCGAAGTGTATCAAAAGTAAGAGGAAATTTTATATAGCGTACCGGTTTATCCATGGTATAAGTAAGGTTAGATTGGTTATTACTGCTAAGATAATCAAATTATACCTGTATTATATTTATACAATAACCTTAAAAACAAAAAAGAGCCGGATTAACCGACTCTTTATAATGTGTTATTGTTTTTTTACGTATTTGGTAAGTATCACAATCATTTGTCCCTCTACTTTTCCTTCAATCTGTTCATGATTATCGTGTACAAGCCTAATGTTTCTAACCGCTGTACCAATCTTGGCATTTAGAGATGATCCTTTTACGTCAAGATCTTTAATAAGGGTTACAGTATCGCCATTTTGCAGAATATTTCCGTTACTGTCTTTATGAAGTTGGGCATTAACATCACTTAAATGATCTCCGGTTTCTTTAGCCCATTCCAGGTTATCATCTTCCAGATAAATCATATCCAGAGCATCGGCAGCCCAGCTTTCATTTCTAAATCGGTTAAGCATTCTCCACGACATAACCTGTACGGCAGGTACTTCGCTCCACATTGAAGTAGGAAGTATGTTTTCCCAAAAAGAACCATCAGGCTCTTCCCTTCTTTCAATCTGGTCAACGCATTTTTGTGTAACTAAAATCGTATTGTCAATTCCTTTTTTATGTATAGACTGAACCTCATACATTACAAGGTCGTTTGTAGCACCACTTAATTCACATTGATTACCACTTCGTTGCTGAAGCTGTTCTTCTATTTTCATTATTCTTATTGTTTAGGACTGCAAAAATAGAAATTCCAAACGATTTTGAGGTTTTTGAAAGATTAATTATTAAAAATTTAAAATTTGTTATGAATCCCTAAACTACTTTTTTGAAAAACGAATTCGGTTACCAAAGGTGTAAGTCGCTGTTAATGAGGGTCCATTGTAGCCCCATTTAAAAAATCCGTTAAGTCGTTCTTTTTCTATATCTACACGTATATTTAGTCCGGTATATCCAGCTGTAAGGCTAAAGTTACGGTATATATTGTAGAGTATTGAAAGGTTATAGCTTATTATACGTCCCCTGATGTTATCTATTTTCAATGCCAGATAATTTATATTAGTATACAGTCCGAACTTTGGAGAAAGTACAAATTCCCCCCACGCACCAATATCAGGCAACGGAGCCGTGAAGCTGAAATCATCTTCAACCCCTACCGATCCTATATTGGTATCCAATTGAAGTCCCATATCGCCAAACACAACGTGGGCACCAATAAGGAGTCCTGCTTCATACTTAGGCTTGCTTAAAATGGCATAACTATATGCCAAACGGGCAATATTTGTATCAAAATAAGCCGTAACAGCAGCATCAATAGGATACGTATTATCACCAAACTCTATTTCCCTGTCTAACACATAAGAAGACTCCCTCCTCAGATAAAAGTATTCCAGTACCAGTCTTGATCTTCGTGATATACGCCATTGAAAATCTGCCATGAATGAAGCACTTGTTTTGGTAAAACCCAAATCGTCTTCAAGATCTATGGTAGTCCCCAAATTTCCGTTATTATTACCAACCCTTACCTGAGTATTGTTCAACGGAAAAAAGACACCTAAATTAAGCCTGAAACGCCTTGCATACCAAGCGGGTAAATCATCCTGATAAAACTGAGGCAGTTCCTCCTCTGTTTGTACCGCTATAGTTTCAAGGTAAATTTCACTGTCAACCTGCGCTGATAAAGAAAACCAAACACAGCACATAAAAAATAATAAGGCTCTTTTCATTTTGACAATCGTGTTGGTTAGTACTATTAAAGTTACATAAAAAACAGTAAACCAATATATTAAAAACAAAAAAGATACCCTTAAAAGGTAAGCTTAGTAAAATTCCAGTGTAGCGTATTAAATAATACCAGTTCGTTATTAAGAGTAGACAATCCTGCAATTACCTTAATAGTTTCATGCCCCATCATAGTACCTATTATTCCGGGTAACGTACCTATAACACCATTTAAACTGCAATTTGGCACATCTTCAGGATTAGGAGGTTCGGGGAAAATATCCCTTAGGTTTTTACTACCGTTATGGTTGAATAAAGCCAGTTGCCCCTCGTTTTTAAAAATACTTCCATATACCAACGGCTTGCCCAATTTAACACAGCAATCATTCACTATATAACGGGTAGTAAAATTATCACATCCGTCAACAATCACATCAAAATCAGCCATTAGGTCTTCACAGTTTTCGGCAGTGAGTTTTTCGTTATAAACAATCAGGTTTGTAGCGGGGTTTAACTGCTGTAAAACAGCTTTAGCGGTTTCCGATTTATAACTCCCTACATGAGTTTCATTATACAAAATCTGCCTGTGCAGGTTGTGTAATTCTACCCTGTCAAAATCAACAATACCAAGGGTTCCCACACCTACCGCACTCAAATACTGTAATACCGGGCAGCCCAGCCCGCCTGCACCAATAACCAATACTTTGGCATTAAGTAATTTTTCCTGACCTTCCTCCCCTATTTCCGGCAATTGCATTTGCCTGCCGTAACGTAAAATATTTTGTATTGATATCATTATTCTATTTTAAACAGATGTGTAAGCTCTATCCCAGTCTTTCCAAACAGGCTCATAACCTACTGATTTTATTATGGATGCAATTTGTGCCGGAGTACGTTCGTCACTGGTTTCAAACTGCTCTAACGACTGCTGGTCTACCACATACCCTCCCGGATTAGTTTTAGAACCCGCACTCATACTCGTAGCACCAAGTGCAATTATATTATCCCTAAACTTTTCATTCTCTCTTGTAGAGACTGATATTTCAAGGTCTTCGTTCCAAAGCCTGTAAGCACAAATTAGCTGAACCATATCCCTGTCGTCCATAATGAAATTAGGTTCGATAATACCCTCGGCAGGACGCAGTCTTGGGAAAGAGACCGAATACTTGCTTTGCCAGTATTTTTTTTGAAGATAATCCAAATGCAGTGCGGTAAAAAAACTGTCTATACGCCAGTCTTCCAGTCCCAGTAATACACCAAGTCCTATTTTATGGATACCTGCCGTACCAACCCTGTCGGGCGTTTCCAGCCTGAAATCAAAGTTGGATTTCTTTCCTTTTGGATGGTATTGTTTATATACCTCCTTATGGTAGGTTTCCTGATATACCAGTACCGTATGTACTCCACTTTCATGCAGCGCTTTATACTCCTCTGTACTCAATGGCTGTACCTCAACCGAGATATTGGCAAACTCATTTTTAAGTAGTTTTACAGCGTTTAAAAAATAGTTTATGTTTACGGTATAATTAGCCTCTCCCGTTACCAGTAACACATGCTCAAACCCCTGCTTTTTCAGGGCTTCAGCTTCAATAAGTATTTCTTTGTCGGTAAGGGTTTTTCTTTTTAGCCTGTTGTCAAAACTAAACCCACAGTAAGTACATATATTCTGACATTCGTTACTCAGGTACATAGGGGCATACATCTGTATAGTTTTCCCAAAACGCTTTTGGGTTGACAGCCTGCTTAACTGTGCCATTTGCTCCAGATACGGAGTGGCTGCAGGAGAAATCATAACCAGAAAATCGTTAATATCCTTTCTTGGTTTTGCCAATACCCTCTCCACGTCTCTTGCCTTAACCTGATTTAGCCTACTGCTTATAGTATTCCAGTCGTAGTTTTCAAAAACTTCCTTAAATGTTGTCATCAGTACTATTATTCGTATAAAAATGAAGTAAGCGGACTCGATGCCTGCGCATTTTGTAAAGTACCTGCCAGTTGGGCTTCATATGCCTTTCTTCCGGCAATTACAGCCTCCTTAAAAGCCTCAGCCATCAGTTTTGGGTTTCCTGCTACAGCTATAGCTGTATTTACCAAAACGGCATCGGCACCGATTTCCATTGCCTGTGCAGCATGTGACGGCGCACCTATACCGGCATCTACAACAACAGGTACATTACTTTGTTCCAGTATTATTTCAAGAAAATCGAGTGTTTTCAAACCTTTATTAGTACCAATAGGTGCTCCTAATGGCATTACTGCCGATGTCCCTGCATCTTCAAGACGCTTACACAAAACCGGATCGGCATGAATGTAAGGTAGTATCACAAACCCCAGTTTGGCCAGTTCTTCGGTAGCTTTTAGGGTTTCAATAGGATCAGGTAATAAATATTTGGGATCCGGATGTATTTCCAGTTTCAGCCAGTTGGTTTCGAGTGCTTCCCTTGCCAGTTGAGCAGCAAATATGGCTTCCTTAGCATTTCTGGCACCCGATGTATTAGGCAGTAAATTAATACTGTCATGGTTTAGGCAGGATAGTAAAGCATCTGTATCGGTTTCCCTATCAATACGTTTTAACGCAACAGTTACCAGTTCACTGCCTGATGCCAGTACAGCTTCTTCCATCTGAACATTGGAACCGAATTTTCCTGTTCCTAAAAACAGTCTTGACGTAAAGGTTTTATCTGCTATGGTTAGTGGCTGCATAGTGTATATAGTTGATTTAATAGTTGTTTTTTATTTTCATGTTGGGTAATATACCCTGATAGGGCTACCCCATAAATTCCGGTATTGAGTATGGGCTGAATATCTTCCTGCTGTATTCCGCCAATGGCAAAAACCGGAATGTTTATTTCCATTTCCTGTAGTTGGGTCATAATAGTACTATAGCCTGACAGCCCCAGTACCGGACTCAGTTTCTCCTTAGTTTGGGTAAAACGAAACGGCCCCAGTCCTACATAATTGCACTGTTCTCTATGTCTTTGTAAAACATCTTCCAGCGTATTAGCCGTACCACCTATTATCTTATCTCTTCCAACAATTTTTCTTGCCTGTTCTATTGGCGTATCGGTTAAGCCCAAATGCACTCCGTCAGCACCTGTTGCTTCTACAAGTTCAGGATAGTCATTTATAATAAAAGTGCAGTTGTAGTTTTCGATAAGTTTTTTGGTGGCAATAGCAAGCTTACGCATTTCAGCCTCTGTACCCTTTTTATAACGTAACTGTAACCAGGTACAGCCCGCATCAAGAACCTGCTGTATATTATTAAGCTGTTCGGTTATCGAATTCCCCTGAGATATATACTGAATTTTATCGTACATAATCATTACTTATTTTTAAACATTTTCTAAACTCCTCCATTGGGTTTTCTGCCTGCCAAAAACCTCCCAGCAAAGCAAAATCATCAAACCCTATAGTAAGCAGGGAAGCACAGTTGTTAGCTGTAATTCCCCCCAATGCTACCAGTTTTGTATCAAAAGAAGTACGTTGATTTAACTCTTCTCCCAAATCATTTTTAGACTTATGTCCCGGCTTGGATATACTGTTATACACCGGACTGAAAAAGGCATAATCAAATCGCAATGGTAATTGATTAAAATCAGGCATGTTATGTACCGATGCCGAATATATCATTTCGGCATCGGTTTTTAATTCTTTCAAAATATTTTCAAAACTTTCCCTGTTCCTTTCTGTGAAATGCAGCCTGTTTATATTGTAATCTGACGCTATTTCATAGTTATGGTGCAACACCAGTTTGGAATGGTATTTACTGTCTACACTTTCAATAAGCCTTCTTAATTTAGAAGTATATATTTCGGGCTTCCTGAGGTGCAAAAGCGGTAATCCCTCTTCAAACAGGTTATTAATGGTTTCGGCCTCATTGGCTATACTATGTGTAGGTGTGATTATAATCATGGTTTTACAGATAAATTTCCTTGCCTGTTTCCACAAACTCATCTGACTTCTCTTTCATCCCTTTTTCTGCTACTTCTCTTATCTCCTGAGATATTTTCATGGAGCAGAATTTAGGTCCGCACATAGAGCAAAAGTGTGCCACCTTAGCGCCATCTGCAGGCAGGGTCTCATCATGGAACTCACGTGCGGTATCTGGGTCCAGGGCTAGGTTGAACTGGTCTTCCCATCTAAACTCAAAACGCGCTTTACTCAAAGCATTATCCCTGTATTGTGCCCCGGGATGTCCCTTTGCCAAATCGGCAGCATGGGCAGCAATTTTATAAGTGATCACGCCATCCTTAACGTCTTTTTTGTTAGGTAATCCCAAGTGTTCTTTTGGGGTAACATAACACAGCATAGCAGTACCATACCAACCTATCATGGCAGCACCAATAGCAGATGTAATATGATCATACCCAGGAGCAATATCGGTAGTTAATGGTCCAAGTGTATAAAACGGAGCCTCACCACAATGCGCTAGTTGCTTGTCCATATTCTCTTTAATCATGTGCATTGGTACGTGTCCCGGTCCTTCTATAAATACCTGTACATCATGTTTCCATGCTATTTTTGTAAGTTCACCTAATGTTTCCAGTTCGGCAAATTGGGCAGCATCGTTAGCATCAGCTATAGATCCCGGACGTAATCCGTCACCAAGAGAAAAAGCTACATCATACACTTTCATTATCTCACATATTTCCTCAAAATGAGTATACAGGAAATTTTCCTTGTGATGGAACAAACACCACTTAGCCATAATAGAACCTCCCCTTGATACTATACCTGTAACACGACTGGCTGTTAAATGAATATAACGTAAAAGCACCCCGGCATGAATGGTAAAGTAAGATACTCCCTGTTCTGCCTGCTCGATAAGGGTATCCCTGAAAATTTCCCAGGTAAGGTCTTCAGCCTTTCCTTTTACTTTCTCCAATGCCTGATAAATAGGAACCGTACCGATAGGCACAGGGGAGTTACGTATAATCCATTCTCTTGTTTCGTGAATGTTTTTCCCTGTAGAAAGATCCATTATAGTATCGGCACCCCAGCGGCAGGCCCATACAGCTTTTTCTACCTCTTCTTCAATGCTTGATGTAACAGCGCTATTACCTATATTGGCATTGATTTTCACAAGAAAGTTACGTCCTATAATCATAGGCTCACTCTCAGGGTGGTTTATATTATTTGGAATTACGGCACGTCCGGCAGCTACTTCGCTACGAACAAACTCGGGGGTTATTTTATTTTTTGGGGTATTGGCACCAAAGCTGTTACCCGGGTGCTGCTGGCACAGATTATTGTTTTCCTTTTCGAAAGCTTCCAGTTTTTGATTTTCCCTAATGGCAATGTATTCCATCTCTGGTGTTATTATCCCTTTTTTGGCATAATACAGCTGTGAAACATTCGCTCCCTGTTTTGCTTTTAATGGTTTATGCAGGTACTCAAAACGCAGGTGATCCAAACCTGAATCATTAAGGCGTTCTTTTCCATAATTTGAAGATATTTCAGTCAGTTCCTCCACATCTCCCCTGTCCAGTATCCATTGCTCTCTTATTCGGGGCAGTCCTTTCCTTACATCAATCTCAACATTTTCATCAGTATAAGGCCCTGATGTATCGTAAACCGTAACAGGAGGATTTTTTTCCAAACCGCCGTTTGCCATTCTTGTATCGTTAAGGGTAATTTCCCTCATGGCTACTTTTATAGGATGAATTTGTCCGTCTACATATATTTTTTTTGAATTAGGAAACGGGGTTCTTGATATTTGATGCTCTTTGTTTTCCATAATGATAGTTTTAAAAATTGGGTATAAAGGATTAGCCGCCCTGAGTGGCAGAAATGATTAGGATTTGATGTGAAGGGTGTAACAGAAAAGAATCCCAGTTGGTTTTTGGGATAACGGTATTGTTTATGGCAACAGCAATACCTTTTTGCTTTTGGGGCGACTCAATATCAAGCAATGCCTGAATAGTAAGCGTTTCCTGTGCAAATTGTTTTTTTTGATTGTTAATGAGTAATTCCATTCGCTCACAGTATATTAGGTTAAATAATATACTTTAGGAATGGCTGCAAAAAGTGCATAACGGCACTATTAAGAAGTCATCTTACTTTTCCCTACGCCAGTATGAACTGTATCAGGTTCAGAGGGTAAAATCTCAGCCTGCAAAAGTGCAGACACCCCTAAAGTAGATTACAAATCTATAGTTTTTTTATTAAAACCTACGGTTACCTCTGTTAAAAAAATAAAGCCTCCCTAAACAGGAGGCTTTATTTTTATGAAGTAGGTTTTATTTTTTAATGAGCATGACCACCGCCACCATCACTCTTAATAAGATGGCTTTGAATATAATAAGCACCTTTAAGTACTATTTTGGCATGGTCGTCTATTTTTTGAAGTACGGTAACCTGAGTATACCCTAATTGAGAGGTACCGGTTTTCACCTCTATACGCTGAAAATGGTACATTTCTCCCTCTTCATCATGGTCATGACCAGCATCATGAGAATGCCCTTCCGCAGCATCATGGTTATGCGTATTCTCATCATCATGATGGTGTCCGTCATCATGTGAGTGACCTTCTTTTTCATCATGATGATGTTCCTCTTCCAAAACAAAAATGTACTCTCTGCCGTCTGCTTTTATAATAGCATCATTAGGTAAAGCCTGTACCGTTATTTCTCCAACATCTATAAGTGCATTTACATACATACCTGCTATTAGTTTCTCTCCCTTATTCACAATATCGGCATGAACTGCAACCGACTTAGTATCATTTTCAAATGATTTGCCTATGTTGAATACCTTACCTGTAATCTCTGTATTACTCTGATTGGTAAGTACAAAGCGAACGTTTTGTCCCGGTTTAATTTTATACAGGTCTTTTTCATAAACCAAAAGATCCACATGCAGTTTTGAATTATCTACAATGGTAAGCAGTGGTTTACCAACCTCAGCATTAGCACCAAGTGTGATATTGATTTCAGTAACATGCCCTGAGATTGGCGCCGTAATTGCCATAATGGAATTTACAGAGCTTTTACTCAGGTTAAGCATGCTAAGCTGCTTATCAAGCGAATTGAATTTTGCTTTTTCGATTTCGTAATCCGACTTGGTACGCTGAAATACCTTTTTGGAGTTTACATTCTCTTCGCTTAATATTTTTTGTCTTTCGTATTCCAGTTCAAGGAACTGCAGATTGTTTTTTGCCGTAAGGTAAGCCTCCTGCAAACGGGCAAACTCCGGACTCTCCAACACCGCCAGTACCTGACCTTTTTTAACCTCCTCGCCTTCTATTACCTTGATTGCTGTAACAATCCCCGTCATATGTACCGATACATCAGCCTGATTTTGTGGCGGAAGCTTTGTATATCCATTAGCATTTATTACTTCACTAAGGTTTTTCATGGAATAGGTTCCTAACTCTATATCGGCAGCCTTAAACTGAGCCTCGTTAAGTTCTACCTCCTTAACTCCTGCTGCTTCCTCTTCATGGTTGTGTGCCTCTTCTGTCTGAACATCGTTACTGTGCTCATCATTTGTTTTCTTACCACAGCCTGTAAACAAAAAAGCGGCAGTAAGAGTATAAAGGGCTATATTAAATTGTATCTTTTTCATCTTATGTTACTGATTTAATAGGTATTGCAGGTTAATCACTGCATTGTTGTGGTTGTTAATAGCGTTAATGTAGTTTATCCTGATGTTAAGAGCCGTTTCCAGTCCCTGTACATATTCTACATAAGAAATATCTCCGTTAAGGTACGCCTTAGACGAATTGTTAGAAATCACCTCTGCATTAGGCAACGCCGTAGTAATATAATAATTTACAAGCGACTGGAATGTTTCCAACTGATCCATTTGCTGGGTATACTGGCTGCTTATTTGTTCCTGCAGGTAATCGGCCTGTATTTGTTGCATTTCGGCATTGGTTTTTGCCGCTTTTATCTTAGAGATATTATTACCTGCAAAAATAGGAATACCTACACCTACAGAGAATCCTTGAAACCTTAAAGCTCCGTCATAATTAACCTCTGTACCGTTTACATCCTGCACTCCTCTCATAGACTGGATAAAATAACCCGCTGTAAAATCAGGCCATAATACCGAACTCTCCACTCGTTTATTAGCCTTGGCTATTTCTACCTGTTGTAATGCCAGTTTGATATTAGCATTATCCTTTATACGTGCCGAATCGGTCACCTTAAAGGCAGGCAAAGCAGTGAATGTAGTATCAGCTATCATAAAATCTTCTTTAAGGTTAAGCAATACCTTTAGCTTTGATTTCTCTACTTTAAACATCGCCTCATATTGCAGTATCTGTTGTTCCAGTTCCTGTTGTTTGGCGAGTGCCGTAGTACTTTCCAGCGAACCGGTTTCACCTACCCTGAATTTTAAATCAGATGCCTTCACAAAACGCTGCATGTATTTGTTATGTTCCTGCAATACCTTGTTCAGTTCGTTATAATACAACAGGGCATTCCACGACTGGCGTATATTATATATTACCTGCTGTTTTGTTACACCAAGCCTCATTTCTCCGGCTGTGGCATTTTCGTTTAGCAGTTTACGCTTTGCACCATACTGAAACGGACTAAACGTTTGGGATATGCTAAAATACTTATCTTTTTCATTAGTATTTACCTGCCCAAAGGTACCTGTAACCTGTGTTTTAGGTAAGTCGTAAGCCGTACCTCTTAACTGTACCTGCATTTCACTATCCAGCACTGAAGCCTGTATTCCCTTATTGCTCTCCAGTCCTATTGCTATAGCCTTATTCAGGTCCATTGGCTGGGTTTGTGCATTAACTCCCGTAATGGAAAGCAGTAGTACCAAAACCGTTATAGCTGTATCTTTATGCTTTGATGAAAAACCTTTTTCAAAGTAATAATACAATATTGGCAGTACGATAAGGGTAAGTAAAGTAGCGGTTATAAGTCCGCCAATAACTACCGTTGCCAGTGGTTTTTGTACCTCGGCACCAGCTCCTGTACTCAAAGCCATAGGAAGGAATCCCATTGAAGCTACCGAAGCCGTAAGTATTACAGGGCGTAACCTAACTTTAGTACCTTCTTTAATTCGTTCATAAATATCATCCATACCCTGTTCTTTTAACTGATTAAAGTAAGCTATCAATACAATTCCGTTTAGTACCGCAACACCAAATAAGGCTATAAAACCAACACCTGCCGATATACTGAACGGCATACCGCGAAGCCAAAGGGCAAATACACCTCCAATAGCCGAAAGCGGTATGGCTGTAAATATTAATACCGACTGTTTAACCGATCTGAATGTGAAATACAGCAGAATAAATATTAATCCCAATGCTATTGGTACGGCTACCATAAGGCGTTTGTTAGCCTCTACGAGGTTTTCAAACTGTCCGCCATAAGTGATATAATAACCTGCCGGAAGTTTTAGGTTAGCATCCAGTTTTTCCTGAATTCGGTTAACAACAGATTCCACATCGGCACCACGAACATTAAAACCAACCACAATACGTCTCCTTCCGTCTTCACGGCTTATCTGCATTGGCCCTTCCTCATATTTAATTTCGGCTACCTGACCTAAAGGTATCTGGTTACCCGATGGTAGCGGAATATAAAGTGATTTGATATTGTCTATATCCTGCCTGCTCTCTTCAGAAAGGCGAACCACAAGATCAAAACGTTTCTCTCCCTCATATACCCTGCCTGCGGCTTCTCCGGCAAATCCCATACGGATAGCCCTGTTTAGATCTCCAATGTTTAACCCATATAGTGCTAGCCTGTCCTTATTGTATCTTACGGTTATTTGAGGCAGCCCTGCAACTCTTTCAGCTCTGGCATCGGTTACACCTTCAACACCCTGTATAAGTTGCATTATATCTTCTCCTTTGCTTACAAGCATGTCGATATCCTCACCAAATATCTTGATGGCAACATCGCTTCTAACCCCTGTCATCAGTTCGTTCATACGCATTTGAACCGGTTGGGAAAACTCGGTTATAGCTCCAGGTATATTTTCAAGAACCTCTTCCATTTTTTCCATCAGTTCCTCTTTTGTATCTGCCGATGTCCATTCGTCCCTGTCTTTAAGTATGATCATCATATCTCCTGCTTCAATAGGCATTGGATCGGTAGGGATTTCGGCACTACCAATTTTGGTGACAATCATTTTAATTTCAGGAAAATTAGCTTTAAGGAGTTTCTCAGCTTTAGTGGTCGCCTCCACTTCCTGCGAAAGTGAACTACCCGAAGCTATTATAAGATGAGTAGCTATATCGCCTTCATCCAGCGTAGGGATAAACTCCCCTCCAAGAGAATTGAAAATAAACAGTGTAACTGCAAACAGGGCAACTGCTGCACCTATTATAATTCCTTTTATTTTCAATGCCTTATCTAAAATCGGGCGGTAAAAACCGTATATGGCATTTATAATTTTATCACTAAAGTTAGGAGTGTGCCCCGTTACTTTTTTAAGCACCAGCGAACTCATCATAGGCACATAGGTTAACGACAGTAAAAATGCCCCTAATATGGCAAAGGATACTGTTTGTGCCATTGGCCCGAACATTTTACCCTCGGTACCTACAAGGGCAAGTATAGGTAGGTATACAATAAGTATTATGATTTCTCCAAAAGCAGCACTGCTTCTTATTTTTGAAGACGCCTCATACACCTCAACATTCATCTCATCTGTAGTAAGTACGCCTTTTTTCCTGGCTTCGAGCCTGTGAACAATGGCCTCTACGATAATTACGGCTCCGTCTACAATAATACCGAAGTCAATAGCCCCCAAGCTCATCAGGTTGCCACTCACCCCGAAAATGCGCATCATGGTTATGGCAAAAAGTAATGACAATGGTATTACCGAAGCTACTACAAGCCCTGCGCGCCAGTTACCTAAAAGTAAAACCAGTACAAAAATTACGATTAATGCCCCCTCTATAAGGTTAGTACGTACGGTACCTATGGCATTATCTACCAGTTTTGCCCTGTCTAAAAACGCTTCGATAGCTACACCTTCAGGAAGTGATTTTTTAATCTGCTCCATCTTTTCCTTCACACGTGCAACTACTTCTCCACTGTTTTCGCCTTTAAGCATCATTACCATACCGCTTACCTCTTCGCCGGCACCATCTTTAGTAACAGCACCATAGCGAATACCGCTTCCTATTTTAACTTCGGCAACATCACGCACGAGTATGGGAATACCGTTTTTGTTCTTTATAACTATTTTTTTTATGTCTTCTATACCGCTAACCATACCTATACCCCTAATAAAATAGGCATAAGGTTTTTTATCAATATAGGCACCACCCGTATTTTCGTTATTGGATTCCAATGCGGCAAAAATTTCCGAAAGGGTAACATCCATACTCTTTAGCCTGTCAGGCTCCACAGCAATTTCATACTGCTTTAAAAAGCCTCCCAGTGTATTTACTTCGGCTACCCCAGGCGTACCTGTTAACTGTGGTTTAATAATCCAGTCCTGTATGGTACGAAGCTCGGTAGCATCATATTTATCTTCGTATCCTTTTTCTGGAAATACCACATATTGGTAAATTTCTCCCAGTCCCGTACTAATAGGAGCCATACTTGGAGTACCAAGGCTTTTAGGGATAACGTCCTCTGCTTCCCTTATCCTTTCGGATATCTGGGCACGTGCCCAGTATAAATCCACATCTTCCTCAAATACAACAGTTACAACACTCAACCCAAAACGGCTTATGGAACGTAACTCTACTATATTAGGAATAGACTTTACCGAAAGTTCTATAGGATAGGTTATAAACTGCTCTACGTCCTGCGTGGCAAGTGAGGGCGACGTGGTTATTATTTGTACCTGATTATTAGTAATATCAGGCAGAGCATCGATAGAGAGGTTTTTAAGTGAAAAAACACCTACCACTATTAATGCTAATGTAAAAAGACCAACAATAAACTTATTGTTGATGCTAAAATGAATAATCTTATCTAACATCGATTTACTTTATTACTATAATGATTATAAAACAGCCTTAAAGGTTGGGATAAGGCCATGCTGTTATAGCCGGTTCATCACCGGCACATCATTATACTAATTGGGGCGGCTGCCAGATGGAGCCAAAAAAATCGTGTTTAAGTGACTGATAAAAATTAGAAATAAGCCTATTTCCCTGTTTTGGGATAAAAAGAGAAAATTCTGCAATCTGATGTATAATTACAGCTGCAACACAGCTCCCGCATACACAAAAAGGAGTACAAACTTCTATGCCTATATGGTAATCGTCTGTAGCCTGAATAACCTCTGTAGCCTGTTTACTGTATAAGCTTGCATGCTCGTCACTACACGGTATGAACATCAGTATAAGAAGATATACTGACAGAACCCTCGTTAATATGTGTCTCATGCGCTGCATAGGGGTAAAAGTAAGAAATAATTTTTTTTGACTGAATTAATTATTCTTAAGAATCAATTAATTAAAAAAATCTAAAAAGTCTCTATAACCTCTTTTTGTAACTGGATGGTTGTATCGATATACATATAATAAAAAAGCCTGTAATAATATTACAGACTTAAAAGTAAGTATATTTCTTTAATTTACTCAATATCCTTCACACAACGGAAGCCCACATGCTCCTGCCCACTGTCTTCAGAATTAGCCATGCGGGCATCTGGCCTGTAACTGGAACAATATTGCTCACTACATAAAAAAGAACCTCCCTTAATAACCCTTTTTGGTGTATAAGGCTCATTAGGATCGTAACTGTCTTTAGGCCCTGTAGGGTTACGGCAGCAGCTATCATCTCCTTTTTTGTATGACGAATAAGTATCTGGCCTGTACCAGTCACTGGTTAACTCCCACACATTACCAATCATATCATAAAGTCCGTAAGCATTAGCGGGGAAACTTTTTACCGGAGCTAGTGTATTAAAACCATCGGCATTGGTATTATTATAAGGAAAATCCCCCTGAAAGAAATTGGCCATATATACACCTCCCGGGTTAAGTTCACTACCCCATGCATAATTGGCCTCTTTATTACCGGCTTGAGCTGCATATTCCCATTCGGCTTCAGTAGGTAGTCTTTTACCTGCCCATTCGGCATAAGCCACAGCATCGCCGTAAGCTATCTGGACAACCGGATAATTGTCTTTTCCTTCAATATTGGTATTTGGTCCTTCAGGATGTTTCCAGTTTGCTCCCGGTATCCACGACCACCATGCTGTATAATCATTTAAAGGAACCGGCTTAGATGGCGGTGTAAAAACCAATGAACCCGGTACCAGTAACGAATCATGTGGTTTTGGCGTTCCCGGAGGTAACTGTTTTTTTATATCTTCCCAGTTTATTTCCCTTTCGGCAATTGTTTTATATCCTGTAGCCTTCACAAAAGCTGCAAACTGCGCATTTGTAACCTCAGTTTCATCAATCCAAAACCCTTTAACCTCCGTAAGTACGGCGGGTCCTTCTGTTTGTCGGGAATCGGTATTATTATTACCTAACATAAAACGACCTCCCTTTATCCACACCATTCCTTTTGGGTTTTCGGTAGGTATGGTTTCAGTTAAATTATCACTACTATTTGCTGTAGTATTAACATCAGATAAATCTTCGTTCTGTTTTCCTGCTTCCTTACAGGAAAACAACAGTAAACTTAAAACCGCAATTAAATACTTTGTTTTCATTTATTTGGTGATTTGGTTGGTTCACAAGAAGTAAAGCGAATATTATTTAATTGTATTTAAACAATATTCACTATCTATTTCAAATAAAGTTAAGATTATTTTTTTACTTTCATGAGAGCTTAACAGCATTTTATTCCCTAATTTACTTTTTTTAAGAAAGGGATTGTTAAAAATATTTTTAATTACTTTAGTACTGGACTTGGTTACTTAGCTACAAAAAAGTAATTTTGGTCCATTGTATAACCACAACCAAAACCACATTATGGCGACAATTAACTCATTAGGTGATGTACAGAGATGCATCAAGAACTGGCAATCAATTTTAACAGATGAAACTAAGATAATGAACTGTTTCAATCAAGGAAATGCTATTATTTATGAAAACCATTATAACCTTGCACAACTTGGAAATACTAATATACACGTATACCCCGGTGTAGACAATGACGGAACATTTTATATGTTTTTACTACCGGCCGCACTTGATGTACCAAACACAAGTAGCATAGCATTTAATTCTTTTACTGTGTGCCAGGTACAACCTAACCTTGGTGACTCTAACCAAATACCTGCACAGGAAGCTATTTTAAGAATAGACACATGGAAAAAAGATTATCCTAAATGGACAAAAAATCAAATTGAGAAAAGATCTCTTACAGGTGGTATGTTTGAAGCTTTCCTTATGCCGGCTTCATACATGATTCAGGGAGACAGATACATAACTTACTTAGGCTTACAAACAGATGCTAGTGCAGCTACTGGCTTAACTGCCGATCTTATTACTACAGATACAAAGTATGCTAATGTATATTATGATACAGTAAGACCGGTTCCGCCATATGGACAAGGAGATTTTCATCTACTGTAAGACTCTTATAATATATGACTTTTACTAATTTTTCAGATATTCTTACATACACAGCTCCTGTTTTTTTAAGCATCTCCATTGTTATAGGATTATTCTATTATAAATTTATTAAAAGTGAAATGCGTTTTCTCCTGCTTTATCTGCTAATGTGTCTGTTCATAGACGTCGCAAGCCGTATAGCAGGAGAATACTATAATAACAACCTTATATTTATAGTCATATTCGGTTTTCTTGAGTTATTATTTTTTACTCTATACTATCAAATATACTTTTTTAAAAGAATTGTATGGTCATATGCTTTATCTAGTAGCATAGGACTTGTATATATTGCTTGGGAGATAATTTCCCTATGGAATGTATCTCCTAGTGAATTTCAAACCTACTCCAGAGTGATTAGTGCATTTTTTACTATTACAATGGCTATTAGCTATCTTTTTGAAAAAATTGAAAATAAAGAAAAACAGAATAACCTAATTAAACTAAACTCTGTTTTCATTATTTTTTTCTCCTTACACCTTATATTTTTTCTGCCGCTTAACTTTCTGATTAATGTTCCTTCCAAAATAAAATTTTATTTCTGGTTTATAAACCTATTGTTAACATTAACATTTTATGTATATTTAGGCATAGAGATATGGAAAAATGGCTTGACCCAAAAACGATTGCACTCTGGATTATAATTGTTCTTGCAGTTATATCCCTTTTGGCAGTTTCATTTATCAGACTTGTAAGAATTAATTTTAGGCGTATGGTAGAACAACGCCTAAAAGAATCACGCATGCAGTTAGAACACCAAAAACAATTACTTGAAACCAGTGTGGTAGCACAGGAACAGGAAAGGACACGCATCGCAGCAGATTTGCATGATTCACTTATAGGTAAGCTAACCGTACTACGCATAAAGAATCAAACCCAGTGTGATATTCAGGATATAGACCACTTACTGGGAGAAAGTATTGCAGAGGCAAGAAGAATATCGCACGATTTGAGTCCGCCAATGTTAGATCATGCCACACTGTATGAACTTTTAAAAAATACCATTGCTCCCTGGAAAGAACAGTTTAAAATTCATTTCCACAAAAACATTAATCAGGAAACAGAAGTTCACGTTGATTTAAAAATACAGATAATACGTATTGTGCAGGAAATAATAATCAATACTCATAAGCATGCGGAAGCCACTGATATATTTATTAATTTGAGGGTTTCAAAAAAACATCTTTCAGTATCTGTAAGAGATAACGGTAAAGGGTTTGATATTAATAAAGGTAAAAAAGGTATTGGCCTTAAAAATATTGAATTAAGAATGCTTTACCTGAAAGGAAAATATAAAATCAAATCGGGAAATAAAGGAACAACAACCATTATTGCTCTAAACCTTACAAACTTTATATCCAATGAGTAAAAAACTGATTGCCATTACCGACGATGATAACCTTATCACCACACTCCTTAAAGATTATTTAGATAGTATAGAAAACTATAAAGTACTACTTACAGCATCTAACGGTCTGGACCTGATTGAAAAACTTAACGCATCAGACATACTTCCTGACATCCTGCTTCTTGATCTTAAAATGAAGGAAATGGACGGTGTGGAAACTACAGAATATCTTAAAAATAATTTCCCCACCATAAAAATCATTATAATATCATCTCATTACCAAAGCTCATTTTTAGGCTTTATGTTTAAAACAGGAGCATCTGCATTTGTACCTAAAGGTATTTCACCTGTGGTATTAAAACAGGTAATAGATAAGGTTTACGACTCTGGCGTATACTTCATGGAAGACCAGATTGAAAGCGTTAGGGAACAAATATCCTCAAAAGCACCTAAACCTGAACTTAGTGATGATACTGATCTTTCTGAGCGCGAAATGGAGGTACTAAAGCTTATTTGCATGCAAAAAACAGCAAAAGAGATAGGTGAAACACTTTTTATTACTACCAGAACAGTTGAAGGACACCGAAACAACCTGTTCACCAAAACCGGTGCAAAAAACATTGCCGGACTCGTAATATTTGCCATAAAACATAATATTATAGATGTAAATAACCTTGTTTTATAAACACAGGTAAAAATACGTGTTTTGTTAAAACACGTAAAATCATCCTAACTTAACAAATATATGTAAAGTACTTTGGTAGCTGAAAATAAGCAGCTTAACCAACTAAATATTTTACATATGCATCCTTTTCTTAAAGTATTGAGAACTACCGATGAGCAAAGCCAAAACGGCATTGTTAACGGTAAAATTAAGGAGCTCATTCCAACTGCAATGGTAGACACCCCGGCGATGGACTACCAAAAATGGCTTGAAGCTTCAAACAACAGGCTTGCCGATTTATCTAACGCTCCAAAAGATGCTAAAATAGCAATCATAGGTGCAGGTATGAGCGGACTTGTTACAGGTTTTGAACTGCTAAGAGCAGGTTTCACCAATTTTAAAATTTATGAAGCTACAGACAGAGTGGGCGGACGCTTCTACTCTTATGAATTTCCTAATGATGAAACCAACTTTGCCGAACTGGGAGCCATGAGGTTTCCTCCTTCAGAAAACTGTTTGTATTGGTATATCAAATACATGCAGGACAACCCTGAAAGAAACAAACATAACATTGAACTTAACGGCGATTTCCCAGATCCGGGACTGGTACCAACTCTTGTTTGCTACAAAGGGGAACAGTACAACATAATGCCAAACCAACCCATACCCGAAATTTTTAGGGACATAAATGAAAGCTGGGCAGGTTTTGTTACTACCCTGGAGCCTATTTTACTACCTAATGGTGTACAGCTGGATGCTCCTGCAAGAATCATGGAGTGGCTTGATATTTCTAACCCTCAAACTTATAATCCGGCAAAGGCACAAAATGCATGGCAGGGTTATGTAAACTACTTTAAAGACAAGTCGTTTATTGAAGGAATTATTGAAATTTTCTGTCAGCCAAATGCTCCAAAAAAATACAATGCAATTACAAAACAATGGGGCGATCGTTACCAGTGGCAATACCCTGATGACATAGAAAAATTCGGAACGGTTGGTACAGGTATTGGCGGGCAGTCTCCCCTATTCCCTATCAGTTTTGTATGCATGATGCGTTTTACCCTTAATAAACTGGAAGAAAACCATGCCCTTATTGTAACCGGAACCGACTCTGTAGCAAATGCACTGGCCGATTTTGATATTAACGGTAAAAAAGTAAGAGACTTTATTGTTACTAATACTCCGGTAAAAGTTATAAACCCTGAAAATAATGGTGGTAACGTAAGCCTTACTGATAATAAAGGTAATGTAATTGAAAGCGATATAAACCACCTGGTAGTTTGTACTACTACACGTGCTGCCGAAATAGAACTTGGTATTGATTCATTATGGCAGGCTAATCAAAAGGTTGTAGCGAATAACCTTATTGACATGAACAAGCGCGAAGCGGTAACTAATGTTCATGTAGCACAGTCCAGTAAATTCTTCTTAAAGGTAAAACCATGGTGGATAGGTGATGCTAATAAAGATAAGGTAAGATGTATCACTACTGATACCGCAATGGCAAACTTCTATACTCTCGATTACAATCCTAACGACACTGAGGCTGTTTGCCTTATGAACTACGTTTGGGAAGATCTTTCGGAAAAAGCAGAAGCACTGGGTGAACTGGATGAAAGATACCAACGCTTTTTAAGAGACTTAGGTAAAATTGAAGGTATAGATTATATACTGAATGCCATGCCTAAAAATGTAGACGAAACAAATGCCGTAATGATAGACTGGCAACTACAAAAATACTACAATGGTGCTTTTGCCTTAACCCAGCCTACTCAGGAAGATTATTTAAGTCAGCTATACTACAACTTCACTAACCTTAACAGCAATGCGGCAAAAATTTACTTTGCCGGCGACAGTTACTCATGGGTTGGCGGATGGGTAGAAGGTGCTCTTCAAACAGGTCTTAACGCATTTTCATCTATCGTGAAAAATCTAAACGGAACTTTTACAAGTCCTGCCCTATCACCTCTTGAACATCATAATCCAAAATCTATTGTTTACAATAACCCGAGTTCAATAGGTACTGTTATGTCTTTTGGTCCTTATGGCGGAGCTTCAGTAAAAACCATTTACTATCAGGAGCAAATCCGGTCGGGTTCATCATTTGCCATATACACAAGGGGTGGCGACTGTATAAGTGCCATTACAGTAAACGGTAAAACATACGGTTCGCCTGATTCTAATCCAATAGTGATTAACCTTATCGAACCAATAGACCAGTTTGAAATTTATGCCGGCTACTCTAACTATTACAGGGCAACGGTAGTAAGATGCTTTAAAATTAACGGAACAACTTATGGCGCTGTACCTCATACAGATGATATGAAATACAGTTTGCCTTTAGATAACCCTTCTAAAATCACTCAAATTATGGGATTACACGGCGACGCAATCGACAGGATAGGCTTCTCTTTTGAAGAGATTGTACATCCGCAATTATCTGCAAAACGTTCTTTGCAAAATGTAGCTTCGGCTCTTAAAAAATCGGCACTATCAGTATTGATAGCGGGTAGTATGGTATTATCAATGTCTTCTTGTAAAGAAAAACACGAAGAAGACAACAAACCTGAAGCCGAAAATGTTGAAAACGGTATTATTATACCACAGGAATTTCCTAATGATTTAGGAATAGCAAACTTTAGCTTCCCTGAAGATTCAACTAAAATCTACACTTGGTTAAACAATCAGGACACCAACAGCATTACTGAACACGCATGGGGTATTTGGGCTGGACTTACTAAAAAGTCAAACCAAATGTACCAGGGAGATTCTCTATGTGTATTTGAAACCTGGATGGGTGTTAAAGAACTTGCCGCTATGTGTAGAGTTCCTTTAACAAAAGGTAAAGAAGCAAAACAGGTTAAAAAAGGGCGTACTGCTCTTAGCGTACCTAGGCAGTTTATACACGCGCAGGTATTTGCTAAACAAGCTGAAATTGACAGCAGTTTCCAAATTTTTGAAACCGTTTCTTATAACCCTGGTGCAGCTAAATATGCTTTAGATCATAAAATATTCAATCAGTCTGTATTAAATAAATATGAAGTAAAAGATGGTATTGGTAGAATACCTCAATTCCCAAATAACGGTATCACTCTAAAACCAACTTACTATACAGGTATCCCTGATGAGAACGGACTTATACGTGTACCTACATGGCCGGGAACTCCAAACCCTGCAAAAACCTTTGGTCCTGAAAAATGGAATACATATGTATATGCCGATGTAACTAACAGCCAACCGGCTAATAAAAAACTGGTTCCTGTTACTAAAGAAAACCCTAGTGCCGATGAAATCAAAGCTGCTACCTGTAATGTTAGCGACTTTATAAACTACAAGCTTGATGAAGCTGCTGCTGTATACCTTAATAAAACTGAAGATATAGACGGTAATTCAAACTTTAAAGCAGGTGATCTTATTTTACTTGTAGCTATGCACGTAGGTACAAAAGAAATTAGCAACTGGACATGGCAAACATTCTACTGGAGTTACCAGCCAGACAGCCCGGCTTTACCAAGTTCTACTGCCGAGGCCAACTTACGCCCTTCACAAATAAAAGGTGCTGCTGCGCACTATGCTGTTGCCACTGCCTATGCTATGGTATGGCCTAACCAGCCTATAAACGGAGGTACAAATACAAATGTTACCCCTATTATAGCCTTTAACCCATATCTGGAAGCAGGCTTTGCTCCTAACACATTTACAGGAAACCCTTCATCTCCTAACAAACTTGGTTTAGAATATGGAGTTCAAACTAACTGTATGAGCTGCCATGCTCTTGCCGTAGCTTCAAATGAAGGCGGATATACTGCAGATCAATACATTAGTATGGATGACATGACTATCTATAAAAACCAGGTTCAGGTAGATTTTGCATGGTCAATTCAGGGTAATATCAATACCAAGAATTAAAAATAGCTGCATTTCGCAGATAAATATGTACAACACGTAGAATTACCTGTTTTCTAAAAACGGGTAATTCCTACCTGTTGTATTTTTATATATATACAGACCTTTAGATAATGAAATCCAGCTTGTTAAATTTCATTGCAGGTTATGACATACAACACTATTACACTCATACACAAAGTAATATAAAACACTAATAGGAAATGAGCATTTCTTCAACATTTATACACATTAAAGAGTTACTAAACAACGACCAGTTAAGTAACATCAAAAACCTATTAGCCACTGCTCCCTATGATGACGGGAAAAACACAGCCACTGATTCGGCACGTGAGGTAAAAAGCAACCTCCAGGTAAATATGCAAAGTCAGCAATACGGAATGATACAGCAAATTTTACTTGGTGCTTTAAACCAAAGCGAAACCTTTAGAAACGCTCTTTACCCCAAAAACATATACCCATTTCTTATTAGCAAATATACCGCCGGAAACGAATACGGCTGGCATGTTGATAATCCTTTAATGGGTAACATGATGCGCACAGATGTCGCTATGACAATATTTTTAAACGACCCAGAGGAATATGAGGGTGGTGAACTGGAACTGGAAACCCCTAGCGGTACACTTCTTTATAAGCTCAAAAAGGGAGATGCTATATGTTATCCGTGTATGTATTTACACAGGGTAAAACAATTAACATCAGGCGAAAGACATGTTGCAGTTACCTGGATACAAAGCCTGGTAAAAGGAAATGAAGAGAGAGGCATATTGTATGATATGCAACAGGTTTTAAACACTCTAAAAAAATCGGCTTCAAACAGCAGGGAGCAACTTGTGTTACAACAAAGTCACAGTAACCTGCTGCGAAAATGGAGTGAATAACCAAATCTTAAAATCAAATATATGTTTCACTTAAAAACTTTAAAATTATGGAAGGTTACATTGGAGAAATAAGACTCTTTGCTGCCAATTTTTCACCAAGAAATTGGGCTTATTGCAACGGAGGCCTTATAGCCATAAGTAGCAATACTGCTTTATTTGCAATATTAGGCACTACTTATGGTGGTAATGGAATACAGACTTTTGCACTACCAAACCTTATAGGAAGAACTGCAGTAGGTGCCGGTCACGGAGCAGGACTTAGCTATTACGACGCGGGAGAAATGGGAGGTACAAATACCACAACATTATTAAGTAGTAATTTACCGGCACACTCACATCCTGCTACTGCTACAGTAGCTGCTCCGGCTTATTCGGATGAAGGAGACACTGATTCTCCTACAAATCATGTTCTTGCTGCAAAATCAGGTATGTATAGTACTGAAGCCCCTGATACAAGTCTAAGTTCATACCAAAGTACATTTACGACTAATATTACAGGATCAAATTACCCAATAAACATTACCCAACCATTACAGGCAACAAATTATATTATTTGTATGTATGGAATTTTTCCGTCTCGTAACTAAAGGATTAAAAACTTAATAAAGTAAAACTTTTAAAATTTAAAATTATGGAAGGATATATAGGAGAGGTTCGCTTATTTGGAGGAAATTTTGCCCCAAGAGGCTGGGCTTTTTGCCAAGGACAAACTTTATCAATTTCAACATATGATGCTCTTTTTAGCCTTATAGGTACTATTTATGGAGGTGATGGGAGAACTACATTTCAACTACCTGATTTACAGGGAAGGGTTGCTATAAGCCCAGGACAGGCAGATGGCAATACCATAAATACTGTACTTGGACAAAAAGGAGGCACAGAAACACATACTATGAGTGTTGGCGAAATGCCTTCACATACACATACCGCTACAGCAACAGCTATTATACCTGCAAATACAGCCGCAGGTAATACAGCTTCTCCTACAGGACATGTTCTTGCTTCACTAGCAGATACCTATTCGTCCGAACCTCAGGATACAACACTTGTAGCAACTAATGCTGCTGTTCAGGTTGGTAATTCAGGACTATCAGTTCCTTTTCAAATTATTCAGCCTTATACCTGTTTAAACTATATAATTTGCCTGCAAGGAATTTTTCCAAGCAGAAACTAACTTTTAATTAATTTATAAAATTAAAATTATGGAAGGAACAATGGCAGAAATACGTTTGTTTGCACCAAATTTTGCACCAAAAAACTGGTCCTATTGTGCAGGTCAAACATTAGCAATATCAAGTAATACAGCGCTTTTTAGTCTTATTGGCACCATTTATGGCGGTGATGGCAGGACTACATTTAAACTACCTGATTTTAGAAGTAGGGTACCTGTTGGAGCAGGCCCCTCAAATACGGGGATTACTGCATACACTATGGGACAAGTTAGTGGTACAGCTACTGTAACAGCATCTGTTGCAAACTTACCGGCACATATTCACTCTGGCATACTAAATTATGCCCTACCGGCATATTCAGATGAGGGAGATACGGCAACACCTACAGGAGCCGGCTTAGCGGCTGCAAGTGGGCTTTTCTCTACAAATCCACCTAACGCTTCTTTATACCCGCCTAGTGCACACATAACAATTGAAGATAATGGTGGAGGTGCATCTTTCAGTATTATGCAACCTTATCTAAGTATAAACTACATTATTTGTGTTCAGGGTATATACCCTAGCAGAAACTAAATTTTAATATTAATACCCCCGGTTAAACCCGGGGGTATAAAATACTACCATAACTACCATGAAAATAGGTTTACTACTTACAAAATCAGTAATATACCCTTCAATGGGTTTTGATATTATTGACGGACTTAAAGCTTCCCTAAAAAATCAGGGACAGGAAAGCGAGTATGAAATAATAGCTAAGAATATTGGTGTAGGAGGTAATAATGATGATATATACTCAAATGCAGAACAGCTATTGCTGGAAGGGGCTGATATTGTTATTGGCTATATAAACCCGCACGCGGCAGAGGCCATCTCTACCCTTTTTGAAAGCTCCGGAAAAACTTTACTAGTGTTAGACAGTGGTTACCATTTACCTGTTTATGAGTCTGTATTACCTAATACTTACTTTATTTCACTTCAGGGTAATTTATGCTCCAGAGCAATTGTTAATAAAGCTTTTAGCGATGGCAACAAAAACTTTGCACTAGCATGCTCATTCTTTGATGCCGGATATCGTTCACCATACATATATTCTGCTGCTAGTGAAGAAAAAGGCGGAGCCGTAACATTTAATCATGTAACCCCTTTACGAAAAGTAGACTTTACACTTGATCCACTTGTTAACTACCTTAACGAAAATAAAGATACAGCCATTTTTGTCTCTTTTTGTGGTGATATGACCGAGGATTACTTAAATGAAAGCGCGAAACTTGAAAGCCTTTCAAAAAATAATACTTACGCTAGTGGCTTTACTGCAGAAGAAAACTGGCTTGATAAAATTACCTACCCGGGGTATGACTGGTATAGTGCTGTTCCGTGGTCAAAGAATATAGATACTCCTGCAAATAACGAATTCAAAAATATAATGGGGAGCATCCGTCCCGAAAAAATAAACATTTTTTCACTACTGGGCTGGGAAGCTGCATTGTATATAAGTAAGTCAGACAACTTTAATTTTGACGGACTTATTATAGACTCTCCTCGGGGAAATGTATTTATGAATCCATCAACAAAACACTCTGAAGCACCTGTGTATTATGCCACAGTTACTAAAAACATTGATACTAATACCTGTGTTCTAACCAATATTACTGAAGAAAGCGACCTTACCGAAGATCGTAATGGCTTATTAAAAGATATTGAGTATATAAAAAATAACATCTCCAATTCATGGCTTAACTCTTATGCCTGCTTAGATTCATGATAGCAACAGCTCCAAAAATTATAGTATTATGTAACAACCGTATGGCTGTACCGGCACTGCAAAGTCTGGGTAGCCTTAATATGCTATGTGCTATTGGTGTTCCAAAAAATAATCAGGAGGTAATTGAAATATGTTCTGCTATTGCAAAATCATTAAAAATACCTCTTCTGATTTTAAGTAAAGATATTTTAGATAAAAGCTTAGGTGAACTTATTGGCAATACAAAGGCTAATTATGTTTTCACGATGACATTCCCATGGAAAATATCCCAAAAACTAATCACTGATATCCCTAATACCTTTTACAACTTTCATTACGGACTACTTCCTGAAATGAGGGGAGCCGATCCTGTATTTGAGTGTTTAAGACAGGGCGTAAAGGAAACCGGAATCACCATTCATAAAATTGAAAAAGATATAGATACAGGGGCTATACTACTCAAAAAACAAATTCCTGTAGAGGCTACTACAACTCATGGCTTTTTATGCACCAGTCTTTCTTATCTGGGAGCCCATATCCTGCCTGAGGCTATTTCGTTGCTACAATCAGGTGTTAACGGTATTCCACAGGACACTAAAAAGGTAAACTATTACAAGAGACCGGGTATAAAAGATGTATGCCTTAACTGGCATAATCAGGATGCAAAATCGGCACAATCCTTAATAAGAGCATGCAACCCCTGGAATAAAGGGGCTTATACACAATGGAAAGGATGGAATATAAGGATAATAGAGGCTTCTGCTATTGATTTACCTATAAAAACAGATAATAATCCGGGAACGATACTAAGTATTGATGAAAATAACGGACTCATTATACAATGTAATAATAACACCCAACTAAGGGCTGATATTATTTACACCGATGAAGGATACATGAGCGGGCATCGTTTGCTTGCTTTTGGTGTGAAAAAAGGCGAACATTTTGTCAGTTTATAATCAAATCTAACCAGTTCATTTATAAATAAATATTATATGAAGTATTTTTACTCTAAATTAAAATTCTGCTTAACGGGATTTTTTATGATAGGGTTGTTTTTATTAGCAGGAGAAAAGGCTAATTCGCAAACCACCCTTAGCCCCGGGGACATATTGTTCACCGGTTTTGATGCAACCTTCTCCCCTTCTAATGGGGATGTATTCACATTTGTATTGCTTAAAGATATTACATCCGGCACAGTGATAAGTTTCACTGACAGGGGATATTTTGGAGGTAGTAGCTGGCAAAGCGTGAGTACTATCAGCTCTGAATCAGACATAACCTGGACTTCAGGAAGTGCACTTAGTTTGGGAACCCAAATTTATATAAAGGGATTAACAGCAAGTGTGTTTGACCCTTCAGGGGGAACATATACCCCAAACGGTACAGTTGCATTAACTAACGGTACTTCTTCTAACGGTTTAAATCTTTCAGCTATTGGTGATGAGATTATCGCTTATCAGGGAGGTGGCGGATCGGTTACCGGTAGTGGTGTTACAATTATAGCCGGTATTAATTATTATTATTGTGTAGGAGGATCAAATTCTACTGCCGGTTGGAATAGTGGCAGTTGTGCTGATAACCCCAACTCTTCAGAAATGCCTCCCGGACTTACCGGAGGTTTTGATGCTTATTTTACAGGGCCTATATCAGGCACTGATGCTCCAGATGCAGGGTATTTTAGTTGTACCGGAGGATCACTTAGTACAGCTAGCCAGATAAGAACAGCTGTTATGAATTCTGCAAACTGGGTTCTTAGCGCAACTACAGTAACATTACCAAATACATGTACTTTTGGTGGGTCTCCACCAGTGCCTACACCGGTGGTTACAACAGATCCTGAAGACGTTCATACTTCTGTTAGTGGTTTTGCTCTTTTTGAGTGTACCGCTACAAATTCACCTACTTATCAATGGCAGGTAGACTCTGGTTCAGGTTTTACAAACATATCAAATGGTGGTGTTTACTCAGGTGCTACTACTTCTTTTCTTACCTTGCTTTTAATTCCCGAGTCAATGGACGGAAACCTATATCGTTGTGTTGCTACAAACTCTGGTGGCTCTGTTACATCAGCCAGTGCATCACTAACCTTATTCAAGGCAAGTTTTACTTCTCAAACTAATGTTGACTGTCATGGTGATTCAACCGGTAGTCTTACAGTAACTGTTGAGGGAGGAACTGGTCCTTATACCTATCAATGGGATCATGGACCTTATTTAAGCAACTCATCTTCAACTTCTAATACTGTGACAGGTCTTAGTGCAGGTGAATATCATGTAATAATAGAAGATAGTAATTATTATATTTATGGCCTCACTGCAACAATTACAGAGCCAAGTGCTCTTGTAGCCAGTGCAGTTGTAAACAATAATACAGTTTGTGGTGGTAGTACGGGCCAGGCAACGGCAAGTTCTACTGGAGGAACAAGCGGTTATAGTTATTTATGGGACGACAGTCTTGCCCAAACTACAGCAACAGCAACAGGACTTTCAGCAGGTACCTATACGGTAACCATTAAGGATAGTAAAAACTGTGAGGATACTGCTACTGTAACTATAACAGCCATTGACTCTACCAATCCGGTGGCTGATGTGGCTACACTTCCTACCATAACAGCACAATGTGAGGTAACTGCAGGAACAATCACTGCGCCAACAGCTACAGATAACTGTGAAGGAACAATAACGGGTACAACTTCAGATCCACTTACTTACGCTGCTCAGGGGACTTATACCATAACATGGACTTATGATGACGGGAACGGTAACACAACTACGCAAACACAGTCTGTTGTAGTAGATGATACTACTGCTCCGGTGGCAGATGTGACTACACTTCCTACCATAACAGCACAATGTGAGGTAACTGCAGGAACAATCACTGCGCCTACGGCTACAGATAACTGTGAAGGAACAATAACGGGTACAACTACTGATCCGCTTACTTACTCCGCTCAGGGTACCTATACGATAACATGGACCTACAACGATGGTAACGGTAACACAACTACGCAAACTCAAACGGTAATAGTAGATGATACTACTGCTCCGGTGGCTGATGTGGCTACACTTCCAACTATAACGGCACAATGTGAGGTAACTGCAGGAACA
>NZ_JRLV01000012.1 GCF_000769915.1 Flavobacterium beibuense F44-8
AGATAACTGTGAAGGAACAATAACGGGTACAACTTCAGATCCGCTTACTTACGCTGCTCAGGGGACTTATACCATAACATGGACTTATGATGACGGGAACGGTAACACAACTACGCAAACACAGTCTGTTGTAGTAGATGATACTACTGCTCCGGTGGCAGATGTGACTACACTTCCTACCATAACAGCACAATGTGAGGTAACTGCAGGAACAATCACTGCGCCAACAGCTACAGATAACTGTGAAGGAACAATAACGGGTACAACTTCAGATCCACTTACTTACGCTGCTCAGGGGACTTATACCAT
>NZ_JRLV01000013.1 GCF_000769915.1 Flavobacterium beibuense F44-8
ACTGATCCGCTTACTTACTCCGCTCAGGGTACCTATACGATAACATGGACCTACAACGATGGTAACGGTAACACAACTACGCAAACTCAAACGGTAATAGTAGATGATACTACTGCTCCGGTGGCTGATGTGGCTACACTTCCAACTATAACGGCACAATGTGAGGTGACTTCAGGAACAATCACTGCGCCTACGGCTACTGATAACTGTACAGGAACAATAACCGCTACAACTACTGATCCGCTTACTTACGCTGCTCAGGGTACCTATACGATAACATGGACTTATGACGACGGTAACGGTAACACAACTACACAAACACAAACGGTAATAGTAGATGATACTACTGCGCCTGTGGCAGATGTGACTACACTTCCAACTATAACGGCACAATGTGAGGTGACTTCAGGAACAATCACTGCGCCTACGGCTACTGATAACTGTACAGGAACAATAACCGCTACAACTACTGATCCGCTTACTTACGCTGCTCAGGGTACCTATACGATAACATGGACCTATGATGATGGTAACGGAAATGCTACTACGCAAACTCAGTCTGTTGTAGTAGATGATACTACTGCTCCGGTGACTGATGTGGCTACTCTTCCAACAGTAACAGTAGAGTGTGAGGTTACTACAGGTATGATTACTGCGCCTACGGCTACTGATAACTGCGCAGGAACAATAACCGCTACAACTACTGATCCGCTTACTTACGCTGCTCAGGGTACCTATACGATAACATGGACTTATGATGACGGGAACGGAAATAGTACTACGCAAACTCAAACGGTAATAGTAGATGATACTACTGCTCCTGTAGCAGATGTAGCTACACTTACAGACATTGTTAACTACTGTGGTGTTATGAGTGATGAAATTCCGGTTCCAACTGCTACAGATAACTGTGCCGGTTTACTTATCGCTACTACTACAGATTCGTTAGATTATACAGAAGTAGGTACATATGTAATAACATGGACATATGACGATGGTAATGGAAACACTACCACTCAAACTCAAAATATAACAGTTGAAGAGTCTCCTCTTAATGCTGTAACATTTGATAACGAAACATTTACTTACGACGGAACTGTTCATACAATAGAGGTTAATAACTTACCTGCAGGTGCTACTGTTTCATACAGTACTTCTCCTGATACAGGTTTAGACAATGGTGCTATAAATGCCGGTGCTTATACTGTAACAGCCACTGTTAATCCGCAACCGGAAGCATTTAACTGTGAATCAATTGTGCTTACAGCTACAATTACTATAGATCAGGCTCCTCAAACAATTACTTTTGATGCGCTTCCTGTTAAAAACCTTGAAGCTGATCCTGATTTCCAACTGGATGCTACTGCAAGTTCAGGTTTAGAAGTATACTACACATATACTTATACTTCACCAGACCCAGCTGCTGATGTTTCATCTGAAGGATGGGTAGACATGCTTACATCAGGACAAATTACAATTACAGCACATCAGGATGGTAATGATAATTACCTACCGGCTGCAACTGTTTCTCAGGTTCTTGTAATAGAAAGTAGTGATGCTTCTATCTTCGGTATGACAGTGGGTGATGAGACTTACAATACTCCTCCAAGCGAAATTTATCACTTAATTGACTGTGGTGATGATTCTGACTCTGTAGAAGTAACTATCGTAACAGAAGTAGGTGCAACCGTAAACCCGGGACATACATTTACTATCCAAACTCCACAACCGGGTATTTACTCTTATGTTGTAACTGTTACATCTCAGGATGGTACATCTGTTGAAACATATACTATAGTTGTTGAAAGAAGATTTGATTTCTCTGACATAGTAGTTCAGAAATTTGATAACGTATTGTTAGTAAACAACAACTCACAAAACAATGGTGGTTATGAGTTTACTGATTACGAATGGTATAAAAACGGTGTTCTTGTAGGTACCGGTCAATACTTCTCTGAAGGTAATAACCAGTCTGACACACTAGATCCAACAGCCGAATATATGGTTAAAGTAACCACTATTGATGGTGACGTACTACAAACATGTTTAGGACAAATACAGTTACAACATGCAAGTGGTGCAAGGCTATATCCTAACCCTGTAACATACGGACAACTGGTTACTGTTGAGGCTGATTTCCCTGAAAGTGAACTTGAAAACATGACTATCGCTGTTTACAACCTTAACGGTGCCCTTATAACAGAGGTACAGTCGTCTTCAAGAATAACACAACTGCAATTGCCGTTACAGGCTGCTACTTATATTGTAGTACTTAAAACGCCAAACAACAGTAAAACTTTCAAAGTTCTTGTACAGTAAATAAAATAATTCTGCCGCTACGGCGGCAGGATTTATACCATTAAAAATAATATTATGAACAAAAATAAATTCACACAGCTTTCAGCCAAATCGGTAATGGCAGCCTTGCTTCTCATGGGGCTTGGAAAAGCAAATGCACAGGAGGAAAAAAGCGAATTTTCTATATATGCCGGCGGTGTATTCTCATCCATATATTATGACCTGGATCAGGGTAAGGTAGATCATGGCGACGGAGTACAATTAGGATTAAAATATGCTTTTTACCTAAATGAAAACTGGAGCATAGGTCTTGGTGCCGAATATCAAACTTATAATTCAACAGCAAGTTTTGACTATCTTACAGGTAGCTATAACACTACTGATTTTGAAAATGATCCTTTTGAATTCAGATACACAACAAGATCATATAATGAAAGTCAGAAGCTTGAATATGTAAACGTACCATTAACTGTACAGTTTGAAACCGGTGACGGTATTACTGATTTTTATGTATCTGCAGGAGTAAAAGCAGGCTTTGCAATGAAAGGTCGCTATGAAACCAAAATGGATGCATTAACAACAAGTGGTTATTACCCACAATACAATGCCGAACTATTTGGACCTACCTTTATGGGATTCGGTTCGTTTTATCAGGTTAATGCCGGGAAACAGGACCTTGACACTAAAATTGCATGGTCTGGTACGCTTGAAACCGGTGTTAAGCAATACATTGGCGAAAGATCTTCATGCTACATAGGTGTTTTTGTTGACTACAGCTTTAACTCAATTGCTGATAACAAAGACGAAAACATGATAAACTACCCGTCAAATGAAATGCCGGTAGACTTACAGTTTAATTCAGTTATCAATTCATCTTACTCTAAAGATGTACGTTTAATAGCTTATGGTATTAAGCTACGTTTTGCATTCTTTTAAAAGCGTCAACTTCAACGTACAAAAAAAGCAGCCTTTAAGGCTGCTTTTTTATTTTATATTATATCTTTCTCAATGTTATGAGGAATACATCATTTTCCCTTAAATCAAGTTGCTTGGTAAAATTACCGTCCTTCCCTATTTTAACTTCTTCCCTGTAAATTGGTGAACCATTATTGTTTTTATTAAGTTGAGTAACCTGCCCCCTGTTTAATTGTGATGGTCTCCCTAAATCATAATAATCAGTATAAGCATCATTAACCCTGTAGCCTGTTTGGCTTACTTCAAGACTGTATTTTCCTTTTTCCAGTCCGGATACGGCAATATCAAGTTTACCTTTTGCTTTAGCAGGTAAGTCTTTTATATAGTACACCTGATTATTAATAGAATCCCCAGGATGTGTATTAGTAAAATCCCACGCCAGTAACTGGAAGTCACCATTATCGGCTTTACATGCCCATGAGTGCTTATCGTTGTTTACCAACTCTATATCACCCAGTTTATTTAAAAATGAATACGAATAGTACACAGGTTTTTTAATTCCTTGGATAGTTTGTAACCCAAAACCGCCGTGAAAGGGAGTAAAACGCGGACCGGCTTCTTCAAAAATATCGGTAAATACCCAATACGACATTGAGTTTACCGTATTACCAACCTGCTTTAGTTTTTCCAGTACATAAGCTGCCTGATGGTAACTATCGTGTATTGGATCGGCCGGAGTGTATGACGAACTCCACTCAGTATAATGTAGTTCCAGTCCCGGAATTTTAGACGATTCAATCTGATTTCTGGAGTTTATAACATCACCACTAACCGCCTTTTCGTCTTTATTCAACACCGTACCCCCATTACCAAACTCGTCCAGAAACCCTTGTTTCACACCATAGGAATGGGTCGTTACAAAGTCAATCGCAACATTGTTTTTATAACAGAAGTCAATCATTTCAGGCACCCACTCTGCTCCTGCCGTAGCAGGACCTCCTACTTTATATTCTTTATTTACACCTTTAACCGCTTTTACAGTATACTGGTAAAGTTTAAAATACTCTTCCTGAGTACCTGCCCAAAAACCATCAAGGTTAGGTTCATTCCATACTTCAAAGTACCAGCTTTTCACTTCTTCCTCTCCATACCTTTCGGTAAAATGTTGCACTAGGTTAGTTATTAACCCCTCCCATTTATCATAGTCTTTAGGCGGAGTAACATTACCCCTCCACCAAAAAATAGTTTTATCACCACTGGCTAAAGGTGAAGGCATAAAGCCCAGTTCTACAAAAGGCTTAATATTAATGCTCAGTAAATAATCAAATAGTGGATCTATGTATTGATAATTGTATTGCGGATTACCGTTTTTATCTTCTTTGTAAACAGCCATGTCGTCTACCAGTAATCCATGCATACGAATGTACCTAAAGCCACAGTCCTGTTGTGCTAAAGCAAGTTGTTGTTGCCAGTCGGCTCTAAGCCCTTCGTTTGCACGCCCGGCACCTACACATTCATTAAAAAATTTGTTTAATTTTCCCTGTGTTTTGTTCAGGTCTACTTCTATACGCCTTACTGTTTCCGGTTTTGTTTGGGAAATAGCATTTTGAAAACCCATACCCAAAACAGCCGACAAAACAACACCTGTTTTAAACAGTTTTTTTGATAATCCTGTAATTTTATTTTTCATAATTAATTGCTGATTCACTTATAGTCAAATATACCAAAAGCTATTTATTCCACAATAATTTTCAGAAAAAAGCATAAAAAAACCTCCGGCACAAATTGCACCGGAGGCACTCACGATAAATAGTCGCGACCTTCTTACAAAGGAAAAACAATATATAAACACCAGAAATTTACTTCCATCCGCCACCTAAAGCCTTATAGATATTCACCATAGCATTCATTTGTGCTTTTTTGGTTTCTATAAGGTCAAATTTAGATTCAAGCGCGTCACGCTGCGTCATTAACACCTCCATATAATCGGCTCTTGCCGATGTGAACAGGTCATTAGAGATATTAATTGACTGCGTTAAAGCATCTACTTCTTTAGACTTAAGGTCATAACTTTCCTTAAGGTTATTGATGTTAGAAAGCTCATTAGCTACTTCTATGTAAGCATTAAGTATCGTTTTCTCGTAATTGAAAACGGCCTGTAGCTGTTTAGAGTTTGCACTGTAATAAGTAGCCTTAATTGCATTTCTGTTAATTAACGGAGCTGCTATATCACCCGCAAGGGAATACAATAGCGACTCTGGAGTCTTAACCAAATATGCCGGGTCAAATGCCTGGAATCCTATACCTGCTGATATACCCAGTGAAGGATAAAACCTGGCTTTAGCAACCTTAACATCCAGTTTTGCTGCTGCTAACTCGAATTCAGCCTGTTTAACATCAGGACGGTTTTCAAGCAGTTGTGACGGAATACCGGCATAAATGGTTTCAGGCACTAAATTGATAAAGTTTTGATGATCTCTGGCTACAGGCTGAGGGAACCTACCTACAAGGAAGTTAATCCTGTTTTCGGTTTCAACAATTTGCTGCTTTAAATCAAACTGTATACTTTTTGTATGTAATAACTGTGCTTCAAATCGTTTTACGGCAAGCTCTGTAACACGTGCTGATTCTTTTTGAAGCTTCACAATGTTAAGTGCATTGCTTTGTATATCGATATTTTGGTTTACAAGTGCCAACTGATTGTCTAACGCTAAAAGCTCATAGTATGAGTTAGCTATTTCGGCAATCAGATTAGTAACCATAAAGTTTTTACCTTCTACAGTAGCAAGATAATTGCTGATTGCTGATTTTTTGGCATTGTGAAGTTTGTTCCAAATATCTATTTCCCAGTTGGCATAAGCCCCAATCATATAATCAGGAAGCGGTTCGGGGAATTCTTTACCCGGTTTTATTTCGGTATTGGCATCGTTAGCCCCCTGACTGGTATACCTGCCTACTTTTTCAATTCCGGCACCACCTTTAACTCCTACAAACGGAAGATACTCCCCTTTTCTGGCTTTTATCTCATTTCTGGAAATTTGTATTTCCTGCATAGTGATATTAAGCTCCTGATTGTTTTGTAATGCAACATCAATCAGGGTATCCAGATACGGATCTGTAAAATACTCTTTCCACTTAAGCTGAGCTATGTTTGTAGTATCCTGCGAGTCGTTAAAACTCACAGGTGTTTCTGTATTTGCTTCACGCTGAACTAAAGAAGGTGTTTTACATCCTGTAAATGTTAGTGCAAGGCATCCTGCTACTACATATACATATTTATATTTCCTAAACATCTTACTCATTTTCATCAGTATTATCAAAATTATCTATTTGATGTACAAACTCATCAGATAATGAGCTTTCATCTTCATCCTTAATCAGTTTTCTTCCGTCAGCAAGGGAACCGAAAATGTAGTACAGTCCCGGAACTATAATTACACCGAAAATAGTACCGAATAACATACCACCCATTGCAGATGCACCAATGGTTCTGTTACCTATCGCACCGGCACCTGTTGCAATAATCAACGGAATTAACCCGGCAATGAAGGCAAACGATGTCATAAGGATAGGACGGAAACGTACCTTAGCCCCTTCAATAGCAGCCTCAAGTATCGTAGAGCCCTGACTGTGCTTGAGGACAGCAAACTCCACAATAAGTACGGCGTTCTTACCGAGTAGCCCCACGAGCATGATAAGACCAATTTGCGCGTAAATATCGTTTTGAAGTCCCATTAATTTAAGGAGCATAAACGAACCGAATACACCCACAGGCAGTGAGAATATTACGGCAAGCGGTATAATAAAGCTTTCATACTGTGCTGCAAGTACAAAGTATACGAATGCAAGTACAATAAGGAAGATGTATAGCGACTCATTACCTCTGCTGGCCTCATCATAAGACAGACCTTCCCATGCAATGTCATAACCTTTAGGAAGGGATTCTTTAGCTACTTCACGAATAGCCTGAATAGCATCTGCTGTAGTATAACCTGCTGCAGGAAGCCCCCTGATAGCTGCCGAGTTGTACATGTTGTAACGTGTAATCTCATTAGGTCCCTGAGTCTTTTTAAGCTTCATGAAGGCCGAATAAGGTACCATTTCACCATGATCGTTTTTAACGAAAAGGTTCAATACATCAGACGGTAATCTTCTGAATTTAGGATCTGACTGAACATATACTTTAAAGAAACGGCCAAACTTAATGAAACCCTGTTCGTAGGTACTACCAATAAGGATGTCAAGGTTCTCCATTGCTTTACCAACAGAAACTCCTTTCTGCATGGCTAAGTCATTATCTATTTCAAGTTCATACTGAGGGTAGTTTGCCGCAAAGAAGGTAAATAAACCTGTAAGCTCTTTACGTTTACCTAAATCCTCAAGGAATTTTTTATTAATCTTATCGAAATCCTGATAATCAGTAGTGGTATTTTTATCTAACAAACGCATTGAGAAACCACCTGATGAACCAAATCCGGGGATGGCCGGCGGTTCGAAGAACTCAATTGTTGCTCCTAAACCTTTTGATTTTTCTTCAAGCTCTTCCATGATCTCGGTAACAGAGTGTTCCCTTTCATGCCATGTTTTAAGGTTAATAAGACAGGTACCGGCGTTAGAACCCCTACCTTCTGTCATAATCTCATAACCTGCAAGTGATGATACCGACTCTACTCCGTCTACTTCCTCACAAATTTTCTGTAATTTTTGTGATACCTGGTTTGTTGTTTCCAGCGTAGATCCCGGAGGCGTTTGTATAATAGCATATATAGTACCCTGGTCTTCACTTGGTATGAAACCTGCAGGAAGTACCTGGCTCTCAAAATAAATACCCGCACAGAAAGCTCCTAATATTAAGAATGTAAGTAACCTTCTGCTAACTATCCTTTTTAATATAGCTACATATTTACCTGTAAGTTTATCAAAACCACGGTTAAAGCCATCTAATGCTTTTGTAAATACATTTGGTTTAGAATGGTGTGCATGGTGATTTTTTAACAGCATAGCACATAATACCGGCGTAAGGGTAAGTGCAATAATTGCCGAAATTACAATAGAACTCGCCATGGTAATAGAGAACTGCCTATAGAAGGTACCTACAGGACCTGTCATGAATGATATTGGTAAGAATACCGATACCATTACCGCAGTAATCGCTATAATCGCACCACTAATTTCACCTAATACCCTTTTTACTGCCTGGTATGGCGTTATGTTAGGGAACTCGTCAAACTTGGCGTGGACGGCCTCCACCACCACAATGGCGTCATCCACCACAATACCAATTGCAAGTACAAGTGCAAACAGTGTCACAAGGTTAATAGATAACCCGAAGAACTGTATTACAAAGAATGCCCCTACGAGCGACACCGGTACCGCAAGTATAGGTATAAGCGTAGATCTCCAGTCGCCAAGGAAAACAAACACTACAATTGCCACAAGAATAAAGGCATCCCTTAGCGTATGGATAACCTGCTCAATAGAGGCATCAAGGAATTGGGAAACGTCATAACTAATTTTATAATCCATGCCCGGAGGGAAAGTTTCCTTCATCTCCTCAAGCTTAGCTTTTACTGCTTCAATCACATCACTCGCGTTACTACCATAGTTTTGTTTTAATACTATGGAAGCCGATGGGTGTCCGTCAAGGTTAGAGTAAATATCGAAGAATTCACTTCCTAACTCTACCTTACCTATATCACCCAGGCGAATACGCTCACCATCTGCATTAGCACGAACAATAATATTTTCGTATTCAGATGGTTCACTGTACCTACCCTTATAGGTTAATACATATTCTAACGACTGGGCTTCGATACCCGAACTTTGCCCGATACGACCCGGACGACCTACAATACTCTGTTCGGCCATTGCGTCCATCACCTCATCAACAGATACATGGTAAGCTCTCATACGGTCTGGGTTTAACCAAACACGCATTGCATAGGTTCTACTACCTAATATTTGAGATCTTGCCACACCCTTAATCCTGTTAATTTCAGGGATCATTTTTACGTTAGCATAGTTGTACAGGAACTTTTCGTCCATGTTTTTGCCGGTTGCATACAGGTTAACGTACATCAACATACTCGGCTGGATTGGGGTAATTACAACCCCTTCACGCTGAACCAGTTCGGGTAAGAGGGGCATAACCTGGTCAACCCTCGTTTTTACCCTGATAACCGCCTGGTTAGGATCGGTACCCGGTTCAAAAATAATCCTTAGTGTAGCTTCACCCGCACTGGTTGCATCCGTAGCCATATAACGCATGTCCTGAACACCATTAATAGAGTTCTCTAAGGTAATCAGGGTCGATTTTACTAATACGTCTGCACTGGCCCCGGGATAAGCTATAAAAACATTTACGGTAGTTGGCGCAATCTGGGGAAATTGCGATATTGGCAACTGTTTGATTGCCAACGAACCTACAAACACAATAATAATAGATATTACTATCGCAAATACAGGCCTATGTATGAATTTATTAAACATTTGATCTTTTTTTAAGTTATTCCATTATTCTGCATATAGCTCCAAATGAGATATAACATGTTTAGGGTCTTCCAGTTTGTATTCTATTTCCTCGTTTTCTTTAACAAGACGGATACCTTCCAGAAGGATCTTATCACTTTCTGATAAGCCTGATTCGATAATAAAGATGTGTGGCAGCTCCGCCGCTATTTTAATCTCTCTTGATTTTATCTTATTATCTTTATCCAATACATAAACATATTTCTTTTCAAGCACCTCAAAAGTTGCTTTCTGCGGAATGATCATGGCGTTTTGGAACGGTATTTTCATTTGAATACTACCGGTTTCACCATGTCTTAATAATCCGTTTGGATTAGGGAATGTAGCCCTGAAAGGTATGTTACCGGTTTCGTTATCAAAATCGGCCTCAATGGTTTCTACAATACCTTCTTGGTTGAATAACTTATTGTTAGCCATTAACAGGCCTACTTTAGCTTTACCACCTTCTTTAGCAGATTCTTTATAATCAAGATATTCTGCCTCAGGTACGTTATAGTACACCCACATTTTACTGTTATCAGAAAGATTAGTTAACAAATCTCCTTCATCCACAAGACTACCTTGTCTTACATGGAAACGGTCAATAATACCGTCAAAAGGCGCTCTGATTTCGGTAAATCCAAGATGAACTTCTGCTAAAGCAAGCTCAGCCTTAGCTTTGTCATATTTCGCTTTAGCCATAGCAAGCTCATTTGGAGCTACTACATTGCTGTCTGCAAGTCTTTTTGTATTCTGGTATTCAATTTCAGCAAAATTAGCCTCTGCTTTTGCCTTTTGCATTTCTGCCTCATAGAGTTTAGGCATAATTTGGAATAGTAGCTGACCTTTTTTAACAGACTGGCCTTCATCTACATAAATCTTTTCAAGGTAACCTCTTTCCTGAGCCCTAAGTTCGATATGTTGTATCGAGTGTATCTGGCACACATATTCATCGGTAATGATGGTGTCCATTTTTACAGGGTTAGTAACAAGGAATTTAGTTTCAACTTCCTTCTCTTCTTTGTCTGTTTTGCAGCTTGTATGGCACAATAATGCACACAAACTCACGAGCATGAGTACTCTCTTCATAATAAATTTTGCTTTTTTAAAACAATACGATTTTCTTGATATTCTTTTTTCTGGTAGAGTTCGTGTATAAAAAAATACACGGTATATATTCTTTTGGCCCTAAGCCGCGTGAATACACATAATGTTTAAATGCGAAAAATCAGGCAAACAAGAAGTTATCTACCTGAACAATGGGTTGAGAATCAAAGTCTGATTACTCGAAAAACAATATATTTCCTGTAAGATGAGAAATATGAAAGGGGTCTGCTATAATATGGCAGACTTTCTTTTACGTATCTGTGAGAGTACCCTAAAGTTTGGGCATAAAGTGCAGTAGTAAAGTAATTGTTGATTTCCAGATATTTTTTGTAGGAAACCAGTTCTTCATCGTCGCCTTCGTTATCGGTAACAATAAATTTTTCGTTTTGTTTTTCAGTTTGAGTCCTAAACGGAATTGACTTTAAGTAAGAAGCGTCATAATCCTGATTAAATCCAAAATCAAACTGTAATGCTAACGATTCAACATTTTTATCCAATGCATAGCCATTGTGTCCCTGATAAGGATGAGCGTTTAAAACGCCCTGTCCCCCTAGCAGGACTACAAAAAGCATTAGAAAAAATCTGGTTAGCATATTTTTCATGGGCACCAAAATTACATAAACAAGATTATACTGGCAAGCAGTTTGGCATTAAATATTAACACATCTTAACATCCCGCAGTTTTCACTCGTTTTCGCTAACATTGTTAACATTAAATTTACATTAACTCCTTTAAAGCCAAATAATAAATTACTCTTCGGTTTAATCCAAAAACAATGCCAAAAAACTATATTTTAACTAAAATAAATCACTACAACGATGTCGTTATACAATAAAAGCTATAAGCATAAATACATATACAACTTAAAAGAATTATTTTGACAGATTACATTAAGATCTTGTATGTTTCGGGACCACCAACCATTCCATTACTGGTACAAACTATACGGCAAAATTTAAAGGAAAAAGTAAAACGTTTCCCTAACAACGATGCTCTGGTATGCATTGAACAAAACTACCGCAACTCATACAGCGAATTTTACAATCAGACCACTACCTTTGTCAAAAGCCTGGAAATTTACAACTGATTTCTCTGTAACCATTACAGGAAAGTAAGTAAGGTAGAAATGCGCTAAATATCTATTAAAGAGCTGGGGCTGTTAGGCGTACTTAAAATTAAAACATCATGATTTAACCCTAAAAAATTCAAAAAAATTATAACCTCCGATTTTTAATTGAATTTATTTCTATATTTGCGAAGTACAAAAAAACAAAATTTTATTATGGTTTTTAATCAACTACATCATCATCATTTTCAAACTGGCTCAAATGCGAGGAGGAAATGATATTGTAGTAACCTAAAATATTTTCTAAACCCGTTTGAGTAAAAATCAGACGGGTTTTTTATTTAATTGAGCTCTCCCCTTCTGTTTTTACTCAGGCATCATTTTAAAAACAATGAGTAAATTAAAAATAGCCGTTCAGAAAAACGGAAGGCTCAGCGAAAAATCGCTGCAACTGCTAAACAAATGCGGCATAAGGCTGCTAAACGGAGAGCGAACACTTAAAGCTTCTTCACAAAACTTCCCTATTGAGGTACTTTTTCTTAGGGACGACGATATTCCGCAATATGTAGAACAGGGCGTTGCCGATGTAGGCATACTGGGCGAAAACGAGGTTTGGGAACAAAACAAAAATATAACTGTAGTTAAAAAACTGGGGTTTGCCAACTGTAGGCTTTCACTGGCTCTACCAAAAGAAGCCCAATACAACGGAGTATCTTATTTCAACAATAAAAAGATAGCAACCAGCTACCCTTTTATCCTCCAGCAGTTTTTTGAAGAAAATAACATCTCTGCAGAGATAGAAACGATTAGCGGTAGTGTGGAAATTGCTCCGGGAATAGGTCTTGCCGATGGTATTTTTGACATTGTAAGTACGGGGAGCACTCTATTAATGAACGGACTTAAAGAAGTGGAAACCGTTACAAAAAGTGAAGCCGTACTTATTAGCAATACTTCACTAAATGCTGAAAAAGAAGACATTTTAAACCAATTACTTTTCAGGATACAGTCGGTTATAAATGCTGCCGAAAACAAATACATACTCCTTAATGCCCCAAACAATTCGGTACAACAAATAGCACAGGTATTACCCGGCATGAAAAGCCCTACTGTACTTCCGCTCAAGGAAGAAGGATGGAGCAGTATACACTCGGTAATACGTGAAGATGAATTTTGGGATAATATAGACCGCCTTAAAACCCTTGGCGCAGAAGGTATCCTTATTGTTAATGTTGAAAAAATGATTCTTTAAGCTATGATACAAACTGTTTTATACCCCGAGAAAAATACATGGGAGGCTTTGTGCCAAAGACCACAACTCCCTGTTGCCGACCTTGAGAGTCTTACCTGTCAGATTTTTGATGAAATAAGCAAAAAAGGTGATGATGCCGTAAAGAAATATACCGGCTTCTTTGACGGTGTAATCCCCGAAAACCTTCAGTTAAACGAAGATGAAATAACCAAAGGTGCTGCAAAGATATCGACCGAACTGAAAGAGGCAATACAATTAGCTAAGGCCAACATAGAGGCTTTCCACGCTATTCAAAAAGAACAGAAAAAAAGTGTAGAAACCACACCTGGTGTAAGCTGCTGGAGGGAAAACAGAGCTATTGATAAGGTAGGGATTTACATCCCCGGCGGATCAGCACCTCTTTTCTCAACTGTTTTAATGCTTGCTATACCTGCAAAAATTGCAGGCTGTAAAGAGATTGTACTTTGCACTCCACCCAATAAAAAGGGTAATGTAAACAGTGCTATACTATATGCAGCCCAACTTACCGGAATTACAAAAATATATCGTATAGGTGGTATACAGGCAATTGGGGCAATGACATTAGGCACCGAAACCATCCCGAAAACCTATAAGATATTCGGTCCGGGGAATCAGTATGTAACTGCTGCCAAACAAACTGCATTAAGCTACGGTGTAGCTATCGATTTACCTGCCGGACCAAGTGAACTTTTAGTTATTGCCGACAGTACAGCTAATCCTGAATATGTGGCAGCCGACCTGCTTTCTCAGGCAGAACACGGTCCCGATAGTCAGGTAGTATTGCTTAGTGATAATAAAGAAATCATCAGTAAAACAGCAAAAGCACTCACAAAACAGGTAAACACTTTACCCCGAAAGGAAATAACTTTAAAGGCACTTAACAACAGTAAAGCCATATTACTTTCTGACTTGGCAGAATGTATAGCATTTAGTAACCTGTATGCACCGGAGCACCTTATAATAGCAAGTGATAATGCTGAAAATTATATAGATGATGTTACCAATGCCGGATCGGTTTTTCTGGGTAATTACAGTTGTGAAAGTGCAGGAGATTATGCCAGTGGTACCAATCACACCTTGCCTACAAACGGATATGCTACAAGTTATAGCGGAGTATCGGTAGACAGTTTCATCAAAAAGATAACCTTCCAGAAAATAACCCGTGAAGGGCTGCAAAATATCGGTCCGGCGATAGAGGTTATGGCTGCTGCCGAACAACTGGAAGCTCACAAAAATGCGGTAAGCATACGATTAAAAGACATTAGTAATGAATAGTATAGAAAAAATAGTACGTCCTAATATACTGGCACTTCAGGCTTACTCTTCGGCAAGGGAAGAATTTACAGGTAGCGAAGGAATATTCCTTGACGCTAACGAGAATCCGTTTGGCGAGCTAAACCGTTATCCTGATCCTTTACAGAAAGCGTTAAAGCAAAAGCTTTCGGTTATTAAAGGTGTAGCTACACAAAACATATTTACAGGCAACGGAAGCGACGAGGCTATCGACCTTTGTTTCAGGATATTTTGCGAACCGGGAAAAGACAAGGCACTTACCTTCACCCCTACCTATGGTATGTATGAGGTATCGGCAGCTATAAATAATACTGAGCTTATTAAAGTCCCTCTAGATAATAATTTCCAAGTTGATATAAACAAAGTATTATTGGCATTGGAAGACGAAAACCTCAAACTGGTTTTTATCTGTTCGCCTAATAACCCAACAGGAAACTGCCTTGATGCAGCCGAATTCATTATACAAAACTTTAAAGGTATTGTGGTTGTAGATGAAGCCTATGCCGACTTCTGCTCCACCACACTGGTAAACAAACTGGAGCAGTATTCTAACCTGATTGTATTACAAACCCTGAGTAAAGCCTGGGGGCTTGCGGCAGCGCGTGTGGGCATAGCCTATGCATCACCTTTTATTATTAGTCTTTTCAATAAGGTAAAACCTCCTTATAACATCAGTAAACTGAACTATACGGCAGCTATTTACGCATTAGAGAACACCGATAATTATGAGGAACAGAAAAAACTACTGCTGGAAGAACGCCTAAAACTGAGTGAAGCCCTGTCCCAAATCCCAATTGTAAGGAAAGTATATCCTTCACAGGCTAATTTTTTACTGGTAGAGGTTAGCGATGCTAATTCTGTATACAAAAACCTTATACAGCAGGGAATTATTATACGTAACCGAAACAAGGAGGTAAAAAACTGTATTAGGATATCTATAGGCACGCCACAGGAAAATAAAGCCTTACTAAACGCTTTACAAAATATTACAGCATGAAAAAAGTATTATTTATAGACCGCGACGGTACATTGGTAATAGAGCCTCCTGTAGATTATCAGTTGGACAGCTTGGAAAAACTGGAGTTTTATCCGGGAGTATTTCAGGGGCTTTCAAAAATTGCCCGCGAACTGGATTACGAATTGGTTATGGTTACTAATCAGGACGGATTGGGAACTGCTTCTTTCCCTGAAGATACTTTTTGGCCTGCACAAAACAAAATCATTAAGGCATTTCAAAATGAGGGAATCAGGTTTAGTGAGGTTCTTATTGATAAAAGCTTCCCTAAAGATAACCTGCCTACCCGAAAACCGGGAACGGCCATGCTTACACACTATATAAAAGGTGATTATGATTTAGTAAACTCCTATGTTATTGGCGACAGGCTGACCGATGTACAACTGGCAGAAAATATGGGGTGTAAGTCGATTTTCATTGGTGAGGAATGCGACAGGGCTAATCTTGTAACCCAAAGTTGGGATATTATATACCAATACCTGAAAGCAAAACCCAGAACAGCCATCGTTAACCGAAAAACCAGTGAAACCAATATAGTAATAGCACTTAACTTAGACGGTTCGGGTAAAAGCAATATTGATACCGGACTGGGCTTTTTTAATCACATGCTGGATCAGTTGGCACGCCACGGCGGAGTAGATTTAGATATTAAAGTTAAGGGCGATTTATATATAGACGAACACCACACTATTGAAGATACTGCGCTGGCATTGGGCGAAGCTTTCCTAAAAGCACTGGGCAGCAAAAAGGGAATTGAACGTTATGGTTTCCTGCTCCCTATGGATGACTGCCTTGCTCAGGTAGCCATTGATTTTGGCGGAAGACCATGGTTAGTTTGGGACGCTAATTTCAATCGTGAAAAAGTGGGCAAAATGCCTACCGAAATGTTCCTTCACTTTTTTAAATCGTTTAGTGATACTGCAAAATGTAACCTGAATATAAAAGCCGAAGGCGATAACGAACACCACAAAATAGAAGCGATTTTCAAGGCTTTTGCAAAAGCTATAAAAATGGCTATAAAACAAACAGATAATTATACTATACCCAGTACAAAAGGAGTGTTATGATAGTGATTATAAAATACAATGCGGGTAATACCCAGTCGGTTGAAAATGCTGTTCGAAGGCTGGGTTATGACTGCATCGTTACCAACGATATTGAAGATATTAAAAAAGCTGATAAGGTTATCTTTCCCGGTGTAGGTGAAGCTGCAACAGCCATGCAGCACCTACAGGCAAACGGACTCGACTTGGCAATAAAAGGACTCAAACAGCCTGTTTTAGGGATATGCCTTGGGCTACAGCTTATGTGCAATTACACCCAAGAAAGTAACACAAAAGGACTGGGCATTTTTGATGTAAACGTGAAAAGATTCCCTCCTCTAGATATTGTGCCTCATATGGGCTGGAATACTCTGAACAACTGTAAAGGAGAACTGTTTTCAGGTATTAGTGAAGAGGAACATTTCTACTTTGTACACAGCTATTATGCAGAGGAATCTCCCCTTTCGGCTGCTCAGTGTGATTATATCCTGCCCTATAGTGCTGCGCTGCAAAAAGATAATTTTTATGCGGTTCAGTTTCACCCTGAGAAATCGGGCAAGGCCGGAGAACAACTACTAAAAAACTTTTTAAGCTTATGAGAATTATCCCTGCCATAGATATTATTAACGGTAAATGCGTACGCCTCACTAAAGGTGACTATGCTACCCAAAAAACATATAATGAAAATCCGGTAGAGGTTGCCCGTTCCTTTGAAGATGCCGGAATTAAATACCTGCACCTGGTTGATTTAGACGGAGCTAAATCGGGCAGTATTGTCAACCATAAAGTACTGGAGAGTATTGCCACACAAACCAATCTTATTATTGATTTTGGTGGAGGCGTGAAATCGGACACTGATATACAGAAAGCCTTTGAATATGGTGCTTCACAAATCACTGCCGGTAGTATTGCTGTAAAAAATCCGGAAAAAGTAACCGAATGGCTTTCACAATATGGCCCAGATAAAATTATACTGGGGGCCGACTGTAACAACCGTAAAATAGCTGTAAATGGCTGGCTACAGGAAAGCGATACCGACGTACTGGAGTTCATACAAGGTTATCAAGAAAAAGGAATCAAAGCAGTTATTTGTACCGACATAGCTAAAGACGGAATGCTACAGGGACCTTCAACAAATCTGTATAAAGAGATTATCGGTTCGGCAAACATCAACCTGATAGCAAGCGGAGGCATTACCAATATTCAGGATGTACTTGATATGAAAGCTATAGGATGTGAAGGAGCTATTATTGGCAAGGCACTGTATGAGGGAAAAATTGAACTTAAAGAATTAAGTAAACTATGCTAAAGAAAAGAATAATCCCCTGCCTCGACATTAAAGACGGCAGGGTTGTAAAAGGAATTAATTTTGAAGGGTTAAGAGATGCCGGTAACCCGGTAGAACTGGCCTCCCGCTATGCACTGGAAGGTGCAGATGAGCTTGTTTTTCTTGATATTACCGCCACGCTGGAAAAAAGAAAAACACTGGCAAGCCTAGTTACCGAAATCGCCAAAGAGATCAATATCCCCTTTACTGTAGGTGGTGGCATAAACACACCTGATGATGCCGAATATCTTATAAGCCGTGGGGCTGATAAGGTTAGTGTAAACTCATCGGCAGTTAAAAACCCTAAACTGATAAACCAGATAGCCAAAAACTGTGGCAGTCAGGCTGTAGTACTGGCTATTGATGCAAAAAAGGTAAACGGCAATTGGGAAGTATTCATTAACGGAGGTAAAGCCGCTACAGGTATAGAACTTGTCAGTTGGGCAAAATATGGGGAGCAGCTGGGAGCAGGAGAAATACTGCTTACCTCCATGAATAATGACGGCACCAAAAACGGTTTTGCTACTGATGCCCTTAACCTTGTAGGCAATAACGTAAACATCCCTGTGATAGCCTCAGGCGGTGCAGGCAGTATGGAACACTTTACCACTGTATTTAGTGAAACTAAAGCCACTGCAGCACTGGCTGCAAGTATTTTCCATTACAACGAGATAAATATCAGCCAACTTAAAAACTATTTACAACAAAATAATATACCCGTAAGATGAAACCTGATTTTAATAAAACAAACGGACTTATACCGGCTATAATACAAAATGCAACAACCCTGCAGGTACTTATGCTGGGTTATATGAACGAAGAGGCTTTTACCAAAACTCAGCTTGAAAAGAGAGTGACTTTTTACAGCCGAAGCCGAAATAAATTATGGACAAAAGGTGAAACATCAGGCAATTACTTAAACGTAGTGTCTATAAGTCTGGATTGTGATAATGACACCATTTTGATACAGGCAAAACCAGTAGGAGCTACCTGTCATACCGGATCTACAACCTGCTTTGGAGAACCAAACAGTAAAGGCTTCCTCTACCAGCTTGAGGAGATAATTTCAGAAAGAATAGAGTCGGATTCCGATACTTCCTACACCAATACACTATTTAAAAGAGGAATCAATAAAGTAGCACAAAAAGTAGGTGAAGAAGCCGTAGAATTGGTTATTGAAGCCAAGGATAATAATGAGGAATTATTTAAAAATGAAGCAGCTGATTTATTATATCATTTTTTAATCCTTCTTAAAGCTAAATATTTAAATTTTAATGATATTGAAAAAGTTTTAAAAGAAAGAAGCAGTTAATTTTATTTTTAACCGCTAAGCAACTTAAATTAAATTTTAACTTAATATTTAAGTAATAACTAATATTTGTTTTAATACAAAATAACTTATTAAATAAAGTTAACAAGTTTATTCAGAGATTTCAAAAATACTGTATATTTAGCCCGTCAAAATCATCCTATAATATAATTTTTAGTCCATGAAAAAATTACTACTTTTATTAGGATTGATGAGTTGTGTATATTCCTTTGGGCAATGCCCGGGTGATACTCAGGCCCCTTATTCGGGCGTAGCTTCGGGCTCAACGAGTATTTCTCAACGAGGAAGAACGTCTACCTACACAAACGTCAATCTTAACGGTACCGGTACAAATGAAGCTTTTGTGACCTCGGGCGCAACCGTTACTTTTTCTTATGATTATTCAATGGTGTATAACACCGGCGGAGCATGTCCAACCTGTCCTACACAACACTTTGTAGGTATGAATAACGTGTTTACCGACTGTCATGAGGAAGGTACAGGAAACATTTCCACTTCATTTACCGCACCAACGGCAGAGGGGTCTTACTACATCACGCAATCCAGCGACTGGGCAGCAGGATGTTATGCTTTTAACAGCTTTGACCCAAACAATTCATATGCTGCTGTTGCTGTACTGCATGTGGGTGCACCAAGTTTAATACCACCTGCAAATGTTGTTGTAAACAGTACAACAGCTGCCTGTACCACAGTAGTAAACGGAATTAGAATTGTTGCCATTGATGATTGTACTGATCCTATAACACTTACTTATGATATAACAGGTGCTACAACAGGAACAGGATCAGGTGATGCCAGCGGAACAACTTTTAACGCGGGTGTTAGTACTGTAACTTATACGGCTACAGATTCTTCATTAAACACTTCTACTGCTACATTTACAGTAACAGTTACCGGAACAACGGGTACTATAAGTTCACAAACTAATGTTTCGTGTAACGGTAATACCGATGGTGCTGCAACTATAGATGTTACAGGAGGTATAACTCCTTATACTTATCTTTGGAGTGACGGACAAACAACCGCTACAGCTACAGGCCTTGCTGCCGGAGATTATACAGTAACTGTTACAGATGCTGTAGGTTGTGCTACAATTGTTGATGTTACTATTACTGAGCCTACGGCTCTTGCTATAACTCCGTCTCAGGTAAATATTTTATGTAACGGCACCGCTACTGGTGAGGCTACAGTATCAGTAACTGGTGGTACTGGTGCTTACACTTACCTTTGGAGTGACGGACAGACAACTGCGACTGCTACAGGATTAACAGCAGGGGCTTACTCTGTTACTGTTACCGATGCAAACAGTTGTACATTAACTGAAAACTTTACAATAACCGAACTTCCTGCACTAACAGCAACTCCTACAGGTGTTGATATTGTTTGTAACGGAGATGCTTCGGGTTCGGCTTCAGTTGCTGTAACAGGTGGTGCAGCCCCATATACTTATTTATGGAATACTACTGAAACTACAGCTACCATTTCAAACCTAACAGCCGGTATTTATACTGTAGATATTGAAGATGCTAACGGATGTACAACAAATGCTTCGGTTACCATTAACGAATCTCCGGCACTGGTTGTTAATGAAACTCATACTGATGTTCAGTGTAACGGTAATGATACAGGTGTAGCCTCTGTTATAGTAACAGGTGGTGCAACTCCTTATACTTACCTTTGGAATAACGGAGAAGAATCTGCCACTATTACAAACTTATTGGCAGGAACATATACTGTGGAAGTTAAAGACAACAATAACTGCACTAAATCGCTTACTATTGAAATACAGGAACCAGATGCTTTAGAATCTACTCCTAGCCAAGTTGATATATTATGTAATGGTGATAACACAGGTGCAGCTTCCCTTACCATAACAGGTGGTGTGGGACCATATTCTTATTTGTGGGATACAGGTGAAATTACAGACAATATAGCTAACCTTGTTGCCGGTAACTATTCTGTAATTGTTACCGACGCTAACGGTTGTACATTGACTCAGCTATATACTATTGATGAGCCGGCAGTACTTTCGGTAAACCCTACTCAAACTAATATTCTATGTAATGGTAATGCTACAGGTTCTGCTACTGCTACGGTATCAGGAGGAAAATTGCCTTACAATTACTTATGGAGTAACGGTGAAACCACAGCTACTATTAGTGGACTTACATCCGGAAACTATTCTGTAGGTATAATCGATGCTAACGGATGTACAATTTCACAGTCATTCTTTATTAGTCAGCCAAATGCACTTACAGCTACCACAGCTAAAAGCGACATTGCGTGTAATGGTGATGACACAGGTGTAGCATCAATAACTGTTTCAGGTGGTGTTGCTCCTTATACATATGAGTGGAGTAATGGTGAAGATACTGCTGCTATAACAGGACTTACAGCAGGTATTTATACTGTTGAGGTTACAGATACTAACGGGTGTAAACTTACAAGATCTTTTGATATACAACAACCTGATCCGCTTTTTGCAACTACAACACAGATAGATGTTTTATGTAATGGTGCTGCAACAGGTGAAGCAACTATCACTGTAACCGGAGGTATCCCTCCTTATTCTTATTTATGGGATAATGGTCAGGCTACCTCTACAGCAACCGGACTTACTTCAGGAGCTCATTCTGTTTTTGTAAACGACGCTAATGGTTGTACTTTAACACAATCAATCTTTATTGAACAACCAGATCCTTTAGTAGTAACTCCAAATACAACTAAAAGTGATGTACTTTGTAATGGTGGTACTTCGGGTAATGCAACCATAGTAGTTGAAGGTGGAGTAGCTCCTTACACCTATTTATGGAGTGATGGACAGGAAACTCTAACAGCAGTGGGTCTTGCTGCAAATATTTATACTGTTGAAGTAACCGATGCTAATGGATGTATTCTTAATTATGAATTTGATATTCAGGAACCGGCTGCTTTAACATCAATTCCTTCACAAAATAATATCGTTTGTAATGGTAATGCTACAGGAGCTGCTTCTGTCGTTATTAACGGAGGGGTTCAGCCTTATACTTACGAATGGAATACCGGAGCAACTACTGATGCTATTTCCGGACTTACTGCCGGTACCTACTATGTAACGGTAACCGATGATAACGGATGTATTTTGATACAAAACTTCAACATTAGTGAGCCTCCTGCATTAGCTGTAGGTCCTGCAACTGCTCAAACAGACATTCTTTGTAATGGCGCTGCTACCGGTAGCGCTACTATAGATGTAACCGGTGGTACTACTCCTTATTCATATTTATGGAGTGACGGACAAACAACTGCTACTGCTACAGGACTTACAGCAGGTACTTATGATGTTTTAGTTACCGACTTTAATAACTGTACCTTATCATATGAATTTATAATTGATCAACCGGATGCGTTACTACTTACTGCAACTCAAACAGATGTGCTTTGTAATGGTAATAATACAGGGGAAGCAACTGTTATTGTTGAAGGTGGTGTTACCCCTTACTCATACGACTGGAGTAACGGAGAGATAACAAGTACTATTACAGGACTTACAGCAGGTACTTACACTGTTGATATTACCGATGCTAATGGTTGTAGTTTAACTCATGAATTTATAATCGACGAACCGGAACTGCTTACAGGTACACCATCTCAGGTAGATGTACTATGTAACGGTAA
>NZ_JRLV01000014.1 GCF_000769915.1 Flavobacterium beibuense F44-8
TTTCACCACACCCGCAGGCCGATAATAAAACCAATAGTTTGTTTCATTAAGAGGGTGCAAATATACAACTACTTTCAAACAAACAAAGAAAAAACGAAAATTTTTTTCATTTTATTTTTTTGTATTTTTGGGCGTCAATTCTATATCATTAATTATAAGATGGATAACATAAAAAGCTATGTCGGACAGCATAAAGACCGATTTATCAATGAACTTGTTGAGCTATTAAAAATACCTTCGGTAAGTGCCGATAGTGCCTATTCTCAAGACGTGATAAACACTGCCGAGGCAGTAAAGGAAAGCTTGGAAAAAGCAGGCTGTGATAAAGTAGAGCTTTGCGAAACTCCGGGATACCCTATCGTATATGGTGAAAAATTTATAGACCCAAACCTTCCTACAGTATTAGTATATGGACATTATGATGTTCAGCCACCAGATCCTGTAGAGCTTTGGACTTCACCTCCTTTTGAGCCGGTTATCAAAGAAACAGAACTACACCCTGAAGGTGCAATATTTGCACGTGGGGCATGTGATGACAAAGGTCAGATGTACATGCACGTAAAAGCGTTAGAGTACATGACTCAAAACGGAAACCTGCCATGCAACGTTAAGTTCATGATAGAAGGTGAAGAAGAAGTAGGATCACCAAGCCTTAGCTGGTTTGTGGAACGCAACCAGGAAAAACTTAAAAATGATGTGATATTAATTTCGGATACCGGAATGATATCTAACACTCAGCCATCTATCACAACAGGACTAAGAGGGCTTAGTTATGTAGAGGTAGAGGTTACAGGCCCTAACCGCGACCTGCATTCAGGTTTATATGGTGGTGCTGTGGCAAACCCTATAAATATACTGGCAAAAATGATTGCCCAGCTTCACGACGAAAACAATCACATTACTATCCCCGGTTTCTATGACAGGGTTGAAGAACTTTCCCGCGAGGAAAGAGATGAAATGGCAAAAGCCCCTTTCTCTCTTGAAGCGTACAAAAGAGCACTTGATATTGATGATGTGTATGGTGAAACGACTTACACCACAAACGAAAGAAACTCCATTCGCCCAACTCTTGATGTAAACGGTATTTGGGGTGGCTATACAGGTGAAGGTGCTAAAACCGTTATTGCAAGCAAGGCGTATGCAAAAATCTCTATGCGTTTAGTACCGGATCAGGATTGGAAAGAAATCACTGAACTTTTCACTAAGCATTTTGAAAGCATTGCTCCAAAAGGAGTAAAAGTAAAAGTAACACCTCATCACGGTGGCCAGGCTTATGTTACACCTATAGACAGCATAGGGTATCAGGCAGCAGCGGCAGCTTATGAGGAAAGTTTTGGCGTTAAACCTATCCCGGTTCGTTCGGGCGGTAGTATTCCAATCGTTGCCCTTTTTGAAAAAGAGCTGAAAAGCAAAACTATAATGATGGGCTTCGGTCTTGACAGTGATGCTATTCACTCACCAAACGAACATTTCGGAGTATTTAATTACCTGAAAGGTATTGAAACTATTCCGTTGTTTTACAAGCATTTCACAGAGATGAACAAGTAATAATTCATCCTACAAATAAAAAAATCCACCTAATGGTGGATTTTTTTTATCCCGTTACAACCCTTTTTATTTTATTAGCATCTTTAAAAGAAAGAATCAAGGCCACACCAAATGAAGTATACTTTTTTTGTGGCATTGCTCGTTATAATATCGGAAAAACAATCACTGTACAGAAGCACCATTGTTTAGACAAAACCTAAACAACTTAATTAATTTTGTAAATTTAGAGCAGGAATACACAAGAAAACAACTTTCTAAATCCGCAAAAAAGAGAATAACCATCCGAAATAACCGGCAATAGCTACAACCATAAATGACCGAACAGCAACTTATACAAGGCTGCAAAAAAGAAGACAGGCTTGCCCAAAACCGTGTCTACAATACCTATGGCACTAAAGTAATGGGTATATGCAAGCGTTATATGAAAGACCATGAGAGGGCTGAGGAAATGGTAATGAATACCTTTCTCACTGTCTTTAAGAAAATTGAGCAATACAATAACCAAGGTAGTTTTGAAGGCTGGATTTTACGCATAGCCGTTAACTGCTGCCTAATGGAGTTGAGGAAGAAGACGAATTTTAAAAATGAAATAAGCACTGATGATATAGCTATTGCAGTAACTGACAATGACAGTAATCTTTTAGATAATGACATCGAAAAAATGCTTAATTGCCTTCCGGAAGGAGCACGAATAGTGTTTAACCTATATGCAATTGAAGGTTACAAACATGCTGAAATAGCCGAAAAAATGGGAATTAGCGAAGGCACCTCTAAGTCACAACTTAGTTATGCCAAAGAGAAATTAAAGAAAACCTTTTTTAGTTCACAAATCCTAAAACAATAAACAATGAAAGATAACGAATTGTTTAAGTATTTTAAAGACCGAACTGACATGTTTGATGAGCAGCCGGGGGATCAGTTGTGGACTAAAATTGAAGGACAGCTTGGCAAAAATACGGCAGCAAAAACAAGTTTAAAAAATGGATTTTTGCTAAAATCATTACTAATAGGCGGAGTTTTATCGGCAGGAATAGCATTCACCATTATCTGTCTTAATAAAACTGAGGATATAAAACCTCCCCAAACAAACACGCCTGTTCCAGTTGTACAAGAAACAGAGAGCATTCAAAACACCGAAGAAGACTATGTAGTACATGAACCGGTTATTGAATCTGAGTTTGAAGAAAAGCCGGAACCTGAACAGGTATCAGCCCCTAAAACAGAGGAAAAGAAAACTGAGCCGGTTGTTGTTAAGCAGGTAAAACAAACTAACACAACACAGCAACCTAAAGCTGGGAAAACTGAAAGCGAAAAAGAAAAACCAACCAACCAACCAATATTGACCACGGCACCTGTGAAAACAGAGCCGAAAAAAACTGAGACAACTCCTGTAGAAGAAACAAAACCCGTTGAAATACAGGAGAGACCTCAGGAGGAGACCATTTTTAACGAGAGCGAGCTTAGTAAACGCCCTGACTTCCCGGGAGGAGTACAGGCTTTTTACAACCTAATAAACCGCAAGTTTATTATTCATGAAAAAATCCCGCCGGGAAAATACAAAGTAATGATTGCTTTTGTTATTAATGAGGACGGAACATTATCAGACATAAAAACAACAGAAGACCCAGGTTATGGTATAAGCACTGAAGTCTTAAAAATATTTAATTCCATTGATGAAAAATGGACACCGGGAGAGATAGACGGTAAAGCAGTAAAAACAAATTATTCTTTGCCATTTAGCATCTCCATTAAATAACCAATAAACAACCTACACACCTTCCATTTCTTATACCTTTTTTAATTTATTTAGAAGAAAAATCCGTTACTAGTAACGGATTTTTTTTATTCCCCTCCCAACCTTTTTTATTATTTAGGTCTCTATATAAATAACCATACCTTTTTATCTTAATTACTAACTAAACTCACTAATCCACCCCTAACCGGGTGGATTTTTTATGAAAATAAGTTGCACATATCATTTTTTATTCTACATTTGTAGAAACAATTCTAAAACTGTAGAACATGCAGCTTACAAAAACAGAAGAACAGGTAATGGAACTTTTATGGAAACAGGAAAAAGCTTTCATGAAAGATTTGATGGATGAGTTCCCCAATCCAAAACCAGCACCCACTACTCTTGCCACACTTTTAAAACGAATGACCGATAAAGGCTTTGTGGGATATAAAGAGTATGGAAAATCGAGAGAATACTTCCCTATGGTTAAAAAAACCGACTATTTTTCAAAACAGGTTAACGGTATAATCAAAAATTTCTTTAACAACTCTGCTTCCCAGTTTGCCTCTTTTTTCACAAAGGAAACAAATATGAGTACAAAAGAACTTGAAGAACTAAAAGCTATTATTGATAAAGAAATAGAAAAGAAGAAATAGAAAACCATCAAAATTATGTCGCTTAAAAAAAGATTATGGTTTATTCTTTTAAAAAGGAAATCGGCTTTAGCTATTATCCTTTCAGGTACTGTATTCTCTACAAGTATGATAACCGATAGAGAAATATTTACAGGTTCTGATAATGAAAAATCTGTAAATATTTCTCAGGAAAAAGTTTATTACGAAAGCGAGCTACAGGAACAAGCTATATATGAAGGCGGAAACGAGAAGTTTAATGAATTTATAGAAAAAAACATGAAGCTTCCTGAGATAGAGAAAGATATAATAATTAGAACGATAATATCTTTCATTATAGAGAAAGACGGGTCAATAAGCGACATAGTTATACGCATCGGAGGAAAACATGGCGTAGCAGAAGAGGCATTAAAAGCTATAAAAAAAGCTCCTGCAAACTGGCACCCCGGTAAAATTGACAATAAACCAGTAAGAAGTTATTACATGTTTCCTATTACAATAACTGTTGGCAACCCCAAAAAAAATTAAGTTATGATTGAATTCATTATAAAATCGGCAATAAGTATGATTGTACTCCTTGTGGTTTACAAACTGCTTTTGGAAAAAGAAAAAATGCATCGTTTTAACAGGGCATATCTGTTAGCCAGCCTTATATTTTCTGTTTGCGTGCCCTTTATAAGTATTCCTTCATTTGTTAGTTACAGTAACAGTATTAATACTTTACCGCAAATAACATTAAACGAGATTACCATAACAAGAGGAAGCACAGGTTTTGACATGCAGTTTTGGCTTATCTTAACTTACATAATCATCACTTCATTACTTACCATAAGGTTCTTAAAAAACATACTATCGTTTGTTTTCAAAATAAAGAACAACAAAAAAATAAAATATAAAACGGCATTATTAGTATTAGTACCACACAACGCCTTACCACACACCTTCCTTAATTACATCTTTATAAGCGAGGATGACCATAACAAAAATGCTATTGAAAAAGATCTCTATACACACGAGTTAGCGCACGTGAATCAAATGCATACTATGGACATCCTGCTTATAGAGCTGTTTAAAACCGTGTTTTGGTTTAACCCCGTTTTATATTTCTATAAAAAAAGTATACAGCTTAATCACGAGTTTTTAGCCGATGATGCTGTAATAAACAACAATAAAAACGCTACAGGCTATCAAAACCTGTTACTCAAAATGGCATCCGGAAGCCATACTGTTGCACTGGCCAGCAACATTAATTTTTCTATAACTAAAAAACGATTTGTTATGATGACTAAAACCACACCACGATTTTTAGCAATAAGCAAACAACTGCTTGTTGTTCCGGTAATGGCAGGACTATTTTTAATATCCTGCGCAGAGAATGAAGTAAAACCAGAACCCGAAACAAATTCTGCAAAGGAAATTCCAAATGTAATCGAAGAAGGTAGCGTAAAACCTGAAGTAAGTGCTCCAGAAGCTGATGAAGTGCTTAATCCAGCCGGACTTACAAAACAACCGGAATATCCGGGAGGCATGCTTGAGTTCTATAATTATATAAATAAGAACTTTACAATCCCAGATGTAAAAGAAAATAAAATATTAAAAATTTACATCTCTTTTGTAATTGAAAAAGACGGATCAATGAGTAGTATTAAAGTATTACGTGACCCTGGGTATGGTGCCGGTGAAGAGGCGGTAAGAGTACTTAAGTCAGTACCTGAAAAATGGATACCCGGAGAAATGGATGGTAAAACGGTAAGAAGTAGCTATACCTTACCTATTACAATAAACATAGGCGACTAAAATAAAAAGGCTAAACCATGAGTGAGTTTCTTATAAAATCGGCAATAAGTATGACGGTACTTTTCCTGTTGTACAAGCTTTTCCTTGAAAAAGAAAAAATGCATCGTTTCAATAGGTTTTACTTATTGTTTAGCCTTCTATTTTCGCTGTGTCTGCCATTTATAACCATACCCGTGTATGTTAGCATACCTGTTACTCCTATTCAGGATTCGGTAATGATGATTCATTCTGTTACTGAGCAACAACCTTTAACAAATAGCAACACAGTATCCACTGTTGTAGTACAACCGGAGGTAAACTACATGCCTTATATTATTTGGGGACTATACAGCATAGTAACATTATTGCTAATTATTAGGTTTGCTATAAACATTACCAGGTTTTACAGGCTTAAAAAAAGGAATCAAAATATTCCTTATAAAGATGCAATACTTGTACTTATTGACAACAACATACTTCCTCATACTTTTTTAAATACTGTTTATGTAAACAAAGAGGAGTATGAAAAACAGGCTATAGAGCCCGAACTTTACAGTCACGAACTCACTCATGTAAAGCAGCGACACACACTTGACATACTGTTTATCGAATTGCTAAAAACAATATTATGGTTCAATCCGCTGCTTTACTTTTATAAAAAAGCCATACAGCTTAACCACGAGTTCCTGGCCGATGAGAATGTAATTTACAAAAACGATATTATATCTTACCAAAGGCTATTGCTTAACAGGAGTCAACAAAGAGCTCCAATGGCAATGCTGGCAAGTAACCTTAACTTTCCCATAACTAAAAAACGATTTGTTATGATGACCAAAACCACACCTAAAATTAAAACACTGGCTCTTAAACTGGCCTGTATGATAACCGTTACTGTAATAGTATATTTTTTAAGCACCGAAAATGTAGCTTATGCCGGTACACAACAAAACGAAACACTTACAGCAACTGACTCTGTTAGTCCTGACAGCAGAAGAGATGAATATTTTAAAGGAGTAAGAATAATAATTCAGGACAGCCTTAGAAATGTATTTATAAATACACCTTATGAAAAACTGACTTTAGAGCAAAAACGATACTATCTGGCTAATGTCCCAAATAAAAAAGACAATCCTGACGGTGTTAGTGAAGAGGATTACAAATTCTCACTTGAACAGAAAGACAGTCATTTTTACATTGATAATAAAAAGATAAGCCGTGAAGAATTCCTGAAACATAAACGAGAAGAATTCGCCTCAACCGGATTCAAAATGTTTGGAGAAACAAAAGCAGGTGAAGAAATGTCAATGACATTTATGTTATATTACCACACATACCCCTATTACAACAAACATATTAAACACTTAAACGATCACTACCCTGAAGAAACCTGCCAAATAACCATAAGTAAAAAACCTGTTCCCGATAGTTTTAAAATTATTAAAACTGGGAATGAAATAGGCAAAAGTGACAAAGAGGTTATAGATATTAGGCAGGAAACAATGATAAGCGCTGCTACCTACAATTTTGAAGAAGACAATGCAAAAACAGCACACACCAGAGATGCTGCATTCCCCGGAGGAAACGAGGCATTTGACGCTTATATCACTAAAAACCTAGATTTAGACAGTATCATACAAAAAAATGAGGCATTTATAGGCTACACTGTAAATACAGACGGCTCGGTTACTCATGTAAAACTATATGGAGATAACGATGAAAAACTTAATGATGACATAAAAAAAGTTTTTGAAGCATCTCCCAAATGGATTCCTCAACAAGAAAACGGAAAACCTATTACAACCAATAAAGTGTTTACTTACCGTAAAACCAAATAACCACACCATCTTACTATATTAACTAAATCCGTCTCGTTTGAGACGGATTTTTCATTTATAACCCAAAACATATCAACACATTATAACATTTACAGTAAAAAACGCGTTACCTTTGTTACATCATCAATCAAAAATCAAATCATCATGTTAAAACGTTTTTTTATCATCTGCTCGGGGGCAGATAAAAAACTAATCTATTCCTGCTCTGACGGCGAACAGAATAAATATGCCGGTATAGGAGCCACTGTTTTCTTTACGGCTGTTATGGCATTTATTGCCGCGAGCTATGCCCTGTATACAGTTTTCGATAACATTTACACTTCAGTATTCTTTGGACTGATATGGGGGCTCCTTATTTTTAATCTGGATAGATTTATCGTTTCCACAATCAGGAAAAGGGAGCGCTTTGGTCAGGAACTGCTGCAGGCAACACCACGTATTATTTTAGCACTGATTATAGCTGTGGTTATTTCAAAACCGCTTGAAATAAAAATATTCCAAAAGGAAATAGATACTGTACTGCTTAAAGAAAAGAACGAACTGGCAATGGCCAATAAGAAACAGGTTGCCGATTATTACCAGTCTGACCTCGAAAGGAACAAAGCATCTATTGATAGTCTTAAGTCGGAAATTGTACAAAAGGAAAAGGAAGTAAATGATTTATATTCTACCTACATTACTGAGGCCGAAGGCACCAGCGGCACCATGAAACTGGGAAAAGGACCTGTTTACAAAGAAAAAAGGGATAAGCACGATGCTGCACTGGCACAACTGGACACACTACGAAAAAGGAATGAAGCAAAAATAGCCGCAAAAGAAGCTGAAGCTGTTACCCTTAGAAGTGATTTGGACAAAAAAATTACCGAGACCCAACCCATAATTGATAAGTTCGACGGACTCATGGCGCGTATCAATGCGCTTAATAAACTGCCATTGCTCCCTTCACTGTTTATAATGTTGCTGTTTTTAGCCATAGAAACAGCCCCTATAATCGCGAAACTACTCTCACCTAAGGGTGAATACGATTTTAAGCTAGAAGACAATGAAACAGCCTTAAAAACAAATTTGGCACAAAACAATCATCAGCGTGAACTGATGCGTACTACCGATGCCGGTATTTATGATGATGTATATGCAGAGATAAGACAGGATAAACAACTGTATGACTACAAAAAGAAAAAAGCTATAGAACTGCTCCAAATGCAGGCCGACAGTTTTAGTGAAAAACAAAAAAACGTTATGTAACAAAAAAGAGCTAAAAGTATCATTCTGAACGTAACATAGTGAAGTGAAGAATCTCAATCAATTTGATTTTAGATTTTTCCTATCGTCAAAATGAAATACGTAACAGATACTACTTTTAGCCCTTTATATTTTATCCTGATTAATCTATCCTGATAGACATCCAGGTAGCTTCCATAACTAGGGTATCCCCTACATAGGCTTTTCCTGTTTGTTTTATTATTTTTTCGCTCATACGTATATTGGTGATCTCATGCCTAACCTCATCGTTGTATTTCACCACATCAAAAAAGGCCGACTGCTCAATATGGGCCAGGGCAAAAATCCCTTTATTAACTCCCAGTAACCGTACACCAGCACCTCCGCATTGCGCCATAGATTCCAAAAGTATTGTATTTGGCACTACACCCGTACCGGGGAAAGTCCATTTTAAAAGTAAATTTTCTGAATCAAAAACTACCGTACCTATAATCTGATTATCTTTTGCCGAAACAATTTCATCTACAAATAAAAAAGGGTATCGGTGAGGTATAAGCTGTTCAATATTAGTAGTGGTTTCCATAATTTAAGTAAGGTCAAACAAAGCATAACATCTTATCATCCTTACTTATTGCCTTAACTACCACTTATTTCTGTCTGCAGTTTTTTGGTAAGGCTTTTAAATACCAATTCGTAGGAATGATCTATAAGCTCCAGTAAAAGTTTTTGCGGAACATCGCTGTTTACCGTAACCGTATTCCAATGCACCTTGCTCATGTGGTAACCGGGTTTTATACCCTCATATTCGGCACGAAATTCCTGCGCTCTGTCGGGATCACATTTTAAGTTTATTGAAGGCGTATTGGCTTCCCATCCTTTTAGTGAAGAAAGCGCAAACATTTTTCCACCCACTTTAAACACCAGTGTTTCCTCATCAAACGGAAAGTGTTCGGTAACGCCTTTTTTGGCAAGGCAGTAATCATAGTAAGACTGGATATTCATGGTTTATAGTTGCTTAGTTTTTACCTATCTCTCCCAAATGGGTGAATTTAAATCCGTTTTCATATTTGAGTCCGTATCCAAACATCCTGTCCATACTGGAATGCGCAAACCATATCACACCAATTAGTTGTAATAACTGACTGGAGTAATACATTCCGGCTAAATACAGCAGTATTGCTACTCCCCTGTGATGGAAAAAATTATAAGCCCATGCTCCGGCCTTATTGCCAAACGCATAGCCTATCATTGAAAAATCAGGCACTAACAGTAACACCAAAAACCACCACCATGCATAATCCAGTTGGCTAAAAAAATAGATTCCCAACAAAAACAGGGCGGCTTCTTCCAGTTTTATAAGTGCTTTCATTAAAGTTTGTACAATACAGGTTTACTTGGGCTGGCATCATTCTCAAAAGATGCTATTTGTAAATTTAGTAAATAACTCCCATCTGTCACCTCATCGTTTACATAAATCATTTCGGTAATGGTGGCATCATGCCTGGCATCGGTATTCAGGCTGTTTACGTCCTTAACATTCCAAAAAGCCTTATGGGCAACCAGCTTCCCTTCATCCTTCTCTTTATCTACACTTGGCAAATCAATTAAAAGGTGCTTTATACCACATTCACGTATATAAGCCGCGGCAGCCTCTTCAAGATAAGGCGGATTGGTATTGCTGTAGTTTTTAGATTTTTTAATCGCTTCATTTGGCAGGGTACGGATAACAATTGCTTCCGGCGATTTGCCTTCCAGTGCATCTGCAATCTGATCGTGGGTAATAACAAGATCCTCACCCTGTACCTCAGGAGTAATGGAAACTACTTCGGCTAAAAAGAAGAATTGCTTTAGCGCCTGGTTTATACTGTAAAAATCTTTGGTTATATGCCCTAGGCACTCGGTATGCGTACCGTGACCGTGCGGGTTAAAAAATATATTATTAAAATTTGTAGACGAACCCTCTCTCACCTTCCCTACCCAGTCACCCATTTTTACGGGCTCTATTACCGGTTTATCTATGTACCATGCAATAGGATTAGCATCGGTATTGGTTAAGGGGATAGAAATATCTATAGGGCTTGAAAAATCAATAGTAAAAGTAGTATTGTTATGCTGTATGGTAGCTTTCATGTTTTGTTTGTTTATACTATTCCAAATTTATAAAAAACAGATCACTGGCTAAACCGTCGGCAAGAAACTTTCCTTTTGGAGTTGTTTTTAAAACATTATCCTGAAGCGAGAGTAAACCATTGCTAATAAAATTAGCAGCCTCGTTAAGCAGGTGCTTTTTGTACAGTAAGCCAAATTCCTGCTCTACCCTTGTTATAGATACACCCCAAATGGTACGCAAGCCTGTCATTACATATTCGTTATACCTGTCGGCTACGGTTAGCTTTTCTTTTTCGGCAGGTAATTCATTATTTTCAATTGCTTTTAGGTACAAAGCATTGTTTGCTATATTCCAGCTACGGGAAATACCGTCATAGCTATGAGCAGAAGGCCCTATGCCTAAATATTTTTTCCCAAGCCAGTAAGCTGTGTTGTTACGGGAGAAATAACCTTCCTTCCCAAAATTGGAAAGCTCATAATGTACAAACCCGTTTTCCTGAAGTTTTTCGGTAAGCAACATAAAATGCTCATGAGCAACCTCGTCACTCGGTTGGGCAATGATACCCTTTTGTACAAAATTGTGCAGTGCTGTTTTAGGTTCTACGGTAAGAGCATAACTTGATATATGGGGTACTCCGAAAGACAACGCCTTATCTACATTTTGCAGCCAACGCTCGTTTGTCATTCCCGGAACCCCATAAATAAGATCGATAGAAATATTATCAAAATATTTAATCGCTTCGGTTAGGCATTCGGTAGCCTGCTGAGCATTATGTGCACGGTTCATCATTTTAAGATCATCCTCAAAAAACGACTGTATCCCAATGCTTAATCTGTTTATTCGGGAATTTGCTAACTCGGTTATACGGCTAATTGAGAGGTCGTCCGGATTGGCCTCAAGAGTAATTTCAGGATTATTGGAAACGGTATAGTTTTCCAGAACCGTATTAATAAGAAACTCTATTTCGCCATTGGTTAATACCGATGGTGTTCCTCCGCCAAAATAAATAGTTTCTACCGTTTGACCTGCAAATTCATTTTTCCTCATGCTAATTTCCTTAGCAAGTGCCGTTATCATTTCCTGCTTTTTCTTCATGGAAGTAGAAAAGTGGAAATCACAGTAGTGACATGCCTGCCTGCAAAAAGGAATATGAATATAAATACCTGCCATGCTGCAAAGCTACAACCTTTTTTAAGTATGGAGTATAAAAAAAGCCCCGCTAAAGCGAGGCTTCTCATTAATCGTAACCGGTTTACCAGTTTTCGTATACACCTTTAAAAATACCGTTAGTTATTGTAACAGTATCATTTGTTTCCTGATTTGTAGCTGTAGCCGTAAAAGTACCCCCTATAAGAGTGTAACCCAAGCCAAGATCAGTTCTTTCTGTAATATTAAGTGTACCTGCCGTTGTAACATACTCTACCTGAGTGTCATTTTCTGCATCATAACCCCATACAACAATTTTATTTGTATTTGAAGTCTCGTTAAAAGTATAATTACCTGTACCTTCTTCTCCGCTAGTTACCAGTACCGAAATACCATATTCATTATCACTATCAAAATTATTAGACACAATAGCTGTAGAACCAAATCCTCCTTCATATGAAGTAGAAGTGGTTGTACCATACCAGTCCTGTCCGTTTAAAGTAGCCGATAGTCCAAGACCCGAAACCTGTGGCTGAACCTCAGTATAGGTTAAATTAAAACTACCTTCAACTACAGAAAAATCACTTGTAAGATCCATATCTTCATCATAAACCTTACCTGAATAGTTAACATTCACTTTGTGATTAGCTTCATCTACAGAAACTAACTCAAAATTAAAAAATTCAGCCCTGTTGTAGTAATGGTTATATCTGCTTGGAACTTCAAAGCTCTCAATTGAAAAAGTGCTTATCTCTCCAATATTACCATACTTATTAAATATAAACTGAATTGCCATACCATCATCTGCAACGCCATACACTACAAAATCACGTTCTGACTTAGTAGCTGACCATTGCGTTATGTTTTTTTGCTGACCATCGATAGTAAAGCTAAATGAATCTTCCCCTCCTCCGTTAACAACATCTGAACTGTCGTCTGAAGAACAGGATACCATAAAAGACAAAAAAAGCACTGTAAGCACCGAATTAAGTAATCTCATAAAATTATATTTTGGTTGGTTAATTCAGTAAATATATTCTTATTTTTTTACTCTATCGGCATTTTGTTTTATAAAAGCATCCCATCCCGAATAGCTTTTACCAACAACAGTTTTACCAGAATTAAAGAAATGACAAACCGCAGCTGCCAGTCCGTCGGTACTGTCCAGGTTTTTGGGTATTTCCTTAAGTCCCAGTAACTGCTGCAGCATTTTTGCCACCTGCTCTTTACTGGCATTACCGTTACCTGTTATCGCCATTTTAATTTTTTTAGGCTCATATTCGGTTATGGGGATCTGTCTGGAAAGTCCGGCAGCCATAGCTACGCCCTGTGCCCTGCCCAGTTTGAGCATAGACTGTACATTTTTACCAAAAAAGGGAGCTTCGATAGCAATCTCATCAGGATGATGGGTATCAATCAGCTCAATGGTTCTTTCAAAAATATGGCGAAGCTTTACATAATGGTCATCATACTTACCCAACTGAAGTTCGTTTAGCTGAATAAATTCCATTTTCTTATTCACTACCTTAATAAGACCAAATCCCATTATAGTAGTACCGGGGTCAATACCTAATATGATGCGCTCGTTTGCCAATTTAATTTGTTTATTTTGCAGTTATGATTACACTGTCCCGCAAAGCTAAGCATTTCCTAACTGTGGTTGTTAAACTTTTAATAGTTAGCGGCGCATTTTATTTTATATACAGCAGGCTTGCAGGAGACAACAGTCCCGACTGGATAAAACTAAAAGACCTTTTTAACGGAAGCACTTCTTTTATTCTTTCAGCTTTTATAATTACGCTAACCTTCCTTAACCGATTTTTGGAAATCATAAAGTGGCGAAATTTGGTTTCTTCTTTTAAGGAGATAAAATTAAGGGAGTCGGCCGCACAGGTACTCGCTGCGATGACTGCAGCACTGTTTACCCCAAACGGAATAGGCGAATATGCTGCCAAGGCATTGTATTTCGAAAAAACACAGACAAAAAATATTGTTTTCCTTAATCTTGTTTGTAACGGCATTCAATTAATTATAGCTGTTTTTGCCGGGCTAACAGGACTTGCCGTATTTAATACCTATTATGGTATTTTACCTGCAGGCTACCTGCTAATTTTATTAGCAATAGTTTTTGTTGTAATCGTGCTACTGTTTACTGCCCGCAACTTTACCTTAAAAGGATATTCGGTTCAAAAAATAGTAAATAAGGTAAACGCCATACCAAAACAAATACATCGTAAAAACATACTGCTTGCCTTCGCTAGATATTTTTGCCTTATACATCAACATTATTTTTTATTCCTTTTGTTTGGCATACATGAACCCTACCCCGAAATGATTGCCGCTATTACAGCCGTATATTTTTTAGGATCGTCACTGCCTACATTCCAGCTTTTTGATTTTGCCGTTCGTGGCAGTGTAGCTGTATTGTTTTTCGGTAAAATGGGAATTAACGAATGGGTAGTGGTATTTGCCGCCACACTACAATGGCTGCTTAACATAGTAATACCGGTAAGTATAGGGAGTTACTTTGTGTTTAGGTTTAAAACCAATACTACTCCACGTTAATTATAACCGGTAAAATAAACTGACTCTTTACAGGAATTCCTTCTTTTGATGCCGGCTCTACAGCAGGAAAATCGCTGAGCCTGCTACGCAAAAGGCTGTCTATTTTAGTTCGGTCATAGCCCACGCTGTCTTTAGGAAACTCGGTTTCAAAAGCCAGGGTAGCATCGGGGAATATGGTTACTTTAAGCTGTATGGTATCAATTTCAGGATAAAGAAGCAAAAGGGTATCGGCATCCAGTCTTTCCTGTACCAAACGGGTCATGGAAGAGAAAAAGCATTCTTTTTTCTGCTCCTTGTCCATTACACTGTCACACTCACCAATTGAAGGATAAGAACTAACCTCATCCATATTGATTTCGGCGCGGCGCTTTTGCAGCAATTCTTCCTCACTGGGCACCTTTTTATCAAAATACTGGCAGGAACCCAATAGTAAAAGTGATAATGCAACAACTGCTTTCTTCATTGTAGGGATAAACGTTTTGGCGTATCAGCCAAAAATAAGGAAAATAAACAAGAACCTATAACTCATTATAAAATTCATAACAGAGAATAACCTTACTTCGGGAAATATCATCAATACATCGGGAAGTATTGCTATTCCGCGCGACATAGGTTACAAATAGATTTGCTAACATATTAATCTAAACCAAAACGAGTTATGAAATTAAAGAAAATTGCAACTGCGGGAATTCCGGTTTTACTAACCGCACTTTTTACGGTTTCGTGCCAAAATGATGATGATACACAAAGCATAATGACACAATCGGCTATGCTAACGGTAGAGAATGTTTTACAGTCACAACCACTGGTACAGTCGGGCACATTTCAGGGAGACGGCACACCGCCTGTTGTTTTCCCCGGCGAATCTGTAAGTATTAGTTTTTATGCCGCTAAAGGTCAGGCTTTGAGTTTTGCCACCATGTACGGATGGTCTAACGATTTGTTTTTTGCTCCCGAAAATCCCGGAATCACTTTATATACCGAAGACGGAACTCCTATTGAGGGCGATGTATCACAACAAATAAAACTATGGGATAACGGTACAAGGGTAAATCAGGCACCTGGACCTGATGTAGAACATCCGGGAGAGGCAACAAGTGCCAACATAACCGAAATAAGCGGTATGGATGCCGAGGGTAACTCCTACCTGCCTGCTTCACAACTTGTAAACGCCAGCCTTACCTACAATGGTAATTCCAACTTCACATTAACTCTTATGAATACCTCCGGCGGAACACAAAACGAAACCCCTATAAGTCCGGGAGTATGGGCTATTTCATACATTGCAGGAGGCAACCTGCTTAACCCTGCCCCTTTATATCAGGAGGGACAGCCTACAGCAAACGGACTTACCGATATTGCCGAAACAGGGGATAATGCTCCGCTATACGAATACATACAGGGAATTACAGGTATTTTCACTCCGCTTTCGCCAATATTGGTTGTGGTATATAACGGTGACGAGAATCCGTTTTACAAAACCGGTGAAAACGATCGTGGCGAAGGCTTAAAGGAAATTGCCCAAAAAGGAGATGCATCTGTATTGGCTTCTGCACTTGAAAACAAAGCCGGAGTGAAAAGCGTTTACATATTGGCTCAGTCGCAAACTACTGTATTACTACCATCAATTAACGGACAACCGGGTGGCAGTGTTTCTCAGGAAATAATGTATGACTCGGGAGACCGCATCGCCATAGCTACTATGTATGGCTTTAGTAACGACTGGTTTTTTGCTACCGAGGGTAATGGTGTAGCCGCATCATACAAAGGTGATATATCCGGCTCTATAAAGCTTTATGACGACGGTACTGCGCTAGACCAATATCCGGGTGCCGGGATCACCCAGTTTAACCTTGCAGGCACTCCGCTTAACGAAAGTAAACCTATTGAGGAAGTTCCAAACCCAAACACCTATACTATGCTTCCGGCAGTTAGTAATATTATAAAAGCTACTCTTAATTAAAAACAAAAAAAGCCTTTCAGAAACTGAAAGGCTTTTTGATTACTATTTTACTTTAAAATCTTATTTGAGAAGTTAAATACAGTTAAAACACAACAACTAACAAATAAAAACCGCTTTTTATCGTTATATTGAAACATATAACTTCAACAGGCAGGGCTTCCGAAAAAATTACAGTATCCTGATAATATAGTAGTCCTTTTGCACTTGCACAATTTTACGATTTGAATAGTGAATAAAAGTTGCAGCTATTCATAGTATGACCCGATTAAAATTTAAAACCCAAACAAAATCTGCATTTTTCCCTACCGTAAGGTTAAAAGTAGACAACTATTTTAAAGAGCATAATATTTCTCCAAATGCCAACGGCAATATGTGGCTTAAAGTCATTTTTTTTCTTGGAGGCTTTTTACTTCTCTATAACTTAATAATAACCAGTTCTTTTAACAGCTGGATATTACTTTTATTAACCGTATTACTTGGCATGTTTAGTGCATTTATAGGCTTTAATATTTGCCATGATGCCATACATGACTCATTATCTTCAAATAAAAAAGTAAATAAGGGCTTCAGCTTTCTGTTTAACTTAGTAGGTGCCAACCCTTACCTGTGGAGCATTATGCATAACACGGTTCATCATACATTTACTAATATACCGGGGCATGATGAAGACCTTGTTGTCGCCCCCGGGTTAATCAGGATTACCAGTGAAGAGCCCGTAAACAAAATACAGCGTTACCAGCATTTATATGCTTTTCCCTTATATAGTTTAGCGTCCCTGTCCTGGATTTTCAGAAAAGATTATAAAAAATTTTTCCAGTCAAAAATTGGTCAACTCAAAATAAGGCATCCTAAAATTGAATATTTCAATTTATTCTTCTTTAAAGCATTATATTACTTTTTATTTATAATACTTCCGTTACTTGTACTTAATATAACCTGGTGGCAGTTTATTATAGGGTTTACCGCACTACATCTTACTAAAGGTTTAACAATGGGGATGGTATTTCAGTTAGCACATGTTGTTGAGGGCACCAGTTTCCCTAAGCCCAATCCGTCAGGCAATATAGAAGACAATTGGGCTGAACATCAAATGAGAACCACCGCAAATTTTGCTACAGGAAATAATATAGCTGCATTTTTTTTAGGAGGATTAAATCAACAAATAGAACATCATTTATTCCCAAGGGTTTGTCATATCCATTATCAGAAAATAGGAAGTATAATTAAAGAAACCGCTAAGGAGTTTGACCTGCCTTATATAGAGAATCCTACTTTTTTTGATGCATTGAAATCACATTATCATGTATTAAAAAAATTTGGAAAGCAGGCATACTTAAATAAAAGCTAGCGCTTTGTAATTACAACGATTTTATGTTGTAAATTGTTTATCAAATAATTAGCGCTATGAAAAAATCTGAAAAGAAAGAACAAATAGAAAAAATGATTGCAGATTTTTTCAAGATGACAGAACCTGCCTCATTAACCGAAATGCGAAATAAAATATATAAGGAAATATTAAAGCTTCCTATGTCATTAAGCGACAAAAACACTCTTGAAAATGAGATGTACTTATGGAACTACAATTGCGACGCTTATATAAAAAACATTAAAAGCAATACTTTTAAAACCGTTGTCGCTTCTGACTTTAAAGCTATGCTCAAAAAAATAAATATCTCTTTGTTGGGCAACTAAACTAGCAATCTCACAAATTACAAACCGAGTTTACCAATTATTTTTAATAAAAATCATTATGTCTCTAAAAATTTTCATTAAATATATGGTAAGCCTTCGCTGTAAGATAATTGTAAAAGCCGAACTAGACAGGCTGGAAATTAAGTATGGTAATGTAGAGCTTGGAGAAGTTGAAATAAAAGAACCTATTACCAAAGAACAAAACAAAGTCCTGAAAGCATCTCTGATAAAAGTTGGTCTGGAACTTATGGATGACAAAAAAGCTATTTTAATAGAGAAAATAAAAAATACAATTATTGAACTTGTTTATAAAGATAATGATCTTATTAAAACAAAAAAGTCAGAGTACATAAGCCACAAGCTTAATTATGATTATACTTATCTGGCCAATATATTTTCGGAAGCAACCGGCACCACTATTGAACATTACATTATAAACCATAAAATAGAGAGAGTAAAAGAACTGCTAATATATGATGAGCTTAGCCTTACACAAATTTCATATCTTCTAAACTACAGCAGTGTTGCTCACCTCTCGGCACAATTTAAAAAAATTACAGGCTTAACACCCACTTTTTTCAAAACTATAAAGGAGAAAAAAAGAAAAGAATTACAATATCTGTGAATTATATAAGCTAAATATATAATGATATAAGCAAACAAATAATATCTAGTCTAACTTTACTTATTATAAAAGCAATCACTATAAACAAATATAAATTGAATTAAATAAAGTAAAAGCTAAAGCTAACCTAACACTACTTAAGCATCATGAAATTCATGATGCTTTTTTTATAATCTCTAAAACCAAATTATTATGAAAACAATGAATGAAATAACAAACGAGATTAACAACTATACATCTATCATAAAAAATACTTTCCCTGAGTTTTATGAAAAACTGGCTGAGACACCCCTTTTCCTTTCTTATGAGGAGCAGGATAATACTATTACCGACTACAAAAGATATTTAAGCTTTTTAAAATCACAACTAACAGAGCTGGTAAAAATATACGAATTGAGAAAACATGAGAATGATATAAAACAAACTAAGAGTACTGTAACATCCAAAATTAAAAAAAAGCCACCTTTGTTATGAAGCAATTAAGCTTCGTAAATTTTTACCATAATGGAAAATAAAAATGAAAATTCTCAGGCAGTAAAAACCAAATGGAAAGAAGAAAAGGCAAAACTTAAATTAAAGTTTCCAAGCCTTACTGATGCCGACCTGCATTTTGAAGAAGGGAAAAAGGATATTATGTTTAGAAGAGTAGAAACAAAACTAGGGAAAAGCAAGGACGAATTTTCTAAAATTCTTTTAGAACTTTAAAAACTTAAGTATTGCCACTTGTTTTAGGATAGCTGATTTTTTCAGCTATTGGAATGTTAATGATGAGGAAAGACAACTACCTTTTCTTTTCATTAAAAAAAGCCTTTCAGTAACTGAAAGGCTTTTCAATTTAAGGATTACATGAACTAAGGCCAGTTACAATCGTATCCTTTTTTTCTTGCATATTTTAAAGCATCGGTATCATACGATTCGTAATCAACTCCAAGGTTGTATACCTTAAACTTACCACAAGTATCTTTATACTTCATTTTCTTTGCTTTCTTAGCTTTAGAGCCTACCACATAATCAAGAGCTTTCTCTTCAGTCTTCTCACCGGCCCAAAGTGCCTGTACAGGTCCTACTGCAAACCAGTAGCCTGCACTGTTTTGCCATGTTACGGCATAAGCAGTTCCAGATGGTCCCTCGTCAACCATGTTTACTTTTTCATTTGTTGTAAATGCAAAGCATAAAAAAGCTACTGCCATTAATGTTGCAGCGGCAAAAAACGGTCTTTTTGTTTTCATAATGTATAGATTTAGTTATTAATAAAATGTGTTTCTATGTAAATACGATTTATTAAAAACTAAAAAGCTATTTAACAAGCTTTTACATTATAAAATTAACAATTAGGTTTTAACAAAGCAATACCTATAAATGGGTATTTTTCATTTAATTAATTTAACACCTCTTCTATAGAAGTAACAAAATTAATAACCCTTCCCTTATTACTTTCAAAAACAAAATCATTTAAGCTTTTACTTTCGTACTTGCTAAAATTACCCACAATAGCCAGCCTGATTTTATAATTGGAGAATTTTTGAAGTATTTCCCCTGCCATACGGGTTTTTAAATCAAAAAATGAAGGTGTAATATTCTTTTCGTGAAGTATTACCTTATCAAATCCCTGATAGTAAAGATTCCCTACCAAATCTGTTCCGTCTTCAATAGTAGCAATAATAATATCTGGAGAAACTATTTCTACTATGGTAAGATTATCTGTTTGGTGTGTTTTAATTTCCATATAATCTGATTTTAAAACCAAATGTATTAAAATCAAAAAAGCCCTCCAATTTAATGGAAAGCCTTTCATTCGGTTTAACTACTAAACCAGCCCGTTAGGGCAAACAACACAACTAATCTTAAATGCTTTGAGGCGAAAAAAGCCCCGCTATTGCGAGGCTACTTCTCCTTTACTGGCGGTCTGGACGGGACTCGAACCCGCGACCCCATGCGTGACAGGCATGTATTCTAACCAACTGAACTACCAAACCAGCGTTTCTAATAAAACTTGGCGCTTTGTAAGTGCCGTTGTTTGTTTCATTATTACGGGTGCAAATATACGGCGCTTTTTGACATTTGCAAGCCTTTTCAAATAAATTTTTAAAAAAAAATTTCGCTTTTTAGCCAAACTTTTGTTTTTCAACCAAGTATGTAAGTAATATTTTTTCAAATTTTTCGTCCACCGAAACCGGAACATACTTAATTCGGTACTGCATACAGGTCTCCTCTATCTTCCTAAAATAGTCGGCTACCCTTTTTTCGTACTCTTCTTTTATATTTTCAGCAAACAAATTTACCTGTTCACCTGTTTCAAGGTCCACAAATTTGCGCGGAGCATTGTCAAAATCAAAACTAAACTCCGTTTTATTATCCGTTACATGGAAAAGCACCACCTTATGCTTATTGTGTTTTAAATGCCTTAGTGCATTAAACAACGCTTCGTTATCCTCGGTTTGGAACATATCAGTAAACAATATGATCATCGACCTGCGATGCATCTTCTGTGCTATTTGGTGCAAATAGGTAATCGTATCGGTATTTTTAGCCTCTCCCGGTTTTTGCAGTACATCTTCAAGTTTATTTAAGAGCATCCTGTGATGCCTTCCACTGCCTTTCTCGGGAGCATAGAACTCATACGAATCGGAATACACACTTAACCCCACCGCATCACGCTGCCTTTTAAGCAAATCCATAAGCACTGCCGAAGCCAATACCGAAAAACCTATCTTATTCTCATAAAACGACTGCCCGTCTTTTAAAGCAGGGTAATGCATGGACGAAGAGTTATCCAGTATGATATGACATCTTAAATTGGTTTCCTCTTCATAACGCTTGGTATAAAGCCTGTCGGTTTTTGCAAACAGCTTCCAGTCTATATGTCGGGTACTCTCGCCCGGGTTATACACTTTGTGTTCGGCAAACTCTGACGAGAACCCGTGAAACGGACTTTTATGCATACCGGAAATAAATCCTTCCACAATCTGGTTAGCTAAAAGTTCCAGATGTCCAAATGATGATATTTTCTCTAATTGCGATTCTAGCTTCATATCCCAAATGTAACGAAAAAAAGCGGAGCCTTTACAAATCGAGTCTCACTCCAAAAGACACGGCATGTTCCTTATAAGTGGAATTTTCAAAAATTGGGTTAAGCTCATATCGTGCAAAAAGACTAATCGCCCCAAAACCTACATATCCGTCCAGTCCGTAAACAAACCTGTTCACATTATAGTCTGCCCTGTTTTTATCCACTACCTTTTTACCGTCTATTTCATACTGCAGTCGCTGTACAGCTCCTGTATTAACGCCAACATAGCCTCCTAAGCCTACTTTAAAACTGGTAGTGGTATCATACCTAAAATAATCTTTGTATTCTTTTTTCTTCGAAGGACCAAACTCAAGATGTACCGGCACAACAAGGTTTTCTGTTCGCAGGAAGCTGTTTTTAAGCTCATACGGAAACTGCTGCACTATTGTCTTACCGTTATCATTCACAAAATACTTATCCTTACCCGGAGAATACATACTGATTTGGTATGACAAACCATAAGACAGCCTGAAATAATTTGAATCCTTTAAAAGTCTTGTTTTAAAAGCCAGGCCTAACTCAAACCCGCTACTTCTCCAAAATTTATAACTGTCTCCTATGGTTTGCCCATCACCTACAGCATTTACAAATCCCGACTTAAACACTACATCCCTGTAGGTGCGTTTATCATACTTGGTTTTTTTATCCAGTCCTTTAAAGTCCAACCCCAGTAAAAAGCTTCCTTTATCATCAATCACATTACCAATTCCCAAAGCAATATAAGCCCCTGTATTGGGTTTGTAACTATAGATGGCCATATCCCTTTCGGTAAGTGCTATCTGATTATCTATAATAGCTGTCCTGTTATCTATATTCAATGCCGATCGCTTTGCCGCTTCCTTTTTAAGAGCAGTAGCCTTTTCCTGGTTTATTTCTCCTTTCTCAAGCTTCTTATCAATGTCTGCAACAATCTTTTTAAGTTCAAACTTTTCGTTCTCAATAATATTCTGCTTCTCTTCCTTAAGATCATCCAAGGTGTTTTGCTTTACCCTCGCATAATATTTTTTCTCTCTTTCATCCAGTTCAGCCTGTTTTTTCTCTTTTACAGATAGTCCTTTTACAGTATCATTCTCGGTTTGAGCGTTAACTTTAGGCAAAAAAATCCCTGTCGCCAAAAAGGCGATACACAATAAGGTGCGTTTCATAATTTTAAAAATTGAAGTTATTGTTTGTCTTTTACAGCTATGCGTATCGTTTTATGTTTAAGTGAAAATATACTCATAGCCTTTTCACGGTAGTATTCATCCATTTCTGCCTCAACCTCTTTCAGTAGGGCAGTATCGTTTGTAGTATTAGATAAATGTTTGTTTGCCGCGACAGCCTTAACAGCCTCTTTTAAAAGCATATCTGTTTCCTGCTCATAAAACTCAGCTTCATCTATAGAAACAAGCGCCTCTATAGGTTCAACATGCAAATTGAATTCGGGTTGTTTTTTCTTTATCACAACCTCTTGATCAGCTACCGAAGCCATTTCCTGCTTTTCAGTAATAACCTCAACACTTTGTTTTTTAACTAAAACCTCGGACTCTTTATAAGCAACTGCCCCCGTTTGTTTTATTTCTAAAGATTTGCTAACAAAAGGCTCTTCTGATGGTAATACCGGAGTTGTAACCTCTCCACCATCCACAACCTTTGGTTCTGTTATAATAACATCGGTTTTATTTTGCATAAGGAATACATATCCTGAAACCAAAAGGAAAAAAACTGCCGCTGCCGCATAATAAGCAAACACCTTTTTCTTTTTCTTTTGGGTTTTACCCTGTTGCCTGTTATTCGCAATACGGTCCCAGGCTTTCGCCGAAGGTGTAATGCTTCGGTTGCCCAGCTTATCAGCTAATTGTTGTTCCAGGTTCCTATCTTTCATTTTCAATCCTCCTTACTTTTTCCAATTGTTCCTGTAGCTGTTTCCTTGCCTTGAACAATTGTGATTTTGATGTGTTCTCACTAATATTTAGCATCTCTGCTATCTCTTTGTGGCTGTAACCCTCTACCGCAAACATTACAAGCACGGTACGGTAGCCCTCGGGAAGTTTATCAATCAGTAACTGGAGCAACTCGGCATCCATATCCTGATTATCGGTTATAACTGGCGCTACTTCCACTTCAGTTACATCTTCAAAATAAAGTTGGGTGCGCTGTCGTAAAAAATCAATAGACTCCCTAACCATTATACGCCTTAACCAGCCCTCAAAACTCCCTTCAAACCTAAATCTGCCCAAATTATCCAGCGCACGGGTAAAACCCTGTATCATTACATCTTCGGCATAATGCATATCTTTAATATACATCCTGCAAACGCCAAGCATTTTTGCTGCATAACGGTCATAAAGCTGCTTTTCGGCTCTGCTGTCTCCCTGCAATACCTTTTTAATAACAGCTTCATCAGAAGTATGTAAACGGATAATTTTCAAACTCTGTTTAATTGGTTTATATCTGAAAGACGGAAATTTCATTCTTCAGGTTGCCTGATGAATAAAAATTTTTTAAAAATACTGAAAATAAAAAAGTCCGAAGCAGTATTGCCCCGGACTCCCATAGCCTGATAAGCTAAAATCAATTAATATAGTTTTTGTACACTGGCAGCCTCAAAAGGCTTAATATCATCAAAGCTTCCTGCTTTTACTTTTTGAACCCACTGCGGATCCTGTAACAGGGAACGGCCTACGGCAACCAAATCAAAATCACCACGTTCAAAACGACGTAATAGCTCGTCTATTTTTGTAGTTTCGGCACCCTGACCTGTCCACACCCCCATAAAATCATCTGAAAGTCCTACAGATCCAACCGTAATAGTAGGCTGACCGGTTACTTTTTTAATCCATCCGGCAAAATTCAGGTCGCTACCGTCAAACTCAGGTTCCCAGTATCTTCTTTGCGAACCGTGAAAAATATCCACTCCGGCTTCAGCAAGTGGCACCAGCCATTCTTCAAGTTCGGCAGGGGTTTGTGCCAGTTGTACGGTATAATCCTGCTGTTTCCATTGTGAAAGACGAAGGATAATTACAAAGTCAGGCCCAACAGCCTCACGAATAGCCTTAACCACATCGAGCGCAAAGCGACTGCGTTCTTTTAACGTTTTCCCACCATATTCATCGGTCCTGTGATTGGTTTCAGCCCAAAAGAACTGGTCTATCAGGTATCCGTGTGCTCCGTGAATTTCTAACGCATCAAAACCTAAAGCTTTTGCATTTTTTGCAGCTTCGGCAAAGGCTTTGATCGTAGCTTCAATATCCTGCAGCGTCATAGTATCAGGACTCTCAAGTGGAGCTTCCGGCAACCACGGTCCTGCCTGTGTATTCCCTACATGCCATATTTGCGGAGCAATTAACCCTCCCTTATTATGCACAGCCTGCGCTACCTTACCCCAGTTTGCCAAAGCCTCATCCCCATAGAAATTAGGAATGTCTTTCATATTCTTAGAAGCAGGCCTGTTTATAACCGTACCCTCAGTAAGTATAAGCCCCACCCCGGCAGCAGCACGACGCGAGTAATAGTCGGCTATCTGTTCGTTAGGTACTCCATCTGTAGCAAAAGCACGGGTCATGGGTGCCATAACAAAACGATTTTTAAGGGTAAGTCCTTTATAGTGAAACGGATTAAAAAGAGCATCTAAATTCATTTTCCTGTTTTTAATTTTTTAAGATTCTTAAATTATTAGCTATGCGAGTAGCACTATTATCTAAATAGTTACACAAAGTAACTGATAATAGTTTACTTTTGTAACTATAAAAGATTTAAAGTGGTAACCAACAAGTAACCAACATGGCAAGAAATATTTTTAAATACAGTGACTGTCCTATGCACCGCTCTATGGCGATACTGGGCTCAAAATGGAAGCCTATAGTGATTTACGCATTAAGGGAACGTACAGCACGTTTTGGGCAGATACACGCCATTATAGGCAGCATATCTAAAAAAGTACTTACCACCACCTTAAAGGAACTGGAAGAAGACGGCATTTTAAACCGTACCGAATATAAGGAACTACCCCCAAGGGTAGAATATAACCTTACAGATAAAGGACGCACGCTTATCCCTATAATTATACAACTGGCTAAATGGGATAACGAACATTATGAAGAAAAAAGAGAGAAGTTGGAAATAACTCCTTAACCGTATAAAAACAAAAATCCCGGGCATGGCCCGGGATTCATGTATATTGTTACAAAACTGATTATAGTAACGCGTCTATAGCATCAGTATACGTTTGCTTTGGAGCAACACCTACCTGTCTTCCAACAACTTCTCCGTTTTGGAATACTAATACAGTTGGGATGTTTCTAACACCATATTTAGCAGCAAACTCCTGGTTAGCATCTACGTCAACTTTACCTACAACAGCTTTTCCGTCATACTCTGAGCTAATCTCTTCGATGATAGGACCTACCATTCTACAAGGACCACACCATGCAGCCCAAAAATCTACCAAAACCGGTTTATCTGATTTTAATACTACTTCGTCAAATGTAGCATCTGTGATTTCCTTTGCCATATTATTATATATAAATAGTTAAGTTTATAAAGAACAAAAATAGGTATAAATATTTAATTGAAAAGTGAAACGTTTATTAGTTTTAATTATGAATAAATAGACGTAACCTATCAAAAATTTAATTTAGCTTAAAATTAAGCTGTAACTTTTCAAGTTCGTGCAACAACTCATTTGAAATTTTAACCTTCAGCTTGCGGCTTGGCATAGTTACCTTGGTTACTACCTGTATATCTTCTACATCTGTCATAACACTTTCCGGCATTTCGCCATCAAGTTCTGCTTCCGCTTCTCCATCAAGCTGTTCATCTGCCATCGCAGCCACCTCAACTTTACGCTTAACGCGTTCCAGCTCCATTACCTCAAACTGTACCGAATGATCTCCCCTGTTGTGTCTGAACAGTTCATTTAACTGAATAACCATTTGTTCCTGCAGCTCGGTAATATTAAACTGTATAATGAGTTTTTTGGCAAAAGTGGTAAGCACATCCTGAAGATACTGTATCGCTATAAACTGTATTCTTGGCTCACCGCGTTTCCCTTCGGCATTTACCCAGCCTTCGCGCACCATTATCTTCATATAGGTAAAATTATTAGGGATTAGAAAATGCCTGAACTTTAAATACTCCTCCCCATAAATACGGAACTCATAACTCTCGTCATAACCTTCCAGCATAAATGACGCCCATCCTTTACCGTTTTTAGCTATACGATGCTGCACGTTTGAAATGATGCCTCCAAAACTAAGATTCTTACCCACATGCTGCTCCATGTTTTTTAGGGCATCCAGTCTGGCATTACAAAAGTATTTCATCTCAAACTTGTAATCGTCCAGCGGGTGACCCGATATATAGATCCCCACTACCTCTTTCTCCTTGGCAAGTTTTTCCATAGTACTCCACTCCTCACATGCCGGAATTACCGGTTCGGGTATCTGCACGTCGCTCGACTCACCAAAAAGACTCACCTGAGAGGAGTTCTCATTTTCCTGATACTTGGCTCCATAACGTATTGCCTTTTCTAGGAAGGTAATATTATCCCCCTCCTCATGGTGGAAGTATTGCGCCCTTTGGGTATCGGCAAAACAGTCAAACCCTCCTGCAAGCGCCAGGTTTTCAAATGCTTTTTTATTGGCGGCACGCAAATCAATACGTTTGGCCAAGTCAAATATAGATCGGTATCTTCCGTCTTTACGGTTCTCAACAATGGTATCAACAGCACCGGCACCCACACCTTTAATTGCCCCCATACCAAAACGTACCGCACCCTGATCGTTTACCGTAAACTTATAGTACGATTCGTTCACATCAGGCCCAAGTACCTGTAAGCCCATTCGCTTACATTCCTCCATAAAGAAAGATACCTGCTTAATATCATTCATGTTATTGGAAAGTACTGCCGCCATATACTCTGCCGGATAATGTGCCTTTAGGTAAGCCGTTTGATAGGCTACCCATGCATAACAGGTAGAGTGCGACTTGTTGAAGGCATAACTTGCGAAAGCCTCCCAGTCTTTCCATATTTTCTCCAATACTGTGGCATCATGTCCTTTTGCAGCAGCCTGCTCCACAAACTTGGGCTTCATTTTATCCAGTACGTCCTTTTGCTTTTTACCCATCGCCTTACGCAGTACGTCGGCCTCACCTTTGGTAAAGCCTGCCAGCTTTTGCGACAAGAGCATTACCTGCTCCTGGTATACGGTAATACCATAGGTTTCCTTTAGGTATTCCTCACAAGCTTCAAGATCGTATTTGATTTCTTCCTCACCGTTTTTCCTTCTTACGAAACTCGGAATATACTCCAACGGTCCCGGACGATACAGGGCATTCATCGCAATAAGATCGGCAAATACAGTAGGCTTCAGGTCCTTCATGTACTTTTGCATACCAGGCGATTCGTACTGGAACACACCTACGGTTTCACCGCGCTGGAAAAGCCCATAAGTCTTTTTATCGTCTATCGGGAATTTATCGGGATCGAGGTCTATATTAAAACGGTATTTTACCAGCTTTACCGTATCTTTTATAAGAGTTAGGGTCTTTAACCCCAGAAAGTCCATTTTAAGTAGCCCGGCACTCTCAACCACAGAGTTGTCAAACTGGGTAACATATAAATCGGAATCCTTTGCCAGTGATACCGGAACGAAGTTCGTAATATCATCGGGTGTAATGATAACACCACAGGCATGGATACCTGTATTACGCAGCGAACCTTCCAGTACTTTTGCCTGTTGAATGGTTTCTCCGGCAAGATCTCCGGCATCTGCCATACCTATAAGCTCCTGTACCTTTTCATACTCTTCCGCTCGTAATGCACCCTTAAGCGCATTAGGATCAAGATTAAAGATCTTGGCCAGTTTCATGTTAGGGATAAGCTTGGCAATCTTATCGGCCTCAAAAAGCGGAAGGTCAAGCACCCTTGCCGTATCTCTTATGGATGATTTTGCAGCCATAGTACCATAAGTAATAATCTGCGCTACCTGGCTCGCCCCATATTTATTGATTACATAATCCATTACACGACCACGACCCTCATCATCAAAGTCAATATCAATATCGGGCATCGATACACGGTCGGGGTTAAGAAAACGCTCAAAAAGGAGATCGTAAGCAATAGGGTCGATATTGGTAATACCCAAACAGTAGGCTACCGCCGATCCTGCTGCCGAACCACGGCCCGGCCCTACGGAAACCCCAAGATTTCGTGCCTCGGCAATAAAATCCTGTACAATAAGGAAGTACCCCGGATAACCGGTATTCTCGATGGTTTTAAGCTCAAAGTCAAGCCTTTCCCTTATATCATCGGTAATTTCCTCATATCTTCTTTTAGCCCCTTCATAAGTAAGGTGCCTTAAAAATTTATTCTCACCGCGTTTACCTCCGTCTTCATTATCCTCTTCCACCTGAAATTCTTCCGGAATATCAAACTTAGGAAGAAGTACATCACGGTAAAGCGAGTATATTTCTATTTTATCTACTATCTCCTGAATATTAACAATAGCTTCAGGCAAATCGGCAAAGAGCTTTTTCATCTCCTCCCCTGATTTGAAGTAGTATTCATTATTAGGAAGTCCGTAACGGAAACCTCGGCCTCTACCTTTTGGTGTAGCCAGCTTCTCACCGTCCTTTACACACAATAAAATATCGTGGGCATGGGCATCTTCCTTATCCACATAATAGGTATTGTTTGTTGCAATAAGCTTAACGTCGTGCTTTTTGGCAAGCCTGATAAGCGAGTCGTTTACACGATTCTCATCTTCCTGCCCGTGACGCATAAGCTCTATATAAAAGTCATCTGCAAACTGATCTTTCCACCACAGCAAAGCTTCCTCTGCCTGGTTCTCACCTATATTCAAAACCTTATTAGGAATCTCACCATACAGGTTACCCGAAAGCACAATTACATCTTCCTTATACTGTTCTATAACTTTTTTATCAATTCTTGGCACATAGTAAAAACCTGCGGTATAGGCTATAGATGCCATTTTCGCCAAATTGTGATAGCCGTTTTTGTTTTTGGCCAGCATTACAATCTGATAACCGTTGTCTTTCCTTGATTTGTCTTTATGATCTTCACAAACAAAAAACTCACAACCTACAATAGGCTTCATGGTTACCTCGGTAGGTTCTTCACCATTTTCTATAAGTTCCTTGTTTTTTGCTTCGGCAGCCTTATTATGGTTAAGCACATTACTCACAAAGTGGAATGCTCCCATCATATTGGCATGATCGGTCATGGCTACAGCCGGCATTTTGTGTTTTGCTGCTGCCTTAACCAGGTTAGGTACCGCTATGGTAGACTGTAGTACCGAAAACTGGGTATGGTTGTGCAAATGCACAAACTCTACCTCTTTTAAGTCCTGCTTAAGTTCTTCGGTAACATGACTTATCTCCTCGGCACCCTTTAACTTATCAAGGCGTTTTCTTACCTCTTCAGAAGCAGCCTTAAGGTTAATATGTTTTAGCCCTATTAATTGTATGGTTTGCGGATTGGCCTCCTTAAACTCGCGATAATAAGTAGGCGGGACATCAAGCTCCTCTAAAGTAAAGATTTCCCTTTTAACCAGTTCCAGGAAACAACGTGTGGTAGCCTCAACGTCGGCAGTTGCATTGTGAGCTTCGGCAAAAGGTTCGCCAAATAAATATTCGTGAAGTTCGGTTAATGTAGGAAGTTTAAACTTACCTCCACGACCTCCCGGTATTTTTAGCAGTTCGGCAGTAACCTCGGTACAGGTGTCCAGTATCTTCATATCCTGCAACGGAGTATCTACACCAAACCTATAGTACTCACTTCCCATAATGTTAACGTCAAAGCCAACATTTTGCCCTACTATAAACTTGGCTTTCGCCATTGCTTCATTAAACTTCTCCAACACACCCTCAAGCTCTACACCCTGCTCCATAGCAAGTTCTGTAGATATACCATGAATACGTTCGGCATCATAGGGAATATTAAAGCCATCAGGTTTTATTAAATAATCCTGATGCTCTATAAGCTGCCCCATCTCATCATGCAGCTGCCATGCTATTTGTATACAGCGCGGCCAGTTATCGGTATCACTAATAGGAGCGTCCCATCGTTTAGGTAATCCGGTGGTTTCGGTATCAAAAATCAAGTACATAACCGGTTAATTATTTGGAAGTTAAAAGAAAAGCAATCCCCTCAGGGTAACTTTTCAAAAATACAGTTTTTCAGTCAACAATAAAAACAAAAAAACCATCCTTACGGACGGCTCAAAATGAAGTCTTTACACGCTTAATAAATTCTTAACACATATAATTTGCAAATAAAAAAGCCATCCGTTTGGGATGGCTTTCATTTTCTTTATTATTGGCCTACCGGCTGTATTGGCACTCTGTAAAAAACACCGCTTCTGAAGTTAACTACTGTTCCGTCATCCTCAACTGCATTAAAACGGAAGGTACCCGTTATAAACCCTTGGGTTAAGTCGGTATCCTCAGCTAGTATTTCAATTTTTCCATCACCTAAGTCAGTACCTGTCTGATAGTTCATCTCTATACCGTCAACAGAAACCGAATAAGACGCCTTATTTTGCTCATTCAGACCTAGTTCGTAAACACCAGGATCTACAGAAGCAGTCCTTAATATAAGGGTTTCAAAACCATTTGTTGCCTGTATGGTAAGTGAATTATCTGTTTCTCTTGTCGCGGTGTACTCTACTGCCCTCCACAACTCATCGTCTCTCATTGCCTGTACGGCCGGATTATTGAATTGGATGTCTTCTTCACATGAGGCAAAAGTAACCATCAGCACTAGTAGTGATAAAATCTTTTTCATTATTAATATATCTTAAAGAAATGGTGTATCAAATTTTACAACGACAAAAATAGTTTTTTATGACATATATCCTAATTAAATTATAATAAATCACAATAAAAGTATGTATTTTGAACTTTTTGAACGCAAAAAATCATAAAAATTAACGCAAAAAAAGTTTGTAAGCTAAAGTTTCATATATTTGCACCCTTAATTAACAGAGGTCGGGTACCTCAAACTTAATCTAAAGATTATGCCTGTAAAAATCAGATTACAAAGACACGGTAAAAAAGGAAAACCTTTTTACTGGGTAGTAGCGGCAGATTCCCGCTCAAAAAGAGATGGTAAATTCCTTGAAAAAATAGGAACTTACAATCCTAACACTAACCCTGCAACTATCGACATCAATGTTGAAACAGCTGTACAGTGGTTACACAACGGTGCTCAGCCAACTGACACTGCAAGAGCTATCCTTTCTTACAAAGGTGCTTTACTTAAACACCACCTGGACGGAGGTGTTCGTAAAGGTGCTCTTACTCAGGAGCAGGCTGATGCTAAGTTTGCTGCTTGGTTAGAACAAAAAGATTCGAAAGTAAACGCTAAGAAAGACGGACTTTCTACTGCTAAAGCTGACGCGAAAGCTAAAGCTCTTGAGGCAGAGAAAAAAGTTAACGAAGATCGTATTGCTGCGAAGAAAGAAGCTGAAGCTGCTGCTGTTGCTGAGGATGCTGCTGAAGAGACTACAGCTGAAGCTGAAGAAAACACAACTTCAGAAGAAAACACAGAAGAAACCCAAGCTTAATTTGACTGCGATTTATGCGTAAAGAAGATTGTTTCTATTTAGGCAAGATCGCCAAAAAGTTTAGCTATAAAGGCGAAGTCCTTATCTATCTTGATACCGACGAGCCGGGTTTGTATGAAAACATGGAATCAGTGTTTGTTGAATTCAACAAACATCTGGTTCCATTTTTTATTGAATCATCTTCAATTCATAAGGGCGATTTTTTAAGAACCCGCTTTGAAGATATAGACAGCGAGGAAGAAGCCGAAAAGATTTTAGGCTGCGAAGTATACCTACCGCTATCTATGCTACCTAAACTGGAAGGCGATAAATTTTACTTCCACGAAATAATAGGCTTTGATGCCGAAGACCTGCGACTGGGCAACATTGGTAAAATAACCGGTGTAAACGATACCTCGGCCCAACCTCTTTTTGAAATTCTTAAAGGTGATATAGAAATACTTGTCCCTATGATAGATGATTTCATTGTAAAGGTAGATCGTGAAAACAAAAAAATTATACTTGATACTCCCGAAGGACTGGTAGACCTCTACCTTGATATATAGTTTACCTCAACCCTTAATCTTACAAATCTAAATTCTAACATCTCACTTTTAAGAAATGTTCCAGTTTAAGCAATTTACTATCCAGCAGGACCGATGTGCAATGAAAGTAGGTACCGATGGCGTATTGCTTGGAGCATGGGCACCGGTGAGCAACAATCCGTTTAGCATTCTTGACATTGGGGCCGGAACCGGACTAATAGCTTTAATGTTGGCACAACGCAGTACCGCCGAGCAGATTGATGCTATAGAAATTGATGATGAGGCCTACGAACAGGCTGTAGAAAATTTTGAAGAAAGCAAATGGGGTGACCGCCTGTTTTGCTACCATGCAGGACTGGACGAATTTGTTGAGGAAATGCACGATGAGGAGTATGACATTATCGTTTCAAACCCTCCTTTTTATTCTGAGAATTACTCATCCGGTAACGAGCAAAGAGATAAGGCCCGCTTTACCGAATCACTTCCTTTTGAACATCTTATTGAAGCTGCCTCTATATTACTATCAGAAAACGGTATCTTTTCGGTTATCACTCCTTTTAAGGAAGAGGAAAAATTCATAGCCATTGCTGCCGAATTTAACCTGTACCTAGCCAAAATTACAAGAATTAAAGGCGCACCCGATACTGTAATCAAAAGAAGCCTTATGGCTTTTACCAGACAACAAGCTGAAACAATTTTTGACGAGTTAGTTATTGAAACGGCACGCCATCAATACACCCCGGAATACACCGAGCTTACTAAAGATTTTTATTTAAAACTGTAAACCTCCTCTCCTTTCATAACTTATCAGGTTTTGAATTTCACTCTTGCTGCTACAGCAGGAGCGCTTTCATTTTTACTTTGCTATAAAAAATACAACATTTTTTTATGGATTTGTTACAATTCTTCTTTACTTTTGCCATCAACTAAAACGTTATAAATGAAACCTGATTTATTTCAAGCTCCTGATTACTATCTTCTTGACGAACTATTGTCAGATGAACATAAAATGGTTCGCGATGCTGCCCGTGAGTGGGTAAAACGCGAAGTATCTCCAATAATTGAGGATTATGCTCAAAAAGCAGAATTCCCAAAACAAATTATTAGTGGCCTTGCCGATATTGGCGCATTTGGCCCTTACATTCCTGAAGAGTACGGAGGTGCCGGTTTAGACCAAATCTCTTACGGACTTATAATGCAGGAAATTGAAAGAGGTGATAGCGGTGTTCGTTCTACAGCATCGGTACAGTCATCTCTTGTTATGTACCCTATATGGAAATACGGTAACGAAGAGCAACGTAAAAAATACCTTCCTAAACTGGCTTCAGGTGAGTTTATGGGTTGTTTCGGTTTAACAGAGCCGGATTATGGTTCTAACCCGGGCGGTATGATTACCAACTTTAAAGATATGGGCGACCATTACCTGCTTAACGGTGCCAAAATGTGGATATCTAACGCTCCGTTTGCCGATATCGCTGTGGTATGGGCCAAAAACGAGGAAGGAAGAATTCACGGTCTTATCGTAGAGCGTGGCATGGAAGGCTTCTCTACTCCCGAAACACATAACAAATGGTCACTAAGAGCATCGGCTACCGGTGAACTTATTTTTGACAATGTAAAAGTCCCTAAAGAAAACCTTTTACCAAATAAATCAGGGTTAGGCGGTCCGCTTGGATGTCTTGACTCTGCCCGTTACGGAATCGCATGGGGCGCCATAGGTGCTGCTATGGATTGCTACGATACTGCACTTCGCTATGCAAAAGAGCGCGTACAGTTTGACAAACCTATTGCCGCTACCCAGCTGCAACAGAAAAAACTTGCCGAAATGATTACCGAAATCACTAAAGCCCAGTTGTTAACATGGAGACTTGGTGTTTTAAGAAATGAAGGTAAAGCAACATCGGCACAAATATCTATGGCAAAAAGAAACAATGTGGATATGGCCCTGCATATTGCCCGCGAAGCCCGCCAGATTTTAGGTGGTATGGGTATTACAGGAGAGTATTCTATTATGCGCCATATGATGAACCTTGAAAGTGTTATTACTTATGAAGGTACTCACGATATTCACCTGCTTATAACAGGACTTGACATAACCGGTCACGCAGCATTTAAATAAAATATAAGTAAAATTTATACGTTTATTTAAAAATTCAATTGTTAAAAGCTTCTTTGTCTAAAGAAGCTTTTTTAATTTTGTAAAAAACTATGCTATGAATACAGATACCGTTAACAAAAGTATCCAACCCCAAAAAGACCTTCTGTTAAAACACTCTTTATACAGCAAAGTAAAAACGATAGACGATTTAAAGTGTTTTCTTGAAGGACACGTTTATGCCGTTTGGGATTTTATGTCGCTGCTAAAAGCATTACAGTCTAAACTTACCTGCACCACTACCCCGTGGTTACCGGTAGGAAATGCTGAGATAAGGTACCTTATCAATGAAATTGTACTGGCAGAAGAAACCGATATCACCTTAGAGGGTAAAAGACAAAGCCACTACGAAATGTATGTGGATGCAATGGAAGAATGTGGTGCTAATACCAGCGAAGTAAAAGCCTTTTTACAGGATGTAGTGAGCACCCAAAACATTTTTGTTTCCATAAAACAGAGCCACCTGCACGAAAAGATTAAAGAATTTCTTGACTTCACTTTCAGGATTATTGAACAGGGCAAACCACATGAAATTGCCGCAGCATTTACCTTTGGACGTGAAGATCTTATTCCGGCAATGTTTACAGAAATACTTAGAAACTTCCAGAAGAATTTCCCTGAAACCAATTTGGAGAGACTTATCTATTATTTTGAAAGACACATAGAACTGGATGCCGATGAGCATGGCCCAATGGCAATGCAAATGATTAGTGAACTATGTGGCGAAGACGAGCAAAAATGGAAAGAAGTTGAAGAAGCTTCAAAACAGGCGCTTGACAAACGTATTGAACTATGGAATGCCATTGAGGAAAACATTATGCACCACGATATGGCATCTATTTAAAAACAAATAAAAATACACTTTCAAATCCCGGAGTTCAATCCGGGATTTTTTGTTAAAACCCCTTTTAATAGGCTAGCATATAAAATATTAATGTATTTTCGGCAAAAATTATAAGTCCTTACAATGATAAGAAAAATTACACACCTAAAAACCGCGCTGTTACTGGCGGCAGGTTTATTCTCTATTACTACTTTTGGTCAAAACAATCCGGTAAAAAAATTCGGACCAAAATTACCGGTAGTAAAATGTGCTACAACTGAATACGAAAGTTATTTACAGCAAAAATCGGCTAACAGGTTTAGTACTCCTGAATTTGAAGCATGGATTGCACCAAAAATTCAGGAAAACAAAACTTCAGAGTTTTTAAAAAACGGACAAACAACTAATCAGGTTGTAACCATCCCTGTTGTATTCCACGTTATACACAATGGCTCGGCAATAGGATCTGAAGAAAACATTTCTGACGAGCAGATACTTTCTCAAATCACTGTTTTAAATCAGGATTACAGAAGAATGGCAGACACTCCGGGTTATAATGAAAACCCTGTAGGAGCCGACATGGAAATTGAATTTTGCCTGGCACAACGTGACCCTAACGGTTTTGCAACATCGGGTATTACAAGACACTACATCCCTACAGACGATGTATTTGGCTGGGAAATGAATGCCGTTGAAGAAAACATTAAACCACAAACGCAGTGGGATCCTACAAAATACCTTAATATTTGGGTAGTAAGCAATATCTACATAGGCTATATGGGAATTCCTGTAGGGGAACTTGCCGGTTATGCACAATTCCCTACTCAATCAGGATTAGACGGTATAGAAGGAGAAGTTCTTGCAGAAACTGACGGTGTTGTATTAGGACACTTATACTGTGGTTCATCAGACATATATCCTGAAGGTACTTACGATCAGTTTGGCGGAAGAAATAAAGGTAGAACTGCAACTCACGAAACAGGTCACTACTTTGGTCTTAGACATATTTGGGGAGACGGAAACTGTAGTGTAGATGACTATTGTGAAGATACACCTGTAACTGCATATGCTAACAGCGGATGCCCTGAAGGTCAGGATTCATGCCCAAGTTCTCCGGGACTGGATATGATTGAAAATTATATGGACTACACAAGTGACTCTTGTCAAAACGTTTTCACTCAAAACCAAAAAGACAGAATGCAGGCTGTATTAGCTAACTCTCCAAGAAGAGCATCGCTAATAACTTCTGACGGATGTCAACCGGGCATAAGCTATGATATTGACGGTTCGCTTAACCTGTTAAGTCCGAACTTAGATTGTGACGGAACCATGACTCCTTCGTTCTTAGTATACAACGGCGGTACCGAAGCGATTACAGCTGCAACGATCAATGTAGCACTTAACGGAACAGCTATACAAACCATAGAATGGACAGGTAACATTGCTACCGGAGAAACAGCTACAATTACAAGCGACGATTCTTTCCAACCGGCTATTGGTTTATACGATTTAACTGCAACACTGGCTACAGTTAACAACAATGAAGACGGTAATACTGAAAATAACGTAACAAGTACACCTATAGCAATTGAAAATATACCAAATGCAGATACTGAGGAAGTTATTGTAACTGTTACTACAGATGATGACGCAGACGAAACAAGATGGGCGATTTTTCAGGGAATACCTGACTTAAATAACGAACCTTATTACACAGGTGCTCAGGGTGACTATGACGATAATCAAACTTACACTACTACCGTTAGTCTTGACCCTAACCAATGTTATACTTTCGTTATGCTTGACATGGGTGGTGACGGACTTGAAACAGGAGGATACACTATAACAACACCAGGCGGTGAGCTACTGGCTGAAGGAGACGGTAATTTTGCTTTGCTTGATATGGCATACTTTGGCATTGGTATCACACTGGACAATGTTGAGTTTGAAGCTACATTACAGCAAATAAAACTTTACCCTAACCCGGTTAACAACATTGTAAATATTGCAATGCCAAATAACGAGCTACCGGAAAGCTATACTATATTCAATAACCTTGGACAAATAGTAGGTCAGGCTAAAGTTAGTTCTCAGGCTAACCTAACTATTGATGCCAGCTCATACAGCAACGGTATCTACTTTGTAAAAGTTGAGAAAAACGGACAAAGCACTACGCTTAAATTCGTAAAGCAATAATGTTTTAAAAACATATCTCTTAAAAGCCTCTTCATGTGAAGAGGCTTTTTTTGTATTCATAATTAGGCTACCTGTTAAAATTTTATTCATAGATTTGAGTTAAGGTATAATAGACCATGAATAAAAAAAATTATACTTACCTGCCCCATATACTGGGCAGCCTACTGTTTTTAAGCATCCCTGTTTTATCATCTCCCGATTTTAACTCAGGCGAACCGCTATTTAGCCTGGTTCCGTTTCAAAAAAGCTTCTTCAGCCATGTACTGCTATTGCTTTTTTTCTATTTAAATTACGGCTATTTAATCCCTACGTTTTACTTCAGTAAAAAGCTAACTGTTTTCTTTGCGTTAATAGTAGTTTGTTATGCTGCCATAGCTATTACACCATCGTTGATTTTTCGTGAACAGTGGCCACAGCAAATGCAGTCACCATCCGAAATGAAAACAAACTTCCCTGAAATAAAAATGCCACCGCCAACAGGCATGCCAAAACAGCCGGTAGAATTTTCACGATTCAGAGCTATGCGACCTATAGAAGGGAGTACACTTTTCCAGTTCCTGTTGGTATTTTTTGTTTCATTACTGCTACGCATAAACCAAAGGCTAACAGATATACAAAGTGAAAAACTGAATACCGAGATTGCCTACCTTAAAGCACAAATCAATCCGCATTTCCTGTTTAACACCCTTAACAGTCTCCATGCGCTTGCCATAACAAAATCAGACGATGCTCCCGAAGCCATCGTTAAACTATCTTCACTAATGCGCTATGTAGTTACCGAAAGTAGTGAAGACTATGTCCCTTTACAGGATGAGATTGAATATGTAAAAAACTACATATCCCTGCAAAAGCTAAGAATGGATAACAGTATTGACTTTCAGTTTGAAATAAAAGGAAATACCGATAATAAAATAATATCTCCCCTGCTGCTTATTCCGTTTATTGAAAACGCATTTAAATATGGCATTAACCCCGATGAAGAATCGGCTATAGCCATATTAATCCATATAACGCAAAACGAGGTACTGCTTAACGTTAAAAACAAAAAGGTTAGCATTGACCTACCTGAAAGCGAAAAGAGCGAGAAAGGCACCGAAAACACCTTAAAACGAATAAAACACCTTTACCCCGATAAACATGAAATAACTTTTCATGAAACCGATGACACTTTTGAAGTTAACTTAAAAATAGAGCTGACATGATTAGAGCCATTGCTATAGACGACGAACCACTCGCATTACAGGTAACTTCACATTTTTGCTCGCAGGCAGAAGGTGTTGATTTAGTGCGAACTTTCACTAAAATATCTGATGCGGCTGCCTACCTCAAAAAGCACCCCGTAGACCTATTGTTCCTGGACATACAAATGCCCGGAAAAAACGGACTGGAATTTTACCGAAGTATTGGCACTGAACTACCTGTTATTTTTACCACCGCCTACAGCCAGTATGCTGTAGAGGGGTTTAATGTAAATGCTATAGACTATTTGCTGAAACCTTTCTCGTTAGAGCGTTTCCTGCAGGCGCTTGACAAGGCTAAAAAACAGTTACAGCAAAATACCACAGAGCATCCGCACCTGGTTATAAGAGCCAATTACAAACTACAGCGTGTAGACTTTGATAACATTATGCTCATTGAAGGACTGGACGATTATATTAAAATACACTTACAGGACAAAACCAGCCTGGTAACCCGAATGCCTATGAAGGGCATTGCCGAAAAACTACCTTCGTCTGACTTTGTAAGGGTGCATCGTTCTTATATTGTTCCGGTAAAAAAGGTAATGAGCATATACAACAATACCATCAAAATGGATGATTTTGTAATCCCTATCGGGAATACCTACCGTAAGGAAGTAAGTAAACATTTCAGTTTATAAAATAAAAAAAGCGCTCCGGATTGGAACGCTTTTTTTATTTTATGATTCGGGAGCAAGCTCAATTTCAAGCCCCTCTAAGTCTTCTGTAACCGGTATCTGGCAGCCCAGCCTGCTGTTTGGCTTTACGTAAAAAGCTTCAGCCAGCATGGCATCCTCATCAGGTCCCATTTCAGGCAACTCCACATCGTTAAGCACATAACACTGGCAGGAAGCACACATCGCCATACCCCCACATACCCCAATGGTACCTTCGGGAGCAAGTTCGTAAGCCCTAACCACTTCCATTATATTCATAGACATATCAGTAGGCGCCTGCACTTCGTGCTTAACACCATCCCTGTCTGTTATTTTTATGGTAACATCTGCCATACTACTCTATTGCTTTTACAACCTGCTTTTCAGCCTCTTTACGGGTTCCGTCAAAACCGTCAACGCCGCTTACCGTTGTATATTTAAGAACAAATTTTTTGCCCGGGTTAAGTTTGTTGTACACACTTTGACACATAAGCGTAGCCTCGTGGAAACCACAAAGAATAAGCTTTAGCTTACCGGGATAGGTATTAACATCACCTATGGCGTAAATGCCCTCTATGTTGGTTTGATAATCCAGTGCATTATTAACCTTAATGGCATTTTTCTCGATTTCAAGACCCCAGTTGGCAATAGCTCCCAGTTTTGGAGAAAGTCCGAAAAGCGGAATAAAGTAATCGGTTTTAATCGTCCTGTGTCCGCCATCGTGGTCAATATCCAGTTCTTCAACGTGCTCTGCACCTCTAATACCGGTTACCTCTGCCGGAGTAATCAGGTTAATTTTACCCTGTTTCTTTAATTCCTGTACTTTCTCTACAGAGTCTAAAGCTCCTCTAAACTCGTTTCTCCTGTGTACCAGTGTAACCTCTTTTGCTACATCAGAAAGGAAAATACTCCAGTCCAGCGCAGAGTCACCACCACCGGCAATAACAATACGTTTATCACGGAAAAGTTCAGGGTCTTTCACAAAATACTCTACCCCTTTATCCTCATAGAATTCCAAATCTTCGATTATAGGTTTCCTAGGTTCAAAGCTACCTAAACCACCGGCAATAGCAACTGCCTTAGCATGGTGTTTTGTCCCTTTGTTTGTGGTTACAATAAAGGTACCGTCTTCCTGCTTTTCTATGGTTTCGGCTTTTTCGTTAAGGGTAAAGCCCGGCTGGAACTGCTTAATTTGTTCCATCAGGTTAGTTACAAGGTCTCCCGCTAAAACAGACGGAAATCCAGGAATATCAAAAATCGGTTTTTTCGGATACAGTTCAGCCAGCTGCCCGCCCGGTTGCGGAAGCGCATCTATAATGTGGCATTTCAGTTTTAGCAGTCCTGCTTCAAATACGGCAAAAAGCCCGGTTGGACCCGCGCCTATTATTAATATATCGGTACTAATCATTTTCTTACTTGGCATAATAAAACAGTTTTAAAGCAAAATTCTTTAAAACTGTTTTTCCTTTTTATGATAATTATCAGCCTTCAGGCCATAATTAACACTATGCAATATTTACTACAGTTTCTATTTGCGGAGCATACTTTTTAATAGTAGTTTCCACTCCGGCTTTTAATGTCATCTGGTTAACGCTGCATCCTACACACGCGCCTTCAAGTCTAACTTTTACATGCTTATCATCTTCAATTTCGATAAGGCTTATGTTACCTCCGTCAGACTCCAGGAACGGGCGGATCTCATCCAGCGCCTTTTCCACATTAAATTTAATTTCTTCTGTTGTCATGGGTTATTTCTTTTTAACTGCTGAACAGCCAGCCATGGTAGTTATTTTAATTGCCTCTGTAGGCGGAAGGTTGTCATTTCTGTTTACGGTTTCCTGTACTACAGATCGTGCCAGTTCTTCAAACGAAGCCTCAAGCGGTGTTGCCGTTTGCAGGGCAGCAGGACGACCGTAATCTCCGGCCTCACGTATACTCTGTACAATTGGCACTTCTCCAAGGAAAGGAACATCTAAATCTTCTGCTAAGTTTTTAGCTCCTTCTTTACCGAAGATGTAGTATTTGTTATCAGGAAGTTCATCAGGAGTAAAGTAAGCCATATTCTCTATAATACCCAGTACAGGCACATTGATACTTTCCTGTTGGAACATTGCCACACCTTTTTTGGCATCAGCAAGGGCAACAGCCTGTGGTGTACTAACCACTACCGCACCTGTTAAAGGAAGTGACTGCATTATAGACAGGTGAATATCTCCCGTTCCCGGAGGAAGATCGATAAGCATAAAGTCAAGCTCACCCCAGTCGGCATCAAAAAGCATTTGGTTAAGCGCTTTTGAAGCCATAGGACCTCTCCATATAATAGCCTGCTCAGGCGTTGTGAAAAAGCCTATAGAAAGCAGTTCCACGCCGTAGCTTTGTATCGGTTTCATTTTAGATTTACCGTCTACCTCTACCGAGATTGGTTTTTCCCTTTCCACGTCAAACATAATTGGCATAGACGGACCGTAAATATCGGCATCAAGAACACCAACCTTAAAGCCCATTTTAGCAAGGGTAACAGCTAAGTTTGCTGTAATAGTAGATTTACCTACACCACCTTTGCCCGAAGATACCGCAATAATATTACTGATCCCCGGTATACCTTTACCTTTAATCTCAGGTTTTTCAGGTGCTTCCACCTTTACGTTCACCTTAACCTTAGCATCGGCATTTACTTTTTCCTGTATGGTTTTTATAATATCGGCTTCGGCACGTTTCCTGATATGCATTGCCGGATTAGCAAGTACAAGTTCTACAACAGCCTCATCACCAAAAGTAAGTACATTTCTCACTGCACCGCTCTCTACCATGTTTTGCCCTTCTCCGGCTATGGTTATGGTTTCAAGAGCTTTTAATATCTCTTTTCTATCTAGTTTCATAATATTTATACCTTTCTGTTTCAGCCTCTTATTAAGACTGATTTCAAATTGCAAAGATAGTATGAAAACTTTATACAATAAAGTTTTAAAGCAGTAAAAGCGTAATTATGAGAGTTAAAAATCCAATTCGACCGAAGGATCCCAAAAATACACATCGAAATGAACCACTTTGTTGTCATCTATTTCGACTCCTTCACTTTCCAGTAGTTGCTGCATAAGGTTACTCCCCGGGAAATGATGTTTACCCGAAAGCAGCCCCTGCCTGTTAACCACCCTGTGTGCCGGAACATCGTCCCTGCCGTGACAGGCATTCATAGCCCAGCCTACCATTCTTGCCGAACGTGCCGCACCCAGATATTTTGCTATAGCTCCATAAGATGTTACCCTGCCGCTTGGTATTAGGCGGGCAACATCATACACCCTTTCAAAAAAATTATCATTTTTATTTTCGGGCATGGCTACATATTTCTAAGCAGTTTGATTAAGGTAATTACAGATACGATTCCTGTAACACTACCAATAAAGTAGTTAACGTTTTTCATGAAAAAGCCCGACCTGTTTTCCAGCTTTTTAAAGAAAACAATATACAGGTAAAACACCCCGAAAGTACTACTCACAGCCCCCATTACAAACAGGAACACAAACAGGTTGTCAAAAGAGAAATACTTATAAGCCGAGAGCGTTACACTCATTACCACATAGTATGGAATTGGGAAAAAATTAAGCACCGAAAGCAGTACTCCCAAAAAGAAACAACTGGTACGCGACCTTAGTTTCACCGGTTCGTCTTCATCTTCCTTTTGCTGTGGCTTTTTTGCAATAAATATAAAATAAACGGTAAGCAGTACAAATATACCAAGCCCTACTTCTTCCAGAAGATTGATAATATCAGGTCTTCGGCTAATAAATTTTGCAAACGAAACAGCTATGTACGACTGGATTAAAACAATAAACGTAGCACCTGCAGCAAAAACCACAGCACACGATTTACCGTCCCTCAGGCTAATTTTGGCTGCTGTCATATTTATCAAACCCGGAAGCAGGATGCCCGGTGTTGCGACAAGTATACCTATTAGCACAGGGAAAATTATATCCATATTTACTTTATTTTAAACTGAATATAAGTTATTGGTTTACCTTTTTCAAGATACTGTTGTTCGTAAAATGTTTGTATAGAGGTTACCTCTTTTGGAGCACCGTGGTTTTCATATATGTTATGGTTAGCATATATCACCTCGTGTCCTTCACCATGAAGTAGTCCCAGTGTATAACCGTGCATAAACTCACTGTCGGTTTTAAGGTTCATTATACCATCCGGTGTAAGTATCCTTTTGTAACGTTGCAGGAATTCGGTATTGGTTAACCTGTGCTTGGTACGCTTATATTTAATTTGCGGATCCGGGAAGGTAATCCATATTTCAGAGATTTCGCCTTCGGCAAAAAACTGTTCTATAAGCTCAATTTGGGTGCGTAAAAAACCTACATTATGTATACCTTCATCAACAGCGGTTTTAGCCCCTCTCCAAAAACGGGCACCTTTAATATCAATACCAATAAAGTTTTTATCCTGATAATAACGGGCAAGACCAACAGAGTATTCACCTTTACCACACCCCAGTTCTAAAACAATAGGATTATCATTTTTGAAAAACTCACTTCCCCATTTGCCTTTTAACGGAAAATTACCCGCCAAAGCCTCTTCCCTTGTTGGCTGAATCACATTGCCAAAGGTTTCGTTTTCCCTAAAACGCTTCAGTTTATTTTTACTTCCCACAATTAAATTTAAAATTTTGGTAAAATTAGGGAAATATACGAAACTGAGAATAGTTTTAGCTTGCACTTATTAAATAGTTATTAAAAACTTAAAGTTTTGCAAAACAAAAAAATACTGGTAACCCCTTTAAACTGGGGGTTAGGCCATGCCACCCGATGCATACCTGTTATTGAGGCTTTAGAATACCATGGTTTTGAACCCATTATCGCCTCTGATGGCGTAGCCCTTGAATTACTTAAAAAAGAGTTCCCCGATAAAAAGATACTGGAACTCCCGTCATACAAAATAGAATATGCCAAAAACGGTAGCCTGTTTAAGCTGAAAATGTTTTTCCAGATTCCTAACATGATAAAAGCGGTTAGAAACGAAAACAAAACCGTAAAAAAATGGATTAAGGAATATGGTATAAGCGGCATCATATCAGATAACCGTATGGGTGTATATTCCCGTAAGATACCGTCGACTTTTATGACACACCAACTTAATGTACTTACCGGAAACACCACATGGTTTACCACACAAATACACCGCATCTTCATCAACAAACACAAACAGTGCTGGGTACCCGATGTAGCCACTTCACCTAACCTTACCGGGAAACTGGGTCATCCGGAAAACTGTTCGCTAAAGGTAAAATACATAGGTCCGTTAAGCAGGCTGAACAAAAAATGTATCCCTAAAAAATACGACCTTATGGTTATTCTTTCGGGACCAGAACCACAGCGTACCATGCTTGAGGAAAGACTGAAGGAAGAGTTAAAAAGTTATAAAGGCGAAACTCTTTTTGTACGCGGGGTGATAGACGGAGAACAGACAACTGTTACCGAAAACAACATTACCTACTATAACTTTATGGGGCGTGAAGCACTGGAACAGGCTTTTAACGAAAGTGAACTTATACTGTGCCGTTCAGGCTATACCACTATAATGGATTTAGCCAAACTGGGTAAAAAGGCATTTTTTATCCCAACACCGGGACAATATGAACAGGAATACCTGGCACAAAAACTTAAAAAATCAGGGCTTGTGCCTTATGCTACACAGGATGAGTTTACCATAAAAGATTTGGAACAGGTAGAAGAGTATAAAGGGTTAAAGAATATGGATACTGAGGAGGTAACCTGGAAAGACTTATTTAGTCTTTTCGAGGGTGAATGAAAATTCTGAACCTTCTCCGTATTTACTCTCTACATATATTTTCTCATCATGACCTTCTATGATGTGCTTCACTATGGAAAGCCCTAACCCCGAACCTCCTTCGGTACGGGCACCACTCTTGTCTACGCGGTAAAAGCGTTCAAACAGTCTGGATATATTTTTCTTCTCTATACCCTCGCCATTGTCTTTTATACGCACAATAATCTTATTATTTACAAGGTCTTCAATACTAACCTCAGTAGTACCGTTCTCTCTGCCATACTTAATAGAGTTAACTACAAGGTTAGTTACCACCTGCTGAATTTTCTCCCTGTCGGCATATACCATTATCGGTTTGATATACTTCATATCAAACATTAGTATAATCCCTTTTTTATCGGCTTTCATCTCCAGTAAGTCAAACACGTTTTGTATTACCTCTACAATATTAAACTTGGTATAGTTAAGGTTAAGGTCACCTACCTCAAGCTTGGTAATCATGTCAAGGTCCTGAACAATATAGATAAGCCTTTCCACTCCTTTTTCAGCACGCTGCAGATATTTTTTACGCAGGGTCTTATCGCTCATTGCACCATCAAGCAGCGTAAGCAAATATCCCTGAACAGTAAAAAGTGGTGTTTTAAGCTCGTGAGAAACGTTACCTATAAATTCACGACGATATTCCTCGCGTACCTTTAGGGTTTCAATTTCTATTTTCTTATCGCGTGCAAATTTTTCCACCTCACGGGTAAGGGTAGCCATATCAGTAGTGATAGGCTTATTCCTAAATGAGCTGGACTCTAAAAGAGAAACATCGTCGTATATTTTTTTTACTCTGCGGTAAATAAAACGCTCTGCCCTGTACTGAAGTACAAAAAATGAGAAAATAAAAAGTGCCGTAGTGAAGACCGAAATAAACTCCCAGCTTATTTCGGTATAATAGAATTTCATTCCTGCCAGTATAGCAGCAGAGAATAAAGATATGTATAATGCTGACTTAACAGCAAACTTGTATGTTTTCTTAAAATTTATAGCCACTAAATCTCCAGCTTATAGCCTACCCCTTTGATTGTTTTAAATAGTTCGTCACCTATTTTTTCACGCAACTTTCTAATGTGAACATCAATAGTTCTTCCTCCTACTACCACTTCGTTACCCCATACTTTATCAAGAATTTCTTCTCTCTTAAATACTTTACCTGGTTTTGAAGCTAACAGATAGAAAAGTTCAAACTCTTTTCTTGGAAGTACAATCTCTTCAGAGTCTTCCATGATGATTTTATACTCTTCGCGGTTAATTTCAATATTACCCACTTTAAGTACATCACCTTTGCTTTCGTCTTCCTTAAGCCTTCTTAGTAAAGCTTTCACTTTGCTAACAAGTAATTTCGGCTTAATAGGTTTTGCAATATAGTCATCCGCTCCGGCATCAAATCCGGCCACCTGCGAGTAATCTTCACTCCTTGCTGTAAGGAATGTAATAATCACATTGTTAAGTTCAGGCACTTTTCTAATGGTCTCAACAGCTTCCATACCATCCATTTCAGGCATCATTACATCCATAATAATAAGATGTGGAAGTTCTTTTTTCGCTTTAACTATGGCATCCTTACCATTGTTTGCAGTGATGATCTGGTAACCTTCCTGGGACAGGTTGTAGCCCACAATTTCCAGTATATCCTGCTCATCGTCAACCAATAAGATCTTAATGTCTTTTTTCTTCATAATGGTGTTACATATTATGTTTTGCGGCTGTAAAGGTAAAGATAATACAAAATGAACAAACGGGTTAACAATTATTTAATCTGTTAACAATTTAATAATAAAACGTAAATCCAAACGTAACGTTTTTGTAACAATAGGTTCGGACACCTGAAGTTTCTTTGCAGCGAAATTAAACGACACGAAATGAAACTTAAATTTTTAATTATCACACTATTTACCTTTGCCATGAGCTTCGCTCAAAACAAAGGAACAGTAACCGGTACAATTGCCGACAAAGATCTTAACAATGAACCCCTTCCTTTTGCAACAATACTTATAAAAGGAACACAAATTGGAACAAACACAGACGAAAACGGAAAGTACACACTTTCTGTACCTGCAGGAAGCCACACTTTAATTATTGACTTTCTTGGTTACGAACCTAAAGAAATCCCTTTCACTGTTAAAGCCGGTGAAACAAAAACTATAAATGAAGCATTAGGCTCTACCAGTGTAGAACTTGAAGGCCTTGTAATGGAAAAAACAGTAAGCCGCGAAAAAGAATCGGCATTACTTGCAGAACAGAAAAAAGCGGTAGAAATAAAACAAAACATAGGCGCGCAGGAACTAGAGCGTAAAGGTGTTAGTGACGTTGCAACTGCTGTAACAAAAACTACAGGTATCTCAAAGCAGGAAGGCTCAGGTAGCGTTTATGTAAGAGGTCTTGGAGACCGTTACAACATGACAACCATGAACGGACTGCCTTTACCATCTAATAACCCTTCAAGAAAAAACATAAGCCTGGAGATATTCTCTACAGATATTGTTGAGTTTATTGGTATAGACAAGACTTACTACTTTAAAAACTATGGTGACTTTGCCGGTGCAAACATCGACATCTCTTCTAAAAACTATAAAGGAAACGGTTTCTTTGAAGTTGGAGTTGGAACTGGTGTTAGTCAAAACGCTATTAACGCAGACAATTTTTACCAACAGGACGGACCTGCATTTACAGGTTTCTCAAACCAAAAGTATCCTTCAAACCCATTAGAAGCATACAATTTTACTACAAGCTGGGATAAGCAAACAGCTACTCCGGTAAACATGAGCGTATCTCTAAAAGGAGGTGATTCTTATGACATAGGAGAAGAAGGAAGATTAAGCTTTTTTGCAACAGGATCTTTTGACAGCGAATACAGCTACAGAGAAGGTATCGCAAGAGGCAACGTAAGTAATCAGGGAATTGCAAGAAAAGATTTTAACTACGACTCTTACACTCACCTTACTAACACTACCTTAATGGGTAATGCCAACTACAAAATAAACCTGGACAACACCATTAAGTTTAACTCACTTTTTGTTAACTCTACATCTCAAAGCCTTGACGAATATAACGGAACTATCGATATTTTTGACAATGCACCAAACGGAGGAGGTTATGTAAGACGTTCTACTTTTGACAGAACTTCGCTTTATGTTAACCAGCTACTTGGTAACCACAAACTGAACGAAAGAGTTGAACTTGACTGGGGTACATCATATAACATCATTAACAATGTGATTCCAGACAGGATGCAAAACACTTTTGTACCTGTTGATAACGATGATTTCTCTCAGGGACTTAAAGTTTCAGACTTAGCAGCATCAGACAACCACCGTTACTACCAGGATCTTACAGAAAATGAATTTGCAGCTAACTTTAACGCAAGCTATAAGTTCAATAAAGATGACGAAGATAATTATAAAGGTAAATTTACAGTAGGCTACAGCGGACGATTTAAAAGCGTAGACTTTGAAGCAACTCAGTTTAACTTCAAAATTGACAGAAATATCAACTTTAACGACCCTATACTAATTGACCTAAACAACATTGACGGGTACTTTAACCAAAATAATATTGACAACGGTCGTTTTGACATCGTAACCTTTAGAGGTGGTGTTGGTATACCAACCGCTCTTGACCCTCAAACTTACAACGGTAAACAATCAATAAACGCTGGTTTTGGAGCTGTTGAATACAAATTCTCTCCAAGATTAACAGTAATTGGAGCATTAAGACTTGAGCTTATTAAACAAGATCTGGAATACAAAACAGCACTTAGACCACAAGGAGGCGACAGCAACTTTGAGTCTACAGAGTTCATGCCAAGTACAGCTATTAAATATGAGCTTACAGACAAGCAAAACTTAAAATTTGCTGCAAGTAAAACGTATACACTTCCTCAGTTTAAAGAAAGAGCTCCTTTCCAGTATGAAGAAGTAACCCAAATTACATTTGGTAACCCTGACCTATATGCATCTACTGATTATAACGTAGACCTAAAATGGGAATTTTTCCCTAAAGCAACAGAGATAATCTCTTTCACTGCATTTGGTAAGTACATCCAAAACCCAATGAACGAGGTAACAGTAGCATCTGCAACAAACGATATCTCTTACCTTAATACAGGTGAAAAAGCTGTAGCAATAGGTGGTGAATTTGAAATAAGAAAAGATCTTTTTGATTTCTCAGGAGAAGATGCAACATTAAACCATATAGTATCGGCAGGTTTCAATGCTTCATACATGTACAACAACCAGGATTTCAGTTCTCAAAAAGTTTCTGAAGAAACAAACCTAAACGTTAACTTCACTAACGACGAAGGTAAACTTACAGGAGCGTCTGACTTACTATTAAATGCAGACGTAAGTTACTTAAACGAGTTTAGCGAAGACAGAAACCTTATGGCTACACTTACTTATAACTATTTCTCAGACAGATTATATGCAATAGGTACAAACACAAAAGGTAATATAGTAGACAAAGCTGTGGGAACTCTTGACTTTATTGTAAAATCTAACATCAACAAAAAGCTAAACATAGGCTTTAGTGTTAGGAACATACTCAACCCTACTGTAGAAAGAATTCAGGAAGATCAAAACGTATTGGTTGCACAATACAAAAAAGGTATGGTTTTCAAACTGGGTCTTACTTACAAACTGTAATTAACATTCAAATAACACAAAAGCGTTTAGGTTTAATAAACACTTAATATTGACTTAAACGCTTTTTAATACGGCTGAAATACTTTTGCCTCAGTAAATTAACTTAAACTTATTAAAACACAACAGATGAAAAAATTGCTTTTCTCTACGCTAGCGATTGCAGCATTAGCATTGACATCTTGCAGCAGCGATGATGACAATCCAACAACAGAACCAGGAGTAACAATTGACCCAACAAACTTTCAGGGTGAATTAGTTTCAGGTGAAGAGGTTACTCTAGATGCTACTCAAACTTACAACCTAACAGGTGCGTTCATAGTAAGAGACGGTGCTAAATTAACTATCCCTGCCGGAACAACAGTTAAGGCTTCAGGAGGAACAAGCGCTTATATCGCAGTTGCTCAGGGTGGTCAAATATTTATCAACGGTACAGCTACTAATCCGGTAGTAATGACTTCAGCTTTAGCAAATCCTGCTCAAGGTGACTGGGGTGGACTTGTAATTTGTGGTAAAGCTAACACTAACAAAGGTGGTTCTACAGGACAAACTGCTACTGCAGAGGTTTCTGACCTTACTTACGGTGGTACTGTAGATAACGATAACTCTGGTGTTATCCGTTACCTAAGAATTGAGTACACTGGTGCAGCTTTCAACGGTGATAAAGAATTTAACGGAGTTTCTCTTTTCGGAGTTGGTTCTGGTACTACTTTAGAGTATGTTCAGTCTTTCGAAGGTGGTGACGACGGTCTTGAGTTCTTCGGTGGATCTGTAAGCGGAAAATACCTTGTATCTACTAACAGTGGTGATGACTCAATCGACTTTGCTGACGGTTGGAAAGGTACTGGTGAGTACTGGTATATCTCTGGTGGTGCTAAAGCTGGTATCGAAGGTTCTAACAACGGTGATAACGGTGCAGCTCTTCCTACAACTACAGTAACTCTTAAAAACATTACAGTAGTAGGTCCTGGATCTGAAGGTGGTATCTTCATCAAAGAAGGTGGAGGACTTTGGAATGTAGATAACTTCTATATCTCTGGTTACGCTACTGGTATCAACATTAAAGATGCTGCTACTGACCCTGTAGCTAACGCTCACGTTGATAACGACGAAATTACTTTCACTAACGTTATGTTTGACGGTGTTGACGCTGAAACTAACTACGGTGGTACTAATACTGATTTCTACACTACAGGTACTGAAGTAAACGGTGCTGGTAACGGTGCAAATGTTCCTGACTGGGCTCAGGGATGGACAAGATTTAACTAAAAAACAGTTAGTCAAAATATTATTAAGAATACCCCTCCAAAAAGAGGGGTATTTTTTTGGTATGATATTTGAAATTAATTTTATATCTTTACATAATCAAAAGTCATAAATGAAGAAAAACTACTTTTATATTACTTTATTGTTCTTTTTCCTTTTTTCCTTTGCCGCAGTAGCTCAGGAGAACAAAGGGAATCTAACTGCACAGCAAGTACAGCAGGAGAGCATAGAAGGTTTGAACATCTACCCTAACCCGGTAAGTTCAGACAGGGTTTATATTACCTCTAAGTCATCTCAAAGTAAAGAGATAGAGATTTTTGACGTACTGGGCAAAAAAATACTTCACACAACCATTACAGGTAAAGAGCTTAATATATCTAACCTTACTGCAGGTGTGTATATCATTAAGATTAAAGAAGGTGAAGCAACTGCAACCAGAAAACTGATAGTTAAATAACGATATTTAAATTAATAACATTTAAAGCACTGCAACAGCGGTGCTTTTTTATTTGTATTTTTGTCAAAACTTTTACCCATTGCTTACCCCAAACGATATATTTACCATAGCATCGAAAAAGGAGTTCGAAAAAACAACCCTTAAAGTATTCAGGCATCAGTTTGACAATAATGCCGTGTACCGTAACTTTTGCAAACTACTGGGGAAAGACAAGCAAAACGTAAAAGCTATTAAAGACATTCCTTTCCTGCCTATACAGTTTTTTAAAACCCATGAGGTTCTTAGCAGTACAGATGATGTACAGATAACCTTTACCAGTAGCGGAACTACCGGAATGACTACCAGCAGACACCTTGTTACCGATTTAACCTATTATGAAAACAGCTTCAGGCTGGCCTTCTCTCAGTTTTACGGCAACATTGAAGATTATGCTGTACTGGCACTGTTACCATCGTACCTGGAACGCGAAGGATCGTCACTTATCTATATGGTGGAAGACCTAATAGAACGTTCCAACAATCCCGATAGCGGTTTTTACCTGCACAACTACGACGAGCTTATTAAAAAACTTACCGAACTGGAAAGTGCCGGACAAAACATATTACTAATAGGTGTAACCTATGCCCTACTGGATCTTACCGAGACACAGCCGTTTAACCTCAAGAATACCATTATAATGGAAACGGGAGGCATGAAAGGTAAACGCCGTGAAATGATACGCGAAGAACTTCACGAAATACTAAGTAATGGTTTTGGAGTTGGCAAAATACATTCGGAATACGGAATGACCGAACTGCTTTCACAGGCCTATTCTTTAGGTGACGGTATTTTTGAATGTCCGCCCTGGATGGATATCCTAGTACGTGATACCGAAGATGCTCTTAGCTATGTGGATACCGGTAAAACCGGAGGCATAAACGTGATAGACCTTGCTAACATTAACTCCTGCTCCTTTATCGCCACGCAGGATTTAGGTAAAAAATACCCTAACCAGTCGTTTGAAGTACTGGGGCGCTTTGACAATTCAGACATAAGGGGCTGTAACCTTATGGTACTTTAACATAGCGTTTTACAGATAATCGTATCTTTACCGTTACGCAAATCTGTTATACACATGTTTAAAAGAGTACTTTACACTACGCTGGCTATACTGGCAATAACCTCATGCGGTAAAAAGAAAGAGGCAGAAACAACCCAAACCGAGCCGCTAAAACCGAACATTATTTTCATAATGACCGACGACCATGCCTTACAGGCCATAAGCGCATACGGTCACCCTATAAGCCAGTTGGCAAAAACACCAAATATTGACCGCCTCGCTCAAAACGGCGCATTGTTTACTAATAACTTTTGTACCAACTCCCTTTGCGGTCCAAGCCGAGCCACCATACTAACCGGAAAGTTCAGCCATTTAAACGGCTTTAGGATGAACGGAGATAAGTTTGACAACGATCAGCCTACTCTACCTAAATACCTGCAACAGGCAGGCTATAAAACAGCCATAATAGGCAAATGGCACTTATCGGGTACGCCTACAGGATTTGACTACTGGGATATATTAAACGATCAGGGTAATTATTACAATCCGCAGTTTATAAAACAACAGGACACCACCGTTACCGAGGGTTATGCCACCGATTTAATTACAGATAAAAGTATCGACTGGATAAACCGGAATAAAAACGGAGACAAACCATTTTTTATCATGGTACACCACAAGGCACCGCACCGCAACTGGATGCCTGCCTTACGTCACGTTAATATGTATGACACTGTTCATTTCCCGCTACCGGACACTTATTTCTCCAAACACGAAGGTCAGCTTGCCGCACAACAGCAACTCATGACGGTCTATGACAACATGTATGAAGGTCACGATCTGAAACTTACCAAAAAAGAAGGTAGTCCCGAACTGGCACACAACCCATGGACTACTGATTTTGACCGTATGACTCCCGAACAGCGCAAAATATGGGATAATGCCTATCAGGCAAAAAACGATGCTTTCCACAGGGCTAACCTACACGGTAAAGAATTAGCAGAATACAAATACCAGCGCTATGTTCAGGATTATCTTGCCACTATAGCATCGGTAGACGAAGGAGTAGGTAAAATACTGGATTATCTGGATGCAAACGGACTTACCGAAAATACCATAGTGGTATACACATCAGACCAGGGATTTTACATGGGTGAAAACGGATGGTTTGACAAACGTTTTATGTATGACATTTCCATGAAACAACCATTGCTTATACAATACCCTCCTAAAATCCAAAAAGAATCGGTAGTGCCAGCCATGACACAAAACCTGGACTTTGCAGCTACACTTTTGGATTATGCCGGAGCTACTATACCCGATGATTTCCAAGGGCAGTCCATCAAGCCGATTTTAGACAACAAGGTAAACCCCGATGACTTTAGAGATGCGTTATACTACCATTATTACGACTTCCCTGCCTTCCACATGGTAAAAAGACATTATGGCGTAAGGACAAAACGCTACAAGCTTATCCATTTTTATGATGATATTGATGTATGGGAAATGTATGATCTTAAAACCGACCCTGAAGAGCAGCACAACCTGTATGACGATCCAAATTATACCGACATACAAAAACAGCTACACAACAGACTAAAAGAATTACAGAAACAGTACAAAGTAACCGATGAGGAGTTTAAAACAACTCCAAAGGAAAGAGTTGAAAAAACATACGAGAACTTCAGGAAGCTTAGAGGTACTCCAATGAAATAAAAAAAACGGCTCAATGAGCCGTTTTTTTATAGTATTCCTATCATTTCGATACGCAATAGAATGAAGTGAGAAATCTTATCTGACAATTAAGATTCCTCTATTCCGCTGCGCTACAATAGGAATGACAAAACTATTATCGAAGCAAAAAAGCCGCTCAATGAGCGGCTTTTTTATAGATGTATTTTAAACTAGTCCTCAACCGGAACTACAAAGTTCTTTTTCTTACCAAAAGAAACAAGGATATACTTATCAAAAAGTAAATCGGCTGTACTTAAACCATAAGTCTCATCAACCTTAACCTTATTTATAGCAACAGCATTTGCCGCTAATGATTTTCTGGCCTCTTTTCTTGAAGGAAATATACCGGTAAGATCACTTAACACCACAACTATATCCTCACCTTCTGTAAGCACTGATTTTTTAATTGGAGCTGTAAAGAACTCACCAAAAATATCAGTAAAGAATTCCTCATTCTCCGCTTCAATCGCAGCACGGTCATAGTTAGAGAAAACAAACTCTGCTTTCTTAACAGCATCCTCAAAAGCTTCCTGCGAATGAACGAACACCGTTACTTCCTGTGCAAGTTTCTTCTGTAAAGCTCTTAGGTGCGGAGCCTGTTTGTGCTCTTCGATCAACTGCTCAATTTCAGCCTGCTCAAGGAATGTAAATATCTTAATATATTTCTCAGCATCAGCATCACTGGTATTTAACCAGAACTGGTAGAATTTGTAAACCGAAGTTTTATCGGCATCCAGCCATATGTTTCCGCCTTCAGATTTACCAAATTTAGAACCATCAGCCTTAGTGATAAGCGGAGTAGTCATAGCATAAGCCTTAGCTCCCTCGTCGTTCATTCTTCTTACAAGCTCTGTACCTGTAGTAATATTACCCCACTGATCACTACCACCCAGCTGAAGCATACAGTTATAATGTTTGTGAAGGTGATAAAAATCGTAACCCTGTATTAACTGATAGGTAAATTCGGTAAACGACATACCTGATCCTGCCTCACCCGTAAGCCTCTTTTTAACCGAGTCTTTTGCCATCATGTAGTTAACGGTAATACGTTTACCAACATCACGAACAAACCCTATAAAAGAGAATTCCTTCATCCAGTCGTAGTTATTAACCAGCACCGGAGCATTTTCTTCTTTAGCATCAAAGTCAAGAAAACGGGAAAGCACTCTTTTAATTCCCTCCACATTTTTGTTTAGTGCTTCCTCATCAAGCAGGTTTCTTTCGTCACTCTTGCCCGACGGGTCACCTATCATACCTGTAGCACCACCTACAAGCGCAATAGGCTTGTGCCCGCATTTGTGCAGGTGTACTAAAATAATAATAGGCACTAAACTACCAATGTGTAGCGAATCTGAAGTTGGATCAAAGCCAATATACGCCGTTGTAACCTCTTTACTCAGTTGTTCTTCGGTTCCGGGCATGATATCATGTATCATACCTCTCCATCTTAGCTCTTCTACAAAGTTCTTCATATCAAAAATTTAGTGAAGCACAAAAATACAATGTACGGCGATAAAAATACACCTCGTTGTTTAAAAAAAGTGAATATTTATAATTAAGCCAATATAAAATACACCTATCAATGGTTATATTTGTTATATGATATTAGTTACAGGAGGAACAGGACTGGTAGGTGCACACCTGCTGCTGCGTTTGGCCGAAGGCGAAACGCCCGTAAGGGCATTGTACCGCAACGCCGATACAACCAGAAAAACAAAGCACCTGTTTTCTCATTACGGCAAACAAAACCTGTTTGAAAAAATAGAATGGCTCGAAGGTGATATACTGGAAACTCCGTCACTGGAACTTGCCCTGGCAGGAGTAGAAAAAGTATACCACTGTGCTGCCAGCATTTCTTTTGACCCTGCCGACGAAAAATTACTCCGCAAAGTAAATATAGAAGGAACTGCAAATGTGGTAAACTGCTGCCTTGCACTGGGAGTTCGCAAACTGTGTCATGTAAGTTCGGTAGCTGCTTTAGGTGACCTGAAATACAATGAGACCGTTATTACCGAGGAAACCGAATGGAACCCGGAGAAGTTCCATGCCGATTATGCCATAAGCAAACATGGTGCAGAAACCGAAGTTTGGAGAGGCTGGCAGGAAGGTCTTGAAGTTGCTATTGTAAATCCGGGACTGATTTTCGGATATGGTTTTTGGAATCAGGGTAGCGGCGAAATATTTAAGGCCGTGCACAAAGGACAGTATTTTTACACCAAAGGCACCTGTGGAGCTGTAGCGGTTGAAGATGTTGTGGAAATAATGATACAGCTAATGGAATCTAACATATCAGGGGAACGTTATACCGTGGTAGCCGAAAACATTACCTACGAAAACATTTTTAACGCCATAGCCGACGGTATGCACAAAAAACCTCCGTTTATATATGCTACTCCGTTTATGACCGATATGGCTTATCGACTGGATTGGTTTTTCTCAAAACTACTTTTCAGGAAAAGGCATTTTACAAAAAGCATGTCAAAATCGGCACACAAACATCAAAACTTTGACAACTCAAAAATAAGAGAAGCCCTTAACTACAACTTTAGGGATATAAAGAGCTATCTTACCAAAATAGGAGAAAAATACAGGAATAATCATCAATAAAAAAGCGGGCTAATTAGCCCGCTTTTTTATTCTATTGAAATACTATCGTTAAGCACTTTCACATCATCTCTAATTACATCAACACTATCCTTAACAGCCTTTGCTTTAAAATCCTTGACAACATTTTTATTCTCCTTAGAAACTATACTGTCAATTTCAACTTTTTCTGTCTTAAGCCTTTCAGACACTTTTTCTAAAATAGCCTCATAACGGTCAAAATCAGCAGCATAATACTCATTGCTTTGAGCAAATGTTAAGCTGTCTGTTTGGTATTTATCATAAATATAAGTATCAATCTTAATATCGTTAGCACTGAGCACGGCCGGAGCAAAAGAACTTATAGACTGTAGTAGGGCTACATCATAAAGTATATCCTCCATCTTATCTTCACTTAAAAGATTATCCGGTTTCTGTAATTTATCATTACAGGCAAAAAGGCATATTGCCGATAAAAAAACTGCAATTTTTTTCATGATTATTCCCTATCAAAAAGTAAACGCTCACCACAACGGATATCTTTCACCTTAAAGTTATTGTATACCAGTTGTCCGTTTACAAACGTATGCGTAATTCTTGATTTAAAGTTAGTACCCTCAAACGGAGACCAACCGCATTTATATAGGATATTTTCTTTTTTCACATTCCAAGGCAATCCTGCATTTACAATAGCAAGATCGGCAAAATAGCCTTCACGGATAAAGCCACGCTTCTCTACCCTGAATAGTTTTGCCGGGTTATGAGCCATTTTCTCCACTATCTTCTCGATAGATATCTTACCCTGATGATATGCCTCAAACATAGCCACTACAGCATGCTGTACAAGCGGCCCGCCCGATGGAGCACTGGTGTATGGATTTTTTTTCTCCTCAAGTGTGTGAGGAGCATGATCTGTAGCTATAACATCAATCCTGTCATCAAGCAAAGCTTCCCAAAGCGCCTTTCTGTCTTCAGCCGTTTTTACAGCAGGGTTCCATTTAATAAACGAACCTTTTTTCTCATAATCGGCATCGGTAAACCAAAGGTGGTGAATACACACCTCGGCAGTAATTTTTTTCTCCTCAAGCGGAATTTTATTGGTAAAAAGTTCGGTTTCCTTAGCTGTAGACACGTGGAAAACGTGCAGCCTTGCTCCTGTTTTTTTAGCCAGTTCAATTGCTCTTGACGAAGAGATATAACATGCCTCTGCACTACGAATAAGCGGATGGTATTTCATTGGGATGTCATCACCAAACTCCTCCTGATATTTTGCAAAATTAGCACGTATAGTAGCCTCATCTTCACAGTGTGCAGCAATAAGCATTGAAGTACTTGAGAAAATCTTTTCCAGTACCTGCTCATCATCAACCAGCATATTACCGGTAGATGAGCCCAGGAAAAGTTTTATACCCGCAACATTTCTCGGATTGGTTTTTAAAACCTCCTCAAGATTATCGTTAGTACCACCCATCATGAATGAATAGTTAGCATACGATGTTTCGGCTGCTCTTTGGTACTTCTGCTCCAAAAGCTCCTGTGTTACCGCATTTGGCACGGTATTAGGCTGCTCAATGAATGAAGTGATACCACCGGCAACCGCAGCACGCGATTCGGTTTCAATATTACCCTTATGGGTAAGACCCGGCTCTCTAAAGTGTACCTGGTCATCTATCGCACCCGGAATAAGGTAATTCCCTTCGGCATCAATAATTTTAATATCAGAAGATTTTGCACTGATACTATCAGCAATCTCCTTTATGTATTTATCCTCAATTAAAAGATCGCCTTCAAAAATAGACCCTTCGTTTACGATCTTAGCGTTCTTAATTAAAACCCTGTTCATTATATCCGTTATAATCTGTTAAGCATTTTTTTAATTCGTAATGAAATAACACCAAAGATAGCTTCTTTAATAATGGCATTACTCATTTTAGATTGTCCTTTAGTTCTGTCGGTAAATATTATAGGCACTTCTGTTATAATAAACCCGTTAGACCAGGCTCTGTATTTCATTTCTATCTGGAAAGCATACCCCACAAACTTAATTTTATCAAGATTTATGGTTTCCAGCACCTTGCGCGTGTAGCATATAAAACCGGCAGTAGCATCGTGAATTTTCATTCCCGTTATCATTTTTACATAAACCGAAGCATAATATGACATAAGCACACGGCTAAGTGGCCAGTTCACAACATTTACTCCGGTACTGTACCTTGACCCTATTGCCATATCGGCTCCGTTTTTACAACTCACCTGCAGCCTTTCTAAATCGGCAGGGTTGTGTGAAAAATCGGCGTCCATTTCAAAAATATATTCGTATTTCCCGGCAATAGCCCATTTAAACCCGTGCACATAGGCAGTACCTAACCCCTCTTTACCGGCTCTTACTTCCAGGAAAAGGTTATCAGGAAACTCTGCCTGAAGCTCTTTTACCTTAGCAGCAGTACCATCGGGCGAATTATCATCAACCACCAGTATATCGAAGCTTGTCTCTAATGAAAAAACAGCCCTTATAATGGTTTCAATGTTCTCAATTTCGTTATAAGTAGGTATTACTACTATACCTTCGCTCATGTGCGCGTGAATTTTGAATGCAAAAATAATGTATTTCTAACGTGCATGCCATAATTAAATTATAATTCTGCAAAATAACTGTACATAAAAATGTTTAATTTTGCTGTGTATGACCGACTTCGTTTTACATGAAAGAATAATCGATAGCAAAGACTGGGCCACCATCCTGTTTGTTTTTTGCTTTGTGCTCATTGCAGCAAACCGCTCTGTATTTGGGGGGCGCTTTGCCGAATTCTCAAAACTCGCACTATCAAACAAATACATAAAAATATACAAGGATAGCGGTAATATGACCAGTACTTTTACCATATCTTTCTTTTTTGTACAACTGGTGTCATTTACTTTTTTCATACAATTCCTGCTAAGTTATTTTGGCAGCAGCAGTAAATACAGTCTTGTTACCTTTGTACAGATATTTACTTTTTTAAGCTTTTTTATCCTCTCTAAATACCTTACCGAAAAAATAATTGCCACATCATTTAACATAGAAGAGTTTAACGAGCAGTTTAACCTTATGAAAGTAAACTACCGAACCTATATAGGACTGGTGTTACTTCCGTTAAATGCAATACTGTTTTACAACAGTAACCCCTCCCCTTTTGTGGTTTATACAATTTTAACCCTTATAATTACGGGAAGCCTTTATTCATACATAGTTTCATTGAAGACTTATCAAAATTTGATACTCGGTAAATTATTCTATTTTATTTTGTATCTTTGCACTCTTGAAATAGCACCCTATTATTTCATGTATTATTGGTTTACAAAAAGTTAGTTATAACAACATGTCAAATATGAAAGTGAAAACAATTTTGGTTTCGCAGCCGGAACCTAAAGTAGAAAATTCACCATACTTCGAAATCCAGAACAAACTAAAAGTAAAAGTAGACTTTAGGCCATTTATCCACGTAGAGGGTGTAAGCGCAAAAGATGTTAGGGCTCAAAAAATTGACCTTAACAATTTCACTGCCATAGTCCTTACCAGCAAGAATTCTGTTGATAATTTTTTCCGGGTAGCGGAAGAAATGCGTTATAAAGTGCCTGAAACTATGAAATACTTTTGCCAGAGCGAGGCCGTAGCCTTTTACCTGCAGAAGTATGTGGTGTACAGAAAGAGAAAAATCTATGTGGGCCAGAAAGATTTTGCCGATCTTTCTCCGCTTATTAAAAAGTACAAGGATGAGAAATTTCTTTTACCGGCTTCAGATCAGCTTAACGACGATGTCCCTCAAACAATGGACAACCTTAAGGTAAACTGGACAGCAGGTACTTTTTATAAAACAGTGATGAGTGACCTTTCTGACCTTAAAGATGTTTACTACGATGTACTGGTATTTTTCAGTCCTACAGGAATTAAATCTTTATTTAAAAACTTCCCTGATTTCAAGCAAAACGACACCAGGATTGCTGTATTTGGAAGTACAACCCAAAAAGAAGCTCTGGACCGCAACCTGCGCATAGATATTATGGCTCCTGCACCGGGAACCCCTTCTATGACAATGGCTCTTGAAAAATATATTATTGAAGCCAACAAAGGGAAATAATATTATATTACATTACACCAAACACACACAATACTACAAAAGCCGCTTAAAAAGCGGCTTTTTTTGTTTATACACGTTTATACTACAGCAAACTATACAAACAAAAAAAAGAGCCGTAAAAAACGGCTCTTTTTCATTATTCTAAAATTTCCTGATTATGCCACTGGTGCACCTGCCATGATTTCATCATTAGCAAATTCTTCAAATTTGGCAAAGTTTTTCCTGAACGACTCGGCAAGCTCATGTGCTTTTGCATCATAAGCATCCTTATCTTCCCATGTAGTCCTTGGGTTTAAAACCTCATCAGGAACATTAGGACAGGTTTGCGGTATCGCTAAGCCAAATACTTTATGTGTTTTGTAATCCACATTATCCAACTCTCCGTTAAGAGCTGCAGTAATCATGGCTCTGGTATATTTTAATTTCATACGCTGACCCGTACCGTAAGCACCACCGGTCCATCCGGTATTGATAAGCCATACATTAACGCCGGCTTCTTTCATTTTAGCACTTAACATCTCAGCATATTTTGTTGGGTGTAGCGGCATAAACGGCGCACCGAAACAAGCAGAGAAGTTAGGCACCGGCTCATTGATGCCTGCCTCCGTACCTGCTACCTTAGCTGTATAGCCCGAAATGAAGTGGTAAGCAGCCTGACCCGGAGTTAACTTAGAAACCGGAGGCAGTACCCCAAACGCATCGGCAGTAAGGAAAAATATGTTTTTAGGATTTTCACCGATAGATCCCGGCTGAATGTTATCTATATGATATATTGGGTAGCTTACACGTGTATTAGGCGTGATTGAAATATCTTCAAAATCAACCTCTTTAGTACCTTCTTTAAAGATTACATTCTCTAAAAGAGCTCCTTTTTTAATAGCCCTGAAGATATCCGGCTCATTTTCTTCTGTCAGGTTGATAACCTTAGCATAACAACCACCTTCAAAGTTGAAAATTGTATTTTCTTTAGTCCATCCGTGCTCATCGTCACCAATAAGCTTACGTGCAGGATCGGCAGAAAGTGTAGTTTTACCTGTACCCGAAAGACCGAAGAAAATAGCTGTATCACCTTTTTCACCCACATTGGCACTACAGTGCATAGGTAAAGTATTTTTAAACACAGGAAGAATAAAGTTAAGCGCAGAGAAAATACCTTTTTTCATCTCTCCGGTATAACCTGTACCACCTATAAGAGCAATTTTTCTTGTGAAGTCAAGTATTGCAAAGTTGTGCTGACGTGTTCCGTCTACAGCCGGATCGGCCATAAAGCCCGGTGCACATACCACATGCCATTCTGCATTAAAGTTCTCAAGTTCTGAATCTTCAGGACGAAGGAACATATTATAACAGAAAAGGTTTGACCATGCACATTCAGTAACCACCCTAACGTTCATCCTGTAATTAGGATCGGCACATACATAGCTATCCCTTACAAAAACTTCTTTACTCGAAAGGTATTCGGTTACTTTATTATACAGTTTTTCAAATTTATCACTATCAAAAGGAATATTGACATTACCCCACCACACTTTATCTTCAGTAATACTGTCTTTAACTATAAAGCGGTCCTGAGGAGATCTTCCGGTGAACTCTCCGGTATTAATTGCCAGCGCCCCTGTAGAACTTTCGACACCCTGGCCTTTCTCTATCGTAATATCATGTAACTCATCTGGAGTTAACTGATACTTTACATTAGCATTTTTAATTCCCATTTTCTCTAACGAAATCGTTTTCGTAAAAAGGCCAAAATTACTCATAAGTTTTGTTATTAAGTTGCATTGTTTCAGGGGACAAAAGTATAAATTAAACTTTACAAAATAAAAAATTAAAACAAAATTATTGTTTTCGCTTCATTATCTGTAAAAATAATACTACCCAAGCACAAATTAATAATAATCCTCCAACAGGTGTTATAAAACCTATTGTTTTGAAATCGAACGAAAAAAGGCTGTTACACGATAAAAAATAGATAGATCCCGAAAAGAAAAACACCCCTATGGTTGTAAGTGTTAAAATTGTCTTTTTTGCCTTTTCTGTTAACATTGAAGTTGCCCCTACAAAAAGCAGGAATAACGCATGATATATTTGGTATTTTACCCCTGTGTCAAAAGTAGCTATCTGTTCCGGCTCAATGAGTTTTTTTAATCCGTGTGCTCCAAAAGCACCAAGCATAATACCCGTAGCACCCAGTATTGCTGCAATCGCTATTGTTTTTTTATCCATGATTATGTTATTGTGAGGGTAAATTTAAAAAGTTTAACGCATTTATTTTGCTAAATAATTTTTATAAATATAACAAATTACTACTTTCGTGTTATAATTAAATAACCAAACTCAAATGAGGAATATATTAATAATTGGTGCAGGACGCTCTGCATCATCATTAATTAAATACCTTTTAGACAAATCAGAGACTGAAAACCTGCACCTTACTATTGCAGATCTTTCCCTTGAACTTGCCCAAAAGAAAACCGCAGGCCATCCTCGCGCCACAGCTATAGCTTTTGATATTTTTAATGCAGAACAACGCGATACACAATTAAGCAAAGCCGATATAGTAATTTCCATGCTACCGGCACATTTGCATTATGAAGTCGCTAAAGACTGTATTAAGCATAAAAAACACCTGGTAACCGCATCATATGTTAGCCCTGCCATGCAGGAACTCGATACGCTGGTTAAGGAAAACAATCTTGTTTTCATGAACGAGATAGGTCTTGACCCGGGTATAGATCACATGAGTGCCATGAAGGTTATAAACGAAATTCGTGAGCAGGGCGGTAAAGTAATTTTATTTGAATCGTTTTGTGGCGGACTTGTAGCCCCGGAAAGTGATAACAACCTGTGGAACTATAAGTTTACCTGGAACCCGCGTAATGTGGTACTTGCAGGACAGGGAGGAACAGCTAAATTTGTTCAGGAAGGAACCTACAAGTATATCCCTTACAATAAGCTTTTCCGTCGTACAGAATTTATGGAGGTAGAAGGTTATGGCCGATTTGAAGGTTATGCCAACAGGGACTCTTTAAAATACCGCAGCGTATACGGACTGGATGATGCCTTAACCTTATATAGAGGTACACTTAGGCGTGTAGGCTTCTCTAAAGCATGGAACATGTTTGTACAACTGGGTATGACCGATGATTCGTATATCATGGAAAACTCAGAGAATATGAGCTACAGGGAGTTTGTCAATTCGTTTTTACCTTATCATCCCAGCGATTCGGTTGAATTGAAATTAAGACACAGCCTAAAACTGGATCAGGATGATATACAGTGGGACAAACTGGTAGAGCTTGACATTTTTAACCCGAATAAAAAAGTAGGGCTTATAGATGCCACTCCGGCTCAGATACTGGAAAAAATACTTAGCGACAAGTGGACGCTTAGTCCTGAGGACAAGGACATGATTGTTATGTACCACAAGTTTGGATACGAGCTTAACGGTGAACGCAAACAGATAGACTCCACTATGGTATGTATAGGGGAAGATCAAACCTACACTGCAATGGCAAAAACAGTAGGTTTACCGGTAGCTATGGCAACCTTACAAATATTAAACGGTAATATTACCACACCAGGGGTACAAATACCCATAAACAAAGAAGTATACGAGCCAATATTAAAAGAGCTTGAAGATTTTGGGGTCGTTTTTCACGAAAAACACGTTCCCTACATGGGCTACAATGCCAATAATGTAGTGAGCTAGACCTCCTTTACTAACTCAATATTTTACAGCCTTTCCCACCGCCCCGGGAAAGGCTATTTTTTTCTACCATTCTACACTAACATTAATTATAGTCAATATGCAATAGTATCAAAACATAAATATCAATCACTAACTGTAACCAAAAAACGTATATTTACAACAAACTGAAAGGTTATGAAGATAAATTCACTACAAATTGAAATAGACGGTATTGATAAAGAGATACTCCGCTATCTTATGGAAGATGCCCGTAAACCCATATTACAGATAGCCGCAAAAATAGGCATATCGGGCGCTGCCATTCACCAACGTTTGCGTAAACTGGAACAGGCAGGAGTAATAGCCGGATCAAAGTTTATTGTAAACACAAAAGTTTTGGGCTACAGTACAATGGCATTTGTAGGGATCTATCTGGAAAAAGCTTCCAGTAATTTTGAAGCAGTTAAAGAACTTAAGAAAATACCCGAAGTACTGGAATGTCATTATACCACAGGAAACTGGTCTATACTCATAAAAATGATATGCCGTGACAACGAACACCTCATGCAGCTACTCAACAAAAAAATACAGCCCATTAATGGAGTATCACGTACCGAAACCTTTATATCATTGGAACAGCAAATTGAAAGACAGATACAGTTATAACAGCAAGTCAGGAAAGACTATGAAAAAGACTACAACTACAATCAGTTTATCATTAATAACATGTCTTTTATTTAGCTGCAACACCCCTGGTTACATAAAAAACAAATACACAATAACAGGCGCGACAGCCCATATAATAGATTCTACACAGATAGATTTAAAACTAGCTGTCACTTACTATTCTGACTCAACATACAGCAATTTGTTCCCAAGTTCTATTGAAAAGGGTCAGGAAGGGAGTGATGATGAAATTTTATTTTTAGGTTTTAAGAAGGAGAAAACCAACGAGATACTAAATGAACTTGCAAAAAAACTAAACTCAAAGAAAAAAGGATATACAGGAGAAAAACTGGAACGTGGCTACATACTCCCTAACACAAATCCTAATTATGATGACTTAATAATGATAATTAAACGAAAAAACAGTATTGACACGCTGAAAATAGAGACATACAAACAAGCTTACTAAATAAAAAAACAGCCGGACCTTTAAGTCCGGCTGTTTATCAAGATATATATAGACAGGGTTTAATCCCTGGAACCTCCAAATACCTGCAATGCCCAATACAAAAGCATAGCTAACGATCCAATAGCAGCGACCACATAAGTACGGGCAGCCCATTTTAGTGAATCCTCAGCACCGGCATATTCCTGCTGACTAAGCATATTTTTGCTTTTTAACCATGCAAGGGCACGGTTACTGGCATCATACTCCACCGGCAATGTCACAAAGCTAAACAGTGTGGCAATAGCCATAAGTGCAACACCTAAAACAGCTATATAATACCCCATACCTATTTTAGCGGCAGCACCTAAAATCAAGCCTAAAAATATAAGCATAGGCGCAAGATTAGACGACACGCTTACCACAGGAACCATTTTAGACCTAAAAGTAAGCATGCTGTATGCTGTAGCATGCTGAACGGCATGCCCTACCTCGTGTGCTGCAACGGCGGCGGCGGCGGCATTACGCTGGTTATATACGGCCTCACTTAGGTTCACGGTTTTATCTGCCGGGTTATAATGGTCGGTTAACCTACCGGCTACCGATACTACCTTTACATCATAGATACCGTTATCCTGCAACATTTTCTGAGCGATTTCAGCACCACTCATACCATTCCTTAAGTGTACTTTTGAGTAAAAAGCAAACTTACTCTTTAGTTTGGCACTAATAGCGTAACTTGCCAAACCAATAATACCTATTAAAATATAATATTCTAAATACATCGTTTTTTGATTTATATAAATAGTATATATCAAAATTAAAGCCAATCTTAATTAAGATTGGCTTTAACTGTTATTTTGGCATTTTATTAAGCTTTTACCATGCCCAAAGTGCTAATCTGACATAAAAAGTACCCAAACCGTTTTCCTTTACTGTATTCCCTACAGAAGCAAAATCCGACTTCCATTTACCGTTTGTAAGTCCTATATCATATCCGGCATTAATCCTTAACGGGAAATTAGTATCTCTAAGAAAACCAAAAGCTACAGACGGACCAACATTCAACAAACCGCTTCTAAGCGACACATGAGAGTTGTTCATTGTATTAGGAAGATCATCAAGATCTACGTAGTTGTTTCTTGAAAACAGGTTAACGTAGTAAGAGGTGTATGACACGTCACCTCCGGCAGAAAACATAAAATCCTTGTTTTCCCAAATCGTGTAATGCACCCTTAGCCTACTGCTACTACTAATAGACTGCGTCCTGAAACCACCGTCATTCCTGTCGTAAAAACTACCGGAAATCTCTATATCGGTATACATTTTAGAATCGGGAATGTTGATGCGGAAACCAAGGGCAAATTCGGGAGTGGCTTCATCAATTTTACGAAAACCGGCATTGGCAAGCTTGTCGTTAAGTTTAAACCCACTGTTTATGTTAGCTCCTAATGCCACATACAGGTAAACGGGTTTCTCTTTTTCATTTGTTGTTTCAGGCTGACTTTCCTGTGCAAAGATTGATGATTGAACTCCAAAGCAGCAAAGGGCTGCAAATAGTAAGGCTTTTTTCATAGCATGATTGTTTATTTGGTTATTTGATTTAGCATTACCAAACCATGTGCCAAAATTCCTGTTAATACTAAAGTACATCTTTTTAGCACAGGTTGTTATACGTTATCACTACACTCCGTTCAGAATGACAAAGCAGAGCCTAATACATACGAGTGTCATCCTGACGAAAGGAAGGATCTATATTTTTAGACCTACAAGGTTTCAAAACCCTGCAGGAGAAAATTATCCTACGATATTAATAATCTTACCCGGAACAACAATCACCTTTTTAGGTGCGCGTCCGTCAAGTTGCTGTACGGTACGCTCGTCAGCTAAAATAGTTTTCTCTATTTCAGGAACAGGCATATCCATAGGCAGTTCAATTTTAAAGCGCATTTTTCCGTTAAACGATACCGGATATTCCTTACTGCTTTCCACAAGGTGTTCCGGATTGAATTTAGGGAACGGCACTTTAGAGATACTTTCCTGATGCCCTAACCTGTGCCAAAGCTCTTCGGCAATGTGTGGCGCATAAGGCGAAATAAGTATGGTAAACGGCTCAAGTATGGTACGCTCATGGCATTTAATAGCCGAAAGCTCATTAACAGCGATCATGAATGAACTTACCGATGTATTGAACGAGAAGTTCTCTATATCTTCCTGTACCTTTTTAATGGTTTTATGAAGTATTTTGTATGCCTCCTTACTTGGCTGATTGGTATTAACAATAAGTCCGTTATCGTCAAAGTATAACTTCCATAATTTTTTAAGGAAGCCCGAAACTCCTGTTATACCGGCAGTATTCCATGGTTTGGCCTGCTCTAACGGACCAAGGAACATTTCATACAACCTTAAAGTATCGGCACCATACTGCTCACAAATATCATCAGGGTTAACTACATTGTACCAACGCTTAGACATTTTTTCTACTTCACGTCCTACAAAATATTTACCATCTTCAAGTATAAACTCTGCGTCATTAAACTGCGGCTGCCAGTTCTTTAATGCCTCAACATCTATTTCATCTGAAGCATTCACCAAATTAACATCTACACGTAATTCTTCAGTCTCATAGTTTTGTTTAAGACCTTTTGAAACATATTGATTAGTTCCTGAAACACGATAAACAATCGCACTCATACCCAAAATCATACCCTGGTTGATTAGCTTTTTAAACGGCTCTTCCTGAGTGATAAATCCGCGGTCTTTTAAAAACTTGTTCCAAAAACGACTGTATAATAAGTGACCTGTAGCGTGCTCGCTACCGCCAATATATAAGTCTACACTCTCCCAGTATTCCTGTGCTTTTTTAGATACGAATTCCTCATCGTTGTGCGGGTCCATATACCTTAGCCAATACCATGAACTACCTGCCCAACCCGGCATAGTGTTTAGCTCAAGCGGGAATACCGATACATTATCGATAAGATCGTTGCTTACCACTTTGTGCTCTGCAACACTCCATGCCCACTCTTTAGAGTTCCCTAAAGGCGGCTGCCCGTCTTCGGTAGGAAGGTATTTCTCCACTTCCGGAAGGCGAATTGGCAAGTACTTATCCTCTATCATTTGCGGTAACCCGTTTACATAATAAACCGGGAACGGCTCACCCCAGTAACGCTGGCGCGAGAATACAGCATCACGAAGGCGGTAATTGGTTTTACCCTTACCCTGCCCTATATCTTCAAGCGCCTCAATAGCTTTTTTGGTCGCTTTTTTATAATCAAGTCCGTTTAGGAAGTCAGAATCCTTTAGCTTCACGCCTTCTTTAGCGCCATAAGCCTCTTCGGAAATATCAACTCCGTCAAAAATATTTTTGATTGGGATATTAAAATGCTTCGCAAAATCATAATCACGCTGATCTCCGGCAGGTACTGCCATAACAGCTCCTGTACCATAGCCCGCAAGCACGTAGTCACCAATCCAAACCGGAATAGGCTCTTTAGTGAAAGGATGCTCGGCATACGCACCGGTAAATACCCCTGATATGGTTTTTACATCGGCCATACGCTCGCGCTCACTCTTTCTTGAAGTAGCCTCGATGTATGCTTCAACCGCTTCCTTCTGTTCCGGAGTAGTGATTTTTGCTACCAGTTCATGTTCTGGCGCAAGCGTCATAAAGCTAACCCCAAAAATAGTATCAGGGCGTGTAGTAAACACATCTATCGCAAACTCTCCGGTATCATCTCCCGTTAACAGGTGAAGGAATTTATTATGATTGTCTTTTACTTTAAAGGTAACCGCAGCTCCAACCGATTTTCCAATCCAGTTACGCTGACTGTCTTTTAGCGAATCGGTCCAGTCGATTGTGTCAAGCCCTTGTAGTAACCTTTCGGCATAAGCGGAAATTCTCATACTCCACTGCGTCATTTTTTTACGCACTACCGGATGCCCTCCCCTTTCGGAAACACCGTTCACAATTTCGTCATTCGCTAATACAGTACCTAAAGCCGGACACCAGTTCACTTCGGTTTCGGCAAGATAGGTAAGTCTATATTTTAATAATATTTTTTGCTGCTCTTCACCGCTGTAACCTTTCCATTCGGCAGCAGTAAACGCCGGGATATTATCATCACAAACCGCATTTACTTTTGTGTTACCGTTTGCTTCAAACTCAATAACAAGGGCACGAATATCTTCTGCCTTGTTAGCATCGATATCAAACCATGAATTGAACAGTTGGATAAATATCCACTGTGTCCATTTGTAATACTCAGGGTTAGATGTTCTCACCTCCCTGTCCCAGTCAAAAGAAAAGCCTATTTTATCAAGCTGCTCCCTGTAACGCGCAATATTGGTTTCGGTAGTTATAGCAGGGTGCTGCCCGGTTTGGATAGCATACTGTTCTGCCGGAAGTCCAAAACTGTCATATCCCTGTGGGTGCAGTACATTAAAACCTTTATGGCGTTTGTAACGTGCATAAATATCTGAAGCGATATAACCCAGTGGGTGCCCTACGTGTAATCCTGCCCCCGATGGGTAAGGAAACATATCAAGCACATAATATTTCGGCTTATCAGAAACATCTTCTGCCATAAAAGTACCGTTCTCTGCCCAGTACTTTTGCCATCTGGCTTCAATTTCGTTAGGATTGTATTTCATTGTATCAGTCTAAAGTCAAAAGTTTGAAAGTCTTTAAGGAAGGCAAATTTACGCTTATTGTACGAAAGTCAAAACTTTGCCCGTTATAAACTATGTATAAACAAATACTTTATTTATTTTTACACCTAAAATTAATGTGTGTATGGCATCATCTTTTGAACAATTTCAAAAAAGGCGGTTGATTTCTTCATATTTCTCGGTTATATTAATCATTTTCATAGTACTTACCCTTTTAGGGGCGTTAGGGCTTTTTGTTATCAATACAGAAAAGCTGTCGGGCTATGTAAAGGAGAATATTCCGCTTACTATTTATTTTAAAAGGGAAGCTAAAGACGAAAACATCAAGGCTTTTGGAAAAGAGCTTGAAAAGGCAGACTATATTAAAAACTTCCACTACGTCTCTAAAAAGGAAGCAGCCGAAAAGAACAAGGACATTTTAGGCGACTTTGAAAGCCTTATTGAAAATCCGTTATTTGATTCTTACGACATTCACCTAAAAAGTGCTTACGTACAGCCAGACAGCATCAAGAAAATTGATGAGAAGTTCAGGAAAAACGAAATGGTCGCCGATGTAAGTTATGATGCCGTAGTGGTAGAAATGGCTAACGAAAACATTAAGAAAATAACTTTTTGGATACTGGTTATTAGCGGCGGACTTACCTTTGTAGCCATGCTGCTTATAAACAGTTCACTTAGACTATCCATATACTCACACCGTTTTACCATCAAAACCATGCAGATGGTAGGTGCAACAAAATCCTTCATCAGGAGGCCGTTTATATGGAGAGGCATTAAACTGGGGCTTATAGGCGCACTACTTGCTATAGGAGCTTTATTATGGCTGGTTAACTATGTAGACGGTAAGCTGCCATTCCTGGACATTTGGAAAGACTGGGTTCCTACAGCTATTGTAATGGGTGGTGTACTGGGCTTTGGTATAATAATCGCAGCCATAAGTACGTTCTTTGCTACGCAGCGTTTCCTTAACCTAAGGACAGACGATTTATATTAAGCAAACCGCAAAACCTGAAATTTTAAACCTGAAACAATTATTATGGGTAACGAGATAAAAACACATTTCCTTTTTGAAAAGGTAAACTACAAAATACTTTTAATAGGCCTTGGCGTTATTTTACTGGGCTTTATACTTATGGCAGGTGGCGGTAGCGACGACCCTAAAGTATTTAGTGATGCTATTTTCAACTTTAGGAGAATAAGACTTGCACCTACTGTAGTGCTTATTGGTTTTGGCGTTACTATTTATGCCATACTTAAAAACCCGAACACTAAAAAAGACAGCAATTTTCCTGAAGACGCCGAAATTAAGAACTTCAAAAAATAATTACCCCTAATGGATTACTTACAGGCCATTATTATAGCCATCATTGAAGGCTTAACCGAGTATTTACCTGTTTCATCTACCGGACACATGATTATCGCTTCCTCCTTTTTCGGGATTGCAGGCGACGATTTCACCAAACTGTTTACGATAGTTATACAGCTTGGCGCTATACTTTCGGTAATTGTACTTTACTTTAAACGTTTTTTCCAAACGGTAGATTTTTACCTAAAACTACTGGTAGCCTTTATGCCTGCCGTAGTACTTGGATTATTATTAAGCGACTTTATAGACAGTCTGCTGGAAAGTCCGCTAACGGTAGCCATATCACTGGTTATAGGCGGAGTTATCCTTTTAAAGGTAGACGACTATTTTGGCGATTCTGAAAACACCGAAATAAGTTATGCTACCGCATTAAAAATAGGATTTTTTCAATGTATTGCCATGATACCGGGTGTATCCAGGAGCGGTGCCAGTATTGTGGGTGGTATGTCGCAAAAGCTTTCGCGTAAGGCTGCTGCCGAATTCTCTTTCTTCCTGGCAGTACCTACCATGTTTGGCGCAACAGCAAAAAAATCATTTGATTACTATAAGGCCGGATTTGAACTTACCGGAGATCAGGTAAACCTACTTATAATCGGTAACATAGTTGCCTTTATTGTAGGTACACTGGCCATAAAAACCTTTATTAATTACCTTAGCCGACACGGCTTTAAAGTGTTTGGCTACTACAGGATTCTTGCCGGACTGGCAGTAATTATAATTCATTACTTTATTCACCCACTTACTATTATTTAATGACGGCAGAAAGTTTTCAGGAAGGACAGGTAGTATTGATAGATAAACCACTGCAATGGAGTTCGTTTCAGGCAGTGAATAAAGTGAAGTGGGCCCTTAAAAAAAACTTAGGTTTAAAAAAGATAAAAGTAGGTCACGCCGGGACTCTTGACCCTCTGGCTACCGGACTACTTATTATATGTACCGGAAAATTCACCAAACGTATCCCCGAACTACAGGGCATGGTAAAGGAATATACCGGAACTTTCCATATTGGAGCCACTACCCCTTCGTATGATTTGGAAACGGAAGTAAATGCCACTTTCCCAACCGAACATATAACTGAAGAACTTATACTTGAAACCACTAAACAGTTTACCGGTGAGATAGACCAGAAACCTCCTGTATTTTCGGCCATCAAAAAAGACGGGAAACGCCTATACGAACATGCCCGAAAAGGTGAAGAGGTAGAAATTGCTTCCCGCAAAGTTACTGTACATGAGTTTGAAATTACCCGAGTAGCATTACCCGAAGTAGATTTCAGGATTGTTTGCAGCAAAGGAACTTACATTCGCTCTATCGCTAACGATTTTGGAGCTGCCATGCAAAGCGGTTCACACCTAACGGCATTACGCCGAACTAAAATAGGCGAGTTCTCGGTAGAGGATGCCATTTTACCCGATGCTTTTGAAACTATGGTCAGAAGCCTGAATAACGAATAGCTTTAGGTATCTTTGCAGCATGAAAAAAGCAATATTCTTTTTACTCTTAGCTGCAAACTCTCTTTTTGCACAAAACATAAAACTTAAAGACGGCGACCTTATTTTTCAGGATATGGATTGCGGTCCGCTATGTGATGCTATAGAAGCTGTTACCGAAGGCTATAACGGAAACGACTTTAGCCACATGGGTATGGTATACCACCGTAACGACACCGTTTATGTTATAGAAGCTGCCGGTAGTGCCGTTCGCCTTACTCCGCTGGAAAAGTTTTCAAAAAATACTTCAAAGCCCATGTATGTAGGAAGACTAAAAAGGAAACACCGTAAGCTTATCACTAAGGCTATCGATTTTTCACTGGAGCAGATTGGCGTTCCTTATGACGATGAATATGTATATGATAACGGCGCCTACTATTGCAGTGAACTTATTTATGATGCTTTTAAGTTTGCCAATAACGGAACTCCGTTTTTTGAATTACAACCCATGACCTACAAAGAACCCGGCACAAACGATTACTTCCCTGCCTGGGTAGAATACTACAAAAGCATTAATGCCGATATACCCGAAGGGTTGCCGGGGTGTAATCCGGGAGGAATATCAACTTCTAATAAGATTAAGGTTATCGGAACTATGTAAAATAAAAAAGTCCGCTCAATGAGCGGACTTTTTTATTTTACATATTCTCAGCGTTTTCAAGCAGTAGTGTTATCTCTTTCATAGTGCTTTCACCTTTATCGTGCAAATACCATTTTTGCAGTTCGGTTTTAGCCACCTGGTCAATAACACCGTGCTGTTCTTTATAATCCCTTATCAGTTTTGCCGCATCATGAGGTCTTGGTCCCCAGCTTCCGCGGGCAATATGGGTATCTTTCTCTACTAATACCAGCTTCGGAATAGACCTAGCACCGTTAGTTAAATATTCGTTCATTAGTTCGTCGTTATCATCACGAAGTACTATTTCAAGCTCCAGCTTATCGGTCTCATTAGCCATCTTGTTTATAACAGGCACTATCTGTGCTGCATCACCACACCAGCCTTCAGATATCACAAGCAATATATGCTCTTTTTTAAGCTTGCCCAGTCTTTCTTTAATATCATCCGTTAACTTAATAGTTTTGTCAAGGCGATTCATCCTTACTTCGTTAAGCGAACTGTAATTGGTTAAATCTTCCGATTGTGTTGCCCCTGTAGACAGTCCGTTCTGAAGAAGCGAAGATATATGGTTTCTATACTCTGAATAAGAATAACTGTTATCCAGACTTTTTTCTATTAGTGTACTCATAATATAAATTTGTGCAAAAGTAAATTACTTTTGCAATAGCAAAAAAGAAGCCATCCAATAAAAAACTGTAATTTAGTCAGGTAATTCTAATCACACCATGAAATTTGACAACAGCACTATAGGCCTTATTTTTTCGGGAGGAGGCTCAAAAGGCATAGCCCATGCAGGGGTACTTAAATTTTTTGACGAAATAGGGATAAAACCATCCCACCTGGCAGGCACCAGTTCGGGTGCTATTGTGTCATCCTTATATGCTCACGGCAAATCGCCCGAAGAGATACTGGAGTTCTTTAAATCCATATACTTTTTTCACTGGAAACACTTTACCTTCCGTAAGGCAGGTTTTATAGATTCTGAAGCTTTTAAAAGTTATTTTCATTCGGCCTTTGGCGAAACCCTAATCGGGGAAATGAAATACCGTATGCATATTACCGCAACCGATTTGGTTTCCGGTAAACTTAAAATCTTTGGACCGGAAACAAAAATCGCCGATGCTGTACTGGCTTCATCTGCCTTTCCGGGTATCATATCACCTTATGAGATAGACGGTAAAATATACAGCGACGGCGGTATTATAAACCACTTTCCTACCGATGTATTGCAGGGACGCTGTGAAACCCTGATAGGAATATACGTTAGCCCTATACAAAAAATTGGCGCTAACGATTTGAAATCCATCAAAACAGTAACCACGCGTGCTTACGATTTGCTTTCGGCAAACAGTAATATGCAAAAGTTTACCCTTTGCGATTGGGTTATCAGCCCCGATGAGCTTGCACTGTACAGTACCTTTGAAACCAACAAGCAAAAAATGGAGGAAATTTTCAATATCGGGTACGAATCGGCAAAAAAATCCTACGAGGAGCTCATTGCGTAAATACCTATCATAAGCAGGGGTTAAAATTCTGTTTTAAGAAAAACAATAATTACTATATTTGCACCAGTCAAATATTACCCTATGAAATATAAGAGAATCCTGTTAAAGCTAAGCGGCGAAGCCCTTATGGGCGACAGGCAGTATGGCATTGATCCTAAAAGACTTGCCGAATATGCCCACGAGATAAAACAAATACACGATAAAGGTGTTGAAATAGCAATCGTTATTGGAGGCGGTAACATTTTTAGAGGTGTATCCGGAGCCAGCAACGGTATGGACAGGGTTCAGGGAGATTATATGGGAATGCTAGCTACCGTAATTAACGGTATGGCATTACAGGGAGCTCTTGAAGATGCCGGTATGCAAACCAGGCTGCAAACAGCCCTTAAAATTGAAGCTATCGCAGAACCTTACATTAAAAGACGTGCTGTACGCCACCTTGAAAAAGGAAGAATTGTAATTTTTGGAGCCGGTACAGGTAACCCATACTTTACTACCGATACAGCTGCAGTACTAAGAGGTGTGGAAGTACATGCCGATGTGATATTAAAAGGTACACGTGTTGACGGTATTTATACTGCCGACCCAGAAAAAGACGCTAACGCGACTAAATATGACACGCTTACTTTTGAAGACGTACTTCAAAAAGGCCTTAATGTAATGGATACAACTGCCTTTACACTTAGCCAGGAAAACGAACTGCCTATTATAGTGTTTGATATGAACAAGGCAGGCAACCTTGTAAAAGTATGTGAAGGTGATACTGTAGGAACTACAGTAAGCGTTTAACTAAAAACTGAAAAGAAACAGCATTATGGAAGAAATAGATTTTATTTTAGATAGTAGCGAAGAGTCAATGAAAGGATCTCTTAGTCACCTTGAAAAAGAATTCCTTAACATCCGTGCAGGTAAAGCAAGCCCTGCCATGCTTGGTGGTGTAAAAGTAGATTACTACGGTGCTCAAACACCTCTTTCTCAGGTTGCAAACGTTAATACTCCCGATGCAAGAACCTTAACGGTTACACCTTGGGAAAAAGCTATGTTACAGCCAATTGAAAAAGCAATTATGATTGCTAACCTTGGTTTTAACCCAATGAACAATGGTGAGAATATCATCATTAACATTCCGGCATTAACAGAGGAAAGAAGAAGGGATCTTGTAAAGCAGGCTAAAGCGGAAGCTGAAGATGCTAAAATTGGTGTACGAAATGCCCGTAAGGATGCTAACACCGAAATCAAGAAACTTGAAAAAGACGGTATGTCTGAAGATGTTTGTAAAAAAGCAGAAGACGATATACAGGAGCTTACCAATGCTTACATTAAGAAAATAGATGACCTACTGGCTCACAAAGAGGCCGAGATCATGAAAGTATAAGTTTTAAGGTCCGCTGGTAACAGCGGACTCTTTGTTTATACTATCTTTGTAACAATTTTACGTATTGCGCGTTTAGCTTTAAAAACCCCTATGAGAGTTATTACCGTCCTGCTTTTTTTGTTCAGCATGGCTGCCAACGCCCAGTTTACAATAACCGGGATAGTTAAGGACGGCAGTACTAACTCACCGCTGCCTTTTGCTACTATAAAAACACAGGAAGGCAATACCATTATTGGTGATCTGGATGGTAAATTTATAATAGAAAGCAAAACCAGGCTACAAAGCATAACCATTACCTACACCGGTTATGAAGCCAAAACCATTAAAACCCACAGCGGAAAAAAATTTTATACCGTAGCACTTAAATCCAAACCAAATGAACTGGAGGAACTGGTTATTAACCAAACCAACAAGGCTACAACTATAATAAAACATGCCATCCGTATTAAGGAGAATAATGACCCGCAACAAAAACTAAACAGTTTTAAATACAAAACCTACAACAAACTTATTGTTACTGCAAATCCAGATTCCATCAGTTCAAAACTGGATTCGGTTTACCTATATGAAAAAACCGGACGCAGGATATTAAAAATAGACTCGACCGACTATAAATTCAAAAAGCTGATTGAAAAGCAACACCTATATCAAACTGAAAAAATATCGGAATTCAGCTATACAAAAAAAGACGGACTTAAAGAAAATATACTTGCCGCACGTATGGCAGGCTTCAAACAACCCGTGTATGAATTTATAGGCCTTAGCCTGCAATCCTATTCGGTTTATAATGATGTAGATTTATTGGAAACCAAGTACAGGGGACCTTTATCATACAACGCACTTTTAGAGTACAAATACAGAATACTCGACACGGTATATATAGACAACCGCAAAACGTTCATGATCTATTTTACCCCAAAACGAGCTAACAAGAAAAAAAGGCTATACGGACTTGTATACATAGACAGCAATACCTTTGGCATTGCTAAAGCAGTATTCAGAGTAAAAAACGTACTGGACATAACCTCTACCCACCTGTTTAAGTTTGAAGAAGAACAGGGCGTTTGGTTTCCCGACAGGAAAACCCTTAAAATAGTAAAAGGAAATAACCGCGAAGACATAAATATACTGGGTGAAACCATCAAATTTGACGCTATAAACACCACAAGCCCCGACAGGGATAAAGAACCGTCTGACTTTGTATATGTATATTCTGAATCCATTAATTCGGATAAGGAATTCAATATCCCGCTAACCATAAGAAGACCGGCTATTGCTATAGAGATAAATGAAGAAGCCATAACCCGCCCTGAAAGTTACTGGACACAACACAGAGCCGACACACTGGACGAGCGCAGTATTAAAACCTACCCTGCACTGGATAGTATTTTAACCAAGGAAAGAATAGAACAGTTTATCAACTTAGGCAAAAGAGTTATTACCGGATACCTTCCTGTTGGCTTTTTTGACTTTGACCTGAGACAGATTATAAAATACAACAACTATGAAGGCGTGAGGTTTGGCGTAGGCGGAATAACCAATAATAAATTCTCTGAAGTATTTCGAATCAGTACTTATGGTGCTTATGGTACTAAAGACGGACAGTTTAAATACAATCTTGGCGGAGCTGTACGACTGGGGCGTTTTTCAGATTCATGGATTGGAGGCTCTTTTACCGAAGACGTACAGGAAATTGGCAGTACCACGTTTGCTACAGATAAACGGGTATTTAAAATATACGACCCACGCCCTATAAACGTTTCTACTTTCTATAAGTACCGAAAATGGCATGGTTATATTGAAACCAAAATAATCCCGAAAACAGAAAGCCGTTGGGGTTTTAGTCGCACCAGTGTAGAGCCGCGTTTTGACTATGCTTTTAATACTAACGGACATTTATACACCAAATACAACCTTAGCACATTTGAGGCTGCCCTGCAATGGAATCCGTTTAGTGACTTCATGCAAACACCCGAAGGACGTATTGAAATTGAAAAACGATTCCCGAAATTTACATTCCAGTACACTCAGGCAGTTACAGGATTATTTGACAGTGATTTTACTTTTGGCAAACTCGATTTCAGAACCGAGTATGAGAGAAAATACATAAACGGACAAAAAACATCGTTGGTTATACAGGGAGGTTTAGCCATGGGCGACACCCCTATTACCCACCTGTACAGTACCTCGCCAAACAACCTTGATAAAGACGGCGTTATAGCCCGTATTACCTTTGCCGGTAAAAACAGTTTTGAGACGATGTACTTTAACGAGTTCTTCTCGAGCCAGTATGCCATGTTTCAGGTAAAACATGCTTTTAGAAGATTAAACCTTTTTGGCGACATTAAGCTTAGTCCGGTACTGGTAACCCGAGGCGTTTGGGGTAACATGGAAAGTCCGGAAAAACATGTGGGACAGCCATACAATACGCTTGAAAAAGGTTTCTATGAAAGCGGAGTGGAACTTAATGAAATATTTAAAGGGCTTGGATTAACGGCCTTTTACCGTTACGGCCCCTACCATTTACCCGAGTTTGACCGTAACATATCCATTAAGCTGTCTTTTGTATTCAGCCTGTTTTAGTGCGAAACAAATTTTAGCCCAATAATCGAAGCTATCAGTGTAGTGATAAAGAAAAGCCTCCAGAAATCGGCAGGTTCTTTAAACACAACAATCCCCACTAAAACCGTACCTACAGCCCCTACCCCTGTCCATACCGCATAAGCAGTACCAATAGGCAGTGTTTGGGTAGCCTTATACAATAAAAACATACTAATAGCAAGGCATACAAAAAAACCTCCCATCCATAATTGAGAGGCAGTTCCGGTAGTCTCTTTAGCCTTACCAAGGCAGGAAGCAAAACCTACTTCAAAAAGCCCTGCTATAACAAGTAAAATCCAGTTCATGGCACTATTGTTTAAGTAAAGGCAAAGATACTACTTTAAGACAAGGTAAAGTTTTCCAAATTATGGTTTTAATATTTACACCTTTTTGTTGTTTTTACTACATTTGCAGGCATTTGTATTTTGAAAAACATCAAAACACAGCTGATTTGCGGTTTATTCTATTTAATTTATTATAAAAATGAAACACACAAAAGTTAAAGACCTGTTGAATAGCACCAACACGATTGATGAAGTATCAGTAAAAGGATGGGTAAGAACTTTTAGAAATAATCAGTTTATAGCACTGAACGATGGTTCGGTTATACATAATATCCAATGCGTTGTTGACTTTGAAAATACTCCGGAAGAAACGTTAAAACGTATCACTACCGGAGCAGCAGTTGCCATTAAAGGTAGCCTTGTGGAGAGCCAGGGTAAAGGACAGAAATATGAGATAAAAGTTTCGCAGGTTGAAATTTTAGGAGACAGTGACGCTGAGAAATTCCCTATGCAGCCTAAAAAACACTCTCTTGAATTTTTAAGAGAAAACGCACACCTTAGAACACGTACTAACCTTTTTGGAGCAATTATGAGGGTGCGTTCGGTACTATCATTTGCCATCCACCAGTATTTTCAGGAAAAAGGATTTGTGTATGTAAACACACCTATCATTACCGGTAGTGATGCCGAAGGTGCAGGTGAAATGTTCAAGGTTACTGCATTACCGTTTGACAAAACACCACGTACAGAGGAAGGCAAAGTAGACTATAAAGAAGATTTCTTCGGTAAAGAAACAAACCTTACCGTATCGGGTCAGCTTGAGGCAGAAACTTATGCTATGTCTTTAGGACAGGTATATACATTCGGCCCTACTTTCCGTGCTGAAAACTCTAACACATCACGTCACCTTGCCGAGTTTTGGATGGTTGAGCCTGAGGTTGCCTTTAACGACCTTGACGCTAACATGGATCTTGCTGAAGATTTTATCCAGTATGTTATTAAATATGCAATGGAAAGATGTGAGGATGACCTTAAGTTCCTTGACGAGCGCCTTGCGGCTGAAGAAAAACAGAAGCCACAAAACGAGCGTAGCGGTATGGGGCTTTTAGAGAAACTTCAGTTTGTACTGGAAAATAACTTTAAGCGTGTTAGCTATACAGAAGCTATTGACATCCTTAAAAACTCTAAACCTAACAAGAACAAGAAGTTCAACTATATTATTGAAGAATGGGGTGCCGACCTTCAAAGTGAGCACGAGCGTTACCTTGTAGAGAAACACTTTAAATCTCCTGTAATCCTGTTTGATTACCCTGCTAAGATCAAAGCATTCTATATGCGCCTTAACGACGACAACAAAACCGTTCGTGCTATGGATATTCTTTTCCCTGGTATTGGAGAAATTGTGGGTGGTTCACAAAGAGAAGAACGTCTTGACATACTTCAGCAAAAAATTGCCGAGCTTGGTATCGACGAGGAAGAACTATGGTGGTATCTTGACACACGCCGTTTCGGTACTGCTGTACACAGTGGTTTCGGACTTGGTTTTGAGCGTTTAGTACTGTTCGTTACCGGTATGAGTAACATCCGCGACGTGATTCCTTTCCCAAGGACTCCGCAAAACGCTGAGTTTTAATTTCAAAAAATTAGTATTGAGAATTGAGATATTAGAATATTAAAAAAGCCCTGCAAAAATGCAGGGCTTTTTGTTATTTTAGCAATACTAAACCTCACCATAATGATTAACGAATTAATCAATATAAGCAACTCAGAAGACTTCTATCAAAACTGTGATTTAATTACAGAATCTTACTCATTTAACACTAAAGAAAAAGTGTTTGAGCTTATCGTTTCCGTTAATCAAATAAGTTACGACCATCCTGTTGAATATCAGGAATGGAAAATAACCTGCAAAGAAACAATGAAGATAAACGGATTTGACTTAGACTTGATGATGCCATATGTAAAGATGAAAATTATGGACAAGCATCCTTTACTATGGCTATATCATGAAGATAAGTTATATTACGAATTAAAAGGAACTCCAAAAAATATTTATGAACTTGGATTTGACCTTATAAACATGTTTGAAACAGAAACCGGAAACTGGATACCTTTTCATAAAGCACTATGGAATTTCAAACAGCGACTTGAAGCAGAAAAAACTACAATATCAATACCGGCACCACTGCAAAAAAGCCTCGAAATAATACTTAACAAACAGGAATTATCCTTTAAACTAACGGGACAATATTCTGGAGAAAAGAAAGGTTATGCCGATAAACCGGAAACCAAAATATTAATGTTTGGGAATAGCGATGTCAGTCCTTACGAATATAGCTTAGGACAGCCTTATATTATTGCCGAAGATTTCAAAGCCGAAAGAATAAAATAAAGCAACGTCTTATCAAAAATTATACCTTTTTTTATTTCAATTATAATTTTTTCTAAAAACATAGCGTTCTAAAAGGGCTTTTTTGTACTTTTATAATTCATAAAACTCTATGTTTTCATTATGCTCAAACAGAATTTACAATTAAAATTATCTCAGAAATTATCGCCACAGCAAATTCAGCTGATGAAGCTGATACAATTGCCAACGCAGGCTTTTGAGCAACGCCTTAAAGAAGAAATGGTGGAAAATCCGGCATTGGAAACAGGCAAGGAAGACCAGTATGAGGCTGATGAGTTTGGCAATGACGACTACGATGATTATGACGACTATGATAACGAAAGGATAGAAGCCGACGACATTAACATAGACGAATACCTTAGCGACGACGAAATACCCAACTATAAACTACAAACCAACAACTACAGTGACGACGACGAAGAGCGTACCATGCCTTATGCGGCACCTGTTAGTTTCCATCAAAGCCTTAGCGACCAGCTTAACACTTTTATACTAAGCGATAATGAGAGGGATATTGCCGAGTTTTTAGTGGGTAGTATCGACGATACCGGATACATTCGCAGGAGTGTTGCCGATATTGTGGACGACATGGCCTTTACACAGGGTATTTACACAGATGACCAAACTGTAGAAAACATACTACACATTATACACCAGCTGGAACCGGCAGGAGTTGGTGCACGTGACCTGCAGGAATGCCTGTTGTTACAGCTTAAACACAAAACCCCTACAGAGTCTATTGACCTGGCTATAGATATACTGGAAAATCAGTTTGATGCCTTTACCAAAAAGCATTATGACAAACTGTTACAGAAGTACGACATCAGTCAGGATCAGCTTAGAAAAGCTATAGACGAAATAGAAAAGCTAAACCCAAAACCAGGTGGGGCTTACGACAGTAACTCTAAAGTTGTGGAGCATGTTGTTCCTGATTTTTCTATAAGGATTGTAGACGGCGAACTGGAACTTTCCCTTAACGGAAGAAATGCTCCGGAGTTGCATGTGTCTAAAGATTATCAGGAAATGCTACAAAGCTACAAGGAATCTAAAGACAGGTCTAATCAGCAAAAGGACGCAGTACAGTTTATCAAACAAAAACTGGATTCGGCAAAGTGGTTTATAGACGCCATAAAACAGCGTCAGGAAACTCTTTTTGTCACCATGAATGCCATTATGCATTATCAGGAAGAATATTTCCTTGATGGTGATGAAACCAAACTAAAACCGATGATCCTTAAGGATATTGCCGATATGGTAGGACTGGACATCTCTACCGTTTCCCGTGTAGCAAACAGTAAGTATGTAGAAACACCATATGGCACCAAACTGATTAAGGAATTCTTCTCTGAGGCTATGAAAAATGATCAGGGAGAAGATGTATCTACCATTGAAATCAAGAAAATACTTCAAAACGTTATTGACGAAGAGGATAAGAGAAAACCGTTACCGGATGACAAGCTTGCCGAAATACTAAAAGAAAAAGGCTACCCTATAGCCCGAAGAACCATTGCAAAATACAGGGAACAACTGGATATTCCGGTAGCCAGAATGAGAAAGAGGATTTAATATGAAGAAAATACTGCCGGCTTTCTCCTATATATTCCATCCGTTGTTTGTATCGGTGTATGCTGCGCTGTTATATTTTTTATTTGCCCATCAGTATTTTTACAGCTATGAAATTATACTGGTAAGTGTACAGGTGCTTATCCTTACCGTACTCTTACCCATATCTATATATTACCTCCTTCATTCACTGGGACTGGTACACTCTACCATGAAGCTGGACAAAAAGGAGCGTAAAATCCCACTCATAATACAGGCATTACTGTTAGGCATAATGCTCTATCAGGGATTTGGCAATACCACTATCCCGGAGCTGTATTATTACTTTGCAGGTTACCTTATCAGTACAGTGTTGGCAATAGTAATGATATTGTTTAACCAAAAGTCCAGCCTGCACATAATGGGCATTAGTGCGCTTACCGTTTTTTTGATAAGCCTGTCCCTGCATTTTCATCTTAGCCTTAATTACACCATTGCTTTTTTTATACTATGCACCGGTTTTACCGCCTCTTCAAGACTATTCTTAAAAGCACATACACCAAACGAGTTACTACAGGGACTACTTATAGGCGTTGTACCACAAATAGCACTATGGCACTGGTGGCTATAAAAAAAGCGGACCTTAGTCCGCTTCAAAGAATTACCTTTATATAATTAATTAAGCTCTTTTAGTATCGCTTCCCCAACTCCTTTTGCCGATTGCGGGTTCTGTCCTGTAATAAGCCTGTTATCTACGGTAACGTGAGGCTCCCACATTCCTGATTTCTCAAACTGTCCGCCACGTTCAATTAACTTGGTTTCCAACAAGAACGGAACTACAGTTTCAAGCTCTACGGCTTTCTCCTCTTCATTGGTAAAACCATTTACCTTTTTACCACTTACCAGATAAGATCCGTCTGACAGTTTTACGTTTACCAGTCCGGCAGGACCGTGACATACAGCTCCTACTATTCCGCCATCTTCATATACCTGTGCGGCTATTTTTGCTAGTTCTTCATTCTCCGGTAAGTCCCACATTGCACCATGACCACCTGCATAATAAATAGCCTCATACTCTTTTGGATTAACCTGAGACGGTGTCATTGTATTTTCAATTTTAGCGTGGTATTCCTCATCTTCCCAAAACTTCTTGTTTACCTCATCATTCAGGTCAAAGCCATCTACCGGAGCCTTTCCTCCTTTTGGGCTAACAAAATCAATTGTATAACCTGCTTCGTGTAACACCTCCCACGGATGTGCTACTTCGGCAAGATAATATCCTGTAGGTTTACCGGTATCTCCTTTTTTATCGTGACTGGTTACAACAAACAAAATCTTTTTCTCAGTTTTCTCTGCCGTTTGAGTTTCTTCCTGCGGTTGGGAATCTGCCTCCTCTTTTTTCTCTGTTTCCTTACACGATGCAAACGAAAGTGCTAAAACCACAAAAGCGGTTTTAAAAAGTATTTTTTTCATAGTAGTATTTAATTAATTAACACTGCAAATTTACTGCCCCGTATTTGTAGTACACAGGACATACATCACATTTTTATAACTAAAAAGGTTAAGTAAGCCTGCTTAAAGTTTCGCGTGTCACTCCAAGATAAGCCGCTATAAGCGTTTTAGACACTCTTTGATACAGTGATGGGTATAAACTCATAAACTGTTCGTAACGCTCTTTAGCATCATTATTAAGCAGCGAAAGGATGCGTCTTTGTAAGGCGACATAACCTGAATTGGATTTCTTTCTGAAAAAGTATTCCATTTTATGAAGTGCAGCACAAAGCTTGTCCTTATCCTCAAGTGTAATGCAAAGCAGCTTGGTATCCTCAAGGCAGTCTATATCCAGTTGTGCCGGAGTTTTATGAAGCAACGCCTGATAATCGGTTACCCACCAGTTTTCCATAGCAAACTGCATGATATGGTCTTTACCCTCGTCATCACTATAAAAAGCCTTTACAAGACCGCTAACCACAAAATACTCGCAGTTTACACTATCGCCCTGCTTTACCAGAAAATCTTTCTTTTTAAGTTTTTTGGACTTAAAATAAGAAAACACAATATCAAACTGCTCGTCCGTTAATGGAACTATCTCCTCAATATGTTTTCTTAAAGCCTCTTTCATACTTACAATATATAGAACATTAGCCCAATATTAAAGGAACTTAGCTTTAATTCTTCACCCTGTTTGGTATAAGCATTTTTATAAATCGGAGTAAAAGAGTATGCTACATAAAAGTTCCAGGTATTCCACCCTGCCGAAACATAAGCGGTAGAAATCCATTTGTTTACATCAGGGTTGTGCTGTATCCTTATTGTTCCTTCATTACTTTCAAACTGAGAACGGTCGTTTAACAGATAACTCACCTTAAACCCTGTATAAATTCTCCAGAATTTATGACTGGTCATTGTAGAGTTTCTCCACCTCAACTCTATGGGCAGTTCTAAGTAATGAAGCACCAGTTTATTTTTTGAAAAATCACTATCCCCTACAACCTCATACACCCTGCTTGTAACTTCCCTTTCTGTAACTTCAGATACTTTCAGGTTGTGTTTTATGTTAGTATACGAATATCCTAAACCTATAGCTACCGCCCTGTTTCTTGCCTCATTAAGCGGAATATCCCTTAAAAACCCAACTGTAAGTCCGGTTGAGAATGAGTTTTGCGAATACTGGTCGGCTTTACCGCGAATAAGATTATAGGATACTGAAGCATAAAACTGATCTTCCCTGTATAACGGATCGGGAGTTAGCAGACTATCCGACTGCACAACAGCCTTATCTGTTTCATCAGTTTGTGCCAGTAATGGAGGTGTAAAAAACAATAACAGATAAAAACAGATTATTCGCATGGCATGAATGGGTTATTTATACAAAGATGCAAAAGTTTACGGATAGTTTATTTATGCTGCTTTATAATTTTATCTTTTTGCTTATCATCACTGTTCCCCAATAAAAAACTGTACGGTTTTAAAGGTTTTACATGCATAAATATCACATTTATGATCCCCAGTATAGGTATTGAAAGTATCATCCCTATTACACCCCACATCATATTTCCCACAACAACTGCAATAATCGTAATAAACGGATCGAGGTTTACATTATCGCCCACCACATAAGGTTCAAACAGGTATGACTCTACAAACTGAGCAACAGAGAAAGTCACCACAATACCTATTAAGGCTGTGGTATCTCCATCGGCAACATACCCCAGCCCAATAGCAATTAGGAAACCTATAATATTCCCAATGTAAGGAATTATAGAAAGTAATGCTGCCAAAACACTAATGATGATAAAATTACTAACTCCAAAAACTGCCATACCTACGGCGTAGATTATCGTTAAAAATATCATCAGTATAAATTTACCATACAGGTAACCCTGGGTAATTTTTATAGCCTGACTAAGTACATCATCTACATCATCTTTATTTTGCTTTTTAAAGAGCTTCACAAAAAATTGCCTGAACTTTTTACGGTAATTCAGTAAAAAGAAAACATAAATAAACGTGAGCAGGTAATCTCCGCTAAAGGAGTACAGTCCGTTTATAAAGCTGATGGCCTGTTTACCCATATTTCCTGTAGCCTCATTTTGTTGTTTGGCTATATCCTCAGGACTAATGGGTGTTTTCTCATAAATGTAATCTTCCAGTTTTTCAATTTGGGGCATTATTTTTTGCCTTGCCTTATCCCAATCGGCTACAAAACTCTGTATCTGTATTGAGATAAGCGCTACAAAGCCTACACTTACCAAAAACAACAAAACAGTATTGATAAGTGACGACAGCATACGGTTTATTTTCCACGATTCCAGTTTTCTGGCAACGGGCAGCACAAGCAATGCCAGTATCACAGCCGTAAGCAAGGGGGCCAACAGGGGTTTAACTTTAATAAGCCCTGCGGTCAAAAAATAAATACCTACTATGAAAACAGTACCGGTGTATAGTATTCGTTTACCTGAAGTCATAAATTGTAAGTTTTACTTTAAAGATAAAACTTACAGCTTTAACATTGTCAAAGTTTTAGGAAAATTTAATATTTGATGGTTGTAATAACCCCTATTATAAATTATCGTTTTGAAGTTACAGCAGTACTTTATATTTTAGTTTATAAACCTAAATAATAAATCATTGACTAACTTTCTCTGAAAGTTTTATGCCATTAAAACTTATCACAATCAACACTCCTTAAATCTTCCCTGTAAATACACTACTTTTGCTTTTTTAGAGTTATACTCTTGTGATGCTGAGATATAGGTTTTTAATGGCGTTATTGTATTTGGTTTCCGCGGTTTACGGTCAGGAAACAAACGGCCTGTTTAAAAACCGAAAAATAGTCCCTGTAACCGATACCATACAGATAGACAGTGTGAGCATCAATAATGCCTTTTTTACCCTAAAGGACAGGAATGGAAAAGATATAGACACCACCTTATACCATGTAGACTTTAAACACAGTACACTGGTTTTTAAAAATGGCCACACTCCACAGGACACCCTGTTTATGCGCTACCTAAGCTACCCTGAATACCTTACCAAAAAATACAGTATTTATGACGATTCCCGCGTGGTAGACAACAATGCTACCGGAATCCAAAACCTGTACCGTGTAACCCGCGATCCGCTCAACACCTTTAAACCGTTTGACGGACTAAACACATCGGGTAGTATAACGCGGGGTATAACCGTAGGTAACAATCAGAATGCGGTGGTTAACTCCAATCTTGATTTACAAATTACAGGAAAACTCTCTAACAAAGTAAGCCTTCGTGCTTCCATACAGGACAGTAACATCCCGCTACAGGAAGGCGGTTACTCGCAAAAACTGGATGAGTTTGACCAGATTTTTATAGAACTCTTCAGTGATAACTGGAGCATACGCGCCGGGGATCTTTTCCTGGAAAACAGGCAGTCCCGTTTCCTTAACTTCAACAAAAAGGTTCAGGGTATATCTACCAACTTCTCTTTTGGAGATGACGATTCAAAAACCACCATTTTTGCCGCTGCTGCACTGGTAAGGGGTCAATATGCCCGAAGCACCTTTACAGGGCAGGAAGGTAATCAGGGTCCGTATAAGTTACGGGGTCCTAATGATGAGTTGTACATACTGGTAATATCGGGTTCAGAAAGGGTTTTTGTAAACGGAATCCTGTTGGAACGTGGCGAAAACAACGACTACATTATAGACTATAATGCCGGGGAAATAATATTTACCTCACTGTTCCCCATAACCAGTGAAATGCGTATTAATGTGGAATACCAATACACAGTGCAAAGCTATACAAGACTGCTTACCTACGGAGGTATTACCCACGAGGAGGAAAAATGGAGTATAGGCGGGTTTGTATATTCTGAAAATGATATTAAAAACCAACCCCTGCAACAAAACCTAACTGAAGAACAGGTAGAAATACTAAAACAGGCAGGAGATAATACCGACCAGATGATTGCTCCTTCGGCTTATGTGGACACGTATTCCGAAAACAAGATATTGTACCGCAAAACCCTAATTAACGGTGTTGAGGTTTTTGAATATTCCAATAACCCTGATGACGAATTGTACAATGTACGCTTCACCTACCTTGGCGCTAATATGGGCAACTACATACTGGCAAGCTCGGCAGCTGTGGGGCGAATTTTTGAGTATGCACCTCCCATTAACGGCATACCACAGGGAGACTACGAACCCGTTATCCGACTTACGGCTCCGCAGAAAATACAAATTGCTACCGTGTTGGGTAAATACAACCCAAGCGAAAAAACGCTTATCGACTTTGAGGCCGGCATGAGTAACAATGACCTCAACATGTATTCGTCACTTGACAATGATGACAACAACGGTTATGCCGCAAAAATAGATGCCAAACAACGCCTGTATACCGGTAAGTGGGAACTGGATGCCTTTGCCAACTATCAGTTTATCCAAAAGGATTTCCGTACCATAGAGCGCTTGTTCAATATAGAATTTAACCGAGACTGGAACCTTAACGGTATCACCACTACAAACGGTAACCAAAGCTACCTTACAACCGGAACCACATTCAGGCTACCGCAAAAAGGGCAGTTTAACTACCAGCTGGAGCAACTGGATTTTTCGGATAGTTTTACAGGAACACGCCACGTAGTTAACGGACGTTTTACCTTTAATAATTTCCTGATACAAAACCAGGGTAGCTGGCTGGATAGTGACAGCGATTATGCCGCATCAGAATTTATACGAAACGAAGCCCTTGCCAAATATCATTTTGGTAAAAACTGGGTAGGTGGTACAGTACGGGTTGAAGACAACAGGGAACGCCTTAAGGAAACAGGTCAGTTATCAGCTCTAAGTCAGCGTTTTAACGAATTCGGAGCTTTTGTAGGGCGTGGCGACAGCACTAAAGTGTATGTGGAACTGGGCTACCTGCAAAGGGCTAACGATAGTGTTGTAAACGGTATTCTTGACAAGGTAAATACCTCCCGATCGTACTACATGAAGTCGCGACTGATGAAAACTGAAAAAAGCGACCTGAGCCTTTTTGTAAATTACAGAAACCTTAAGTTTACCGATCCCGCTATAAAAAACGAACAGTCCCTTAACTCAAGGCTTTTGTACAATGACAGGTATTTCGACCAGTTAATACAGGTTACCACTGCTTACGAAACGACATCGGGTACTATACCGCAACAGGAGTTTACCTATCTGGAAGTTGAACCCGGACAGGGAACCTATACCTGGAACGATTATAACAATGATGGCATACAACAGCTGGAAGAGTTTGAGGTTGCTCCCTTCCCCGATCAGGCAAAATATGTTAGGGTATACCTCCCTAACCAGGTATACATACGCACCCACCAAAATAAGTTTTCGCAGTCGGTTACCCTGAATGCCAACCAGTGGCAAAACGAAAAGGGTTTCAAAAAACTGTTATCTTATTTTTATAACCAGACCTCGTTTATAATTGACCGTAAAATAGAACGCAAACCGGGAGCTTTTGATCTTAACCCGTTTGACAATAGTGAAGACGGACTACTAGGACTTAACTCCAGCTTTAGGAATAGTTTGTTTTATAATCGGGGTAAACAACACCATTCCGTTACCTATACCTATTTAAAAAACAGGGCACGCACGCTGCTTAATGCGGGCTCTCAGGAAAGTAAAAACAGTTCGCATCAGTTACAGTATGCCCATTTAATACAAAAACTATGGCTGTTGGGCTTTTCGGCACAAACCCTTCAATCTGACACCTACTCTGAAAATTACAGCAGCAGAAACTACAAAATAGGCGGATTTGCATTATTACCTAAAGTATCGTACATATTTTCCAAAAATGCCAGTTGGGATCTTTTCTATGAATACCGAAGCAAAGAGAATAAAATAGGTGAAATGGAAAGCCTATACCAACAGCGTGTGGGAACATCGTTTACCTATGCTTCAGACAGGCAGTTTTCCATAAACGGTGAGTTCTCTTTTTATGGTAATGACTTTACAGGAAACGAACTCTCTCCCGCTGCTTACCAAATGCTTGAAGGTTTACAGGCCGGAAAGAATATTACATGGCGATTGCTGCTGCAAAAAAACCTTACGCAGTTTCTGGATGTAAACGTAAACTATCAGGGACGTAAAAGTGAAACCAGTAAGGCCATACATACAGGTAATGTACAGCTAAGAGCTTATTTCTAATTGAACAATGCCTTTTCCTTATCAGAAAAAGCATCGCACTGCACTACATAGTTTTTAGTAAAAACTTTGAGATCTTTAGGCTGTGCGGCATAATTAGCAATCAGAAAAGCTTTGTCTTTTTTAATATCTCCGGTATAACCTGTAATCCAGGGTACATTATCCTGAATATTTAAACGCAGCAGCCGTGCCTCATAGTTTTTGGCATCTTTTTCTATTACCTCCTCCAGTAAGTCAGTCCCTCTATTAAAGTAACGGGTTTTAGTAAATAAACCCTTTTCATATTTAGCCATCAAAACGATAGAAGCCGCCTTGTATGCCAAAAGAGTAGTATTTTCATGGCTGTTATCCAAATACTCAAGGGAAGCATGGAACACAAGGGCACTTTCGGCAGAAACAGCAGCATCAATATACTGTTGCCTAACCGTTGCCAATTCTTTATCGGGAGCAATACATAACAGACATAAAAAAAGCCCTAATACTTTCATGAAGATCGTTTTAGGGCATAAAGATATGGTTTTTAACAATTAAACAGTTCTTAAAAACAGTTAACCGAAGGCTAAAGGTTATTCCTCCAGCAAAAAGGTATAAGCAACCTGTACCTCATCGGCTATTTTTTTGCTTACCACTTTTGGTACATCAATATCAAAGTCAGCAGGCTTTACCATAAAATTACCGATTATGGTAATGGTATTCCCTTTAACCGACACCATGGCAACATCATTAATTTTTTTGGTTTTCCCGTGCAGGGTAAGTTCACCTGTCAGGGTAAACTGTTTCGGTTTTTCCGAAAGTGCTTTCAGTGAAAACCCTTCCAGCTTTCCTTTAAAAACCGCCTTAGGGTATTTTGCTGTTTCGGCATAACTCTCATTAAAATGTTCTTCCATAAGGGCAACCTTAAAACGAAAACCATTCATGAGTGCGAGCGCTGCAAGCTCACCGTTATTGGCATTAAGTATAGCCGATACATTTTTGTTTTCGGCAGCTACCTCTTCAAACGAAGGAACCGAAGCCTCAAACTTTATATCTCCTGTTTTAGTGGCAAACTTTTGCGCATGAGAAACAAAAGGCACCATAGCTGCCACAAAAAACAGGATGAAGTATAAATTTCTTTTTTTCATAGTGATTTAATTTTCAAGTAAACCATCGGTATTCCATTGTAATATCAAATTGATATTTGCCTGTGGCATCCTGCCGGTTTGCGGCATAAGTTGCTGCTGTCCGTTTTGTAGCTGTATGCGTCCCAGCAAATTGTGATTCTCTACCGCATCTTTAACCTGTGCATAGGTAAGTAATGGCCTGAAAGAAGCCACACCTCCGGGAGCATGGCAGGACAAACAGTTATTATCTATAATCGTTTTCACATTAGCCGTATAGGTAACAGTACCTACTATGTTTTGTTCTTCGCTTATATCCTCATAAGTATTGGAATCACACGATACAAAAAACAACGCTAACAAACCTGTATATAAAATTGCTTTCTTCATATTAAAAAACCCTGTATAAATTAAACCCGAAGAAAAAATCTCCCTTACCCCAATCGCCTGCCGCAGTGGTAACATAACCACCTTCGGTCATGGCCTGCGAGTTAGTAAACAACAGCTGAAAAATGTGTCCGCCTGTTTCTAAGTCCAGTCCAACCGACAGCGGATTCTGATAAAAATCAGGCTTATCAAAATTGTATACATATTCCATATTAAGCGAAAGCCTCTTGGTTAGCTTAAGCCTTCCCCCTGCTCCCAGTGAAAACTGGTCATCGTTTTCCACATGAGGGTTGTAGAGGTTTTTATGAATATACATGGGCACCATTTCCAGCGAGAGCCTGTCGGATATTTTTCGTGACACCAATAACTGACTTATATAGGTTAACCTATCTCCAAATTCAATTTTAGGATAATCTTCCTTTTCCAAAAAGGTATTGATATCTATGGTATTGTAGCCAATAACCGTTACCGGAGCTCCGGTTGCCTGATTGGCAAGCCTGTACTTTACGGCAGTTTCATACACCTTTAAAAGTGTATGGCGTGAAGCACTAACCGAAAGCCATTCGTTAATACCATAGGCGCCTCCAATTTTTGTGGTAGCCATATCCATCCCGAAAAACTCGGAAATACCGCCTTTAACCGAACCAAACCTGTGGGAGACCACAAAGTAAAATTCCTTTGCGGCAGGTATTTTTGTTGACTGAAGGGTTACAATCTGTAATCCCTTAAAAGCAGGCGTGTCATAATCCTGCGTGGAAACCGAGTCGATCTCGGCTAGTAAATCGTCCTGTGCTGAAACAGAAAACACTACTGTTAGGCAAAACAGCAAGCCTAAAAAATTCTTCATTTTTATTATTGATTAATTGTACACTGATCCAGCTTTACCTCACCAAAAAGTTCGTCAAAGCCTATGCATCGCCCCTTTACCTTAATGTTTTTGCCCGAAATAATATTTTTTGCAGGCACATCAAAACTGCAATACACACCTGGCTCAAGGGAAACCGAAATGCTGTCATTATCATTTACGTTTCCTATAACCACAATGGTTTTATTGAGGTACATTGAATCTGCCGTGGCAGCATTAGTTTGGTACTCCTCCACAATATCTGGGGCTGTTAGGGTATAAGCCGGTGCTTCGGCGGTTATATCTCTTGCCTCTTTGTACAAAAAACCGAAATAGAAGTAATAGGCCGCAGCCAGCACCAGCAAAATAACACCTGAAATGATTAATATCTTTCTGTTTTTCATATTGCAGATTGTAATAATTTTCTTCTCACAAGGCTAAATTACCAAACCACATAATGAGAAAAGGGCAAGGAATAGTAAACCCAACGGCTGACTTAGTATTCCTGCCCTTTCACTTAGAATTTGTTTTACAGCCCTTCACTTTAGAGCACAAAAAAAGGCCCTCTCACAATGGGCCTTTTTGTTTAGAAAGATTCAGATAGTCTCACATTTTATCTGTCTTACTGTTTTTTATTTTCATCTATTACCTTTTGGATAGTGTTCCAGTCGTAATAATGGAATGTCATACCGTTACTCATGGCAACAAACATACCTTTAGGAAATTTACCTCCCAGGTTAACACTGGTAGCATCGGCTCCGTCACACTCTATGGTTGAGGTTGGCACCTCTGCCAGTAGTTTGTACTCGTTAGGATTTCCGTTAACACCCTCACGTGGGTATACCATAAACGTATTTGCCTGCTGATTAGATATCAGTATATATCCGGTAGAATCGGTAGCCTTATATATTGCAATACCTTCGTGGTCCTGCTTAAAGCCATCCTGCCCAAAAAAGGCAAGCTCCTCATTTCCGCCTTCAGGGCTGGCATTATATTTCCTTATACCCTTACCTTCGTCACTGTAATAAACTACTCCGAGTTCGTTATCTACAGCTATAGCTTCAATCTCTTTGTTCCCACTATAGTTACCAAATTTCCTTACAACGTTTGCCGTTACAATACCGTTATCGTTGCCGTTTAAGCGATACTGCCACAGATAACTTCCCGAAGGACCGCTTTTTCTGCCTACTATAGCATAAATAGCCGTTACACTGTCTTTAGTTTGAGTGTAAAGCGAAATCCCCATTGGGTCGCGCTCTGTTTCGCCTTCAAAAACCTCAATACCGCCATTATCAATCGGTTCCAGTTCAGGCAGGCTAAATACTCTTATCCTGTTGGTTTCCCTTTCGGTCGTTACGGCAATATCAGTTTTTTTACCAGCCACCATAAGTCCGTATGCGATATCTACATTGTTAGGCCTTTTAAGAGTAACCGATTTTTTCACGATTTTCCCTTCAAGGTCATACATATACAGTCCGCCATCGGTATCCTTATCTGTACCTACTATATAGCTTTTAGAAGCATCTTCCGGATTAATCCATATAGAAGGATCGTCTGTATCGTGTGGTGTAGGCTGTGTTACTACAGCAGGCTTAACGGCATCTTCCCTTACCGGGGCCAGCTTATCTCCGCAGGAAACAAGTGTAAACCCAATAGCTGCTGCAAGTGTTATATTCTTTATCATTTTTTATTCATTTCTGTTGTGTAAATAATATCTCCGTGCTCGTTAACTAACTGCACCAGTAACTTTTTACCGGTTACAGAAAAGCACATGAACCCTGCCTGATTATCGGCAAAAAGGGTTCCTTCACGCTCTCCGCTTGGCCTTACCTCACTACCTGCCCCCGAAAGGAACTGGGTAGTATAATGCCCTTTCGGTTTTACAACCTGCAGGTCGTGCTCATGCCCGCACAGGTAAGCGTCTACTTTATACTTATCAAAAAAAGAAGCAAACTTCTTTTCAAAGGCTTTGATATCATCACTGTTTTTTCTTTTCCCTCCGCTATATAACGGATGATGCCCTACAACTATTTTCCATTTAGCATCGGTTTTTTCCAGTGTTTCAGTCAGCCACTTTCTCTGGGCTGTGGTATCCTGCTTAATGATATTTTCATACATATCATTATCCTTTTTATAGTAACCGTCTATAAAGGGATTAGTATCCATAACCACCATAAGCAGTTTGCTGCCGTCCTTTAATTTGAAAGTTTCACTATAATACGTATCGGGCATTTGCCAGCGACGGCTCACTTTTGTGTAATCTATCTGCGCCTGAATGTTACCGTTGTAATCGTGATTACCCAGTGCCACATACCAGTTTTCGTACAGCTTGGTATTGGTATAAATGTCCTCAAAGGAATTTTGAAGCTGAGGATCCTGTGTGCTCTCTATCCCGTTAGGGTAGAAATTATCACCTACAGAAATGGTAAAATCAATATCAAGCGTTATGGCAGCAGCCCCCATTTGTTCGGCTACCGGTTTTTGATGGTATTGCCCGTGGCGTCCAAAATCACCCAGTACCAAAAAGTGAAGCGCATCGTCTTCCTGTTGCAACTTTGGGATAAATTTTCCCTGATAACCTGATTCGGTTTCTTTTAAATATCCCTGTGCGCCTGCATTTAGGAAAGCAAAACACGCAATAAGTAAAACTATTTTTTTCATAAGCATTGTTTAATGAAACCGGCAAATTAATGCCGGCTTCATTAAAATTATATTTTTTTATTAGAAGTCAAATTTAAGACCAAGGTTGTAACGACCTTCGTAGTACTCTAACTGCTTCACCCTGTTTGATACGCCCTGGTAGTAACGTAACGGCTGATTGGTAAGATTTTTAGCCTCTGCAAAGATGCGAAGGTTTTTAGTAATCTTGTATGAAGCGTTAATGTCAAGGAAGAACTGCTTGTCGTAGTAGCTGTCGCTAAACTCATCTGCACCCAGTTCGTCAAGGTAATCAGAAGTAAAGTTTGCAGAAGCTCTTGCAGAGAACCTGCTGTTTTCCCATGAAAGCGATCCGTTAAACATGTGAGGTGCAGTACCCGGAAGTGTAACATCTGTTCTTTCGTTACCATCCTCATCAGAGATACCTTTAGCTTTAGAATCAGTGTAAGTATAGTTAACATACACCCCAAAGTATCTAAGGAAGCCCGGAAGGAAATCAAGCTGTCTCTGGAAAGCTACCTCAAAACCGTATACATCTACATTATCACCGTTTCTTGACTGTATAAATGTCCACTGCTCTCCTACTGGCACAGGGTTATCTGCCTGATTAGGAAAATCATTAGCAAAATCTACTGAAGTATACTGGTTGTTGCTATATGTGTAAATGAAATCCTGAAGGTTTTTGTAGAAAACACCTCCTGATATTAAACCTACCGACTTAAAGTAATTCTCTGCCATTAAATCGAAGTTGTACGAATAAGTAGCATCAAGATCGGGGTTACCTGCTATGATTTCAGTATCTGAAGCAATGTTGTTAATATATGGTGCAAGTGCATAGTAGTTAGGTCTTGCTAAAGCTGTAGTGAATGCAGCCCTGATTACAAAATCCTCGGTAGCGTTATATTTAAACGTAACACTTGGAAGTATGTTAGTGTAAGAGTTTGTGTTCTCTATTTTACCTTCAAGTTCTTCTTCATCAAGTACCCTGTTACCGGTATAGTCAATGTGTGTATTTTCTATACGGGCACCAATTATCATAGATAATTTACTATTGAAATCCTGATCCCATCTTACATAACCTGCAAAGATGTTCTCTTTTGCTTCGTAGTTTACAGCCAGGAATTCAGAAGGATCTGATTCACTGTCGTAAAGCGCAGGGTTGTTAAGGTCTAACCCGCCAAGGTAGGCTGCAGAAGCATATATACCCGGCACATACTGGCTTCCCGGATTGAATCCGTCACCACCCCAGTAGCTTGTAGCAACATCTGCAAGAGTTAGGTCACCTTGCGGCTCGTATGCATAGAAGTTGTTCTGTCTTGTTTTATCTTTTAAACGTAAACGTAAACCTGTTCTTAAACGTCCTTTTTGCCCTTCAATTACAGAGAACGGGAAACGGATGTTTACTTTAGCACCAAACTCGCTTTCTTTAGTATAGTCACGGTTTTCTGTAAGTTCGCTAAATTCCATTAGTGAAGGATCTTCTCCTGTAGTAGTTACATAAGGTTTTTTCATGTTTGAAAGGTCTACACCAAAAGGAAGGTCTTCCTGTTCAAACTCAATGTAACGCTCATTAGGACGGAACTCTTTTGCTGTTGCATAGTTTACACCCCAGTCTAAATCAAGCTTAGGACTCAAAAGGTGCTCACCTCTTAAAGAGTAGTTTTGTACACGCTGGTCTTCAAGTCTTCTGTTTTTGTTACGACTGTTATCTATACCACCTTTAGTTTCTCTTTTTACAACACCTGTATAACCTACAATTTGCTCACCGTTATATAACGGGTCGATATCATCATAAGTAGTTCTGAAACGGTTTTCACGGTCATCTCTCCAGTTGTAAATACCGCTGGCAAAAATAGTATTGTAATCGTTAAACTTATAGTCTATAGCAAAAGACCCACTACGACGTATACGTTGTACATCATACTTTCTTATTTGTTGTTCTTTTACATATACGTTCCCAAAATCATCCTGAGTCCAGTCGGCCTCAATGTTGTCACTACCAAAATCGTTATTGTTGTACGATCCGCTAAGAACAACACCCAGTTTGTTATCAAAGTAACGATTACCGTAAACAAGCCCGGCAGTATAAATACCTTTATCTCTAATTGGACCATAACCACCTGCAAGTGTAGCAGAGATTCTTTCACCGTTTGGTGTAGCACGTGTAACAAGGTTTACCGAACCACCAATCGCATCGGCATCCATATCTGGTGTAAGGGTTTTATTTACCTGAATGGTAGAAATCATATCAGACGGTATAAGGTCCATCTGTACATTACGGTTATCACCTTCGGCAGAAGGAATCCTGTCACCGTTAAGGGTTACCGAGTTAAGTGACGGAGCCAAACCACGGATAATGATGTTACGCGCCTCACCCTGGTCATTTTGCATAGTGATACCCGGTACACGCTTTAATGCATCACCAATGTTTGAATCAGGAAAACGACCTACCTGGTCACTTGAAATAACATTAGTAATGTTACTGTTGTTTTTTTGCTGATTAATTGCTCTTGCCTGGCCTCTTAAAGCATCTCCTACCACAACAATCTCATCAAGTGTTTCAGATCCGCTAACCAATACAAAGTTTACGGTTGTATTTTTACCCTCTTCCACAACAACCTGTTGTGACTGGGTTTGGTATCCTAAATATAATACCTCTACAGTATAAGTACCTGCAGGTACATTAAGAAATTCAAAATCACCTATCTGGTCAGATACTGTGTATTTATTTCCTTCGCTAAGTCTAACTGTAGCACCGGGAAGTGAGAAATTTTCATCCTGATCGGTAATCTTTCCCGAGATTACCCCGTTCTTTTGAGCATAAGCAGATACACTCAGCACAAAAGCCGTGATTAATAGTAATAGTTGTTTCATTGATTTAATCTTTGTGTTTGTTGGGCGCAAAACTAAAAGTCACATTTAACGTAGGCGTTAGCCCTACATTATGTCAACATGACTATAACACTAAATCAATGTTACCACTATTAATAAAACGTAAACTAAAAAGAATGGCCGACTAAACGATTAATCGTGGTATATCCATAGGCAGCCTTGTAAGCAATTCATAATTTAACTGACTACTTAATTCCCCAAACGAAGCTACCGTAATTTCCTGCTCTCCCTGCTCTCCTATTAAGGTTACTTTATCATTTATCTTTACATCAGGAATATTACTTACATCGACCACTACACAGTTCATGTTTACCGTTCCTACAACAGGAGCCCTCATTTTATTAATAAGAACATGACCGGTATTGCTCAGGCTTCTGCTAAAACCGTGGGCATATCCCACAGGCACCACCGCCACATGTATTTCCTGATGCGCAAAATAAGATGAACCATAACCTATAAACTCTCCGGGAGGCACAAGCTTTAAGCTCATTATTTTACTTTCCCAACTGATAATACGCCTTAACGGAGACTGTACCGTTTTGTATTTGTTAAGGTATTCTATTAAAATTTCGGGGCTGGGCCAAAAACCATATTGCATAATACCTATGCGAAGCATATCGTAATGCATATCGGGCAATCGAACAGCTGCCGCACTACAGCAGGTATGGATCATATTAGGCTCAAGTCCTAAACTTTTAAACTGCTTTAGAGCCCTTTTAAAATTGATTTTCTGCTTTTTAACACGGAAGTAGTTCGTAATACTTTCGGCTCCGGCAAAGTGCATGCACAACCCCTGAAAAACCAAAGTATCAGTATTATTTTTAAATGTATCTGCCAATTCAGGAATCATGGATTGCTCAAACCCCATACGATACATACCTGTTTCCATTTCAATATGTACCAGTGCTTTTTTACCTGTAACAGCAGCAGCTTTTACGGCTGCATGCAGCCGTTCCATATTAAAAACATAAAACTGAATATCGTTCTCAATAGCCCAGGCAAGATCTTCGTCTTCTATAGCCCCCATTATCATAATGGTCGTATTTTTAGCTACTGTTTGCTGTACGCGCAAAGCCTCTTCGGCATTAAATACCGAAAAATGATTTACACCACATTGTTCGGCCATAGTCACATACTCCTCAATACCGTGACCGTAGGCATTGCCTTTTACAACGGCGCTTAATTTTTTATCTTTAAAATATTCCCTTAAAAAATCCCAATTACTCTTTAAAGCATCTTTGCTTAGTTTAATATGGGTGGATTTCATCATAATTATTGTACTTTTCTCTGTATTTCAATAAACATTTTAATTCCGGTTTCGGTTATCTCATCCGGGTAATCATATTCGGGATGGTGTAATGGTTTGCAGTTCTCACCCGATCCCACACCAAACATAGCTCCGGGGAATAGGTTAGTAAACACCCCGAAGTCTTCCCCAAAGCGAAAACCTTCATTGAGGTTTTCATATTCGAATTGATTCTCACCCGCAGCCTCATGGATTATAGCCACTGCATCAGGATGATTTTGATTGGACTCAAAAGGTTCAATCATTTCAAAAGTTACCTGTAACCCTTCCTGCTCAGCAAGATTAGTTGCTATTGTTTTGGCTTTGGCAATGGTATCGTTAAGCCTTTGGTTATTATCGGCTCTTATGGTTAGGTGTACCGATCCTTCCCCTGCCGAAACGCCATAGGCCTTTTCCCCCATCTCCATATATACCGGAGTTATGGTTATATATTCAGGTTTTTTCTCCATATTAAGCTGAAGGGTTTGCAGCATAAAGCTACTCATGGCAGCCGCAGGGTTTTTACCGTTCCAGGGTTCGGCGGCATGTGCTGTATATCCTTTAAAGTAAGTAGCAAGGCTTACCACACTCGAGGTAAAACTCCCTGTTTTACATACTATTTTATGCTTTTTGAATCCCGGTAGGTTATGCAGGGCAAACACCATATCAACATCAAGCGATTTAAAGAAAAAATCATCGGCTACATTACGGGCGCCCCAGCCGTTTTCTTCCGCAGGCTGAAACAGCAGGTATACATTACCTGCCTGTGGGCGTTGTTTGGCATAATGCCCCGCAACACCATACATTATGGTAGTGTGCCCGTCGTGTCCGCATTTGTGGGATACACCAGGAGTTTTAGAATTATAAGATAAATCGGTATTGGTTTCCTGTATAGGCAGTGCATCAGTATCGGCTCTCAGCAAAATATTCTTACCGGGCGCTGTACCATAAAAACAGGCAATAATACCCGTATTGGCAACCTTTTCAAGCCTGTCGGGCTTTAAGGGCTCCAGTAAACTGAGTATGTATTTTTGAGTATTGTATTCCTGTTGTGAAATTTCAGGATTTTGATGCAAATAGTGCCTTACAGCGGTTAAGTTTTCCATAATCTCTGTTTAGGCTAATAATTATACTAAAAATTAGGCAGTTAAAAAAGGGTTTAAGTGAACTCCTTCACTTTTTAACACACTTAAGTAAAATTACGGGATTTTTTAAAACCGTAATTTTTACGCAGATATACATGTTTTTACCTTACTAACTTAGCAAAGCTAATCAATTGATTTACAAATAAAAAAGTGGAACAGATAACCACTTAAATAAACGGGCGGTATTTATTTCTGAAAAGCCTAACGAGTAAGAAAACCAACTAAAAAATTATTAAGATTATGTCAACTCAAAATTCATTAGAAGCAACATTAGTAGGAGGATGGACTCCTTTTCATCCACTAACTGCAGAAGACAAAGCAGTATTCGATCAGGCAATGAAAGGTTTTGTAGGTGTAAAATACACTCCGCAAAGCGTATCTACACAGGTTGTAGCCGGTAAAAACTACCGTTTTAAATGTACAGCCTCTATGCCACCTGCAGAGGTAGTATGGGAAGCTATCGTTGAAATTTTCCAACCTCTTAACGGAGGAGCTCCTTACGTTACAGGAATTATAAGACTATAGTTTAAAACAACAACTTTCGTCCAACGAAAAATCCGCTTGATACTTTAAGTATTGGCGGATTTTTTAGTTTCATAACCCTGCTGATTAAAAAATATTTAGCCAATGTTTAGGTTTGCGCGCCTCATTTTCTTGATAAATATTAGTTAACAGACCTTTTAACCACCCCTTATTTTATTTAGATTTGTACTATTAAGAGCCACGTAAAAACAAGTCTAAGAAAAAATTATTGCAGGAAATATGGGGATGTTCGTGATAAGTAAACGAAACAACGGAGATTATAAATTTGTTTTCACATCCAGAAAGGGAAAAACGATTTTTACCAGTATAGGCTGTAAGCAAAAATCTGATTGCCAAAGGATAATAGAAGCCATAACAGAAGATGTCCATAAGTTTACTTTCAGGAAAAATGCTACCCCATCGGGTAAACATTTTTTCAGGCTCTCCATTGGCGGACTCGTACTGGCTACCAGCCGTAAATATTCTACCCCGTTAATGCTGCAAAAAGGTATTGACGAAATTATTAAATATGTGATTACCGCCGAGATACTTGATTTCTCTGAAGGGGAATCTATTTTCCCTCCCGAGGAAGAAGTATTTTTAAATGAAGAGGCTAAAGCCAGTTAAATAGCCCTACCCTTTTTTCAATTCGCTTTCACTTAAAAACGTCCAGGCTACAATACGCGTAGTTTTATTACCTGTGCCCATAGCAATGGTTTGGGTTTGGGTTACCCCTATATTGCTTAACGCTTTATAAATCCCTTTTAGGTTAGCTTCTTTTGAAACCAGCGTAGTAAACCAACGGCAATTTTTGGCAATCTTTTTACTTTCGGCAATCATGGTCACAATAAACCTATATTCCCCTCCGTCGTAAATAAGCTCATTACTTACACCCGCAAAATTAAGTTGTAGTGATTTCACCTTTTTCCTTTGTAGGTTTTTAAGTTTCCTTAAAGTTCCCTTTTGGGCATCCTCTGCCGAAGCATGGAAAGGAGGGTTACACAGTGTTACATCTATCTTATCGGTACTGTTTATTATCCCCGTAAAAATATGCTTGGGATTTTGCTGTTGCCTAAACTCTATATTTCCTTTGAGCTTATCGTTGGCTTCAGCTATCTTTTTTGAAGATGCTATAGACTCGGTACTAACATCACAGGCTATAAACTTCCAGCCATACTCGGCTACCCCAAGTATAGGATAAATACAACTCGCACCCACTCCCACATCAAGACAGGTAATAGCATCCCCCACAGGGATTTTACCATTATTCCCTTCTGCAAGCAAATCGGCCACGTAGTGAATATAGTCTGCCCTCCCGGGTATGGGAGGACATAGGTTTTTATCAGAGAAGTCCCAATACTCAATGCCATAATAATGATTAAGCAGGGCTTTGTTTAACAGCTTTACCGCCATTGGGTTGGAAAAATCAACCGATTCATCACCAAACTTATTCAGTTTAATATAACCTGCCAGCTCGGGAGTACAGCCTTTAAGCGCATCCAAATCATATCGCTCCCTGTTTTTATTGCGGGGATGTAATTCTGATTTCTGCTGCTTGCTTTTGTCTGTAGGCATATTATTTCTTTTGGCGGAATGGTTAATTATCCGGCATCAAAATTCGGCAAAAAAAAGGTATAAAGCCAATGCTAAGCTATTAAACCCTTAACGAAGCCCTAAAGCCCCTGGCAGCATAATACGATTCGGCACCATTATGATACAGGAAAACCGTATCATAACGACGGTCACAAAATACAGCTCCGCCCAGTTGCCTTATATTATCAGGGGTTTTAACCCAACTCGATGTTTTGGTATCAAACTTACCAAGCGTTTGCAATTCCCTGTATTGTTCTTCGGTTAAAATCTCTACACCCATAGCCGCTGCAACATCAAGAGCACTGTCTTTAGGCTTATGTTCTTTTCTCGATTCAAGTGCTGCACGGTCATAACATAAACTCCTGCGTTTAGGGCTTTCGGGAGAACAGTCGTAAAAAATATACTCACCTGTTTTGGCATCAAACCCTACAACATCGGGCTCACCTCCTGTTTCTTCCAAAGCATCTAGCGACCATAATTTATTAGTGTTGGCTTCCAGTTTTTCCTGCACCTTATCCCAGCTTATCCCTTCATGCCTAACCATATTTTTCTCAAAACGGGATTTGAGTACCTTTAGTAATTCCTGCGACTGGTCGTGTGATAATTGATTTTTACTGCTCATTACTTATCGTTTTTAGTTGGTTTGTGTTTCTTGATTCAGGTCTTAAATACCATGATACCACAGTAAGCACTATCAATAATACCGGACCGAATAATTCTCCCACCGGGCTACCCGATACCAAATGAGACACCACTGCCCCCGTCATGGTAAAAAAGAACCCCGCATAAGCCCATTCCTTAACAACAGGCATTTTAGGCAGGAGCATTACCACTACACCCAAAATTTTCCATATCCCTAAAATGGTGAGAATATAAACCGGATAGCCTAATTGGGTTATCTTGGTTACTTCATCTTCTGTTTTCAGTAGTTGTACTATCCCTGTAGAGAGCATTCCTAAAGCCAGCCAAATGGTAGCAATCCAGTAAATAATTTTATTACGCTTTGTCATAACTCCCCTATTTTAGTTTTTCAGCTATTTCCTGCAGTCGGTTATGAGCCATATTAAGCCCCTGTGCAAACGGAAGCTGTAGCATTTGGTTCCTCATCGCTACCGACCTGTACACGATATGCATGGTAAGCTGACTGGTATCATTAGTCAGTTTTTCAAACTTCAAAAATTCCAACTGTACTTCAAAAGGAGTGTTTTCCATTTCGAAGGTGCGTACTATTCTTTTATTTGGCTCAAACTCATGAAAAGTACCGTTAGCACTAAACACCACATGCCCTTCGGGACTGGTAGTTTCAAACCTGTAACTGCCATGTTTTTTAGCTTCCAGCTTCACTACGTTTGTTCCCATCCACTGAGCAAACAAACCGGCATCTTCATAAGCTTTGAAAAGAAGTTCTACCGGTAAATCAAATTTTCGGGTAATTACAAGCTCCTGCCGGTTATCTTCGGCATGAATTTTTGTTTTTAATTCCATTATTGTTCGTTTTTTGATTGATAATTCTTCATTACATCCTCAAGCCTGTTAAACCTTTCATCCCACATTTTACGGAACGGCTCAATAAACTCAGCAATCTCCTTCATCTTCTCGGGGTTTAGGTGGTAGTATATCTCCCTCCCATTTTGCTCAGGTCTTAGTAGCTGACATTCGGTAAGTATCTGTAAGTGTTTTGAAACAGTAGGCCTTGCGGTATCAAAATTTGAGGCTATAGTACCTGCGGTCATTGCCTGTGTAGCCACCAGCATAAGAATCGACCTTCTTGTTGGGTCGGCTATTGCCTGAAAAACATCACGTCTTAAATTCATTGCGTAGTTATTTGACTACAAATATATGTGTAGCTATTTAACTACGCAAATAATTTTAAAAAAAACTGGTTTTCACCGAAGGCTTTTTAACTTGTGGAGAAGATGGGATAGCTATCGAACTCTTTTATAAAAGATTTAAATAGATTTTGATTTTATTGCAAAAATACACCTATCATCGACCTAGTTCAATATATTAACTTACTGATTATTGACTGACGAATAAGGCTCCGGATATTTTTCAGGATACTCTTTACGTTTATCTATATAATATTGACTCCCTTTTCTATTTGAATCCTTTTTTTCTTTAAACAGAAACAAATATCTATCCCGCCTATTTAAATATAAAATAAATGTATTGTCATTATAGTCAACAATATCCAACGAGTGTTCACCCCATTTTAAAATACTGTCTTTTGATATTACCCAATCAATATCATCAAAAATTAAATCCCCATCTTTAGTAATTTGCTCAAATTCACCATTTAATTTTTTTCGATAGTGAGTAGAAGTCCCATCAGCATTAAACTTAAAATAAGCACCTCCTAAATATCCCGGCTCTGCTTCATCATAAACTAACCAATAGTCATTAGTTCCATTAACAATGCAGCTATCCATAGACTGATTATTACAACTTACATAGGCCAGACTTAATAAAAAAAGAAGTACAGCTTTAACCATCAGCTTTCACGTATTCAACATTGTAAACATCTTTTCATGTAAAACATTAAATTTAATTACGAATACTCCCAAAATACTTAGCTTTTATTACACACCTGTACTGTTAGGGGAGTTAGATTAATCAGGGGTGTACAATTCCCATGTAGCATTTGTCACAGAATAAAATTGGGGATAACCCTGATACGCAAGATTTTTTAATACAGGTGAAGAAACATTAGCAGAATTCTTCCTATGAATAGCTTCCGCATCTACAAATCTAAAATTACCCTTTAATTTTACTTTTTTACCTTCATAAATAGTATCCCAACGCCTTAAACCTGCAATTCGATATACTTTTTCACTATCACTACATAATATAGCTCCGGTTTTATTGCTGTGCGCAATTCCAATGACAGAATCAAGAGTACCTGCATCTTTCCCTGACTTACAACTCATAATTAGCAAAAAACAAACTAATACAAAATATTTCATAATTAAACTTGTATGAATAAACTATCTGACATATTGGGGTAACATTTTCAAAGACAGCAATATATCTTTATAATCCTTTATTCTAATTCTTCAACCCAGCCGTGTGATGATAGCGAATATAATACATCACCTGTTTCTGCAGCTATATATACGACTACCCCCCGTTCCTCCACACCCCACAAAGTGCTGTAACCCGCTATATAGACGGTTAAGTATTCACTTTCATGATCTCCGTATAGGATTTTCTTATTTTCTTTTAATTGTATCTCATTAACAGGACTAATGGTAACATAATCACGCCTTTTTTTTCCAAGATATTTTTTTAGTATATCGTGGGCTTCTTCTTTTGTAATCATGCTATTTAATTTTTAAAATGTCATCAATTTGAATTATTTTTTTGTGTACGCAATTCCAATGACGGAATCGAGAGTACTTGCATCTTTCCCTAACTTACAACTCATAATTAGCAAAAAACAAACTAATACAAAATATTTCATAATTAAATTAATTAGTTCAATCATGTAACTCAATAACTAATATAAACAAAAAAACCTCCGGTTTTCACCGAAGGTTTTTACTTGTGGAGAAGATGGGAGTCGAACCCCATGCGTAAAACCCGCATAAATGCTGGGCTTCTTATATCATTGGTTTACTTTGCCACGATTTTGCCACAACCTAAACCTTCATAATGTTTTGACTTAGAGAACGATATAATCTTAAGCAAAGATACAAAACCCTGATTAAAATTGAAGTATTTAGAACTAAAATACAAAAGTATCCAAATATAAACATGAATTTAGTGTTTAGCACTAAAATGGCTTTAAGCTTCAAGTTTAAAGCTTAGAAGTGCCTATTATACAAGCCGAAACCATCTCATCTAGAGTACTTGAATATTGGCAGTTTTCCAGTAGCCAATCCAGTCGTTCGGTTGTTATAGTTACATTACGAATGTTCAAGTCTCTTAATGTATAAATTTTTCTCCTTCTTGCTTGAGTGGCCTTTAATTTATCCAGTTCCGGAATCAAGATACTTAACCACAAATCGGCAAAATGGTCAAGGTCAACGTATTCTTCATCGGCATTTGGATTGAACAGTTTAATCAGTTTTTCGCACTTTTGCTTGTCAGTTTGTATAGCAATGGTGTCGCGGTATTTTGCGAGTATGCTTTCACCTTTTTCTAGTGCACGCTTCTTTTTCCATGGCAATAGATTTTTCTCTTCTCTTCGAAGCTTCTGGATAATTCTAGTCATTTGGAATGCCGTATCTACCTCACTCCATTTTCTTTGAATAATGTTATCTTTAACCAGATAGGTTTTCAATTTATTAGTGATCTCTGAAAAGTCGGTGTGGCCTTTACCTTTTTCATCTATTAGTAACCATTTAGGACTTTTTGTAGTACTGCCTCTAAAAGCAAAAAAGCACCAATTCAGGTCAGATTCCACGAAACTTATTGCTGTTTTGACTGTAGCATCCACATCCTTATACATTTCATACGTTTCATGATCTATCAAAGCATCTGGCCCTTCTATCAAACTGTATAAATATTGGGTGCTATCTTTTACTCCATCCCATTCATGTTCTGTTGCCGTATATTCATTAAAAGCATTAATTATATTCTGAGTGTTAAAGTCATCTTTGAGGTATTTCTCATATATAGTTTTTGGTATTTCTACATTATTACCAATCAAGTTTTCCGTAACCATCAAAGTGTCAATCATTCTCTTATCTCCTTTTAGGGAAAAAGCTTCTGAATCATCGGGCCATAGTACGGTGATCTGGTCATGTTCACAATCCATCCTTTCTAGTCTACCGATGCGTTGTTCAATAATTCTTAGCACGCTTGGCATATCTAACAGTACCAGGCAGCTTGCATCTTGAAGATTAATGCCCTCTGACATGGCATCTGAACACAAGGCAATGAGTTTTTCATCGGTAGCTGCACCCAATGCAAAGTTTTCCATTACTTGATTTCGGTTTGTTTTGTTATGCCCAGCGGCCACAATTGCCCTTACTTTGCTTTGTTTGTCGGTAATAAGTTTGCTGAGATAATCGAGCGTAATAACGGTTGAGTCGAAAGCTAATATTTTATTATTCTTGATAGCGGCTTCAATGAGGACATCCGCTTTTTTTGATTCACGTTCTCCACTTAGCTTTTCCAATAGTGAACCAATTTTTTTGTAAATAGCAATTTCTTGATTACAGGCTTCATCATATTTTGCCTGATCATAAAGCCACTGATGGTTTTCACTTAAAAGCTGGTTCTCTACGTATTGTTTTGGCAATTTCAATCCACATTTTTGGATTTTTTCTAAAATGTTACCAGAAGTGTTTTTAGTGGATTTTAACGAAAATCTAATGTTTGCTTCGGCTGTTCCGTAAAGGTATTCATATAAAGCACAGCGAGAGGAGCGAAGGTTTACCCGTATCATATAGCCTGCAAGGGCTGTAGCCGAAGTAAATCTTTGGTTGATATAATGGACTTTTTCGTCTTCCTTCTTTAAAAAATCAGGTATTCTTAATATTTGCAAATAATGTATTCCTTTAAGCTGTTGTATCAGTGTTAAGATTTGTTGGGCAATTGTTTTATCATTTTCGTTTTCTCCAGTTGGATACGTTTCTGACAAGGTTCTAGGATATTTACACGTTTTGCCGTGCCTGTTTCGATAATGTTTTGGCTCACGCTCTATCATCTTATTAAGCTCCTTTTTCGTACGCCTTACAATAAATTGGTTAATATATCCTTTAAGTTGCTCCAGATGTTTTTTGTCTACATTCTTCTTCCTGTTTTTTCTAAGTTCTAGATAAGTGGTCAAATCATCGTCACTCAGATTGTCAATGTCCAACAGTTCTACTAATCGTAATAGGTCATCGGCTTTTTTATTGATTGGGGTAGCGGTAGAAAGGATAACATGACTGGAGCCTTTAGGCGCAATGGCCTGGCTTCTCTTTGAATTCGGGTGGAGATAGTTATGCGCTTCGTCTATCACCAAGATATCCGAATGCTCAATCATTTTCTGTAAGCTTTTTTGATTTTTATCATGACCAACGCTTAGCTTGCCCATAGACTCTATCTTGTTATAAAGACTGAAATGGGATTGTTCTTTCTCCCAATTTTCTATCACTTGTTTGGGGCAGATGATCAATGCGTTGGAGCGGTCTTTCAATCCATTTTCCCATAACCAGTGAAATAACGTATAGGCCAGAGCTGTTGCAAATTTAGTTTTGCCGCTTCCGGTAGGGTCGGCTACAAGTACTCTTCCCTGATCTTGGATGATTTTCATGGCTCGTGCTATGCCCATTTTTTGTGATGGCCATAAATTGTGGGTAATCAGCGCTTGGTATAATACCGGAAAATCTTTCATCCATTTACTTTCCAATATTTCTGCAATGGCTCTTGCTAATGCTTCTTGCCAGATTGCATCCTTCAATAGTTTTGAAAAAAGTTCTATAAGTCCTTGATTATAATCATTGGCCTCTTTATAGTAATACTCTGCAATACGTTTAATATCATCGTATTGATCCTTTTCAACTTTAGAAAGGGTTGGTTGTATTCGTATGTTGGCCTCGGTTTGGATACGTGTTCCCGACTTACTGAAATTAGAGGAGCCTAATATTGCGGCGGTATCTCCTACATAGATTTTTGCATGAAGCCTGTCTTTTACTCTGAAATTGTATTTGCCTTCCTGTATTTTTTCAATTATATTGAGGATTGGCCCGCATAGTTTGATGCTGACATTTTGTTTAACCCAATAATTTTTAATTTCGGTGGATAGCGAGTAATGCGGGAGTCTTTTGCCGACACGTTCGTCTGGATCAAACCCGATGACGATTCGGAGCCTTTTTAGTTTGGGATAATCTTTTGTACCAAAAACATCAATCAAGTTGGAAAGGGATGTAAAACCAGTAAGTATGACATAGTCTTCGGTATTTTGGATGTCGTTTACCAAAATATCACTGACTGTTCGTGCCTGCTCTTTCAAATTCAATGGGAATTTAGCTTGATCTGGAAGATCGAGCGTATAGTTGAAATCGAAGAGATTAGGTTTAGACATGATCAGTTGTTTTTTAGCTTAATTTTATTCCATAGCAAGTTCCTTTAAATTAATACGTTTTTCTGAGAGATTATAATTTTTAAATTTATATCTCATAAAGGCTGACATCATATCTTCGTGAGTGGACATAATTATTTGATTATCATAAAATTCATTTCTTAGCAAATCAATAAATCCATAAAGATTTAATTCGTCCATAGTTTGCACTGGATCGTCTATTAAAATTAATTTGTTTTGGGAGTACTTTTTGTGAAGAGCTAGAGTGAAAGAAATAATTAATGCTGCCAATTGTCCAGAACTCATAGTAAAGACAGCATCATAGGTTTTTTGCGATCCTGTTTGAAAGCGTATTCCTTCTTTTTCGGAAAAAATAAACAGACCTATCCCGCCTTGAAAAGATTGCATAATCCTGCCTGAATATATATGGAATACTGTTTCTATGTCTTTTATTATTTTTCTCTGGTAAGATTTTAAGGATGAATTATATGTGCCTTTTAATCTATTCAATTTTAGAGAAACTTCTTTTGCTGTGTCTCTCTTTTTTGTTGCCTCTAGTAATAATGCAGATTTAGTTTGTAAAATTTGATTTTGACTTAATGATAATTTGTGAGATAAGTATTTTTTCTTTGCTTCAATTTGTTCAATAGTCACAGAATCTACTTGGTTAAGTTCATTGTTAAAATATTCCCGGAAATACTCCAAAAAATACGTTTCTATTAATTCTGCATTACTTGTGTCTTTTATAATGGAGATTTCCTTCTTAAATGGCTCTAATTTGTCAGCTACACCTAATATTTGTTCGTCACTTAGATACTGTGAATAATCAATTTCGAGAATACCAAGAACTTTTATAAGATCATTAAAATGATTGTCATCTAAATCAAGTAACTGTGAAGCAAATTCTTTATTATAATTAAGAGAAGTAAGGTGAATATTTATCAGCTCTATTATTTGTTTAATCGTTTCTGATTTAAATTCTCTAAATGTTTCCTGAAGACGATTGGTTTTATCGGAATTGATTTCTTTGATTTGCTCAGATTTAGTTTCGATTTGAATAAGTAGCGTTTCAATATTTTTCCAGTTATAGCCACACAAAACACATTCTCCACTAGAAACCCCAGCTTCTCTTAGGTTTGTAAGTTCCTCTATTAGATCATTTCTAGATATTGAAATGTCTGAATAAATTCTATCTAATCCTAAGAGCTCTTTATGACTAGATATAAGTGTCTGTTTGGTTAAAGAAAAAGTAGTTTTTAAATCATTTGAAAGGAAATCATACGGATTCAAGTCAATTGATTCTTCCACCGTATTATGACTAAAAGATTCCAGTTGTTTTATTATATTTTGAAGATCTGTTACTTTATTTCGTAATTCCCTTATCTCATCTTTTTTAGATAAAAAATTATGAAATTTAAAAAAGTTATTTACCAGGTTTTCATTTTCAAAAAGATAGTCAACAGCTTTATTTTTCCTATGCTGAATGAATAGACTTTTTCGTTCAACAAATGTCTTTAAGCGGTCAAGAACTCCGTCAGTGCTTATAATATCTAAATAATTAAATGTTGATGAATTGATCTCCTCCTGATCCCAAAATAAATCTTTTTTTTCTAATAATTTTACAAAAGAAGTAGGCGTTTCATCCGCAATGATATTGCTTTTTATTTGATTCACTTCCTGCTCAAGGATTCCAAATTTTTCATTTTCATTGGCGAAAATTGCATCAACCCTCTTTTTTAGATCAGCAATTCTCTTGATTTTTTGCTCAAATTCTTTTAGATCAAATAAGTGACCAATATGGTTTTTTCTTTTTTTGTCAGGATGTTTGAGCAGGAATAGAGATTCTTCTTGTTCTACATAGTTGAGAAATTGGAAATTAGAATTGTAATTTTTACCTAATAAGTCTGTTAAAAATAGATTTTCATCCTCAACAGGAGTTCTATTGTCAGATAAGAAATCATCTTTTGTAAAAAGCTTGTAAACAGAAAAATCTATGTATGGCTCTATATGTGTTGCATCTGCAAATCGCTCTAATATATAGGTTTGGTCATTTTTAATTAGCTCAATTGTGATCAAAATGTCTTTGCCTATTCCGTCTGAATATTGAAATGGATTTTCAGAAAAATTTTCTCTTCCATCAATTAATTTCTCTTTTAGTTCTGTATATCTTCTTATCTTGCCTGTAAGGACTAATTCTATTGCATCATAAATAGTTGTCTTTCCAAAACCGTTCGGACCGTCAAATACAATAATGTCAGAAGAATTAAAATTTATTATGGTGTCTTCGAATACCTTAAAATTCTGGATTCTAATTTTGTTGATCTTCATTTGGTAGTATTGCTTTTAATTTTTCAAGAATAGTTTCATTGGTCATTGCGTTAAAATCTTCCTCATCGAGCATAAAAAAATCCTGTTCCAAAATTTCGTCAAGTGGATTGTTTTCAACAGACTTTTTATTTATTTCTTCAAGAGATTTAAGGTTATTGGTTTGAGTGATTCCTATTTTAATAAAAGGTATTTTAATAGCTATTCGATAAATCAATGACTCAAACGAGTTCGCATCAAAATTCGTTTTGTGCTGTTCAAATATTTCGTCTTTCAGAATAAGTGTTTCAATGGCAGTAAGTGCATTTGATTCACCAATTGTAGCATTTAAATTTTTTAGCTCTTCATCAGTGTAATACAAGATACTTTTCTTGAAGTGGTATGGATTCTCTTCAATGTGTAGCAGGTTATCAAATTTAACATCTTGTAATTTTGGAACCTTATTCAATATTAACAGGTTTACGTTTTTATCAAAAGTCGATTCTTGTACGAGTTCTTTCGTTTTTACAAATAGCTCTATTTGGTCGTTTAATACATTATTGATGTTATCGCCATCGTACTGAGCAATGACCCAATAATTTTTTTGCTCTTTCAAAACATAGGTTTTGAAATCTGTATTAGGTTTTTCTTCGAGCTCTGCAGCTTGGAATATTCTATTTATTAGATCAATCATTTAATTTGTTTTTTGCTGTTTCTAAATCAATTAAGCTAACTTTTTTCCATTGGGTGATTTTTGTGTCACTTTCGGCTTCGCCAGTATCAACATAGTTGACATGACTGATGTTGTTTGCATAGGCTTCTATATTGTCAACGTTGCATTCTAAAGTGATTAAGTAATCAGAATTAAAAGGAACGTCTACCATTTTATTCAGAGCTGTTTTAATTATCCGCTCACTTACTTTTTTCTTACTTGATTCAGAATTGGAATAGTCTATTGAGGTTGGGAAATATTGTTTGCTTTCAGAACAAACCCAACCGATTCCCTCAGCTCCATTAGACTCTTTAATGGTAAATAGTATTTGATAGAAAGAATCTTTCATTTCATCTTCATTGAGGCTTAAGTCCGTATATTGCTGTAAATTCTCATAAGAAACACTTTTATGAGGTCTTATATTTTGTAGAAATTCTTTGAAAGTGGTAGTGTCGTAAGAATTGAAAAGTATCGAATATTTATCCATCTTGGTTTTTAATTCGGGACTTAATTGATCATCTTCACAATCTAAGCAGAACTCCTGATAATATCGATTAAGATTATTTCTAATCTTGTTTTCAAAATAAACTTCGTCTTGAACAAGTAAAGCTATATCTATTCTCATTGCATTTAAGAAATCTTGTAGAGGAATAGGATTGTCATAAGCAACATTTCTTATGGCAGCTCCACCATGATTTAGGGCATGAATGTATATTACCTTATCAGATATGATTTTTTCTAGTATTTCGCTTAATAATTGAACGGTATCTGGATTATTATGACCAGTAATATTATATTTTTGAAGTGTTAGGATAATTTGCTCTTTAATTTTTATACCAATATCATTTAAAGAACATGATTCGGCATTATTTTCATATTCGTAGATTTTCATGTTAGGATGCAAATCTTCAATTTGTACCTTAGTTTTTTCATTTTGAGTTGCTAGATGAAAAAAAGCTTCAACAGTTTGTAATCCAATAGCTGTCCATTTTTTTTCCAATTGTTCAAAATCCCCCTTGTAAGTTGTGTATGATGCACTTTTGACGGCCTTAACCTGATGCATAGAAACAGGAGTATGTCCACCAGTAGCAAGTGACTTTAATATGGTAAAATCTTCTATGGAATCTATTTGGAGTACCAATTCATTTATTTCATCTTCGGTTTTAATATTAAGTTGCTTCAATATGTGATAGAGTGCGACTCTACCTTGATAAATAAATCCACTCCATGTCGGTATTGCAGTATGTGGTAAAGGTTGATTGGCCATTTTTGCTACTAGTATATTTTTATAGGGTTGATTAACTTTTTTGCTTAAGATGTCTATTCGTTATGTTGTTTCTTTCAGAAATACCTTCATACTAATCGCTTCCAACTTAATTACTATTTAATCTATTAAAAGCATCTATAATTCTTTGGTTTATCATTCCAGCATTTTCTATATATCTTAATATCATTTCACCAGAATCACTTCCTTTATCAGATAGTATGTTATATGTAATGGGATTTTGTAAATGTTCTCTAACTTTATCTTTTAATAGTTTTTGAAGTTTTGGGTAAAATTTTTCGTTATTATTAGCAAAGCGGTCGTTGGGGATAGATGCTTTTAATTCTTCAATCTCTTCTATTGAAACTGTAAGCTCCCATTCAGCTAGTTTTTCATTACATATACTTACCCAAACATTAGAATCAATACTATCTTCAATATCTTGAATGCCTACAAAAAACATGTTTTCTGTTACTGCATCCCCACCAATCTTGTATGAAGCATCATTGTCAAAAAGAAAAACCAAATTGTTTACATCCTTCTTAAAGTTTCTAAAAATGCTTTCTAGAATTTGTTTGGCTTCTAGCCATTTGTCTTTTCCTTTTATATTGATAATCTGCACATTATCTTCTTCTGGAAGATGTCCTATCCAAATCTTATAAAGCTTCGGGATTAAATAAGCCTCTGTATCTCCTTCAATCACTAAAAACTTATTAAAAAATAGAAAATCACTATTTCTAATGTCTAAATTTTCATAAACAGCATCTATATCATCTATTCCATAAAGCTCTGTATATCCGTTACCATCCTGAATTGTACCAGTTATTGCATTTAATTTGGTTCTGTCAATAAAAATTGTAGAGTGTGTACTTAAAATGGTTTGTACATTTCCGCTTGAAATATTTCTAATTATTTCAAATAATTGTCTTTGTGCCGTTGGATATAGGTGGGTTTCTGGTTCATCAAATGCCCATATAAACTTGTTATGGTTATGTTCAAGTTCATTGGCTGTTATTATAGCAGCAGCTTTAATCATGGCAAACCATATCTGCCTTTTAATGCCTTCTCCCTGAGCATCTAGATGTATATCTCCATCGGCATTTGCTTTATTGATAACGATATCGGTAATAGATTCCTTTACATCAATATATACTTTTGTTTTAATAGCTGTTATGTTAGGGAAATCGGCACCAATTATTGTCTGTATTTCTTCAAGTTTTTCATTAATACCTGCGGTAACAATTTGAGCTGTGCCTCTTGCTTGTACTTTCAATGGGGCTAAATGTTCTTCTACTAATCCGTCCATAGCATCAGCTGCCAAAGATTTTATTTCATCCAAAGAACAATTCCAATCTAAATAGCGGAAAGTAGGAAGTAGGTTTTTATCTGCTTTTTCAAATTTAAATTCTTGCCAAATAGGCGTTGGCTGTCGTACTTGATATATAGCTCTAACCTTTTCAATATTTGAAAGAGGACCAGCATTATTTTCATTTTGTAAGAGTTCGGGTGGAATTGCCATGTCAGCAACTAGTCTGGTCAACTGGGTACTTGTTAGTGCATGTGCGGCAAGATAATTTGCTTCTCCTATATCAAAATCATTAAGAACAACATAAGATTTCGTACTATTATTATTTGTATCGAACACTTTTGCTATCCATAAAAAATTTGAATCGTTAGATTCTAACGACCATCTGGCGGTTGCGGATAATGTTTGAAGAAACTCTTGGGTTAGTTCATTTTCAGCAATGTCTAATTTAGCAATAACCAAGCATTGTCTACCATCATATGAAAAATTTGGTAAATTGTTTTGTTCAATAATTGCTTGTAATTCTTCTTCTAGCAATGTTGTATTGGATAAATCATTTTTTGCACTATTATCTTTTATAAAACTAAAAACGGGCTTATCCATAAATAAAAGCTCTGCTGCTTTTAATATTGATGATTTGCCACTATCATTAATACCAATTAAGATATTTGGTTCGTTGTTCTCAAATTCAATTTGAACTTTCTGACAGCTTCTGTAATTTATAATTATGAGTTTATTTAAGTGCATCTCTTATACTTTTTATAATTAATACCCAATCACTTCCACCTTACTTTTCCCACTCTGCTGTTTACTTACCTTAATCTGTATGGGAATTCTCTCGGTCATTTCCTGCACGTGAGAGATCACGCCTACTTTGCGACCCTGATTGTGCAGCCTTTCCAGAGCATCCATTGCGATATTGAGCGTAGTAGGATCTAACGAACCAAAGCCTTCGTCAATAAACAGGGATTCAACCTTCATACGGCTGGAGGATAAGGAGGCGAGACCCAAGGCAAGGGCAAGCGATACCAAGAATGATTCTCCGCCCGAAAGAGAGTAGACCGTGCGCACTTCATCGCCCATGTCCTGATCTACCACCTGCAGGCCAAGCGATGCCGGAATGCGCTCGATTTTGTATCGGCTGGTGAGTGCCTGCAAATGAATATTGGCGTAACCCAGCAAAACATCAAGCGTGTATTCCTGAGCAATCTGGCGGAATTTTTTACCGTCGGCCGAGCCTATAATCTCGTTGAGTTTGCTCCAGTTTTCTGTAATGGCAGCTTGTGCTGCGATGGTTTTTAGCAGGTCGCCTATTTTGTTTTTATTGGCTTCGTTTTGTTGCAGACGGAAGCTGTTTTCTCCTCTTTTATGTTTCTTTTGTTCTACTTCTGATTTGGCCATGTTGTTAAGGCCATTCAGTTCCTCAAACGGCCGTTCGGATAAACAATTCTGTTTATGGGTGTCGAAAGTCTGTTTTCGTTCTGCAAGAATGCTGTTGGTTTTAGTCACTTCCTCTTCAATAGCTTGTAAGGTGGCTCGTTCTGTAGTCATCCAATCGTTGCTCAGGGCTAATAGTTCGTGCAATGTTTCAATGTTCAGCAATTGATTGTTCTTTTGATTGAAGGCATCAAGCCAGTCCTGCATTTTTTGCAATGCTTTTTTGGCCTCGGTTTCTAAAGCTGTTAATGTGGTTGTTAATTCTTCTTTTTGGGTATGGGCCTTGGTGCTGTCAATTTTAAGTTGCTGCTGGTTTTCTTTTAGTTGTTCGAGCTGTTTCTGGGCCTGGATTTGCGCTTGTTTTAGCGTTGCTTCGGCTGCATCAGCATGTTGTCCTTCAAACAGGGCATTGCGCTGTTGGGTCAGATTTTGATGGATGTTGTATTGCTCAAGGTGGGCTTCCGCTTTTTTGCTGACGTCTGTAGCAAAGCTTTTGGTTTGGTTCTCCAATTCTTTTAGTGTGGCTTCGAGTGCTACTTTTTGATGGGAAAGTTGTTCCAGTTTTTCGTTGTTTTCTTTCCAGGTGCGGACAAATTTATCAATCCGTTCTACGAAGTCGATCGGGTTGTCTTTCCAGTTTGCCATCCAGTCTGAAGCGGTAAAGTTGGGTGAGAGAAGCTGCTCTACATCGTTAAGATCGATGCTTACTTTATCTCGCTCTTTTGTATTACTGTTTTGCTGTTCGTAATAAATAGATAGCCTGCTTTGGACATCTTTTAATTGGTTGGCTAGGCCATCTGTGTTTTCCTTAAGTTGGTCTAGGTGGGTTTTGGCCCTTTCCAGTTGTTGCTTTTTATCGGTATAAGCCTGTATTTGTAGCAGCAAATCGAATTGTTTGGATTTAAGTGATTGTAATTTATCTTCTATCCAGTCTACTTTTTTTGCATCGGCTATAGCCTTGCTTTCCTGAGCACAATCAAATTGTTCCCAAGCTTGCTTTTTGGTTGCCAATGCCAATTGTTTTACTCTAATCTCTTCACTTTGGCGTTGGATGGCTTGCTGTAGCGTGTTGCTTTCTTGTTCCAAAGCATTGTGCTGACTATGGCTTGTCAGATAGGTTTGTTCTTTTTCCTGATAGGATTTTTCGATTTGTGCCAGTACGTTTTCCAATTGCGGATTATGCACGGCATACGGGTGTCTAGTGCTGCCACATACAGGGCATGGCTCGTCATCAACTAAAGCATCCCTAAGTTTTTCTACATTTTCGGCCAATGTCAGACGTGCTTGCTGCAGGAGCTGGTAGGCAGTGTCTTTTTCGGCTTTTTCTAATGGGAGCTGTTGGGTTAGTTTTTGTAGGGTTTCCTGTTTTGTTTGATAATCTGATTGATCTTTTAGTTGTTTCTGATTTAGGGTTTCTAATTCTGTAAGGGCATTATAAAGCAGTTGCCAATGGGCTTGTGCCTGTAAGGTGTTTTCTACCTGACGGTCTGTTTCTATTTTTTCTAGGTTTAGGGTTTCAATAGGGGTTAATAGCAGTTCTTTGGACTGGATGTCGTAGTTTTTCTTTACTTTTTCGAGGTTTTCCAGTTGTTGTTTCCACTGGTTTTCGAGGCTTGTTTTTTGAGCTTCGTCAGTCTGGATTTTATCCTGTAATTGAGCCAATTTTGCAGCCGAGGTTTGTAAAGTTTCCAAAAGTTTTTGGGCATCCTGTAGTTTAGACAGGATGAGGTCTTTGTTTTCGGCAATCGGGTTACGGTCTGCGTGTTCTGTTTTCCAGTCGGTAATGGTTTGTATTTGGGTAACAAGATGGGTAAATTCTTCTTGTTTAGCGGTTAGTGCTTCTTGATGTTTTTGGTTGGCTTCAGTAACACTTTCAGCTTCTTCTTTGAGTTTTTGTACTTGTTCTTTTTTTTCTTCTAAGATGGTGTCGAGTTTTCTTGCCTGTTCCAATAGGGGCAGGGCATCGGTAAGAGCTTTGTTTTTTTCTGAAAGACGGTTTTCGGCCTGTTCCAATTGCTCTTCGAGGTTTTCTTTTTGCTCTTGTTGGGTGGCGATAGTTGCTTTTATTTCTGTAAAGACTGCTGTTCTGTCGGCATGCTGCTGTTGTGCATGTTTGAGGGCATCTGCCCAGCTTCTGGTTTGCTGTGCTTGCTCCACGGTTTGCAGTTTTTGCTTGCGTGACGAGGCTAGTGTTTTAGCTTCAGTGGCTTGTTGTACAGCTGCTTGGGCTTCATCGTGGCTGGTTTGCAGTTTGGAGAACTGTTCGTGCCAGTTAATTTCTGCGGTCAGTTTTTCAATGTCTTTTTCCAGACTTTTGATTTGGGTTTCCAGTATTTTTTGTTCGTCTGACAGGTTTTTTAGTTCGTCATCGGTAAGTATAATGATACCTTCTTTACGCAGATTGTATTCATGTAGTAGGAGATCTTCTGCTTTGTGTTTTTCGTAAATCTTTTTAGAGATTTCGGAATAGATGTGCGTTCCAGTCAACTTTTCAAGTAAGGAAGATTTTTCGTCTCTGTTGGCTTTCATAAAGGCCGTAAAATCGCCTTGCGCCAATAGTACGGATCTGGTGAATTGTTCGAAGTTCAGTCCAACAAGTCGTGCTATTTCGTTTAGGGTTTCTAGTTTTCTGCCTGGTATATCGGTGTTGGTGTTGATGTTTTTTAAGATGACGTTGTCAGATTGCATGTTGCCATCGGCCATATTGCGGGCACGTCTTACACTCCATGTGGCACGGTAGTGTTCTGTATCTGTGCCTACAAAATCGACTTCGGCAAATCCGTCAGCCGTTCCGTCACGCAAGATGCTGCGTACGTCTCCCTGATTTAAGGTGCTGCCTTGTATATCACGGATTTCTATTCCTATTTCTTTTGCTTGTAAGTATCGGGGCGTTTTGCCATACAAGGCAAGGCAAAGAGCATCTAATATGGTAGATTTTCCTGCGCCAGTGGCTCCGGTAATGGCAAATATTCCTGCGGAGCATAGTGGTTCTGCTGTAAAGTCGATTTCGGTAGTTCCTTCCAGCGAAGCGAGGTTTTTGATTCGTATGGCTAGTATTTTCATTTTATTCGGCTGCTTGATTTATTTCCTGTGCTACTTGTTGAAAAAGTTGCAGGATTTCGGTTGGTACTTCGCTATTGTATCTGGATTGGTATGTTTTGCCGAATACGTCGATGGGTTTTAGTTCGTTCAGCTTTTCGGGTGTGACAAATTCCTGCGCTTCTTGTGTGGAGGCGGGATACTTTACATCGATTTTGGCTAATTTGACTTTTTTGCCTGCCAGTGCAGTTTCTATTTTATGGCGCAAGGCTGGCTCGGGACCTTCGAGTAATACCCGTACTTCGAGATAAGGAGTTGCTTCAAGAGCAGAGTCCTCGTCGGGTAGTTGCTTTAACAGGTTTATGACTTCATGCAGTGGCTGATGGCTTAGCGGAATTCTTCTCAAGGGTACGAATAACGGAATTTCTATAGCTTTAAGATTACTAATTTCCTGATCGAGATCAAAAATAATTACCTGATGTTTGTATTTGAGTTCAGAAAAGGACATTGGTAGCGGGCTTCCCGAATATCGGACATGTTCTTGACCACCTACCTTTTGCGCTTTGTGTATATGTCCTAATGCAACATATTTAATATCTGAATGAAACGCTGTGGCGGGAATGCATTCTACGCCTCCCATTATAAGTCTTTCGGTTTTATCGAGTTCTGTTATTTCGGCATGATGAGTGTGCAGGTGTCCCATGGCAATAATGATTTGCCCTTCTTGCTTTCTGTTCTCAGCATATTTAAAAGCTTCTTTATATAATTCAGTAACACCTTCGGTATACGGATTTGTGCAGTCTGCTATCGTTGGGTAGTCGCCCATCCTTAAAAATGGTATCGCAAGGCACCATATTTTTATACTTCCAGAGTTATCATGTATAGGAACAAGCAATTTTTCGTATTCAATTTTGCCATCAAAGTCTTTTTCAACCACTCCTATAATGTGAACATTAGAAGATTCCAAGAGTGGTTTGGGAGCTTCTAAGCGAGAGGCAGAATCGTGATTTCCGGCTGTGATTATTATCTGTAAATCTGAATTGGCTTTTGTTGCCTCACTTAAAAAAGTGTAAAATATTTTTATTGATGCCGCTGATGGGTTGGAAATATCGAAAATATCTCCACTAACTAGCAGTACGTCGATATTTTCTTCCGTTAAGGTCTTCAATAACCAATTTAAAAATTGCTTATGTTCGGTGGTACGATCAAATTCGTGAAATAGCTGGCCAATGTGCCAGTCAGCCGTATGGAGTATTTTCAAGACGATATATAGTAAAGTTATTATAAACGATACTAATTTAACAAAATATTTAATGATAACCCCTAAGTAAAAATACCTGATTTACATTTCTAAAAAATACCTAGACAACGAATTTTTAAAATCAGTTCTGAAATCAGAATGTATAGTTTACTTTCTCAACTTTTTGTTTTTTCTCAACTTCTTAAATTCCTTAGCAACATATTCATAATCATCTTCTACTTTCATCAGTAGATTAATAAGCTCAAGTAATTCATTAAAATGAATCATATTTTTATTCTCTTCAAGAATTTCAATGAGTTCCTGTTTTGAAAAAGCAACTTTTTCTCCTTGTTGAGTCATTTTCGTTTGGTTAGAATTACACCTATCCTGTAATCCCTTAGCACTATACTCCTTCCCAATGCTACTCCCATTAAGAACACTTTTTGTCTTGTGATCGACAAATGTTATCCCATATATTAAACCTTCAGTATTCTGACGCAGGACTGTATCAACTCCTTCCTTTTGTAGTTGCTTTGCCAGTTGAGGCAAAATGAGAACGTTATTCTTTAGGAAAGCTGAGTCAATCGCATTTTTGACACTGTACTTATCCGACTGCCTTTTGATCTCATTTGCTGCGAATTTCTTTTCCAGATTCTTTAGTGTTGGCTTATCATAAAACATGCTAGCCTTGATTGGTACACCAACACGATTACCTTTTTCATCCAATGCGTGGTAAAGCAATCCATTGTGCTTTGCAACCCTTGAACTTTCTGCACCTTTATCAGCTTCAATATTATACAGCTTCAGCACTGCATTCAGTTCCGGTAAGCTTGTATACTTGTAATTGCTCACGACAAACTTCAGGACGTTTTCAATCGCTTTTTTTGTTTCTGATTTGCCATACCGGACTCTTGCCGAAACAGGCTCCGGCTTGTATTCCTTCTTCTTTTGATTTTCCGCTTTTACAAGATTGAAAGCCTGCTCAATTTCCTTGCGTGCCGGTTCCGACCTATCCTTGCCGATGTTGTGCATGGCAAAACGCTTTCCATTTTCCTGAACGTTGATTGAAGTTATATGGATATGAGGATGCCCTGCATCATGGTGTTGATAAATCAGGTATGGCTGATTTCCGAAGCCAATTTTATTCATATATGTTTCGGCAATCTCCAATAGTTTTTCCTTTGGCAGGCTTGCCTCACTGGGATCAAAGTTTAAGGAAATGTGGACAGTGTTTCGCTTTACATTCTCATTGAGCTTGCACTGCTTTTCAAGGCGGCTTAGCTTCATGGCGTAAGTCAGCCTGTCGGCATCCACAGGATAATTTCCCTGACCAATACATTCCGCTTTTCCTTCCTTTATTTTGTTCTCATTGTAGTTGAGCATCGCCCTGATGGAATGCCCCGTCTTAATTATTACAACCATTTTTCGGCAAGCTTTTGAAGTTGTTCTTTAACCTCATCAATCTTGGAAAACATAGTTTTCTTTTGGCTTTCAAAAAGTAAAAGCAGTCCCTTAATTTCAGAAGCTTGTGAAGTCGTATTTACCCTCCTGACCAGTTGGTTAAAGTTATTGCCGATGGCATTCAGCTCGCGGTTAAGGTGGCTCATTTGCATGATGGCTTCATCGGCTGAAGCATCCCTTGTGAGGGTGGTGATCGGCTTGGTGAAAAGGCAGTGCCTCACATATTCGCTTACACTGCGGCAGGTGCTGTTTTTGCAGCGGGTTTCAAGCGTAGAAAATTCCTTGTCCGTAAGGCGCACATAGATACGCCTTTTGCGGTTGTTATTCTCGGTCTCCATAATATCCTCTTCATTGGTTCAACAGCTATAAAGCATAGCAGTGTCCCCCGCCCCCGAGTTCCGAGGAAAGGGCGGCAAGATGCCGTTGTCCGACAACGGGACATCTTGCCATTGCCGCAGACAAGGCAATCGACCGCAGCCTTTTCAATGCTTTCCGCTAATGTAATTCGGCTCAGAGGATAAAAGCAATCATAGCCAAATTTTGACCATGATCGTAAAAAGTTGGGGCAGGTTTGGCTCCCTGCCCCGTTTTGATTTTCTGTAATGCCAGGTTAATTCAGTGTAAAAACTCCACTATCGTTTTTGGCAAAACCGCTGCACAATTCAAAGGCTTTTTGCGCTCTTGTTTGTGCGGTTCCTCCCATTACAATGGATTGCAATTTGGCTTCTTCATCTTTATATTTTCTTACATTTTGATAGTAGCCCGTCACAGCATTATAAGCGCCAAACAAAGTACCTTTAGTGGTGTCCATTTGTTGGGTATCATTTACCATTGCATAGGCAAAAGCATCTTCCACCATATTTTTAAATGCAGTTGATAATTCATCCTCTGCTCCCTTCTTTAAAAGGTCGTAGGTTTCTTTGTTTGGGCATAGCGCCAACTGTATCAATTTCTTTACTTCTTCATCTTTGACCCTCACCGTTGCCCACTCATTAAAGATGTTTTCTAACTGGCTGCTCAGGGTGTTTGCCATACCCATGACTTTGTGCGCATTTTCCAAACGTTGTTTTGCCCCTGAGGTGTGTTTAATACGCACCACATTGGTCATGTTTTTCAGTGCTGCATTTAAAGTATTTCTGCAGACAATGCGCACGGGTGTAAAGGCTGCTGTAATACTTCCGCTGCCATCGTGGGAGGTGGTCAGGAAGATGTATTTTTCGGTTACATCATCGCCATTGCCCACACGGATATAATCAGGTAGTTTGGCAGTAATAAAAATGCGTTCGCCATTTCCTAAAGCTCCTGCTGTCTCGTATAAAATTCCATCCTCACCGCCTACAATTGCATCAAAAAAAGCAAATGCATCACGATTCTGTACGATGTGGTAATCTTTACCCACCACTCCTAAAACGGTGTTGTTATCGCTGCGCACATTGGCAAAATAATTCGGTACTGTGACAGGCTCACCAGCAGTTAAATCTGTGGTAGCCTGTAGCGTTTCGATACTGTTTGTAAACAGTGGCGATTTTACCACTTCATAATCCAGTCCCGCATGTTTAATTGCTTCCTGACTTGTTGGGTAGTCGGTTACTACCTGACCTAAATTGTGCCATGCTTTTTCCTTTACACTGAAAAAAGAATAACGCCCTGTCTTTTCGTTGTAATTAAGATTGTGTCCCATGATTTCTAAGATTTAAGGGTTCGACAAAAAAATTAATTATGATGAATTCATCTCTTTTCTTTTTTAGCCGTCAGCCTCCTTAAAAAACACATTTGTTTTCCAAAAGAAAACGGTAAAAAAGAAAGCAGCCGAAAAGTACGGTGCAGCGGAAAAACAAAAGGAAACGGAATAAGTCCCGAAGGGTGGTGAGCCTGCGAGCCATTATGCCGTAGTCTTTTGTTTTAACCATGAGGTGCACCGCAATAACTTAGCTGCCTTTTTTGCCGTTTCGTAATGGAAAATATTCAGAAGAAAATGAAAGATCTTTGGTTTGCACAAATAGCTAAAAGTGCATGCCTGAAAGAGCATGCTCTTAGCACAATGCAAAAACAAATCCTGGCGGTTTGCCGGAAGGTTTTGTTTTACTACATGAAATTAGTCCATTTTAAAAACATCAATAATTTTCCATTTATCTCCTGTAAAAATAGCTATTGCTTTTACATTACAGTCATGGACAATTTTATTTTTTTCCAAGAGATATTTCGGTACATAATTGTCTCCTATAAATCCGAAATCAGGTATAACTTTTTTAACAATTAATTTTCCATTCTGATCAAAGTCATTTTCATTCAGCTTTCTTTCTTCATCGAAATCATCAAACATAGAATTATTATTTTTAAACTTAACGTATAAAAGTCCACTAACTTCTTTTCGTAAATTAAGATTAACTTCATCTGTAAGTTCCAACTTTAAAACGGTAATTTTTATATTATTATTCTTAACTAATTTGGTTACAAAATTCAATCTAACGAAATCTCCTTCATGCGGCCTATAGGTAGTTTCTGAATACTTAACGATTCCTTGAAGTTTCGAATTGATAACAAAATGAAAAAGTTGTTTTTCTTGATTTACACCATCAACAATTGCAATTTGGCTCTTAAATTTTGAAATGACTTCATCCTTTTGAACTTTCTGAACTTGTTTTATTTCAGTTTTGATTTCTCCTTTCTTATTTCTAAGGAAGAATTTTGAAGTTACAAAGTCACCTATTTGTAGTTGGTTTTCTAGTTGCTGGAAAAATATTTTTTTATTGTCAAATGTAATAGCGTGTATCAGATTATTTTCTTTATTGTAATAATCAACAACAGCATAGGTATCATCTAATATAGACCATGTAGCTTTCTCAGATTTTTCAGCTAATAGCGGAAAATATTTATATTCAGTAGTGATAACACTTCCCATCCAAGAATATTGAGATGGAATTTCTTTTTTTATTTCCTGCTTATATAATTTGAATCTAAAAACCTGACCTATTTCATATTGCTTTAGAATTTTAAAACGATTTACACTAATTGAGAAATCTATTGTTTTTCCATCAGTAAACATTAGGCGTTCTTTTCCCTTTTCGTCTTTCCATTTATCAAATAATACTACTTCTGTCCAATCAAAATCGGCGTAAGCAAAGTTTTCTGCCAAAGGAATATATTTTTTGTACAATTCCCGATTGTCCCTTAAATCCTGTTTAACCACATTCGCTTTTTGATATAATTCTTCAAAATTTGAAGATAGTTTCCAACATTTTATTTCTCTATGTTTTTTATACGCTTCAAGTTCTACCTGTGCATTTTTTAATAGGTTCTCATCAATTAGAACATTTGCCAAATCTAAATGAATATCGCCTAAAAAATCTTCGTTTTTTTCTAAACTCAAAGCCTTTGATAACATTCCGATTTTTAAGGAATTGTCTAAAGTAATACAGGCTGAAAACTCTTGCCATATGTAGTGCTTATTCGCAAGTTCCAAAACGAGCTGTTTGTATATTTTAATTGCTAATTCTAGTTCATTGTTTTTGAAATGCAGTAATGCTTTTTCTCTCAACAACCATTCATCATCAGGAAATAATTTGATTGCTGTATCGTAGGGTTGAATGAGCCAAAAAAGATCTTGTTCAGATGTTTGAGTTTTCAGAATTTCAAAAGCTTTCTTAATTGCTTTTGTAGCTAATGGCTTGTATGTATTTTCATGCTTCTTTGTTTCTTTCCAATCGTCACTCCTTAAATTCTCCGGATTCCAATTTTTGAAAAAGTTGAGAAAACGCTCTTCATCACTTTCTTTCATAAACCTTTCAGCAAGATTTAAAATTTCGGAATGCCATTTTGATTGTCCGTGTTTTGAATAATTGGTGTTATATTCCACAAATAAATTCCACAAATTAGCAAATCTATTTTCCTTGTGAGTATTGAAAATGTTCCAAAAATATGTCTCTCTGAAAAAGTCTACAATTGTTTCTTTATCAAGATCTATTTTGTTTAGAAAGTCTTCAATCTCAAATTCAGTATTTGTGTTTACAAACTCTCTACAAATACGTGAAATTAAAGAAGGAATGCTTTTTCCTTCTTTATGTCCATCGTGTAAATCTTCATAGCGAAGATTGTCGGGATTCCATAAAAGAAAAAAGTTGTAAAATTTAAAATCGCCGTGTGTTTTAGAATAGTTTAAAGCAAAATTTAGAATCATAGAATGAAGCATTGACGGTCTTTCATTCTTTAAATTCATATAATCTCTCAAAAATGTTCGTACTTCAACAGATGAAAGATTACTTTCTTCTGCCTTTATGTATCGGTAAATAACCCAACAGTATGGCTCGTGATGCAATTCTGTAAGCCTGTTTTGAGAAATTAGGGTTTTGAAAATTGCTAATGCTTCTTTATGTTTCCCATTTTTACTTAATCCATCTGCTTGTTGAACTTCCGAATAAATAGGGTCAATTTTTGGACGAAGAAATTTTTTTTGATTTTCAATTATTTCATCTTTGTAACCTTGAAAATCTATTGTATTTAGTTCTTTAAAACAAACTTCTGCTTGATTCAAGTTATTACCGGCTATATAGTATTTACACAAATCTAAAAGCACCCAAGCAAATGCCTTTAGCAACCATTCATCTGAACTATCTTCTAAGTATAATTGTCTTGAGATGCTTAAAGCATTGTTTAGTTTATTCAGTTTTTCAACTCCTGATAAATCCTTTGCTTCATTTCTTAATAAAAAAACGGTTTTAGAATCCATATCAAGATGATTTTTCTAATAAGAGTTCGTTTATTTCCTCAACTAAACCTGTCGTTCTCGACAGAATAATTTCCGTTTTCTTGAATTTAAATTTTCCGTCATACCAAAATTTGTATGTCGCTGTAAAACCATTCTTCTTTATTTCATAAATCTCGTGATATTGCTTGTGTTCAATTTTGGCAATTTGAAAATGGAAAGGCTGTAGTTTTTCCTTTAAGTTCTCGTAAAACTCTTTTTGAAATGATTGCTCAAACTCAAATTCCTTTTTGTCTGTTTTGGGTTCTGCAATTATGATTGTTTTATTTTGAAGTTTGGCAAGTTTCGTATATATACTTTCAGTAAATTCAGTTGATTTTATGGGCTTTTGTATGGTTGTAATTTTATCATGGCTGTTGAAGTTGATTTTAAAAATTGCAACATCATTTCCTTGCGAAAAAGTATAATGTTCCAAATAACTTGTGTGGCGAATGTCACTGATGTTTACATTTTCATCTTTTAAACATTCACTAATTACAAGATAAACGCGCTTCACAAAAGCCGTCTGATTTGAAAAATCAAACGGCAATTCTGTTTCTGAAATTTCTGTATTTAATTCAATAATATCTTCTCTTGGTTGAATATTCTCAATTTTAGGTGGTTGAACATTGCTTGCAATACCAAAATGTGGCTCGCCAATCGTAAACAGATTTTGTTTTGCCCTTGTAATTCCTGTGTAAAGCCAACGGAAATAACTTGAATTGAAATAACCCATTGACGTTTTGCAATCTAAAAAAGTATTAGTCCATTCTCCGCCTTGAGCTTTGTGGCAAGTAACAGCATAGCCAAATTTTATTCGTAGAGCGTTAAAGTACTTATCGCTTCGCAAAGCGTCTTTAAATTCTTTTGTCCCTGGTTTTAGCTTCGGATTTCGGATTTTAAAATCAATGTAAAGGGCTTTTAATTCATCTGAACTCAAATCTCTATGATGTGAGTAAAGCAAGTTTTCTATAATTTTACATTCAATGTCGTGTTTCTTAAAATCTTCGTCTGTAAACGTAATTGTAACGTCACGAAAAGTCAGTGGAACGCTAACTTCAGTCGTTTCGTCTTTTTTGTTTTTTCGTTTTAGCGCAATTGTTCTGATTTCATTCGTTGGTGTAACTTCTTTTACAATTCCAAAATCGCCATTTAGCAATTCCATTTGTGGATAGTTGTAATTGTTACCGACCGAAATTACTTTGTCGCTGACCGTTATTAAGTTTTGATTTGGAAAAAAGTGATTTCTAACTAAGTCGTTGTATTCTTTTACTGATGAATTTGAATAAGCAACAATTATTGTTTCTTCGTCAATGCTGTTGTTACAGGCTTGCAGATACTTTGGCAACAACTCTTCATATTTTGTCGTGTTGATGTCTTTAAAATTGGTTTCAATATCAAGTTGGTTAAAAACATTTTCTTTTAAAGATTTTCGAATTTTTGTGGCGTTGTATAGTATTCCGCTTTCTGCCTCTTGTCTTACGACTTCGGTAAGTTCAAATTCTTTTGAAATAAGTCCATAATTTTCTTTTAAATAATTTTCGTCAAGTGCTGGCGAAAAATTCATATTAACGGGTGGCAACTGTGCGTTGTCACCAATGAAAATTATTTTTTTACTATGGTCGTTGCTGTCAAGATTTATGTGATTTATTAGGTCTTTAAGCAAATAGCCTGAACCAAATCTAAAAAACTCTCCCTCTGAATAGACATTTGAAATCATTGATGCTTCGTCAATAATGTAAATTGTATTGCATGGATCATTATTATTTTTCAGTTCGTAGTAGAATTTAAAAGTTTCTGTTCCATCATCGCCTTTTGTCTTAAATTCTTGTATGTCTTTGCTTGAATAAATTGTTTTGTGAATTGTGTATGCCTTGTATTTTGTTTTTTGCGAAATCACTTTTGCCGCTCGCCCTGTCGGTGCAGCGATTTTGAAACTTCTTTTGGTTGTTGTTAAAAAATCGGTAAGTCCCTTCATCATGAAAGTTTTACCTGTCCCTGCATATCCCTTAATTATAAAGCACTTTATCTCATTCGACAGGAAAGCTTCTAACTCACAGGTGAGTGCTCTTTGACCAGATGTTAGCTCAAAGGTTGAAAAAGATTCAAAAAAATTCATACAATTTATTATTGAGGTGATTAGCTTCAAAAAAAGCCCAACAACTGTAGGGCCTTCGATAATTATGAATTAATTCAAATTTACTTATTAACTAACTTTTCCAAGTAAGTTACTTTATCTTTCTCCGCTTGCAAAAGCCTTTCATAAAGCTTCTTATTTTCTTCGTAAGCTTCAATCAATTTATCCATTGGATTAAATGTACATCCATAATTTACAGCTGAAGAATTGTCTACATGGTACGTATTACCAATTATATTTAAAACAGCCTCTTCTGAAAATTGTTTTATACCTTCAGCAGTAACACCTAAAGCTTTTGCAATTTCTTCTAGTTTTGAATCTTCAACAGTTGCACTATTTTCAATATTAGAAACCGCCTGTTGGCTAATGCCTAATGCAGCAGCTAGCGCCTCCTGCTTCATATCACGAAGTTCACGAATACGGCTAATTTTTCTTCCTATGTGGTTTTTTGTAGGTGTGTCCATAATTCAAAAGTATTGAAAATTCTGTAAGCTATTTATTAGTTGGTAAAATACAAGCCGAAAGTGGTAAAGTACAACACGCTGTGGTTCGGTACCTTACCATAACTTCTTTACTTGCTGTGTATAAAACAAAAATAAGCTTTTTCACTTAATGTTCAATTAAAAAAGTTTCAGTTATGCAAGAGCAGGTTATAAAAAATGAAAATGATTTTACTGAAGACAAAGGGCTTCAGTTCGTTAAATCGTTCCTTATGGACAATTTACAACTCTCCGGTTTGTACTGTTTCGGTATCCACCACAAAAACAAAATGTACAGCAATGCCATTAGCGGAGAGGTAAAAACAAGGCAGCACACACATTACTATTTACTGGTGTACACCATACACAGCAGGGAAAATGCAGTGGCCGACCTTAGCGACATCATAAAAAAGAAAAGCAAAGGGCAGTACACCGTTACGCTGTTTATACACAAAGCGACTACCGTGAGGCAACTTACCGCCGAAAGCAAGTATTTCTATTATCATGCCATGCACAAGGGCATAAACCTGTATGAACATGACGTTGTACCTCCTCGCATCGCCTTTGAGCAGGAACCTCAGCGTAATGTAAAGCATATAAAAGCGTATTGGCACAATCGCAACCGTGTTTCGGAAGTGTTCCTGCAATCCCAAGGCATGGTAGACGGTATTGACACCGAACCGATACAGGAAGCCATGATGCAGGTTGCTATGGAAAACACGGCACTGGCTCTTATCAATACTTTTCTGGGTTACCGTCCCATTCATTTTAACCTCGGTTACCTGTTTGACATCTGTTCGCTGTTCTGCACGCTGGTAAGAGAGTTTTTTCCAAGGAATTCGGCAGAGGAGATCAAAATGTTTGAGTTGCTTTCCAAGCACATTAGTAAACTCAGGAGTGCCCATCTCGGGCCTATGGATTTCCTCAACACGGAACTATTGCAGCGCAGGTGCAGACTTTTCCATGAAAAAGCTACCGTTTTGATCGAGTCGGAAATCGAAAGGCTTGAAAAGCTTGCTAAAGAGAATAAACAACAACCTAAAGATGAAAGTGATGGAAACGAATGAGAGTAAAAATCCCGAAAGCGATATATCGCTAACCAAACGATTAGAGAAAATAGGGCTTCCCATTTACATGATGACTGATACGGAAGGTTACGAATGTAAGCTCCGTTACAGTAACTACTTTGATGTATTTATCGTCATAGAAGATCTTATTGAAATCTCGCTGCATACGCTGTATAATTCAGAATCCGAAAACAGCGGCTTTGTCAGTCATCCTACCCGACACCTTGTGAGTGTACTTGAGTTAATTAAACAATTACTCCCCGGTGATACGGGACAAACGCTAAAGGAACTCAATGATTACCTGAAAGCCAAGAAAGAAGAGTTACGTAAAGAAATTAATTCTACCCCAATTAAATAGTACAATTATGGAAACAAAAACAGCACAGGAGCTGGAAGCTTTTGCTTCCCTCCTAACCAAAGCGACAGAGTTTAATATGCTCGACCCGTATCATAACCGTGAGGATATGTATACAGCTAAACTGTTCTTTAGCGGTTACAACGATCTTAATCTAGCTGTAATGGATATCATTCAGGTATGTATGACCGCCTTGTATTCTATGGAAGAAAGCGGTAATGACAGGAAGTTGGCATCAGCACTTACCATTGCCGATGTACTTCAAATAGCACTTGACCTCATGCCAATGGAGGAATTTCAGATATTGGATAGTTGCCATCAACTGCATTTGAAGTTGAAAGATCTTGAAAATGAAAATCAGGAGTAAATAATATCGCATTAAGAACTTAAATTAAAAGCCAGACGTAATGTCTGGCTTTTAAAAGCTTATTAAAAATATTTACTCGAAAGTTTCTAACAACTCACATTCAACTGACTTGCAAACTATCCTAAAATTAGACTCCTCATTATCTGTATTTTCTTCCATATTGATTTGTGGAAAAAAATTAAACACTATGGTTTCCTCTTTTTCAAATATTAATGCTTCATAAATTATTAAACTGGAAAAAGGAAATGGCTCTATAAATCTAAAATTTAAAATATTTGAAAATGTTAATTTGATTTTATCAAAACGCCCGTCCCTATTCATATTCATCGCGTTTAAGACTAATTCAATTTTACCATGATCTTCTACTCCCCTTTCATAACAAACTTTTGAAATCAGAGCATCACTAAACGTACCATATTTATCTATTATTTCTTTCATGATTATAAAAGTAAGCAATAGATAACAGATAAAGCCAGAAATTATTACTGGCTTTAATGAAGTGAAAATTCTGATCATCTAACTTCGAATAGCATGCAGGGGTAAAGACAAAGAAATCACTCGAATGTGAAGTGTTACAAACTACATGTGAAGTTGAAAGATCTTGAGGCTGAAAATCATGAGTAAATTTTGACTACGATAAATCAGGCTCAGTATTGTAATTTTATTACATACTTTTTGCTTAAAGCAAAATGGAGATAGAAAGTCGAATTACAAATGTAGAGGAATTATGAGCGAGTATGTAACTAAAGAGGATTTAAGGCAGTACAGCCTTATGATTATTGACGAGATCCGTAAACTAAAACCCGAGATTAAAAAAGATGACGAAGTGGAATGGCTGAAAAGCCGTGCAGCCAGAAAAATGCTTACCATGTCGGCAGGTTCTTTACAAAACCTTAGGGTAACCGGGCAGGTACGCTTTAAAAAAGTTTTGGGTTCCTACTACTACAACAGGACTGACCTACTGAAATTATTCACCGGAAACTGATGGGCTATGACAGCAAAGGACATTCACAACCATCTTTCCAAACTGGAAAATGATGCCAGGCTCAATGTCTGGCATTTTGCGCTCCTAACGGCTATACTGACTTTAGCCACAAGACAAAAACAATCCAAGACTATTAATGTGAGTAGGAGAAAATTAATGGCACTGTCGCATATCAAAACACTACCTTCTTACCATAAGTATCTAAAGGAACTTCAGGAATTAGGGATAATTAAGTATACTCCGTCTTATCATCCGGGATATAAGAGTGAGGTGGAGTTGTTAGGTTAAATTAATTGTTCCATCAGTGATGACACAATTGTAAAAGCAAAGATGCTGTCTCAAAAAGTGAAACAGCATCTTTAGTTTTAAGCATTATCGGAATTGTCATCCTCTTCCAAAATATCATGCAACTTTTGCTGCAACAATTCCTTTTCCGGTAACTGTGTCCGATATTTTGCCACCATAGTTGGAGAGAGGCTTCGGCTCAATGAATATTCAACGACCTGATTATCCTTGTCTCTACACAATAATATCCCAATGCTTGGATTCTCATGTTCTTTCTTTACATCCCTATCCAGTGCTTCAAGGTAAAAATTAAGCTGCCCTATATGTTCGGGTTTGAATTTTCCTGCTTTTAACTCAAAGGCAACCAAGCATTGTAAACCCCGATGATAAAACAATAGATCAATGTAAAAATCACTACTTCCTACCATCAGTTTATACTCTTCACCAATAAATATAAAGTCCCTGCCAAGTTCCAAAATAAAGTCCTTCATCTTCAATAAGAGTCCCTTTTGCAATTCCCCTTCACTGTGCTTCTCAGGCAGGTTAAGAAAATCAAACACGTAACTATCCTTAAAAACTTGCTCTATATGCGATTTAGATTTTGAGTGAATTACAGATTTAGGATTTTCACTCGTCATTGCCCTTTCAAAGAGACTTGAGGAAATTTGCCTGTTCAGTTCTCTAACACTATAGTTTTCCTTAATACTTTGTCGTATATAAAACTCTTTTTCTTCATCGATTTTGCATCTTGAAAATATAGCAATATGATGCGTCCAGCTTATTCTAGCTAACAAAGTTTCTTTTATATTTATAATGACTTGATTATATGAGACAGGCTTTAATTTTTCCTTAGTATAGTAATCATTTTGAATTTGTCGCATCACTGATGCGACAAATGTGCTATGGGAATAAGATTCAAAAAACTGTATCATTCTATACAGCCCTGCCCTGCTAAACCCTTTAAGTTCAGGATGATTTTTTTGAATAAAATGAGCTAGTTCACCAATGGTATTTTCACCCCATTCAGCCTGTTTGAGTTTATAACCAATGTAGGCACCTACATTCCAATATAGGTTTATCAATTCAGCATTTACAGCTTTAATCGCATTTGCGCGTGATTGCTTTATGATTTGAACGATTTCTATAAAATTATTTTCCATGACTTCCTTTAGTTTAGTTTAATGATGCCCTTTGATTAATTGTCAGTAGTGCCTTCAGTTCGTTTATCTCTTGTTGCATTTTAGCCATAACCGACTCGTTATTTTCTTCTGGCTTATTACTACTCAGTCTTTCCTGCAATTGCCTCATTTCCTTTCCAATTGATTTGTGCTCCGTAATAGCATATTCTTCGGTTTGCTTTACTGATTGATGGCCAAGCATCTCTTTAACCACATGAATAGGAACGTCATTATTGAGTGTTACAGTACTTCCAAAAGTACGCCTGGCCTTATGAGTGTTGAGCGTACTTTGAATGCCGCACAGGTCAGCTATTTCCTTTAAATAGCCATTCATACGTTGATTAGAAATTACAGGCAGAACAGTACCACGTTCCACACACGTAGGGTGTGCTTTATACCTTTCAATTATTCTTAACGCTTGGGGAAGTAACGGGACCTTAAAACTGCTGCCTGTCTTTTGCCGCTCTTTAAGTATCCATAATTCACCATCATCACCTTTTCTTATATCAGATACTTTTAAATTATATACATCGATATATGCCAGTCCGGTATAACATTGAAATACAAAGACATCCCGCACTGTAGCAAGTCTTTCAATAGTAATAGGGTGGTTCTCCAACTGATATAATTCATGCTTTGACAATGGCCTTTTAATAATTTTCTCCTTTTTACTTTTAAACCTTTTAAAAGGATCGACGGTTATAATCTCTTTGTCAATAGCTCTAAGAACAATTTTCTTAAAATTGGAAATGTATTTAAGCGCAGTATTATTGCTTATCCCCTTTACCGATTTCAAATAAAATTCAAAGTCCTTGACAAACTCGTAATTAAGTTCCCTGAACTCCAGGTCATCAACTCCGTACTTAAATTTTAAAAAATCCTTTACATGCGACTTAGCAGTCTCGTACCTGATATGAGTGACTTTTGAGTACTCCCTGGGAACTAAGGCTTTAATCTCATCATTATGTAGACTAAACTCTTCCATAACTTTTGCTTTAGAAATAGTCTTCCCCAAAACAAAATCAATCAGTCTTTGAGCGGTAATGGTATGTCCTTCCAACATAAGGCTCGTTCGGTAGTGATTTATCCTGGCAGCTAACGAATCCAGAAACAGATTTACGGCTTTAGCATCTTCCCTAGTACCAGTTGCTCTTTCTAATTTCTGATTCCATCGCTGCACATTCCACTTTCGCTTTGTGGAAGTTTCTTTAGGGATTCCGTCTACCGTTACCCTCAAATAGATAAATCGTTCATTGCTTTGCTTAGATGAGCTCTTCAAAAAGAAGGTAAGCCCGAAACTTTGTTCTAACATAATTCAACATTTTTAAATTAATAAAGTTCGAATTATACCGTCTTTAAGTCAAGATGTAAAACCTGTTTATAGGTTGATTATCAAAAGCTTAACCCCTATTTTGTGGCAATTTTATCCGGCACTAGAAATTGCCACAGATTTGCCACAAATTTTTTTATCACTTTTGAAAATTTTGCAGGTAGTATAAGAAACAAAAAAACCTGCAAAACATTGATTTTGCAGGTTTTACGATACTTTTTGAAAATTTAGCTTTGTTTTAAAAAAGCTAAAAATTCACTAAAAGTGGAGAAGATGGGAGTCGAACCCACGACCTCTTGCATGCCATGCAAGCGCTCTAGCCAGCTGAGCTACATCCCCAAAACTGTGAAGCAAATATAATATAATTCACTACCAAAAATACAAACTTTTAAAGTTTTTGTTTTTCTCTTTTTCATTTTGCTTTAATTTTACAAAAAACAAAGCAAACATGAGTACTACAACCAGACCTAACGGGTCTTTATATACCAAAATTGAAAACAAAATCGCTACTGTAGAGTTTGGTCATCCGGCCAGTAATTCATTCCCTGGAGAGCTTTTACAGCGACTTACAGACGAGTTTAATAAACTTAGTAATAACCCTGAAGTAAGTATTATTATACTTAAAAGTGAAGGCGAAGGTGCTTTTTGTGCAGGAGCATCATTTGATGAGCTATTAGCCGTATCTAATTTAGAAGAAGGTGCTGTTTTCTTCGCAGGCTTTGCCAATGTAATCAATGCAATGCGCAACTGTTCAAAGCTGATTATAGGCCGTATACACGGAAAAGCTGTAGGCGGTGGGGTAGGCCTGGCTTCTGCATGTGATTATGCCTTGGCTACAGAAGTAAGTGCTATAAAACTATCTGAATTTACTATAGGTATTGGTCCGTTTGTAATCGCCCCGGCCGTAGAAAGAAAAATGGGCAAAGCCGCACTTGCAGAGATGACACTTGCCGCACACGAATGGAAAAATGCCTACTGGGCACAGGAAAAAGGTTTGTATGCCAAGGTATTTGAAAATATAAAAGAGCTTGACAACGAACTTGAAATTTTCAGTTCCAAACTTGCATCTTATAACCCCGAAGCATTGAACGAAATGAAAAAAGTACTGTGGGAAGGCACCGAAAACTGGGATACCCTACTGGCAGAACGCGCAAAAATATCAGGAAGACTTGTACTATCCGACTTTACAAAACAGGCTTTGGAGAGGTTTAAAAAATAGCCTCTCCCCTTGTTTTTAACCAGCCTGTAATACTTAAGCGTTCCTGTTTTACAGGCTTAACTTCGTGTTCTAAAACACTGCTTTCAAAAATAACCATACGTCCCTGTACCGGGTAAATATTCTCTGTACGTTCTGTACCGTTTTCAGGAATATAAACAGCCAGTTCACCTCCATATTCCGGTAGCCAGTCTTCTTCATTAAGATAACACACTACAGACAGTTTTCTTCTACTGTCATTTTGAAACGTATCCAAATGGCGTTTATAAAATGTACCTTCAGGGTATAATGCATAATGAAATTCCTGTTCAGTAATCCCCATAAAACAGGTTCTGTTAAGGTAATCAATAAAATGATTCAGCCGTGCAAAAAACTTAGTTTCAGCAGGATTACATTTACTTTCATCCAGCCAAAAAATAAAATCACCCCTAACGGCTTTCATAACCTGTTCGTTAGACCAGTTGCCAATTGCTGATTTTTTGAACTGATCGTCATCGTATTTATCTAAGAGGCTTTGGCGAAGCTCAAGTACTTCCTCCAAGGGGAAAAAGTTTTCTACCACACTATATTGCTTCTCTAAAAGGTCGGTTATAACCTTTTCATACAACGGATTCAACTGCAACTCATCCATATAGCGCCATAATTAAAAAAGGCGAGCAAAGATAGCTGGAAAACCAATACGTTGAGAATAAATTAATGCGATGCATTTAATTTAGTAAATTTGCACACTTAATACTATTATAATGAGCAAAATCAGGATTACAAAACAGTTTAATTTTGAAACCGGACATGCCCTTTACGGATATGACGGCAAATGTAAAAACGTACACGGACACAGTTACAAACTATCAGTAACTGTTATAGGAAGCCCTATTACAGATACCAGCAATGTTAAGTACGGAATGGTAATTGATTTTGGCGATCTTAAAAAAATAGTTAAGGAAGAAATTGTAGATATTTTTGATCATGCTACTGTTTTTAATCAAAATACGCCTCATATTGAGCTTGCTAACGAATTAAAAACAAGAGGACATCATGTAATTTTAGTAGATTACCAGCCTACCAGTGAAAACATGGTAATTGATTTTGCCGCAAAAATTAAAAGCAGACTACCGGAAAATATAGCGCTACATTCATTAAGACTTCAGGAGACCGAAACCTCCTTTGCCGAATGGTATCAGAGCGACAACTAATAAAAGAAGCATTCATAATAAAAAAGCAGCCCATTGGGCTGCTTTTTACTTTTTAGGTTGGTTTAAATTGTTAAGGCGATTTATAATTGATTATTTCTTCACGATAATAAACTCCGATCGTCTGTTTTGAGCGTGTTGCTCTTCAGTACAGTTTTCTTTGCAGTCCACAAGTGGCTCGCTCTCACCATATCCCTGTCCTGAGATACGCTCTTTAGCAATACCTTTTGAAATAACATACTGAACTGTAGCCTTAGCCCTTTTGTTGGATAGGTTCATGTTGTATTGTGCACTACCACGGTTATCCGTGTGGGCCTTAACCATGATTACCATTTCAGGGTTGTTGTTCATAGCCTCAACTAACTTGTCAAGTTCAAAGGCAGCCTCTTTAGTGATGTTGCTCTTATCAAACTCGAAGAAGATGTCGTTAAGGGTAATAACTGTTGTTACAATCTCCTCTATCGGTCTCAGGTCAGCCATAACGTTAACCTCTCCGCCATGGGTTTTAGCAATAGGGAAAGTGTTTTGTTCGTATTTAGGCATGCTTGCCTGTATGGTATAAGCCCTGTCACAGTCAACACTGTAGGTTACCTTACCGTTAGCATCGGCCGTTCTGGTCTCGATTACATTGTTACGCTCATCAAGGATGGCTACCTTAGCACTGGCAAGTGGTTTGCCTGTATTGGCATCTCTTACCATTACAATAGCCTCAACCCCACAAATTGGGGTAGCGCTGTACAACTGGTCAACTCCTGTTCTGTTACTGGAGAAGAATCCGATCTGTTTACTGTCATTGAAACTGAAAGCAAAGTCATCCTGTCCTGAGTTTACAGGCAGGCCTACGTTCTTAGCTTCTGTCCCCTTGTTCAGGTCGATAACAAAGATATCCAGTGCCCCGA
>NZ_JRLV01000015.1 GCF_000769915.1 Flavobacterium beibuense F44-8
AATGCCGTTTGCTTACTCTGATGTTTTTCTGAGGTTGTCATTCCGATACGAAACGTAGTGTAGTGAGGAATCTCTGTTTTTTGAATAGAGATGTCTCCTGCCGTCGACATGACATACTGAGCCAATAAGAGCTCCATACTACGCTAATTCGTGTTGTCATTGCGAGCGTAATGCAATGGAACTCTCATCATAGATTTTTCGACTTCACTTCGTTGCGCTCAAAATGACAGTAGGAGTTGTCATCCTGACGAGAGGAAGGATCTTTTTTCCATTCCGACTGTAGCGATAGCGTAACGGAGTAATCTCATTCAAAATTTAAAATAGATTACCGCGTCATATTGAAGTCTGTTTTATTATGTCTGTTTTCTGCTGTCAAAACACAAAATTCTAATCTTTAATTACTCTTATCTCGTAAGTAAAAAAATAATATCTTCGCACCTGCGTTATAGTATGCAGAAAAACCTACAGACGGCAATGTTCAAAAAAGCGTTTATTTACTTCTTTATCTTATTTACGGCGGTGTCTTACAGCCAGATAGGAGGTAAATATACATATCAGTTCCTTAATCTTGTTACCTCTCCGCGTCAGGCGGCTTTGGGCGGTAAGATTGTTACCCTGTACGATTATGACGTAAATCAGGCTATTTACAACCCCGCAACCATTAATCCGGAGATGGACAACCACCTTACGGCAAACTATGGTAGCTACTATGGGGAGGTGAATTATGGTACTGCTGCTTATGCCTACACGTGGGACAGGCACGTACAAACCTTCCATATGGGGGTTAACTACGTTGATTATGGTACGTTTGAAGGGCGTGACGAAACCGGACTCCTAACGGGTGATTTTACAGGTAGTGAAATTGCTATTTCTTTTGGATATGCCTACAATGTACCCTGGACTAACCTTTACCTGGGCAGTAACCTTAAACTAATATCTTCTACACTGGAAAGCTACAACTCCTTTGGGGTGGCGTTGGATATAGGAGCTATTTATATTGATACCGATAACGACATTAACTATGCGCTGGTACTGCGTAATATGGGTACGCAGTTAACTACTTATGCGGGACTGCAGGAAAAACTTCCGTTTGAGATTATAGCGGGTATATCGCAGGAGGTGGAAAACGTGCCCATACGCTGGCACATTACACTGGAAAACTTACAGCAGTGGAATATTTCTTTCTCAAACCCTAACCGTGCCGAACAGAGCATTGACGGGGAGGTGACCGAAGAGAAAGTTTCGTTTATCAATAATGCACTTCGTCACGTTATACTGGGTGCCGAACTGTTTCCGGGTAAGAGCTTTAACCTTAGGTTAGGCTATAACTTTAGGAGAGGGCAGGAATTAAGTATACAGGACAAGCGAACTTTTTCGGGAATTTCTGCGGGAGTAAGCGTAAGGTTTAATAAATTGCGCTTTGATTATTCGTACTCAAAATACACCCTTGCAGCAAATACAAGCCTTATAGGGTTAACCATTAACCTGCAGTAAATTGGATAAAAAAATTACGATTGCCATAGATGGCTTTTCGTCTACCGGAAAAAGTACGCTGGCTAAGCAACTGGCCAGGCATTTGGGCTATGTGTATGTGGATACCGGTGCTATGTACCGTGCCGTTACACTATATGCCATGCAAAACGGACTAATAGGTAATGATTTTTTTAACCGCGAAGGTTTAATAGAACATCTGGATGATGTTACACTACAGTTTTTGTACAATCCTGTACTGGAGTTTGCCGAAATGTATCTTAACGAAGTAAATGTAGAGAAGGAAATACGTACTCTTGCCGTGTCACAACTGGTAAGCCGCGTTGCCGAAGTGCCACAGGTGCGCCACAAGCTGGTAGAACAGCAAAAGCACATGGGGGAGGCAAAAGGTGTGGTTATGGATGGACGCGATATAGGTACCGTAGTGTTCCCTAATGCCGAGCTTAAGATATTTATGAATGCCTCTCCCGAAACGCGTGCACAGCGCCGTTTTAAAGAGCTTACAGAGCTGGGGCAGGTGGTAACTTATGATGAGGTGTATAAAAACGTGGTAGAGCGTGATTATATGGATACCCATCGTGAAGACTCTCCGCTTGTTAAGGCCGATGATGCTATTGAGATGGATAACTCTAATATCACTAAGCAGGAACAGCTCCAAAAGGTTATTGATATTGTAAATAAAATGCTTAACGAACAGGTTTAAAATGGTTGATGTATTACTTACTATAATTGTAATACTTTGTTTTTTGCTTATTCTGGTTTTAAGAAAGACAGGTAAAAAACCATGGAGTGATACTGTTAAGGGGAGCGATACTTCTAAAAGAACCTTTTTACTTTTTGGGCTTATCATCATACTTTTAGTGGTAAAGCTTATTAGGGAATACTAATGATAGTATAATGCAAAAAAAACTACTTTTTATATTTGGAGCCATAGTGGTTTTTCAGTTGTTTTATTTTTTAAGGAAAAGTATTATGCAACGCCGTAGTGAAAAAGGTGTTTCTTTTTTTAGTGCTGCTCAAATACGTACTTACTTTGTAATTGTCCTTATTGCTTTACTGCTGTTTTTTATGATGACGTAGTACTTTGTCATTCTATTCTGTTTGTCATTCCGACTGAAGCGATAGCGTAACGGAGGAATCTCTGAACTTTTAATAGAGATGTCTCCTGCCGTCGACATGACATACTGAACGTAATGAGTGGTAAGGTTTTGTCCTTTTGTCTTGACACAAAAGAACGAAAAAGTCAAGGCTGTGGTTTCTCAGGCTATAAATTCCCTCATTTGGCTAAACTATCCGAACTTGGCTCTCGCCTCAAACAACGGATGCTTTTATACGCCGTTTTCGGTAATTTACTTAACGCCTTTAAAACCTAATGCCGTTTGCTTACTCTGATGTTTTTCTGGGGTTGTCATTCCGATACGAAACGTAGCGTAGTGAGGAATCTCTGAACTTTTAATAGAGATGTCTCCTACCGTCGACATGATATATTGAACGTAATGAGTGGTGAGGTTTTGTCCTTTTGTCTTGACACAAAAGAACGAAAAAGTCAAGGCTATGGTTTCTCAGGCTATAAATTCCCTCATTCGGCTAAACTATCCGAACTTGGCTCTCGCCTCAAACAACGGATGCTTTTATACGCCGTTTTCGGTAATTTACTTAACGCCTTTAAAACCTAATGCCGTTTGCTTACTCTGATGTTTTTCTGGGGTTGTCATTCCGATACGAAACGTAGCGTAGTGAGGAATCTCTGAACTTTTAATAGAGATGTCTCCTACCGTCGACATGATATATTGAACGTAATGAGTGGTGAGGTTTTGTCCTTTTGTCTTGACACAAAAGAACGAAAAAGTCAAGGCTATGGTTTCTCAGGCTATAAATTCCCTCATTCGGCTAAACCATCCGAACTCGGCTATCGCCTCAAACAGCAGATGCTTTTATACGCCGTTTTCGGTAATTTACTTAACGCCTTCAAAACCTAATGCCGTTTGCTTACTCTGCTTGTCATTGCGAGCGTAATGCAATGTAGCGTGGCAATCTCATTCAAAATTTAAAATTTATCATTTAAAATAGATTGCCGCGTCGTTCCTCCCCACAATGACGTACGAGTTTGTCATCCTGACGATAGGAAGGATCTCTTTTCCATTCCGGCTGTAGCTGTAGCGTAACGGAGGAATCTCATTCAAAATTTGTACCTCTATAGTGTTAGTATGTAATATCTTACAGGTTTTAATTGTTGAAAACTACTGAACTTTTAAATGTTAAAAAGTGTTAAACTTTTAGGTAAAATAATTATTTTGCGGCAGAAATAACCAAACCATTACCTTATGAAACCGCCAATTAAAATCTACAATTATGTAGAGGAGTATCATCGTCATAACGATAAACTAAACAGAGAATTTGATATTAACGAAATCAGTATTGGAGTTATCAAATCGTTTATTACCCCTAATTTAAATGATCCTGAGCTGTATAGTACTTACACGATTGATCAGGTTGCAGCCGATAAAATCAATAAATGCCTTTCAAAAAAAATAAGCTTTGATTTTGATACCTATGAGTATTGTTTTCAAAGATATGGCGACTATGATGAATAGTTAGCCCATGGGGATGTTTAAAATAAAAAGCTTAAATTGTATTAATTATTTTATAAACATCCCCATGAAAAAAATAATCCCCTTTATTTTAATTGCGCTGTCATCCTGCAGTAGCAGTGTTTCGTTAATAACGGCTAATGATGAGTATGGCTACCATATAACAAGCAAAAATCTTAAAGAGTTTAGTAACCCTGCTAAAACAACCCTAAAACAGATAAAGAGCAAAGAGGTGAGTACCGAGTTTGATTATATGAAAAAGTACCTTGTTACCGGCAGAGATCATCTTATTCCAAATGGAATTTTCACCTATGCTATAGTAAAGGGAAGTGATACTATATATGCCAGTTCAAATCTTACCTATTGGTTTTATAAAGATAGGGTAATACTGTATCAGTCGCCCATTATAAATGTTGAGACGATAAATGATTTACAGTAAACATTTATATTTGCACAAAACCACAGCCTTGTATACATGAAATATTTTTCTTTAGTAATTGTTTTGTTGCTGATATCCTGTAAAGCAAACAATAGTATAGCCCAAAATCCGTGTAGTATTGATTATTTGCATAAGCTTGAAAATGCAGAGAAATTAAATGACAGGAAAATATTTCTCTTCTTAGAAAACTACAATAACACAGCCTGTTATAATAATGTGGAGTACAGTCAGTCGAAAAATGAACTTTTGTTTTTGTTATTGGCTAACCATACAAATCAGTTTTTAAGTCAGTTAGAAAGGATATACAATAAAGCAAAAATACTGGATGAACTGGCTTCTCCTGTTCATGACGGAATAGATGTTACTTCTGTTTTAGATAAGGTTAAAACTTATGATAAATATCCCGAAACAAAGCAGGAAGTGATTGTTGCTTTAAATACGGCAAAGCTAAAAGTGCGCAATACACGATTCTATTAAGCCTATATAATACCTAAATATTTACTTTGTACTAAATCTTACTATAATGAAATACACTATTGCTTTTTTAATTGTCTTTTTATGTGCCGGATGTGAAATTAAAAAAGAGTATATAAATGATCCCGAAGATGTTGCTATGAGCAAACATTTAGCAAATTCGTTTTATGAAACCATGTCTCATGAGGAAAGAGTACCACTTTATAAGTTAATGGGGGATGAGGTGGATTTGGATGAGTTTAAGTCGGTTATTGATGAAAAAGATTCGTTGTACGGAAATATACAGTCTATTACTGTTATTAATGTAAATGCAAAAAAATCAGAGGGTACAGCCGGACTTCATGTTGAAAGTGAGGTGAGTGCCGAGATACATAGGGAATTTGCCAAAGTTTACGAAAAGATACTTATAGTGCAGGAAGGGTATGAAGAGCCCAGAGTACAAAAATTTAGTACTGATAGTGTAGGGGAAATATATTTTGAATACAGGGCATATAAAAAGCGTATTGAAGAAGAGGAGAAACGTAAGTATCAATCTTCCAAAGAATAAAAATTTTGCATAAAAACAGTGCGTTGGTCGGGTATAATTTGCTTTTCATCGAATAATTAAGAAAAACAATGTAAATATTTTTCTTACAATAGTTTACAAGGAATTTTTCTTATTAAATTTACTTCCCAACCAAAAACTACGGCCTGTTATGAAACACATTAGCTTAATGCTATTTGCAGTACTTGTTTGCGCATGCACACAACAAAAACAAAAGGAAACAGCACTACAGCCGGCTATTAAAACCGGCATGCACGTAACCCCGTGCGACTCTAATTTACTGTCACAGCTGGAGGGTACTAAAAATGTTAGCAACTATGATATTTTTCAGTATCTGACCACTTTTGAAAAGCTGGATGCTAACGTAAACCCCGAGTGTAATTACAGAAGATTTAAAATTTTGTTCAGCTTACTGGATACTCATACCAATACTTTTTTACAAAAGCTGGATGAGGTATCGCCACAGGCAAAACAAAACGTATTTAAACTTATTAGTATTGCCCAAATTAAGGAGGGGGATGTTAGACGTCTTTCTGAAAAGGTAACAGCAGCCGAGGCACAGCCAAGAACCAAATCGGAAATGCTGGTTACCCTTATGAAAAGCCTAGGACAGCACGAATAATATTACTGTATGAAAAAATACACCTTACTAACCCTGTTACTTGTTGTAACCTGCACATCTATATTATACTGGCAGTATGATTACACGCCTTTTTATCCTGTAAAGCATGTAGGTGAGGAGTATGTTGTAGATAATATAGAGAAACAGTCGCATCCGTTTAACGAGAACCTTATTAAAGTGCTTGATTATTATAATGTAGACTTTAAACTGTGTAACGGGGTAGTACATGTTAAAAATCAGCTTTATGCCAACAAAGCCCTAATGTATAATTATACCCAAAAGGCTAAAGATGAAATGTGGTTTAACGATCATCATTTTGCCTATTATAAACAGAATTAAAATTGAATACCGAAAGAATAGCCTACAAGCTTTTTTTAGATGATGTTAGGGATGTCCCTATGGTATACCCCGACCTCACTAATAAAGATTTTATAATTGCAAGAACCTACAGCGAGTTTATAGAGATTATTAGAGAAAACGGACTCCCTTATTTTATCAGCTTTGATAATGACCTGGGGGAAGATGAAAACGGAAACCTGCTGCCCGATGGTTATGCCGCAGCACAATGGCTGGTATACCAAAGCGGACTCGATTTAAAGAAACTCATTTTCAGGGTACATTCATCTAACCCCGTGGCATCGGTACAAATAAAATCGTTACTGGATAATTACATCAATTTTATAAACGAAAACTGATTTGGGTTTATATCCTGTCTAAATTTTTTACGGTAAAGTCATTCTCGGTATTACCCGTATTAAGTGTGGTATTAGGTTCAAATAGCATTACTTTCACTTCGCCTACAGCTATCGGCTTATGGTTAGTTCCTTTTGGGATAACAACAAATTCGCCGGCGTTTATCTCAAGTGTTTTATCGTCAAGTTCCATCAAGAGTTTGCCTTCCATAACCAGGAACATTTCGTCTTCATTGTCGTGTTTGTGCATCACAAACTCATCTTTAAGCTTTACTACCTTAACTAACTGTCCGTTAAGTTCGCCTACAATTTTAGGATTCCAGTATTCGGTAAATGAATCAAATTTTTCCTTAAGGTTTACGGTTTTTATTTCCATGACTTAATTTTTTATCAAATATACTGCTTTATGCCATGAGATAATAGGCACGCCCAGTCTTAAAACTTAACCTACATAATTCCCTATATTTCAACTTTTTTGGTAGTTTTACGGCTATGTTCAATCAATACATATACACATGGGTATAAAAAGCCGTTTGGTGTTAATGAACTTCCTTCAGTTCTTTATATGGGGTTCATGGTTAATTTCGTTAGGTAATTATATGGGCGCCTCGCTTGGCTTTAGCGGTATACAGATAGGCGGAGTTTACACCACTATGGGTATTGCCTCGCTTTTTATGCCCGGGCTACTGGGCATTGTTGCCGACCGATGGATTAACGCCGAAAGGTTACTGGGTATTTGCCACCTTATAGGAGCACTACTTATGCTTTATGCCACAACGGTAACCGATTATTTTTGGTTTTATATTATAATGCTGCTTAATGCCTGTATGTATATGCCTACCATTGCTCTGAACAATTCGGTTTCCTATAACGTACTGGAGAAAAAGGGTTACAGTATTGTGACCGATTTTCCACCCATACGCGTGTGGGGTACTATAGGTTTTATTGCTGCCATGTGGACGGTTGATTTTTTAGGCTATACCCAAAGTGCAGGTCAGCTGTATGTTGGGGCTGTATCGGCTTTACTGCTGGGCTTTTATGCCTTTACCATGCCACCGTCGCCCCCATTGCAAAAGGAAACCAAAAAGAGCCTTATGTCTACCCTGGGGCTGGATGCCTTTGTATTGTTTAAACAACGTAAAATGGCAGTGTTCTTTATATTTGCCATGCTGCTTGGTGCTGCACTGCAAATAACCAATGCCTTTGGCGGACCTTTTCTTGAAGATTTTAAAACCGATTATCCTGATTCTTTCGGGGTACAGCATCCTAACCTACTGCTATCTATCTCACAGGTTTCTGAAACCGTATTCATATTATTAATTCCGTTCTTCCTAAAGCGTTATGGTATAAAAACCGTTATGCTGTTTAGTATACTGGCATGGGTTTTCCGCTTCGGGCTGTTTGGTATTGGTAACCCGGATGACGGATTGTGGCTACTGGTACTGTCTATGATTATTTATGGTATGGCGTTCGACTTCTTTAATATATCGGGTTCTATGTTTGTGGAGAAAGAGGCCGATCCAACCATACGTTCGAGCGCGCAGGGATTGTTTATGATTATGACAAACGGTATAGGTGCTTTTGTAGGCGGACTGGCAAGCGGATGGGTAGTAGACCATTTTACCGAAAACGGCATTCGCAACTGGCAATACATTTGGTTTACCTTTGCCGGTTATGCACTGGTACTTGCCATTATTTTTCCTTTTGTATTTAAGGTAGAAAAAGGAGAGATGGTTAAGGAGGAATAAGTGTAGATTGGGTTTTTATATTTAGATTTTCCAGCGATGATATAGCTGTGGGTTATATTACATTTTTTGTTGAGGTTTTCCGTATTTGTAGGAGTTACTCGACGTTTTGTCTTGGTAATTTGCTTTTTATCGAAAAATACACCCCCTTTATCGATGTTTCAAATAATTGGGGAGTTATAATTCAATAATAAATTCGTACTTTAATCGCTAAATTGTTGGTTATTATTAATATTTTATAATAAAACGAAACGATTAAACAAAAATTTAATATTTGGTTTCTTACAAGGATAAAATTTAGTATTTTCGTAAACAACCATAATCACCTTAAAACCACCGCCTTATAATGAAACAGATGCCCCTTTTACTGTTTTCCGTACTGCTATTGCTGGTGGGTTGTAAAAAAGAACCCGAAAAGATTGCGGAAATTGAACCTGTAGAAACTGTTGTTCCGCAGGTTGAGTATACTATTAGCCTGCAGCCATACAACGGTGTTTGGGTTCCAAAAAACTATGTAGATTCATTAAAGGTAAGCCGTTCGCCGTTTGCCTCATCAAAATTCCTTAAAGGTATAAACAGTGTTGTTATCGCAGCTTCTCCGGAAGAGCCTAAAACGCCCATAAAAATATATTATGGTACCGAAGGCGAACAGGGTATGATTATACAAAAGGACGCCGAACCTTATATAAGCTATAATACGCTTGATGGTACTGTTGAAGAACGACTTTTTATTAATAATAACCTGCTTACATTTAACCTTAACGGACACAAAGCCGAGCTGGTTAGGGTAGCTGAGGTTGCTAATGCCAAAGACGAGTCTAAAGGTGTGAATGATATTACTAACAGGGTACTTTTTGATAATAAGAGCTATTCCTGCCATTGTCCTGATTTGGGCGGTTTTACTACTAATATAAAACTGAATGCCGATGGTACTGCCCAAAATCTTTTTGGGTATGATAACTATGAGGTGGCAACTGTTTTTGTGTCGGATATTTACCCGATGGACAAAATATACTTTAAAAACGGCAGTGAGTGGGGTAAAAGCTACCATTACAAACTGGAGGGCGATAAAATAAGGCTGTTTGATATGGTTATTAACGATGAGGGGGCCATTGATATTAAACCATTTTGTGTGCTTGAGGAAACTCAGTTTTTTAAACTTACGCCAAACGAGAAAAAAGCTTATATTGAGGAAAACAAAAGAAGCCTTGATGAGCTTGTAGTAAGTCACTATGGCGAGTATGCTACTATGGGTGATATGATGGAAATTACCGGAGTATTATCGTCGTTAAGGGAACAAAAGGATAACCTGTCGTTTTACATGTTTGTTGCAGGACAGATTTATAAAAATAAAATGGCCGATTCATCTAACCCTATAGGGGAGAGCCTGGGGATTAGTGCCGATGATTATTTTTACCATATTTTCCTGGAAAGACCAGAGCTTTTTTATGCTTATCTGGGTGCCGATAAAACGCCTTATATTCAGCGTAGGCTAAGGCAGGCGGTTAAAGACAGGCTACAGCTTGAAAATGACGCTGCCGATGGTACAAGGTATGCTGATTCGCTTTATAATGTACATATCCAATACTGCAAAGGATATGAGTGGTCTGTAAAATCAGTATTTAAGTAAGAGTTAAGAGGGGACAATTGGTTATTAAACCGATATGTACTTTTTTGTATTTCAATTGTAGTTATTATGTTACAAAAGTGCAGTTTATCGATAAATTCTGTCTTTTTATAGTCTTTTTATCATCAATTGTTATGTAAACGATAGGTGATTTACTTATTTGTTAAATTTAAGTACGGTTCTCACCGCGAATCAAAAGTATTATTGTTTATCTTTTTTTGAATTACCACGCTATATACCCCATGAATCTTAAAGAAAAACTATTGCTTACGGTTCCCGAATTTGACTTTAGGGAATACCAAAACGAAGACGATTTTATTGTTGTTTGTTTTTTTGCGCTCTTCACGGCAAATAATATGCACAGTACCACTATTATGGAACATTGTGCCGACTGTATTACTTTTATATACAACAATAAGTATCCCGACTATGATGCCATGCTGGATCAAATTGCACTAACCCTTTTTGATGAAGATCAGTTTAACGAAGCTTTTTTGGATTTGCTCCCGGTTGAGGTACAACAGCGTTTTCACAACTCTATAGCCATGTGGAGGCAGGGTAGTGGTAGTGTGCAGTAGTTTTATCTATGTAGTTATTAAGCACGAGTGAGACGCGCGAGCGATACACCAGTTAACTGCTTAGATTTGTATTTAATCTGTAGCCATATTTCAGGACTAAGCACTTGGAAACCATCTGTCTATTAAATTTTTTATTTCAAGTTTAGCATTTTCAAGAGTTGAATTTAATTGGTCCCTGTTTTGGTCTACACCAAAAGCTGAAATCTGTTCTGAAGAAATTCCCATAAAATCAAAATTTTGCTTTATAGTAGATGTAGCATATTCTTTAATATCACCAGAATTATTATAATCAAACCCACTAACCACAAGTGATAAAGCTTTTTTATTATTGCAAAGCCCGGTAAATCCTGTTTCGGGACTAAAAGAAAATGTTTTATCACTAACCACAATAGCATCTATCCATGCCTTTACAGTTGCCGGCATTGTAAAATTATAAATAGGAAAAGCTAATACAATATTGTCAACTTCAAGAACTTCATCTATAAGTTTATTATGATTTGATAGTATTGAGAGTTCTTCTTCTGAAAAATCTCTTTTCCCTATATTCCATTCCATTATTAAATTCAAATTTTTTTCTAATAGTAAATCCGGTGGAGTTTCGGCTAAATTTAAATGCTTCATTTCTGTTTTTCCTTTCGCCAGTTTTACAAATTCATCAAATAGAATTTTGGTGTAAGAACCTTTTCTGGGGGTGTAGTTTATTACTAATGTTTTTGTCATTGTTTCTATTTTTTCTACAAATATAGATTCGAAAAATTGATAATTTTAATTATTTTTGTTTGTCTATTTATAACATGTATTATGATTAATTTGGAGTGGTTGAGGACTTTTAGTTCTATTTATGAATGTAATAACATTACAGAAGCCTCAAAAAAACTGAATATGACTCAACCCGGAGTTAGTAAACATTTATCTGCTCTTGAAAATCATATCGGTAAAAAACTATTTGAAAGAACTACCCGAAAATTAGAACCTACCGAATATGGGAAGTTCTTGTATACCCAAATTACTAATCCATTGCAGGAATTAGAAAAAGTAGAGTATTATTCAGGGCAAAGAGCAAAAAAAGAACGTTATGCAATAACAATTGGTTGTACAACAGATTTTTTTAAAAAAGAATTAATTAATAAAATCTATTCTTTTGATATGTATATTGTTACAACTTTTGGAACTGAAAAAGATTTGATTGAAGCTCTTGAAACGGATAAAATCCAATTACTGGTAGGTATAAAAAAGCATAACGTTTATGATCATGAATTCAAATATATTAAGACTGAAACATTAGAGTTAATATGCTCTGAAGATATTGTAATTCCAAAAAATATAGAGAAAAATGATAAGGAGCTAATCAAATGGTTAGAAAAGCAAATCTGGTTTAGCTATGACAATAATCAAAAAGATATAGAGAAATTTTGGGAAACCCGATTCAATAATAATCCTAAAATTATTCCGAGGTATATATTACCTTCTTATTTAGATATAATCGAAACTTTAAAAAACAATAATGGATTTAGTATTGTCCCTAAACAATTGTGTAAACAAAAATTAATTAAGGTGCCTATTGAATCTTCTAAAATGACAGAACAAAAATTATTTTACTCATTCAAATCTAAGAATAGTAAATTAAAAGAAATTGATTTTTTTATTGATAAGATGGAAAAAACTAACACAAGTAATGTGTTCTAATGAATAGCACTAGTCCAGTCTTTTGAATTTAATATTATCCTTTTGCCCATACGGGTGGGACGCTTGTGCCAGTGAGGACAATTTACTCACTATGTTAAGCGTTTTAAACTAAAACCTTACCATGAAAAAACGTTTACTTTTCTTATTACTGTTTATTGGTTTTTGCTGTAACGCTCAGGTTAAAAATTATTTATATAATCATCCAGAAGCAAACGGAGAGGTATTTAAAGATTATATTACACTTACCTTTAATAATAACAGCATTGTTAAGGGTGTGTATTATGGTAACCAACCTGAAATATCTTTTGTAGCAGATGTGGTTTTTGAAAAGAATAAAAGCACTGGGTTAAGTTTTAATCTTACTAACTATAAATTTAGCAGGGAAACTGTAAGTCCTTACAGTAAGGCTCAATATTTTGAACCCAAAAAATTAGCTTTTGCATTAAGCGAAGGTTCTTACTCTGGTTATATTATAGATAATGAATTACAATTGCAGTTTACATGGGTTTATGCTGATTCGGCAACTAAAGACATGATTTTTAATTTGGTTGAGTAAGAGTAGTATTGTTAAGCACTAGCGGGAAGCTCGCACCAGCGAAAAAGTGTCTAATGTCTCAAATCTATTATCTCATATCTAAATACTACCTTACCATAGAGAAATGCCCTTTGTGTTCGCGTCCGTCCTGGCGTTTAACAAGGAACCAGTAATCAGTACTAGGCAGCCTGTTACCGTGGAAGGTTCCGTCCCAACCCTCGTAGTTAGGGCCAAAGGAAATAATGAGTTTACCGTACCTGTCAAATATATAGATTTCCATATCGGGCTCAAAGAAAGAGTACTGTATGCGCCATGTTTCGTTTACTCCGTCGCCGTTTGGCGTAAAGAACTTAGGGTAGGTAAGCAGGTATACATCACCAAGATCAGCGCCACAGTCGTATTTATCCCTTACATACACAGTGTATGGCCCGGGGGTTAGGTTTGTGAATAATGGCGAATCCTGATAGATATACCCGTCCAGTGAATATTCAAACTCCTGTGGGTATTGTGATGGTTCTACAATTACATTTATAGTGTTTTCGGCTGTAGTCCAGTCGGTAATATCAACTTGTGCAATACGCGGAATGGCAGTCATAGTAACTGTAAAGGAATGTGTAGTTTGGCATCCGTTTTCGTTTGTGGCGGTAACGGTGTAATTTCCGCTATCGGTAAAGGTTACACTTTGTGTAGTCTCTCCTGTAGACCATTCATAGCTTTGGTAGCCATCTGGCGCGGTAACTGTAGTACTTTGACCTTCGCAAAGAGCATAGAAATCGTCCATATTAAGCGCAGGGGCTTCCTGTAATATAAGCTCAAATTGTGATATAGATACACAGTCGGGGTTGGCACTATGTGTTGCCCTGGCGTATATGGTGGCATTACCCGATGTATAGGTATCCGGTAACGGGTTAGTACCTGCATCGGCATCACTCTCACTGATGTGGAAGGTAATGGTTACTAAATCAGGATCCTGATTGTCCAGTACAAATGCCACCTGTGCAGCAAGGTTAAACTCTTCGTCACCATCGTTGCCTACATCACACAGTATAATATCTGGAGCGGTGTTTGCCGTAACCAGTGAAGGCAGGTCGTTTACATTAAAATACATTGGTACTATGGTACCACAAGGGTCTTCTACCTGTAGGAGGTAAGAGGCCGTTTCCAGTCCGTAAAAAATATTACTGGTACCGTTATCTATCATTACGGGGTCGCCGTTCATTTCTATAATACGGTAGGTAAGCGGTTCTACACCTGTGGCATTAACCAGTACATCGTTTGTTGCACCACCGTCGCAGGCAATATTTAAAATATCGCTAATAAGGAGTCCGTTTGGTACAATAAACTCTTCCAGTATTTCAATACAGGTTTTTTTACTGACACCACTACCATAAGTAGAGAACGATTTTATCACTCTGAATGTCCCATAATAAGCTACACTATATAGCGTTTGGTTATTAGTTAGCTCAATAGCTGTATCTACATCAGGTTCTGTACCTTCTATATAATCTGTATCACCGCCTGGAATGCGCCATGTATCTGTTGTCTCATTGTACTGCTGGAGCCAGTATTTAACCTGATTGATGGCATTACTGCTATGGGATACATACACATCAAAAGAACCACAGTTAAGGGTAACATCTACTTCGGTCGAATTGATTTGGTAGCCGTTAAGGTTTATTGTTTTTGTTTTTAAACCACAGTCATCGGTAACCTCTATGGTATATGAGCCTGCGGGCAGGTTATCCATATATATGGTTGCCGGAGATGTAGAAAACGGCATAATATCATAAGGGAGTGCTTCGCCAAAAGCTGCCGGAGCAGCTGTAATATACGCTTCGGATATGGGAGGTTTTTGTGTTGCTACAAAAAGTGTTGCATAGCCTTCCTGACAATCTACCCTTTGCCCTGTAGGGATATCGGGATCGGATACCTCAATAACAAACTCAATAGGATCGTATTCCTTGCCGCACTCATCGGTAAGCATAACAACATATAGTCCCGGCGGTAATCCCGGTATTGTAAGAACGTTTATTTCTTCGCCCGGTTCATCAGAATATTCGTAGTACTCCATTACATCATCGGGTAGCGGGTTAGGGTACTCATCGGGAGCCTGTACAATTTCGGCAGTAGCCATAACAAGTCCCGGTATGGATATCTCTACCGATCCCAGTAGTGTACTACAATCTGCCTGACTTGGACTGGCAACGGGGACTACATCTATTTCTTCAATCTCAATTGTAAATGGTCCTACACGTCCGCAGGAATCAGCAATATAGCCTGTATAAACACCATAAGGACATTCGTATTGCTCATTGCCAAATTCTATTTGATCGTCATCTGCAACATAAGGTCCCGGATAATTATCGTTTGCTAATTCAGGGTCCCATCCGGCTGGGTATGTTTCAAAAGTAATGGTATAAGGACCTACAAACTTAAAGGGTTGAAGGAGTAATTTTTTACCAAAACAGTTAGCATTATCAAACTGTACTACAGAAAGCATTGTTACATATACTTCACAGTGTTGAGTGTAGGTAGTACAGTTGTCTGTTACTTCAATGTCATAGTAGTATGTTTGTTCATAATATAAAGGTATGACTGCAGATGTTATTAAATTCATAGTGTCGTATAGCCCTTCTACTACTATAGGTGTGCCTCCCCCCGGAGGGTATACGGTAAGTATTATACTTTGTACTGTAGTTGCAACTTCAAACTCGGTAGTATATAATGTATTTGTCACCGTTACCAGGTCACAGCCCGGTAGTTCCACGTCTGGTAATCCTGCTGTATCTCCCAGTATGAGCTCTTCTGACTGTGAGAAAAGTGTTACGGCCTGTGGTACACCAAATCCACAGTTGTCGTTTACCCTTACGGTATATATACCTGCAGGTAAATCAGTAAACGAAGGGGTGGTTTGTGGCGGAAAGGTAACCGGTCCGCTTATTATCTCGTAGCTTACAGGTGTGCCGCTGTTTACGGTTATGTTTATAACTCCGTCGTTACAAACGGGATCTGTTGTTGTGATAGAGTAGGCTACGGTTTGTGTGTTATCTTCAATTATAACCTCAATGGGTGCCGATGTGGTTGCTCCCTGTTTAACTACTATTCTGTAAGTGCCATCGGTAAGGCTGGTAACTACCGGGTTAGTAGAGTTCCAAATGGGGTTATCTATATCGGGTAGTTTGTATACTATATAATATACATCTGTTCCTGTTTGTGCATTTTGTGCAGCCAGTGTAATGGAGCCGTTACCGGGACAGGTTTCATCTGTTTTGCTTACCATTGTTACACTAAGCTGAGAATAGGCAGCTGTGCTAAAAAAAAGCAATAGGAGTAGTGTTACAAAGTTCCGGTTTAGAAAATGTAGTTTTAAATAGGTGTGATTGATTGATAATTTCATAAAAAAATTAAGTTTTTAGGACTTAATTTCAAGTTGTTTCCGGGTTCTAAGGTAAATAAAATAATCTATATAAAATATATGTTAAATAATTTGTTTTTAAAAGTTATGTTTATAACAAATTGTGTGTAAAATTTTACAATAATCAGGGTGTGATAATGTTGTGTTGCTAAAGCATTGTTTGTAAATGTTTTGTAGAATTATAAAAGTTTTGTACCTTTGCGCACCTTTTAGCAGGAGATGGTTTCTAAAAGGTTTAAAATCAAATATGTAAAACACTTCCGTAGCGTTTTGTTACTGCCCAAAGAAACCGGCAAAACAACGGGATACAAATTATTAGATCAGCAATGTCTGAACAAGTAAAAACACAAGAGGAATTTTTAAAAGAGTTTAACTGGCATAACTTCGAAGAAGGTATTGATCCTGTAGATGAGCAACACCTAAGAGAGTTTGAAGAGCTAGTTGAAAAAACTTTCATTTCTACTGATAATGATGAAGTAGTAGAGGGTACAGTAGTAAGAATCACTGACAGAGATGCTATCGTTGATATCAACGCTAAATCTGAAGGTGTTATCTCTTTAAATGAATTCCGTTACAACCCTAACCTAAAAGTAGGGGACAAAGTAGAGGTATTAATCGACGTTCGTGAAGATAAATCAGGACAGTTAGTATTATCCCACAAAAAAGCACGTACAATTAAAGCTTGGGACAGAGTTATCAATGCTCATGAAACAGGTGAAATCGTTAACGGTTTCGTTAAGTGCAGAACTAAAGGTGGTATGATCGTTGACGTATTTGGTATTGAAGCATTCTTACCAGGTTCTCAAATTGATGTTAAGCCTATCAGGGATTACGACCAATATGTAAACAAAACTATGGAGTTCAAAGTTGTTAAAATCAACCACGAATTCAAAAACGTAGTAGTTTCACACAAAGCGCTTATCGAAGCGGATATCGAAGTACAGAAGAAAGAAATCATCGGTCAGCTTGAAAAAGGCCAGGTACTTGAAGGTGTTGTTAAAAACATTACTTCTTACGGTGTATTTATCGACCTTGGAGGTGTTGACGGACTTATCCACATCACTGACCTTTCTTGGAGCAGAATTAACCACCCAAGTGAAGTTCTTGAACTTGACCAAAAACTTAACGTGGTTATCCTTGACTTTGATGATGAGAAAACAAGAATCCAACTTGGTCTTAAACAATTACACCCTCACCCATGGGATGCACTTGATGCAAACCTTGCAGTAGGTGACAAAGTTAAAGGTAAAGTAGTAGTTATTGCTGACTACGGTGCGTTTATCGAAGTTGCTGAAGGTGTAGAAGGTTTAATCCACGTTTCTGAAATGTCTTGGTCTACGCACCTAAGATCTGCTCAGGATTTCGTAAAAGTTGGTGATGAGGTAGAAGCAGTTATCTTAACTCTTGACAGAGAAGACCGTAAAATGTCTCTAGGTATTAAGCAACTTTCTCAAGATCCATGGACTGACATCACAGCTAAATACCCTGTAGGTTCTAAACACACAGGTATCGTTAGAAACTTCACTAACTTTGGTATATTCGTAGAGCTAGAAGAAGGTATTGACGGTTTAATTTATATCTCTGACCTATCTTGGACTAAGAAAATCAAGCACCCATCTGAGTTTGTAAACGTAGGTGATAAACTTGATGTTATTGTTCTTGAACTTGATGTAGAAGGACGTAAATTATCTCTTGGCCACAAGCAAACTACTGCTAACCCATGGGATAAATATGAAGAGTCTTTTGCAGTAGGTACTGTTCACACAGGTGAGATTGCTGAGATCGTTGACAAAGGTGCTACTGTAGAGTTTGGTGACGATATCGTTGCTTTCATCCCTACAAGACACCTTGAGAAAGAAGATGGTAAAAAACTTAAGAAAGGTGAAAGCGCTGACTTTAAAGTAATTGAATTCAATAAAGAATTCAAAAGAGTTGTAGCTTCTCACACTGCTATCTTTAGAGAAGAAGAAGAGAAAAATGTTAAGGCTAACAACGAGTCTAACAACTCTAACAACAATGCAGAGAAAACCACTCTAGGTGATATCGATGCACTTGCTGAATTAAAAGAAAGAATGGAAAAAGGTGAGAAATAATCACTAATTCCTCTTTTAAATATCAAAGCCCTGACCATTGGTCAGGGCTTTTTTTATGTGCTGAGATATTCAGATCCTATGTTACTAAGATTTTAAGGTTATACCATCAAAAGCTAATGCCGTTTGCTTACTCAGATGTTGTCATTGCGAGCGTAATGTAATGAAGCGTGGCAATCTCATTTATAGTGTTATATAGATTGCGCGTCGTTCCTCCTCGCAATGACAGCAACGCTTTGTCATACTGACGATAGGAAGGATTTCTTTTCCATTCCGACTGTAGCGGTAGCGAAATGGAGGAATCTCTTAATGTTGAATAGAGATGTCTCCTGCTGTTGACATGGCATACTGAACGTAATGACGGTTGAAGTTTTGTCCTTTTGTCTTGACATAAAAGACCGAAAAGGTCAAGGCTATGTTGCTGTGCGAAAATTTGTATATTAGCTTTTTAAACCTCCTTACTATGAGATATTTAACTTCACTGTTGTTTTTGGGTTTCTGTTTAACAGCTAATGCCCAAAATTATCCCAAATACAAAACCACAAGGGTGAAAGATACTGTGTTTGCCCAACCGGAAAAGACCAATGAAATTATTATAGCTGAAACTCAGCTGGCAGAAGAGCCTAAAAGCGAATTTGATGAGCTTATAAGAAAGGGGAAAGAAGCTTTTAAAGAGGGTGATTACAAAAAATCAGTAAGTTATTTTACAGACGCTTTTAATGTCAGTACGAAAGATAATGAATGGTATGCATTAGAATGTAGAGGTAATACTTATGTAGCGATGACGGATGTTGATAAAGCATCGGCAGATTTTACAAGGATAATTGAGGAAAACAGTACAATTCATAAAGGACACTTAGGGTATGCTCATCTTATGAGAGCATGTTTAGCGCTTCAAACAACTGATAAAGAAGATGACTTGTATAGATGTGATGATTTTAAGAAGGCGAGAGAGTATGGAAATTTAAAAGGAGATAAAGCTATAGATGCCGATTGTGATTAAAGATATTTACTTTTTTAAAATAATTAAAAATTATCCCTATGTATAGATATGTATTTTTTGTCTTGTGTATCGCTATAAGTTTTTCGGTAAATGCTCAAAATTATCCCAAATACAAAACTACAAGGGTAAAAGATACTGTGTTTACCCAACCGGAAAAGACGGATGATATTATTATTGCCGAGACTCAGCTGGCAGAAGAGCCTAAAAGCGAATTTGATGAGCTTTTTGAAAAAGCACGCCAACTTGCCGTTGCTAAAGAGTTTAAACAGGCGATTACTATTTTTAACGAAGCCTTAGTTATAAGTCCGCCTGAAAATGAATATTTGGTATTACTTTTAAGAGGAAATTGCTATTTTTCACTTAAGGAATTTGATCAGTGTATAAGTGACTATACCAGAGCTTTGGAAGAAACAAAGCTACCACATGAAAATGCAAAAGGAAATTTGTGTATGATGCGTGGACTGGCTTATGGTTCGCGTGATGGTGAGGGAGATAAAGAGAGAAAATGTGCCGATATTGCTATTGCCCGTGCAACAGGAGCATTGGGTGGTGATAGATCAGTACTTGATGCTGATTGTGATTAGATTACCGTACTATGCTTGTGTATTATACGTTATAATTAATACCTTAGCCCTTAAATAAGCTTACAATGAAAAGGATTTTTTTAATACTGATAGTTTTATTTACCTATACCGGCCTACAGGCACAGGAGTATGCTAAGCACAGAGTTAAAAAAGGTAAGGCAAAAACCGAGCAGGAAGCCACAGAACAGCCTGATGTACAAAAACCTGTGGTGACCGATACTGTTGCAAAAGAAGTTCCTGTTGACGATGATTTTGAAAAGCTAATGCGAAGAGGAGCAAAAGAGGTGAGTACCCGTAAATACCTGGATGCCATAGCGACGTTTAATAAAGCAATGGCCTATAACCGAGAAACCGCACGTGTTTTGCGTTGCCGTGGTGAGGCTTTTTACAGTAGTAAAGATTATCTTAGCGCTATAAAAGATTACACCGAGGCTATTGAACTGGGGACTGATTACCCGGGGGAGGTATATTACTCTCGCGCCATGTGTAAGGCAAAGCTAACCGAACCCGACTATGAGGGAGCCTGCACTGATTTTAAAAAAGCAAAAGAGCTGGGCTTTACCATAGAAGGACGCGATGTAATAAGCCTGTACTGTAACTAAACTTAAAACAACACCTTACAACGATGGATAAAAAAAGTATTATTTACCATATTTTAAAACGATCATTTCAGGTTTTTTTAATATTTACGTGCTTTATGGCATTGGTTAAAATCGTTTCACTGTTTTCTCCTTTTGAGTCGATTCTGTTAAGTTGGGAGTTAGCATTACCTATATTACTGTTTACATTTATTGTTGTAAGGAGTAACGTTATTCGTTACAGGAAATGGAAAAATGGTGAAGAGGTTGGAAATGTAGATCACCCTGCTGTTACATTGTTTGTTAAGAGATGTTTGCAGCTCTTTTATATTTACATAGTGACGGGGATTACTTTATATGTGTTTGGTCTCAATAAGGGGTTACCTAATACTGTAAATATTTTACCTGTTGTGTGGTTTGTATTGATTATTGTTTGGGATAATATTAAACGGTACAAACAAAACAGGTCAGAGGCATGAGGTGGCTTACATCAATATTGCTTTTTTTTGTTTTTCAACAGGCAAATGCACAACGACTGCCTGTAGGTGTAAACCGTATTGAGTTGTATAAAAAAGCTGCCGATTCACTTTTGTTTGAACATACGGGTATATCAAAGCTTATTATAAATAAAATGACTGCTCCCGGTATTGTTAGGGCTTTTGATAATACTAATAAAGCTAAAGTTAAACAGGGATTAGTGATAACGACCGAATATCAGTTTTTATCTGTAGCAAACAAAAACTATCAATATGCATTAGGACATAAGTTTTATATCCTTCAATATGATAATGAAGATAATGCAATAAAAGCATTTAAAGTATTAATAACAGAAGGAACTCAACAACAGGGCGCACCCGGTTTGACTTATACAAACGATTTTATTTTTAGAAAAGCTCATTTAATTTACTGGGTCAATACAGCGTGTATGTATTCTTTTGAAAATCATATGAAGCTTGTTAATACACTTAAAAATATATTTGAAGTACAAAATCCCGGATTGTTATGTGAATGTGGTGGTTATTGTCATGAAGAGCAGTAAGCTTTCAGCAATATAATTTATTCACTATTTTTAGCGTTATAAGTTAACAACCAGTTTTTTTTAACACACCTATTAAAACCTTTGATTTATGAAAAAAGCAGTTTACTTAGCCTTTATGGCGGCAATGGGAACAGGGATGATTTCCTGTAGTACCGAAGACGCTATGGATAACGATACTACAATCCAACAGAAACAGGCAGAAGCATCTATAGAGGCGTATAAAGGAATGGATTTCTCCAACCTGTTTACTGATGTACACTGGAACCTGAATATCGACTTTTCCTTATTGTACAGTTATGCCAATATGAAGGAGCTAAAAGCTAAATCTGATAAAAACCTTACCGAAATTATTGATGAGTTTAGAGATCTTATTGCCGAAAAGGAAGAAAACGGTATTACAGATATCGTTGCTACCATTGAGTTTAAAAATGGCGAGGCTCGGGTTAAGCAGTATCTTTTTCTGGATAACAGTTTAATGAAAGAAAAGGTAGAGTTTGTTGGTAGGGATGGGGTAGAATCTATAACCAGCGGAGAGTACAAAGCGCCAAATTCAATACTTACTACTACTGTTGACGGCGTTATGCCTACGGTAAGTGATTATTTAGTAAACAGCCTGCAAAACAGCGATAGTGTAATACTGCAGTTTAAGGTTAATGCTAAAGCCGGTAATGGCGGTGTTTATATCATGTAAACTAAAAACAATACCTATATAAAATGAAGAAGCCTGCTAGATATAGCAGGCTTCCGCGTTTTTGATAAAAATAGATATAGAGTAAAACAGAGTAGAGTAAAGTTTAAATAAGTTAAAAAATTGCCCAAGAGACTTATAAGTTCAGCTGTGATCCCCCATGATAACGCACCTAACTAGCTCAAGGGCAATTAGAATAACAAAGTAATACTAAATATTAATCTCAAATAAGAACGTATATTAATCGAAGCACCGTGGTGCATTGTTTACAGTTTTAAAAAACTGCCCGAACGTATTGGCCTCCTTTAATCCCTCATGACGCAGGCTGCACCTCATTTCAGGCAATTTTTTTTGAAGAAAATATATAATAGTAGGGACTATTGTTTTCCCAAATAGCATTTAAAAATGCTGCCTGTTTTGCCGATAGGTAAGGTTACGGCCTGTATGTTTAAATGTGTTTGCCATAAAAGGCATTCACTTAATGACAATCTTTAAAAAAAAATTGCCCGAAAGAAAGTTAGTTTGTAATCCCCCACAATGATAACGTACCTAGCTTGTTTTGCTTTCAGGCAATTAGTATATAAAATAGCAAAGTAAATTCCTCAATAATACTTTTAAATAAATCCGATAAAACTTATTACACACTTGCAAACCCCTACAGGGACAAGCAAGGCAACCAAAATGAATGCTATTATTTGCCACCAGTTCTTAATTTTTTTTGAAAAGGCGTAATTCAGCATTGTTATAATAATAAGCGATATGATAATCGCGGTAAAAAACACATATATTGTTAGTATGCCTAGACTATGGGCTAAAAAAAACGGTTCCATAATTTTAATACAGTTAAAGTTGAAAAAGCAAATTGTCTAAAAAGAGTAAACAAAATTCTCCCCCGGCGCATTAGCAAAAGCTATTGCACTTAATTAGCTGGCAAACAGAATTTAGGGCAGCACTTAGCTAGGGTGCTGTCACATAACTGTTTTTAATGTGGTAGTGATTTTTTTAGTTGGTTAACCCGGTACCTGTTTTAAAATCAAGCAGGTCTTTTACATATTGCGGCTGCAAGTGCATGTATTCGTCACAGCTTTGTAAAAGTTTGGAGTAACCTCTTTCTACAGCAGCCCAAAAAAGTTGCTGCTCATCATCACACAGGCTGCATACTTCAAGTCTTCGGCAAATGGTTTTATGCTCTAAACTGTCAATAAAACCCCATCCCATTTCGTAGCGTTCGTTAAAACCCTGCGGTGGAATGTGCGACTTTAGCCTATTGATTAGGTTTTTAGAAGTGGCCTTTGGGCTAAGGCCTGCTAACTCGTTTAAAGTGAGCTTAATGATCTCGTCATAACCTTTCCATTTGATGGTAAAGATTTGACCGGAACTTAGTTCGATAAATCCGCTTAGCATGTTTGTAATTTGTTTTTGGTGGATAATTATTGGTTGGTTGGTTTGTGTGTATTCAAATATTTTATTGCATTAGTTTTTTAATTTTAATGTTTTATGTTATCCCTACTGTTCCGTATGGGATTTCTTTATCGTCGTCTTTTTCTATCACTATGCCGTTTACCGTTAGCGGAATTTGCTGCACTTCTTCAAACAAATTGGCCTGTTCCAAAATCACCGTGTTATAATCCTGCGGATTTAACAAAAGTTTATGGGTTGTGTTAAGGCCCTTTTCAGTAACTACATCTTTAAGTGCTTGTAAGCTAACGTTTTTACCTATATATTTTAAATGTGTCTTCATAGGTTGCTTACTGATTTGATCGAAAATTAGTTAAAATTTTATAAAAGATTGTTTAATTAAAACCAAAAATCGATGAACGACGTAAATCTTCCTATAAAACGTTAATTTTTCCAATTATGAAAAACCTTAAAAGAATTTATCCGATTGCAATAGTGGCTTTTATGCTGCTTTTAGGTACGGTTTCCTATGCGCAAAAAACCGTTATGGTAGGTGGTGCACCTATGTATCCTACTAAAGACATTGTAGATAATGCCGTAAACTCTAAGGATCATACTACCCTGGTTGCGGCTGTTAAGGCTGCCGGACTGGTAGAAACCCTTAAAGGTGCCGGACCGTTTACCGTGTTTGCTCCAACAAACGAAGCTTTTGACAAATTACCTAAAGGAACTGTAGAGACCCTTTTAAAACCCGAAAACAAGAAAATGCTTCAAAGTGTATTAACTTACCATGTGGTGGCTGGTAAATGGAGTGCTGCCGATGTTGTTAAGGCTATTAAAAAAGGTAATGGTAAATATGTCGCAAAAACAGTACAGGGCGGCGAACTTACTTTTATGCTTGATGGTAATGATGTATGGGTTATGGATGAGAAAGGCGGAAGAGCTAAAATTACTATTGCCGATGTGAATCAGAAAAATGGTGTTATACATGTAATTGATACTGTATTAATGCACAATTAAAATAGTTTGGATTTCATATACATGATTTAATCAGTGTATGGTTTGGTTTAAGTTGATTTATGTAAAAAGCCCCGATTGATAACCGGGGCTTTTTTATTTTTTTGTATCCTGACGCTAGGAGGATCTCTTTTCATTCCGACTGAAGCGATAGTGTAATGGAGGAATCTCTGAACTTTGAATAGAGATGTCTCCTGCTGTCGACATGGCATACTGAGCACAAAAGGGCTCCATACTACGCTGATTCGTTTTGTCATTGCAAAAGTAATGTAATGGAGCGTGGCAATCGTTATTAGATTACTTCGTCGTTCCTCCTCGCAATGACGCACAGGTTGTCATCCTGACGATAGGAAGGATCTCCTTAAAAATTTAAAATTCATCATTTATAATAATCAAAAAGATCTACTGTTCAATAAGTTCTTTAAGTCTGTTGGTTACTACTTCCCAGTTTTGAAGGGAGTGTAAGGCTTTTTCTTCGTCGTAATTGGTTTGTGATATGGTGAGTTCTGTTCCGCCGGGAATTTTTTTTACCTTATAGGAAACCTCAAGGTAGTGATGAGGTTCATCGGGCAGGGCAGTCCAGCTGCTGTGATAGCTGTAGGACAGCTTATCGTTTTCGTTATACTCCAGTACAATACCTTTGTCCTCATAACGTGTGCCTTTATATTCGCCATAAAAGCGAATAGGCTTTCCTACTTTCCATGTGGTTTCGAGATTGGAGCCAAAAAAATACTGCCTAACCATTTTGGGGTCGGTAAGGGCTTTCCATACATCACTAACATGGGCGTTAACCACTGTTTGGTGTGTAATTTTGAAATCGGTTTGCATAGTTTTTTGGGTATTTGTTATTGCTTAGGTAAACAAATATAAATATCTCAACGTTGAGATAAAAGGAGGAATCCCATAAAAAGCTATGTTTTTAACAGATATTTTATTGATTGTCAGGTGGTAATTTTCTAGGAGAGGTAAGTGGAGATCCTACATGCGTATTTAGTACTTTCATTTCAAACGATGGCATGAGTTCATACCTGTTATCATTATATAGTATAAATATGAGGAAAAGTTTTATGGCAAGTGATAAGGTGGCAATAGTTAAAAGCGGTATAGATATAAATTTAGGAAGGTTAATTTTTCGAACTCTGTTTATAAGTGCTATTATTATATAGAGTGTTGTAAAGTATATTAGTAAGTCGGCCAGGAGGGGTAATATAAAAAACTGACTTGCCAAAGAGGTATGAAAAGCAGGAGCCTCATATATAAAAGGGTAGCCTAAAACAAAAAGATTATCTACATCTTCAACTTCAACTATACTGTATGGAGTTAAAAATGTAAAGGCTATTATTGTTAAGGGAATAACTAAAAGGAGTGTTAGTTTTTTCATACGTTTAATAATCAACTCTAAGATAATAAAAAAGCTCCCCGAAGGGAGCTTATATATAACAGTGTAAAAACAGTTTTATTGTTTTACCCTTATTTCAAACATTTTATCCCAGTTTTTACCGGTAATAAAAATGGTTTTGGTTTTAGGGTTGTAGGCAATACCGTTTAGCACATCCATATCAGGGTGCATGGTAACCTGTTTTTTTAGCGGACTTATATCCAATATATGTTCTACAGCTCCTGTAGCAGGGTCTATTACGGCAATACCGTCTGTTTGGTATACGTTACCGTATATTTTACCTTCTATCCACTCCAGTTCGTTAACCGATTTGATTTTACTGTTAGTAGTATATACATTTACATAATCAACCTCTTTAAGGGTTTTAGGGTCCAGTTTCCAAATCTTTTCGGTTCCGTCGCTCATATATATATACTTGTCGTCGTCGTGAGTAAGTCCCCAGCCTTCAATTTCTTTGAAGTATTTAAATTCTTCAAGTCTTTCAAAAGTATCAGCATTAAAAACAAAACCTGTTCGGCTTTGCCATGTTAGCATATATATTTTATTGTCTACTACGGTGATGCCTTCGCCAAAGTATTTGCCTTCCAGTTCGGTTTTTTTGTATACCTCTCCGGTTTTGTAGTTGGTTTTTCGAAGAGTCGATAGTCCGCGTCTTCCGGTACTTTCAATAAGCGTATCACGGTAAAATTCCAGTCCCTGTGTGTAGGCCTGCATATCGTGAGGGTAGGTATTAACCAGTTCGTACTCCAGTTTGGTAGGTGTAACGCCACTGCCCAGTTCTACACGCCCGGTAACTTCGCTGTTATCTCCGTCACTATAAACAAGTGCTTTGATGTTTTTGTACCCAAATTTTTCGTTTTCAAATTTAAAATCTAGTTTAGTGTTTCCGGTAACGCTACCCACTTTAGTGTCGTTTATGTAGTAAATAACCGAGTCGATAGTTGCATTTTTAGGGTTTTCTATACCTAAAGGAAACGTTTCATTAGGGTGATATAGCTGTTTTAGACCTGTTGTGTCGAGCTTAAATAAATTTTTTTGAGAATTTTTTCCGCCGTCACAGCTCATTGCGGCAGCTCCCAATAAAATGAATGCTAATAAGTTATGTTTTTTCATGATTGTATTAATAGTGATTACAATATACAATTGTATTTTACAATTGGCAATGACCTTTGCGAAAATACAAAAAGATTGTATATTTGCACCGGCAAGTCCTACACGACCAGCTCCTGTAGAATCCTCCAGGGCGGGAACGCAGCAAAGGTATACGGTTGTAGCGGTGCGATGTAGGTCGCTTGCCATTTTTTTCTTTTATAAAAGCGGTCTCCCAATGGGAGATTTTTTTGTTTATAGGGGTAATTGTTTTTTTATCCTGTCACCAAAACAGTGAAAAGGTTTAAATCCTAATGCCGTTTGTGACTGTTTTCATTAAGAGATTTTTCGACTCCACTTCGTTTCGCTCAAAATGACAGTTGAGTTTGTCATCCTGACGATAGGAAAGATCTCTTTTACATTCCGACTGAAGTGATAACGTAACGGAGGAATCTCTATTAGATTACTTCGTCGTTCCTCCTCGCAATGACAGTTGAGGTTTTGTCCTTTTGTCTTGACACAAAAGAACGAAAAAGTCAAGGCTAAAGTTTCTCAGGCTATAAATTACCTTTTTCGGCTAAACCATCTGAACTCGGCTATTGCCTCAAACAGCAGATGCTTTTTTACGCCTCTTTCGCTAATTTACTTAACGCCTTTAAAACCTAATGCCGTTTGCTTACTCTGCTTGTCATCCTGACGATAGGAAGGATCTCTTTTCCATTCCGACTGGAGCGATAGCGTAATGGAGGAATCTCTATTAGATTACTTCGTCATTCCTCCTCGCAATGACAGTTGAGGTTTTGTCCTTTTGTTTTGACACAAAAGAACGAAAAAGTCAAGGCTAAAGTTTCTCAGGCTATAAATTACCTTTTTCGGCTAAACCATCTGAGCTCGGCTATTGCCTCAAACAGCAGATGCTTTTTTACGCCTCTTTCGCTAATTTACTTAACGCCTTTAAAACCTAATGCCGTTTGCTTACTCTGCTTGTCATCCTGACGATAGGAAGGATCTCTTTTCCATTCCGACTGGAGCGATAGCGTAATGGAGGAATCTCTATTAGATTACTTCGTCATTCCTCCTCGCAATGACAGTTGAGGTTTTGTCCTTTTGTTTTGACACAAAAGAACGAAAAAGTCAAGGCTAAGGTTTCTCAGGCTATAAATTACCTCTTTCGGCTAAACCATCTGAGCTCGGCTATCGCCTCAAACAGCAGATGCTTTTTTACGCCTCTTTCACTAATTTACTTTACGCCATCAAAACCTAATGCCGTTTGCTTACTCTTGCTTGTCATCCTGACATTAGGAAGGATCTCTTTTCCATTCCGACTGGAGCGATAGCGTAATGGAGGAATCTCTATTAGATTACTTCTTCGTTCCTCCTCGCAATGACACACAGGCTTGTCATCCTGACGATAGGAGGGATCTCATTTAAAATTCAAAATTCATCATTTATAATAGTCTTCCGTCTCTCATTTATTATCTAATTGTCTTTAACTTAAAATCCGTATTTTCGCCATTCAATTATAAATCTCCAATTAACCAATAATGAAGAGAGTTGTTTTTATTACCGGAGGATCTTCGGGTATAGGAAAATCCATAGGCGAATTTTTATCTGAAAAAGGCTATACCGTTTATGGTACAAGCCGTAACCCGCAAAGGGTAACCGGTTCTAAGTTTCCGCTTGTGGCGCTTGATGTTCGTGATGCTGTTACTATTAAGGCTGCAGTTGCCGAAGTGATTGAGAAAGAGGGCAGGCTGGATGTGCTTATCAATAATGCCGGAGTTGGTATAACGGGTCCGCTTGAGGAAATCCCTGCCGATGAAATTAGAAACAACTTTGAAACCAATGTTTTTGGACCTATAGAGGTAATGAAAGCCGTGATGCCACAAATGCGTGAGCAGAAAAACGGACTTATAATCAACGTTACTTCTATTGCCGGATACATGGGGCTGCCATACCGCAGTGTTTATTCGGCTTCAAAAGGAGCACTAGAACTTATTACCGAAGGCCTTCGTATGGAGGTTAAAGGTTTTGGGGTTACCATTACTAATATTGCTCCGGGCGATTTTGCCACAAACATTGCCGCAGGGCGTTACCATGCTCCGCTTGTAAAGGGTTCGCCATACGAAACCCCATATGGCAATACGCTTAATATGATGAACGATCACGTGGATGGTGGTAGCAATCCGCTTGAAATGGCCGAAGCGGTTTACTCTATAATGAAAGACCCTAACCCTAAAGTACACTACAAGGTGGGGGCATTTATGCAAAAGTTTTCTATCGTTTTGAAAAGGTTACTGCCTGATAAAGTGTATGAAAAGTTGTTAATGAATCATTATAAATTGTAGTTTTGCATTTTAAAAAATTAACATTTTAGCTAACTAACCAAATTACCTTACTATGCGTTCATTTTTTATTGTAGCAGTTGTGTTTTTTGCTGGCTGTTTTTCTGTTTACTCTCAGGTAGTTGGGGATTTTACAGTTAATGGTAATGTTAGTTATAGCTATATGATAGACTCACAGGATTTGACTTTTAGTGCCAGAAATGCAGATGATCTTGATGGTTTACGAAATGGAGTTTCTGTTGAACTGAGTGCTTATTATATGCCCAGACCAAACTTGGGGTGGGGAATAAGATACAATAGGTTTAGCTCTTCTGTAAGTGTATCTGATATAGATATTCTTGCACCAAATAATGAGGTAGGAGTAGGAGATGCTTCGGAAGATGTTACAATATCGTATATTGGTGTTTCTCAGTTGGTAAGAAATAGGAGCAGAAGATTTTACCTTTCTTATGAACCAACAATTGGTTATGTAAGATATAAAAATAAAGTATATGCTCTTGGTGACTATAATGTAACGTCAAAAGGATTAGGTATTGGATGTTCTTTAAGTTATTCTTATAATCCTTTTCAAGGCTTTTTGGTAGGGCCTAAAATAGGTATGTTGTATGCATTAATGTCAGATTATCATATTGAAGGACCAGACGGCTTTGGGGAAAAACAAGACAAAGGAATGCAAAACTTTTTAAGATTTAATGCAGGTGTTATGGTATCATATACCTTTTAATTAGTAAGCAACATAATTTAATATAACATGAAATTTTTTATCGACACAGCTAATCTTGACCAGATTAAGGAAGCTCAGGAGCTTGGCGTTTTAGACGGAGTTACAACTAACCCATCTCTAATGGCGAAAGAAGGCATTACAGGAAGAAACAACATTTTGAAACATTATGTTGACATCTGTAATATTGTAGACGGCGACGTAAGCGCTGAGGTTATCGCTACCGATTTTGAAGGTATGATTAAAGAAGGTGAAGAGCTTGCCGAACTGCACGAGCAAATTGTAGTTAAAATACCTATGACTAAAGATGGTGTTAAGGCTGCTAAGTATTTCTCTGATAAAGGTATCAAAACAAACGTAACGCTTGTTTTCTCTGTAGGTCAGGCTTTACTTGCTGCTAAGGCAGGAGCTGGTTATGTGTCTCCGTTTATCGGTCGTCTGGATGATATCTCTACAGATGGTTTAACACTTATCGAAGAGATCCGTCAGGTGTATGACAACTACGGTTTTGAAACCGAAATTCTTGCTGCATCTGTACGCCACACTATGCACATTGTTAACTGTGCTAAAATTGGTGCCGATGTTATGACAGGTCCTCTAAGCGCAATTACAGGTTTATTAAAACACCCACTTACCGATAGTGGTTTGGCTCAGTTTATTGCCGACTACGAAAAAGGTAACAAGTAATATTTTAAAAGGCTGCTTCGGCAGCCTTTTTTATTGGGGTTAATTTAAGGTTTAAAGATTAAAAGAGATGCCTGCTGTCATTACGAGCGTAATGCAATGGAGCGTGGCAATCTGTATTAGATTACTTCGTCGTTCCTCCTCGCAATGACGCACAGGCTTGTCATCCTGACGTTAGGAAGGATCTTTTTTCCATTCCGACTGAAGCGATAGCGTAATGGAGGAATCTCTGAACTATGAATAGAGATGTCTCCTGCCGTCGACATGACATACTGAACGTGATGACAGTTAAGGTTTTGTCCTTTTGTCTTGACACAAAAGAACGATCACGCTATGGCGTGACTGCGGCTATGGTTTCTCAGGCTATAAATTACCTCTTTAGGCTAAACCATCTGAACTCGGCTCTTGCCTCAAACAGCAGATGCTTTTTTACGCCTCTTTCGCTAATTTACTTTACGCCTTCAAAACCTAATGCCGTTTGCTTACTCTTACGTCATTGCGAGCGTAATGTAATGGAGCGTGGCAATCTGTATTAGATTACTTCGTCGTTCCTCCTCGCAATGACGCAAGATGTTGTCATCCTGACGATACGAAAGATCTCTTTTCCATTCCGACTGAAGCGATAGCGTAACGGAGGAATCTCTGAACTATGAATAGAGATGTCTCCTGCCGTCGACATGACATACTGAACGTGATGACAGTTGAGGTTTTGTCCTTTTGTCTTGACACAAAAGAACGATCACGCTATGGCGTGACTGCGGCTATGGTTTCTCAGGCTATAAATTACCTCTTTAGGCTAAACCATCTGAACTCGGCTCTTGCCTCAAACAGCAGATGCTTTTTTACGCCTCTTTCGCTAATTTACTTTACGCCTTCAAAACCTAATGCCGTTTGCTTACTCTTACGTCATTGCGAGCGTAATGTAATGGAGCGTGGCAATCTGTATTAGATTACTTCGTCGTTCCTCCTCGCAATGACGCAAGATGTTGTCATCCTGACGATACGAAAGATCTCTTTTCCATTCCGACTGAAGCGATAGCGTAACGGAGGAATCTCTGAACTATGAATAGAGATGTCTCCTGCCGTCGACATGACATACTGAACGTGATGACAGTTGAGGTTTTGTCCTTTTGTCTTGACACAAAAGAACGATCACGCTATGGCGTGACTGCGGCTATGGTTCTTCAGGCTATAAATTACCTCTTTCGGCTAAACCATCTGAACTCGGCTCTTGCCTTAAACAGCAGATGCTTTTTTACGCCTCTTTCACTAATTTACTTTACGCCATCAAAACCTAATGCCGTTTGCTTACTCTTGCTGTCATTGCGAGCGTAATGTAATGGAGTGTTGCAATCTTTTATTTTAATTAGATTTTTCGACTTCACTTCGTTGCGCTCAAAATGACAGTTGGTTGTGCCATCCTGATGCTAGGAAGGATCTTGTTTCCATTCCGACTGTAGCGGTAGCGTAACGGAGGAATCTCTTTTAGATTACTTCGTCGTTCCTTCTCGTAATGACAGTTGAGTTTGTCATCCTTACGATAGGAAGGATCTCATTTAAAATTTAAAATTCATCATTTAAAATAATAACTGGTTTACTTTTTCTTTGTCAGCCTTTTGTATATCTGTTTGTATTTTTTTCGGGCTGTGTGCGATGGGTATTTTCTGTATGGGGTAAGGTTATTAAAAATAAGTGCTATGGCAAGCAGTATTAAACATCCTGATAGTACAGGCGATAACACATACATATAACCCAGTGCTTTTATTTGTGGTGATGCTGTTGCTGCGATTAAAGCTGTTGCGCCACCGGGTGGGTGCAGGGTTTTGGTTATTTGCATCATTACAATGGATAATGATACTGCAAGAGGCGCAGCTACCCATAGCAAATCGGGTAATATTTTTTGTACCGTTACGCCAATTATGGCCGATATAACGTGTCCGCCAATTAAGTTGCGCGGTTGTGCTAACGGACTCTCAATTACTCCATATACCAATACGCAGGTAGCTCCAAAAGATCCTATTAAGAACACTAGCTCTCTTTCAGGTATTAATCCGTACTGCAAATAGGCAATTATACCTAGACCTATAAATGAGCCTATAAAAGCCCAAAAATGTTCTCTAAAGTCTACTAAAGTTTCCCTGTACAAAACGTAGCGGGTTTTGCGATAGGTTTTTTTAATCTTTTTTATTGGCATGAACGTGATAATGATTTTGTAAAATTTGTGCAAAGATAGCGGGATATTTGCTTTTCATTCTTAATAAAAGAATCTATTTATTTCATGCCATCAAAACAGAATGACGTTTGTCTCTGTTTTTCATTAGGAGATTTTTCGACTCCACTTCGTTGCGCTCAAAATGACAGTTGAGTGTGTCATCCTGACGAAAGGAAGAATCTCTTTTCCATTCCGACTGAAGCGATAGCGTAATGGAGGAATCTCTTTTAGATTGCCGCGTCGTTCCTCCTCGCAATGACAGTTGCGGTTTTGTCCTTTTGTCCTGACACAAATGAACCAAAAAGTCAGGGCTATGGTTACTCTTTAGCTTTTAGGGTATTAATATAATCTGTATATTTAAACAGTTCTTCCCTTCCTGCCTTTGCAATTTTATCAAGATGTCTGTCTAAGGAGAAAGAATATATTTCTTCTCCCTTAATTTTAATATAGTAGGTATCTCTAACGTGAAGAGTAGACTGGTTTGAAAGCGAGAATATACATGTGTTTTTGGCAGGTACGTTTTTAAAAGTCATTAAAAATTCAGCTACTTCATCTGCGGTAAAAATGAGATTTTTTCCGTTATCTGTACCTGTTAGCTTGTTATTAGATAATGATATACGTTTGTATTGAATATAACTATCAAAACAATCATTAACCCGTTTGATTTGCAAAATATCTATATCATCTGTAGCAGTATTAAAATAGTCAATCTGTTGGAGTATATGTTCGGGAAAACCTTCGTGGCTTATTTCCATTTTTTCATTATAAACTATAAAATCATAGTTGGAAGCATTTTTATATGCAACAGTGTGCGAACAACCTGTAAGCAAGGCGCTTATAAATACTATTATAAAAGTTTTGAGTAAGGTGTTTTTCATAAACAAACAACTGTTTATTACCTAACGGCAAATGTATAATTCTCTTATATTTGGGATGTAATTTTATCACCTTATGAAGAAGATTATTTTATTATTATCGGTGCTTTTTATAGTGTCCTGTAAAGACATTACATCAGCGCCAAAGCAACAGTCTCTTGACTATAAACTGGCATCTGAAATGCTTATTTCCTTTTATACCGAATATCTATCTCTATCCGAGATTCCTCCACGGGAAGCCGGACCAAAAATTGATGCAGTTATAAAGAAATACTGTACAAAAGAACTAGCTGATAAGATAATAGCCGGAGGACTTGAGCTAGATCCCTTTTTGACTGCTCAGGATTGGAATGTAGATTGGATTCCAACACTGGAGGTTAAAAATAAAGACCCTAAAAATTATATTTATACGGTTTGTTATACCAATTATGGTGATAGTGATTCGATTTGTACAGATCTTACCTTAATCAAAACCAATGAGGGATTTAAGATTAGCTATGTGGAACTTTATTATTGGGAAATGTAAAAGTTTTTTAATTAATCAGTAAGTTTTTGAAGTTTGGTTAGCTTTAACGAATTAACCTGCTCAAAATTCTGAATTCCAATAGCTTTTATGTACATTTACTGAAATCGAATATTATGTACAGTTACAAAGAAGCGGTTTACCTGGTTGATTATTATAAGGATAAGGTAATAGGTAAGCCTATAATACCAAGCAGTAAAAAACTGATTGACCTTGTAGAGGTTGAAAACAGAAATAACGATTCTTACAGCGTAAAATGTGTGGTGAGCGAAAATAAAGGTGCTAACCTGTTTAGGGACATACACGCTATTACTAAGGAGCTGGAACTTACCGAACCTAAAGAGGTCTTATCAAAATGGGATGGTAACGGCGCATAGATCGTTACTCAATAATCATCTCTATATGCTTATCCCTGTAGTCTTTCAGTATTTTTGACTTAAATACCAGTCCGTAAAACTTATCGTCTTTCAGTATAGGGTAGTATTCGGCCTTAGTGGCATCAAACTTATCCATTATCATTTCTACCGAATCTTCCAGCGATACTGTATCACCCACAGGGCTCATAAGTTCTTCCAGTTTAGAGTATTTTATTTTAAATGGACTAAAGGCTATGTGTCTTATAGCGTTAAAGTCTATCATACCCACCAGTCGTTTTTTATCGTCTACCACGGCAAAAATACTCTGGTTGGTAGTACTAAGCAGTTGTATAACATCGTCTGGTGTTTGGGTAGGCAACAGCGTAGGAACATCGGTAGTCACTACGTTAAGTATGTCAATGGAGTTAAGTACATTTCTGTCTTTATCAGATGTAAATACCTCACCCTTGTCGGCTAGGTGTTTTACGTCCATTGAGTGTACCTCAAACTGTTTTGATACAGCAAAACTGATGGAAGATACTATCATTAGCGGAAGCATAAGGCTGTAACCACCGGTAATCTCCCCAATAAGGAATATGGCTGTTAGCGGCGCATGGAAAAGTCCGCTCAAAATACCTGCCATACCTACTATGGTAAAGTTACCCACAGGCAGGTCTTTATCCAGTCCTGTAAGGGTTATAAGTTTGGCTACAAAGAAACCAAGGTACGATCCTACAAATAGGGAAGGGGCAAAGTTACCGCCATTACCTCCACAGGAAAGCGTTAACCCCGTTGCAAATACCTTTAACAGCATGGTAACCCCTGCAAACAGTAACAGTATCCAGGCGTTGTCTTTAAGACTTTCCACAAGGGTGTTTTCCATAATAGCTTCGGGGTTTAGACCCGATAGTACTTTAAGACTTTCATAACCCTCACCAAACAGGGTAGGGAAAAAGAAAATAAGTATTGCCAGCGGAATGGCTCCATACAGTGCCTTGCGGTACTGTCCCATTTTGGTACGGGCAAAATGTTCCTCTATACGCTGAAACGTACGGGCATGGTATAACGATACAAAACCTGCCAGTATACCCAGCAGTACGTAGTAATGTATGTTGTGATAGTCAAACGACTGTTCTTTAGGGAAGGTAAGTAATACCTCTTCGTTAAGTACAATGGTAGAAACCAGTGCACCTGTAGCAGCCGATATCATAATAGGGATAAAGGCGGTTATGGTAACATCGGTAAGTACTACCTCTATGGCAAAAAGTACCCCGGCAATAGGAGCGTTAAACGCTGCGGCAATACCGGCAGCTACACCACAGGCCAGCAGTAGTATCCTGTCTTTTTTAGAGAGCTTGTATTTTTGTGCAAAGTTAGACCCAAAGGCTGCACCCGTAATGGTTATGGGCGACTCAAGTCCTGCCGATCCTCCTAAACCTACGGTAAGGGAACTGGTTAGTATTTGGGCATACATTTGCGAACGCGGAATAATACCGCCTTTTTTTGCCACAGCATAGAGTATGCGTGAGCTTCCTTTCTCAATTTTATTGTTAAGCACCCTGCGCACTACCCATACCGTTAGCACTATACCCACTATAGGCAGTATACTGTTAATAAACGGAAGTTTAAGGTAACTGTTTACATAGTTAGCAAAACGGAAAACATTATGGGCAAACCCTTTAAGTATAATTACCGCAAACCCTGTGGTGATTGATACTAATACACACGACAGGTATATAAAATGCCTTTCGGACAAAAGGCTTTTAAGTAAAAAAAACAGGGTTTCAAGACGCCTAAAGTTATTTCTTAAAAATAATCTGATTTTAGAAATCGTTCTTTTGGGCATTGCGTTTCACAAGGTTTTAATTGAGGAAAATAATTGAAAAAATAAAAATGCTAAGGTACTGCATTTGTAAATTATTTTCGACTAAATCATAAATTTTTTAACGCTTCTCTCGTGCTTAGGGGTTTAAGTGATGCTGATGTTACGAATTCCCTAACGGCATCAGGATTGGTTTTTCCGTACTCGTGTAGTGCCCAGCCTATTGCCTTTTGTATAAAAAACTCATTACTGTGTTTGTGTTTTAGACATTGTTCAAACAAAATCGCCTGATTGGTATCTTTTTTATACCCTAACTGAAACAGAATTGCCGTACGGTTTAACCACATATTGTCGCTGTTTGAAAAACCATCAATCACTGCTATGGTTTCTTCGGGGAACTGTTGCAGGTAACCACCTACTAAATATTTAGCAATAACATCTACAGTATCCCACCAGGAGTGGTTTATAGTAAGAAATTCTATAAGGTGAATGTCGTTTTTTACAAACTTCTTTTTAAGCTCTTTTGTAAGTAGCTCTACAGCACAGTAGTGGTAATCCCTTTTTTCTTTGGCATATAGGGCATGGGCTATATTGCGGCAGTCGGTTTTAATCTCATCCTTATGATTAATGCAGGCTTCCTTAAATATAACTCTCCTGTCGTTTGTTTTCAATCCGTAAAAAGTAAACAGTCCGCGCATATAGTTGTGCATGTACAGTGCGTTTTCGGCATTGGTATTCGCCTCAAACCCGGCAGTAAGTTCCTGTATGAATGTCATATTCCCAGTTCATTTTTCTTATCTGCCACAAATTTCTGCATATCCTCAAAAAAAGCAAAGAATTCCTGTTCGTATTCGGTATAATACTCCTGTAGTTGCACTCCGGCGTTTGTCATACCCGATTTGTGCTTGGTACGGTAATCCATTTGCATCAGTATAAAATTGATACCCTCAATGGTGGCATACTTGCTAAGCCAGTTTTCCTTTTTAAGATGTACCATCATGCGCTGGGTGCGCGGTGCCAGTATATCATAATTATCGTCAAGGCTTTTGTAAAACGCAGCCGCATATTGAGGCAGGGGCGTGTTGCAGTACCTGTTCCAGTTTTTTGCCAGCAGATGATCGTAAAACATATCCATTATAACCCCCGAATAGTGATGGTAGTGTTTATGCAGTCTTTTTGTTCCCTGACGGAAAATAGGGTGGGCATCGGTATGGCTGTCTATAGCCCTGTGCAGCAGTATGCCTTTTTGTACATTGGGCGGAAAGTGGTCTATTTTGTTTCCCTGTATGGCATCGGCCATGAAATTGCCTATTTTAACAAGGTCGTTATCGCCCGAAAGGTATATGTGTGCCAAAAAGTTCATAGGCACAATTTAGGGATAAGTTTAATAGCAATCAATAGTAAAAACGGGCAATTACGGGATTATTGTAATTTGTTAGTTAAAAATATGTTTAGGATTGAGCTTAAAAAAACTGCATTGTTATCTTTGTGGTGTAAAAAAGAACCTGCTAACTAAATTTTATAATGACGTTAATTAAATCAATATCAGGGATTAGGGGGACCATAGGTGGTAAAACCGGAGATAACCTAACACCCGTAGATGCCGTAAAATTTGCCTCTGCTTACGGTACGTGGCTAAAATCACAAAGCAATAAAGAAAAACTTACTGTAGTTATAGGGCGTGATGCCCGTATATCAGGACCTATGATTCATAGCCTGGTAATGAACACTCTTGTAGGGCTTGGTATAGATGTGGTTGATTTAGACCTTTCTACTACGCCTACGGTTGAGGTTGCCGTTCCGTTGGAGCAGGCAGACGGTGGTATTATACTTACTGCCAGCCATAACCCAAAACAATGGAATGCTCTTAAACTGCTTAACGAAAAAGGGGAGTTTCTAAGCGGTGCTGATGGTGCAAAGATTTTAGAGATTGCCGAAAGTGAAGCGTTTGATTTTGCCGATGTGGATAACCTGGGCGAAATTACATCAAACGATGCCTTTATGGATATTCATATTGATGAGGTATTAAACCTGCCGCTTGTGGATGTGGAGGCTGTTAAGGCTGCCAAATTTAAAGTAGTGGTAGATGGTGTAAACTCATCGGGTGGGGTTATTATCCCAAAACTACTGGAACAAATGGGAGTAGAGGTGGTAAAGCTGTACTGCGAGCCAAACGGACACTTCCCACACAACCCAGAGCCTTTAAAAGAGCACCTTGGTGATATTTGTGAGCTTGTGGTAAAGGAGAAAGCACACTTTGGTATTGTGGTTGATCCGGATGTAGACCGACTTGCTTTTATTAGTGATGACGGAGAAATGTTTGGAGAGGAGTATACTCTTGTGGCTGTTGCCGATTATGTATTGAGTAAAACTCCGGGGAACACGGTAAGTAACATGTCGTCTTCACGTGCGCTTAGAGATATTACCGAAAAGCATGGTGGTACGTATGAGGCTAGTGCTGTAGGTGAGGTTAATGTTGTGGAACTTATGAAGAAAAACAATGCCGTTATAGGTGGCGAAGGTAACGGTGGTATTATTTACCCTGAGCTTCATTATGGTCGTGATTCATTGGTGGGTGTTGCCCTTTTCCTTACATATCTTGCCGGAAAGAATATGAGCGTTGCTGCACTTAGGGCAAGTTATCCTCAGTACTACATGAGTAAAAATAAAATTGAGCTTACGCCACAAATTAATGTAGATGCTATTTTAGAAGCTATGGCTACTAAGTATGCTAACGAAGATATTTCTACTATTGATGGCGTGAAAATTGATTTTGCCGAAGAGTGGGTACACCTTAGAAAATCGAACACCGAGCCTATTATCAGGATTTATACCGAAGCTAAAGGACAGGACAAAGCCGATGCCCTTGCTGTTAGGATTATAGATGAGATTAAACAGGTAGCGGGAATTTAATAAGCTATTCACATATTGAATTATATAAAGCCTTTCTTTTTAGGGAGGCTTTTTTTGTGGTTTGACCTTGTTGTCATTGCGAGCGTAATGTAATGAAGCATGGCAATCTCAGTTTATAGCGTAAATAGATTGCCGCGTCGTTCCTCCTCGCAATGACAGTAACGGGTTGTTATCCTGACGATAGGAAGGATCTCTTTTCCATTCCGACTGAAGCGATAGCGTAATGGAGGAATCTCTTTTAGATTACTTCGTCGTTCCTCCTCGTAATGACAGTTGAGGTTTTGTCCTTTTGTCTTGAAACAAAAGAACGAAAAATTCAAGGCTATGGTTTCTCAGGCTATAAATTCCCTCTTTCGGCTAAACCATCTGAACTCGGCTCTCGCCTCAAACAGCAGATGCTTTTTTACGCCTCTTTCGCTAATTTACTTTACGCCTTCAAAACCTAATGCCGTTTGCTCACTCTTGGCGTTGTCATTGCGAGCGTAATGTAATGAAGCGTGGCAATCTCATTTATAAGTGGTATACAGATTGCCGCGTCGTTCCTCCTCGCAATGACAATAACGGGTTGTCATCCTGACGATAGGAAGGATCTCTTTTCCATTCCGACTGAAGCGATAGCGTAATGGAGGAATCCCATTAAAAATAGATTACTTCGTCGTTCCTCCTCGTAATGACAGTTGAGGTTTTGTCCTTTTGTCTTGAAACAAAAGAACGAAAAATTCAAGGCTAAGGTTTTTCTGGCTATAAATTATCTCTTTCGGCTAAACCATCTGAACTCGGCTGTCGCCTCAAACAGCAGATGCTTTTTTACGCCTCTTTCACTAATTTACTTTACGCCTTCAAAACCTAATGCCGTTTGGTCACTTAGGTGCTGTCATACTGACGATAGGAAGGATCTCTTTTCCATTCCGACTGAAGCGATAGCGTAATGGAGGAATCTCTCTTTATAATAATTGTAACACTCAGTACTTAAGCTACTTATTGATAACAACTTTTCTTGTAAAAACTTTCCTGTTATAGAAGTTAAAGTTTTGATTTTTAAATAATTATATGGTTTTCCGTATAGGGTGTCTGTCTTTTTTAGTGTATCTTTATTAGTGGTAAATTAGTATTTACTAATTATTGGTTAATGATGGCCCCGGTTACATATAGCAACCGGGGCTTTCATTTTTTAATGACTTACGGAATTAAAATGTGAATACTTAGGATGTGGTGAAATATAAGGTTATACTGTGAGGAAAAACTAAAATTTCTTCCCCCCTTCTTCTTAAAAACGGATAAATTTTGGTACAGTAATTACTTATTGATGTGTTTTTTCTTACATTTTTAAATTTATGTGTTTCAGTGTCTTAAGTGAATCTTAAGAGTATTTTTTTGTAGTTAAAAAAATACTATGCACTCATAATAAATAGGTTACAAATTATTTTAACATAAATTTAATACGGATTTCCGTAAAAATTTAACAGGTCTTTATAAATTTGCGCCGCTTCGTTGAAATAGATTTGAGTAGAGTCAGCGTTGAAAACAAAATAGGTTGTTATAGGCAGGGTTTAGTACCCCTGCCTTTTTTTGTAAGATTTTAACAGAAGTTGTCAGTCTTCCTTAAAATCATGTTATACTTTTCATAAATAAGTAGTTGGCTAAAAATATAGCCTGTTTTGCCCCGTTACATTCTACATGTCGGTCACCTTACTGAAACCAAATCACATTTCACAAAACTACTAACTCTAAAACTGATTGACATGGATTACATTGTTCCAATACTGGCGGTGGGGCTGCTAAGCTATCTTGCCTTTTTAATTTACAAGGACCTTAAAAAACGCCATAGGAGAAGAGACTTTTACTAATACAACTCTCATAATTTTTAATTATAGTTTTTTATATGTTGAGCCGGTAGCTTAGGGGTAATATTCTAAGCTTTCCGGTATTTTTTTATAAATATCACAAACAGGGGGCGTTAGTTTATAAAAGTAATTGACTATAACGTTTTAATTTTCCTAAATTTGCGCTTTATAAAGACTCGAGAATGTTAGAAGCTGCAAACACTACTTTAGGTACACAAATGGAACAGTACTTTGAAAAGTTCCGTAATAATATAGTGGGTATTAACCAGGAGTTTGATACTCCCTTTGGTAGACAAAAAATTGTTTATACCGACTGGACTGCCAGTGGCAGGCTGTACCGACCTATAGAAGAAAAACTGCTTAATGAATTTGGTCCGTTTGTTGCCAACACCCATACAGAAACTACCGTTTCGGGTACGGCAATGACAAATGCTTACCACGAAGCACGCCATATTATAAAGCACCATGTAAATGCCGGAGCCGACGATGTACTTATTACCGATGGTAGTGGTATGACAGGGGTGGTAAACAAATTCCAAAGAATACTGGGACTTAAAGTGCCGGAAAACCTAAAGGAGTTTACTACTATACCAGAGGAGAAAAGACCTGTGGTATTCGTTTCGCACATGGAGCACCATTCTAACCAAACCTCATGGCTGGAAACGATTGCCCGCGTTGAGATTATCCCTGCATGTGAGAAAGGGCTTATTTGTCTTGACAGCTTTAAAACGCTTTTGGAGAAACACAAAGACCGTACGCTTAAAATAGCATCGGTTACAGGTTGCTCTAACGTAACAGGGATCAGGACTCCGTATCATGAAATTGCAAAACTGGTTCATCAGTACAACGGTGTTTGCTTTGTAGACTTTGCCTGCAGCGCACCTTATGTAAATATAGACATGCACCCGGCAGATGAAGAGGCTTATCTTGATGCCATTTTCTTCTCTCCGCATAAATTCCTTGGTGGTCCGGGCACATCGGGAGTGCTTATCTTCAATAAAAAATTATACAAAAACATGGTTCCCGATCATCCGGGAGGTGGTACCGTTAGCTGGACCAACCCTTGGGGTGAGCACAAATACCTTGATAACATTGAGGAACGTGAAGACGGTGGTACACCGGGCTTCCTTCAGGTTATTAAAACAGCACTTTGCGTTAAGCTAAAAGAGCAAATGGGGGTAGAGAACATGCTGAAAAGGGAGCATGAAATTATAGATTACATTTTCACTCAGTTTAATGAGGTGGAAAATATAAACATACTGGCTCCGCAACATCAGGAAAGGTTAGGGGTTATTTCGTTTTTTATAGATAACCTGCATTTTAACCTTGGTGTAAAAATATTAAACGACAGGTTTGGTATTCAAACCCGTGGCGGATGCAGTTGTGCCGGTACTTATGGTCATTATCTGTTGCACGTAGACCACGAAAAGTCACAGTATCTTACGAACAAGATTACCGAAGGCGACCTGATACAAAAACCGGGATGGATTAGAATGTCTATTCACCCAACTACCACTAATGCCGAGATTGAATATGTTTGCAAAAGCATTATAGAACTGGCTAAAAACCACGAAGAGTGGGGTAAAGAGTATGATTACAACAGAAGCAGTAACGAGTTTACACACGTAAAATCGCAGCCTGTGGTACAAAACATGGTAGATAACTGGTTTAAGCTTTAGGCGGATATCCCGGCGGATCGTTACGACGGTTTTTAAATCGTTTGTGGGTCCACAGGTAATAAGCCGGGGCTTCCCTTATCTGGTCTTCCAGCATACGAAGGAAAATATCGGTTAACCCGAAGTTTGGAACTTCTTTAGGGTTACCCTCATACGGAATAAACGTGGCTTTATAATGGCCGCGTTTTATTTTTTCACCCTTAACGTAAATTACGTTCATGTCCAGCTTTTTGGTAAGCAGTTCAGCACCACCGTGTACCGGTACTTCCATCCCGAAGAATTTCCCCCAGTAGGGAACGCGGTATATTTTAGGGCTTTGGTCACTAATAAAACCATACACACCCAGTATGCCCTGGCGGGCATTATTTTTCATTACAGGTACGCTTTCTTTGGTATCAATAAGTTCGGCACCAAGTCGTCCGCGCAGTTGCCTTACCATTTTGTCAAAATACGGGTTAGCAAGCTTTTTATAAATACCAAAACCTTTATGGGTTTTAAAATGCCTGTTCATGGCAAGCAGCCATTCATAACTGCCGTAGTGACCTATAAACATGGCAATGCTTTTGCCTTGCTTTTCATATTCGTTTACAAGCTCTATGTTTTCAAAAACAAAGCGTTTTTCAATTTCCTTATCGCTAATGGTCATTGTTTTTGCCATTTCGAATATGGTATCGCAAAAATGACGGTAAAACTCCTTTTCGGTTTTTTTACGTTGGGCTTCGGTTAGCTCCGGCAGGCACAGGGCAAGGTTAAGACGCACGGTTTTCTTGCGGTATCCTACTACGTGGTATACCAGTACATAAGCGAAATCAGATAATAAATAAAGCAACCTGAAAGGTAGTATAGAAATTAGCCAAAGTATAGGATAGGCTATGATATAGGCTAAGAATTGCATTCCAAAATTTTTTACAAATATACTTTATTATGGTTTATTTAAGCTTTTCTTCTTCAATTGGTAAGAAAAGTTTCATCACTATTGGTTAAATTTACACTTTAAAATTGAATATGGATATAGAAAATATAGTTGTTTGGGTAATAATAGGTATTACCGCATTGATAAGCTTTAAGGGATTTGATAATGTTTATTTCTTTAGGAAATACGACTTTCATATAGGCAGTATAAGGGCGGGGGAACAGTTTAGAATGTTTACCAGTGCGTTTTTGCATGCTGATCCAATGCACCTTATTTTTAATATGTATACACTTTACATATTTGCGCCTATGGTACTTGATGAACTTGGAGTAATAAATTTCCTTATTATTTACTTTTCCAGCCTTATATGTGGTAATCTGTTAACGCTTTCTATTCATAAAAACGACTTGCATTACAGGGCTATTGGCGCATCGGGAGCTGTAATGGGAGTTATATATTCGGCGGTATTGTTAGATCCGGATCAGAAAATCTACCTGTTTTTTATTTTAAAAATGCCTCTATATGTTTTTGGTTTAGGATACCTACTATATTCTATTTATGGTATGAAGGCCAAGGCCGATAACATAGGGCATACCGCTCACTTTGGCGGTGCCATAGGCGGACTCGTATTTACACTTTGTAAGAGACCTGAACTTTTCCAAACACAAACTCTTGTAATAGGCTTACTTGTAGTGCCTATTGTTATTTTATTCTTCATGGCCCGGTCGGGGAAAATTTAGTATAAATAAATACTTAATCTTTAAACTGAAAAAGAAAGTTAGTTGTCTCAGTGTTATGAAAAACGCTAAAAAATTATCTTTCACCACTCGTTTGATTATCATTTTCTTAACAGCCTGTATTATGTGGTTTTGCTAATTTCGTAACAATTGCCCGCTTTTATGGCATGCAATTTGGAATTCATTAACCAAAACAAAAAAATAAGCACTATGAAAAAATTTGCAATTGTATTAGTTATGATGGTAGCAGGAGCTGCAAACGCACAACAGGCATCCACGCCACAGGTTACCGTACAGGGTGAGGGTATAATAAAAGTAACGCCGGATATGGCTACCATTACCATTGGGGTAAATAACGAAGGTAACGATGCTAAAGACGTTAAAAAGGAAAACGATAAAGCTACCGATGCTGTTATTAAGTACCTTAAAAAAGCCGGTATTGATGCTAAGGATTATCAAACCGAGCGCGTGTACCTTAACAGGAACTATGACTATGATAAAAAGAAATACTATTACAGGGCTTCACAAACCATATCGGTTAAATTAAAAGATTTAAGTAAGTATGATGACCTTATTACAGGTCTTACCGAAGCCGGAGTGAACAACATACAGGGCGTAAATTTTGAATCGTCTAAACAAAAGGAGTATGAAGCACAGGCAAGGAGAGAAGCTATGCTTGATGCCCAGAAAAAAGCTAAAGAGTATGCATCGGCAATTGGGCAAAGTATAGGTGCTGCTATGATGATTACCGAGAATGGTTCGTCGTCTTATATGCCTTTGCGTATGAAAGCAGTATCTTATGAAATGGCTGCTGATTCTACAGGATCAAGAGAAACCATTGCTGTAGGCGAAATAGAAATAAAGGCAAATGTAACTGTAGGTTTTGCTTTAAAGCTATAATAAGAGTCAACAAAAAATATTAGCAAATACAAATCCCCAAGGGCATTGCCTTTGGGGATTTTTTTATGTCAAATACCTGTAAATGAGTTGCTAAAGTTTTGTTAAGTTGTGTAAGTAATGTTTTAGGATTTGTTAATTTAAAGGTGTGAATTTAACACTTACCTTAATTGCACGTTCTGCTAGTAACATGAAAACCACATTACAAATTATACGAGTTAAGAATTTAGTTGTCTACCTGAAATAGGTTGGACGTTGTTCCTGTCCCCGGGATAATGCGCCCCGGGGATTTTTTTTCTGTTCTGTAAAAAAATAAGTTGATTAAATATTAGGTTAGTTATTGTGATTCCCCTGCAGTCCTCCTGCCAAAAACAGGAGGACTTTATTTTTATATAGCCAACTTATAATTCTTAAAACTTTGTTAATCAACTGGTTTTTAGTGTTTTATTTTTGTTAATTTTATAGAAGTACAGTTTTTTACCAACCATATTGCTGCACTATCAAATCAACCTGAACAATAAATAGCCAATTATTATGAAACAAAAATTCCTTACACTGGCGTTGCTTGTGGCTTTTGCTGCAACAGCACAAAAACAACCCAACATTCTTGTTATTATGGTAGATGATGTGGCACCAAACTCACTTGGCGCTTACACCATGGGTATGCAGTACCCAACACCTAACATAGACAGGATTGCTAAAGAGGGGGTACTGTTTACAGATCATTATTCACAGCCCAGCTGTACTGCCGGGCGTGCTGCATTCATAACAGGGCAAAAGCCCGTTAGAACAGGGCTTACTACAGTAGGGCAGCCGGGTAATCCGTTAGGATTAAAGTTTGACGATCCAACCCTAGCCGAACTTTTAAAACCTATGGGATACATGACTGGGCAGTTTGGTAAAAACCACCTTGGTGACCGTAACGAGCATTTACCTACGGTACATGGCTTTGATGAGTTTTACGGTAACCTGTACCACCTAAACGTATCGGAAGAGCCGGAACAGGCCGATTATCCAAAGAGTAAGGAATTTGCCGAAAAATACGGTCCGCGTGGTGTGATAGAGTCTTATGCTTCTACAAAAGATGATGGAACGGTAGACCCAAGGTTTGGACGTGTGGGCAAGCAACGCATTAAAGATACGGGTCCGCTTACTACTACACGTATGGAAACCTTTGACGATACACTGGTAGCCAAGTCCAAAGATTTTATGAAACGCGCTAAAGATGCCAATAAACCTTTCTTTATATGGCATGCATCCAGCCGTATGCACGTGTATACGCATCTTAAAAAAGAACACAGATACCTTGCTGCCGATATTAGTACCGACGTCGATTTGTTTGGTAGCGGACTAATGGAACACGACATGCAGGTGGGCGAGCTGTTAGACTATCTGGATGAACTGGGTATTGCCGATAATACTATTGTGATTTATACTACCGATAACGGCCCCGAACAAAGTACCTGGCCTCATGCCGGTACAACCATGTTTAGGGGTGAGAAAATGACAACCTGGGAAGGAGGATTGCGTTCGCCATTTCTGGTTAGATGGCCTGCTAAGATCCCTGCCGGACTGATAAGAAACGGAATCTCGGCACACGAGGATGTACTGCCTACACTTATGGCAGCAGTAGGAGAGCCTAATATTAGCGACGATCTTAAAAAAGGTAAAAAGGTAGGCAACATGACCTACAAGGTACACATAGACGGCTTTAATAACCTTGATTACTGGACAGGTAAGGCAGATGATTCTAAAAGAAACTACTTCTTTTACTACTATGAGTCCAGCTTAACGGCGCTTAGGGTTGGTCCGTGGAAAATGCACTTTGCTACTAAAGAACGCTATTTTGACGACATGGTAACTCATACTATGCCTATGCTGTTCAATTTAAGGAAAGACCCGTTTGAGCATTATGACGATATTACGGGCTTCCACCAGATAATGGAAAAATCGTGGGTATTACAACCGGCGTTAGGAATATTACAGGAGCACTTAGAAACATTTAAGGAATTTCCGCCAAGGCAGGCCGCGGCCTCGCTAGACGTTAATAAAGCTATAGACAAAATACTGCGGGCGGGAACTAGGCAGTAGTGCATATTCAGGTTAATTAATGTAATTGTAATCCCCGCAATATTTCCCCGCATAGCAATGTGCGGGGAAATTGATTTAGCATGGTGTATCGGTGATATAGCGATGCGATTTTAGCCCCCCTCTACAAGATAAATTCTTGACATAAACTTACTAATGCAACAATCAACCAAAACCACAATTGCAATGAATGTAAAGTTAAACGGAACAAGGCTATTTGCCTTTTGTATGCTATTTGCCTCTTTAACGGCATGTAAGCAGGAACCATCTGTAAAAACCGAACCTACAACAGTACAAACTACTGAAAACAGTGATCCGTTGCCATCATGGAACGATGTTGCCAGCAAAAAAGCCATTATCAGTTTTGTGAAAGATGTAACTACCGAAGGCAGTGCCAATTTTATTCCGGTAGCAGACCGTATTGCTACGTTTGATAACGATGGTACGCTATGGAGCGAGCAACCTACTTATTTTCAGCTATTCTTCACTATGGACAGGGTAAAACAGCTTTCAGCAAATCATCCCGAATGGAAAGATAAACAACCCTATAAAGCTGCTATTGAGCACGATTTGAAAACGCTAATGCAACAGGGCGATAAAGCTCTTTTTGATATGGTAATGGAAGTACACGGCAATGTAACTGCCGAGGAGTTTGATAAATTGGTAAAAGACTGGATTGCAACTGCAAAACATCCTACAAAAGATGTGCTCTTTACCGATTTGACTTATAAACCCATGCAGGAACTTTTAGACTACTTAAAGGCGTACGACTTTAAACTGTTTATCGTTTCGGGCGGGGGTATTGAGTTTATGCGTGCCTGGACCGAAGGTGTTTACGGTATCCCCGATCACCAGATTGTAGGAACTACCAACAAAACAGAATTCGATTACAATGACGGTAACCCGGTAATACGAATATTGCCTGAGCTTGAATTTATGGACGATAAGGGAGGCAAGCCTGTGGGGATTAATAAATTCATTGGGCGTAAGCCTGTTTTTGCTGCCGGGAATTCTGATGGTGATTTACAAATGATGCAGTATGCGGCATCAAACAAGTATAAAAATTTTGAGCTATATGTACATCATACCGATTCTGTTAGGGAATGGGCTTATGACAGGAAATCGCCTATTGGTACTTTAAACAAAGGGCTTGACGAAGCTGCCGCAAAAGGCTGGACAGTTGTCGATATGAAAAACGACTGGAATACTATTTACGGTAATTAACCATAAGCTATAAAATACTAACGTTAACCTATATCAATTATGAAACACACTTTACTAATAACCTGTAGTTTACTGTTTTGTTTTATGGTAAACGCCCAAAGTGATGATGCCGAACTGGCAAAAAAACTTTCTAACCCAATTGCATCGCTTATTAGTGTGCCTTTTCAAAATAACAGTGATTATGGTATAGGCGGGCTTAACGGTTCGCGCAATACTATGAACATACAGCCTGTAATCCCATTAAGCCTTAATGAAAACTGGAACTTAATAGGCAGGGTTATACTTCCGGTTGTTACCCAGTATAATATTACAGGGGCGGGTGAAAAACAAAACGGACTTAGTGATGCAGTAGTAAGCGGCTTTTTTAGTCCAAAAGCATCTAAAAACGGTTTAACATGGGGTGTGGGGCCGGTATTGTTGTTACCTGTAGGTACAGACGATTATCTTACAACTAAAAAGTTTGGGGTAGGACCTACGGCGGTAGCATTAAAACAAAGCAACGGGTGGACCTATGGTGCACTGGTAAACCAAATTTGGAGTGTTGCCGGAGACAGTGATCGCCCTGATGTTAGCCAAATGTTCCTTCAGCCGTTTGTAACCTATAACTGGCAAAGTGGTGCAGGGCTTGGCTGTAATATGGAAATGACACAAAACTGGCAAAGCAGTGATACTACCATTTGGCTTAATCCAACCCTTAGCGGATTAACAAGTTTAGGCAGTCAGAAAATATCACTGGTAATAGGACCGAGGCTTAACCTTGCAGCTCCCGATGGAGGTAAGGCCGACTGGGGCTGGCGTGCCGTGGTAATATTTTTGTTCCCTAAGTAAGTATATAAAATATAGATATTTTTAAAGTCCTGAAATTCAGGGCTTTTTTTTGTAATTTTAAAACGCTTATAATTTGCTTATTGTCAGTTTTTTACTCCTTACCATATTATGAAAACTTTCTTTTTAAGTGATATAAAATACAGGCTACTGTATTTAGTTTTCCTGCTGGCTGTGAGTCAGTCACTGTTTTCTCAAACCGAAGATTATGGTCAGTTTTGGAATGAGTACTTATTTATAAGGGATATAAACCCAAAATGGGGTATTGATGTAGCCGGAGGTTTTCGTACCAGTAGTGTGCCGGGTAACAGTAGTTTTATGTCGCAGGTCACCCGTATACACGCTAAGGCAGGGGCAAGGTGCTATATTTCCAAACGATGGACGCTATTTGCCTCATTTGGTTATTTTTTAAACCGAGATGTACCCGAACTTTCCCAAAGAAAAGCACCGGAGCTAAGAACTTCTATACAGGCCAATTACCTGATGATAAAACAAAGGTTCAGACTTGGACTTAAAACAGGCTTGGAAGACCGTCATTTAAAAAATGACGATAACTATTTTGAGTCGGTTTTCAGATTGCGGTTACAGCTTAAGGGTGTGTATCCGTTAAACGGACCCGTAATAAAGGAAAAGGTACTGTATAGTTTCCTTTCTGATGAAGTTATGTTTAAAACCAAAAGCAGCGTAAGCGGATCTTCTGTTTTTGACAGGAATCGTTTTAATGCTGGTTTGGGATATTCGTTTGCAAACGATTTGCAACTGGAGGTTTCTTACGTACAGGATATACTGCCAAGGCATGACAGAACAGTATCTTATCATGTATTACAGGCCAACGTGATTTTTACAGATTTCCTTCCTAACTTTAAAAAGAAATACGAACGCGAAAAAACCGCTATAGAAGGGCAGTAGCTATTCTCCTTTTTTTAGGAAGTAAAGGCTTAGAGCCAGTATTAGTATGGCACCCGGCAGTATAAGCTGTGCTAATGAAAAGGGCTCGTTCTTAATAATTTTATGTAGTGCCAGGTCGCCTATATAAGTAATGATGAAAGTTGTAAGTATAGCTTCCCAAAGTATTATTTTAAGCTCTGTTAGTGATTTTATCTGTAACCATTTAGGGAGCTCAGCAAACAGTTTTGCCTTTTCTTCCGTTTCGTGTTTAAAGAGTAGTGTTATACCAATGGAAAAGATAAAGAATACTATAGACAGCAAAACAAAATCTACCGTTTGTAGCAGCCCTACAGCCATTTTAGCAGGCTTATTTTCGGTTTGCTCAAAGGTAATCATTATGGTATGGATTAGGTCTACCACGGCGAGGGAAAGCATTATGAGTCCGCAAATAAATACCAGCGCCGATATTAGCTTGGAAATGTTTCCCAGTAAATTAAAAAAGAGCCTCATAATTGGTTGGTTTTTAAAGTATTAATTTACTAATACCCTGTTAAAAACTAAAACCGATTATGTTTTCTTTAACATATTAAAAACCAGTGTGGTGAAGTTTAAATTTCGCCGCTTCTTATTTTTTCGCGGTGGTTTTCGCCCCATTCAACAAGGGAATTTAATACAGGTTCTAAAGTATCACTATATGAGGTTAGCAGGTATTCCACCACCACAGGAGTTTCAGTATACACCATACGTTTTATGAGTCCGTTTGCTTCTAGGTCTTTTAATTCACCCGAAAGCACTTTTGCCGATAGTCCCGGTATGGAACGCTGTATTTCATTAAAGCGTTTGTTACCGTTTTTAAGCGAGATTATAATGCGTAGTTTCCACTTACCGCCTATTACATAAAACGAATCGCTCATTGCGTTAAGCGCCGCCATGCAGCTGGTTTGGTCGTGTACTTTTTCGGGTTTTTTCATAGGGTGCTTACATAAAGGTTACCACTTACCTTTGGGTAACTGCTAACTTTTGGTAAGTAAATGTACTTAAGTTTGTAATACAAAACAAACTTTTTAATAATGAAGAAAAACAAAATTATTTACTGGATTACCACATCGCTTGCCATGCTAATGGGTGGAGTAAGCGGATTTTTATATTTATTAATGCCGCAAATGAAAGAGGCTTTCCAGCTTATGGGATTCCCTGATTATTTTAGGATTGAACTTGCCATAGCAAAAATAATAGGCCTGTTTGTAATACTGCTGCCACAGGTACCGGCTAAGTTTAAGGAGTGGGCATATACCGGTTTTGGTATAGTGTTTATTTCTGCCATTATAGCGCATACGGTAGTGCAGGGATTTGCTACAGCAATTGCACCTATTGTTGTATTGGTTTTACTGAGTGTTTCCTATACGTATTACCATAAATTACAGGCTACGAAAGTGAAAGCCAACTAAATTTAATTTTTATAGCTCTTTTTAAAGCCTCCCTTTATCGGGGAGGTTTTTTGTTTTTACTTCTGCGAACAGAATATAAAAGAAAAATCTTAATTTTCTTACTACCAGAGGCTAGTCATCATTTTGATTGCAAGATTATTTTATATACTCTATATATAAAGGGTAATTGTGTGGTTTGTAAGAAAAGCGGTAGGTAAAAGTACGGGGAGTAGTAAAACAGGTGGTTTAGCGGGGTGTTGTTGTTTAATATTTATGCATTTTAGCGTTGTAGATTTATTTTAGATTCTTTTCAATATATGATTTCATTAAAATATGTTGATTAAATGGGGACTTTTCTACAATATAATTATTTATAAAAACTAGAGCCTAATTAAAATAACATAATTGATAATGGAGGATAATATTGAAACAGGGAATAAAGAGAATCAATCTGTAAAGTGTGAAGAATTGATTGGTTTAAAAGAGAGATATGAAATTTTAATTAGAGCCAGAAACTTTCATTATGAAAACTTTAATAAGTGGATGGCATATTTTTATGTTATAATTGCTTCAATAATATTAGGGTTCTCATATATTATATCTAAGAACGAAAAATACAGTACAGATTATGAAGATGAATTGATTCTATTAGGAATTGCAGGATTTACTGTCAGTTTATTTTGGTATTGGGCAAATAAAGGTTACTACTATTGGAACATTAATTTTATCACACTAGTTAATCATTATGAAAAAAATCTTCTTAAGTTTAAGGAGCATGAAAGGATTTATTTTGTATTTGCTAACAAGAGTGTTCAAAATAATTATTTTAGTCCATTAAGTGGAGCTAATATTTCAACCTCAAAAATCTCAATTTTTTTATCTTACTTATTTACTTTGGCTTTCGGTTCATATACAATGACTAGGTTATTGAAAAAATGTGTTTGTAATATGGGGGTGTTAATTGGTATAAGTATTCCATTGACAATTGTTATAATATTAATGTTTTCTATTATTTCTAAATTATGTTTCAGTAGTCATCATAGACACTTTCCTGATTTAGATATTGATTCTTCTAGAGATTCTGATTATGATGCTAATAATAAATTGACAACATAATTTTTTAATTGAATATCCAATATGATATTGATAAAAGAAATAATAAGATATTTATTAGAAATTAACTTATGAGGAAATTTATACCACTTTATTTTATTTTTTTTGCTTTTCATTGCTTTGCTCAGTCTTTGGAAACGGTAACTCTTATAAAACAGCGCTCTTATTTTTTAAATGGAGGGCTTCATGCCACTACTGCAGGAGGGAAATCCAGAGAAACCATTAAGGTTGATTTACCTCCAAACACGAAGAGTTGGTACTATAGTTTTTATACAGCAGCTAGTGAAGACGGAACAGAATTACTTAATTTAGGAGTTCAGATTGCTGCTTCCATCTATGGAGGTACGGCAGGTACTTCAATAGCATCATCGATTAAAGTACCTAATGGATCTGGGGCTGCGGATATTTATATATTGACAACAGATAGCCGGGATGCTTTTTTGAAAAAGCAGGATAATAACTGGAGATTTTATAAGGATATTAGTCTGCTAAATACCCTACAAGCTGTGCAATATGTTGATGTAGATTTTGGAAACTCTTTTTATATAGGGATGAAAAATCCGTCATCACTTACAGGAATAGCGATTTATATTGAGGTTGTTGCTCTGGTAGAAAAGCCTGATTCTGATTATGAAAAGGGAGTTATGTATGGAAATCTTGGTTGGGTAGCTTTTGAGAAGGGTGATTTTGATAAGTGTCTAGAATTAAGTAATAAGGCACTTGGTTACGACGCTGGTTTATATTATGTTAGGTTCAATATCGCTTTAGTGAAGTTATTACAGTCTTCAGATGATTGTCTTGAGTCTTATATTGATGCAATAGCTTCAATAGCTAATGATAAGACTCCTCAACAAACATTACAAGGAGCATTACAGGATGTTCAGAATTTGAAATTAAAAAGTCCGGATCTTGAAAATATCAATGATATTGAAATGTTGTTGGTAAATAAGCTGCTTGAATATTAATAGATAATTTAAATAATTCAGTAATTATGAAAGCAACAAAAGAAGAGTTAATTAGGTTTCTTGATGAAAATGTATTAATTCCTGTGGAATTAAACCCAAGGGCTGATGCTACAATTAAGAAAAAAGTTCATGCAACCAGAATGAGATTAAACAATCAGGTTAGTGCTGAAAAAGTTGAACAGTTTTTTTGGAGTGCTATGGCAACAGATAGAGGAATAGATTCATATCAAAAAATTAAAGATATTGAAGGACCAACTTTTGAAGATGTTAGGGAAGAGTTTAAAAAAATTTGTCAAAGAAAATAAATCTATATTATGGAAATAGGTATTGATACTTTAAAGGATTTAATAGAGTTTATTTTTCATTAATAGGGATTTTAGTTACTTATGCAATTTCTAAGAAGCAAATACATTTTTCTGCTATGGAAAAATGTATTAATGATTTTAGAACCTTTATGAATCAAGATAATAAATCAGCAGATGTTATTGCTTCGGAATACATAGATCTTGTAAATGAGGAATTTTTTTATTTTGAAAAGGAATATCTTCCTATAGATGTTTGTATAGAGTGGATAGACGGTATGATAGATTATTTGCCTTTTTATAATGAAGGGGTGTTTATTCCTAGTTTAAGATTAAGAGCTTTGAATGATGAGCAGCATACTAATATTATTTTGAATTCTTATCCTCGTATTATGAAGTCTATCCATTTAAAATAAAATATAGATTTTAATATTGTTAGATTGGAACCACTTAATGCTGAAAATAGAAAATTACTTTTTGAAGAAATAAATTAATCAGATAATTTCAAATTTGAATATTGGCTGGAGAGCTAGACTATGTCTAAAAAAAAATTACAAAGCGATAAATTAGTAAAAGGCTTAATTTAAAATAAGTACACAACAAAAAAGCCTGCAAAATTTGCAGGCTTTTTTATGCATAACTATACAGTTATAGTCTTATTTTTTAGACTCTTCAACAGAAACTTTTCTGAAATCTTTCATTAGTTTGCTTACTTCAAGAGCTGCTTTACGGGCACGGGTACCTGCTGCTTTGTTACCTTTTTCAATGTGTTGCTCAGCTTCTGCTTTAAACGATTCAAACTGTGCGTTAATTTGGTCAAATAATTCTTTCATGTTATACTGTATAATATATTGGTTACTAATTGGTGTAAAGATAGTATTTACAGGGTATCACGCAAAATTGATAACTCTTTTTTAACGCTTGGTTTCTTATGTTTTATTTATTCGGTGTAATTTTCTAAAAAGGCTACTATCTCAGGGTAAAACATAGTAACCTCTTTATATAAAGAACTGTTTGATATATAGGTTTCAAAAAACTCATAAAGAGGCTTTGCCAGTTTAAAATGTTTTGCCTGGTTGTTAATTTCTTCAATACCCTTTTCATATCCAAACTTTTGCGCTAAAATCCTTGCAGTACAAACCCTTACAAGTAGCTCGTCAAGTTCGTTTTCCCATTCGGTTTCATTTAATACCTCTCCGTTACTTATAGTGAGAAACAACTGGCGTATTTTATAAAGACGCTTACGGTATTTTGGGATAAATTCTTTAAGGAACAGGTGGCTTATTTCGTGTGTTACTACATTAATGTAAGGCGTAAACAGTACGGGAGATTCATCTGTAAGGTGCTTACTTTCATCGTTTAGGTATGCCAGCCTAAACATTCGGTTATTAATAAAACCGGGATCATCGCTGTTAATAGCATTACTGCCCAAATTGTTTAGCAGGTCTAAATAGATAACAAACCTGCTCTCAACAGTAGTACCGTAAAAAGATTGTATGTGGTTTAATATGCCCGAAGCTAATATGGCATCTTTAGCATTTTGACAAACTGACTCGTATAGCTTTTTGTGTTTATTAATAAAGCCATGCATATCTGTATCGGCATAAAATTTATTAAAATGGTAAAGAAATGTTTCTTGTGATGAACTTCTTATGTAGTTAACTTCGGGTTTAACGGCAATGGTAAACGGGTGTTGCTTTGAAAGGAAAAGACCCAGTGATGCCATATCATAACCGTCCCAAGTGTCAAGGTTTCTGTACCAGTTTAATGATTCGTGGTTTTTATAAGCCTCAAAATAGAGTTTTACATCCCTGTAGTATGTTGACGGAGTAGGTTTAGTGTCTAAGGTATCTGCGGTTGCTAAGGTGTAAAAAATACTCAGAGCTTCCGTCCTGTTATCTACTTTTATATCTAAATTATCCTGAGACCATAACAGGGTAGGGAGTAGTAAAAGGTAAAATCGTAAAAATTTAATAGTCATACTAGTTGGTTTTCACCGGGCAAGGTAATTGTTTAAGGTGGTTAACTCAACTATATTTTACATTTTTTAAAAGAAAGAATATTCTAATTTAAAGCAGTTGATCTAAATATAGAGTTCGCTATTTCTCGGTATTAAATCCGGTTAACAGAAAGGCAAAAAAAAAGCATCTGTAATTATCAGATGCTTTGTACCAGTTGTAATAGAGTATTAAGCTACTACTACATTTTTCGCGCTTGGGCCTCTTTGACCTTCTTCAACGTCAAAACGAACTACGTCGTTCTCACGGATACTTTCCGTTAGACCTGAAACGTGAACAAAGATATCTTTACCTCCGTTACTTGGAGTAATGAATCCAAAACCTTTTTCTTCATTGAAGAATTTAACTGTACCTTCTTGCATTGTAAATAAATTAATTTTGGGGTAAAGATAGTATTTTGAATTTAACTTATTGAAAAATAATAAATTATTTATTCAAATAAATTGTATTTCGGTCGCAATCTCCTGTTTTTATGCATGTTTCGGGGTTTTATAATTCTTATTTAAAGTGAAAACAGGCTACGATTTTGTTTTAAAAAAATGTAGTATTACATGAATTTTTAGATTTTAGTCTTAAAAAGCGGATAAAAAAACAGGTGTTTTCTCAATTTAATGTAAATAATCTTCAAAAAAATAAAAATAAAGAGGTTTGTAATAAATTTATTATTACTATTAGTGTTTGCTTCATTATACTGTTAGGAAAGTTATTCCTGTTATGGGGTGCTTCTTGGTTACCGCCTCTTGCTGTACTTTTGACTTGTAGATGTTTTTTCACCACTGTCCACTTACCGTAGCTTCCTGATGAAATGGCAACCTGAATTATTATATAGATAGGTTTCTCAGATGAAAACAAGGGGTTTTCCTGTAGCTGTAAAACAGGTGTTTTTACCTGTCTGAATTACCTGTGAGAGTATTATTTTTGTTATTAATCGTTTCTAGTAATAAAACCTTACACCTTATGGAATCAATTATAGAAAACCCTTTGGATGTATCTGTCGAAGCCGAAAAGCTATTTCAGGATGGTACAGACTTTGAATTTCCTACAAACCCTTTTGAGAGTATCGGACTGGCATTTTCAGGGGGCGGCTATCGTGCAGCAGCCTATGCCTTAGGGACACTAAGCGTGTTTGATGCTCTGAAAACAGAGGATGGTACTAGTTTACTGCAAAAAGTAAAATTCATATCGTCGGCATCCGGTGGTACTATCACAGCCGTAACCTACGTGGCATCGCTTCGTGAAAACATGCCGTTTGCAGAATTTTTTACACATCTTAACAAAACAATTACACAAGAAGAGCTGCTTCATCAGGCACTTGGAGATCTTTCTGAAGCACAAAACTGGGAAGGTTTGCCCAAAGCCCGCAATCCTATAAATGCTTTTGCCAGAACTTACCATAATTCCTTACTGAGTTTCGTAAAAGAAGAGAATAGAACCCTTGACCATATTATGAGTGGAAACGACGCTTCATTTCATATTGAAGAGTTTTGTTTTAACGCATCCGAATTCTATACAGGACTATCTTTTCGTTTTCAGGGAGGCCCAAAAGGATGGAAATCCAAGAGCGGTGGTAAATTCGGAAACAGTAATATCAGGATTGCGTCAAAAACAGCAGTGGATACTTTGCGACAAATCCGACTGGCCGATATTCTTGCAGCGTCTTCCTGCTTTCCCCTTGGTTTTGAGCCTATAATGTTTCCGCGTGATTTCCATTATCCCGGGGGACCGGGGGTAGACGAGCTGCGTAGCGCACTGGAGATGGATCCCTACAGCTGGAAGGAAGGGGATATTTATAATAACTCGAGGAGTAGGAGGGCTACAGCTGAAAAAGAATTTACCGAACGCGGTGAGTTTGGCCTGATGGACGGTGGGATTTGTGACAATCAGGGGCTTTACAGCCTTCTTATGGCTAATAAACGAAAAGTAAAAAAGAGTGGAGGCTCTAAAGCTAAGAATCGTTTTGACCTTATGATGGTTAGTGATGTGACCAGTTTTTTCATGCAACCCTTCAAAGAACCGGTAACCGAGGCTAACCATTGGAATCAGGATACCCCTGAGCAGTACTGGAACAGTTTTACCAAAGTACCGGCAAAAATCCGAAAAGCGCTGATTATAGGTTACATTGCAGGTGGTATGATAGGTTGCCTGTCACTTTTTCCGCTTATAAAACAGGGGGCTTCATTATCAACGGTATTACTAGCTGTAATAGGACAGTTACCAATTTTAGGGGTAGGTGTTGCCGGCTATTTATATAACCGTTTTAAAAGCAATAAGCAGCAATTGTTTACCCTTTTGGAAAAGAAAACCCTTGAAGAACTGTTTACCCATTATTATCCTGATAATTCCTTTTTAGGCCGAATTGGTACTAAGATGGTTTCCCATCTGAAACAAACCAAGCTGCAGGAACTCGTTACTATGGCGCAAACCCGTGCTCATTCCTCTGCTACGATGATAAGTGAGGTCTTCCTGAAGCACATACGAAGGCTGATTTATGATCAGCTGTTTTCTAACCCTGCTTACAGGTACCGCAGACTGGGTAATTTTATATATGCACTATCTTATACCAATGCCAAAAACAAAAGACCGGTAAGCCTTGACGAGGCAGAAGAAAAGGGAGATACGACATATATAGGGCGAAAAGCTGCCTTTGACAGTGATGTAGACGCTTACTTTAAATTAAGTCCGCAGATGCAGGATGTTGCCGAACTTGCCTATAATGCACCCACTACATTGTGGTTTACTCCAGAACAGGAAACGGATAACCAACATAACTTACGTAAAGCTATCATTGCTACCGGACAGTTTACTACCTGCCATAACCTGCTAAAATATGCCTTGCAGCTCAAGCATAGTAAGTATTTTGACACGCTTGAGACCCCTGCACAGAACCGTATTCTCAGCGTCACAAGTCAGCTGGCTGCTATGATGCAGGAGTTTGAAAAGGATGCATATTACCTTTATAACAGGCTCGCAGATTAATAGTAATACTTATATGATTTTGCTTGTAAAGATTAAAATCTTTCATAAAGCTATTTGTAAAACAAGGTAGCTTTATTAGATATTGAGAAGAATAGTGTTTTTATAGATACCCTGATTAAAAATAAAAATCCCAACCGAAAGGTTGGGGATTTTTTTATATAGTGTCTTTTAGAAATAAGGATATGGAAAAAGCCTGCAAAAAATTGCAGGCTTTTAATTTTTGGTGGGAGAGCAGGATTCGAACTTAGTCGCTCAAACCCGCGTTATTCCTGCAAATGCAAATCCAGCAAATAAAATTGCCACGATTTTGCCACAGATTATATTATGATAACAAAAGCTAAATATCCAACTATTTAAGAACACTAATTCTATATATGCTAAGGTATAAAATATTCCTTCTGTGGTCCTTCTCCTAAAAGTAATATTCCAATTAGTTTATGATGTTGTGTGTTGGTAAACTGTTGATAAATAATATGGTAGATAGGTACTGTGCCTCTAATAATAGAAATGCCAAAAAATATAGGCAATACCATGATCAGTCTTTTCATATCTAATATTTTTTGCAATACTTTTTCATTGTCTCCTGTTCCTATGTCTGTCACCAATTATTAAAGACACGAATAATTTAGCTTGGCAAACGAAAGCAGGAGTATGGGTACAAACAGGCAATCATGAGAAAACTTTCCCTATGAAATTAAGTATCAGAAAGCAAAAAATAGGTATAGAACAGACAAAAAAACTCCAGTGAAAACTAAAACTTTTTAAATGTTGCAGAATGAAAGTAATCACAATCGCATGCCTGATCATTATTTATGGATTTTTGAATAATGAAAATGCGATAGCCTCCCTGTATCAAATTTTAAAATGTTCTATCCTGATAAAAAAATCATTCCTATAGGTATCGCCCAGGGGCAAGCACTTACCGCTTATCCATACTTCATTATTATCAGTCTTTTCAATTTTACCAATAGCGGCAATAAACGACTTGTGTATTTTTATAAACAGTTTATTGGGCAGGTTCTCTTCAAAATATTTTAAGGTATTATAGGTTACCACCTGTTCGCTGGAGGTATGTAGCACTACGTAGTTTTTTATACTTTCTATATAGTTAATGTCTTTTATTTCTATACGCTGGTAGCGGTTTTTACCATCGGTTTTTACAAAAAAATATTCATCGGTAGCCGTGTCTACAGGCAGTTTTACAGCCGTTCGTTCTGTATTTTGCTTACGTATTTTTTCTACAGCTGCTATAAAACGGTTAAAGGGTATGGGTTTTAGCAGGTAATCTACCGCATTCATTTCAAAACCTTCTACGGCAAATTGCGGATAGGCGGTGGTAAATACAATTTTCACCTTATCTTTAATAATTGCCGAAAGCTGAATACCGGTAAGGTCGGGCATTTGTATATCTAAAAGTACCACATCGGGCTTATACTGTTCTATAAGGGCTAGGGCTTCAACCGCTCGGGTACAGGATCCCACACATTCTATATCCTGTAACTGTTCAGTATATTTTTTCAGCAGGCGTATTGCTGGTGGTTCGTCATCTACTATTATACAGGTTATAGTATTACTCATTAGCTTAATGGTATGTTAAGTGTTACGTTAAAATACTGTGTACCCTGCTCTACATTAAGGCTATGATTTTCAGGATACAGGATGTTTAACCTCTGGCTGATATTTTTATAACCTATACCGTGCTCGTCATAACTTTGTGTAGTGCGGTACTTATTGGTCGTGGTAAAGGTAAGCCTTCCTGCCTGTGTTTTTATCTTTATAATAACAGGATTATCATAATCATCAGTAATACCGTGCTTAAAGGCATTTTCAAGGAAGTGTATCAATAACAGTGAGGGTATTTTCCAGGTACCGGTATTATAGGGAGATGTAAAGGTAATAGCTACTTTGCCGTCAAACCGTCTTTTAAAAAGGTCGATATAGTTTTGAAGGAACAGTACTTCATCTTTTAGCAGTACCATATCGTTCTCACTTTCATAGGTAACATAGCGCAGCATTTCAGAAAGTTTCAGGATATCGGTAGCCACTGTTGGGTTGGTGTCATACAAATCAGAGTAAAAACCGTTTAGCGAATTAAACAAAAAATGCGGACTTAACTGGTTTTTCAGAGCTTGTAATTCAGCCTGTTTTTTCTCTAAAATTAACTGGGTAACCTGCGTGTTGGTATTCCACATGTATTTCATAAAATATCCTACAAGACTAAAGAGCAGGATCCTTATAGAATAATAGGAGTTATCATATATATAATACAGTGGATTGAGATCGCTCATGTCATAATTATGATAGCCCGTTATTTTAAAAAGTACTATCTCTTCATACACAAAACGTATAGCAGGGAATAATACTATAAGTCCGAATTGAGCCACTATCAATAATCGCCATCTTTTATTTAGAATCGTCTTTGGGCAGATAATCAGGTAGTTACTATAAAAGATAAGGAGCTGTAACAAGATAAAGCCTAAATTCTGTAAAATACTCCATGTTGTATCCAGATCTTTATGAATCGTAATACTCTTTAAAAGCTGTTCAAGCCCTACGAAAAGGAACCAGAATACAATATGGTACAGTATTTCTTTTTTCTTACTCATAGTGCTAAAGTAATACTTATGCTAAATGTATGCCGAGATATTGGTTAAACAGGTAAAAATACAGGACAAATACCGTTTTTAATACAACGAACCCAAAAATAGCATGCCATAAACGTTTTGTTTTATAAACGGGTAGGTTGGTACCAAAAGTAATTTTTCATGAAACAGGCAAAGTAATATTGCTGTAGAAAATTAATACAGCCATGAAAAAATTATTACTTGTTACGTTTATCCTTTTCGCCTCATTACCGGCATTGGCTCAGGCAACGATTAAAGGTGTGGTAAAAGAACAGAATGGTACCGTTGTTTCTTTTGCTTCGGTATATGTCATCCACGCAGATACTATAATTACTTACTCGGAAACCGATGACTCCGGACGCTATGAACTAAGCATTCCTGATAAATTTACAAACGGCATCTTTACCGTAAATTCCCTTGGCTTTACTACCTACACGAAGCAAATCAGTATTACTGACTTTCTCCAGGAAATAAATGTTACTCTCACCCCACGGCAGGAGCAGCTTGATGAGGTCGTAATAAATGTACGTAAGAGGGCCATCACCATGAAAGGCGATAAAACGCTACTGAATGTTGAGGCTGCGGGTATAGGTAACGGTAATAACGGGCTTGAAACCATAAGCCTTGTACCTGGAATGCGTCTTGATAAAGATGAAAACCTTATGTATAGGGGCAGCACTGACCTGCAGATAATGATTAACGGAAAAAAAAGCCTGCTAATCGGCGACGCCCTACGTGAATACATCAGGTCTTTAAAAGGTAGCGATATTGAATCTATTGAAATTATAGCACAACCTTCAGCTCGATATGAGGCAGCGGGAACGGCAGGCATAATAAACATTATACTGAAGAAGACCCGAAATACAAGACTCTCTGGTAGCGTGACTACGGCAGCATATTATGGCGAATATTTTAAAAGCCAGCAGGGAGGAAGACTGTTTTATAACGATTCGCTATGGACGGTTACGGCAAATGGCTCGTATTATAATGGAGAGTCTGTCAATCACAGGCACGTAAAGCAAACTATAGCATCTGAAGATGGTGAAAGGATTATTGACCAGTATAATACCTGGCTGCCGGTTACAAAATCGGGTGGTTTTAATGCGGCTGTAGAACACAGACTTGGTCAGAATCAGGTTATTAGTACCCAATGGCAATATTATAAAGATAGCAGTACCGAAACCACTAAGGGCTATACCAATGAATACCTGAATGGTACACCACAAAACAGGGTAAACCTTAGCCAGCGCTTTAAGAGACCAGAGAACCGTGTTACCGGTAATCTTTTTTACAATTTTACCTCAGACAGTCTTACCACTAAGCTTGACCTGCAGGCAAATTTTGCACAATACAGTACAGAACGAAACGGTTTTCAGCGTAATGATTATGCTGATGGGGAATACATGAATCTGGATGGTGAAAATAAAACGGCATATACTATTACTAATATTCAGGTCGATTTTAACCAAAAGCTGCCTCATAACATAAATCTTGAGACCGGTGCCAAGTATGCTTATGTAAAAATGGACTATTACAACCGCTATGAAGCTACTAATACAGCGCTGTTGTTTATACCGGACAGCCTGCTGGTAAATGATTTTAAGTATGACGAAAAACTTGCATCAGTATATGCTCAGGCCTCAGCCGAGTTTGGTTCGTGGAACCTACAGGCGGGCCTCAGAGCCGAGTATTACAGGTTTACAGCAGCATCACCCCTAAATGTACAGCTAAATAAAGGCGAATATACCAACCTGTTCCCGTCGTTTTCATTTGGTTACCGGAATGAAAACCACCAATACCAGTTTAGCTACAGCAGACGCATAGGCAGGCCTGATTATTTATCACTTAACCCTTATTACCAATATATGGATGCCTACACGCTGCAAACCGGAAACCCTGTGCTTAGTCCGCAGTATTATGACAGTTTTCAGTTGAATTATATATACAAAAGCATGCTGAACCTTAGTCTTTACGGATATTTATTTAAAGATGGTTTTACACAGGTTATAGATTATCAGCGCGATAAAAACTACAACATTGCCTACATTGCTAATGCGGCAAACGGCAGTAGGTTTGGGTTTTCGGCTTCTGTGCCTTACCAGCCCTTTAAATGGTGGAGTATACAATTGAGCTTAGATGCATACCAAAGCAGTGAAAAATCGGAGATTAAAAACTTTACCTATAACGGCAATGGTTTTGGCTATGATATAAACCTATACCAAGGGGTTGAGTTAAAAGGCGACTGGAAATTAACTGTAAATGGTTTTTACAACGGGCGTTCTACCACGCCAAACGGTTTTTCAAAGGCTATCTATGATATCAGCCTTTCAGGTAAAAAAAGCCTGTTTTACAAAAAACTGGTACTTTCTGCAGGATGTTCCAACATACTAAAGAAAAGCCTTTACAACCAAACCACACAGGTAAACAATGTGTCTACAGACTGGACTAACCGATGGGAAACCCGCCGCTTTTTTGTACAGGCTACCTATTATTTTGGTTCCGATAAGAAGAAGGAAATTAAAAATACATCTTTGGATGAAGAAACTAATAGGATGTAAAAGAATATATAAAAAGCATTGTGTAAAACTAGGGGGGCTTTATTATGATCAGGACAAGACAATTCTCAACCACTTTAAACAGGACTTAAAGAAATTTACCTACAGTACATAAGATAAATTTTCATTTTAGTTTATATATCAACTTGAGGAGCCTATCCTTTCATACCTGTTTTACTGCTAAGGTCATCAGGACTATCTATTCAGGTTTTTATTTATAATTCTTTTTATTTTCATAAATAAAACACAGGTATCTGCTAAATTTCCATTTTCATCTCACCCAGTAATATCAACTGTACGGCATTTGCTGAGAGATTAACTTCATTGACTTTGGTGTTTACATTAACATCGGCTGGAAGGTCTATACCTATGACTCCTGAATAAAGTATTCTGAAATTGTTTTTACTGTTCATGTGTATTCAGACTACGGGTTTATTGGGATATAAGAGAATTATAGACTCTCAATTTCATTGAGGTAATAATGTGCTTTTTCAAGTAGGGCTGATTTTTCTTTAGGATCCATTTTATCCCATAACCTATACACCATAGCCAGTCTCGGATTGTTTTCCAGCTTCTCACGGTTTCGGTCATGAAAGTTCCAGTATAGGCTATTGAATGGACAGGCGTTCTCAGCTGTTTTTTCTTTATAATTGTAAAAGCAATTATCACAATAGTTACTCATTTTATGAATATAATTGGCACTGGCAGTATAAGGTTTAGTAGCTATAGTACCGCCATCAGCATACTGGCTCATACCACGGGTGTTAGTTATTTCAACCCACTGTATGGCATCAATATATATACCCAGATACCATGCATCAACATCATTAGGGTTTATCCCGGCCAGTAGTGCAAAATTCCCTGTTATCATTAACCTTTGGATATGATGAGCATAAGCATAATCCAAAGATTGTTTTATGGACTGTTTTAAACAATTCATTTTGGTTTCACCTGTCCAATACCAACGGGGTAGTGAATTTTTATGATTGAAAAAGTTTAAGTTTTCAAATTCAGGCATTTTAAGCCAGTATACCCCTCTCATGTATTCCCGCCAGCCTAATATTTGTCTTACAAAGCCTTCGGTTTGATTCAAAGATATAGTATCAGGATTGTCTCTCCAGGCTTTTAGTACAGCTTCGATTACTTCCTGTGGAGATATCATTTTAGTATTGAGAGAAAAAGAGAGTCTTGAGTGATAAAGAGACCATTCTGATTTTTGCATGGCATCCTGAAACGTGCCAAAAAAAATGAGGCAGTTATTTGTAAAGTAATTAAGCAGTTCCAGAGATTGTTCACGACTAATGGGCCAAATTAACCTTTCGGGATCTATTTTACCTATGGTTTTTATTTTTGCTTCTGTAATCCTCTTGTATTGAATAGTAACATCATTACTAAAAATATATGGAGTTAGCGTATTATGATTCTTGGGTATCTTTTTTCTGTTTTGGGTATCAAAGTTCCATTGTCCACCCTCTGGTTCACTTCCCTTAATGAGTATGTTGTGTTTTTTTCTCATTTCCCTGTAAAAACTTTCCATAAGCATTCCTTTTTTATCACGGAAAAAGTTTCCAAGTTCTTCTCTTTCAGTATAAAAGTGTTCAGTGTCAAAGGATTTGTGCCTAATTTCAAGCTTATTACAAAAATCAGAAAGTTCTTTGTCTACACGGTATTCATCAGGGTATTGATATTCAAAGTTTTGAATATTATATTTTTTAATTAGGTAACTGCAATTACCAGTAAAAGAGTTTTCGTTATTGGGATCATCAAGTTTTATATAAGTTACGTTATGATGCTTTTTTTTAAGCTCAACGTAAAAGTTTTCCATAGCGGCAAAAAAAGCAGTAACCTTTTGAATATGATGCCATGTATAATCAGTTTCAGAGCGCACTTCCATTAGTACATACAAAACAGAATCATCGGTGGTTTTAAACCATGAGTGATTTATATTTAACTGATCGCCCAATATAAGGCGTAACGTATGATAGTTTTTTTTCATGATTTGTTTTTACTGCACTTTTTACTGCAATACTTAACCTCCTCCCAGTTTTTATCCCATTTTTTTCTCCATGTAAAAGGACGATTACATACAACACATATTTTAACGGGCAAATCCTGTTTTTTTACTTTTTTCAACGTTTGGAAATTTTATTACCTGTTAACCTTTGTCTGGTACATTTAAAACGGTTAATGCCTGCAATACGTTTTGCTGCATGTTTGGTTTTGCAGTTTTCAACTCTTTTTCGCCATAGCCTGTAGCTGGAAAACTTCAGGTTAGTTTTCATAAAAATTTTTACTTCATCTTCTCTTAGCCCGAACTGATGGTAAATAGCCTCAAAAGGAGTTCGGTCTTCCCACGCCATCTCTATTATTCTGTCGGTATCTTCTTCTGAAAATTTATTTCTCATAATCAAAAATCGCTTTAATAATTTATTTTATAATAGTTCCCATTCCTCCGTTTATACCGAAAATCTGTCCTGTTATCCAAGTAGACTGTGTAAGCAAATGATTTGCAAACAGGGCTATTTCCTGTGGCGAGCCAATATTTTTTAGCGGATGTCTTTGTTTATTGGCCTCTGTTTTTGCTTCGCTGTTGAGTAATGTACCTGCTAGTGGCGTATTAGTTAAAGAAGGAGCTATAGCATTTACCCGAACAGTGGGAGAGAGTTCTGCAGCAAGTGCACGGGTAAGTCCTTCTATAGCACCTTTTGCCATAGCGATACTTATGTGATAGGGCAGGCCTGTTTGTACTGCTACGCTGCTAAATAGAAGTATAGACGCATTGGGACTGTTTTTAATGTTCCCTTTATATTGTTGTATGAAAGTGAATGCACCTTTTGCATTGATTGTAAAATCGTTCTCAATATCGCTAACAGATAGTCGTTCTAACGGCTTTAGGGTGATACTACCCGGGCAGTAAATCAGTCCGTCTGCATTTGCAGCAATATCGGGAAGTTTTTCTCCGGTTAAAAAATCATAAGGAAAGTGCCTGTAGTTTTCATGATGCTGAAGTTCACCCGGAGTGCGGCTTATACCATATACAATATTGTTATTAACAAGTATCCTTGCCAGTTCAAGCCCTATACCACTGCTGGCTCCGGCTATAATGTAAGTTTTAGAATCGGAAGTATTCATAGTCATTTTTTTTAATTGTTTTAAGGTATTTGGAGTAAGATGGAAAATATTCGGTTATCTCTTCGGCCAGCCATTCACGAGGTTCGATTTCAGCCCCCTTATATTGAAAAACGGGATGCTCTTTGGCGATAAATCTGTTAGGGTATTTGTTTTTAAGATCGTTGTATTCCCCAATGTAAATTTGTATGTCGGTAATATTATCTGCAAGTTTTAAAATAAAATTCATGACCTTTTCACTTACCGGGTAGGTATTAAAATGAGAAGGCTCCAGTAATAGTACTCGGTTAAAGTCTTCGTTTACATGCCATTTAGGATCAAGATTATAGGAGTTGTAAATAAGTACCGGTCTATTGTCAATCACTATATTTTTGGTTTCAGGCATTAGGGTAGTAAAATTTATAGTGCTGTGTTGGCTCAGCTCATTAATGTCTTCAATGTTTTGCAGCACTTCATAAGGATAATCCAAAAAGGTACCTTTTTGAACCGTACCGCAAAACCGATTGATATTATCCTGATTAGCAATGTATTTTTTCCCGTTAAGCAAACCATATACCCATTGCCAACTGAAATAATTACTGGCTACATCGCCGTCCAGCAGGTGATAATACATCCATTGTGCGGGAATATTATAGCCATATTCTGCCATATTACAAACAGATGCTGTATACATCCTTACATGGTTGTGCATATAGCCCGTGGTGTAAAGTGACGAAATAGCATGATCTATAGCTATTATACCTGTTGCTGCATGTAATAATGCATCAGGCATCCCTTCTTTATATTTGAATCCTGTAGAAGAGGAGGTGGGAGATAGGGATACATTGTTTTGCAGTAATCTTTGGAAATATTCCCTCCAAAAAAGCTCTTTTACAAATGTTTCACACTGCTGTGCATTGTATTTAGTTCTGATAATTGAATATACCTGCCTGCTGGTAATAACACCTCTTGAAAGGTAAGGAGAGAGCATAGAGACGCTTCCTGTAGTATAGTTTCTGGTTTGTGCATATGCTACGGGGTTAATTGCGGCTATCTGCTCTATGATTTTATTATAAATGGTGTGAAACTCCATAAAAATAATCTGAAAAGCGTATCGTGTACTGATTTAGTTACACGATACGCTAAAATGGGGAAGAGGATGATAGGGAACTTTATCTTTTTATTACAAGTTTTTGTGTACTTACTTGTTGTCCGTCTGTAGATACAATGTTGTAAATTCCGGTTGCCAGCCCCGAAACATCTATAGTACTGTTTGTGGTAGTTATTACTTGACGTCCGTAAGAATCAAAAATTATATGCTCTGCTGCTCCTTCATCTATCAATCCGGTTATGTTTACACTATTAATAGCCGGGTTAGGATAAACGGTAAAGTTGTTGCTTTGAAATTCATCGGTACTCAGTGTAGTGAGCGGTAACTCAAGCATAGCTCCTCCGGCACTTGTAGCTGCCCATAGTCCAAAAGCCGGACCATCACTGTTTTCTGAAGGGTCTAAGAAACCACTTGCCAATACCGTTAGGGATTGTCCTTCCAGTCCTAATGTGCTTAATGGTGCCTGATAGGAAGCTACAACTGTTTCTCCGTCTGCCGTTGCTACACTAATTATATAATCGGCTGTAGGCAGCTCTAAATAATCACTAAAGTTGCTGTATTCCAAATCGTCTACCAGAGTACCTGCACCAACAGCCTGTACATCTACAGTAGGGGCATCAGTTGCTCCGTGAAACACTAATACATCGGTATTCTCGTTCATATTAGCCATTTCTCTTGCCATAGGATAAACAAATAGTCCGAAAGGTTGAGAAGGATTGTACCCCGAATCACTTACAATTCCGTTAGCCACTACAATATATGTTCCGTCAGGTTCCAGGGTTACGTTAACCGAGTAAATATTATCATTAACTGAAGAACTGTTTGAAGGGGCAACACTTAAAGTTATTTCTTCTCCGGCTGGCGCATCAACAAAAGGAGATGCAGTTCTGAAAGCAAAATCATCCAGTAGGAGTGTTTCGTTAAGATAAACATCTACAGTTTGAGCGGCAAGGTCGGCCGAATTGTGAAGTACCTGTACACGAGCTGTCTGATTGGCAAGAGGTAGCTCAATCAGGTCGCCACCTTCAGCAGTAGCTACCCACAGTCCAAAAGCCGGGCCGTCACTGTTCATTGAAGGATCAAGAAATCCACTGGCCAAAACAGTAAGCGCCGCACCCTCAAGATTTAAGCTTGCTAAAGGCACCTGATAAGATGCTACAACAGTCATACCTGTTTCGTCTGTTATATCAAGTATATAGTCTTGGGTTGCCAGTTCTAAGTAATCTCCTGTAAATGAAGGATAAGAAAGGTCGTTAACAACAGTTCCTGCCGGAATACTGGTTTCAACTGCATCAACAGTTGGAGCGTCTGTAGACCCGTGATTTACCAGTATATCAGTTCCGACAGACATGGCCATTTCACGGGCACCACTGTAAACAGAAATCTCAAAAGCCTGGTTAGGGCTGTAACCGGTAGCACTTACAATACCGTTAGCTACCAAAATGTATTTTTCGTTCTCTGTTAGTGTAGTGCTTAGTGTATAAATACCATCATCGGCAGAAGAGCTGTTACCGGGAGCCACTACAATAGTTATTTCTTCACCTGCCGGTGCATCAACAAAAGGTGTTGCAGTCCTAAAAGCGAAGTCATCAAGAAGAATAGTGCCATTCAGGTATACATCAACGGTTTGTGCGGCAAGATCGGCACAATTATGTATTACCTGTACACGAGCTGTCTGTGCTGTGACACAGTTAAGTGCTAAAAGAAAAATAGCTGTCAGAAATTTTGTAATCTTTTTCATGGTTATCTATTTTTTGTTTAAACATTTTTAAAATTAATTAAACAAAAAATATTTTACTTATTTCTTAACATTCTATAATTTAAAATTAACTATTGTTTAGGTGTTGAGATTGTATTTTATACGGTTGGTTTTTAATGTTTTATGTTTTGTTTGACTTTTGTATTTAAAAATAAAACAATTTTAGTTTGCCTTTAATTACTGGAATAGCTTGTGTATCAAACAACTTACCGGTACTCATTCATTGTTTGAAAAATATTGATATTCCTATAATAATTAGAAAAAAAATAAGTTAAACAAAGGTTATAATGTAATTAGTAATATAAGTTTCACTCTTAAAATGTAAATATCATGAGACAAAGCAAAACTCTACCTGTTAAAGATTTAACTTCATTATTTTAGAAATTACAGAAGTACCTTTAGGAGAGTGTTGCCAGTAAAAAACTAATTTACAGGTTGTTTTCATAAGCATAGGAGATAAGTTCTTTAAGAGAATTTAGTTTTAGTTTTTTTAAAATATTCTTTCTGTGTGTATCAACTGTAAACTGACTGATATTAAGTTCTTCTGCAGTAGCTTTTGAGGTAAATCCTTTTTTAATATATAGAATAATTTCCCGTTCCCGTTTACTGAGCAGAAAGGCATATGATCCTCCCTCCAAATCAACTTTTGTCTCGGGGTTTATCGGTTTTATAAAAATATCTCTTCCTTCCATAACTTCCCGTATTGATTTTTTAACCAGTGCAGCATCAGTAGTTTTAGGTATATAGCCATTAGCGCCAGAGTTTTTCCCTTCATTAACCACATTTATAGATTCGAACATGGAAATCAGTATAACTTTTATTTGAGGCATTGTTTTTTTTAGATCATAACAAAGCTCAAGCCCGTTAGTACCCCCCATTTGTATGTCAAGCATTATTAAATCTGGCTTATGGTTATTGAGCATATGGTAAAGCTCGGTACTGTTATTACAAATACCAATCACTTCAAAATCATCCTCGTCTGCTAAAATGCGCACCATACCATCGGCAAATAGTTGATGGTCATCTACTATGATTACTTTATAGTTCTCTTTCATATTATTGATTTTTAATTCAAAGGAATTGTGACAATAGTTGTAGTTCCTTTAGTTCCGCTTGATATATGTATTTCTCCATTCCACCGTTTAGCCCTGGCATGTATGTTATTGATACCCATCCCATTACTTTTTAGCTTAGGGTCAAATCCTTTACCGTTATCTTCCATCATAATTTGTACTTGTGATGAATCTGAAAATAACTGTAATGTAGCCTCTGAGGCTTGAGAATGTTTTAGCACATTAGATAATAATTCAAAACAAATGCGTATTATAGGTAGTTTTAAAGCATCGGGTACTATATCTTCTTCACCTGTTGCTATAAACACAAATTGTATTGTACCAATGTTATTGAGTTCATCTATTTTATCCTGAAGGATGTCAAATAATCCCTGTTGTGGTAGTGTCAACTTATTAAAAAAGTACCTCAAATCATTATTAGCCTTTGTTATCATTTTAACTAAGGTTTTGTCGTTAAGGTAGCTATTTGTTATAATTAGTTTTATTGCACTTATAGTAGTACCTAAATCATCGTGAAGATCGCGGGCAATTTGTTCCCGTTCCTGCTCCTGTATTTCAATTTCCCTTGTAAGAGTTAGTTCATCCTGTAAAGCTTTTTCCTGTAAAAGCGTATAATGATTTTGAACGGTTTTTTTGTAACGCCAGGCCAAGATGCAGCCTATACCTATAAACTCTATGCATACTATCCAATAAAAGTAATTAGGATAGGTTACTTTGTAATAATTTAGTATTCCCGCATAGTTTAAAAAATAACCTGCCGGATTAAAATAAAGAAGAACAAAAGCCAAAATGATTCCGGGTACTATTAATTTCTTTCGATGCATTGTTAGAATAATCATAACTGCAGTTAAGAGAATAACAATGAATACAGATATAATTCCTATATACCACATTAAGGGATAGAACCATTGTCCATGATTCAGTTTTTCCATATTGATAAAGTAGTAAACCGAATATACTATACCATAGAGAAGGAATATATTATTAAGCCGGGTTAAAAACTTAATCAGTTTTCCTATGGTATTTTCAGGTTTGATGATGTAAAGTATAATATGATAGTGAATAGCCAAAGCTATTATAGCTATAGGTAATGAATGTAGCCTTTTTAAAATGTAAAAGAGAAACGGATTAGAAATAGTGGGAACCATTAATTCTTCCATCAGCGCCATGACAATGATTAATAGCAGATAAACTCCATATTTAAAAAAGTTTTTTTCACGAAGTACAACACTGATAAAAAAACTGATACTACTAATAAGTAAAAAGCATCCTATAAAAAAGCCGATAGACCAGTAAAAGTTTGTTTCCCAAAATAAATTATTCTCAGGGGTAGTGAAGTCGGTTATGGCATTTTGAGTATGCCTGTAGTTTTCAATTTTTACTAATAATTCTTTGTACTCATAACCTTTTAGTGTTATTTCAGTGGTAGAAAACCGGGTTTTTATTTTTCGTTTTGAGAGTTGTAATCCATAAGCCACGGTATCTGTACTTACCCAACCATCAACAGATTTTTGATAAAATGTTATAGTATCGGCATGGGTATAAAAGCTCCACCAGTAATTTTTTAAATCAGGCTCTGTACTTTTAACATTAAGATGCAGCCACAACGGATGTGGGTTTAAGCCAAGGTTAAGGGTTGTTTCAGGGTTCCAGTGCTTAAACTCATTGTTTTTTAATGCTTTTTCAGCATTAGTTATATCAGGAGTTTTTGTACTGTCAATCCAAAATGTGAGGTATTTGGAAAGATGCTCAGAATTAGGACCATTAACAAACAGGGTGTCAGAATAAATAGCTTTATCCTGAGCCATCATGGGAGTAAGGTAACCTGAAAAGCCCCATAAAACGCCTAGTAATAAGAAAAGAAACTGTTTCCTCATTTATTTTTAATAAGTGTAAACAAATATGCCTTAATATATTCAATATAAAAATACCTAAAACTTGGTATTGTTATGTGTATACTGTTTGGGTTATTTTTGATTAGGCAGAAATTAAAATCTTGTGTATAGAGAGCTAATTATTAAAAATATAAATTTTGAATAGTATGAGAACATTAACTATTGTATTGCTATTCATATTAAATAGTATTACGGTCAATTCACAAATTGTAAATGGCGGATCAGGGCAGGGACTGGTAAGTCTTGTACCAGATAACGGTTTTGAATTTAAAAGCGGATTTAAAAATATAAACCCTGAAGCAAATCTTGGTTTCTGGCGGTTAAGAATATTACCTGAAAGATTATCTACGGGGCTACAGGAAGTCAAGGTAGCTTTTGAATTTTCAATTGATAAGCCCATTAAGATTAGAGGATATAACTCAAGCGGAGGTGAAATACTATATAATCCTTCTGATTTTCAGGTTGTATTTAGTGGGAGCATGGATTTTATAATTGAAGGACAGTATACAGACCCTATTACAGGGAAACAATACACTTTTAAAAACAAGAAATATGTTTCCCAATTAGGAAACAGTACTATTAACGGGGGGCTTTTTACTTATGGGCCCGAAATAGTAACTGCTATAGGGAAATTGAAGATTACTCAGGAGGCCGATCCTCTTGCAGCCTTTTTGAGTAAGTTTAAAGTTCAGGTTACTTCTGTACAGGCAGTATCCAGGAATTTTAGAGGTTTTAAGGAGTTAGATAATAAAATTGGCAAGCTGCTTGAAACAGGAAAAAGAGAAGCCGAGAATAAAGCACAGGCTGATTCGTATTTGCGTCAGGGACATGTACAGTATGGGATAGCCGATTATAAAGGTGCAAAAGAGTTGTATCAAAAAGCTTATGCCTTAAATAAAGATCCAAAGACTTTGGCTCTGATTGAAGATGCCGACAAAGCTATTCTTAACAAAGCTGAGCAGGAACGATTGCAAAAGGAAACCGCAGAGAAACAGACCACACAAAATAATGTTTCCCAAACCTCACCCAAGGCATCAGTTACACAAACAACAACAAAATCTAATAACACAGCGTCTACTTCCTCGTCCAATAAAAATACAGCTTCAAAAAACACTTCAAGTTCCAATAACACTCCAAATTCCAACAGAAAGCAAGAAAGCACCAAAACCTACGAGCAGATGCTGTATGAAAGAGAGGTTTATCAGCGTCAGCAAAAAGAGAAGCTGCAACAGGCTACTAACCCCGGCGGATATTATATGGAAAAAAGTGGCGTGAATGCTTATTTTGATGCTCAAAATGAGCGTGTTAAAAAAGAGTATGCAGAAAAAGAAGCCCGTGAGGAACGGGAATGGCAGGCGCGCAAACGCAGGGAAGAAGCAGAAGAGCGTAGATTACAAAAGGAAAATGAGGAGCGTAGACGTAAAGAGGAAGTTTTTAACAATAAAATGAAAAGTCTCAATTTATTTTTAAAGGAGCACGGTCATTATTCCGGAGCCAGTCTTCCCAATTCATCTACTAATGTCACTAGTGATAAACTATATTATTTTGCCTATTATACTGATCATGGAAGCCATACCCGTATAGAAGATGCAAAACTTCAAATCACCAACGTATTTGTTATAGGTCGTTACCCCGATGGTTCCTGGCCTTTACAAAACGCTATAAAAAGTGAATTAAATAGCCTTATAAATCCTTATTGTGTATATAGAGGTTACTATACTTCTGAACAGGAAGCTATTACTGAAAGAAATGCTTTTGTTACAAAGTTTAAAACAGAAGGTGTTCCGATATCCGAGAAATACTATGCCGGTAAAAATACTGATGTGACTTCCCAAAATACCGATACAAAAGTAGATTACTGGGGTAATCCGGTAAAAAAAACAACTAGCCCTACACCTGCAAAAAAACAAAGTACATCTGCAAAAAAACAAAAACTGGATTATTGGGGCAACCCGGTTAAAAACAAATAAATACTAAGCTATGAATAAAATAGTCATTATTATCTGTTTACTCTGTACCCTTTGTACAGTAAGTGTTAAAGCCCAAAATACTTTAGCTAAACTGGAATATGAAGAAGCAGAACAATGTTATTTAAAAGGAGATTATGCAAATGCAGTAACAAAACTTCAGGTATTAGAAGACAAGGGATTTAAAAACCCAAAAGTGCTTCATTTGAGAATTATGGCAAGAAGCTGTTTTGTTTTAGGTATATCCCGAATAGATTATATACTGTCTGGTTTTTTAATGTTGGAAAAATTAAATAGTGAATGTGATTTTTATTTAAATAATTATGATATTGAAGGGCTTGAAGATAAGTATAAAGAAGTTTTTACTATTAAAAAAGAACTGGCTAAATTTCCGCAAACACAAGCGGCATGGGATGCCAGAGTTGCAGAAATAAAATCGGCAGAAAAATCTAAAAAGAATAAAATAATTCAGGAATTCCTTAACAGTTTTGTTTTGGTGGAAAAAGGCAGCTTTTATAAAAATGCAAAATCACATGGACTGGTATACCGTAAAAACGGATATAAGGATACTACTAATTATCGTCCTGTAAAAACTACTGTTGCTAATAGTTTTTATATATCAAAAGGTGTTATAACCAATGAGTTATACTGGGCATTATATCAAACTCCCGTTTTTTCCTATGTCACGGTATCGCCGGAGTATAGAAATAAGGGGGACAATGATCCCATGTTCGGGCACCCTGTATTAGGCACATTAACTAAAAACATGGAACCGGCTTATCCTGGTGATTTGAATGTAAATTACCCCAAGATGAAAGCATTTATAGAAAAAATCAATGCAGTAACAGGAAAAAGTTTTCGTTTACCAAGTGACGATGAATGGGAATATGCTATGCGTGGCGGGCAAAAACAACGGCTGGTGGAAACAAAATATGTTATAGGAGGAAATAAGCGAAAGGGGTTTAAATACCGCTATGTTTATACTTATAAAGACAGGGTTCAGTTTGCTGAACCAAACGAACTGGGTATGGTTTTTTATAAGTTAAGCAGCCCTGGTGATAAAGGAGTATCCCAGTCAGAAATGACAGCAGATAAGGTTTATAAAGGTTGTCCGCCCTCATCACAGTCAATAGTAGGTCGTGGTATGGCACATGGGCGCACCTATCTTATTGAAGAGTTATGGAGGTACACACCTAAAGAAGGAGGGTATAACCCCGAGAAGGATAGTAAAGAATTTCGTTTGGTAATGGACATTGATAAGGGGAGTATGTTAGGGAACCATTCTGAAACCGAATCAATACCTGATAGTGATGGATATATACATACTAAAACGGGCTTAAAATACAGAGTGACAAAAAAAGTCAATTTTGGAGATAACGTTAAGGAAAACAGTACATATGCTATACATTATACATGCAAACTGAGTGATGGTAAAGTTATTGATGATTCCTATAAGGGTGAGCCACCCCTGTTTACAATAACCAAAGGAAGCCTGATTCCGGGTTTTTATGAAGGGGTTAAATTATTAAAACCAGGTGAAAAGGGAACTTTTGTTATCCCTCCTGATTTGGCTTATGGTACAAAAGGGAATGGTATTATACCACCGGATGAAACTCTCGTTTTTGAAATAGAAGTGCTTTCTCTTGTAAAATGAAATTGTAAGTACCTTACATTAGTTTTAGAAGTATAGTATTATCAAAAATCTCTTTTCAACGATTTATTTAATCTTTCTATATATTCTTTTCTTTCAATTAACTGACTGATTTCAGCCTCAAATGTTTTAGTTTTACTCAAATTGGGAAATGCTAGTTTTTTTTTAGCAATTGAATTTGAAATCAAAAGATTGAAGTAATTGTAAGTTAAAATCACTTTTTGTAAAACATCAGTTTCAACAGATTTAAAGCCAATTTTTTCTGCTGTTCTTTCATTTATAATGTAGCTTGTTCCGTGAATTTTAATTTGGTTATCGTTTTTATGCTCTTCTATGAAAGACAATAAGCCTTCTAAATACTGCTGGATTATGAAATCTGTCCTTTGTTTGCCATTCATTTTTCTGTCAATTACAAAGTAGTAATCAAATAAGGTTCCGCCGTGAATTTTAACCACACCGTTTCTTGGTTTTTCGGTTAGGAATAAGGACGAATAATAATTAATTCTTCCACTTTTCTTTAGTGATGGTATGTCGAAGAAAGGAGAGACTATTGATAAGGTTATTGCAAATATTAAAAACCCAATTAGGTATATACCTGAATATATTGATATAATGATTGAAAAAACTATAATTGTAATAGATAGGGTAGCTATTACTGCTAGAATTCTGTTTTTCTCATTATTACTTTTATTGTAAAACCTGTGATTCAATTTTCTTTGATGTATTTTTTAGTATTGCAGACAGTCCTATACTTAGGTTTAAAAGACAAGAGTAGTCCCTTTCCCAGCTTATTACAAATATATAAAAAGGATATATCCTTAGTTAAAATCAGTATTAGAAATAGTAGAATTTATTGAATCTTAAAGGTGTTCCACACCGTATCAACTTACTTGCCTTACTGTATCAGTTATGAAGCGAGGAAAGATCAGTATAGAACCTAACCAGAGCAAGGATGAAATGTATTTCAAAGCAAATGGATTTGCTGTCCTTGTGGCGCTTTTCAGGAAAAAAGCCATCCCAAAACTGTTCCCTAACATAATTCAACTTTTTATGTTAATAAATGTAGAAGTACAGCGTCTTAAATCAAGTCGATAGCCTATTTTAAATGTTGATATATAGGTGTTTATGTGTAATTCTGTGGCGAAATTTTCAGCACTGAATTTTGTCACAAAACTTTTATAACCTTTTATAAATTCTAATGAAGTGCAGTAAATAAAAAAAGCCTGCAAAAAATTGCAGGCTTTTAATTATTGGTGGGGAGAGCAGGATTCGAACCTGCGAAGGTTTCCCAACGGATTTACAGTCCGTCCTCGTTGGCCGCTTGAGTATCTCCCCATGCCGTTTTAGACATGCATTATTGTTTTAATGCGGTGCAAATATAGTACTGTTTTCTTACTAAACAAACATATTTTAGGGTATTTTAAAAACTATTTTTTAAATGTCTGGAAGCTAAATAAATAAAAATTCACTTTTTGTATTTTGGGTATTATCTTTAAATTAAAAAGTGTTAATGGCTTTATATATTAGTCTTGGTGTAGTATTTTTGTGCTGTGAAAATAAGGCAACAATACTGCTTTTAATCTGCAAAAACTTTACTCCCCCATAACAATGTTAGAAACCAATATAGATAAAGCAATAAAGGCCAGTTATTTTAGTATTATAGGCAACACATTGTTAGCGTTGCTTAAAGGTGTGGCGGGCTTTTTTGGTAATTCGTATGCGCTTATTGCCGATGCAATAGAGTCGACTACCGATATATTCTCGTCAATACTGGTACTGTTTGGGATTAAATATTCCACACGACCGGCAGATGAGAACCATCCTTACGGACACGGAAGGGCAGAGGCACTTATCACCTTTATCGTAGTGGGTTTTTTAATTACCGCAGCTACTGTTATTGCTTATGAGAGTATAGTGAACATACAAACACCACATGATTTGCCCAAAAGCTGGACACTAATTGTACTGGGAGCTATTATCATTTGGAAAGAAATATCATTTAGGCTGGTGCTTAAAAAGAGTAAGGAAACCAACAGTTCGGCACTTAAGGCCGATGCCTGGCACCATCGTAGTGATGCTATAACATCGGTAGCCGCATTTTTAGGGATTTCTATTGCTCTTTTTTGCGGAAAGGGGTATGAGTCGGCAGATGACTGGGCTGCGCTGTTTGCTTCGGGTTTTATTATTTACAACAGCTATCTTATTTTCCGCCCGGCACTGGGCGAGATAATGGACGAGCATTTGTATGACGATGTGGTTGAGAATATAAGGGAAGCATCGGTTAAAGTAAAAGGTATATTAGGTACAGAAAAATGTTTTGTAAGGAAAACAGGGATGGTATATCACATAGAACTTCATGCCATTGTAAACGCCAATATAACCGTTAAGGAAGGACACAGGCTGGCACATGAACTGGAAGATTACCTGCGTAAGCAAATCACCGGAGTAGGGCGTGTACTGATACACATTGAACCCGACGATTACAGCTGATTTACAGAACAGAAACTAAAGGGATGTAAAACAACGTTATAGAAATATAGCGTTGTTTTTTTTATTTTTATACAAATCCAAAAACCATGAAACCAGCCTTGCTTATTTTGTTTTTAGGGCTTAGCCTTATTTCCTGTAAAGATAACTATAGGCAGGCTAGGCAACCTGTTACCTCTTATGATACGCTTGATGTGCCTAAAGATGTCACTGCCGAATGTATTGAAAAATCTAAGGGGTATTTTAAGGCTTATGGCTGTATGGTTTCGTCATACTATAGGGTTATAGATGCAAAACCTATGGATGTAAATAACGATGCTTTGACAGATACCCTTGTTATAATTTCTCCGTCATCCTTAAACCCGGATTATCCCGGATTTGATTATTGCGGGCAAGATAACCGTAAGCTTGTTATACTGCTTAATGTTGATGGGAAATCAAGCAGGGTAGGGCGTGTGTATGATAATGTGATATGTAACGAAGTAAGCCGTGCCTGGGGTGGCTATGATACATTTGATAAGAAAGCCGACAATATGGTTTTATGTCACGATGCAGGGCAGGGATGTAAGTTTGAATATAAAATATACACTTCGCTGGTGCAACAGGAGTTTTATATAGACAGTATTTATTATTACTCTAAATGCCCGGGAGACGATTTGCTAAACGGAAATCAATATACTTTAAAGTATGAGGAAAGAGTACCTTTAGAGTATTATAAAAGGACTTTGACAAATTCAATACATAAAGTTAAAGGAATATAAAATCCCCGCTATAGCAGGGATTTTTATTCATGTTTTTATATAGAGAATTACTCCGCTAAAAGCTCTTTTGTTCTTAGTTCCGGCAACTTCCTTTATTCCATATTTTTAATTAGTTCGCCTAGTCTTTTACCTTTTTCGGTTTCTTTTACTTTATGACTTAACGTTTGATAAACTTTATTTATTGAGGTAAAGCTTTTGTTTTTTGTATAACGATAATAGGAGGTAAATGCTAAAAGGGATACTTCAGAGTCAGGGTGCTCTTTAATGAAATCAATATACTTGCTGCAGTTTTTTTTGTAAAAATCATCAAATATATTTTCAAGTCTTTTTACATTAACGGTATCTTTTTCCTTAACCGCTTTCATATAATCATCATTATAAATATTATATATTTTGGAATATTGGTTATTGAATTCTTTATCAAGCTGTAAGTACTTATAAAATGCATTATTGTTAAGTGTACCACTAATAACCGAGTTAGAAACGGTATCTTTATCTACTTTAATATCAATAGTGCCTTTTTCAATGTATAAAGCCATAGGGTCTTCCTCTTTTCCTTCAACGTAAAAGAATCCGCTTTTAATACTGTCTGTGGTACCTCTAAAACTGAATTTACCATTTTCTATTGTGGTAGAGTCAACCGTATTTAAGGCTATAATACTTCCGCCATTTTCTTTTAAAACAACATATCTGCCGTTAAAAGCAGGATCTACAGTGCCTGTAATAAGGTATTCATTTTCTTTAAGGTTGTTGCAGCAAACAGCCAGTATAGCTGCGCCAATAAGGAGTAATTTTTTCATAACAGTTTAGTTTGGTAAGATGTAAATATTTGAAAATAAATATACTAATTATTGTGAAACGAAAAAAGCCACACTATAGTGTGGCTTTATATTTTATGTTTTTAGAGAGAAACTATTCGGCTAAAAGCTCTTTTACTTTAGCTTTAAGTTCTTCACCTCTCAGGTTACGGGCAACAATAACACCGTTTTTATCCAGTATTACTGTAGCCGGTATAGATGTAACACCATATTGTACCGCTATTGGTTCGTCCCAACCCTGTAGGTTAGAGATATGTTGCCATGTTAGGTTATCTTTTTCAATAGCACCTTTCCACTTGGCATCGTCTTTATCAAGAGAAACCCCAATAATGTTAAGACCTTTATCATGTAGTTCATTATACATGGCTACTACATTAGGATTTTCTTTACGGCATGGTCCGCACCAGGAAGCCCAAAAATCGATAATGGTAACCTTGCCTTTAGCCTGATTAAGGGAAAGTGTTTTTCCGTTTGGTGTGGCAGCCGAGAAATCAGGAGCAGTTTTACCCACTTCGGTAGCTTCCATAGCTTTTTCATTAGCCAGCATCTGGTTAAGATAAGTCTCTACCTTTTGACCCATTTCGGTTGCTTTTGGAGCCGGACCCATTTTATCGTATATCGGTTTTAAATCTTTTGCTTTTACATCCTGATCTTTTAATATAACAGGGAACAGCTCTGCACATATAAGGCTGTTTGGGTTTTCCTCAATAAATGCGATATAGTTTTTATTGTTCTCTTTAGTAAGTTTTGAGTACTCCTGAATAATCCTGTTTTGTGTTTCAGTATCCCCCTCTGATTTGGCTTTGGAAAAGTTATCCATATGCTCGTTTTTAAAAGCTTCTTCCTTTTCACCTACTTCAATAAGCATTACATTTAGTTTAGCCAGAGCGTTATTATTTAATGTACCACCCACAACTGATTTTGGTATATCTTCGGCATTTACATTTATGGTAATGTTTCCTTTTTCGGCATAAATAGCAATTTGCCCGTCCATCAGTTTTTCTTCAAAATAAATAAGTCGCTGTTCCGGCTTGTCTGCCACGCCATTAAAGGTAAATTTTCCGTTTTTTACTATTGTTGAGTCCAGCTTACTCATAACGTCATCATTGATAGATTTTGCCAGAAAAACTTTTTGTCCGTTAAAATCAGAACTGACTGTCCCAACAATTTTAAACTCGTTTCCAACCAAATCAATGCCCTTAAAAGACATGATAGCCAAAACGGTTAAGGTGATTACAAGAATTTTTTTCATAGTGTAAAGGTTTTGATTTGTTACATAGGTACGCCTAAGTTACTAAATTATATTTATAAAAAAAGGCGCAGGGGATATCTGCGCCTTTTGTATATGTGATATTGTAAATGAATTACTTAGCTAAAAGCTCTTCTACTTTAGCTTTAAGTTCGTCGCCTCTAAGGTCTCTTGCTACAATTACACCGTTAGCATCCAGTACTAAAGTTGCAGGTATGCTGTTTACACCAAATTGTTTTGCAATTGGCTCGTCCCAACCTTTAAGGTTAGAGATGTGTTGCCATGTAAGTTTATCGGCAGCGATAGCCTGTTTCCATTTGTCACCGTCTTCATCAAGAGAAACACCAAGAATGTTTAGGCCTTTACCGTGAAGCTCGTTGTACATAGCCACTACGTTAGGGTTTTCTTTACGGCATGGACCACACCAAGATGCCCATAGGTCGATAATAGTAACTTTACCCATAGCTTCTTTTACAGAAAGCATTTTACCTTCCGGAGTTGGGGCAGCAAAATCAGGAACCTGTTTTCCAACAGAAGTTGCCGATTTAGCAGCGTCAGCCTGTTTTTTCTTCTCCAGGTATTCACTTATTTTTTTACCAAGGTCACTGTCTTTGCTTGATTGTGGCAGTTTATCAAAAATAGCCTTAAGCTCTTCGTAAGTAGCCTCCTGACTTCTTAACAGAGAAGGGAATGCCTGAATAGAGATTTCTGCCGTAGGGTTTTCCTCAATAAAAGCTTTGAATTTAGTATACATCTCGTCAGAGAATGCTTCAAACTGCTCTTCAATTTTCTTTACAGCCTCTGCATCTTGTGACTGAGAAGCTTTTGTGTATTCCTGACTAAGTTCCTGTCCTTTTTTACTTACTTCATTATTCAGCTTGTTGTACTTAGCAAGCACTTCGTTATTAAAGGTACCGGTAACGGTAGAGTTGTAAATTGTATCTTTATTTACATTGATGGTAATGTTACCTTCTTCCGCAAAAAATCGGATAGGTGCATTTTTTTCTTCTCCTTCAATAAAAAGGAAACGCTCCTGAGGAGTTTCCGCCATACCTCTAAAAGTAAATTTACCGTTCTCTACTACAGCCGTATCTAAAGCTACAGGCTGAGCCATACGCTCTTTTGGAGCTTCTTTAAGGAACACCTGTTTACCGTTGTAAATAGTATCTATGGTTCCTGAAACAAGGAACTCATTTTCTTTAAGTGAATCGTTGCACGAAACCGCAAAAGCAGCAACCGATGCAAACAAAAGAAATTTTTTCATGTGGTTTTTATAGTTTTATTTAAGCTGCTAAATTATCTAAAAATATATGTTATACAGCAGCATTAACAATTATTTTATATTTATGAATTACTGCATGAAGAAGCTTGGCTTACAACAGTTTGCACTGCTGTATTTTTAATACCGCCAAAACCTTTCTCTACATTAATCATGTTATGGTAACCTCTTGCTTTCAAAATTGATGCCATTATTACCGAACGGTAACCACCGGCACAGTGAAGGTAAAAGTCGGCCTCAGCAGGTACTTCTGCAAAACGCTCGTTTACAAAATCAAGCGGAATGTTTACGGCTTCAGCTACGTGACCGTTACTAAATTCACCCGGTTTACGTGAATCTACCACTGTGATTGGGTTTTGAGCCAGTCCTTCGGCAAACTCTTCCGGTGAGATAGAGCGGATGCTTTCGGTTTCAAAACCGGCAGCTTTCCATGCTTCAATACCACCTTTTAGGTAGCCTAGTGTGTTATCAAACCCTACACGTGCAAGTCTTGTAATGGTTTCTTCTTCCTTACCTTCTGGAGTAACCAGTAGTATAGGCTGGTTTACATCGCGGATAAGCGCACCTACCCAAGGAGCAAAACCTCCGTGAAGACCAATGAATATAGAGTTAGGGATGTGTTCTTTTACAAAGTCGTTTTCATGCCTTACATCAAGTACTATGGCACCGGTGCTGTTTGCTGTAGCTTCCAGTTCGTTTGCTGTAAGTGGTGTAGCACCTTTTTTTATAATGTTGTCAAGGCTGTCGTACCCTTTAATGTTCATTAAAACATTTTGAGGGAAGTAGGCAGGAGGAGCTCCCAGTCCGTCAAGTAATTCGACGGTAAATTCCTCTTTAGTCATATCTGCCCTTAGGGCATAGTTGGTTTTCTTTTGGTTACCTAATGTATCGGTAGTTTCCTTGCTCATGTTTTTTCCGCAGGCACTTCCGGCACCGTGGCTAGGGTATACTATAAGCTCATCAGGCAATACCATTATCTTATTACGAAGCGAATCGAACAGGTGAGAGGCAAGTACCTCCTGTGTAAGTTCACTGGTAAGAGCCTGTGCAAGATCAGGTCTTCCTACATCGCCAATAAATAAGGTATCTCCTGTAATAATACCGTGCATGTTATTGTTTTCGTCTAACAGCAGGTAGCAGGTACTTTCTAAAGTATGCCCCGGGGTGTATATAGCCCTAATAGTATAGTTACCTACTTTAAACTCCTGATTGTCTTCGGCAATAATAGCGTTAAACTCGGGAGCAGCTGTTGGTCCATATACAATTTCGGCTCCTGTTTTTTTAGCCAGATCCAAATGACCCGAAACGAAATCGGCATGGAAATGGGTTTCAAAAATGTACTTTATTTTAGCGTTGTCTTTTGCCGCTTTTTCAATGTAGGGCTGCACTTCCCTTAACGGATCAAAAATGGCAGCTTCGCCATTACTTTCAAGGTAATAGGCTGCCTGTGCAATACAGCCTGTGTATATTTGTTCTATTTTCATATCGTGGTTAGATTAATATCCAAAAACTTCTTTAGAGAGAATAAAGCAGGCCATAATAAGTATAAATACCCCAAAACCTTTTTTTAGCTGTTTCTCGTTTACGTACCTGTGCAGGTAACTGCCCACAAATATACCAAAAATCGAGATGGCAGTAAAAGATAACAGAAACTGCCAGTTTATGGTTGTGTTATGTAAATCGCCTAAAAACCCGGTTAGGGAGTTTACAGCAATGATTAGCAGGGAAGTACCTACTGCTTTTTTCATGCTAAGACCGCCAAAAAATACCAGCATGGGTATAATTAAGAATCCGCCGCCGGCACCTACAAGCCCCATGGTTATACCCGTTAAAATGATATAGGGAAGTATGCGTACATAACTGGTTTTTTCTTTATTGGTGTCAGGTTGTTGTACGGTTTCTTTTTTTGTAAGCATAGAAAGTGCTGCAAGCAGCATTATTATAGCAAATAATGCCATAATAAACGTATCTTTGTGTAAGGTAACGTTCTTAGTATCAAGAATAATTTGCGGTAGGGAAGGTACTATATACCTGCGGGTGCAGTATACGGTTATAAATGACGGAACGGCTATTAGTAATCCCTGTTTTATGGCAACATTGCCTTTTAGGAAATTTTGCACTCCGCCAAAAGCGGCAGTGAAGCCTACAATAAACAGCGAGTAGCCGGTTGCCAAAACCGGATTTATGCCCATTACGTATACTAACAGAGGTACGGTAAGTATAGAGCCGCCACCGCCCATTAACCCTAAAACCAGGCCAATGGCACACGCTCCGGCATAAGCTGTTATTAGTTCCATTTTTTTAGTTAATGCGGCTAAAGATAATATTATAAAAGTGAACTATTTACAACTTAAATAGGGAAAAAAATAGCTGTCATTATAGTGTGTTGATAATTAGTGGTTTATGAGGTTGTAAAGTTTGGTACATTTTGTGATATGTATATTTTTAATACTTAAAAATACGTTCAAATTACAGCAATGATAATTTTAGGTTTTATTTTTTGTAAAATTATTAATCAAAACGTTTTGCATATTGGTAATTCCCATATATTTGTACGTCTTTTTAAGACAATTTTGTTATAGAGAACACACGTTGTAAAAAATTTGTTATGGCAACAACTCAAAAGCCCCGTCGCGTGGGCATGTACGAAAACGTAAAGAATCAGTTTGAAAAAGCTGCAGCCGTTATGGGACTGGATGAAAGCGTAAGAAAAATCCTTTCCATTACAAATAACGAAATCGTAGTTCACTTTCCTGTAAAGATGGACAACGGTCAAGTAGAAGTTTTTACCGGTTATAGGGTACAACACAATAATGCCTTAGGTCCTTATAAAGGAGGTTTAAGATATCACCCAACGGTAGATATTGATGCCGCAAGGGCTCTTGCTACATGGATGACATGGAAAACATCGCTTGCCGGACTTCCTTACGGAGGTGGTAAAGGTGGTATCCAGCTGGATCCTAAAAAATACTCTCAGGGTGAGCTTGAAAGGATTACAAGACGTTTCACCTATGCACTGGGTGACAATATTGGTCCTGAGCACGATATTCCTGCTCCCGATGTAAATACCAACGCACAAATGATGGCTTGGATTGCAGATACTTATATGTCTACAAAATCACCAAGCGAGCGTTCTAAAAACCAACACGTGGTTACAGGTAAGCCTGTAGGATCGGGTGGTCTTGAAGGTCGTGACCGTGCTACCGGTTTTGGTGTGGTTGTTACACTGGAGTCGTGGGCTAAGCTTAACGGTACTTCACTTGAAGGTAAAAAATATATTGTACAGGGATTTGGTAACGTAGGTTACTGGGCTGCACACTTTATGCACAAAAACGGTGCAATACTTATAGGTGTACAGGATGCTACAGGTACTATTTACAACCCTGAAGGTATTGACCCTGAAGCTTTATTAAGATACCAAAGCGATAATGCTACCATTACAGGTTATAAAGGTACACAGGATTATCCTTCTGAAGATTTCTTCGGGATTGACTGTGACGTAATTATTCCTGCTGCTTTAGGTAACCAGATTACCGAAGATAACGCTAACACCGTGAAAGCTAAAGTGGTTGCAGAAGGTGCTAACGGACCTATTGATACCGAAGGTGAAGCTATTTTACTTGCTAACGGTGTACAAATGATTCCGGATATCCTTTGTAACTCAGGTGGGGTTATTGGTAGTTACTTTGAGTGGCTGCAAAACCGTAACGGTGAGATATGGACAATGGATGATGTTATTGTGAAACTGAGAAAGAAACTTGAAGATGCTTTTAATAAAGTAATCAACACTTCTGTTCAGTATCAAACAGACTGGAGAACTGCCGCTTACATACAGGCACTAACCAGAATTGAAATGGCTTATAAACAAAGAGGAATTTTCCCTTAAGATTATAACTAAACTAAAACTCACTAAAAGCAGCCTTAGGGCTGCTTTTTTTATTGGGTTAAGAGTTTAGATTGCCGCGTCGTTACCTACTCGCAATGACAGGAATGTCTGTCATCCTGACGAAGGAAGGAATCTGTTTTTCCATTTCGACCGAAACGAAGTGTAGTGGAGAAATCTCTTTTACATTTTGAATGGAGATGTCTCCTGTTGTCGACATGACAGGAATGTTTGTCATTGCGAGGCATGAAGTAATCTATTGTTTACTATATTCTTTTGTCTTGACACAAAAGAACCAAAAAGTCAAGGCTGTGACTCCTTGAGCTGAAAATTTTAATATTATTATGTCCAAAATTGGAAGCGTTTTTTTATTTATATTTAGTGATAGTTAACACTTAATAGTTGTATATGAATAATGAAGAAATGATTTTTATAGCTGTACCTAAAGATTATCCTGAAGACTTATATGGTTTTATGGAAAGAGATTTAAATAGTTTAAACTTTAAGGTAAAAACCATTTATACTAATAATGGTGTTATGGCAGGTATTGAATGGGCTTTACCTACAGTGGTTACAGCTTATTTACTTAAACCTTTTTTTGAGACAATATTAAAAGAAGCTGCTAAAGATTTATATAGTGCAGTAAAATTGAAGTTGAAAGATTTTATATCTAAAAATAGAGCACGTAAATATAAATATGTCACAGCTACTGCTTCTGTTGAAAAGTTGTCAGGAAATTATAATCAATCGATAACAGTTTCACTAGAAGCTTTTTTGCATCCCAAAGTTAAGGTTAAAGTTTTATTTGATGAGTCAGTTTCTGATGATGATATGGATGCTATGCTTGAAGGAATGTTTGAAGTGTTAAAATATATTTATTCTGAATGCCAAAAAAATATACCTGAAGAAGTTTCAGAAACTGATGATGATAAACTAGATTTATTTCTGTTAGCGAATTTAGATTCTCAAACTTGGGAAATACTTACACAGAAACAAATGGTAGAAAGGTACAAGCAAAAGTAAATATAATTCTTAGTATAATTTAGAAATGCTTTTATCATTCTATAATGTCAAAACTCATTATTTATAATAAACAAAAAGGGCAGCTTTATAAAAGCTGCCCTTTTTTTAGGAGTATCTGTAAAAATTAATAATTAACCTCCCATATTAAAATCGTCGTCACCGCCCTGTCCCTGTCTTTCTTGTTTCATTCGTTGCTGATTGTTCATATTGAAACGGTAAGTGAACGAAAGGGTAACCTGTCTTTCTCTCCACTGCCATTCACTATATGATGAAACCGTAGGTAGGTTGGTATAATTTTTTCTTTTTCGGGTATTAAAGATGTCGCTTACGTTAAGTGTTAACGTAGCTTTTTCTTTAAGAATGTCTTTGCTTAATGCAGTATTAAAGTGCATTATACCCAGGCTGCGTCCCTGTGCGGTGTTTTGAGGAGCATTATATGTTCCGTTAATTTGCCAGTCCATTTTCCATGGCAGGTTCATTTTACTGCTTACTCTGGTAAACCAAGTGTATGCAGTATTGTCAAAGTTTTGGAAATCGGTAACTTCTTCACCGTTTCCGTTAGTGTATGTCCAGGTGTAATCGCCATCGGTTTCAACCCTAAAGAAGTTAAAGTTACCATTAAGTTTCCACCATCTGAAAGGATTGTAGTTTAAGGTAAACTCAAAACCAAAACGGTACTCTTTAGCTAAGTTAATAGGAGTAGAGTAGGTAACCGGAGTTTGTCCCGGTAGGGCATCTTCGGTTCTTCTAACAAACTGAAAAGAATCTTCGGTAATATTTAAATAAGCCGAAGTGCTTAGTGTAAGGTCTCTCCATTTTTTTAGATAGCCTACATCAAACGAGTTGGTTTTAGACGGGTCAAGGTCTGGGTTACCCTGAAATACATTAATGTTACTTTGCAGGCTCGAGAACGGATTAATGAAAAAGCCTCTAGGCCTGTTTATCCTACGGCTGTAACTAATACTTGCACTGCTTCCTTCAGAAAATTCGTAAGTAAGGAAAGCACTCGGGAAAAAGTTATTGTAACGTTTGTTGTTATATTCATCTCTGTTTATAAGGTTTACATCGATATTAGAATCTTCCCAGCGAAGCCCTAAAAGGTAAGAGAATTTAGAACCAAATTTAGAACCATACTGAGCGTACAGGGCATTTACATACTCATTGTACTCAAGCATACTGGAAAAGTTTCCGTTTTGTTGCCATTCGTTGTTCTCGTCAAGTATCTGTGCTTTAGCATCGGTGTCTTTTTGAGTAAAACTACCACGGTAACCTGCTTCAAACCTGTTGTTTTCGCCAAAAGGTAAAACGTAATCTGCCTGAATAAGCGTACGTTTTTCCTCTTCATAATTAAGTGTTCTTTCGATAGAACTGTCATCAGGATTTGTGCTTCCTAAAATCATGTCCCTGATTTGCGAATTCTCATCGTCGGTACTTCTTGAAATATTGGCATCAACTTTAAGTTCGTGTCCGTCTCCGTCAAATTTTTTAAGGAAGCTGGTAGTATAATTAAAGTTTCTGTCTTCTTCGTCTTCCGAGTTAAAACGGTAACGGGTGTTGTTAAACGAACCGTCTGCATTATAGTTGTAGTAATATGTATCGGTAGGGTTGTCACCATTGCTGTTTCTGGCAGAAACCGAGTTGGTCCAGCTAAAAGTACTGTCAATATACCACTCAAAACCAAGAGTAGCGTTATATCCTTTACGTTTTCTTTTGTTTTCCCTACGCTCGTTTATAAAGCTAGTAGTGTTTCCGTTCTCATCAAAGTATTCTGAGTCGGTCATGCTGTTACCCGGGCTGTTTCTGTAATTGTAACCAAGGTTAGAGAAAACGTTGAATTTTTCTCCTCTGTAGTTTAGGTTAGCCATAATACCGTGATTATCGGGCGTACCTGTGTTTGCGGTAACCGAACCGTTAAAGCCCTGAGCTTTTCCTTTTCTAAGGATAATGTTGATAATACCCCCACCACCTTCGGCATCATAACGTGCAGACGGGTTGGTAATAACCTCAATTTTATCTACCGAGTCGGCAGGAAGTACTCTAAGTACATCTGCAAGGTTAGAGCCATACAGGTTAGACGGTTTACCATCTATCATAATAGTAACACTTTCGTTACCTCTAAGGCTTACATTACCTTCTACATCAACGGTAACCGATGGTACATTGTCAAGTACGTCGCTAATGGTTCCTCCTTTAACGATCATGTCCTGACCTACGTTGTATACTTTCTTGTCAAGTTTAATGTCTACGGTAGAACGTTCTGCACGAATTTCCACTTCCTGCAAAAGGGTGGCATCGGGAGCCATAACCGTAGTACCTAAATTAGTATCGGCATTAACCTGTCTGTTGCTTACAACTACAGACTTGAACGATATAAAATCGTATTTAATATTGTATGTACCCGGAGCTATATTAATGCTGTATTCACCGTTCATATCGGTCATTGCACCGTTTACGGTTGTGTTGTCGAGTTTTTGTATTGTTACTGTTGCAAATTCAAGGGGTTGTTTCGTTTCCTGGTCAATAAGTTTACCGCTAATGGTAACATTACCCGGATTTCCTTGTGCTATTGCTCCTATTGATGTAAAAAGTAAGAGTAATAAGAATACGGATTGTATTTTTTTCATGAATGGTTCTGGTTTTTTTATTGGGGGTTTGACTACAAAAAGCAGCCCAAGTTTAATGAACACCCCATAAAAAAATGTTAAATTTTTTAAAGGATTTCTTTTATTTTTTCGGCCGGACGGGCAACAACAGCTTTGTCTCCATTTACCACTATAGGGCGTTCTATAAGGTTAGGGTGTTGTAGCATGGCTTCAATAACTTCACTGTCAGAAAGTTCCTTTCCTTTATAGTCAGAAATCCATATTTTTTCTTTCGTTCTAACCAGTTCAATAGGGGCTATTCCAAGCTTTTTTATAATAGTTGTAAGCTCATTTTTGGTTAAAGGCTCATTTAGGTATTTTACGGTTGTAAATGGTTTCTCTTCCAGTTCTAAAAACTGTAATCCCTCGCGGGACTTGCTGCAACGCGGGTTATGGTATATAGTAATCATGATAATTTTTTTGCAAAGAACGGCATTATAATTTTAAAATTAAATTAACTTAGGGCAAACTAAATTTTAAACTTTCAATTTTACACATGTTTATTAAACAGGCATTTAAACCCGAGAATAAGTATTGGAAATATCTGGTAGGGTCGGTTATTGTATTTTTAGCTTCTGTAATAGGACAAATACCTTTAATGATTGCGGTTTTTGCAAAGTCGGTTAAAGAAGGGGAGAGCATGCCCGTAGATCAGTCTGAATTGCTTCGTTATCTGGATCTTAACCTCACTTTATTACTTATACTGCTTTCGTTTACTTTTGCTTTTATAGCTTTTTACTTTGTGGTAAAAAACTTTCATGGTCAAAAGTTTAGAACGGTAATAACTGCCAGACCCCGTGTTGACTGGAAACGTATATTTTTCGCTTTCTTTTTATGGGGAACTTTTTTAACGGTTACTACTGCTTATGAGTATTACTCTAAACCTGATACTTTTGAAGTACAGTTTAATTTATCAAAGTTTGCCATACTGTTTATAATTGCTATTGTTTTTATACCTATACAAACCACTCTTGAAGAACTTATTTTCAGAGGATATTTAATGCAGGGGTTTGGCAGGCTTGGACTAACCAAATGGTTTCCGCTTGTAATGACATCTGTAATATTTGGGGTTATGCACCTTTCTAACCCTGAGGTGGGTAAAATGGGGATGGTTATAATGGTATACTATATAGGTACCGGATTGTTTTTAGGTGTAATTACCCTTATGGACGAAGGTACCGAGCTGGCACTGGGATTCCATGCAGCCAACAACCTTATTACGGCATTGCTTGTAACTTCTGAATGGAGTGCTTTTCAAACACATTCGGTTTTAAAAAGTCTTTCAGAGCCTGAAGTAGGATATACGGTTCTGCTTCCGGTAGTTGTAATTTTTCCGATTCTTTTGTTTATCTTTAGTATGAAATATAAATGGCGCAACTGGAAAGAGAAACTTACCGGTAAGGTTGTGCTGCCAACCCACGAAATTTACTAACAAAACACTAACCCCACATGAGTAATCCAGATTATCACTTTGTGCACAACAGCTTTAAGCTGAATGGATTTCATCTTAATGAAGATGACCTGTGCCGTACGGCTTACATTTACATTAAAGAAGGAGAACCGCATGAAAAAGCGGTAGGTGAATTTTTACTGGACTGGTTTGATCATCGCGATTTTATAGAGATGCAAACATCCGGAACTACAGGAGCACCTAAAATGATTAGGGTAGATAAACAGGCTATGGTGAATTCGGCACTCGCAACGGGCAGCTTTTTTGAGCTGGATGAAGGCATAAAAGTACTTCACTGCCTGCCTACACAATTTGTGGCAGGTAAAATGATGCTGGTGCGTGCCTTTATACTGGGTTGGGATATGGATATGATTGCCCCTGTGGCAAATCCGTTAGAGCGACTGGATACGGTTTATAATTTTAGTGCTATGGTACCACTACAGGCACAAAACAGCCTTATGAAGCTTAAAAAAGTGAAAAAGCTTATACTGGGTGGAGCAAAGGTGAGCCAGGCGCTTACAAAGCAACTAAAAGGGCTTCCTACCAAAATTTATGAAACTTATGGTATGACCGAAACCATTACCCACATTGCGGCTAAGCCGGTAGGAGATGAGGCGTTCACGGTACTGCCTAATGTTAATATAAGTCAGGATGAACGCAAATGCCTGGTAATTGATCCTTATGTAATTTGCGACGAACCTGTAGTTACTAACGATGTGGTTGAGATTGTAAACGACAAGCAGTTTATATGGCTGGGCCGATATGATAATGTAATTAACAGCGGTGGTGTAAAACTGTTCCCGGAGCAGATTGAAGAAAAACTTTCTGAATATATAGGACGACGCTACTTTGTACAAGGCAGTCAGGATGATACACTGGGTGAAAAACTGATACTTGTTGTAGAGGGTGAACCTTTTGATTTGCCAACCGACGCGTTTAAGCATCTTGGTAAATTTGAAAAACCAAAAGAGGTGGTATTTGTACCTCAGTTTATTGAAACCGTTAGCGGTAAAGTAATAAGGGATAAAACGCTGGAAAGCGCTTAATAAAATATATTTTGATATAACTGTCTCAAATGTCATTTTGAGTGCAACTGAGTGGTGCCAATAAATCTCTTGCCAGAATTTTAAAGGTTCTCCACTTTGCAAAGTGACACTATATTTGAGACAGTTTTTTTTGTAATCTATAATAACTTACACATGAAACGGGTTAAAAAATCAGGTAGGTATTTAATTATAGTACTATCAGTGATGGTATTGAATAGCTGTGTTGATGTACATGATACTTTTAAAAGTAAAATGCTGGTTTCGGGTAAGGGCGAAAAAATTTATATCAATACTTTAAACTGGGGAGTGACAGATGATTATCAATACACCGTTATTACTAAAAACAGTACTTTACTCAAAGATAGAAAAGACACCATAAGCGGAATAAAAGGGCTGGATCCTTTTGTATATAAATTTAGTGGTGATTCGCTTACTATTTTCTTTCAAAAAGGAAACAGAGTAGATGTGAAAGAAGAGTTTAAAACGATACAGTTCAATTATATTCCTCTTGATAATAAAGACTATATAAAATTATTGAGTGATACAAGAGTTAATAAAAACGGATGTCACTTAGTTTCAGATTAACGGTTAATGAACTTTAATGCTGCTAAACCATGAAAAATTACCTGCTTTTTATTGTTCTTTTATTGAGTGTAAAAATGTATTCTCAGCAAAAGGGAGATTCCATACAGGTTAAAGGAATAATGGCTGTAGAAGTATGCAGGCAAAATGAGTTTAACCCATGCTTTAATTTTTCTCCCACAGACAAAACTAAAAATCCAATGCTCTATAAAATAGGTGAAGACGGTAATCCCGACTTTACTGTTGCTTATGCTATTCCTTTTCCGACTTCAGATATATTGGAATTTGACAATGCAGATAAGCTATATGATGCTGTTTTTGACCAGCATCCAATAACTGATTCTCTTGATGTTTGTCTTTCTAAGAAGCAGGTTAAACGCATTAGGCGTTTTTTAAAAAAGGAAGTAAATAATGTAGAAAAAAACTATAGAAAAGACAAAAGGGGAACTGTAAAATATACTTTTGACGGTTGTATTACCTACTATTTATATCAAGTAGATTTACTATGTGTTTATCATGGTATCCTTCCTGTAAACAGGGTTAACGAAGATGGTGAAAAACTTGTTTTTGAAGAAGACACAAAAGTATATTACATAAAAAAAGTAAATGCTATAACGCCTGTAAATAGTGATTAGTTTATCTTTTATCATATTTGTTAAGACTCTATCTATCTCTAATACTATCATGTTTTCTTTATTTAAATAGTTTTTTATATCATATCAACGCAGCAATAGGTTCGCCAATTGCAGTAGGGACAGTATAAATCTCCTCTACAGGTAATAGGGCTTTGGCTTCCTCAATTTTACCTTCGGTTATAAGCAGATGAATTTTTTTACAGTCATCGGTAATATCTTCAATTTCTGTAATCCATTCGTTTACATATTTGCCTACAGCTTCGCCCGATAGTCCTATTTGTATGGAACGGTAGGGAAGGGCTTCCAGAAATATATTTTTCTCAGGGTCCCATTGTATCCTTACAGGACTTTGCTGTAGTGTTGTTTTCCAACTTTCACGGTCCTGGTGGATATTACTGTTAAAATGAGAAAGACAGGCGTTGCTTAAAGCCCATTCAAACCCCTCACGCTTAATTTTTATTTTAAGGATATGTTCCTGTCCTTCCTTTTGTGCCCAGCCCGAACGGTACATCATCCAAAGGTAGGAAGGTTTAATCCACGTCATTCGCTCCATTTTAAAGGGAGGTACAAAGGTTTGGTTTTCTACAGCGCCTTTTGCTATAGCACTGTTATAGGCCTGATATACGGTTATGGTAGTATCGTCATACTGAGCCCTGATTTGATTGTTTGTCATAATTTGTAAAGTGTGTAATTAAAATAAAAGTAAACAAAAAAGCATATACCTAAAAGATATATGCTTTTTTGATAATTGTTTGCTGTATCTCTTTTAGATAAAAATTTTAATAAAGTAGTAAACCAATGCGGCAATTACTGCCGATACCGGTATGGTTAATATCCATGCCCAAAGCAGACTTATTGTAACACCCCAGCGTACTGCCGATACCCTTTTTGTAACACCAACACCAATAATAGAACCGGTAATGGTATGGGTTGTAGATACAGGGATACCAAAATGCTCTGTGGTATACAGGGTAATAGCACCTGCCGTTTCGGCAACAACACCTTCAAATGAGTTTACTTTGGTGATTTTAGATCCCATAGTCTTAACGATTTTCCAACCGCCACTCATGGTACCTAAACCTATCATAACGAAACTCGCAAGCGGCACCCAGCTCCAGTGATCTACAAAGTAGGCAAATTTATTATCTGCTGTTAGGTAAGCAGGATCGGGGTCGATATTAAGGTGGTAGTATATTACTGCCGCCCCTATAATACCCATAACTTTTTGAGCATCGTTTGCACCGTGACCTAAACTGAATAATGCCGAGGATACTAACTGTAACCTTCTAAACCATTTATCGGCTCTGGACGGGTTTACCTTACGACAGATGTTGAGCACGAGTATTGCCAGAAAATAAGCGACCACCATACCAATAAACGGAGCCATGAATATGAAAAGTACAATAGGAAGTACTTTAGCATAGTTAACTACCGTGTTCAGGTCGGCTCCCGGTATTGTAAAGGCATGTGCCAGTGCAGCTCCCATAAAGCCCCCTATAAGGGTATGTGATGACGACGAAGGTATGCCCAGTTTCCAGGTAAGCAGGTTCCATGTAATGGCTGCTATAAGCCCGGCAAGGATAACCTCAAGCGTAATAAAGTCTTCACTAACGGTTTTGGCTATGGTATTACCAATTTTAAACTCACCAATCCAGTACTTGGATATAAAGTAAGCCATAAAGTTAAAGAATGCAGCCCATAATACAGCCTGAAAGGGTGTAAGTACTTTTGTGGCGACTATGGTCGCAATGGAGTTAGCCGCATCGTGAAATCCGTTTATATAGTCGAATATTAATGCTAAAACTATGATTATAATGAGTAAAACCATGATGAATCAGTTTCTTGGGGTTTTGGTTTGTTTTTTACGAATGTTTTACAGCAATAGACTCTAAAACGTTTGCTACCCCTTTGCATTTATCTGATGCTGTTTCCAGTGCCGATAGTACCTCTTTGTACTTAATCACATTAATAGCATCGGTTTCGTTTTCAAAAATATCGGCTACAGCCTTATCAAAAACGCTGTCTGATTTGTTTTCCAGTTTTGCAATTTTTTTGCAGGCATCTGTAATACCTTTAAGGTTTTTCATGTCTTTCAGGTCGGCAACGGCCCCCTGTATAAGTATACAGGCTTCAAGGTTAATTTCCGTCATCTTTCTAATCGACTTGGTAATTTTCTCTACCTGGTACAGTCTCATTCTGCTGGCAGCACCATAGGTATAGTCGGCCACATCGTCAATAGCTGTAATTAGCGAGTAGATATCTTCCCTGTCAAAAGGTGTGATAAAATTTCGGCTAAGTTCAAGGTTTGTTTTGTGGGCAATGCCTTCAATAATGCCTTCTAACTCTTCTACTTTGGTAAAGTACTCATCTCTTTTGCCTTTAGGAGCGTTAACCGCTTCATGTAGTGTTTCGGCAAGTATTACAAGGTTTTGCGTTGCCTGCTCAAATAGCGGGAAAAATTTCTTATCCTTCGGGACAAGAAACTGGAAGATACTGTTTATTGACATGAATAACATTTTGCCGCAAATGTACTCAACCAATGTTAAGAAATCGTTAAGTTACAGTGAACCGAGTGTTATTAAAACAAAGTGTTTTGCAGGTGTTAATTTTACATTATTTTAAAAATCAGGAAAATAATTTTTTGGACGCTGCAAATAAACTACTGAAAATGAATTAAAAAATAGTTATCTTCAAAATTAATTTTTAATTATCGATTAATTAACAATAACTTAAAATTAGACCTTATAACTAACTTTATTAACTGGTTACTTTTGCAACGATTTTTAAACTACCCTACACATGAAAATGAAATACAAGAAAAAGTCGATACCTCCTTTAAGTTTAATTGAGAAGTTTTCGAATGAAAAGATATTCCTGGTAATTATATCAACTATCTTCATTTTCAGTGCACTTTTTTACAATCAGCCGCAGGTGGCAATGTGGATAGGTTTCCTTACAGCAGCCTATGCAACGGTTTCTAACGACAGTATACAGTCGCTTGGTACCTTTATTGAAAGTAACAAACACCGCAAATGGTATACACTTTGGCTGTATATTGGTATTATATTCTTAGTTACCATTTCTATAAGCTGGTTTACCCTAAACGGAGATGTTACTTACGGTAGGCTTATTAATGCCGAAGAGGTAAGTAAGTATCCGCACCCTGAGAACTTCTCGTTCTTTATGCTTATGGCGCCGCTTGTACTGCTTATCCTTACAAGGTTAAGAATGCCGGTTTCTACCACATTCCTTATGCTGAGTGTTTTTAGTTCGAGTTCAAGTGGTATTACCTCTATGATTACCAAGAGTTTATCAGGTTACGTTATTGCTTTTGTATTCTCGGTACTTATATGGTTTTTTGGTTATAACTATATCCGCAGGAAGTTTAAAGGGCGTAAAGTTCACCCATCGTGGATGGTAGCTCAATGGATTGTGAGTGGTATATTATGGTCGGTTTGGGTAATGCAGGATGGAGCAAACGTTGCAGTATTCTTACCAAGAAGACTTGATGGTTTTCAGTTTGTAATATTCGGACTTGTAATTTTCCTTGGTCTTGGTGTGTTATTCTACCTTCGTGGTGACAGGATTCAGAAAGTAGTTAGTGAAAAATCACGCGTTTCAGATGTTAGGGCAGCTACGTTAATCGATTTCTCTTATGCACTTATACTTATTTACAAACTGTTTATCAGTACCGTACCAATGAGTACAACTTGGGTTTTCCTTGGTTTAATAGGTGGTCGCGAAATTGCTATTAACCTTGCCCGTTTGAAAAAAGGTAAAAAACATAAAAACAAAGCACTTAAGATGATTGCTAAAGATTTCTCTTTTGCTTTTATCGGTCTTATAATATCTGTTGCTCTTGCAGCAACGGTAAACCCGGCTATTAAAAATGATGTATTAAGCTTTTTGGGCTTAAATTAAATATTGTTTTAGTTTATTAGTTAAGCTAAAAAGGGGATGTTTTTAAAAAGCATCCCCTTTTTACATAAAGGGCGATATGAGCCTTACAAGGCGTTCGGTCACTTTTATTGATTTAGAGCGTTTAAACCACTCCTGTGGCTGTATTTCGGCAGCATTCTGGCAGTCTTCATCAAAGTGAGTGGCAAGTTGTTGTGCTATAGTTTCGTCATAAATAACAGTGGCAACCTCAAAGTTCAGGTCAAAGCTGCGCAGGTCTAAATTGGCCGTTCCTACAGATGCCAGCGTCCTGTCTACCACAAAAGTCTTACTGTGTATAAATCCTTTTTCATATAAAAATATGCGCACGCCAGCCCTTAACAGGTTTTCAAAATAAGCACGACAGGCAAGGTTCACTATCTTGGAGTCCGATTCCTTAGGGACAAGCAGTTTTACCTCTATACCACTAAGCGCGGCAATGATAAGAGTTTCCTGCAGGGCTTCATCAGGGATGTAGTAAGGGGTAGTTAGCAGTATTTCCTGTTTGGCAAGGCTTATGGCTTTGATTACGGTATAGAGTATATTGGGTAGGTCAGAATCGGGGCCGCTGGAAACCACCTGTATATTAGCGGTAGCCTTTTCGTTAAACGGGTACAGGGGGAAGTATGTACTGTCTATCCCTAAAGATTCCCCACTGCTAAAGTTCCAGTCGCTAAGAAATACACGTTGCAGCGAATAAGTTGCCGGACCGTCTATCCTGATGTGGGTATCCCTCCAATACACTTTGTTTTTTTCTGAATTGATATACCTGTCGGATACATTAATACCGCCTATAAACGACGTCTTGCCGTCTATAATTACTATTTTACGGTGGTTGCGGTAGTTTATACGATTAGCCACCGGCATAAGCCTGATTTTATAAAAAGGGAAAGCGGCTATATTTTTTTTGCGCAGTTCTTTCACTATGGTTTTACGGATGCTTCTGCTCCCGAAATCGTCATACATAAACCGTACTTCAACTCCTTGCCTGGCTTTCTCTATTAGTACTTCTTTAATGGTATTGCCTATGGCATCATCTTCATAAATATAAAATTCGATATGGATATGGCTTTGAGCTTCTTTAAGAGCCTGTATAAGTTCGGGGAATAGTGCCTCTCCGTTTTTAAGCAGGGTGACTTTGTTATTTGGAACCAAAGGATTTCGTCCTGTTTTTTCATTAAACAGAAGTTGGTATAAATCCTTATTCTGAATTATAGCCGGGTTGTGTGAAGCATATACGTTACGGTCGGTTTCAGTAATTTTTTCCCTAAAGCGCTGGGCGAGTTTTTCGTCTACCGTCAGTTTTTTGGAATATATTTTACGCTTGCGGTAATTTATCCCAAACGAGAAATAAAATGCTATGCCTACAACAGGCACAAATACAGCAAACAGTACATAGGCGAGGGCTTTGCTTACGGCGCGGGTATCATAAATAATGCGTATGCATACGCCAATTACAATAAGTACATAAATAATCTCAATGAGTAAGATCCATTTTGTATCTATTTGTGCTAACATGCAGTGGTGGTTTTGTAACACACAATTTACTAAATTTATGGTTAGGTTTTAAACCGAACGGAAAGTGCGGTTTAAGCAGGTTTAATTTTTAACATTTAATGAATATTAATCATTTAGGCTGTTTTACTGAAAATTTCAAACGATTTCGTATTTTAGCACCACGAAAATTACAACTATCACAAAAAAAAGATATAATTCCCATGGATATTAACTTCAATAAGAATGAAGATCATAACAAGCTGCTTCTTTCTGAGCTAAAACGCAAACTGGCAAAAGTAAAGCTTGGAGGTGGTGAAAAAAGAATAGCAAAACTACATAACGAGGGTAAAATGACAGCGCGTGAGCGTATAGATTACCTGTTAGATAAAGATAGCGAGAGTATCGAAATAGCTGCTTTTGCAGGCGAGGGGATGTATGAGGAACACGGCGGATGCCCATCGGGTGGTGTTGTGGTAAAAATAGGTTATGTTAGTGGTAAGCAATGTATAGTTGTGGCTAACGATGCTACCGTAAAGGCAGGGGCATGGTTCCCAATTACCGGAAAGAAAAACCTACGTGCGCAGGAAATTGCCATAGAGAACAAACTGCCTATTATTTACCTTGTGGACAGCGCAGGGGTATACCTGCCAATGCAGGATGAGATTTTCCCTGATAAAGAACACTTTGGGCGTATTTTCCGTAACAACGCTGTTATGAGTAGTATGGGTATTACCCAAATCGCTGCCGTAATGGGAAGTTGTGTTGCGGGTGGTGCTTACCTGCCTATTATGAGCGATGAAGCACTTATAGTAGACAAAACAGGAAGTATTTTCCTTGCGGGTAGCTATCTTGTAAAAGCGGCTATTGGCGAAAATATCGATAACGAAACCCTGGGTGGTGCCACTACGCACTGTGAAATATCGGGGGTTACGGATTATAAAGCCAAAGACGATAAGGATGCCCTTAATAAGATAAGGAATATTGTAGACAAGATAGGCGACTTTGAGAAGGCAGGATACAGCCGTACGGCTCCGCAAAAGCCGGCACTTGACCCTAATGAGATTTACGGTATACTGCCTAAGCAGCGTTCTGAGCAGTATGATATGATGGAGATTATTAAAAGGCTTGTTGATAATAGCGAGTTTGAAGAATATAAAGCCGGATACGGACAAACAATTATTACAGGTTATGCCCGCATTGACGGATGGGCTGTAGGTATTGTGGCAAACCAGCGTAAGGTGGTAAAATCCAAAAAAGGCGAAATGCAGTTTGGCGGTGTGATTTATTCTGACAGTGCCGATAAGGCTACACGCTTTATAGCCAACTGTAACCAAAAGAAAATTCCGCTTGTGTTCCTGCAGGATGTAACCGGGTTTATGGTAGGTTCAAAAAGCGAACATGGTGGTATTATTAAAGATGGTGCTAAAATGGTAAATGCCGTGAGTAACTCGGTAGTGCCTAAGTTTACCGTAGTAGTGGGTAACTCGTATGGTGCGGGTAACTATGCTATGTGTGGTAAGGCATATGACCCAAGGCTTATATTTGCTTGGCCAAGTGCCGAACTTGCCGTGATGGGTGGTACACAGGCTGCTAAGGTATTACTGCAGATAGAGGCTTCGTCATTAAAGGCAAGAGGAGAAGAAATTACTCCGGAGAAAGAAGAAGAACTTTTCAATAAAATAAAGGCAAGGTATGATGCACAGGTGTCACCATACTATGCCGCTTCAAGAATATGGACCGACGGAATTATCGATCCGCTTGATACCCGTAAATGGATTTCTATAGGGATAGAGGCTGCAAACCATGCCCCAATAGAAAAACCGTTTAACCTTGGCGTAATACAGGTATAATTTTTACTTTTACGTTCCAACATAAACAATGAGTATGAAAAGAGCTTTTTTTGCGGCATTGCTTTGCTTTGCTGTTTTTGTACCTGCTGCGCAGGCGCAAATTGTACAGACTATTGATCATTTCCCTTCGCAATATGTAGATGCCCGCAGGGTAGATATTTTGTTGCCAAAAGAATATGAGGCAGATAAAAACCAGCGTTTCCCGGTGCTTTATATGCAGGACGGGCAAAACGTACTGAGTGACGAAACGGCTATGGATTATACTTCATGGAATGCAGGGAATACAGCAATGGACTTAGCTGCACAAAAAGAAATTAAGCCTGTTATAATTGTTGCAATATGGAACACATCTGACAGATATTTGGAGTATTTCCCTGAAAAAGCATCAGAATATCTTACGGATGATGAAGTAAAGGAAATGATGGAAATTGCTAAAACACGAGGCTCTTCTAAAGGGGTATTTATGGGTAACGACTACCTTAAATTCCTTGTAGGCGAACTAAAAGTATATGTAGATAAAACGTACAGAACTTTAACCGATGCTCAAAACACGGCCATTTGCGGTAGCTCTATGGGTGGGTTAATTTCTATGTATGCTGCTTTTGAGTACCCTGAGGTATTTGGCAGTGCGGCATGCCTTTCTACACACTGGCCTGTTTTGTTTGATGAGAACAACACAAATCCGTCTGAAGCGATTAGGAAATACATGGAGTTGCACATGCCTCCGTCAAAAAATCACCGTTTTTATTTTGATCACGGTACAGGTGGACTTGATGCTATGTACGGGCCACACCAAGAGCAGGTAGACCAACTGATGCTTAGGTCAGGCTACCTTAAAGGCGCTAATTATGCAACAAGAGTGTTTGAAGGTGCAGAACACAATGAGAAGTCATGGAGACAACGATTTGACGAGGTACTTTTATTCTTGTATGGAAAATAAGATATTGTAAATAATTAACAATTGTTGAACCGACTGCTTTTGCAGTCGGTTTTTTATTAGTATATTTAGCATAATTGCTAATTAAAGAACTTCCCACACATGAAACTTACAGATGCCGAACTACAGGAGCTGGCACGCCAACTAAGCCGTCCCGAAGGTGATACCGGGTTAAAGGTGGCCGAGATGATGAACTTTACTAACAGTAATCTCATTATTAAAACCATAAACAGTTTGTCGCTTGATGAAAACGATAGCGTGTTGGAAATTGGCCCCGGTAACGGTGCCCATGTAGGTGATGTTCTTTTAAATGAAAGCATGCGGTATACGGGTGCCGAAATATCGGGCACTATGATAGAGCAGGCGCAAAAGCTAAATAAAGGTTACAGTAATGCTTCTTTTGTGCTTACTAACGGAAACTCCCTTCCGTTTCAGGATAATCAGTTCAATAAGGCATTTACAGTAAACACAATTTACTTTTGGCAAAACCCACAGGAGTATGCTAACGAGATTGCACGCGTTATGCAGCCCGGAGGTGTTTTATCAATAGGCTTAATTCCCCAAAGCACCATGATAAAAATTCCGTTTGCTAAGTATGGCTTTACCATGTATACGGCAGAGCATACATCAGAATTATTAGATAAGGCCGGTTTTGTTATCCGGAATGTATATGAAGATACAGAGCAGGTACTAAGTAACAGCGGTGAGAATATAGAGCGTGAAATTACCATTGTTACCGGGGTTTTGAAATAAAGTGAATTTTTTTCACTTTTTTGAAAACCAGGCGTATTTATCTTTCGTATATACTTCACAACAAACTAAACCTTATCAGCCATGAAAAAGCTAACTATTGATGTAGCTTGTGATGACGAGCTGCGAAATGTTGTATTTGTAGAGAAGATAACCAACTATCTCGAATACTTTTTCACTTCAGAACTTTTAGCGCGCAAGGGCATAGCTGTGAACGCCAAATACAAAACAGTTGTGCAGGTTAGTATTAATCTAATTGAAAGCGGGCTATATATTAATTCACTTCCTCCGTTTATTTGTCAAACCGATAATGCAAAGGTATATCCTGTGCTTATCTCAATGGGCGAGAGTATTAAAAATGCAGGCGATTTGCATATACAGCTTTCGTTTGTGTTATATGATGCCATAAAAGCCTTTTTATTGGACAATTACAAAAAGGTAAATAAAAAAGAACTGGAGGATCTCAGGCTAAAAATAGATATAGATTACCTTAACAAGGTAGGCTGTGCTGTTACTGCAGATAGTAATGTTCCTGTACCGGTTATTCATCCTGAGGTACTGCCTCAAAGTATGGTTTAAGCCACTTACTATTTTTTTATTGGTAACAAATTCTTACATTTCATGACTAATAGTGTAAACTGTTTATCATGAAAAACACCTTATTGCTTATCGCCTCATTATTTGCCTTTGCTTTTGCAAGTGCTCAGGAATTTTCCAGAAGGGACAGCCTGCATGGCGGACTGCGCCCTGAAAGGACAAGTTTTGACGTACTTCGCTATGATCTAAACATTACGGTAAACCCTGATAAAAGATTTATAAACGGTTATAATGACATTACTTTTAAAGTGGTAAGCAATACCCAAAAAATTCAGCTGGATCTTTTTGAGAATATGAAGATTGAAAGTATAATGCTTAAAAACAAAAAGCTGGAATATACCCGTGATAACGATGCTGTTTTTATAGTGTTCCCTAATGAGCTTAAAGCAGGGAGTGAGCATACGCTAAGGTTTAACTATTCGGGGAAGCCTAAAGTGGCACGCAATGCTCCGTGGGACGGAGGTTTTGTTTTTACCGAAGACGGTAATGGTAAGCCTTGGATAGGTGTGGCAGTACAGGGAACAGGTGCGAGCCTTTGGTATCCTGTAAAAGACCACCAAAGCGATGAGCCCGATAACGGAGCCTCTATAAAAGTGGCTGTTCCAAACGGACTTATGAATGTTTCTAACGGGCGTTTTAAAGGCAGTGAAGATCTTAAAAACGGTTATACCCGATGGGACTGGGAGGTTATAAATCCAATTAACAACTATGATATTACTGTAAACATTGCCGACTATGTACATATACATGACAACTACAAAGGACTTGACCTTGATTACTACGTGTTAGGTTACAATAAGGAAAAAGCCGAAGAACAGTTTAAGCAGGTAAAACCCATGATGGAATGTTTTCAAACCAGGTTTGGCGAATATCCGTTTAAGGAAGACGGTTATAAACTGGTAGAAACTCCTTATCTGGGTATGGAACACCAAAGCGCCGTTGCTTATGGTAACAACTATAAAATGGGGTATAGGGGAGGTGACCTGTCGTACACTGGTGTAGGGCTAACGTTTGATTATATAATTATACACGAAACGGGACACGAATGGTTTGGTAACAGTATAACCTCTAAGGATATTGCCGATATGTGGATTCATGAGAGTTTTACAACGTATAGCGAAACCGTATATTTGGAATGTATGTTGGGCTATGATAAGGCTATGCAGTATGTATACGGTCAGCGCATGGGAGTACGCAACGATAAGCCTGTTGTAGGGATATTTGGTGTGAACAATGAAGGATCGGGCGATATGTATTACAAAGGAGCACTAATGCTCAATACTATAAGGCATATTGTAAACAATGATGACAAATGGTGGGCGATGTTGCTTAAATATGCCGAAACCTATAAAAAACAGGTGATAGAAGGGCAGGATGTTATCAACTTTTTCAGTAAGGAAAGCGGTATGAATCTGGAGCCTGTATTTAACCAATACCTACGATACAGAAGTATTCCTAAACTGGAGTTAAAGCTGAAAGACCATCAGTTACAATACCGCTGGGAAACCGACGAGGAAAACTTTGCTATGCCGGTAGATATTGATATTTATGGTAAAAACATACGACTTAACGGAACCAATAATTGGCAAACCTTAACTGTTGAAGCCGATAAGATTAAGGATATTCAGCCAAAAACAAAGGAGTTTTACATTAAGGTAGATAAGATGTAAAATCATTATATTTACTATGTAAACAAAATCAGTTATTTAAAATGAAGAAAACCTTACTTCTTTATTTCCTCTTTTTTAGTTTAAACCTGTTGGTTGCTTATATATTATTTTCCTTTTTGGGCTATTTTACCATTATGCAAACCCAATTGGACGATAATTTAAAAATGAACCTTGTGCTTGTTTCTCTTCCGTTAGTAGTTACATTAATCTCTTATTTTATTGTTAGGTTTTTAGGTAATGGTAATCATTTGGTAAATCTGCCTTATTACCTTTTTTTCTGGGGGATGGTATTGTATTATTTTTTAGTCAACACCACTTTGTATCCGGATATGATTTTGAACGGGCTTTACAGAGCATTTTTATTTTCGTTAGTATTTTATGCCATTGCCGGAAGTATCGTTTACATTAAACAAAAAGGATGGCTAAAGCAGGATGTAATCACTACATTCTTGATAATTGCTTTTGTTTTATTAGTAAATACTCAATTTAATACTGCTTATTATAAAGTAGCTTTACTGGTTTCTTTACTATGGTTTAACAGTATGAAGTTTTATATTCAAAAACGTTATATTTGTTAGGAAACACGTGTATTATGCCACAAATACCTAACGCCTTACAACGTTATTTTACTTTTACCCTAATGCTGTTTTGTTGGTGTGCCTCGGCACAAACCAATTCGCTTTTCAACAGGCAAAGGCTAAACAGCCTTGCACAACGTTGGGAGCTTGATTCGTTATCACAACCTGCCACATTTGTGGTTACTCCTTATAAACCTGTTTATATACTGCCTTTACGTTGGTCGAGTTCGCCAAACGGACAGCCCCGTAGTGGCAACAGTAATCCGGATTATACCGTAACCGATAACCTGAACCTTAATAACCTAGAGGCCAAGTTCCAGATAAGCTTTAAGGTAAAGGTAGCACAGGGACTTTTTTGGGGTAATGGCGACCTGTGGGGAGCCTATTCACAAAAAGCCCACTGGCAGGTATATAATGCCTCACTGTCGCGACCTTTTAGGGAAATCAACTACGAGCCCGAAGCCATTTTGAATTTTACTACACATTACAGCCTGTTTGGTTTTAAAGGGCGAATGGCGGGGATAAGCGTTAACCATCAGTCAAACGGAAGGTCGTACCCTTTATCCCGAAGTTGGAACCGGATAATAGCCCATGCCGCTTTTGAAAAGGACGACTGGCAGGTTTTTGTAAGGGCGTGGTACCGTATTCCCGATGATATAGACGATAACCCTAATATTTCCCGTTATGTAGGTCATGGCGATGCCACAGTAACTTATGCTACCGATAAGGACATTTTTTCGGCTACGATAGCACCTAATTTCAGTTTTAATAAAAACATGAAAGGCAGTATTGAGCTTAACTGGGCGCGAAGTATAAAAGGTAATTTAAAGTTCCACGCACAGTTTTTTCATGGTTATGGCGAAACGCTTATTGATTATAACCAGCTGCAAACCATTGTTGGGGTTGGAATATCATTAGTGGAATGGATGTAATTATACACTCTTTATTTTTTACACTTTAATTTTATCATTAATTCAAAAAAATAATAGTAAAACAATCAAAGTGGCAAAATTGTGCTATTATTTGAAAAGATTGTGCTATCCTAAAACGTTATAGTAATCTACTTTTGGTAATATAACCTTTAATATTACTATAAGTATGAGTTCAATAGTTTCAAGACCGCAGTTTAAAGAAAAGTACGATAACTTTATTGGCGGCAAATTTGTACCACCTGTTAAAGGCGAGTATTTTGATAACATTTCCCCTATAGACGGAAAACCTTTTGCAAAAGCAGCCCGCTCTACTAAAGAAGATATAGACCTTGCTCTTGATGCTGCCCATGAGGCATTTAAAACATGGGGTAAGGCCTCTCCGGCATACCGTAGCAGTGTACTTAATAAAATTGCCGATGTTATGGAAGCCAATCTGGAATACCTGGCAACGGTAGAAACCATAGATAACGGTAAGGCAATACGAGAAACCCTTGCTGCCGACTTACCCCTTTGTATAGATCACTTTAGGTACTTCGCCTCGGTTATAAGAGGAGAGGAAGGTACAATATCAGAACACGACGAAAACACGGTTAGCATCGTTTTGCATGAGCCTATAGGTGTTGTAGGACAAATTATCCCGTGGAACTTCCCGCTGCTTATGGCTACCTGGAAAATTGCCCCCGCTATTGCCGCAGGTAACTGTACAGTGGTTAAGGCTGCCGAGCAGACTCCGGTTTCCATTATTGTATTAATGGAGCTTATTAAAGATGTGGTGCCGCCGGGGGTAATAAACATTGTAAACGGTTTTGGTGTTGAGGCTGGTAAACCACTGGCAACCTCACCAAGAATAAGTAAAGTATCGTTTACGGGAGAAACAACTACCGGTAGGCTTATCATGCAATATGCTGCCGAAAATATTATCCCTTCTACTATGGAGCTGGGAGGGAAGTCGCCTAATATTTTCTTCAAATCGGTTGGTGATGCCGATGATGAGTTTTTTGACAAGGCGGTAGAAGGAGCTGTAATGTTTGCCCTTAATCAGGGTGAAATTTGTACATGTCCCTCACGTATGCTGGTACACGAAGATATTTACGATAAGTTTATAGAAAGAGTAATAACACGTACAGAGGCCATTAAAATTGGGCATCCGCTGGATAAAACCGTGGCAATGGGAGCACAGGCTTCAAACGACCAGTATGAAAAAATCAAATCATACCTTAAAATTGGTAAGGACGAAGGTGCACAGGTGCTAACAGGCGGTGAGGTAAACCAACTGGATGGCGAACTGGGCACGGGCTACTACATTCAGCCAACCATCTTTAAAGGAAATAACAAAATGAGGATTTTCCAGGAAGAGATATTTGGCCCTGTGGTATGTGTAACTACCTTTAAAACTACCGAGGAGGCTATTGAGATTGCTAACGATACCCTTTACGGACTTGGCGCAGGTGTATGGACACGCGATGCACATGAGTTGTATCAGGTTCCTAGAGCGATAGAGGCAGGTAGGGTTTGGGTTAACAATTACCATGCATACCCTGCACATGCTCCGTTTGGCGGATATAAAAAATCGGGCTTTGGCCGCGAAAACCATAAAATGATGCTTGAGCATTACAGGCAAACTAAAAACATGCTGATTTCTTATGACAAAAAGAAATTAGGATTTTTCTGATTTTAGAGTTTGGATTAAAAGGCAGGCCGTACCACAGTCTGTCTTTTTTTTATAATATGATATTGATACAACCAACCAAAAATAATTACTATGTTACCAAAAACCATGAAAGCTGCAGTGGTGCGCGAGTTTGGAAAGCCATTGCAAATTGAAGAAGTAGAAGTAAAACGCCCGGGGCGCAATCAGGTATTGGTTAAGGTTATTGCCAGTGGCGTTTGCCATACCGACCTGCATGCTGTAGATGGCGACTGGCCCGTAAAGCCTAAAATGCCGCTTATACCGGGTCACGAGGGTGTGGGGTATGTAGTAGCTGTAGGGCCCGATGTTCATAATGTAAAGGAAGGAGATGCCGTAGGAGTGCCGTGGCTGTATAGTGCCTGTGGCGGATGTGAACACTGCATTACCGGATGGGAAACCCTGTGCGAGAGTCAGCAAAACGGAGGATATAGTGTAGATGGCGGTTTTGCCGAATATGTTATTGCCGATGCACGTTATGTGGGGCACCTTGGGAATAATCCTAACTTTTTAGAAATGGCTCCCATACTTTGTGCCGGAGTTACCGTATATAAAGGCTTAAAGGAAACTGATACAAAACCGGGTGAGTGGGTTGCCATATCGGGTATTGGCGGACTGGGGCATGTAGCTGTACAGTATGCCAAAGCAATGGGACTGCATGTAGCAGCCATTGATGTAGCCGACGATAAACTGGCACTGGCAAAACGACTGGGTGCCGACTTAGTTGTAAATGCCAAAGAACAGGACCCTGGGACTTTCCTGAAAAAGGAAACCGGAGGTATGCACGGTGCACTGGTTACGGCAGTTTCGCCCATAGCCTTTAAACAGGGACTGGAAACCCTTAGGCGTAAAGGTACGCTTGCCCTTAACGGACTGCCACCGGGAAGTTTTGACCTGCCTATTTTTGATACTGTGCTTAACAGGATTACCGTGAGGGGATCTATCGTTGGGACACGTAAAGATTTGCAGGAAGCCATACAGTTTGCACAGGAAGGAAAGGTTAAGGCTAATGTGACTGCTGCAAAACTGGAGGATATTAATGATGTTTTTGACAAAATGAAAAAAGGTGAAATTGAAGGGCGTATGGTGCTTCAGGTAGCCGAAGGATAATATATTATGGGTTATTCCGGAAGTTTTGTTTTCCATTACGAGTGTAAAGCAATGAAATAGAGAAATCTCATAATCGCTTATTGGATTTTTCCACACGGTTAAAACGGAACTTTCGGAGTAACTTTACTAAAACTACTGTTATGTATAAAAGAATAGACTGCACACCACAGGGAGCAGAACTTATTGCAAAACTAAAAGACAGGCACGGCGAACTCATGTTTCATCAAAGTGGGGGATGTTGTGACGGCAGTCAGCCCATGTGTTTTGAAAAAGGAGACTTTAAGCTGGGATACAGCGATGTGTGCCTTGGCGTGGTTGAAGACTGTGAGTTTTGGATGAGTAAAGATCAGTTTGAATACTGGAAACACACCCATCTTACTCTTACAGCAGTTGAGGGCAGGGGAGCCAGCTTTTCACTCGAAATACCTTATGGTATGCGGTTTTTAATAGAGTCGAGGCTGTTTACTGAAGAGGAAGCCAAAGACCTTGAACCGCTAAAATATCTTGAAGATTAATTAATGTATAACTGTTGGTATTGCTTAGGGGTAATACCTTCATGTTTTTTAAACAGCCTGATAAAATAATTACAGTCCTCAAACCCCGACTGGAAACATACTTCGTTTACCTGTATGCCCGGGTGTTTTAAAAGCTGTTTTGCCTGTTTTATTTTTTCGTTCAGGATAAATTCCAATGGTGTCATACCCAGTTCGCGCTTAAAGTAACGGTAAAAAGATGTTGTACTCATACATGCTTTTTCGCTAAGGTCTTTAAGGCTTAGGTTTTGGGTAATGTTGTTTTTAATGTATTCGGCAATTACATGCATGGCACTTTCACTGTCACCACCTGCCTGTAAGGTTTTAGAACTGTTAAGCCCCTGTATGGTTTGCGACTGTACAATGCGAACCAGTAATTCCTGTAGGCTAAGGTCTACTAACGCATCTTTAGTGACTGATGTACTCATACATTCCTTTATCAGTTTATTGATAGATGTAGCCAGTTCGGTATTATTATAAAAGAAATAATTTTCGTGGTCCAGTTTCCAGATGTTCTTTCCGTCTTTAGGGTAGCGTTCGTTCAAAAAATTAAGTGTACTGTTAATCTTGTCATGGTCTATAGCAAGGGCAAGGCACTGTGTAGGATTGTGGGTAGAGGCTTCGGGGAAGTCAATACGCATTTCCACGTTTGAGGGCACAATAACCGTTTCTCCAGGTAGGTATTCAAACTCAGGGTCATCAAAAAGATGCATTACTTTTTTTCCCCTTAGCATACTGGTTACTACAAGATCGTTAAACTTTAACGGAACGAGCTGTGCTTCCTTATAGGTTTCAAATATGTTGAGTTCGCAGTTATCCAGTGAATAAACTGACCTGTTTTCCACCAGCGTTTTTAGTGATTTCTCTGTAGTAAGCGCAGGGGTGGTAAGTAATTTTTTGGAATGCATGGCATTAAATTAAAGAGTTAAAAATTACTGAAAATTTTTGAATAACGCAATTGCCGGGGCTGTTAAAAATTAAAATCTTAATGAAAACCTATGCTGGTTGTGATTGTTTATATTTGAAAAAAAATTAACCAAACACCTTAAATAATGAAGAAGTACTTTTTGATATTGCTGTTTATTCCATTGTCTTTTATTTCATGTATGGAGCCTGTAGAGCTTTTTGATTATAATAACGAACAGGATTTAATCGGACTGAAACGTTTTTTTAAAAACGAAAGTTTTCAGTATCAATTATTAGGCAGTTATAGTTATAAGGGTAAAGCTATTATAGGAGATTATATTATTGATGATAAGTACAAGCTTCACATTATTAAAATTGATAGTCTAACTAAAAACTATAATCTAAGTGTTGTTGGTAACGAATCTTTTAAGGATGTTAACTCTTCATATAATATACTTGAAGGTGGAAACTATGAGTTAAAATATAATCTGGCTAAACTGTCTAAAATAGAGGAAAAGGAATCAATACATTTTTCTTCTGATGGTGAAATGGAAAAAATATTTTCAAATGATACCCTTAGTGTTTATAGTACAGAGTATAATTATCTTACTGCTTATTTTAATGATAAACCTGATGTAAGGATGTATGTTGAAGAGAATAAAACAGGTAAACTTAGGTCTGATATTGCTTTTTTCAGGAAAGACAATAGTGTTTATCTTTTAATCTTTAGTGAGGCTTACTTACCAACATCAACTCCAATCATGAATGCAGGAGATATAATGCAATATATTATGAAGAAAAAGTAAATCATAAAAATGAAAAATCCCGTGGTTAATCACCAACCCACGGGATTTTTTCGGTTTAAGAATATAGATATTGAATCAAAAAAACAGGAAATACCTATCCGAAATACTCCTGCAATTCTTCCTTTTCATATTTAAGTGGAAGTGAAACGATAAAGGATGTACCCTTATCCTTTCCGGCACTTTTGGCTTCAATAGTACCGTGGTGTAGCTCTACAAACGATTTGGTTATGGATAACCCCAGTCCGTTTGAGGTTTCCTTACCCGTAGGTTTGGAGCTTAGTTTGGCAAACTTGGTAAACAGTTTACTTATGTCTGTTTGGCTTAATCCCTGTCCTTCATCCTGTACCTCTATACGGATGATGTTATCTTCCTGCCTTGCAATTATTCTTACTGTAGTGCCGGCATAAGAATATTTAAGAGCATTGCTTACAAGGTTGTGCATAACATCAGAGATCTTGGCTTTATCGGCATATATTTTAGGCAGTTCAGGATCGTGTTCCAGCAGTAAAGCCTGATTTTTCCTGTTTGCCAGTAATTCAAAACTCGTTAGTATTTTGGTAAACATTTCATTAAGGTCTACCTCTTCAATAGAAAGCGTAAGTCTGTGTTCATCTTCCTCGGCCTGTTTTAAAACATCGGCAAGTTTGTTTTGTATACGGAGTACGCAGGCTTTAATCATGCCGCTCATCCTTTCAACTTTCGAACTGTCTTTGGTTAAAATCTCGTTGGCCAGTTTAATAGAGGCCAATGGATTTTTTATTTCGTGCAGTGCTATATTGGTAAGGTCTATTTGCGACTCAATACTCTTGCGGTAGCGCAGGCGGCTTTCCAGTTTGTTTACAATAATTTTAGACAGTGTTTTAAGCATGTCCAGTTGTGCATCGGTAGCTTCGCGGGCTACGTTGTCTATCACACAAACGGTACCTACAATGTAACCTTCGGGTGTTTTTAAGGGTGCCCCGGCATAAAAGCGTATGCCGTCTTCACCAGCCACATAAGGACTTTCCATTAAATCAGGTGAAGTATGAGTATCGTTAAAAACAGTAATATTGTCGTTAAGTATAGCCAGTGAGCATAGGCTGTCCCTGCGTTCTATCACATTATGAGGCAGTAGGCTAAGGTTAGACTTTAAAAATACCCTGTCCTGATCCACAAACGAAATGAATGCACTGGTGGTATTAAATATTTGTGCAGCCAACAGAGCAATCTTGTCAAACGCCTCTTCGCTATGAGTATCCAGTATGCGGTACTCATACAGTTTTTCCAGCCTTTGCATGTCGTTTGACGGGATTATGGATTTAGGTTTTGTATATATCATACTTCGTTGAAAGAACAGTGCTTTTGTGTGGGAATAAACTCCTATTCTTCTTCGAAGGTAAGTCTTAATTTCGTACAAATAAAACTTTAGCAGAATGTTATAACAGTTACTGTGTTAAAGTATAAATTAACGTATTTGAGGCTCGTTTTCCACCTCATAGATAAGCGGAAGCGACACAAAAAAGGAAGTACCCATGTCTTTACCGGGGCTGGTAGCGTATATTTTTCCGTTGTGCATTTCCACGAGAAATTTACATATGGAAAGCCCCAGTCCGTTTGAGGTTTCCTTACCTGTAGGCTTGGAACTGAGCTTGGCAAAACGGGTAAAAAGTTTATTAATATCATCTTCATCCAGTCCCTGACCTTCGTCCCTAAACTCCACATCGACCGAGGTGCAGTTACGGCTTACAAAAATGTTAATATCTGAATCAGGATAAGAATATTTTAACGCGTTACTAAGCAGGTTGTGAAACACGTCGGTTATCTTTTTCCGGTCTATAAAAACAGGGGGAATGTTAGTGTCGTAACTCAGTGTTACGGTTTGTTTCTTTTTGTTAGCCTGTAGCTGAAAGGTATCTAAAAGCGATTCGAAAATTTCTTTCAGGTTTGTTTCCTCCATACACAGTTTTTGCTGTACCTCTTCGTCTTCACTGTTTTTAAGCAGGTCGTGCAGTTTTGTCTGTATACGGGCAATACTGTCTTTAACCCTTATATACATGCTTTCACAACGTGTAGGGTCTTTTTTAATTACATCGTTAGCCAGTTTAATAGATGCTAACGGATTTTTTATTTCGTGCAGGGTAATGTTCATTAACTCGTGCTGTGCCTTTAGCTGGGTTTTATACCTAAGGCGCATTTCCAGTTTATTTACAACCAGGTCGGCAAGGTTTTTAAGCATTTCCTGTTTACGCTTGCTAATATGACCGTAGCGTGGTTTTTTATCGGCAACACATACGGTTCCCAGCAAATACCCTTCTGGACTTCGCAGTGGTGCTCCCACATAAAAACGAACGCCTCCTTTTTTCTTTACCAAAAGGCTGTCTTTCATGCATTCATTTTCTGTAGCATCGTGTATTATGGTACATTCGTCATCAATAATTGCCATACCGCACAGCGATTTTTCGCGGGGTATAACATTACCTTCAAACGGACTGATATTGGCTTTTATGAATACACGATCATGGTCTACAAAAGTGACAAAGGCATAAGGGGTTTTAAAAACTTTTGAAGCGAGCAGGGCAATTTTGTCAAAGGTATCTTCCGGGTGGGTATCAAGAATTTGATACTCATACAGCTTTTTTAAGCGCAGGCTGTCATTCTCCGGGACAAGTATGTCTGCAGGGTGATTCATGGGGATGTGTGGTATTAGAAGTTAAAAAAAACTTCCACAGTGTTAAATGCGTGTGAAAAACACTCTAAAGTACAATATTTTTTCGTAAAAACACTGAGCTTTAGAGTGTTATTTTGGCTTTTTTTTAACTTTTGAGGTTTTTCCGTAAAAAGACTATTCCTCCTTTTGTCCCATCATCATTAGGTAGGCTTTAAGGAACTCGTCTATTTCACCATTCATAACGCCGTCAACATCGCTGGTTTCATAGCCGCTACGCACGTCTTTAACCAGTTTGTACGGGTGCATAACGTAGTTTCTTATTTGCGATCCCCACTCAATTTTCATTTTATTTGCCTCAATCTCGTCACGCACTGCCTGACGTTTTTTCAGCTCAATTTCATAAAGCTGCGATTTAAGCAACTGCATGGCCTTGGTTTTATTATCCAGCTGGGAACGCGTTTCGGAGTTCTCAATAATAATTCCGGTAGGGTGGTGGCGCAGTCGCACCGCGGTTTCTACCTTATTTACATTTTGACCTCCCGCACCACTGGAACGCATGGTTTCCCAAGTAATGTCTGCAGGGCTTATATCAATTTCAATGGTGTCATCTGCCAGAGGGTACACGTATACCGATGCAAATGAAGTATGCCTTTTGGCATTACTGTCAAACGGTGAAATACGTACCAGCCTGTGCACGCCGTTTTCACCTTTTAGGTAACCAAAGGAATATTCGCCCTCAAACTCAAGGGTAACGGTTTTAACCCCGGCAACCTCACCTTCCTGAAAGTTAAGTTCGCGAACTTTATAACCTTCTTTCTCGCCCCACATAATGTACATACGCATAAGCATAGAAGCCCAGTCACAACTTTCGGTACCACCGGCACCGGCAGTAATTTGCAGTACTGCACTAAGGGAGTCCCCTTCGTCGCTAAGCATGTTTTTGAACTCAAGGTTTTCTATGTGAGCTATGGTTTGGTTGTACTGGTTGTCCAGTTCCTCCTCGGTAGCATCACCTTCCTTGAAAAACTCATAAATAACCTGTAGCTCTTCTGCCATGGCATTTCCTTTTTCGTAGTCTTCCACCCACTTTTTCTTAGAACGCAGGTTTCGTACAACAATTTCGGCCTCTTTGGCGTTGTTCCAAAAATCAGGAGCAAAGGTTTTCTCTTCTTCGTTAGTAATCTCAATTAATTTCCTATCGATGTCAAAGATACCTCCTCAGCGCACCAAGGCGCTCTATAATACCTTTAATTTGTTCGGTATTTGTCATAAATAAATGTAGTTTTGTATTGCAAAAATAAGCTATACTTTTCATAATATGGAAATAAATTTAGTAAGCGACACAGTAACCAAACCTTCTCACGACATGTTGCAGCATATGTTTAGGGCGAGAGTGGGTGACGATGTTTATAAGCAGGATCCTACGGTTAACGAACTGGAAGAATCAGTTGCAGAACTTTTTGGTATGGAGGCCGCTTTATTTTTTCCGTCGGGCACCATGGCAAACCAAACCGCCATTAAATTGCACACTAACCCGGGAGAGCAGGTAATATGCGACAAATGGGCACATATATATAATTATGAAGGCGGAGGAGCCTCGTTTAACAGTGGAGTTTCATGCAGGCTTTTGGATGGTGACAGAGGGATGATTACAGCAGGACAGGTAGCAGAAGCTATTAACCCACCCGATTTTTACCATAGTCCGTTAACGAGCCTGGTGTCTATAGAAAATACTACAAATAAAGGCGGAGGGGCATGTTATGACATGGAAAACCTGAAGCAGATAAAAGAGGTTTGTACAGCAAACAACCTTAAATACCACCTTGATGGTGCCCGCCTTTGGAATGCTCTTGTGGCAAGAAGGCAGCACCCTAAGCAGTTTGGAGAGCTGTTTGATACCATTTCGGTTTGCCTTAGTAAAGGGCTAGGCGCTCCGGTGGGATCGGTATTGTTAGGTAGTAAGGAAGATATGAACAGGGCGTTGCGTGTGCGTAAGATATTAGGTGGCGGTATGCGTCAGGCAGGTTATCTGGCAGCGGCAGGTTTGTATGCTTTACAAAACAATGTAGGCAGGCTGGAAGAAGATCATAAAAAGGCTAAAGACATAGGTAACCTGTTACAGCAGTTACCCTGGATAGACAGGGTAGAACCTGTGGAAACCAACATACTTATATTTTCCCTTAAACCACAATACAGTGAAGCCGACCTGATGGAGAAGCTAAAGCATAAAAGTATTCATATCAGTTCATTGGGTAAAGGAAAACTACGTATAGTAACACACCTGGATTACAAAGGGGTAATGCACGATTTTGTAATGGAAACATTGCAGAAGCTTACGCTGTAGTTTACGGTTGTCATCCTGACTAAGGAAGGATCTAAAGAGATATACCATGAAAAAATATTTCCTGTTTATTGGGCTTTTGTTGCTATGTGTTTCGTGTAAAACTGAAAGTGATGCCGAAATTGCTGTTAACCATAAGTGGAAAGTAGGAAACGGAGATTTCAGGCTTAATGACTGGCTTGTTTTTAGTAATGTTCCCGTTGCAAATGGATATTATATTAAAAATGATACCATATATAAAGATGAAATTCCTGTTGCTTTATTAATAAGCTGTGATTATCATGTAGATCATTACATGATGAAAATCTCATCTATTGACAGGAAGCGTGAGTGTGTATATTTTGAGAAAGGAGAGGAGTAGTGCTAAATAAAGTAGTTTAGGATTTATGTAAATAAATAACTACTTCATCACTAATGGTGTTGTACATAAAAAGCCACCCGAAGTAGCATCCGGTAAAATAAAAGTTGTCTTTTCTGTTTTGATTGACCTCTTCAGGTTTGGTTGTATTTTGTTTAAAGATTATATGTGAATCTTTTATCTCAAAATCATTAGTATATGTTATAGGGTCTCCAAGATAGGTTCCTTTTACATACATCCATGTCTCATTTTTAACCCTATTAGGCATCCATAAATACCTGTCGGTAAGTGTTATTAAAACAAAAGTAGGTATTATGTATAATTTTAATTTTCTTTTCATCATATTGCTTTTAAAGCAAGTATAATAAAAAAGCGCGGATGAGTAATCCGCGCTTTTTTCAATCTTTCAATCTTTAATTTTAAATAACTACTGTTATTTAAACATATCCATACCCGGTATGTTTGGCATACCGTCTTTAGCAACTGCACCAAGCTCGGCTTCGTTAACCGATGTTGCTTTTGCAATAGCCTTGTTAAGTACCATTACCAGGTAATCTTCAAGCTGCTCTTTATCTTCTAAAAGCTCGTCGGCAACGGTAACCGATTTGATTTCGCGGTTAGCCGTAAGCGTTACTTTTAACAGTCCGTCATTACTTTGCTCGTCTACCAGTACAGTGTCAAGTCTTTTTTTAGTTTCTTCCATTTTTTGCTGGGTTTCCTTAATCTTACCCATCATACCCATAATATCTCCAAACATAGTGTTGATTTTTATTTGTTTTTGTTGCCGTAAAATTACCAAAATAAAAATGTTTTTTACACAGTTTTAATGCTGCTTTAACGGTACGGCAGCCTGCTGTGGGGCAGATAGCCGCAAAGAGGAAGATTTTTGAAGAAAGTGTTTTTACATTCTTTTTATTATAAGGAGGTTATTAACCATTGATTGTGCAAAGATTTTTTGTGTTTAATAAAAATTATATGCTAAAAATATTAAATTGCAGGTTTAAATAATAATCATTTAAAAGAATGAAAAAACACTTACTTTTAAGTTGTGTTTGTGTTATTTTTGCATGCGACCAAACTAAAAAATCTGAAATGACAGAAACCGTCGCGGCACCCGTGGCCGCAATTAAACCAGAGAAACTGGAAAAACACGGAGATGTTAGGATCGATAATTACTACTGGTTAAATGAGAGGGAAAACCCGGAAGTAATAGACTATCTAAACAAAGAAAACGAATACTACCAACAGTGTACTGCCCACACCAAGGAGTTCCAAAAGGAATTATTTGAAGAAATGAAGGGCAGGATTAAAGAGGACGATTCTTCTGTCCCTTACCTTTACAACGGTTACTACTACATTACCCGTTATGAAAAAGGTAAAGACTATCCTATTTATGCCCGTAAGAAAGGAAACCTCGATGCCCCTGAGGAAATTATGTTTGACTGCAACGAGCTTGCAAAAGGACACAGTTACTTTCAGCTAAAAGGAATCAATATTAGTGAGGACAACCAATGGGCTGCTTTTGCGGTAGATACCGTTTCAAGAAGGCAGTATACCATTCAGGTTAAAAACCTGGTTACCGGTGAGGTGCTTCCGTACAAAATTGAAAATACAACGGGAGGTTCAACCTGGGCCGGTGACAACAAAACACTTTTCTATACAAGGAAAGATCCTGTTACCCTACGATCTGAAAAGATATACAAACACAAAATGGGTAACGATGTGGCTAAAGATGAATTGATTTTCCACGAGGAAGACGACACCTTTAACACCTTTATATATAAAGAGAAATCAAAAAAATATCTTGTTATAGGTTCAAGCAGTACGCTTACCAGTGAATACAGGATACTTGATGCCCAAAAACCTGATGGCGAGTTTAAACTGTTCCAGAAAAGGACACGCGGACTGGAGTATGACATCAGTCACTATGGTGATAAGTTTTACATTGTAACCAATAAGGACAATGCAACCAACTTTAAGCTAATGGAGACTCCGGAAACGGCTACAGGTATGGAAAACTGGAAAGACCTGCTTTCCCATCGTGAGGATGTGCTTATTGAAGGGGTAGATATTTTTAAAAACTACCTTGTGGTAAGCGAACGTTCTAACGGACTTAATAAAATACGCATCCGCCCTTGGGATGGTGGCGAGGAATACTATCTTCCTTTTGATATAGAAACTTATACTGCTTATACTACTACTAATGTTGATTTTGATACCGATGTGCTTCGTTATGGCTACCAGTCTATGGCGACACCTAGTTCGGTTATTGACTTTAATATGAAAACCCGCGAAAAAACCGTAAGGAAAGAGCAGGAGGTACTGGGTGGTAAGTTTGATAAAAATAACTACGAAGAGAAAAGGGTATGGGCTACTGCCGAAGACGGTACTAAAGTGCCTATCTCTATGGTATACCGCAAGGGTATTAAAATGGATGGTAATAATCCGTTGTTATTATACGCTTACGGTTCGTATGGTGCAAGTATGGATCCATACTTCTCTTCTATAAGACTTAGTTTATTAGACAGAGGGTTTATTTATGCCATTGCCCATATTAGGGGAGGTGAAGATTTAGGCCGTGAATGGTATGAAAACGGAAAACTGCTTAAAAAGAAAAACACCTTTACTGATTTTATAGACTGTTCTAAATATGTAATAGAACAGAAATATACTTCGGCTCAGCATTTGTATGCCGAGGGCGGATCGGCAGGAGGCTTGCTAATGGGTGCTGTGGTAAATATGGCTCCGCAACTGTACCACGGTGTTATTGCACAGGTACCGTTTGTAGACGTAGTAACTACTATGCTTGACGATTCTATACCGTTAACAACAGGAGAGTATGACGAGTGGGGGAACCCTAACGAAAAAGAGTACTATGATTACATGAAATCATATTCGCCTTATGACAACGTAACAGCTCAGGAGTATCCTAATATGCTGATAACAACAGGACTACATGATTCTCAGGTACAGTACTGGGAACCTGCCAAATGGGTAGCTAAATTAAGGGCCGTAAAAACCGATAAAAACCAGCTGTATCTTGACACCAATATGGACGCAGGGCATGGCGGGGCTTCCGGAAGATTTGAGGCGCTAAAAGAGGTTGCTAAAGAGTATAGTTTTTTACTAGATTTGGAAGGAATTCAGGAGTAATTAAATTTTTTTTGTTAGATTTGCAAGGTTTTGAGGTCAATTAAACTTTGTACATAGTTTACCTTACTAACTTATTTTTTATGAAAGAAGAAATAAAAGCCTATAATAATGTATTGGAATTAATTGGGAATACACCACTAATTAAGCTCAATAAAGTTACACAAGGGTTAAAAGGAAATTTTTACGCAAAAGTAGAGGCATTTAATCCGGGCCATTCAACCAAAGACAGGATTGCACTATACATCATTGAAGAAGCCGAAAGAAAGGGTATCCTGAAACCGGGAGACACTATTATTGAAACTACTTCGGGGAATACAGGTTTTAGTGTAGCAATGGTTAGCATTATTAAAGGTTATGACTGCATACTGGCAGTTAGCTCTAAATCATCAAGAGATAAAATTGATATGCTTCGCGCCATGGGTGCTAAGGTATATGTTTGCCCGGCAAACGTATCGGCAGATGATCCCCGTTCTTACTACAACGTAGCTAAAAGGCTGCATGAGGAGATTAAAGGATCTGTTTATATCAATCAGTACTTTAATGATTTAAATGTAGATGCTCACTTTACTACTACAGGTCCTGAAATTTGGGAACAGACAAACGGTAAAATTACCCACCTTGTTGCCTGTAGCGGAACAGGAGGTACCATATCGGGTGCTGCACGTTACCTAAAACAGCAAAACCCAAATATTAAAATTCTTGGTGTTGATGCTTATGGTTCGGTACTTAAAAAATACCACGAAACTAAAGAGTTTGACAACGAGGAAATTTACCCTTACAGAATTGAAGGTTTAGGTAAAAACCTTATCCCAACCGCAACTGATTTTGATGTTATAGACAAGTTCATAAAAGTATCTGACGAAGATAGTGCCCATACTGCAAGGCATATTGCCAAAACAGAAGGTCTTTTTGTAGGATACACAAGCGGAGCAGCATTACAGGCTGTTAAGCAGTATGCTGAAGCTGGTGAATTTGACGAAAACAGTAATGTTATCCTTATATTCCCTGACCATGGTTCACGTTACATGAGCAAGGTATTTAGCGATGACTGGATGAACGAGCAGGGCTTCTTTGACAGTATTAACATGGAAGCAACTCAAAAAATAGAATTCATCAAATAATAATAAGAGATTAGTACCAAAAAGATATCAAAAAGCCATCCTGTTAGGATGGCTTTTTTTTGGATGCAGGATATCCGGGACTACTACTTCCCGTATTTTATTACAGTAATTATGTGTTTTTTGGTGTAGTGCTAAAAAACCATCCCGGCTCAGGGGATGGTTTTCACGAAGTGAGTAAAAGTAAGTATAAAAAGGAGGTTATAAAGCTGCCGTAAACTCACCGGTTCCCTGGCGCTTTAAATCCTGTTCTTTTGGGTGTCCGGCAATAACTACTTTGCCCGAACCGCTAATTTTTCCTTTAATGGCTTTGTTACAAACAATATCGGCAGTACCCGATCCCGAGAGATCAATGTCTACATTGGTACATTCAAGGCGTTTGGCTTCAATATTACCTGACCCGATAACTTTGCATTTAAAATCCTGAACGGCACCTTTTAGTATAATATTGCCCGAACCCAGTACATAAGCTTCGCTACTCGCGTTAAAAATCCTAAGGTCAATATAACCTGAGCCTTCCAGCTGGACTTTTAAATTGTTTCTAAGTGCAGCCTTGCTGTTTACGGTGCCCGATCCTTTTAAATAGATATTGTTTAGTGAAGTGTAATAAGGTACTTTTATTTTTACCTTATTGTTTTTGTGTGCCTTGAAGTTTAAACCTTTTGGAAGGCCTATATACAGGGTGTCGTTACTGTTTTTTACTTCAAGTAGGTTAACAATGTTTTCGCTTCCTTCAAGCGTTAACACGTTATCGTGTTCGTCAGACATAAGGATTACTTCAAACGGACCACTTATTCTAAGTGACTGGTAAGCTGTAATTGCCTTTTCCTGTTTTACTTTGTTACCGTTTCCGGTAATAGGTTCCTGGGTACCCTGTGCGGTACCGGTTAGCAGTGTGAATAACGCTGCTAACAGTAATAACTGTCGTTTCATGATAAAAATTGATTTGATTGATGATGATTGATGATTTTTTTGTCTTATTTAAAGACGATGTACTTCATAAAATGTTACATTTTAATTACTTACTTCATTAACTTCTTCCTAAATTGATGTTGCCGTACTGCGACTCTATATATACTTTATTAGCTCCGTTTTTCTTAGAGTAGCCTTTGTAGTTGGCACTTGTAGTTCGTACATTTTTTTCGGTAAAATTAAGGTTGTTAGTACCTCTAAGGCTACCGTATTGGAGGTCGAACTCAAAATTGTAGGCATAGTTCTCATTAAAATTGATATCCACATTGGTGTAGGCACAACTTATATTGATGTTTTTAGCGTTGTTTTCAATACTTTGAATATCGATATTACCATAGCTGGCAGAAAGCTCCATACCTCCCTTAATAATGCCGAAACGCATACCTATGTATTCACCTTTACCTTCAATATTTACGGCCTGTTTTATTTTAAAGTCACCATATTCTGAATTAAAAACTATATTGTTCACATCGTCAATAGTATAATCAGTATAGGCGGTTTTAATTTGAAGGTTACCACACTTGTTTATGGTAAGGCGGGAATAATCTGCTTTTATTTCGCCATTCCCCATTGTGCTTATGGTCGAACCGTTACAATACTCAAGCTTGGCACTTACATTATTAAGTTTATTAGCCTGAATGTTACCATACTGACATTTTAATTCCGAATGTCCTTTAATATCGCCCAGTACAATGTTACCATACTGATTATGAAGTACAATACTTCCGTTTTTCGGGATTTTAATGGTGTAGTTAATCTCGATATTAGTACGAGAGTTAGAGCTGCTTATGTCGGTTTTACAGGCAACAAGCCCTTTGGTAGCATTAAGCTTAACGTCTATACCGTTAATCCTTTTATTTACCTGGTCTTCATTATTACCCGATACCTTTATAATCACATCAATACTGGTTTTGCTTTCATCCCAAGTGGTCACATAAATGTTTCCGTACTGGTTACCTACCTCGAGTCCGGCATCAGCGTTAACAAGGTATACTTTCTGTATCTTTTTCTCTTTGGTATACTTCCCTTTAACCTGCCCGGCATTCAAGCCAAACGGAATTAAGAGAAGAAAAACCAAAAGTTTAAGCGGTAGTGTTTTCATGGTAGTTCTCTTTAATTTTTTTGATGTTTTCTATACGTGTAAGCACTTCTTCAAGGAAGGATATACGTGTTTGCAGGTTAGTTATCATTGCATGGATAATCTGTTTGTTTTCGCCCTTATCAATAAGCTCATGGGTAAGCTTGTTGTAATCGTCCTCCAGCTTTTTCATTTGTACAAGGGCATCCCTTATAATCATTTCTGTTTCGGGGCTTTTTTCCTTTTCTACTTTTGCCAGTTCTTTTTCTATAATAGAGGCAAAATACATTTGGGTTTCCTGTACCTCGGGCGATACATTTGCCATTTGTTCTTGTGTAGCATCAGTAGTACCGTTATTATTGTACACGGTAAAAATTCCAAACAGTATAAGTATAGCGGCAGCTATAGGTAGTATAAGGGTTAGTGGTGAACGCTTTTTCTTACCCTCAAGTCTGTCTAAAAATCGCTGCTGATGTCCCAGTAGGGGTTCGTGGTTATCCCACTGTCCCTCCAGGTTTTTAAATAGCTCGTTTAAATTTTTATCCTCGTTCATGACATTGCTAATTTTTTTAGCAGACTCTCTTTAGCTCTGCTAATGGTTGTGCGGCAATTGCCGGCTGTTATCTGCATTATTTCACTTATCTCCTCTTGGTCGTAACCTTCTATGTACAATAAGGTTAATATTATTCTGTAATTTTCCTTTAACGACGCTATGGCTTGCGAAACCTGTTGCACTTGCAGCTGCTGAAAATCAACTTTAGCTTCTTCGCCATTATCACCGTCTTCCAGTTTATACAGCATGTTGTCTATAGGCTGGGTGGCATCCTTGTTTAATTTTTTGTAGTTGTCCAGGCTATGGTTTACTACAATTTTTTTAAGCCAGGCGCCAAAGGCCACCTCTCCTTTAAACGAATCCAGTTTTGTAAAAGCTTTTAAGAACGATTCCTGCATAACATCTTCGGCCCAATGTTCATCTTTTACAATACGTAATGCAGTGTTGTACATAGCTCTATAGTACATATTATAGACTTCAAACTGCGCATTGCGGTTCCCCGCCTTACATAGTGTAATGAGATGGTTTATATCGGTTTGCGTTCTTTCCAACTTTCGTTTGCCTGGTTTAATATAATGACTGGCAGGATAACCTTATTGTTACAGTTACAGTGAAAAAAAGTTTTCTAAATTTAATGATTTTTTAAATTATGCCCGTATTTTCTGCCTTTTCCTGATTGTGACTAACTTGTTTTTAAAGTATATTTACGTTAGAAAATTTTTACATTTTACAGTATGAGGACTATTATTGCCATGGCCGCTTTATTGTGTGCCAACTTTATTAATGCACAGGCATTTAACGGAAAAGGAGATACTAAACTACAAATAGGGGCTACCGTACAGGATGGTGGTACCGGTATTGTTGCCACTACTGATTTTGGGTTGGCAGATAATCTTTCGTTCGGATTTTCGGCTAGCTATATGCTTTCTGCCGATGATATTTTGGGTCAGGAAGCCGATTTTGGCGACAGAGCCGATGTGAAAGCCCGACTTAACGCTAACATTGGTAACATATTCGGGATAGGGGATCAGTTTGATGTTTACCCAGGTCTTGATTTAGGGTTACGCAATTTTGGCGGACACCTAGGCTTCCGTTATTTCTTCTCAGATGGTTTCGGCTTGTATACCGAAGGTGGTATTCCAATCGCTACTTATAAAAGCAACCCCGAAGGTTTTGATAAGTACAACAACCAGTTTGTATGGCAAATAGGGGTATCGTTTAATTTTTAAGAAGATACAACACAATAAAAGCTGCCGATTGGTAGCTTTTATTGTGTTAAATACTCAGACAGTAAATTGCCTATGTTTTCAGGATATTCCCAGTATTCATCGTCCAGTTTTTCCAAGTAATCATTAAGGCTGTTGGTGTCATTGTACAGTTCGTCTATTTTACCTTCAATTATTTTTTTTCTAAATAGTTTATAATCATCGTTATTAAAGTTAACTGCCAGAAAAGCTTTCTCAATCAATTCGGCCATTTTAAAAGCCTTAATCCTTTTAAAGGCTACAATACTTTCTTTAATAAACTGACCGTATCCATTAATAAAATACTGATTAAAGCCTCCGTTGTATACCTGGTCGTCTAAAAGGCATACAAGGTATGCTGTATTTTCCTTTTCGGGTAACTCTGTTATATATTTATACCATTTCTCATTGTGCGAGAAGTTAAACCAACTTTTTTTAAATCCGCTAACAGCTTTTTCGTAATAAAGGTTAATTACATCCTCATCGGGCATTGATTTTATATCTGGATCCATGTTTTGTAGATGTATCAGTAGTTAATTAAATATTACAATCCTAAACTTTTTTGGTGTTGTATTATTTCCTTCCGGGTTGATGGATTTTTACGGATGTACACAGCTAAACGATACAGTTTTACTGAACGCTCGTTAAGCCTGTTTATAAAAAGTGTTTCATTATCACCCAGTTCCTTATATAAATTTTCGTACAGTGTTCCGTCCAGTAAATCATCAATACTTTCTTCCTTTAGGTTTACCAGTTCATTGAAAAAATCAAATGCAGAAGTAACCTCATTGGTAGTTATTAATTCAACTATTTTAGCTGTAAAAACATCAAAATCAGTATACACATCACTAAGTGATTTCGTTTCAATAGCGGTATAGATAGCCTTCCTTAATTTTTCAGTTTTTGAAACAACATTCATAGTAAACATATTTTATATACTGCAGGGAAGATACAAAAAAAAGCAGCCTATAGGCTGCTTTTTATATGCTATATAACAGGGAATATTAAGATTCCTGCATAGTATGATACACGTTCATTACGTCGTCATCTTCTTCAATTTTTTCAAGAAGTTTTTCAACGTCTGCCTGTTGCTCTTCAGTAAGTTCTTTAGTTACCTGAGGAATTCTGTCAAATCCTGAAGAAAGGATTTCAAGGTTACGGTTTTCAAGTTCTTTTTGTATAGCACCAAAGCTCTCAAAAGGAGCATACATTATGATGCCATCCTCATCGGCAAAAATCTCTTCCACACCAAAGTCGATCATTTCAAGCTCAAGCTCTTCTACATCCTGACCCTCTGCCGGGATACGGAAGTTACAGGTATGGTCGAACATAAACTCAACCGATCCCTGAGTACCCATAGTACCGTTGCATTTGTTAAAGTAACTACGAATGTTTGCTACTGTACGGTTATTGTTATCGGTAGCAGTTTCTATAAGTATGGCGATACCGTGTGGTGCATAGCCTTCAAAAAGTACTTCTTTATAGTTGGCAGTATCTTTATCGCTTGCTTTTTTAATTGCTCTCTCAACGTTGTCCTTAGGCATGTTTGCCGCTTTGGCATTTTGTATAACAGCCCTTAAACGTGCATTGGTTTCCGGGTTTGGACCACCTTCTTTTACAGCAATTACTATATCTTTTCCAATTCTGGTAAACGTTTTGGCCATTGCCGACCAACGTTTCATTTTTCTGGCTTTTCTAAATTCAAACGCTCTTCCCATAAATTAATTTTATTTGGAGGAACAAAAATAAGGTTATTACCCGTTTTTGCAAAATCTTATTAAGGCTGATTGTAAAAAAAGACGTTATAACTTACTTATTTTCTAAATTATAAATATCGGTAAGTATGTTTATACCTTCCTTAATGTACGGATTGGTTTTTACAAGCTTCTCGCGGTACTCGTTAGTATTGACCAAAAAGTCGTCATACATAATGCGCTGGTAGGTATCACGAGGTGTTTTTATGTAGCTTATTTGTAGTTTGTCTTCAAAGGTGCTTATACTTTTCCAAATGGCATCCATAGTGTGTACATCGTTAAACACACCTTCAAAATTAAGGGCAACAGGGGCTTTGTCTTCCTCATACATTTTTTTGATGGTTTTGTTAACCGAAAGAATCTCGTTAAAGTCGGCATCCTGACTAATCCTTTCCCTGCTTTGTTTTATGGCATAGTCCCTGTAGTCTAACTTTTCCTTACGGAATTTCAGCCTTACATCAATACTGTCGTTAGCCAGGGCAGTAGCATCGGTATTTTCCCTTGGTAAAAAGTCGTTTAGGTAGGAGGGAATCTCAATATCGGGCACTATGCCTATGTACTGGTTGCTTTTGCCTGTAATGCGGTAAAACTTATCTATGGTAACCTTTACAAAATCGGTAGGGTTGTTTTGCTGTAACTGAAAAATAGTTTGCATGGTAGCCTTACCCATAGTGGTGTTTCCGGCAACAATAGCACGACCGTAATCCTGCATTACCCCGGTAAAGAACTCACTTGCTGAAGCCGAGAACCCGTTAACCAGTATTACTATAGGTCCGTTATAAATACTGCCTCTCAGGTAATCTTTAATTACATTACGCGACCTGTTTCTTCCGGTTACGACCGTTAGCGGACCAAAGTCTATAAACATACCGGCAAGCTTAGTCACTTCTTCCATAGAACCGCCACCGTTAAACTGAAGGTCTATAATGAGTCCATTTATGTTTTCTTCGTTAAGTTTTGCGATTTCGCGTGCCACATCATCGGCACAACCATGAAAACTATTCTCATCTCGGGCAGTATAAAAGCTGGGTATTTTTATATACCCCATAGGTAACGTATCGCCAATAACAAAGCTGTAAACCGTATTATCTTCAGATCGCATTACCTTTTTCTCAAGGTTAACGCTGTATACAGTTCCGTCGTTTTTCCTTAGAGTAAGTTCAACCGTTTTGTAGGCATCACTAAACACTATATTGGTTATGGTTTCAAGCGAGGCGCAGGTAACGGGGTATTCGGTATTTTCAGATGCCAGTTTGAGTATCTGGTCACCTTTGTCAATCTTTTGGGTTTTATAGGCAGGACCTCCCGGAATCACTTCCTGTATTATGATTTCCTCGTTTTCATTTTGACTTACATAAATCCCTAATGAATAATTTTCATCGGATACTGCCGATATAAACGTAGATTTTTCGTCGTAATTAAAGTAATTGGTATGCGGATCAAAGTAGGAGCAAAATGCCTCATAAAACCTATGGTGCATGTTTTGATCCAGTCCTTCCTTAGGATTAAGCAATGCTTCGGTTCGGCACATATAGGCATCGGCTATTTTAGCCTTTACGCTGTTTTCCATTGCTGGTATTTGTGCCTTTAGGGAATCGCGGTTCTTGCTTAGTTTGGCAATGTCCTCCAGTACATCATACACTATTTTTTTGCCTATAAATTTTTTAAGTTGTTCCTTACTGGTACGGTAGGGGAAATGCTCTTTGGAATAGTAAATAGAATCGGTACTATTAAGGTTTATTCCGTCGTAAACAATTTCACTGATGATGTCGGTATTACGTTCCAGGGCTGTTTTGTATACCGAAACAAAATCGGTAAAAAAGGAACAGTCGTTACCTGTAATGTAATCGTCTATTTTGTATTTATGCTTGGAGAGCAGGTCTACCTCATCCTGTAGCAGGAGCATGCGGTGGTCGTCCATTTCCCGCATAACCCTATTAAAAACATAAGCCGACAGGCTATCGTCTGTCGGCTTAGGATTAAAATGTTCGCTTTGTAAAAGCGCGTTTATGTTGTAAAACACACTGCAGGCCTGCTCGTGTTTTTGTGCCCCTGCAAGCAGCGGGAACAAACAGGCTATCGCTAGTATGTTTTTCATAGGCCTTTACTTTTTGTAGAAAGGAAGCTTCACCACTTTTGCGGCTACATCATTCTTCCTTATCCTGATGTAAATTTCGCTGTCTGGTGCAGCATAGGCAGTTGGCACATAGCCTAACCCGATACCTTTACCAAGTGATGGTGCCATGGTACCCGATGTTACTATACCTATTACATTACCGTCTTTATCTGTAATTTCATAATCGTGTCTTGGTATACCTCTTTCGGTTAACTCAAAACCAACAAGTTTTCTGCTAACGCCTTCTTCTTTTTGTTTTTTGATGGCTTCGCTGTTAGTGAAATCTTTAGTGAACTTAGTGATCCAGCCAAGGCCGGCCTCAATAGGAGAAGTGGTATCGTTAATGTCGTTACCATACAGGCAAAAGCCCATTTCCAGCCTTAAAGTATCGCGGGCAGCAAGTCCTATTGGTTTAATACCATAGGCAGCTCCTGCTTCAAACACCTTGTTCCATACCTGCTCAATATCGGAATTTTTTACGTAAATTTCAAATCCTCCGCTACCGGTATATCCTGTTGCAGAAACAATTACGTCGCTAACACCTGCAAAATCGGCTACTTCAAAGTGATAATATTTTATTTCGGTAAGGTTTACAGAAGTTAAAGACTGCATAGCTTCGGCAGCTTTAGGTCCCTGTATAGCCAGTAGAGAATAATCTTCTGAAGCGTTTTCCATAGTAGCGCCCACATCGTTTTTAGATGAAATCCAGTTCCAGTCTTTCTCAATGTTAGAAGCGTTTACTACTAAAAGGTATTTTTCTTCGCCCATTTTGTAAACAATAAGGTCATCTACAATACCGCCGTCTTCGTTAGGAAGGCAAGAGTATTGAGCACGTCCTACAGTTAGGGTAGAAGCATCGTTTGTTGTAACTTTTTGAATAAGTGCAAGGGCATTTGGCCCGGTGATGAAAAATTCACCCATGTGAGATACATCAAAAACTCCCACACCGTTCCTTACGGTTTCGTGTTCTACATTTACCCCTTCATATTGTACAGGCATGTTGTATCCTGCAAATGGTACCATTTTAGCCCCAAGGCCTTCGTGTATGTGCGTTAGCGCAGTATTTTTCATCTAGAATAATAATAAAGTTTCAACGGCGCTAATTTATTGAAAAAAACGCACTAACTGTATGCTATTTTCAGGAAATACAAATTATTTCACAATTTTTGGCTTTAATATTAAATGAATATGCATTGATAAACTAAAACCTGCTATTTAGTAGATGCAATAACACCTCTTATAAATTGTACACCACCAAAAATTATTGCTCCCCAGGCTACTACATAGCGACCTCCGCCGTTACTGGCAGCCGAATAGGTGGCAATAGTTACTATTGTGCCGCCTATACACCATACAGCGCCCCATAGCATATCTTTATTGGCTCTGCTTTTTCGGGCCTGCTCAATTTCATCTTCAAGCCTGTCTACCACTATTTGGGCATTTTCTTCACTCATGCCTTTGGCTACAAGTGCCATTTTAACTTCATAGGAGTTTTTGTCTTTGTTTATAAATAAGTCGGCGGCATATTCATAAATGTGGTTTACAGCTTCCTGTTCCTGCTGTGGGGTAAGGTTGGTTTCCATAATAGTTTGTTTTTGTTGGTGTTGTAAATATATGAAAAGTAGGTGATTACAAAATCAAATATTTTCAGGTTACCTTATTGCCACTAAATTATTTTGTAAACAAAATTTATTGGTGCGGGTTTGTTAAGCTAAACTCATTTTGGTCTTTTAAAGCAGTATCAATGGTGAGAAGTGCTTCTAATTTGTATTTGTTTAAATCTTCGTCAAGATATATTTCTAATGGTCTTGTTTTATAAAAGAAAACAGTATAAAATTCGTCATCGAAAGATAAAACAACTTTAAAGTTATCTTTAAAACTTTGCTTAAGTTTTTGTGCCAGTGAATTGGAGTAGCCAATGGCACACATCAGATAATTATGCGATACATCTTCATTAATGTAATCATTAATTAATATCTTGTTGTGTAAAACTTCAGCTGCGGTTTTGTCATAAAAAATGGGGTTTTCCCCTCCTGTGTAAATTGAGGACAAAAAATAGCAGTTAGATACAATTATAATTTCATCATCTGTAATGTTATCTGTAAGCTCACATGGCTCAATATTACGAATATCAATTCCAGTGCTGATTTTATCTCTAAATAAATTATTAAACTGATATCTCATTTTACCGAAATTCTTTTCTTAAGATGATTTTATAACAAACACTAAGGTGTGGTTTATAAATGGGGAGGTTAAATATTTGTTTTATCTGCCTGCCATCTAAAAGCTTTATTATAAATTTACTTAGTAAAAGTATTACAAATAATAGTAAACATGAAAATTTTTGACGTTGCAGCAAACAGGGAAGCCGACAAAGTAACTGTAGAACGACAGGGTATAACTTACTACGAGCTTATGGAAAGGGCAGGAACAGAAGTGTTCCAGTGGCTAAAACGTAATTTTCCTGATAAGGAAACGCTTTTTCATGTGATATGCGGACAGGGCAATAACGGTGGTGACGGACTGGTAGTAGCCCGCCTGCTCTATGAGTCCAAATACCGCGTGGTACTCGATATACTGGAAGATGCCGGTAAACCAACCCCTGATTTTACGGCTAACCTAAAGCGTATTAATAAAGACGGAATTAAATACAATAACAAAGAGATATACCAATATACCGATGGTAAACTGGTGGTGATAGATGCTATTTTCGGGATTGGGCTTAGCCGTGATCCGGAAGGTTCGGTTAAAGAAATGATTGAGAAAATTAACCACAGCAATGCGTATGTTGTTTCTATAGATGTGCCTTCGGGGGTGTTTATGGACAGGAAAACAAATTTTGCGGTACACAGTGATGCCGTGTTGACTTTCCAGCAGCCCAAGCTTTCGTTTTATCTTTCAGATAATTATCAGTACCTAAAAAAAGTAGAGATACTGGATATAGGGTTAGACAGGGACTTTATTAATTCAGTTGAAACCAGCTATTACCTCACCGATAGTTTTGAGGCACACAAACGCTACATACCTGTAGATCCCTTTACGCACAAGGGTAAACAGGGGCATGCGCTTATTATTGGTGGTAGCTATGGTAAAATAGGGGCAGTATGCCTTGCGGCGAAGTCGGCATTAAAATCAGGTTGCGGACTCATAACGACCTATCTGCCCAAGTGTGGTTATGTAGTGATACAAACAGCTTTCCCTGAAGCAATGGCAATAACCGACGGAGATGAACATATTACGCATATCAATTTTGATTTTGAACCCAAAGCAATTGGTATCGGCCCTGGGATGGGGCAGCATCCCGAAACCCAAAAGGCTTTCCATGATTTTTTAATTCGGTACAAACATCCGTTAGTTATAGATGCCGACGGGCTAAACATATTATCCTATAACAAGGAATGGCTGGAACTGCTTCCTGTAAATACTATACTTACTCCGCACCCCAAAGAGCTTGAGCGTTTAATGGGGACTTGGAATGACGACTTTGACAAAATAGAGAAAATGAAAGCCTTTTGTAAAAAGTACCATGTAATACTCGTAGCTAAGGATGCCCGTACTATGGTGGTATATGATAATGAGGTACACATAAACGCATCGGGTAATGCTGCACTGGCAACGGGTGGCAGTGGCGATACGCTTACAGGTATTATTACCGGATTACTGGCACAGGGTTACACTGCTGCCGATGCTGCGGTGTTTGGAGTATACCTGCACGGACTCACCGCAGATATTGCCCTGCCGCAAACCGGAATGCAGGCTTTTACGGCATCTATGATACCCGATTATATAGGTAAAGCCTATCATGAAATCGAAGCAAATCATCCCTAATATTGAAAAGTTGATAAAAATCTTGTTTTTTAAATAAGGTTTAGTGAATTTTGGGGCTTCAATTCAAGTTATAAATGGAAACAATACATTATATAAGCAGTGAGCTGCTTTCTATTGAAGTCGTAAACGAAATTATTACTCAGGGGAAAAAACTGGAGCTTAGCGAAGAAGCCAGGCTGAACATTGAAAAATGCCGAACGTACCTTGATGAGAAAATGAAATCGCACAGCGACCCTATTTATGGTATAAATACAGGGTTCGGTTCATTATATAATGTAAAAATATCTAACGAAAACCTTTCAAAACTACAGGAGAACCTTGTAAAATCACATGCTTGTGGTACAGGGGAGGAAGTGCCTCAGGAAATCGTTAAGATTATGCTTCTTTTAAAAATACAGTCGTTAAGCTACGGGCATTCGGGCGTTCAGCTGGAAACCGTACAAAGGCTTATCGATTTTTACAATAACGATATTTTACCGGTTGTTTACAATCAGGGATCTCTTGGAGCATCGGGCGACCTTGCTCCGTTGGCACACCTTTCATTACCGCTATTAGGTGAGGGAGAGGTAAACATGGACGGTTTCCGTCAGCCTGCTTCAAAAGTATTGGAGAAAATAGGGTGGAAGCCTATCGTGCTTAAATCTAAAGAGGGTCTTGCATTATTAAACGGTACTCAGTTTATGAGTTCATACGGTGTGTATGTACTTCTTAAGTCAATTAAGTACTCTTACCTTGCCGATGTTATTGGGGCTATTTCCCTTGAAGGTTTTGACGGAAGAATAGAACCTTTTAATGAGCTTATCCACATGGTGCGCCCTCACAAAGGACAAATTGTAACAGCACAACGTTTTAATCAGCTGCTTGAGGATAGTGAGATTATTGCACACCCTAAACAACACGTTCAGGATCCATATTCGTTCCGTTGTATACCACAGGTACATGGTGCTACAAAAGACACTATTGATTATGTGAAAAAGGTATTCCGTACCGAAATCAATTCGGTTACCGATAACCCTAATATATTTATTGACAGCGACCAGATTATATCGGGAGGTAACTTCCACGGTCAACCACTGGCATTAACGCTGGACTTTTTAGGAATAGCTCTTTCTGAACTGGGTAGTATTTCAGAAAGAAGAACGTATCAGTTAATATCTGGCCTGCGCGGGTTACCGCCATTCCTTGTGGCAAACCCCGGGCTAAACTCGGGCTTTATGATTCCGCAGTATACTGCAGCAAGTATTGTAAGCCAGAATAAGCAGTTATGCACCCCTGCAAGTGCCGATAGTATAGTATCGAGCAACGGTCAGGAAGACCACGTGAGTATGGGGGCTAATGCGGCTACAAAAGCACTTAGAATTATAGAGAACCTGGAGCGTATACTTGCTATAGAGCTTATGAACGCCTCTCAGGCTATTGAATTTAGAAGACCACTAAAATCAAGCGACTTTATAGAAATGTTCCTTAAATCATACAGGGAAGAAGTTCCGCTTGTTGAAGACGACAGGATACTGCATTATGATATTGAGAATACAATAGCTTTCTTAAATAACATGCAAATAGACGAAACTGTAATAGACTAATATAAAAAAACCTCCTTTAAGGAGGCTTTTTTAATACATACCATTTTATATGAAAATACCCATTTTTGGGTATTTTTTTTTGTTTTTACCTAAAAGATATTTGTATTCAGTAGTCTGTAAATGTTTTAATCGGGTATAAAAAAGCACTTTTAGGTGTTTTTACGCATTATTGAAAAACAGGTAATTCTACTCTAAAATTAAATAATCCTAAAAATTACCTTTGCAGGGTTTATATATTTTTTAAATAAATCAATTTTTAAGGGATATTCATTATTTAATAGAAAAACACCTGTTAAATAAGTTAATTAAATCTTAAATAAAAAATAGAAAATACTGTATATTAGCATATTGAAAATAAATCATAAAAACCCAATAATTAATGCCTATGAAAAAAACTACCTCACTCCACTACCTGAATTGTTATATTTTATTTGATTATTAATTAATCTATACGGTTCAATCTATTCAAAATATAATTAGCCGTTGGCTTTTTGAGCTTTTTTGTCCGGGTGACAGGAAGGCATTTTGTTATTATAGCAAGTAAACAACCCAATTATTATTACATACCACCTATGATTAAAACCAGAAATTTATTATTCAAACTAACTATGCTGTTTGCAGTTTTGCTTTTTAGTGAAATAGCTTATTCACAGTGTGCCAATTATGGTACAGCCCCCGATCAGGATTTTGACTGTGACGGTGTAATAAACAGCGACGACCTTGACGATGACAACGATGGTATTTTAGATACCGACGAATGTGACGTAACCCTGGCAGCAACAACTTTTAACCTGTTTGCTCCGCCTAACTATCTTCACCCTGATGAAATATGGAACATTGTAATATCGGGTGATGAGGGAACAACAATTACTTTCCTTGGTTCTACTTATGTTATTCCGGCATCTCAAACGCTTGTGATAAGTGTAACAGGTGCTCAGGTACCGAATCTTTCCAATAACGTGGTACAGTCGGGCAAAAGTCTTTTACTAGTTGCCGATATGCCGGTAACAATAATACACGAACTTACAGGTGCTTACACAAGCGACTCGTGGGTAGTACTTCCCGAAAAAATATGGGGCAACAGCTACAGGCTGTTTACATATCACTATTCGGTTAATGCAGTTAAAGATCAGTATGCCATGATTTACAGTGCTACCGATGCTAATAACGTACTGATAAAAGACAAAACCGGTGTTGTTCAAAAAAGCTTTACATTAAATGCGGGAGAAACCTATCTTCAAACAGGGGTAGACCTTAACATGACAGGGTGGACGGTTGAGTCTACCTATAATGTAGGAGTAATTGTTGGTGTTAAATGTGCCAATACTCCATATGGTGCCTGTGATAACATTGATGAGATGTTATTGCCTAGAAATATGCTGGGTACTAAATTTTATATCTCAAACACTGCAAGTAATACTACTTATGTAATGGCCGATGCCGATAATACAACCGTTACACTAAACGGTAGTGTTGTGGCTACACTGGCAAATGCCGGAGATGTTTATTCTTTTAATGTTTCGGCAACAGATCTTAACGTGATTGAAACCAGTAACATTGCTTCGGTATGGCAATTAAGTCCTAATGATAACGATCCTGCATGGCAGTTGGTGCTTGATGAGAGTAAAGCTGTAAACAGTTTTAACTTCTCTATCCCAACCTCCATGACCACATCAAATGTACTGGCACTTATAGCACCTACAGCAAGTACCTCTCTTGTTTTATATAATGGAGCTCCTGTTACAGGGTGGGTTCCGTATCCTAGTTCACCCGGTACATCATATGCTGAGGTATCTGGTATAGCTGCGGGTACTGCGATTAATGTGACATCTACTACAGGTAATGTGCCTATACTTTCTTCTTATACAGGTATTGGTGACTATATAACTAACTCTACAGCACCTTCTATTGGTAACTATAGTGTAGATACAGGAGCGCAGGGACTTGGAGATTGTGCCGATAGCGATAATGACGGTTTCCCTGATTATGTTGATTTGGATAGTGATAACGACGGCTGTAGTGATGCTAATGAGGCTTATGGCCTGGCTGATGCCGATGGTAACGACGGAGATATGTATTATGGTGTAGGGCCTGTTGCCGTAAATGCGGATGGTACTGTTATAGGAGCCTCTTATGCAGGAACAAACAACAATGTTACTACCGTAGGAGCAGAAAGTACCATTGATACACAACCTGTAGATCAGTCGGTTGAGATTAATGCTAATGTTGCGTTTACTGTAGCGGCTTCAGGTGGTTCAGGAACAACAAACTACCAGTGGCAGGAAAGTACAGATAATGGTGTTACTTGGACAGATATTACTGATGGCGGAATTTATAGCGACGCTACTACAAATACTCTTAACTTAACAGCTGTTACGGCTGCAATGGCAGATTATGACTATAGGGTGATTATCACTCAGTCTGATTTAGTTTGTGCTTATGTAGTTTCAGATGCAGCAAATCTTTGTGTGGTTTCGGCAGCTACGGCTGTTGCTGATTTTAGTGCCAATACCTGTAATGAAATTACGGTTACTGCAAATGTACCGGTACTTGGTACGGGACTTTGGAGTATAGTATCGGGGACAAATGGTGTTTTTGGTACAGATACTGATGCCGAAACTTCTTTTACAGGTACACCTGGTGCCAGCTATGTTTTACGCTGGACGATTACTAATGGTGCCTGTGTTTCTGAATTCGACCTTCCAGTTGATTTACCGACTCCGCCAACTGCTTCTATAGATAACCAGACAGATGTTTTATGTAACGGTGAAGCTAATGGTACTGCTACTGTAGCAGTTACAGGAGGTACTGCACCATATACGTATTTATGGAATGACGGTCAAACTACTGCTACAGCTACAGGGCTTGCACCTGGTGATTATACCGTAACTGTAACCGATGCAAGCGGATGTTCTGTGGTGCAGGACTTTACAATAGGCGAGCCTGATGCTCTTGCAGCTGCTACAGGATCTACCCAAAATGATGTATCGTGTAACGGTGGTACTGATGGAGAAATCACAGTTGTAATGCAGGGTGGTGTAACTCCATATTCTTATGCATGGAGTGACGGACAGACTACTGCTACCGCAACCGGACTTGCCGCAGGAAATTACACTGTTACTATTAGTGATGCTAACGGATGTACTTTAACAGAAAACTTTATTGTATCACAGCCGGATGCATTAGCTCTTTCACCTAATACCGTTGTAAACGATGTATTATGTAATGGTGGTGCAAGCGGTTTAATTACGGTTGATATACAGGGTGGTGTAGCTCCATATACTTACCTGTGGAATAATGGTCAAACTACAGCTACAATAACCGGACTTGCAGTGGGTACGTACAGCGTTGATGTTACCGATGCTAACGATTGTGTTTTAACAGAAACGTTTGCGATTAATGAACCTACAACTTTATCTACAACAGGTTCACAAACCAATGTACTTTGTAACGGAGACGATAATGGAGAAGCTACGGTAATTGTATCGGGTGGTGTTGCCCCTTATGCTTATGAGTGGAGTAACGGTGAAACGACTGATACTGTTACAGGACTTGCTGCCGGAACTTATTTCGTAACGGTAACCGATGATAACGGTTGTATCATTATACAAAACTTTAATATTAGCGAACCATCTGCATTGATTGAAGGTTCTGCTACATCTCAAACCAATGTTTTATGTAATGGTGCCGCTACCGGAGAAATCAATTTAGTTGTTGAGGGTGGGGTAACACCATATACCTATTTATGGAATGACGGACAAACAACAGCTTCATTAAGCGGACTTACAGCAGGTGTCTATACTGTGGATGTTACCGATGCTAATGATTGTGTACTTAGCCTTGAGTTTGAAATTACCCAGCCTGATGCTATTGTTGCAACAGATGCTACTACGCAGTCTAATGTTACTTGTAACGGCACGGCAACAGGAGAAGCTACTATTGATGTGGAAGGTGGTGTAATGCCATATACCTATTTATGGAGTGACGGACAAACAACGGCTACTGCTACAGCTCTTGTAGCTGGTACATATACGGTTGATGTAACTGATGTAAACAATTGTATTTTCACACAGGAGTTTGTTATTACTGAGCCGGATGTTTTAACACTTACTGCATCTCAGGTAGATGTACTATGTAACGGTAA
>NZ_JRLV01000002.1 GCF_000769915.1 Flavobacterium beibuense F44-8
TGCCCCAATTTCTCCTGCACTTGATGCGCTTGAGGAATGTGACTTTAACCTTGACGATGTAGCGATATTCAACCTACAGGCTGTAATTGACGATATCACAGCCCAGTTAGGCGGCGATGTTGTTGTAACCATCCACGAAACACAGGATGATGCCGACTTTGGCAGTAACGCCATTACCAATACAACAGCTTACAGTAACGTTGAGGCCTTTACCACAAACGGAGTACAAACCCTATATGTAAGGGTAGAGTCAGCCTTTACGGTATGTTATGATGTTGAGGAACTACAATTAATCGTACACCCTGTCCCTGAGGCTACCACTCCGGCCGCTTACGGACTGTGTGACAACGGTTTGGATGATGCCGACGGTGAAGGCATCTTTGACCTGACCTCTGTAGAGTCGGAAGTACTTGGACTGTTAGACCCTGCCCAATACAGTGTAAGCTACCATGAGAACGCACAGGATGCAGC